>NZ_JAJOYW010000002.1:0-596409 GCF_022565835.1 Nesterenkonia sp. DZ6
GGCGTCGTCCTTGACCCCAGCGGCCTCCTGCGCCGCGGTGTCCTTCACGGCCCGGCCGGCGTCCTTGGCATCACCGGCCACGTCCTGGGCCGCACTCTTGGCCTGATCTGACTTGGCCTGATCTGACGTCGCCTGATCTGACCTGCCCTGCTCGGATGAGCCCTGATCTGATGTGCCCTGGCCAGATGTGCTCTGGCCAGTGCTGGGCCGGCTCGCGCTGGCCGGACCGGACCGGGACTGGTCGGTCGTGCCCGGAGAACCTGTCTCGGAGGCATGCCGGGCGGAGTAGCCCGGTTCACCGGTCACCGGCTCCAGACCCGAGGGGGCGGCATGGACCGCGGGCACAGGTCCGGTCGCATCTGAGTCTGGTGAGGATGTCCGGGGTTCAGCTGCGGACGGGGTCTTGCTCGCGGCATCCTCTGGATTGGAAGGACGCGGGGATGTGTTGATGGGGTCAGTCATGGTTGCCTTTCGTCAGGGGCGACGGCATCGACACGATCTACGATGCCGTTCACTCCTGACGCTAGGAGCGGTGACTGTCGTTTCACTGACGACAACGTGTGCGTTTCCCCCACGTCCCAGATCAGTGCGCCACCCCGTCGGCGATCGGGTTTTGTGCCGGGCACGCCCGGCCCGGGGGATGTGGACGTGGAGTTCATGCGCCCTGACACGGGCCCCGGTACCCGGGCCCGGGCTCCGTGGCGGTCCGCGTCCGCCGCCACCAGTCGCGACGTCACTGTCTGCACGGCTCCAAGTCCTGGATGCCACCGTCGTTTCGGCCGTGCGTCTTGTCCGACTCGCCCTGCGCGGGGCATCGCCCTCGGCAGTCACCCCCGTCGAGGGAGCGCACCGACGCATCGACGCGTCGAACAGCCGACCCTCGGGGATCCATGAGCTGCCGGCCTCGGGGTCTTCACGCCGCAGCGCGGGGCGCGGAGGTGCTGTGAGTCATGCTCAGTCTGACGAACGCGGTCAGCGGCGACGCTCCATTGCTCTCAGTCCGGACCGGCCGCCCTCAAGCTCCTCCGCGCAGCGTATTCGCCTTCGTCACGACATGGTTTGCGAGCAGCACCGCAGGATCAACGAGCGGTCGCGGGGACTCCTCGGTGGTCATCGCCAGGGGGATCTCGGTGCAGGCCGCGACGATCACGTCGGCGCCCTGGGCGACCAGGGATTGGGCCACCCTGACCAGGGCGGCGCGCAGCTCGGGGCCGAGGTTGCCGCCCTTGACCGCGTAGATCGCCTCCATCACCGTGTGCTGATCGGCGGCCTCGGGAACGATCGGCTCCACCCCGTAGGCGGCCAGGCTGTCCTGGTAGAGCCCTGCGGTGAGGGTCGCATCGGTGGCCAGCAGACCGGCGGCCTTCACGTAGGGCAGGGCACTGAGGTGCTCGGCGGTCACGTCGATCATGGAGACGTACTCCAGGTCCACCTGCTCACGGACCCGCGGCAGGAAGGCGTGAGAGCCGTTGCAGGCGGCCACGTAGAACGCGGCGCCGGCGTCTTTGAGCTGCTGGGCACCCTCCGACAGCTTCGGCGTCGGGTCCTCTCCGTGGCCCACGATCGCCTGCGAGCGGTCCGGGACGGTCGGATCGGCCCAGATCATGACGCGGAGGTGCTGCTGATCCGTGGCGGCGGGAGTGGCCGCGATCAGCTTCGAATAGAAATCGACGGTGGCGGCAGGACCCATGCCGCCCAGGATCCCTACTAGGGGGCCCTGGGCGGCTGGGGCTGCGGCGGTGTTGTCACTGGTCATCAGCGAAGAGTGTACCCGGGACGCCCGCTGAGCAGGGGCCGTCGAACACTGCGGACTCAGCCCACCGAGGCGGTCTGATCCCGCTCTCAGTCGAGGTTGCGGTCACGCTTGCGACCACGAGCGGGGGTGTGGGTCGAGCTCTCGCTGTAATCCCCGTTGCCCTTGTTCAGCTCCTCGACCAGCTTGACCTTGCGACGCTCGTGCACCTCGGCCAGGCGTGCTGCCCGGCGCGCACGCCGACGGCGGGTGGGCCAGGTCGCGATCAGCAGGATCAGGGCGAACAGCACCGCGAGCGCGACTACGGCGACACCGGCGTCGATCCAGAACTGCTCGGGGTAGAGCTGGATCAGCGTGGAGTCGGTCGGGAAGGTCCAGGTGCCGTCGGCGAAGAAGATCCGGTGGAACTCGGCGAAGAAGAGCTGCCAGTCGATGATCGCCAGGACTGCGACGGCGATGATGAGGCCTAAGGTCACCCAGGCGCCGGCGAAGAGCCCGCGGGCCACTCCCCCTGGACGCCAGGCGCGAAGCAGAAGCGCCAGGATCAAGGTGATCACCAGCAGGAGGACGCCGATGAGCATGGCCCAGAGGACCACGAACTTGACGTCGACCATGTGCGCGACCTCACCCTCGGTGAACAGCTGTTCTCCACCGGGCGCGAGCTCTGACAGATAGCGCGAGTTTGCAAGGTTGGTCAGGAAGTCTGTGCCATAGGAGCCGTAGACCAGCCGGTCATCAGCGTCCATGCTGTAGGCGCCATCCGGAATCCATGGACGGTTGTAGGCCACCCAGAGGAAGAGCGGGGAGGCGACCAGGCGCACTGCGGCGACCAGCAGCAGGATCGGAGTGAAGATCGCGATCAGGACCTGGAAGAAGCGGGAGACGCCACGCTTGGAGCGGGCGACCTCATCGTTCAGGTCAGCGTCGGTGACGGACTCGTCCGAGCCGTAGGCCGCGTGGGTCTGACTGGACCCTGGACGATCGGAGCGATCAGCGGGAACTACGGCCGTGTCCTGATCGTCGGACTTCGCTTCGGCCCGATCACGACGACGCTGCTCACGTCGGCTCAGTTCGGCGGCGTTCTCCGTCGGCTGGTCGGTATCAGCACCCTGGTTCGGCGTCGCTGGAGTAGGGCTCGGCGTGGCCTGCTGCGTGGTTCTGGAATCCCCCGCAGCGCCTGATGCTGCTGCACCTGAGGTCGCGGCACCTGCTCCCTGTGCACCTGCCGCAGCCGCTCCGGTGAACGTGGTCGTGTCATCCGTCGAACGGGTGTCCCGGGGCGAGCGCAGATCATCGAGGGAACGCGTGGCATTGGGGCTCTCCGCACCGGCGCCCGGCGCAGGAGTGCGCGAAATGCTCTCGGTGGGGGCGTCCCTGCCCTGGTCGTGACGACCGGACGTGTCCTGCGGGTCGCGGGTCGCCGGGATGGCCTGGGTGGCCTGCTCATCGGGCTGACCGACGCCGGCCTGGCCTGCACCTGACTGACCCGTGCCTGACTGACCCGTGCCTGACTGACCCGTGCCTGACTGACCGGTGGCTGACTCGGCTGCACCTCGTCGACCCGACTGGGCCGGGCGCTGGTCACGCTCGGCGCTCAGGTTGTCGTCGGGAAAATCGGGCTCTTCGGATGCGAAGGCACCGTAGTCCAGCCCGGATTCAAAATCTTCGTTCTCATCGGCGGGCCTGCCGGCCTCGTTCCGATCGGAATTCGCGCTCATATCTGCCTCTCCACGCATTACTGACTCTCCTCAACAGTATGAGCGCGGCACCCCTTATGTGGGGAGGAAGCGCGGAGAGTCGGCGTCGGGCCTCGTCTCAGGTGCTCGCGAGGCGCACACCGACTGCAGGTCAGCTTCTTCGCGGCCTGAGGCGGCGTGGGGGTCACCCAGAGTCTCGGCGCTTGTCCTGGGGCTTCCTCCTGCTTCGGAGGGCGCTCAGCGCAGTCACCCTCCGGACTCGCGTAGGTCGTTTCAGTGCAAAGCTCCCGCACAGCCTTCACCAGCGTCAGGACGACATCGGCGTCTACATGCAGGAGCTGAGGTCCTGACGATCGGGTTCGAGCGCCGTTCCAATCAGCTTGCGCCCCTGCGCTTCATCCTTGTCTGAGCCTGTGGTGCGGCCCGGTCTGCACTCCGGAGTCAGATCGGAGGACGAGGGCGGGCTCGAGGTTCTCCAGCGCAGATGTTCGGCAACCTGCCAGGTGCGGCTACTGCTGCCTCGCAGGTGCCGTCGTCGTCAGCCGCCGGCGCAGGGTCTTGCGGCTGTCGAGTTCCAACTTCTTCAGAATATTGCGGACATGGGTCTCGACCGTCCGGACCGAGAGCACCAGGTGATCCGCCACCTCCCGGTTGGTCAGGCCCCTGGCGACGTGTCTGGCGACCTCACGCTCGCGTCGGGTGAGCACATGCAGCCCATCGTCGAAGTCAGCCACCACGCCGGCGCCCGCGGCTCCTCCGCGGATTCCCGCTCTCAGGCGCTGGCGGGTCTGACCGACATGTTCTGCGAGAGGCTCCACGCCGCACCGGGTGAACACCACCCCAGCCCAGGCCAGGAGGCCCAGAGCGCGAGTCCGATGCTCGCTGAGAACCTCGGGGTGCGCGGCACAGAGGTCAGCGATGTCCAGCGCCAGCAGCGCTCGGTGCAGCCGGAAGCTCCCCCGTTCAGCCTCCCCCGGGGAACGCTGCGGCTGCATGATGAGATCCAGCAGATCGATCGCGGCGAGGAGGCGCCCCATGCCTTGCCGCGGATCATCTGCAGTCAGCCCGGAGAGGTAATTCTCCGCGTATCGGCGCGAAGCGGGTGTTGCCGGGATGCTGACATCGCTGACCGTCTGGAGCAGGTCCCGCGCCTCCGCGCTCCGGTCCTGCTGGCACAGCAGGCGCCCCAGGAGCGTGACCTGCATCAGACCGATGACGCTCCACGGTGACTGCCGCTCCTTCAACGCCAGCAGCAGGTCCAGCGCACGCGGGTTCTCCTCTCGCAGCAGGCAGGCCCACGCTTCGACGAACACGCAGATCGCATCCGCCGCCGTCGGTTCGGGACCGTGCTGGGCCTTCTTCACGACATCGAGCAGCCGCTCACCGCGCGCCTGTCCACGGGCCAGGGGCACCAGCGCCGCGAAGGCATAGCCGATCAGGGCATGGACGTCTTCACCGTTGTCCAGGCCATTGGCCGCCACGCGGGTAGTCAGCTGCTCCGCTTCGTCCCAGCGTCCCGAGTAGAACAGCGAGAGGCCGAAATTAAGCCGAGCAGAGTCCAGATAGTCAGTAGCAGGCTCCTGGACAAGGGATTCGAGCATCCGAAAGGACGCCCGACACTCGCCGGCGAGCCGCATCCGAGCACCCAGCGCGGACCGCACCGCACTCGCGGCGAGCCCGGTCCCCGCGCCAGGCACTCGACGCGCCAACAGGTCTCGCAGCTCCGCCACACTCTCATCAGGGGCTCGCTCCCCCCGGCCCTTGGCGAGCACACTCCACATCTCGATGATCACCATCAGCTGCCCCAGATAGTCCCCCACCTCAGGGGCGTCCTCGCGGGACTCGGCTCCAGCACGAGACGCATCACGCCACTGTTGGATCTCGGTGAGCGCAGTCCCGAAGAAGGCAGGGCTGGGAACCCCGATGCCATAGGGGATCGCGAGCCTGCCACATTCGCTGACCGCGTAGGCGAAGACCACGACGTCCTCGGTCCGGCTGGCAGGGCCGGGCGGGAACAGCCCCAGTGAGGCCACGGCCTCGCCGGTGGAACCTCGGCGCAGCAGCATCAGGGCGTTCCACGCCGATTGCAGGGTCCCCTCGGGCATGTTCTCAAAGGCCACATCCAGGCCGTCGTTGATCACCTGGGGCAGCGCACGTCGACGGACAGCCAGGCTGATCAGTGCACGCAGGCCGCCCTCCTGGGGCAGCGCGGTGGTCACCTGCTCGATCAGGCTCTTAGCCTTCTCCCCGAACCCCTGCTCCTCCAGCTCTGCAGTGCGTTCGACTCCAAGCTCACCCAACATCACCAGGTGCTCCTGGTCCTCCCCAAGGCGAGCTGCACTGAGCCGGAATGCGAAGCTCTCCGGTCCGTCGTCGAACTCTGCCAGTGCCAGCAGAAGCCTGACCCGGTCCACCGGTGGGATCAGATCCCGGAGGGTGCTCTGCCAGCTGGCGCTGCGCAGCCGGTAGTTCACCCCCGCGGAGTCGCGGCTCACCAGATCCAGGTTCCGGAGTTCCGCCAGATCCTGCTCCTGCGCGTGGAGCCCACGCAGCAGGTACCACCCAGGCAGCGGCACGGCGGCCAGTGCCAACAGCTCGAGCACCTCGCGAGCGCTGGTGCTGAGTGATTCCATGCTTGCCACGATGTGCTGGCGGTACCGGCTGACATCTTCCTGCATGGCGGTTTCCACGCGCGCCAGCACGTGCTGGGTGCTGCGCCCGGGAAAGGATTTCGTGTGTTCCAGCCAGGTGGCCGCCTCATGCACCACCACGGGCAGCCCTCCGGTGATGTGGTGGACCTGGGCGGCTGAATGCTCCGAGATGGGCAGCCCGGTCGCGGCGCTGAGATATTCGCGAACGCCCTGCTCGCTGAGCGTGGACAGCACGATGTGGGAGGCCGCCGGATTCGACTGGGCGATCTGGACCAGGCGTTTGAGATCCTCACGCTCGGGGTGCTGCATCGTGAAGAGGAGCAGGCCCGGAGCTGGGATGATCTGGCGCAGACCCAGCGTTGCGGCCTCCACCGACACCGGGTCGGCCCAGTGGAAATCCTCCACCACGGCGATGAAGGGACCGTGCAGCGCGGCCACCCCTGATCGGGCGGCCTCGACCAGTTCCTGGGGCGTTCGGATCGTCGGGTCTGAGGCATCGGCTGAGACCAGCCTGAAGACCGAAGCCGGCTTCTGCTGATCCTCCTCCAGCAGCGTGATGGAGAACTGGCTGAACCCCTCCAGGGAGGCCAGGAACTCCTTGACGAGCGTCGTCTTTCCCACGCCCGCCTCGCCTTCGATGACGACGAGCTGAGCGTGTCCCTGGCGCGCACGTTCGGCGTGTTGCTGCAGGATCTGCATGTCGGCGGATCTGCCGACGAGCTCTCTGCGAGAGATGCCAAAACCATTGAGGGTCACTACTGAAGTCTTTCTCTGCTACGGGCCTCGAGTGTAATGATCGTGTCGGATGTGCCGTCGTACACCAGTGTGATGTGACCGGTGTCCTCAGGGAATAGGTAGAGAACTCAGTAGTCCGTGCTCTGCAGGGCCTGGGACGCAGATCACGGACCGAGGGCCGGCGCCCCAGCTGTTTCGGTCCGCGCCTCAGGCTGTGAGCTCCACCGTGCCGGCGTCGTACTTTCCGAGGTCCCCGGTGACCCCGGCCCGGTGTGCCCGCCCGCCCAGCACCAGGGTGTAGACCCAGTAGGCGGCGAGCACCGCGGCGCCGATGCCGATGCGCAGCCAGTGCGGCAGATCAGAGGGGGTCACGAAGCCTTCCACCACCCCGGAGATGAGCAGCACCAGCACCAGCCCGAAGGCCACCGTGATGAGTTTGCGCCCCTCGGCGGCCAGCGCGGCGGAGCGGCGCATCTGTCCCGGCGCGACCCAGGCCCAGAAGATCCGCAGACCAGCCGCCCCGGCGATGAAGATCGCGGTGATCTCCATCAGCCCGTGCGGCAGGATGTATAGCCAGAAGGTGGAGGCCTCGCCCTGTTCGGCCATGACTCCGGCCGCCATGCCGAGACCCTGGGCGTTGACGAAGAGCACGAAGGGCACGAAGACCCCGGTCACCCCGAAGGCGACCTCCTGGGCGGCGATCCAGGCGTTGTTGGTCCATACCTGAGCCGCGAAGCTGGAGTTCGGGTGCTCCGAGTAGTAGTTGACGAACTCGGTGCCCGCGTAGCTCTGCCGGGCATCCTCCGGCATCAGCAGATCGATCTGTGGGTGTTGGATCGTCCAGAGGGCGAAGGCGATCGTCACGGCGATGAACCCAGCCCCCAGGATCACGGTGAGCCATCGGATCCGGTAGAACGCCACCGGCAGGGTCTGCGTGAAGAAATATGCGCTGGAGACGAACACGTTCTCCCCGGACCCGGTCAGATGCGCACGGGCCCGGCCCAACGGGGCGGACAACGAGGCCACCACCGGCGAATCCGGCTCGGCCGCGCGGATCATGGACAGGTGTGTGGAGGTCCGCTCGTAGAGCCGCAGCATCTCATCGGCCTCTCCGGCGGAGAGTCGACGGCGCGAGGCCAGCGTGGCGAGCCGGTCCCACTCATGCTGATGCACGGCGATGAAGGCGTCGATATCCACGCCATGAGACTACCCCGTACTCAGCGCGTCACGGCGGCACCTGCGGGACCACCTTCCCTCGACGTCGCGCGTGTGCCACGATGCGGAGATGACTACTTCTGCGCAGCATGCCCAGCGTCTCCTCGAGCTCCACCACCAGGCCACCCCGGTCATCCTGCCCACCGTCTGGGACGCCTGGTCGGCCGAGACGTGCGCCTCCCTCGGCTTCTCTGCGCTGACCATCGGCAGCCACCCGGTGGCGGACTCCCTGGGTGAGGCCGACGGCGAGGCCATGGAGCTGTCCGACGTCCTGAACGTGGTGCGACGCATCACCGACGTCGTCGACATCCCGGTCTCGGTGGATCTGGAGTCCGGATATGACACTCCCGCCGAGGAGCTGGTGCACCGGACCCTGGAGGCCGGCGCGGCCGGGATCAACATCGAAGACACGGTCCATTCGATGGACGAGATGCGCTCCCCCGAGGAGCACGCCGCCTACATCGCCGCGATCCGCGCCGCCGCCGACGCCGCGGGGACGCATCTGGTGATCAACGGCCGCACCGATGCGTTCACCACCGACGAAGACCCGGAGGCCCAGCTCAAGGATGCGCTGCACCGGATGCGCCTGCTCGAGCAGGCCGGAGCGGATTCGCTCTACCCCGTGAAGGTCCCCTCCCGGGACTTCCTGGAACGGATCCTGGCGGCGGTGAATACCCCGCTGAACGTGACGGCCCACCCGGTCAACGGCGCGATCCCCGAGGGACTGAGCCTCGAGGAGCTTTCGAAGCTGGGCGTGAAGCGGGTGTCCTTCGGTCCGCTGCTGCAGCGCAGCCTCACCGAGGCGATGGGTGAGATCCTCCAGCCCTGGACTCCCACCGCCTAGATGACCGCCGACGCGTGACGCCGCCCCCGGAACGCTACGCTTGGGCCCATGCGCAATGTGATCACCGGTGAAGGCGTCGAGCTGGAGCTTCCGGCCGCCTCGCTGATCACCCGCGCCGCCTCGCTGATCGTGGACCTGATCATCGCCTGGGCCGCGCTGCTGGCCTTCCTGCTCCTCTCCGGCATGGCCGCGGGCGCCGGCGCCGTCGACCCGGCCCTGGAGGCCGCGGTCATGCTCGGCGGGGCCGTGCTGTGCCTGGTGATCCTGCCGATGACGGTGGAGACCCTGTCTCGAGGTCGATCGGTGGGGCGGCTGATCTTCGGCACCCGGGTGGTGCGCGACGACGGCGGCGCGATCCGGCTGCGCCATGCCGGAATCCGCGCGCTGGTCGGCTTCGGGGAGATCTACCTCAGCTTCGGGATCATCCCGCTCTTCGCCGGGATGTTCAGTCGGCGCACCAAGCGCCTGGGCGACATGGTCGCCGGCACCTACGTGATCCGGGTCCGCCAGCCGGCGGTGAAGCCGATGATGCTGCCGGTGCCCCCGCAGCTGACCTCCTGGACCCAGATCGCTGACCTGGGCCGGATCCCGGACACCGTGGCTGCTCGAGCCTCGCGGTTCCTGCGCACCATCCAGGACAGCCCTCGCGGGCACAACACCCAGGCGCTGGAGCACACCGCCAGCCGGCTGGCCGATGAGGTCGCCGGCCACGTCGCTCCGCCGGCCCCGCCCTCCTCCGCCACAGAGTTCCTGGTTGCGGTCATGGCTGAGCGTCGCAACCGCGAATATCGACGGCTGCGCATCCAGGCCGAGCGGCAGCACCGGCTGGGCCAGCGGCTTCACCGACTGCCCTACAGCTGAGCGGGACGCCTCCGCTCCCTCACGGATTCTCCAGGAGTGTTGCGCATCACATGCTCTCACCGTAAAATGAATCCGAATCATTATCTGAGTGTGGAGGAGATCTCTGTGAGCTCGCGGCTTGAGAACTACATCAACGGATCATTCGTGGCAGCCAGGGGTTCGACGGAGATGGACGTCACCAGTCCCGTCACCGGCGAGCGCGTCGCCCTTTCCCCGGTCTCCGATGCGGCCGACGTCGACGCCGCCTTCGCCGCGGCGCACGAAGCCTTCCGCTCATGGAAGTCGGTGACGCCGTCGGAACGCCAGCGCTGCCTGCTGGCGCTGGCGGACAAGATGGAGCAGCATTCCGACGAGCTGGTCGAGGCTCAGCACCGCAACACCGGACAGCCGCGGCGGATCATCGCCGAGGAAGAGGTGGCCGTCGGCGCTGACCAGCTGCGTTTCTTCGCCGGGGCGGCACGACTGCTCGAAGGCCGCGGAGCGGCGGAATATCTGGAAGGACACACCTCCTATGTGCGGCGCGAGCCGGTCGGCGTCGTCGCGCAGATCACTCCGTGGAACTTCCCGCTCATGATGGCCATCTGGAAGATCGGACCCGCCCTGGCCGCGGGCAACACCATCGTGCTCAAGCCCGCAGAGACCACACCCGAATCCACCCTGGTGCTGGCACGGCTCGCCGGGGAGGTGCTGCCCGCCGGCGTGCTGAACGTGGTGCTCGGCGACGGCAGCACCGGGCAGCTGCTCACCGAACACGGCACCCCCGCGATGGTGGCGATCACCGGCTCGGTGCGCGCGGGCCAGGCCGTCGCGACGTCTGCCGCGAAGTCGGTCAAGCGCACCCATCTGGAACTGGGCGGCAAGGCTCCTGCGGTGGTCTTCGCCGACGCAGATCTGCACAAGGCAGCCGAGATGATCCTGACCTTCGGCACCTTCAACGCCGGCCAGGACTGTACGGCGGTGACCCGAGTCCTGGTTCAGGACAGCGTCCACGACGCGTTCGTCGAGCTTCTCGCCGCCCAGGCGGCAAAGCTCACCACCGGCGAGCTCGATGATGCGAAGAACGACTACGGCCCGCTGAACAACGTGCGCCACTTCGAGACCGTCTGCACCAAGCTGGAGAACATCCCCGACCACGCCACGGTGATCACCGGGGGCGCACCGTCGAAGGACTCCAAGGGATTCTTCGTGAAGCCCACCATCATCACCGGGGTTCGCCAGGAGGACGAGCTGGTCCAGGAGGAGACCTTCGCCCCGGTGCTCACGGTGCAGCCCTTCTCCACCGAGGAGCAGGCCGTGGAGCTGGCCAACGGCGTGGACTACGCGCTGGCCTCGAGCGTCTGGACCACGAATCAGGGACAGGCGATGCGGATGAGCCGCGATCTCGACTTCGGCTGCGTCTGGGTCAACACCCACCTGCTGCTGGTGGCCGAGATGCCACACGGCGGGTTCAAGGCCTCCGGCTACGGCAAGGACCTCTCGCTCTACTCAGTGGAGGAATACACCCGGGTCAAACACGTCATGCATGCCTTGGACTGAACGTCTCACCCTTCTCGACCCGGCGAGCCAGCCCGTCTACGAGGACCTCCAGGGTCATCTCAAAGGCTCGATCAGCCGAGGCGCGGGCGTCGGCTGATCGCAGCTCGGCTGCCCGGGCGAAGGTGGGTGCGATGTCGAGGCTGCCGCCCGGGTCGAAGATGTCCGCCGGGGCTGCGGCGTCATAGGCCGCTCCGAAGACCAGCGCCTCGATCCCGGCGATGATGTCCACCGCGGCGCGGTCTTCGATCCCAGCCGAGTGCAGGGCGCTGAAGACCCGCTCGTACATCCGCAGCGACTGCGGAGCGTCAGCGATGGGCAGCACGGCGATCAGCGGAATCAGCTCGGTGTGCTGCACATAGCACTCACGATAGGAGCGCGCCCAGACGCTCAGCGCCTCCGGCCAGGGCAGCCGGTCGAAGGCGGAACAGTCGATCGATTCGTTGAGCCGATCCTGGATCAGCACCAGCACGTCCTGCTTGGAGGACACGTGGTTGTACAGCGCCGAGGCCGACACCCCGAGCTTGCGCGCCAGACCCGCCATGGTCAGATGGTCATACCCGCGCTCGGCGACCAAGGTCATGGCCTTGCCTGCGATCACCCCGCGCGAGAGCACCGGGGAGGTGGGTCGACCTCGTCCTCGAGATCGCGTCTTCTCCGCAGTCACTGTGCAATTCCCCCTGCTCATCTCGCGCCGTCGGCGACAGCGTCGACACCGGTGATCCGTCAGTCACTGGCCGCTGGCCACGAGGGCCCAGTCTATGGGCCTGACATCACCCCGGCGAAAATCTCCAGCAGGTCTTGACAACCGCTCGAGACTCCCCGTTAATGAATATAGTTAATTTATCCGCGAAGGGGAACAGCATGGAAGCTAAACGATCACTGGGCAGCAGCGAAGCGCGCGAGTGCGACGTCGTCGTCGTCGGCGCGGGACCCGCCGGGCTGATGGCCGCCCGGACGCTGCAGGCCGCAGGCCGCTCCACCATCGTGCTGGAGGCGCGAGACCGCGTCGGCGGGCGCACCTGGTCCCAAGAGATCGACGGCGCCTTCCTGGAGATCGGCGGCCAGTGGGTCTCCCGGAACCAGACCGCACTCCTGGAGCTCCTCGAAGAGCTGGGAATGGAGACCTTCACCCGCTACCGGGAGGGTGCGAACCTCTACCTCGACCGCGACGGCGTCCGCCACGAGTTCACCAGCGAGATGTTTCCCGCACCGGAGCACACTGTCGCAGAGATGCAGCGGATCATCGGGATCCTCGACGAGCTGTCCGCCTCCATCGGGCCCGAAGAGCCCTGGGCCCATCCGATGGCGCGCGAGCTCGACACCGTGACCTTCAACGCGTGGCTGCGCAGCCAGACCGAGGACGCCGCCGCCCGGGAGAACATTGCGATCTTCCTCGCCGGCGGGATGCTCACCAAACCCGATCACGCCTTCTCCGCGCTGCAGGCGGTACTGATGGCCACCTCCGCCGGATCCTTCAGCAACCTGGTGGACGAGGATTTCATCCTCGACCGCCGCGTGGTCGGCGGGATGCAGAGCGTCTCCGAAGCGATGGAGGCCCGGTTGCCCGCCGACTCGGTGCAGCTCTCCACCCCGGTGCGCACCATCGCCTGGAACCCCGACGGCGGGGTCACCGTCTTCTCCGATCGGGTCACCGTGCGAGCCCGCGAGGTCATCATCGCGGTGCCGCCGAACCTGTACTCGCGGATCAGCTTCGAGCCGCCGCTGCCACGGCTCCAGCACCAGATGCATCAGCACCAGTCCATGGGCCAGGTGATCAAGGTCCACGCGGTCTACGACCGTCCCTTCTGGCGAGAACAGGGTCTCTCCGGCACCGGCTTCGGTCCCAACGAGGTCTGCCAGGAGGTCTACGACAACACCAACCACCAGGACCAACGCGGCACCCTCGTCGGCTTCGTCTCTGATGAAGTGGCCGATCAGATGTTCACCCTCACCGCGCAGCAGCGCCGCGAAACGATCCTGCGCTCACTCGCCGCCTACCTGGGCGAGGAGGCGCTGACTCCAGAGGTCTACTACGAGTCGGACTTCGGCTCCGAGGAATGGACCCGCGGCGCCTACGCCGCGAGCTTCGACATCGGCGGACTCTCCCGCTACGGCGCGCATCAGCGCAGCGCGGTAGGTCCGCTGCACTGGGCCTGCTCCGACCTGGCGGCGGAAGGCTACCAACACGTCGACGGGGCGCTTCGGCAGGGACGCCGGACCGCCGCGGACGTCGTGGACCGCCTGGCGGGGAACACAGATGATGACGCGCAGCACACCGATCATGTGGAGGAGAACCATGGCTGAGAAGACTATTCGCCGGGTGGCGGTGGGCTTCGGCGGCGACGAGCGAAGCCTCGACGCCCTGGCGCTGGGAATCGCGCTGGCCCGGTCGGCCGGGGCACGACTCGACCTCATCCTGGTGATCCGCCAGGACTCGGCGTTCAAGCAGGAATATCCCCCGGTGGGAAGCGTCGTCGGGATCATCGCCGAACAGGCCCAGCAGTGGATCGCCGAGGCCGAAGCCGTCATCCCGCCCGAGATCAGGCACCACAGCCACATCCGCCCCGCCGGCTCGATCGCCGAGGGACTCGTCTCCGCGGTGCAGGAGCTGGACTCCGACGTGCTGGTCACCGGCTCCGGCATCGGGTTCGGCCGGATCATGACCCACCCGGCGGTCACCGCGCTGCTGCACAGCTCCCCCGTCCCGGTGGCGCTGGCCCCCGCGGGCTACCGGGCGAACACGCAGATCACCGACGTGATGGCCGCCGTCTCCGCCGCTCACCCCGACCACCAGGTCACCCGTTCAGGTGAATCCTGGGCAGGCCAGCTGGGTGCCGCGCTGACCTTCGTGACCTTCGAGGACAAGGAATCCGGTCCGGCCCGGCACGATGCCGGGAAGGGGCCCGATGCCGACGCCGGAACAGCTTCCGCTGAGCCGATCAAGCACATCCTCGCCACCGGACGGACGCTGCGCCACGCGGTGGGCACGGTGGACTGGCCACAGGGCGGGATCCTGCTCATCGGCTCGTCCCCGCTGGCGCGACGCCGGCACATCTTCCTGGGCATGACGGCCGCCCGGGTGCTCTCCCATCTGCCGATCCCCATGGTCCTGCTGCCGCGCGACCCTGACACCAGCGCGCCCGCCGCGCGCTGACCGAGGAGACCACACCATGCGCGAACCCCGCAGCACCGACATCCAGACACCGGACCGACACACCCACAGCAAGGGACTGAGCATCGGAAGCATCGGTGCGCTCGGTGCTGTGGTCATCGGTGTCTCCACGATCGCCCCCGCCTACACCCTCTCCGGGGCGCTGGGCCCCACCGCCTCCGCCGTCGGTGATCACCTGCCGGCGGTGCTGATCGTCGGGTTCATCCCGATGCTGCTGGTCGCGCTGGGCTACCGACAGCTCAACCGCGCGATGCCCGACGCCGGCACCACCTTCACCTGGGCGTCGAAGGCCTTCGGTCCGTGGATCGGCTGGATGGGAAGCTGGGGCCTGCTCGCCGCGACCATCCTGGTGCTCTCCAACCTGGCCGGGATCGCGGTGGACTTCTTCTACCTGGCGATCAGCCAGATCACCGGAGTCGACTCGATCGCAGAGCTGACCCGCAACGTTCCGATCAACGTGATCACCTGTGTGATCTTCATGGCCGCGGCCGCCTACGTCTCCTACCGAGGCATGGAGACCACCAAGACCGTGCAGTATGTGCTGGTCTCCTTCCAGGTCCTGGTGCTGCTCTGGTTCGCCGTCGCTGCGTTCCGCCAGGTCTCCGCGGGCTCAGCCTTCGACGCCACGGCCTTCAGCTGGGAATGGTTCAACCCCTTCGGCATCGAGTCCTTCTCCGCCTTCTCCGCCGGCATCGCACTCTCGGTCTTCATCTACTGGGGCTGGGACGTGGTGCTGACCATGAACGAGGAGTCTCGCGGCACCACCACCACCCCGGGGCGGGCCGCGATCCTGACCATCCTGGTGGTCGTCAGCCTCTACACCATCGTCACCCTCGGGGCGCTGACCTTCGCCGGCGTCTCCGACGGCGAGTTCGGCCTGGGCAACCCCGACATCCAGGAGAACGTCTTCGCGGCGCTGGCCGGACCGGTCATGGGCCCGATGGCGATCCTGATGTCGCTGGCGGTGCTCTCCTCCTCGGCCGCCTCGCTGCAGTCCACCATGATCTCCCCGGCCCGCACCATGCTGGCCATGGGCCACTACGGCGCCCTCAACCGGAAGTACGCCCAGGTCAGCCCGCGCTATCAGACACCTGCCTACGCCACCGTCGTCGCCGTGGTGATCGCCTCGGTGTTCTACGTGGTGATGCGCATCATCTCGGAGAACGTCCTGTGGGACACCATCACCACTTTGGGCATGATGGTCTGCTTCTACTACGGGATCACCGCGCTGGCCTGCGTCTGGTATTTCCGCGGTGAGGCCACGGCCTCCGCCGGGGACTTCTTCAACAAGCTGCTCGCTCCCCTGGTCGGCGGGATCCTGCTGCTGATCTTCTTCTTCCAGACCATCTGGGACTCCATGGACCCCGACTACGGCTCCGGCTCGGAGATCGGCGGCGTCGGCCTGGTCTTCATCCTGGGCATGCTGGTCTTCAGCCTCGGCATCGCCGCGATGTTCTGGCAGCACCACAAGCGGCCGGAGTTCTTCCGCCGGCGCTTCGAGACCACCGAATTCCCTACCCTCTGACGGAGCCCTATGACCTCGCCCCACGACCCGCTCCGGATGCCCCCGGAATGGGCGCCGCATGACCGGACCTGGATGGCCTTCCCACCTGCCAACGCAACCTTCGGCGACCCCGGTTCAGACACCCTGGACGCCGTCCGCGCGGCCTGGGGTCGGGTCGCCCGGGTGATCGCCGATCACGAACCCGTCACCGTGGTGGCAGATCCGCTGGACCTGCCGGTGGCCCATGAGCTGCTCGGCGACGCAGTCACGCTGCGGCCGATGCCCTTGGATGACGCCTGGATGCGCGATATCGGGCCGACCTTCGTCCATCGGGCCGATGGCGAGCTCGCCGCGGTGGACTGGGCGTTCAACGGCTGGGGCGCGCAGAGCTGGGCGAACTGGACCCGCGATCAGCACATCGCCGCCGCCGTGACTGCAGTTTCGGGAGCCGCGCGGGTCACCAGCCTGTTGGTCAATGAGGGCGGGGGCTTCCACGTGGATGGTCGCGGCACGGTGCTGCTGACCGAGACGGTCCAGCGCGATGTCGGCCGGAATCCTGGACAGTCCCATGAACAGATCGAGGCCGAGATCCACGCCGCACTGGGCACCACCCATGCCGTCTGGTTCCCACGCGGACTGACCCGGGACTATGAGGAGTACGGGACCCGCGGCCACGTGGACATGTTCGCGGCCTTCACCCCGTCCGGGAGCATCCTGCTGCACCGCCAGGACGACCCGGCCCACCCGGACTACGAGGTGACCCGCGAGCTGCGCGCCTTCCTGGAGACGGCTCACGATGCCGCCGGCGATCCGTTCCGCATCATCGACGTCCCGGCGCCGGCCACCATCCTCGATGACGGCGAGCATGTGGACTGGACCTACATCAACCACTATGTGGCCAATGGGGTGGTGGCCCTGTGCGCCTACGACGACCCCAACGACGACACCGCCGCCGCGATCCTCGCCGAGGCCTATCCCGACCGGCGCATCGAACTTCTCGACGCCCGAGACATCCTGCGCTTCGGCGGCGGCATCCACTGCATCACGCAGCAGCAGCCCTCCGCCGTGAGCCACTCGGCGCCGCTGAGCCTGGTCGACGGAGAGACGGACCGATGAGCGGGTCACCGGAGAGCGCCTTCGACGTCGTCGAAGCCACCATCGCCCAGCTGCGCGACGCCCTGGATCGCGGCGCGCTCACCAGCGAGCAGCTGGTGAAGGCGTATCTGGACCGGATCGAGGCGTACGACCGGCAGGACACCCAGCACGGTCCCCGACTCAACGCCACGGTGGTGATGAATCCACGAGCCCTCGAGGAGGCTCGTGCCTCAGACGCGCGGCGTGCCGCGGGCGAACCGCTGGGCGCGCTCGAAGGAATCCCCTACACCGCCAAAGACAGCTACAAGGCCGCCGGGCTGACCGTGGCCGCCGGCTCCCCCGCCTTCGCGGACCTGGTGGCACAGCAGGACTGCTTCGTCGTGGAGCGGCTGCGCGGCGCGGGAGCGATCCTGCTCGGGCTGACGAACATGCCTCCGATGGCCAACGGCGGGATGCAGCGCGGCCTCTACGGCAGAGCCGAGAGCCCCTACAATTCGGCGTTCCTGACTTCCGCCTTCGCCTCCGGATCCTCCAACGGTTCCGGCACGGCGACCGCGGCCAGTTTCGCCAGCTTCGGGCTGGCTGAGGAGACCTGGTCCTCCGGTCGGGCACCGGCCTCGAACAACGCGCTCTGCGCCTACACCCCTTCCTGGGGCGTCATCTCGATGCGGGGGAACTGGCCGCTGGTGCCGACCATGGACGTCGCCGTGCCGCACACCCGCACGATGTCCGACATGCTCGAGGTGCTGGAGGTGATCGTCGCCGATGACGCGCAGCCCCGCGGGGACTTCTGGCGGGTTCAGCCCTGGCTCGCTCTGCCACCGGCCTCTGCGCTGCGCCCGGACTCCTACGCCGCCCTTGCGGCAGATGACCCTTCTGCTGCCCGCGAGGTGCTGGGAGGGCTGAACATCGGCGCGCCCCGGATGTACCTGGGCGAGGATCCTGAGGCTGGCACCGCCGCGCCCAGATTCGACGGGGTGACCGGCATCGGGGGATCCACCGGACGAAGGGTGCTCCCGCGAGCCTCGGTGCTCGAGCTGTGGGAGGCCGCGGTCGAGAGCCTCACCGCCGCCGGCGCCACGCTCGCCCGCAGCGACCTGCCGGTGGTGTCCAACTACGAGGGGGACCGGCCGGGAGCTCCGACCATCAAGACCCGCGGGCTCGTGTCGGAGGAGTACCTCCGCCAGGAGGTGGGGCTGCTCTCTGCCTGGTCCTGTGAGGATTTCCTGGCGGCCAACGCGGATCCAGCCCTGCACAGCCTCGTCCGCGTCGACGGCAGCCAGATCTTTCCGCCTCCGCCCGGGGCTCTGCCGGATCGCTACGACGGCTTCGATGATGACATCGCAACCCTGCCGGAGCTGGTGCGTGCCCACCCCGACCTGCACCTGGCGGGCATTCCGCTGATGCAGGACGGCATCGAAGGGCTCGTCCGCACCCGCGAGCTCGACTTCGAGCAGTGGATGGATCACCACGGCTTCGACGTCATCGCCTTTCCCGCGGTGGCCGACGTCGGGCCGGCGGATGCAGACGTCTCGGCGGACTCGGCCGAGCTGGCCTGGCGCAACGGGGTATGGGTCGCCAACGGCAATCTCGTCTGGCGCCACCTGGGGATTCCCACGGTGACGGTGCCCATGGGCACCATGGCGGACACCGGGATGCCGGTGGGGCTGACCTTCGCCGGACGCCCCTATGAGGATGCCCGGCTGCTGCAGATCGCCGCCGCCTTCGAAGCCACGGGGCAGCGCCGCACCGAACCACCGCTGACTCCTCGACTGTGAATCCTGCAGGCATCGAATCGAGCCGCGTCGTCCTCCGCGCCCGGCTCCCCGCACGCCCTCAGCAAGCCCCCTGCAGCAATCTGTCGCAAGACTGAAGAAGCCTGAACCTGGCGCGGCACGAACGTGTGCAGCGCACAGGCATGAGGCCCGACGCAGACGGCGCCCCCGACAGCCGGGGCTGCTGGGGACGCCGTCGCACCTCAGGCTCTGCCTGAGGGATCAGCTGGGGGAATCAGTAGCGGTAGTGCTCCGGCTTGTACGGGCCGGCCACGTCCACGCCGAGGTAGTCGGCCTGGTCCTTGGAGAGCTCGGTGAGCCGGGCGCCGAGGGCGTCCAGGTGCAGCCGGGCGACCTTCTCGTCGAGGACCTTGGGCAGCACGTAGACGTCGGTCTCGTAGCGGTCCTCGCCGGTGTAGTCCGGTGCGGTCTTGGCGAAGAGCTCGATCTGCGCGATGGTCTGGTTCGCGAACGAGGAGCTCATCACGAAGCTGGGGTGTCCGGTGGCGTTGCCCAGGTTCAGCAGCCGACCCTCGGAGAGCAGGATGATCGAGTGGCCCTCGGCGCGGGAGCCGTCGGCAGGCATGACCCACTCGTGCACCTGCGGCTTGATCTCGACCTTCTGCACGCCGGGGATCGCGGCGAGGCCTGCGATGTCCACCTCGTTGTCGAAGTGTCCGACGTTGCCGACGATGGCCTTGTTCTTCATCTTCTGCATCGCCTCGGCGGAGATGATGTCCTTGCCGCCGGTGGTGGTGATGAAGATGTCCCCGGTCTCCAGCACGTCTTCCAGGCGGGCGACCTGGTAGCCGTCCATGGCTGCCTGCAGCGCGTTGATCGGGTCGATCTCGGTGATGATCACCCGGGAGCCCTGGCCGCGCAGCGCCTCGGCGGCACCCTTGCCCACATCGCCGTAGCCGCAGACCACGGAGACCTTGCCGCCGATGAGCACATCGGTGGCGCGCATGATGCCGTCGGGCAGCGAGTGGCGGACGCCGTACTTGTTGTCGAACTTGGACTTCGTGACCGAGTCGTTGACGTTGATCGCCGGGAACAGCAGCTTCCCGTCACGGGCGAACTGGTAGAGCCGGTTCACACCCGTGGTGGTCTCCTCGGTGACGCCGCGCAGGTTCTTCGCGATCCCGGTCCAGCGCTGCGGGTTCTCCTCGAGGGACTTACGCAGCGTGGCCAGCACGTAGTGGTACTCCTCGGGATCGGAGTCCTGCGCCGAGGGCACGGCGCCGGCAGCCTCGAACTCGACGCCCTTGTGCACCAGCATGGTGGCGTCGGCGCCGTCGTCGAGGATCATGTTCGCACCCACGGTGGGATCCTCATCCACACCGGGCCAGGCGAAGATCTGGCTGGCGGTCCACCAGTACTCCTCGAGGGACTCGTTCTTCCAGGCGAAGACCGGCACGCCCTGCGGGTCCTCAGGAGTTCCGCGCGGACCGACGACGACGGCGGCCGCCGCCTCGTCCTGGGTGGAGAAGATGTTGCAGGAGGCCCAGCGGACCTCGGCGCCCAGGGCGGTGAGGGTCTCGATCAGCACGGCGGTCTGCACGGTCATGTGCAGCGAACCGGCGATGCGGGCTCCGGCCAGCGGCTGGGAGTCGCCGTACTCCGCGCGCAGGGACATCAGCCCGGGCATCTCGTGCTCGGCCAGCCGAATCTGGTGGCGGCCGGCTTCGTGTTGGGAGATGTCCGCGATGCGGTAGTCAAAACTCATAGGTATAGGAATCCTTCTGCTGTGTCGGGTGAGAGTTCGATGCCGTGCTTGGTGACGTGCTTGGTGACGTGCGGCGGGCAGAGGCTCAGCGCGGGGCGAGCAGCGTCGGCACGCCGCGTTCGATCGCGTAGCGCAGGCTGGGGTCATCCGTGGAGATGAGCTGATCCCCGTCCTGGCGCAGGGTGCTGCCGCTGACCGGACAGCGCAGGATCTTCAGCAGATCGTCAGAGAGTGCGACGGCGGCCCGCCCCGGTGTGGGGCTCGGCGCGACGGAGGACTGGGCACTGGGCATGGCCCAAGCCTACCGCGCAGGGCACAGCAGAGGGCCGGCGTCGTCATCCGACGACACCGGCCCTCTGTGCATTCAGTTCAGGCTGTTGCGGGGCTGGTCAGTGACCGGCACCGAGGTTTCCGGCCATCCGCTCGTGCAGAGCGGCGCTGGCGGTGTTGAGACCCGAGATCTCCACCCGCTTGCCGTACTTGGAGTACTTCTCGGTGATCGCGTCCAGGGAGGCCACGGTGGAGGCATCCCAGACGTGGGAGTTGTACATGTCGATCACGATGTGGTCGGGATCCTCCGCGTAGTTGAACTGGGTGTAGAGATCGTTGGAGGAGGCGAAGAACAGCTCGCCCCTGACCTCGTACTTCGCGATCTCCTCACCGAAGTGCTGTTCGATCCGGCGCTCCACGGTGGCCAGGTGAGCCACCCGGCGGGCGAAGAGCACCATGGCGGTGAGCACTCCGAGGCCCACACCGATGGCCAGGTTGTGCGTCCAGACGGTGGCGATGACGGTGACCAGCATGACCGCGGTCTCGGACTTGGGCATCATCTTCAGGGTCGAAGGCTTGATGCTGTGCCAGTCGAAGGTGGCGACGGAGACGAAGATCATCACGGCCACCAGCGCGGCCATCGGGATCATCGCGACGACGTCGCCGAGCGCAACCGCGAGGATAAGGACGAAGATCCCGGCGCAGAAGGTGGAGATGCGGGTGCGCGCACCCGAAGCCTTCACATTGATCATGGTCTGACCGACCATGGCGCAGCCGCCCATGCCGCCGAAGAAGCCGGTGATGATGTTCGCGGCGCCCTGTCCCCAGGACTCGCGCACCTTGCCGGAGCGGGTGTCGGTGACGTCGTCGACCAGCTTGGCGGTCATCAGCGACTCGAGGAGCCCGACTGCTGCCATTCCCAGCGCGTAGGGCGCGATGATCTGGAAGGTCTCCATGGTGAAGGGGACATCCGGGATGAACAGCTCGGGGATCGACTGGGGCAGCTCGCCCTTGTCACCCACGGTGGGCACGTTCAGCGCGAAGACCACACCGAGCACGGTCAGCAGCACGATGGCCACCAGCGGCGGCGGCACGATGCTGGTGATCCGCGGCAACAGGTAGATGACCACCAGACCGAGGGCCACCAGCGGGTAGACCAGCCACGGGACGCCGATGAGATCGGGGAACTGCGAGGTGAAGATCAGGATCGCCAGCGCATTGACGAACCCGACCATCACCGAGCGGGGAATGAAGCGCATGATCTTCGCTACGCCGATGACCGCCAGCAACACCTGGAAGACACCGGCGAGGATGACCGCGGCGATGAAGTAGTCGATGCCGTGGCTTGCCACCAGCGGAGCGATGACCAGGGCGGTGGCGGCGGTGGCGGCGGAGATCATTGCGGGGCGTCCACCGAGGAAGGCGATCGAGACCGCCATCGTGAAGGAGGCGAAGAGCCCATAGCGTGGGTCCACGCCGGCGATCAGCGAGAACGCGATGGCCTCGGGGATCAGCGCCAGCGCCACGACCAGTCCGGCCAGGATCTCGGTCTTGAGCAGGCGCGGGGACTTGAGTGTGCGAAGAACCGACTGGCGTTCTTCGGGTGACAGCTCCTCGGCGACGGCCGTGGGCTTGTGTGCCATGAGGCTCCGTTCTCGGGTTGTGGACACAGCAGTGTCCATCGGATTACATACGACGTGCGGATGCGCAGCGCTGCGCAGGAAAGATTGGGGGAACCGGTGAGACAACCTCTAACCGGTCACGCCAAGAACCCTACCCTAACGTTAGGTGAGGGTTCACGTTCTGTGGTCAATGTCTCACCAGGTGGGCGCAGCCTCAGCTGCTGAGCTGGTTCCTGAGCTGTTCGGCCAGCAGATCTGCCTGTTCCAGGTAGGCCGCGAGCTTGGCGCGCTCCCGGTCCACATGCTCCAGTGACTCTTGCGCCCGATTGCGCTGATCCGCGTCGAGGGTGTCCAGCTCCAGCAGCGCCACGACCTCGGAGAGCTCCTCGAGGCTGAACCCCAGCGGTTTAAGGTACTTGATCCGCATCAGCCGCTGCTGGTCCGCTTCGCTGTAGAGCCGAAAGCCACCCTCGGTGCGGCCGCTGGCCGGAAGCAGGCCGACGTCGCCGTAATGGCGGATGGTCCGCAGGGACAGGCCGGTGCGATCGGCAAGCTCGCCGATGTGCATGGCTTCTGCATGCGGACCTGTGCTCACGTGACCTCCCGGTGTCTCTGGCACGTCACTCTATCAACGCCTGCGAAGCCGGATGACCTGGCCTGAGGAGTCCACGCGCGCGTCGGTTCAGCTCTCGACTCAGTCGTCGAGCATGCGCAGATGACCGCGGGAGATCCCGGGACCTCCGACGCGGACGGGCCGAGCCATTCGATCCCGGGTGGAGCGGGTGGGCAGCTCGGGCTCAGCGCCGCGCTCTGTTCCACGCTCCGCTGCCGGAGCAGACTGTCCTGACTGCTCTGCCTGACGCTGGGCCTCTTGGGCCAGCGCCCAGGCGGCTTGGACCTCCGGGGACTCGCGCACGGCGTCCGCCAGGGCCAGGAGGTCATCCTCCTGCTTCGGCGCTGAGGTCAGGGTCAGCCGAAGCACCTCCCAACCACGTGGCGGCGTGACCGACGCTGCGTGACGGTCGCAGAGATCATAGGTGTGCGGCTCCGCGAAGACGCTCAGCGGGCCCACCACCACGGTGGAGTCTTTATAGGAGTAGGTCAGGGTGGCGGCGGCAGGCCGCTCACAGCTGTTTCTGGTGCATCGACGCGAGGAATCCACGAGAGACCACCCTAGCAACCACTCCCCCGGATGCCTGGCAGGCACGACTGGTCGAGGCTTGCGGCCGGGGTGATCTCCGGCTGCTGGGACTGCGGCCGGCGGCCCGCCTGCGCCACCATCACGACGTCGGCCTTCACGAGTGCCGGGGCGAGGTGGCAGACAGGAAACGCGAGGCTACCCCATCCCGGGTATGAGCACCAGAAGCGGACCGGCACCCTGGACGTCGCAGGCGACCCTCCCATAAGGGGCTGCAGGAACTGCGTGATCGGACCGGCCGCTTCTCGCGCGCGGCGCTGGGCCGAACCGCTCAGCGCAGCAGCCGCACCGGCACGGACTCTGCGGCCCCGCGCAGCGGTGAGACCGGGGTCAGGCTGAACGCACCGTCATCTGTGGTGGTGGACATCGTCGCGTGGACGCTGCCTTCGCCGTCGAGCTGCGGTTCGGAGAACACGATCACCGCGGCGCCGTCCTCGCTGTCGTCAGGTTCGGCGGAGGCAAGGTCGTCGGCGGAGATGACCCCCGCGCCATCCCCGGTGAGCTCGACGTTCTGCTCGGGCCCGAAATCTCCGTCGACGTCCATCACCCGGTAGGCGACGCTGCCCGAGGCGCCGGAGGCGAACAGGTGCAGCTCGGGCGCACCGAGCTGCGGCAGCAAAGTGCCGGAGCCCTCCCCGAGCGCCGTGGCTGGAGCCGCCCAGCTGAAGTCTGAGCCCGTCTCGGTCTCGCTGCGCACCCCCACATAGGCCGGAACGTCGGTGCGCACGCGGATGTCTCTGGCGCCGGGCTCGAGGCCGCGCAGGTTCACGGCGTCGATCTCGCCGCCGTTCACGGTGAAGACGCCGGGGGTCTCGATGACCTGCTGGCCGTCCTCGCCGTAGACCTGCAGCTCAACGGTCGCGCCCTGATCACCCGGGACGTGGATCCAGAGCTCCGGCGGCGTGGTGCTCTCCTCATCGTCGTCGTCACCGGAAGCGGGGACGCCTTCGGGGATCGGCACTCCGGGCATCAGGTGCTCGGTGCCCGGGGCTGTCATCTGGGGAAGAAACTCCACGCCGGTGCCGGTCAGCCCGGACGCGCGGGAGGACTGCAGCTGCGCGGTGACCGGCGCCCCGGCTGAGCGGACCTGGACACCCAGGTCCGACCCCGAAGAGGCCAGACCGGCGATGTTGACCGAGCGGGTGGTCTGACCGGGGACGACGATGGATCGCGTCCCGGTGGTGCCACGATCTCCGTCGGAGTCCACGCTCGTGATCTCTACCGTGGCGGACCGGTCGAAGGGATTCGCAAGAGTCAGCAGCGACGAGGAGCCGGCCGCGGTCTCGGGGCCGAAGAACCACTGGCTGCGTTCGGGGGCGGTGCACTGACCGACGGCGAGACCGGCCACCGGGCCGTCCTCGGCCTCGTACTCATAGAGCGCTGCGGCCGCCGGTGCGCTGCCATCGGCAGTCGCGGCGGTCTCCAGCAGCGGCGGCCGGGCGACGTCGAGGTCTGACTCATAGACCGCCTCGCGCTGGGTCAATGGGGCCTCCGCCTGTGCGGTGTCCCCGCCCTCCTCGATCTCACCAGCGTCTGCGGAGGATGCTTCGGTCAGGACGTCCTCGTTGACGCGGCCCTCCTGGTTCAGCTGCGCCCACCAGGAGTCGGGGAAGGACCCGTTGAGATCAGTGGCGAAGAGCACCGCGGAGAACCGTGAGACGGCCGAGGAGTCCCTGTCGCGGTACTCGAGCTGGCCATCGGTGGTCAGCGAATCGGGCTGGCCGGGCAGCGGCGGACAGATGAAGGTCTGCCCAGCCTGCGGAGCGGCCACGGAGACGGCACCCAGCGCCGCTGACGCCACCTGGCCCTCTCCGGGAGTCCCGATGGCGGCCTCGGAGCGGCCATCCATCAGGCCATCCACTGCGACCGAGCCGATCATGGTGGCCAGAACTCCCGCAGTCACGACGACGGCGGCCGTGCGGGACTTCGTGCCCCTTCGTCTCCTGAGGGCGGTTGTGTGCTCCGCGCCGGACTCAGGGCTGCCGTCATTGTTCCGGGCTCCACGGCGGCGGTCCCGCCAGGTGCCCTCGGGACGTTTCTGCTTTCCAGGAGTCGAGGGCGCAGCCGACGTCTCGGTGACGGCCGAAGCCTCGGTGCTGACGGACGTCTCGATGTCGGCCGGAGCCTCGATCTGATCGTCGGCCCCGGTGTCGACAGGGGAAGGCCCGACAGCGACCGGTTCGGCGGCGGATTCCACGGCAGGGGCAGCCTTTGTCACCGTGGCCGGCTTCTGCTCCTCCCGGCGCTGGCGTTCCTGCTCCTCCCGGCGCTGGCGTTCCTGCTCCTCCCGGCGCTGGCGTTCCTGCTCCTGCCGCTGCCGGCGTTCTTGCTGCTGCTCCATGCGCAGCCGCTGCTCTTCAGCCTTCAATTCGGCTCGGGCCGCGGCCGCGTCCTGCTTGGCCTTCAGCGTGGCGGCGCGCTCCTGGTCGCGGATGGCGCGCCTGCGCGCCTGGCGCTGCTCCTTGATGAGCTTCTTGACCCTGACCTTCTTGGCGCTCATCCTCGGCGTCCCTCCAGCTCATCGGTGTCTGCCACGGGAAGCATGCGGCTTCCGCGGGGCAGCGGGATGGCGATCAGCGCCACCAGAAGCAGGAATGCGCCCAGAGTGATCAGCACCGGCAGCTGGTAGCCGCTGCGGTGATCTGCGCTGAGCTGACCGTGCAGCCCCGCACCCTGATCGGTCAGCGCCTCCGCGGGCAGCTCGAAGCGCTGCATCCAGGCGGCAGATCCATCGGAGGACTGTGCGGGCGCGTCGGTCTGCACCGCCACAGATTCGAGGTCCTGGCCGTCCCAGCTGGCTCGCCAGCCCTTCGCGTGCTCGGTGGAGAGTTCCAGCAGGTACTCGCCCTGCGGATCCAGACCCAGGCCGGCGCCGTCGTCGGCTGTGACCTGCTCCAGATCGACGTCGAGCGCCTGCGCATGGCTCGGCAGAAGCGCCTGCACCTCACCCTGGGGGTCCACGATCCGGGCCCAGCTGGTGGGAACCCCGGAGATGCCCTTCCCGGAGGGCAGCAGCGCACCCTCATCGAGCTCGGCCCGCCACAGCTCACCGCGGTCGGTCACCCCCACCGGAACGAGTCCGGCGGCGGTGTCCACGGCGTCGCTGAGCACAGCGGGTTCGTTCCGGTCGATGAGCACATAGCCCACGCCCAGCTCTGCCATCAGGTCTTCGGTCTGCAGCGCCCCGGGTGTGATCAGCGAGGCGATCAGCGAGGCCAGGCGCTCTTCGGCGGCAGAGAATCCAGTGACCGTCTGCGCTGGGCCGACGGCGTCGTCGCGGGTGCCGCCGAACAGGTTCGGGATGCGGTCCGGCTGGGCCCACAGCGGCATGTCACCGGCGGCGACCACCGCGCGGGACTTGTCCAGCGTGCGCCCCTCCCCGGAGACCAGCTCGCCGATCACACCGGGATCAGCCGCAGAGAGCACCAGCGTGCGCAGCTGCGCGGGGCCGGTGCCCTGGTCTGCGGCCGTGGCCGGGAGCTGACGCAGCGCCCCTGCCTCGATGAGCGTCGGAGCGGCGTTGACCGCGGTCAGCGGCTGACCGGTCAGCGGCGCGTCCGGCATCATGCGCGGGCTGTAGAACAGGACCAGAGAGGCGCCGATGGCAAGCACGAGCAGCGTGGAGATCACCGGGGTGATCGTGCCGCCCACCCGGGGGAAGGCCAGCGGGAACCGGTCCAGCGATGCCATACCGGCCGCCAGCAGGCAGAACAGCAGCACCGAGACCAGCGGTCCAGGGTTTCCGCTGATCACCGCGGTGCCGTCGGATCCTGCGGCCAGGAGCCCGACCAGCGCGGAGAGGCCGAGGGTCGCGAGCAGCAGTGTGCCCGCCACGATCGGCAGCGGCCGCGTGCGGCTGCCGGTGAAGATGCCCAACAGGGCGATGATCAGCAGCGGAAGCCCGATCAGCAGTGCGATGCGCAGGCTCCAGAAGTCCCCGGCAAGGTAGGCCGGCAGCCAGGATCCTGCGGCGCCGGCGGAGGCCAGTCCGGCGGCGGGATCGAAGGCGCGGGAGAAGCCGAGCAGCTGCTGCCACAGCGGGGCGGCGTCGGCGGTGAGCGCACGGCCCGGCTCATGGACGAGCACCGCGGCGAGGTTCTTGCCCTGCATGACGGCGGAGGCGATCATCGGGGCGGCGACGGCGAGCGAGGTCAGCGGGATCAGCCACAGCGGGCGGCCCCGGCGACCCAGGATCAGGGCGAGGGCGACCCCGACGAGCACCACCAGCGGCAGCAGCGTCGGGGACGCGGCGGTGAGCACCATCAGCAGCAGCGCAGCGCCGGTGGCGTACTCCCAGCTTCCGGCGACACCCAGGCCGACGGCGGCGCGGCCGACCGCCCGGACGGTGGCCACCACGGCGACCGGCAGCAGGATGTGGACCAGGACCGCTCCGATGCGACCCTCCCCCACGGCGATGTGCAATGTGGGCATGGCGGTCCAGAGCAGCGCCGAGACCACCCGTCGGGAGGCCTTGGTGGACCAGAGACCCGCGGCGTACCAGGCGCTGAGCGCGCTCAGCGGCAGCGCGAGGATCAGCAGCCAGACGAGCACGGCGGATCCGTGGCCGAAGCTCAGCGCGGAGAGCGCCAGCAGCAACAGGTTGAACGGGTCCGCGGCGGAGAGCGACCCGAGGCTGTCCGCGGCCAGGAAGCTCACCGAGTGGGCGAAGACCTCCGGCAGCGAACCTGCCAGCGGGAGTGCGGCGCCGCCGGTGATCGCCTCCGCCGAGAGCAGGTCTCGGAAGGCCAGCAGGGAGGCTCCGGCCAGCGCCAGCAGCATCAGGAACAGCCCGAGTCGGTCCCCGGAGCGACGCGAGGGCATCTCGTCGAACTCGCCGTCGGAGGCTCCGATCTCGAGCAGGGCGTCCTCGTTGTTCTCGCGTTCGCCGGTGTCATCGGGTTCGCCGTAGAACCCGGGGGTGAACCGGGTGCGCGGGACCGAGACGGTCTCAGCGGTCATCACCGAGCGTCGCTGCGCCCGGACCTCGGAGGGGCTCAGCGTCCTCCGAGCCTCGGCCTGGCGTCCGGCGCGCAGCAGCTCGGCGGCGGAGCTGATCTGTTCGTCGCGGCTGAGTCGGGCCAGGGCGGCTCTGCGGCCCTCGGTGGCGAAGCGACGCGTATGGGCGATCGCTCCCAGGCCCAGCAGGGCGCGCAGCGTGGCGAAGAACTGACCGGCGCCGGCATCAGGTGCCTTGACCACGGTCAGCCCGATCAGCCGCAGCAGCGCGGAGACCCACATGCCCAGCCAGAGGAACGGGACCGCGATCGGGGTCGCGTTGACGAGTCGGCGGCGGATCTGACTGATCCGCTGGGCGGAAGGGAGGTAGAGCGTGCCGCCGAGGCGGTGGACGGTGTCTCGGCGGGGCGGGTCCTCGCGGAGCACCCGGGCGGTGGGTTCGATGACGATGTGCGCGCCGACCTCGCGGGCGCGGCGGCAGAACTGCGCGGCGGCGTAGTCTCCGCTGAGCCCCGGGTCGAAGCCGCCGAGGTCGCCGAAGAGTGAGGCATGCACCAGCATGCCCTCCCCGGAGACGGCGGGGACGGCGTCGCGGCCGTCGTACTGGCCCTGGTCCAGCTCCTTGGGCTCGGTGGCGGTGAGGACCTCCGCGGAGCGGGCGCTGAAGAGGCCCGCATTGACCAGCCGTTCCGGGGTCTCGGCGGAGAGCTGCTTGGCGCCGATGACCTGGATCTGCGCGTGGTGCTCCTCGTCCTTGACGGTGAAGAGGCGCTCTTCGAGCCGCTCCAGGGCGTCGGAGGTGGGGACCGTGCCGGCGGGCATGATCCAGAGCCACTGGTGGCGCGGATTGAAGCCGTCCGGCAGCTGCCGTTCGAGGCTGCGCCAGAGCTGGGTGGTCTTGGTCCCGCCCGAGCCCTTGCCTGCGGTGCTGCGTGCCTGTCGGCGGTCTTCGAGCAATCCGGATCGCAGCGAGCGCGACAGGTCCTGTACCCCGCGGTAGCTCGCTGCCGAGAGTTCGATGATGTGATCGGGCGCCCGGGACTGCGCGGCCAGCGCGTCCCGGGTCCGCTGCATTGCGGTGCTGGAAGCGCCGGGGGCGGCGTCGGGTCCGGCGTGGCCTGGAGCGGACGACAAATCGCCGCCGTCGTTCAGGACGACGGCGGCGATGTGGGGGCCAGAGTGACCGTTGATCAGAGTGCTCTCTTTCGCAGCTTGCGCCGCTCCCGCTCGGACAGTCCGCCCCAGATGCCGAAGCGCTCGTCGTTGCCCAGCGCGTATTCCAGGCATTCCTGCTTCACGTTGCAGGCGCCGCAGACCTTCTTGGCGTCTCGCGTGGAGCCGCCCTTCTCGGGGAAGAAGGCTTCCGGGTCCGTCTGCGCGCAGAGCGCGTCGACCTGCCAGGCGAGCTCGCCCTCGATCTCATCGGTGGGAACGAGCGCGGGCAGGCCCAGCCAGGTGGTCCTGCTCGAGTCCGCGGGACGGGTCTCCGGCGCTGCGGTCTCACGGCCAGGCAGCTCGCGGGTCGGGGCCTCAGTGCGGCGGGAAGGAGCCTCACTGAGAGCGGTGACCGAAGAGCTGGTGCCGGCCGAGGCGTTCCCCACAGAGCGACGTTCGGCCTCTTCATGGGCGGCGAGGAATGCGGTGGCCTGATCCTCGAGGGTCTTGCCGTGCTCCAGCCGCTCGGCGGCCTGAGGATCAGCAGGGTCCACGAACCAATCAGCAGGAACCTCTAGACCCGTCCTGCGCGCTATGGCCGTGGTGCCGGGCTGTTCTGTGCCCAGCCGCTCTGCGTTCCCCATCAAAGGGCCTCCCGAGGTTGATCATGCGTGTACTGCTCCTAATTACACTGGCGTAAGTAATGATCCGTCAAGTGAGCGACTTAAGTCGCCACTATCAGACCGTCAACCCCTCGATCACGCCCGACACGCCGTCAAAAATAAGCTTGCCGCGAGGCGTGGCGGGCCCAGGAGAGAAACTATGACCCCGCTCACACTCGGCGGCTCGACCGCCCGGCCGCCCCAGACGTTCCCTGCCCTGCTGGACCTGCTCGAGTCTCGTCCGCAGCCCGCGCTGATCTGGTATGGAGCAGGCGAGGACCAGGAACGCGTGGAGCTCTCCGGGCGGGTGCTGCAGAACTGGACGGTCAAGCTGATCGGCCTCTTCAGCCAGGAATGTGAGATCGATGAAGGCGCCGCCGTATTGGTCGACGCCGCACCTCACTGGAAGGCCACCGCCGTCCTGCTGGCCGCAGGAGCCTTGGGATGGAGGGCCACGCTGGTTGCGCTGGGAGCCGCGCAGAACGACGACGACGCCCGCGCAGCCACTGCCTCGGCGCTGGAGCCGGGGTTGATCCTCACCGACCGGCCCGGCGACTGGACCGGCGCGGGCCCGTTGGCGCATGCTCTCGGGGATGCGGAACTCGCGGCGCTCTCCCCCGGCCTGCTGGATGCGTCCTTCGAGGAGGCCACCGGGCAGCGACTTCCGGCCTGGGCGCTGGACATCTCCGCCGAGGTCCGCCAGCATCCGGACCAGCTGCCGGCTCCGCTGCCGCCGCTCGAGCTGCCCGGGGCGGACGCAGGGGCCGGGGCGGGCGGCAGTGTGGGCGGTGGGCTCGTCGTCGTCGGTGAACCGACCGAGGTTGACCTGAAGGACTGGGGACTGGTGCGCTGGGGCGGCGGCGAACTGTTCGCTCGGATGCTTGCAGCCTGGGCGCAGAGCCGCCCGGTGGTGCTGTTCCAGGGTGATCCCGCCGCGCAGCCGAAGGCCTGGGAACAGATGCTGCGCAATGAGGGGATCCGCTGACAGCGGCTCCCCTCACCCACTCGATTCCCGCGGCGATGCCCGTCCCATCCCTGCGGCGGAGACGGGTGGAATGACCCGCGGATTCGACAGCTGTCCGACTGTGGAGCTGCTCAGCCCGCTGGCTCAGCGGGAGGTGACCTCGGCGGCGTCGGCGGCTGGATCTTGTTCAGTGGGCAGCTCCGCGAGACCCGAGCGGTCGGTGGTGAAGACCCAGTACTTGTAGGCGAAGAAGCGGAATACGGTGGCCAGCACCAGGCCGATCACGTTGCCGGCGATGAAGACCTCGCTCACCGAATCCATGCCCAGGGCGTACTTCGCGATGCCCACGCAGCCGGTCTGGATGCCCAGGCCGATCGCATTCATCAGCAGGAACATCACCAGCTCGCGGGTCTTGCCGGTGGAGCGCTTGTGCCGGAAGGTCCAGTAGCGGTTCGCCATCCAGGAGAAGAGCGTGGCGACGACGCCGGCGACGACCTTGGCCTTGAGCTGCGAGTCATCCATGGGGCCGCTGATCAGCCAGAGGAAGATCGCGGAGTCGATGATGAAGGCGACGCCGCCCACAGCGCCGAACTTCGCGACCTCGCGCCAGAGTCTGAGGACGAGGGTTTCGATGCGCCGGTACAGCTTGGGGATCATGGGAATAGTCCTACAGGTCTTGGCTGGCGAAGGTGGTGCTGGCCAGGAAGGCCTGGGCGTGAGCGGATGCGCTCAGCCGGTGGCCGGTGATTGCCGGCAGGAAGGCGGATTCGCCCGGAGTAAGGGTGAGCATACGAGGCGTTCCTGGGGCTGCGGTGAGTTCTTCACCGGCGGCATCCTCGCTCGAGGCCGCGTCGGGAGCGTGCAGCGTGAACGTTCCCGCGGTGCAGAGCACGATACCGGGACCGAGCCGATCCAGCACCGTCTCGCCTGGGAACTCGATCAGCTCCAGCTGGAACTCCTCGAACGGAGCCTGGTACTGGGTCCGGCGCGGAGCGGGCCCAGAGTCCTGCACCGGACAGTGTGGGACCGGGAGCACGCCGAAGTCGGTGACGCTGAGCAGTTCATCGACGGCAAGGGGCTTGCTGGTCAGTCCGCCGCGCAGCACGTTGTCAGAGTTGCCCATCAGCTCCACTCCCACCCCGTGCAGATAGGCGTGAAGATTGCCGGCCGGGAGGTAGATCGACTCTCCGGGCTGGAGCCTGACGCGGTTCAGCAGCAACGTGACGAAGATGCCGGGATCTGCGGGAAACGCCGCGCTGACGTGGGCAAGCATCTCGCGCGTGCCTGGGTCCAGCGCATCCCGGAGGGCGGCCCTGCCGTGCCCGTCAGGCAGGTCGGCCCGACCCAGGAACCTGTGCAGCTCTTCCGCGGCAGCCTGGGTCGCGTCGCGTCCGCTGCGCAGCAGATGCTCGAGCGCTCCTGCGTAGTCCTGCGCCGCGACGAAGTCGTGGAGCCGGTCCAGAAGCGCGGGCAGCTGCTGGTCGTCTGCCGGGCGTTCGACACCGGCAACGGCCGAGCTGAGCGATGTCAGCGCCGCTGCGGCCTCCGCGTGGGGCCGGAAGCCGCACAGCGCGGAGAACTCCGTCAGCGCGACGATCAGCTCAGGTTTGGCGTTGGGGTCCTTATAGCTGCGATGCGGGGCGTCGAGCGCGATTCCCGCCGCCTCCTCCGCTGCGAAGCCACGCCGGGCCCGGTCCGCGGTGGGGTGGGACTGGATCGAGAGCGGCTGCTCGGCGGCGAGGACCTTGAGCAGGAAGGGGAAGCTTCCCGGAGCCTGGTCGGAGCCTCGCAGGTAGTCCGGGAGCGAGGTGACCTCGACCGGCTGCCGCACAGACTCAGGGGCCAGCTGCAGGGAGGAGGGGTCTCCAGGGTGAGCACCCATCCAGATCTCCGCCCGCGGGGTCGCCGAAGCGGCCCAGCCGAAGAGCTCGCTGAACGCGGTGGTGGAACCCCACGCATACTCGCGGACGGGGTTGATCATCATGAACATCGGGAGAACCTTATCAGCCCTATTTCACCGGGTCACAGCGGTAATTCGAGGAGGCGGCCTCCTCCAGCACTGCGGTCTGACCGTTCATCTGAGCCTCGACCAGGTACTCCCGGGTCAGTTCAGAGCCGTCTGGCTGAGTGGGCGGCGGGGTGGAGTCGATCGGGGGTTCGTCGTCTTCCACGGCGTCGGCGGCCTGCTGCGTGGCCTGCGGTGTCGCAAGAGTCACACCCAGCGCACCCGAGTGTGCGGGCAGGAACCCTGCGGATCCGAAGAGGCCTCCGCCGCTCTGGTGCTCCTCATTGGCGATGAGCTCATCCACCCGGCGCTGGATCTGCTCGAAGTCCGGGTAGGTCGAGAACATGTCACCGGAGGCGCCGAAGTCCGGGGCCCCGAGCACCAGTCGCTGCGGAGTCTGGCCCTGCGCGTCGACGGCCAGGTCCAGGAAGGAGCCCAGCTGGGACTGCGGCAGGTTGGTCTCCACCACGTTCTCTCCGGCCTGCGTGATCTCGCTGAAGCGCGAGAGCAGCGTCTGCGGGTTGAACTGGGACATCATCGCCTGCTGGATGCACTGTTGACGCTGGATCCGGTTGTAGTCGGAGCTGAAGGTGCGCGATCGCGCGTAGGCCAGTGCCTCCTGGCCAGAGAACTCGTACACCCCGGGGGCCCACCAGTTGTCGCCCCAGCTGCCATCGGGCATCGGGCCGCGGTAGGGCACCCAGCCGCCGGAGTTCACGCTCACCCCGCCCATGGCGTCGATGAGGTCCTCGAAGCCGCCCATGTCCACCATCACGTAGCCGGAGACCTCAAGGTTCAGGCTGCCGGAGACCGCGTCCATCATGGCCTCGGCACCGGGATCCTCGGCCTCGGGATAGAGGTCCTGATGGTTCTCCATCACATCGGTGTAGAGGAAGTTGATGATGCACTCGTCGCCGCAGTCATAGCCTGTCGGGTAGACGGCGTTCAACGGGGAGTCCTCGTTGAACTGGGCGTTCTGGAAGTTGCGCGGAATCGAGAAGATGATGGTCTCCGCGGAGTCCTCGTTGACGCTGACCACGTGGATGGAGTCTGGCCGAAGTCCCTCGCGTCCCTCGCCGGCGTCGGCGCCTATGAGCAGAAAGTTATATCGACCGTCCACGGCGTCGATGCCGGGCCCGGCGGCGAAGATCCCGCCGAGAGCCGCACGGCCCTCGTTGACCAGCTTGGCGCCGTAGCCCAGCGTTCCGGAGGTCACGGTCATCAGCACCACCAGCACGACGACGACGATCGGCTTCAGTCGCGGCGCCAGGGAGGTGAAGTGGAGCAGCCTGAAGGTGTCCAGCCAGAGGATCAGCCAGCCGATCGCCAGCGCGCCCAGCACCACGGCGCTGAGCCAGAGCATGAACGGCTGGGTCAGCAGAGAGAGCACGACCCCTCGCATGGTGAGGAACATCAGTCCCAGCAGCAGTGCGGAGAACCAGCAGGCGACCGTCACCGCCAGGGCGGCGCGGCCGAGCTTCTTGGAGCCTGCGGCGACCTGGGCGGCGCCGGGGATGAAGAGGGTCAGCGCCAGGAGCATGAGGGCGCGACGGGTGCGGTCGGTCGCGGAACCACGCTGCGGGCTGCGGATCACATCCGGTTCGCTGTTGAACCGGTGGTAGCTGATGGCGGAGTCGGTCATCGTGTCCGGTACGTCTCCAGCTCGGCGGCTTCTTCGCGCAGCGCGGCACCCTTCGCGTGGGCCTCAGCCGCCAGCGCCTTCTGGAAGTCGAGCAGCTTCTCGCGCAGCTGTGCGGCCTGGGCCGAGTCCCCGGCAGCCAGAGTGCGCACGGCGAGCAGCCCCGCATTGCGGGCGCCGCCGACGGAGACGGTGGCCACCGGGACCCCGGCGGGCATCTGCACGATGCTCAGGAGTGAATCCATGCCGTCGAGGTGCTTCAGCGGCACCGGAACGCCGATCACCGGCAGCGGGGTGACCGAGGCGAGCATGCCGGGCAGATGGGCGGCTCCCCCAGCACCGGCGATGATGACCCGGATCCCGCGCTCGTGCGCGGTCTTGCCGTAGCTGATCATCTCTTCGGCCATCCGGTGGGCCGAGACGACGTCGGCTTCGAAGGTGATGCCGAACTCGTCCAGCGCCTGCGCAGCGGCCTTCATGACCGGCCAGTCGGAGTTCGACCCCATGACGAGGCTCACCTGGGCGGCGCCGGGGGCGCCGGGCTGGGCCTGGGCTTCCCCTGGCCTCGCATCAGTGGGGTGGTTCTCGGTGGTCTGGCTCATTGGGCGGGTCCTTCCACGATGATCTCGGCCACGTCTGCTGCAGCTCGGCGCACACGCTGAAGCCTCGCTCGACGTGCCTCCCAGGTCTCCTGCGTGGAATGGGTCTGGGTGAGGATGTTCACGTGCCCGATCTTGCGACCCGGGCGGGCCTCTTTGCCGTAGAGGTGAATCTTCGAGCCCTGCGAGCGGCGCATCGCCGCGGCGAAGGAGCCGTGCAGGGATCGCTCGCCGGCGGCGGCGCTGCCGAGCAGGTTCTTCATCACGGTGTAGCCGCCGGCGCCGCCCTTGACCTCGGTGGCGCCGAGCGGAAGGCCCAGCACCGCGCGCAGGTGCTGCTCGAACTGGCTCGTGATGGACCCGTCCATCGTCCAGTGCCCGGAGTTGTGCGGCCGCATGGCCAGTTCGTTGATGTAGATGCCGGGGATGATTCCAGCCTCGGGGTCGGCGTCATCCTCACTGATCTCGAAGAGCTCTACTGCGAGCATGCCGGTGACCTGGAGCTTCTCCGCGATCGTGCGGGCGATGCGCTCGCACAGGTCCAGATGGTCCTCACTGGTGTGCGGCGCGGGGGCGATCACCTCGTCGCAGACTCCGTGGGTCTGGGTGGATTCCACCACCGGGTAGGTCACGGTCTCCCCGGTGGCCGAGCGCGCGACCTGGGCGGAGAGCTCGCGGGTGTAGGGCACCTTCTGCTCGGCGAGCAGGCCCGCGCCGGATTCGGCGGCGCGGGCGAACCAGTCCTGGGCGTCAGCGGCCTGCTCGGACGAGTCGATCATCCGCACACCCTTGCCGTCGTAGCCGCCGCGCGGAGTCTTCAGCACCACCGGCCAGCCGGCGTCGGCGCCGAAGCTCAGCAGCTCGTCGACGCTGCGGACCTCGGCCCAGCGCGGGTTCGGCAGGCCCAGCTGCTCCACGGCGCGGCGCATCGCGAGCTTGTCCTGGGCGTAGATCAGCGCCTCGGGACCGGGATGCATCTCGGCGCCGTTCGCGGTGAGAGCGTCAAGCACCTCGGCAGGCACGTGCTCATGATCGAAGGTGATCACGTCTAGGCCGGCCGCGAACGCCGTCACGTCTGCGGGGGCGGTGTAGTCCCCCAACGTGGTGTGCGGGATGACCTGCGCGGCCGAGGAGTCGGCCGAGCCGGCGAGCAGATGCAGCTCGATGCCCAGCTCGACGGCGGCGGGGGCCATCATGCGGGCCAGCTGGCCGTCGCCGATGACCCCGATCCTCGGGGTGCCGGCGGGGCCGCTGGGCGGGGCTGGGTTGCTGTCCTGTCGCGTCACAGTCCCCAATTATGCGCCATGACCTCTGCTCGCCCGCACAGGGAAACACCCCCGGGTGGAGCAGACCGCACCGGACAGCTGGCCGCAGGGACGATCTCCAGGTCACTCGGCGGATATGCAGGTTGCGACCCTAGCCTGGTGCCCACGTGTCGGCGCGGCGGAGGGACGGGACAACAATGGGACGCTTTGTAGTGACCTTTGACACCTCAGATTCAGAAGTGCTGGAACGGGACGCTCCCGGGCTGCTCAGCGCCCAGGGCTTCTCCACCGACATCTATTTCCCTCGACTCGGCGTCGGCGTGGTCGACGGCGAGTCCGGTGACCTCGAGGCGTTCAGCGGTCGATGTCGTGAACGTCGAGCGCCGATGAGCTACAGCCGGGAGCTGACCTACTACGCGATCGGGGCGACCCCCGCCGAGCGCACGACGACAGCCGCAGTCGTCGACACCGCTGCACTGACCTGGGGGTTGCAGGCCATTGAGATCGGCCGCGCCCAAGCGGCGGGGCTCACCGGCGCCGGGGTGCGCATCGCGGTGCTGGACACCGGTTTCGACGTCGACCATCCGGACTTCGCCGGCCGCGTGGTGACGGCAGAGTCCTTCATCGCCGGGGAGGGTCCGGAGGACGTCCACGGTCATGGCACGCATTGCGTGGGCACCGCCTGCGGACCCTGGGCTCCCCCGTCCGGTCGAGGCTTCGGCGTGGCCCCCGGGGTCGAGATCTTCGCGGCGAAGGTGCTCGGTGCGGACGGATCCGGCTCAGACGCCTCGATCCTCGCTGGGATCGACTGGGCGCTGGCGAACAACTGCCAGATCATCTCGATGTCACTGGGCGCCGATGTGCGCGAGGTCCATCCTCCATATGTGACCGCTGGTCGGCGGGCGCTGGAGCGGGGTTCGGTGCTGGTAGCCGCGGCGGGCAACAACGCCGGACGAAGCGCAGGAAACCCCGGCTTCGTGGGGGCACCGGCGAACAGCCCCTACGTCATGGCGGTGGCCGCGCTGGACACCGGGCTGCACGTGGCGGACTTCTCAGCCCGCTCCCTGCCGCACGATGGTGGGGAGGTCGACATCGCCGCCCCCGGGGTGGACGTCTACTCATCCTGGCCGCGTCCCGAGCACCACCGCAGCATCAGCGGCACCTCCATGGCAGCCCCACACGTCTCCGGCATCGCCGCCCTGCTCTCGGCCTCCACCGGGCTGCGCGGCCAGGCGCTGTGGGATGAGCTGATCCGCACCGCGCGTCCCCTGGCAGGCGCTGAGCGTGAGGATGTCGGGGCGGGATTGGCTGCGATCCCAGCGGCCGAAAGGACAGTGACCATGCCGGAGCAGCAGTGGATCATCACCGTGGACGAGGAGCATCTGGACGCGATCGACGAGGTCGTCGCTGACTTGGAATCGGCTGGGCTCGTGGTGGACCGGGTGCTGCGCAGCCTGGGGCAGATCACCGGACGCACGGAGGCGACCCCGGGGATGCAGGCGCAGGCCGCGGGTGAGGAGCCGAAGGGCTTCTCCGCGGTGGCCGGGGTGGCCTCGGCCGACGGCGGCCAGCGGCACCATATCGCCCCGCCCGACGCCGAGATCCAGTAGCGCCGGATGCGTGGGACGGAGGTCCCTGATACATGGAAGCGGCTACGGCAGCGGGGATCCGACCACGTCGAACTGGTATCCGTCCATGGCACCCGAGAGCAGGGGCATGGCCTCGGCGATGAGTGCACGGACGCTCGGCAGCTGGAGCGAGTCCTGGTGGGCCTCCGCGGAGGTCCAGAGTTCGCTGACGAAGACCGTCTCGGGGTGCTCGTCGCTGATGCCGACCTCGTAGAGAAGACATCCGGCCTGTTCCAGGTCTGGATTATGGCGGGTCAATATGGAGACGACTCGGTCCCGGGCGCCTGGCACAACTCCCAGCGTTCCCACATTCGCGAAAGCCATGACACCACAATAGATAGGCCGCGTGGCCCTGTCAGCCCCTCGTGAGGAGTCACCCAGAAGCTGCGAAGCGGTCGGCGAGGAACATCGCATGCGGCACAGTCGGGGCGTCCCCGATCACGAACTGCTGATCCAGCGCGTGCACCAGCATGGCCGCGGCCAGAAAGACCGACGCTCACACCAGGTGTCCCACAGGGACTCCTCCCCGATCGACATCGCCACTCGCATCACTGCCGGGTGTAGGACTCCCATTTGCGGGCCTGGTGCTCAGCGTCGATGACCCGGACGGTGCCGGACTTCGAACGCATCACGATGGACTGAGTGGTGACCTTGTCTCCCTGGTACCGGACGCCGCGCAGCAGATCGCCGTCGGTGATGCCGGTGGCGGCGAAGTAGCAGTTGTCGCCGGTGACCAGTTCGTTGGTGGTGAGCACCCTGCTGACGTCGTGGCCGGCGTCGAGCGCCTTCTGCGCCTCCTCGTCGTCGATCGGAGCCAGGCGACCCTGGATCACACCGCCGACGGCCTTGATGGCGCAGGCGGTGATGATGCCCTCAGGTGTGCCGCCCACTCCCATGAGCACGTCTATGCCGGAGCCTTCGCGGGCCGCGGCGATGCCTCCGGCCACGTCACCGTCCATGATGAAACGGGTGCGAGCTCCGGCTTCGCGGATCTCCTCGACCAGCTTGGAGTGGCGCGGGCGGTCGAGCACGCAGACGTTGAGCTGACTGATCCGCTTGTTCTTGGCCTTGGCGATCAGGTGCAGGTTCTGCTTCACGGGCAGGCGCAGGTCCACCATGTCGGCGGCCTCGGGTCCGGTGATCAGCTTGTCCATGTAGAACACCGCCGATGGATCGAACATCGTGCCGCGCTCGGCCACGGCCAGCACTGCCAGCGCGTTGTTGTAGCCCAGCGCGGTGAGCCGGGTGCCGTCGATCGGGTCCACGGCCACGTCGGCCTCCGGTCCGCTGCCGTTGCCGACCCGCTCCCCGTTGAAGAGCATCGGGGCTTCATCCTTCTCCCCCTCGCCGATGACCACGATCCCGTTGAGGTTCACGGTGTCCAGCAGGGAGCGCATGGCATCCACTGCGGCACCATCGGCGGTGAGCTTGTCACCCATGCCCACCCAGGCGCCGCCGGCGATGGCCGCGGCCTCGGTGACCCGGACCAGCTCCATTGCGAGGTGGCGGTCAGGCTCGGAGTCTCCGACGGCCAGGCGCGCTGAAAGGTGGGAGAAGTCCTGGGTGGAGCCGTCGTCGGAGCGTTTGCCGCCGGGCTGCGAAGAATCGTTCATGGGCTTGGGCCACCTTGTCGTCTCGGCTTCTGACCGGCCTCGTCGCCGGCCCTGCCGCCATCATAGCCGTGAGCGCCGACACGGCACCGAGTCACGGGCCCGGGCATGTCTGCCGGCGGTGACACAATGGAGGAGTGACCGAGCCAGAAGAGACCCCCACCCCGCAGCTGACGCAGTCCCAGGCGAAGCGGCTGCGCCAGCCCCTCATCGGCGTCGTGATCACGGTGGCGATCACCATGCTGGCACTGTTCGCCGTGATGGGGCTGAGACCAGAACGCGATGTCGCCTTCACCCCTGACGTCGACGTCGAAGAGGCTGCCGGCTGGACCAGCGACGTGGCCGGCTACACCGCCATCGTCCCGGATGTGCCCGAGGGGTGGACGGCGAACTATGCCCGGTGGGAGAACCGCGCAGAGCTCGGGGTCACTGCCTGGGAGGTCGGGTACTCCGTCGACGAGCAGAGCTTCCTGAGCTTCGCGCAGACCGACGAGCCCAACCCCGCCTGGGTCAACGATGCGACGCGGCAGATCGGGGCCACCGGGGAGGAGACCGTCGATGGGCTGACCCTCGAGGTCCGCGAGAACGACGAGTGGAAGTACTACGTCCTGGAGGCCGAGGCGAACACGGTCGACGGCACGGCGATCGTGTTCGGCGGGGAGGCCACGGCAGAGCAGTTCGACATTCTCCGCAGAGCGGTCACCGAATCGATCGATGTTGAGGTAGAACATGTTGAGGTAGAAACAGGGGAAGACAACGGAGGTTCCACAGGATGACCGCATCGACCACGCCCGCTCAGCCGCTCCCCGCGGAGGTCTGGGAACTGCTCAAAGCCGGCAACGAACGCTTCGTCTCGGGTGAATCGAAGCACCCCAACCAGAATGCCGCCCGCCGATCCTCGCTGACCGAGTCCCAGCATCCGATGGCGGCGATCTTCGGCTGCTCGGACTCCCGCCTGGCCGCGGAGATCATCTTCGACGTCGGCCTCGGTGACGTCTTCGTGGTCCGCACCGCCGGGCAGGTCACCGACGACGCGGTGCTCGGCTCTCTGGAGTTCAGCGTCGCCGAGCTGAAGGTCCCGCTGATCGTGGTCCTCGGGCACGACTCCTGCGGCGCCGTCTTGGCTGCGCTGCAGGCCACCGAGTCCGGAGTCACCCCCACCGGCTTCGTGCGCAGCCTCGTCGAGCGCATCACCCCCTCGGTGCTGGCCGCGCAGCGCGCCGGAATCACCAGCGTCAACGAGACGGTCGAAGAACACGTGAAGCAGACCGCCCACCGGATCGTCGATCATTCCCGTGTGCTCCACAACGCCGTCGCGGAGGGCCGCACCGCGGTCATGGGGGTGACCTACCGGCTCTCGGAGGGACGCGCCGACGTGGTCACCAGCATTGGCGAAGTCTGACCCTCAGCTCAGCGGCATTCAGGGGCATCTTCCCCAGATAGTCATGCCCATTCCCTCCTGAGCCCCTGACGCCTAGGGTGGGACCGTGATCGCGTTCATCACCGAGCTGCTGAGTTCCGGGGCGCCGGGCCGGGCCCTGGCGGGTGTGCTGCTGCTGATCGCCGGGGTCGTGTTCGCGGTCTGTGCCATCGCGCTGAGCTTCAGCGATCTGCGCGAGCACCGGCTTCCGAACCGCATCATCTATCCCTGGGCCGGGCTCGTGATGGGGCTGCTGCTGCCGACTGCACTGCTGCTGGGCGATCCGCTTGCGGCGCTGCGCGCCCTGGCTGCCGCCCTGACCTGGGGCGGGCTCTTCCTGCTCGTGCGGCTGATCGCTCCCCCGGCGCTGGGCATGGGGGATGTGAAGCTGGCCGTGGTGCTGGGCCTCTACACCGGGTTCCTCGGCTGGGACACGGTGCTGACCGCCGTCGTCGTGTCCTTCCTGCTCGGCGGACTGGTCTCGGCAGCGCTGTTGCTCTCCGGGCGCGGCACGGCCAAGACCGCGGTGCCCTTCGGACCCTTCCTGCTGCTGGGCACCACCATCGCCCTGATGCTCAGCGGCGGCCACTCGCTAGGCTGAGGACATGCCCACCCCAGACTTCATCAAGGAACTGCGTCAAGACATCGGCACGAAGGAGCTCTGGATCCCTGCGGCCCGCGGCGTGGTGCTCCGCCGGGGAGCGGTGGGTGGCGAGGCCGCCGCCCCCTCCCCTGCCGCACCCTCCACCGCCGAGACCGAGGTGCTGCTCGTGCGCCGCGCCGACAACGGTGCGTGGACCGTGACCTCGGGGATCCTCGATCCCGGTGAGGATCCTGCCGTCGGAGCGGTCCGCGAGGTCGAAGAGGAGACCGGCGTCGTCGCCCGTCCGGTGCGGGTGGCCGGAGTCTTCGCCACCGGGCTGGTGCGCTACCCGAACGGGGACGCCTGCCGATACCTGGACACGGTGCTGGAGATGGAGCCCATCTCGGGGCAGGCGCGGGTCAATGATGATGAGTCAGTCGAGGTCGGCTGGTTCCCCGTCTCCGCGCTGCCAGAGCCGATCAGCGAGGACCAGCGGATGGTCATCGACTGGGCGCTGGACACCGAGGCCCCCGCACGATTCCGCAGCTGAGACCAAACTCCCCGCTGGTTGAGTTCTCCGGTGGATACGTATGTACCGGAAAACTCAACCAGCGGGGAGGAGTGGCGTTGGGCGCGCAGAGCTCAGATCAGCCGGGGCGGGTCATGCTCATCAGGTCCAAGGACTCATCGAGCTGCGCCTCGGTGAGGTCGCCGCGCTCGATGTAGCCCAGCTCGATCACGGCGTCGCGCACGGTGAGCTTGTTCTTCACCGCGTGCTTGGCGATCTCGGCGGCCGCCTCGTAGCCGATGTGCTTGTTCAGCGGGGTCACCACCGACGGCGACGCGGCGGCGAGGAACGCGGCGCGCTCCTCATTGGCGGTCAGGCCCTTGATCATCTTGTCGGCCATCACGTAGCTGGTGTTCTTCAGCAGCCTGATCGACTCCAGCAGGTTCGCGGCCATCACCGGGATGCCGACGTTGAGCTCGAAGGCGCCGTTGGTGGAGGACAGCGCGACGGTGGTGTCGTTGCCGATCACCTGGGCGCAGACCTGGATGGCGGACTCGCAGATCACCGGGTTGACCTTGCCGGGCATGATCGAGGAGCCGGGCTGCAGGTCAGGGATCGCGATCTCGCCGAGGCCGGTGTTCGGGCCCGACCCCATCCAGCGCAGGTCGTTGTTGATCTTCATCAGGGAATAGGCGATGTTGCGCAGCTGCCCGGAGGCCTCCACCAGCCCGTCCCGGTTGGCCTGGGCCTCGAAGTGGTCCCGGGCCTCGGTCAGCGGCAGGCCGGTGTCCTTCGCGAGGCTGGCGATGGCCTTCTCGGCGAAGCCCAGCGGGGTGTTGATCCCGGTGCCCACGGCGGTCCCGCCCAGGGGCACCTCGGCCACGCGCGGCAGGGCGGAGTCGATGCGCTCGACGCCGTAGCGCACCTGTGCGGCGTAGCCGCCGAACTCCTGGCCCAGGGTCACCGGGGTGGCGTCCATCAGGTGGGTGCGGCCGGACTTCACCACGGAGGCGAACTCTTCTGACTTGGCCTCCAGCGCCTCGGCGAGGTACGCCAGCGCCGGCTGCAGGTCGTTGACCAGCGCGGAGGTGGCTGCCACATGCACGGAGGTGGGGAAGACGTCGTTGGAGGACTGGGAGGCGTTGACGTGGTCGTTGGGGTGGACTTCCTTGTCCGAGCCCTTCTCTGCCAGGTAGCGGTTGGCCAAGGTGGCCAGCACCTCGTTGGTGTTCATGTTCGAGGAGGTCCCGGAGCCGGTCTGGAACACGTCGATCGGGAAGTGCTCGTCGAGGTCTCCGGCCTCGACCAGCTCGGCGGCGTGGACGATCGCCTCGGCGAGCTCGGCGTCGAGCACCCCGAGCTCCTGGTTCGCCCGAGCGGCGGCCTTCTTCACGCGGGCCAGCGCTTCGATGTGGGCGCGCTCCAAGGTGCGTCCCGAGATCGGGAAGTTCTCCACGGCGCGTTGGGTCTGCGCGCGATACAGGGCCTGGGCGGGCACCTTCACCTCACCCATGGTGTCGCGCTCGATACGGTATTCGGTCTCAGCAGTGTTCTCGGTCATAGGTTCAGTCTAGTAACCGATCTCCGGGGACTGAGACTGTGACGCGCAGCCAGCGGGCTCAAGATGAGCCGGCGGAGATCAGTCGACGCTGGCGATCAGTCCGAGGAGAAACTTCGTCACCGCCGCGCGTTCAGCTTCGGTGAGCGTCTCCACAGTCTCGATCATCCGGCGGTGCATCTCGCTCAGCGTCTCGCGGACCTCCTGGTCCCCGGCGATGGTCGGTTCGATCGCGACCGAACGACGGTCACTGGGGAAGGGCACGCGGCGGACATAGCCGTAGCGGATCAGCCGATCCACCAGCACGCTGACCGAGGCGGCGCTGATGTCCAGCTCCTGGGCGAGATCGCGCTGGCGCAGCAGCTCCCCGGCGGACTGGGCGCGCAGCACGAAGCGCAGCGCAAGGAGATCGGTCTCACCCATGCTCATCGACTCCCGGGTGCGCGAGCGCATCTTCCGCTCCGACTCGCGGTATCGACGCAGCAGGTTCAGCACATCCACGGAGCTCGGCGCGTGGCCGGAGTCCTGATACCAGTAGCCGCCTGGCCGGGGCGTCGGGGAATCGTGGGTCGCTTCAGCTGGGACTGCCTCATGGTGGGCTTCCGGACCTGGAATCACAGGTTCGGGTGCCGCAGCCGTGACCTCGGGGGTCTGGTGTGCGCGTTCGTCCTTCAACATCCCCGCCTAGGAGTGGCCGTCACGCCACCACATATTGATAGTTGCTCGGACTAAGTGTTGGCCCCTCTGGCCAATGGTATGGCACCAGCAGTTTCGGGGCCACCGTCCGCGCACGCCGACACCCGAGCTCTGCGTAGCATGGAGTGATGAGCAGAGCATTCCAGCGATCCGGAGCAGGCGATCCGATCGGCAGCACACCCGGTGATTCCTGGGGATCCTTGAGCACCGACCTGAAGTCCACCTTCGGCCGGACCTTCCTGCCCGTCGTCGTGCCGCTGGTGGGGATGTGGGCGGTCTATCTGGTGATGGTCTTCACCGGGAACTGGATCAATCGGGCGTTCGGACTGCAGGCCCGGGACGCCGATGGACTGCTCGGGATCCTGTTCATGCCGCTGCTGCACGGCAGCTTCGGACACATCCTGAGCAACTCGATGTCCTGGCTGGTCCTCGGCGGCATGGTCTCGCTGCTGACCCGCCGGTTCGTGAGGATCACGGCCGTGATCTGGCTGCTCTCCGGGGTGCTGCTCTGGCTCGGCGGCACACCCTGGATCTGCCACGATCCGTTGGGCGTGGGCTGCGGCCGACTGCACATCGGTGCCTCCGCCGTCGTCTACGGCTTCGCGACCTTCCTGGTCGCCTTCGGGTTCATCACACGTCGGATCCTCGCGGTGGTGTTCTCCCTGGCGGTGCTCTTCCTCTACGGGTTGAGCATGCTCATCGGGATGACACCGATCAGCCCCGGCGGGGTGTCCTGGTCCGGGCACCTGGCAGGGGCGGTGGCCGGCGTCGCCGTCGCCTTCATCTTCACCCGGTCCGCACGCAGCGAGAGAGCCGCCAAGTCGCCCGCCCGGCGCTGAAGGGAGCCCCCCGGGCCAGAAGACCGGCTCCCGCCCACCGGCAGCGGGCGGGAGCCGGTCAGCCGCACGGACCCTAGGCGTCTTCGAGCAGCTCGGTGACCAGCGCGGCGATCCGCGAGCGCTCCGAGCGGGTCAGGGTCACGTGGCCGAAGAGCGGGTTGCCCTTGAGGATCTCCACCACCGCGGCGATCCCGTCGTGGCGGCCCACCCGGAGGTTGTCGCGCTGGGCGACGTCGTGGGTGAGCACGATCTTGGAGTTCTGCCCCATCCGAGACATCACCGTGAGCAGCACGTTCTTCTCCAGCGACTGCGCCTCATCGACGATCACCCAGGCGTCATGCAGCGAGCGCCCGCGGATATGGGTCAGCGGCAGCACCTCGAGCAGCCCGCGGTGCATCACCTCGTCCAGCGCGTTCTCCGAGACCAGCGCGCCGAGCGTGTCGAAGACCGCCTGGCCCCAGGGGTTCATCTTCTCCGCCTCGGAGCCGGGCAGGTAGCCCAGCTCCTGGCCGCCCACGGCATAGAGCGGACGGAAGACGATGATCTTCTTGTGCTCGCCGCGCTCCAGCACGGCTTCGAGCCCGGCGCAGAGGGCCAGCGCGGACTTCCCCGTTCCGGCTCGACCTCCCATCGAGACGATGCCCAGCTCCGGATCCATCAACATGTCGATGGCCAGCCGCTGTTCGGCGGAGCGTCCATGCAGCCCGAAGACCTCACGGTCTCCGCGGACCACCTGGACGTATTTCTGCGAGGCGGCGTTCTGCTTGACCCTTCCCAGCGCGGAGCCACGGTCGGAGGAGATCACCAGTCCGGTGTTCACCGGCAGATCTTCGGCATCCTCGAGGTCGATCTTCTCGCCGTCGTAGAGCTGGGATATCTGTTCGGAGCTGGCGCTGACCTCGGCCAGACCGGTCCAGCCCGAATCGGTGACCCATTCGTTGCGGTACTCATCGGCCGCGAGCCCCATCGCGGAGGCCTTCACCCGCATCGGCAGGTCCTTGGAGACCACGGTGACCTCACGGCCCTCATCGGCGAAGTTCTTCGCCACTGCGAGGATCCGCGCGTCATTGTCCGAGCCGCGGAAACCATGTGGGAGAACCTCCAGCGAGATGTGATTGAGCTCGATCAACAGCTGCCCGCCCTGGTCGTTGAGCGGGATCGGTCGGTTCAGCGCCCCATGTTTGACGCGAAGCTCATCGAGCAGCCTCAGCGCGGATCGGGCGAAGTAGCCCAGCTCGGCGTCGTGGCGCTTCTTCTCCAGCTCGGAGATGACGACGACGGGGAGGATCACCTCATGCTCAGCGAACCTCAGGAACGCCTTGGGGTCTGAGAGCAGCACCGAGGTGTCGAGCACGAAGGACTGCTGGGCGAGCGCCCCGGCGATTGCTGAGTCCAGCTCGTCACTGCTGACGGCGTCGGGGGTTGCAGGGGTCACATGTGAGGAGGCCACGGTTTCTCCATATCCGGAGACACAGAAGGTCCCGCCCGCGAGTCCTGGTGGAAGGCGCCTGGTGGCGCATCCGGCTCGTGGCGGAACCTTGGACTGTCCCCGTTGTGATTCGCAAGGGTGGTCGGTTCGGCCCTGCGGGGCCGGTCCGACCCCTTCTGCGCGATGCCTGCGGCATACGTGATCGGGCCTCTCCGGTCAGTGTTCTGACACTTCAGAGCGTACTCCGGCATCGAACTACATGGCAGTAGTTCTGGTGAGTTCCGGGTGACGAACGGGTAAACAGCTCAAGCCGGGACGGAAGTGGCGGTCAGTTTCCGAAGCGTCGTTGCCGCTGTGCGTAGTCGCGCAGCGCGCGGACGAAGTCCACGCGGCGGAAGTCGGGCCACAGCGCCTCGCAGAAGTAGAACTCCGAGTACGCCGACTGCCACATCAGGAATCCGGAGAGCCGCTGCTCACCCGAGGTGCGGATGATCAGATCAGGGTCGGGCTGACCGCGGGTGTAGAGCCGGTCGGCGATCGAGCCCGGGGTGAGCTGCTCGGCGACCTCACTGATGCTGCGGCCCTTGGACTCGGCGTCGCGGAGCAGCTCCTTGACGGCATCCACGATCTCCTGGCGCCCGCCGTAGCCCACCGCCACGTTCACGTGCACGGCCGGCTCCTCCTCGGCGCGGGCAAGCTCGGCGTCCACGCAGCGCAGCCGCTCGGCCAGCGGCGCGGGCAGCAGCTCGGGCTGCCCGACCGGGTGGACCCGCACAGGGCGTCCGCCGGGGCGGGATTCACACAGCCGCTCGAGGGTGTCGCCGATGATCTCCATGAGCTGGTCCAGCTCTTCGGCGGACCTGCTCATGTTGTCCGTGGAGAGCATGTAGAGGGTCACCGTGGGCACGCCCAGCTCGGCGCACCAGTCGATGAACTCCACGATCTTGTTCGCGCCCGCCAGGTGCCCGTCGGCGGCGGGGGTGCCGGCGAGCTTGGCCCAGCGCCGGTTGCCGTCCACGACCACGCCGATATGCTGCGGGATCCGGTCCTGCGGCAGTGCGCGGCTGATCTGCCGTTCATAGACGGCGTAGGCGAGGGAACGCAGCCCCATTGGACCTCCTGCTGGGTGGATGCATTCCCACCCTAAGGGACGGCCCTGGGATCTGGGCCCGAGCGTGGTGCGCGTCCGAGTGCGGCGTGCGCCACAATATATTACTGAGCGGTCACATGTGGCTCTACACTGGTGCCGTGGCCCCGAACAAGCATGAGACCGAGCTTCCTGATCGCAGCACCGCCCCTGCGGAGCGGCTCTTCGATACCGAGATGCCGCTGAAGCCGCGGATGCGCGGCTGGCTGCACGCCGGCATGGTGCCGCTGGCCCTGATCGCCGGCATCGTGCTCATCGCTCTGGCCCCCTCAGGCACGCTGCGCGCCGCCTCGGTGGTCTATGTCATCACCGGGCTGCTGCTTTTCGCAGTCTCGGCCACCTATCACCTGGGCACCTGGTCTCCGCGCACCGCACGAGTGCTCAAGCGCCTGGACCATACCAACATCATGCTGATCATCGCCGGCACCTACACCCCGCTGACCCTCGCGCTGCTTCCGGAGCCCCGCGACCTGATCCTGCTCGTGGCGGTCTGGATCGGAGCCCTGGGCGGGGTGGCCTTCCGGGTGTTCTGGACCGACGCTCCGCGCTGGCTCTACACCCCGGTCTACATCATCCTGGGCCTGGCGGCGCTGGTGTTCCTCGGGGACTTCTTCGCCGCCGACGTCGCCGCGGCCACGCTGATCTGCGTCGGCGGGGTGTTCTACATCGTGGGCGCGGTCTTCTACGCGCTCAAGCGGCCGAACATCTCGCTGCACTGGTTCGGGTTCCACGAGCTCTTCCACGCCTGCACGCTGATCGGGTTCATCTGCCACTACATCGCGATCATGCTGGCGCTGCTGGACTGAGCGGTCACCCGTCAAGCGCGGCCAGGGCCTGATCCACCGAGCCCACCGGGGGCAGGCAGATCATGGTGCCTACGGAGTTCAGGCACACGCTCAGGCGCAGCGGGGTCTCCGTGCCCACCGCCTCGACAGCCACCGGTTCCACCGGCACCCCGTGCAGCGCGCCCGCCCGACGCACCTGGGCCAGGTCTTCGGCGGTGCCGGCGAGGAACCGGAGGGCCGGTGACCGCCGTCCGGCGCGCCGAGCGACCAGCAAGGATGCTCCGATCACCGTGGGTGCCTTGGACGCGGCGAGCTTCACATGCTGCAGGATCAGGCCAGGCCTGAGATCCTCGGCCCCGAGCAGCTCCAGCGCCTCCGCCATCTGCAGCGCCTGGGCCAGTGCGGCGACGCTGCTGGGCTCAGGCCCATCCAGCGGGGTGGCGAACAGCGGCCCCTGCTGAGCGGCGGCGAGCAGGCCCGTGGTGTCCGGGTTCTCCAGCAGCTGGATCTCGCCGTCCGTCCGGCGCACGAAGTTCTGCAGAATCTGGCGCAGCACGGCGGCTCCGCGGCGGACCCATGCGGCGTCCGCGCCGGCGGAGCCGAGCTGGAAGCAGGCCACGGCGAGATGCGCGTGATCGGCGAGTCCGCCCAGCTCGGCGGCGGGGACTCCGGCATAGGAGATCCGCCGGACGCGCGCCCGGCCGGCGTCGTCGCTGGTGTCGCTGGCGGGTTCGAGCGTCACATGGGTGCGCCAGAGCTGTTCGGCGAGGGCCTCGGCCCGCCCCAGCAGTGCGGAATCGTCCCAGAGTGCGGCTGCCGTGGCCATCGAGGAGATCGCCTGCGCATTCCAGGCCGCGACGACCTTCTCGTCCCGCGCCGGCTGATCCCGCAGCGCACGACGACGGCGCAGCTCCGGTGCGACCTGTTCCCACAGCTGCGTCTGGGCCCGGGTCAGCGGCTCATCGAAGTGCAGGGTGCGCGGAGTCTGCGCGGTGATGTCCAGCGGGGCGCCCTGCGTGATCGCCTGCTCATCGGCGGGCACGCCGCGGTTCAGGGCCACCAGCTGCTGCCCCTGCTCCTCCCCCAGGCCGGCAGCCCCGGCGGCGTCGAGCAGCTCGGCGTCGGAGAACAGGTAGGCGGCGCCCTCGGCATGCCGACCATGGGCATCCACGGTGTCGGCGTCGAGGGAGGAGGCGAGCAGCCCTGAGTCCGGAAGCAGCATCCGTTCGGTGAGCCAGTCCAGGCTGAGCCGGGCCTGGCGCTCGGCACGTGCACGCTGTGTGGCATCGGCCGCGGGGTGCACGCTGAGCCGGGCATAGTGCCCGATGAGCTGGGCGTTGTCGCAGAGCATCTTCTCGAAATGCGGCAGCGCCCAGGCGAGATCGGTGGCGTAGCGCGCGAAGCCGCCTTCGACCTGGTCGAACAGCGCCGAGCGGCCGAGGGTCTCCAGCGTGCGAAGCGCCATTCCTGCGGCGACGGAGCCGGGGTCCCATGCGGACTCCTCGAGCAGGAAGCCCAGCAGCGGGGAGGGTGGGAACTTCGGCGCGGACCCGAACCCGCCGTGGACCAGGTCCTCCTGCTCGCTGAGCACCGCCAGGGCGGCTGCGACCAGTCCGTCGAGCTCTGCAGGCTCCATGGTCGCGTGCGCACCGGGCACGCCGTCGTCGTCCTGGGTGTGGACCATGGTGGCCAGTCCTGCCTGCTGTCGACGCTGAATGCCGAGGGACTCGGCGATCTTGCCCGCCGAGGTCTCGACCTCCGCGCGGCGTTCGGTCCAGGCCGCATGGACGGCGTCGAGGACTTCGGCGAAGGACGGGACCTGTCCGACCCGTCGGGGTGGGAAATAGGTGCCGGCGTGGAAGACCCGCGCATCGGGGAGGGTGAAGACGCTCATCGGCCAGCCGCCCTGCCCGGTCATCGCCTGGGTGGCGGCCATATAGGTGTCATCGACATCCGGGTGCTCCTCGCGGTCCACCTTGATCGCGACGAAGCGCTCATTCAGCGTCTCGGCGAGCGCAGGGTCCGCGAAGGACTCGCGCGCCATCACGTGGCACCAGTGACAGGCCGCATAGCCGATGGAGACGAAGACCGGGACGTCCCGGCGGCGCGCCTCGGCGAAGGCTTCGGCTCCCCACGGGTACCAGTCCACGGGATTCTCCGCGTGGGATCGGAGGTACAGCGAGGAGCTTTCGGCGAGGCGGTGTCCCATCCGTCCAGTCTTGCGCACCCGCGACCCGGCGTCGAGCGCCTGCTCCCGCGTTGAGGGGCGGAAATTCCGGGCATCTGATGCCTCGAACCCGCTCAACCGCTCGGAGAATCCGCCCCTCAACGCGGCAGGGACACGTCAGCGGCTCAGCTCAAGGTGCGGGATCCCCTCCGGCTCGAAGCTGAAGATCTGTCCGTAGAAGCTCAACGAGGCCTCGAAGCTGGTGATGATGTTCTCCGCCTTGCGGAAGCCGTGCTGCTCTCCGGCGAAGAGCAGATAGGCGTGCGGAATGGACTTCGCGGCGAGGGCGTCGCGGAACATCTCGGCCTGGTTCGGCGGAACGATCGGGTCCTCGTCGCCCTGGAGCAGCAGCACCGGGCAGCTCAGCGAGTCCACGTGGTTCAGCGGTGCCCGCTCGCGGTAGATCTCTGCGGCCTCCGGGTAGGGGCCCACGAGCCCGTCCAGATAACGGGACTCAAAGTCATGGGTGTCCTCGGCCAGCGCCACCAGGTCGGCGACGCCGAAGCTCGAGACCCCCGCGGCGAAGGTCTCGGTGCGGGTCAGACACGCCAGGGTGGTCCATCCGCCGGCGCTGCCGCCCTCGATCCCCAGCCTTCGGGGGTCGGCGATGCCCTCGGCGACCAGGTGCTCCATCACCGCGACGGTGTCCGCCACATCCACCACGCCCCATCGGCCCTTGAGCCGGTCGCGGTAGGCCCGACCGAACCCGGTAGAACCGCCATAGTTGATGTCGACCACCCCGATCCCGCGCGAGGTGTAATAGGCGATCGCGAGCGAGAGTCCGACGGCGGCCTGGCCGGTGGGTCCGCCGTGCACCTGTGCGATGAACGGGGGCAGCTCCCCCGCCGGAGCGGCGAAGCCAACCTGGCGCGGCCGGTAGAGCACCGCGTGGATCTCCTGCCCGGAGTCGTCCTGCACCGTGATCGGCTCCGGGGCCGGCAGCAGCGCCGGGTCCGGGGCGTCATCACGGGAGGACCGGACGACGCCGGGACGGTCGACCCGCCATCGTCCGTCGCTGACGACGAGCGGGCCGACGCTGATCGCGGAGAACTCGGTGGTCGACGCACCGTGGATCGCGAGCGCACCGTCCTGGCGCAGGCTCACCCCGGCGATGCTGGTGTGCGGCAGCTCCAGGGGCACCACGGTGCCGGCACGCAGGTCGAGCACGCCCAGCGAGTCCGTGGCGGTCCCGTGGATGCACAATGCGTGGTCAGCGCCGATCAGGGTGACCCAGCGCTGGCCCAGCTGCCACAGCGGCCCGGCATACTCCTGCTCATCGACCAGCAGCTGGCGCGGCGTCTCGATCGCTGCGGGCCCACCCTTGGTACGAGTCTGGGCGTCGGTCTGGGGCCCGGTCTCCACGGTCTGCACGGTCCAGGGGTTCCACCATCCGGAGCGGTCGCTGAGGTAGATGAGTTCGCCGTCACGGCGCCACTGCGGCTGCAGCACCGAGACCTCGGGGCCGCCGTCGAGGACGTGATCGTCGACCACGATCCCGCCGGCGACGCGGCCCACGTGCAGCGCGGTGCCGTCCCACGGCATCTGCGGGTGCTCCCAGGAGATCCAGGCGAGCTGAGTCCCGTCAGGTGAGAGCTGCGGGTGAGCGACGAAGCGCGAGGCAGGCGTGACTCGTCGCAGCGCGCGCTGGTCCTCCGCGGCTGAGCCGTCCAGCGGGAGGGCGGCGATCGAGCGCTCCACGAGCGGGGCGCCCGTGGCGTCGTCGCCGTCGAGGTGTTCCTCACAGACCCACCACACCTCCACGGTGCCGTCGGCGAGGGAGACCGCCGTGGGCTGGGCCCAGCGCAGCGAGGGCCCGCCTGCGGAGGTGACCTCGGGGCCCACCGGGCTGATCGGCTGCGGAGTCCCACCCTCGACGAAGGCGTAGACCCGCTGGTCGGTGAAGTTCACGAACAGCACCAGCGGCGCCCCGGAGGCCCCCTGATCCGGCCGGGCGCCCTCTGGCGGTGCGGTCGCGGCGGGGGTCCCAGCGGGCAGCGCGATCCAGGAGGAGCCGCCGTATTCGTGGACCCGTGACCGCGCATTGAACGGCGCCGGAAGCACCGTCACGGTGTGGGGGTGCGTCTGCTGGGTCGGGCGGGCCGCGTCGTCGTCGGTCCGAGCGGCGCTGAGTGGATCTGCGTCGGTCCGGACGATGGTCTGCCGGCCACCCTCGGCGGCGAGCGCCTCGGTCCACCAGAGCTGCTCCCCCACCCACTGCGGGGAGCCCAGGCGGTTGCCGCCTACTGCGAGCTGTTCCGCGGAGATGCTCGATGGCCAGGATCCGTAAGGGAGAGTTGTCACCATGGCGCCAGTGTAGGACACCCCACCCATGCGTTGAGGGGCGAATTCTGCGAGTAGTTCAGTGGGTTCCCGGTCTCAGATCCACGTAGAATCCGCCGCTCGACGCAGGAGGGGACCCGGCTCAGCGGGAGGGTGGGTGGGGTTCGTTCTCGGCGGGCGGGGCCGGAGTCGTGGGGCTTGGGCCGAAGCGGGCTTCGGCGGCGGCGTCGCGGGAGCGCTGCTGGGCCGCTGAGATCTCGGCTTCGGTGATCTCTCCGGGGAACTCGGCCTCGTCCTCGCCGTACTCGGCCTCCACCTGCGCCCGGTACTTCATCCGGCGCATGCGCTTGACCAGGTCCCGGACCACCACGATGAGCAGCACCACGACCAGCGCGGTGAAGAGGAAGCCTTCGATCCCCGGGGTGATGTCGGCCTCTTCCAGCCCAGGGCGAAGCTCGGGAGCGTCACCGCCGCCCCCACCTGGCCACGGGTTGTTGACCGAGGGAATTAGAACCACAGGTGTCTCTGCCTTTGAACGTCGTCAGTCCTGACGGACCGGGCTTTTTCGGCAGCCGCCGACGGCGGCCATCGACTCAAGTCTACGCGTTGTAGAAATCCGGCACCGCACCAAGTCTTCAGCGCAGGCCGCTGAAGAGATCGTATTCCGGCAGCTCGGTCTTCACCCGGGAGTCGACCAGCACGTAGTCGTCATAGGGCCAGACCTCGCGCAGGAAGTCGTTGGGAGTCGCGAAGAAGAACCCGTCGGGCTCCACCTGGGTGCGGTGGGCGCGCAGGGCGCGGTCGCGGTGCTCCAGGAAGGTGCCCACCGGGATCTGGGTGGTCACCTCGTGCTCGGTCATCCATGGGATCGACCCGTCACGGAAGCGCAGCAGTCGATCCTCATAGGGGGACTTGTGCCCGGCCTCCAGCAGGGCCTTGTGGATCGCCTCGAACCGGCCGGGGTTGAAGGCCCGGTCGTAATAGAGCTTCTGCGGCTCCCAGGCCTCACCGAGGCCCTGGTACCTGGTGGGATCGCCGGCATCCCGGTAGGCCTCCACCGTGATCTTGTGACTCATGATGTGGTCCGGGTGCGGGTAGCCGCCGACCTCGTCATAGGAAAGGATCACGTGGGGCTTGAATCGGCGGACCAGGCGGACCAGCGGGGCCGTGGCCTGCTCCAGCGGCAGCGTCGCGAAGCTCCCGAAGGGAAGCGGCGGCGTGGGGTCACCTTCGGGCAGCCCGGAATCGGCGAAGCCCAGCCAGACATGGGAGATGTTCAGCGCCGCGGCAGCCTCGGCCATCTCCATCCGGCGCACCCCGGGGAGGTCGCGGTGGGTCTGCAGGATCTCCCCCGCGGCCGGGTTCAGCAGATCGCCCTGCTCACCCCCGGTCGCCGTGGCCACCATGACTTGAGCACCGGCAGCCGCGTAGGCCGCCATCATGGCGGCACCCTTGGAGGACTCGTCATCGGGGTGGGCGTGCACGGCCAGCATGCGCAGGCCTGAGGATCTCGGAAGGCTCTGCGCCTTGGCGCCGGCGAGCGCCGCCGCAACCTCGGTGCCGACACCGCCCCCGACGTCGGTGCTGACACCGGCGCCATGGTGTGCGCCGCCCGCGCGGCCGGCCCGGGAATTCGGCTGAACCGATGCGGCGGTGGAGGCGGCCGGTGGGGACTTCTTCGAGAGGGTGCGGTGTGAGCTCTGCATAAGCACCTAGAATAGTCCTGATGACTGAGTCCAGCACCACCGACGCCGCTGCCTCCACTGAGCTTCAGTCCAGGTACGGCACCCCGAGGCGCAGCGCGTCCGCGAGATCCCAGCGCTGGATGATCATCGGCGCCCTGGTGCTGGCCTTCGGAGCCATCGTCTATTTCACGGTGGGCAATGCGGTCGGTCAGCTCACCCATAACGACGTCGGGTACACGATCATCTCGGACACCGAAGCCTCGGTGGACTTCGAAGTGTCAAAAGACCAGGATGCTACTGTTCAGTGCATGATCCATGTGCTGGACAACAGCTATGCAGTTGTCGGCGCCCGGGTCATCACCATCGGTCCGCACGAGGGATCGAGCCCAGGGGATCGCAGCGAGTATTACCGCACTGATGTGCGGACGGAGTCCCGCGGAGTCACCGGAGTGGTGGACTCCTGCTGGGACGTCGACTGACCGCCGCAGCACCCGCATCACACACAGAGCTCTAGCAGACGGGCTCCACACCCTTTTCTCAGGGGAGCCTGTCCATGAAACCCGATTCTCTCTTCTTCCGACTCCGCGGCGTGATCGCGCTCGTGCTCCTGCTCTGCTTCGTCGCGGCATTCGTACTCAGCGCCTGCGGCCCTGCCACCGGAGTCTCCGCAGGTGAAAATCGCAGCGTGACCGTGCTGGCGGCACCCTCCACGGCCCCCGCACTCGACGCGCTGCGCTCTGATCTTCATGACCGGCAGAGCGGAGTCTCCGCCCAGGTCGAGTACCTCGGCAGCGACGCGCTCGAGCGCGCGATCGAGTCTGGCCACGACGCCGACCTGGTCCTGACCGCCTCGCGGGACCAGATGCTGGCACTCACCCAGGACGGGAGCATCGAGGGTGATCCGATTCCACTGGCGAGCAACCGACTGGTGCTGGTCGCCACGGCGGAGAATCCCTTCGAGATCCTGGACTTCGACGACTTCGCCGCGCGCGCCGCTGACCTGAGGGTGAGCACCTGCGCCGGAGATGCTCCCTGCACCGAACAGATCACCGACCTCTCCGGCACCTTCGACCTGGATCTGACCGACGAGGAGTTCCACGTGGCCCGCGCAGGCTTCTCCGCAGAGCCGGACAGCGCGCTGCAGAACCTCACCGAGGGCAGCAGCGACGCCGCCCTGGCGTATGTCACCGACGTACTGGCCCAGGACGTCCCGCTGCAGACCTTCGAGATCCCGCAGTTCCAGCAGAGCACCACCCAGGTCTGGGCCGGGGTGCTCACAGACCCCGAGAACTCCGGCGCGGCGAATGAGTTCTTCGGCATCCTTGCCGGTGAACGCGCCCGTTCAGCCTTCAGCGAAGCGGGCTTCCTTCCCGCCCCTGTCGCGGAAGCTGAGGCCAGTTCCGATCAATAGCCACGGTCCTGATTGAGAATCCGGAGCACCCCCACTAGCATGTGGGGAACGCATCAACACCCCGCCGAGGCATGTCCCGGGCTCAAGGGCCAGAACGCATGCCGTCCAACGGCGGGGTCTTTGCATGAATAAGGAGAGCTGAACCGTGTCAACGAACACCCCCGAGATCGACGAGAACGCTCAGTGGCTGACCCAGGAGGCCTACGATCGGCTGAAGGGCGAGCTCAAGCACCTCAGCGGACCCGGTCGCCAGGAGATCGTTGACCGCATCGAGTCTGCTCGCGAAGAGGGCGACCTCAAGGAGAACGGCGGCTACCACGCCGCGAAGGAGGAGCAGGGCAAGGCCGAGGCGCGCATCCGCTACCTCAAGGACCTGCTGGAGAACGCCTATGTCGGCGATGCTCCCACCGGCGACACCGTGGTGCCCGGGATGCTCGTGGAGGCCAAGATCGCCGGCAACACGATGAAGTTCCTCTTCGGCAACCGCGAGATCGCCGGAGACACCGACCTGGAGGTCTACTCCGAGCGCTCCCCCATCGGCGAGGCGATCAACGGCGCCAAGCCGGGAGACAAGCTCAGCTACGCCGCACCCAACGGCAAGGACATCCCGGTGGAGATCCTCTCCGCCGAGCCCTTCGGCGGCTGAGATCCACACCCCGCAGCACGACGACGACGGCCCCCTCCACTGGGAGGGGGCCGTCGTCGTGTCTGGGAGGTGCTCGGTGCTTGGGGAGCATCCCAGTGCCGCTGGAGTGCCCAGCTGCGGGGCGTGCTCAGTGCTGCGGGACCATCGGTTCGTAGCCCTGGGCGCGCAGCCGGTTGAGCACCCGCTCAGAGTGCTCGGCGCCCTTGGTCTCCATATTGATCACGATGGAGACCTCCCCCATGGACAGCGCCCCACCGATCCGGCTGTGGTCCACCCCGGTGACGTTCGCGTCGGCGTCGGCGATGATCTGGGAGATCGTGGCTAGCTCACCCGGAAGATCCTTGAGCATCAGCTTCACGGTGAGGAACCGGTTCGCGGCGGAGAGGCCGTGCTGGATCACGCGCAGCATCAGCATCGGGTCGATGTTGCCCCCGGAGAGCACGGCGACGACGTTCTTGGGCCTGATCCCCAGGTCGGCGAGCTTGCCCTCCATCAGAGCCGCGACGGGCACCGCGCCTGCCGGCTCCACGACCATCTTGGAACGCTCCAGCAGGAAGATCAGCGCGCGGGCGATCGCGTCCTCGCTGACCGTGACGACCTCGTCGACGAGCTCCTTGATGATCTCGAACGGGATCTCCCCCGGCCGGCCCACGGCGATGCCGTCGGCGATGGTGCGCACCCCCTTGATCGGGACCAGCGCGTCGGCGGCGAGCGACGGTGGATACGCAGCCGCGTTCTCGGCCTGGACGCCGATGATCTTGACCTCGCGGCCCAGCCGGGCGGCCTGCTGCTTGATCGCCACGGCGGAGCCGGCCAGCAGCCCGCCGCCGCCGATGCCCATGATGACGGTGTCGACCGCGGGCTCCTGCTCCAGGATCTCCAGGCCGATGGTTCCCTGACCGGCGACGACGTCGGTGTTGTTGAAGGGGTGGATGAAGACCGAGCCGGTCTCGTCCGAATTCCGCTGCGCCTCGGCGAGGGCCTCATCGACATTGGAGCCGTGCAGGATGACCTCGGCCCCGTGGTCCCGGGTGGCCGCGAGCTTGGGCAGGGCCACCCCGTGCGGCATGTAGATCTTCGCGGTGATGCCCAGCTTCTTGGCAGCCAGCGCCACGCCTTGGGCGTGGTTGCCGGCCGACGCCGCGACGACGCCGCGGGACTTCTCCTCCTCGGAGAGTCGCGCCATGCGCACGTAGGCGCCGCGCACCTTGAACGAGCCGGCGCGCTGCAGGTTCTCGGCCTTCAGGTGCACGGTGGCGTCCACCATGCGCCCCAGTGCGCGCGAGTGCTCCATGGGAGTGCGCACGATGATGTCGGCGAGCAGCTCCTGGGCGGCCTGGATGTCTTCGAGCTGGACGCTCAGGTGCGCGCCTGGGCGCGCGACTGCCTCTGCGCCGTGCTGGATCTGTGTCATTCTCGCTTGCCCTCATCATCTGGATGGGTGTCGGTCCGGGTCTGAGCGGCAGTGCCGTGGCCAGCGTCCTCGGAGTCGGCATCGGGGTGTGGACGGGTGCCGGCCGCGGTGTGCGTCTCGGTGCGGGTCGGCTGCCCTTCCGCGGCGTCGACGCGGCGTCCGAATCCGCGCCTCTCGGGGTCCAGGCCGGGGATCGTCTGCTTGAACCGGCGGGTGATGTTCGCCAGCGAGGCCTGTTCCTCGGCCTCCTGCACCTCCTTCTGAGCAGCTCGCTTGACGGCTTCTTCCTTCTCCAGCTTCTCCATGGCCTTGGCCTCGGGGTCTGAGCGCCATTCCTCCTTCACCAGGTACCGCGCGGCCCGGGTGATGAAGGCCAGGACCGGCACGGCGAAGAGTGCGCCGACGATGCCCAGCAGGGTGGTGCCGGCGGTCACGGCGAGGATCACGGCCAGCGGGTGCAGCCGCACCGCCTTGCCCATCACGATGGGCTGCAGGATGTTGGATTCGATCTGCTGGACCAGCAGGACCACGCCGACCATCAGCAGCGCGTTGCCCAGCCCATTGGCCACCAGGGCAAGGATGACGGCAACGGCGCCGGTGACCACGGCACCGACGATCGGGATGAAGGAGCCCAGGAAGACCAGCACGGCCACCGGCAGCGCGAGCGGCACTCCCAGCAGGGCCGCGCCGACGCCGATGCCCACCGCGTCGACTCCGGCCACGAAGACCTGGACGCGCATGTAGGAGCCCAGCGCGGTCCAGCCGCGACGGCCTGCGCCGTGGATGGCGGGGCGGTGCTTGCCGGGGGCGAAGAACACCAGGAAGTCCCAGATCTTGCGGCCATCGGCCAGGAAGAAGATCAGGGTGAACAGTGCGAGGATCAGTCCGACGACGAGGTTGCCCGCGGTGGAGCCCAGCGCCATGGCTCCGCCGAGGATCGCGTCAGAGTTCTCCTGCAGATAGGCGAGGCCTTCTTCGAGCCCCTGATTGATCTGGTCGGCAGAGATCTCGATGCCGAAGCGGGCGGCGGTGTCCTCGGCGAGGGTGACCAGCTCGAAGAGGCCTTCCTGGACCTGCGTGGCCATCTCGGCGAAGCCGGTGACCAGCTGCTGGCCGACCAGGTAGAGCAGTCCCGCCACGAAGCCGATGAGCACCAGCAGCGTGGTGATCGCCGCAACCACGCGCGGGAACTTCCACTTGACGAAGACGTTCTGCAGCGGGCGCAGCAGGGTGGCCAGCAGGGCGGCCACAAGCAGCGGGATCAGCAGCAGCGAGATGTGGCTGAGCAGCCAGATCATCACGCCCGCGAAGAGCAGGATGATGATGACGCGCCAGGACCAGGCGGCGGCGATCCGGATGCCCCATGGGACGTCTTCCTGGATCCGCTGTTCCTCGGCCATCCGGGGAGGGACGTCCTCTTCCATCAGCTCGAGCTTCTCGACAGTGTTCATTGCTACATCCTGCCATGGCAACAAGGGGGTGAATCGACGACGGGCCCGCCTGATGCTCGCGAGCATCGGGCGGACCCGTCGTGGTCTGCACGGTCTCAGCTGACCGGCGTGCTCACCGGCGCTGAGCTCTCAGTTCGGAGCGTGATCAATCCGCCATCGAACGTATGATCGCGATCACGCGCAGGATCTCGATGTAGAGCCACACCAGGGAGACGGTGAGGCCGAAGGCGGCGGCCCAGCCGTACTTCTGTGACACGCCGGCCTCCACGCCTTCCTGGATATTGGTGAAGTCCATGACCAGGGAGTAGGTGGCCAGGAGGATGGCGAAGGCGCCGATGGCGATGCCCATCCAGCCTGAGCGCAGGCCGAACATGCCCATATCGGTGAACATGACCAGACCGAAGTTCATCAGCGAGAACACGGCGTAGGCGATGATCGCGACGAAGAACATCTTGTTCAGCTTCGGAGTCGCGCGGACCTTGCCGGACTTGAACAGCGCCAAGACGGTGCCGAAGACCGCCAGGGTGGCCAGCACTGCCTGCACGGCGATGCCGGGGAACATCATCTCCATGACCATGGTGAAGGCACCGAGGAAGAAGCCCTGGGTGGCGGAGTAGGCCAGGATCAGGGCCGGGTTCGGCTCCTTCTTGAAGGCGTTGACCAGGCCGAGGCCGAAGCCGGCCAGCGCCGCGACCAGTGCCAGCCCCATGATCGCACCCGGCATGACCATGCCGAGGGCGACGGCGCCGGCCGCGCCGAGCAGCACGACGGCGAAGCTGGTGACGGTCTTGCGGATGACATCGTCATAGGTCATCGCCGCGCCCTGGGAGCCGGCGGCATCGGGCAGGTTGTACTGGCGGTTCAGCTGATCCGCCCCGGCGGCCGAGGCCTGCTGGCCGGGCATGCCGTACTGGGCGGCGAAGGGCTGGCCCTGCGCGGGGCTCTGCTGGCGCGACTGCTCGGTCACGCCGCCCTGGTCATTCATGTAGAACCGGCGCCGCTCGCGCTTCTTCTCGCTGAACTGGTCAGGGAAGGCACCGGTGTTGAAGATCGGGTTGGACATGTGTGACCGCACTCCTATCGGTGCTCGGGTGGATGTCTCATCGTCTGTCCCCGCAGGTCACGGCCGTCCGGCCGATCTCATGAGGGACGAGTCCCTGGATATTCTAGCGTCCTCGCCCCGCCGCAGCTGGAGATTACCTGGAAATCTGCCACCGGCGGACGGCGAGCGGCCCCAGGCGCTATATTTGAACGGTGTTCAATAAATCTCCAGCCCCGCCCGCCTCGGTGACGCCAGGCGCCACCGCACCCGCCGCTCCCAGCACCGCGGTGCGCAGCATCGCCCAGATGGCGATGTTCGCAGCACTTGTCGCAGTCCTGGGCCAGCTTCCGGCCATCCCCCTGGCCGGGGGCGTGCCGATCACGCTGCAGACCCTCGGAGTCATGCTCGCCGGCGCAGTGCTGGGACCGTGGCGCGGCGCCGGGGCCATCGTGCTGCTCCATCTGCTCGTCGCAGCAGGACTGCCGCTGCTCGCCCACGGCTCAGGGGGTCTGGGCGCCTTCGCCGGGCCCAGCGCCGGTTTCGCGCTGGGCTGGATCCCTGGAGCCTTCGTGGTGGGACTCATCACCCAGGCCTCCTGGCCGCTGCGACTCTGGCGCACCATCACCGGCACGGTGCTCGGTGGGATCCTGGTCGTCTATGCCTGCGGGATGCCGGTCATGGCGTTCCAGATGGGACTCACCATGGAGCAGGCGGCGCTGATCAACCTGGCCTTCCTTCCCGGCGATCTCCTCAAGGCGGCCATCGCGGTGGCGCTGACCCACTCGCTGGCACGCGCCTACCCGGCCCCGTTCAGCCACGCCCGCTCGCGCCGACGCACCTGATGCCGGCCCACGTGACACCGCACGTGAGGACACCGCACGTGATGACGCCGCTGTGGTGATCCCGCTCTACCGCCCGGGCACCTCGTACCTGCACCGGATGCCGGTGGGTGCGAAGTTCCTCGGGATCTTCCTGGCCGCCCTCGCGGCCTCGATCTTTCGCGAGAACCTCGGGGTGCTGCTGGGCATCTGGGCCGTGACACTCCTAGGCTTCCTGTTCTCCGGGATCGGGCTTCGCGGCCTGGTCGCCCAGCTCTGGCGGCTGAAATGGCTGGTGGTGGTGCTGACCATCCCCCAGCTGATCTTCCTGACCCCCGCCGAGGCGGGCTTCAACGTGGCGCGGGTGCTCGCCGTCGTGCTGCTGGCCGCACTGTTCACCCTGACCACGGCGACCTCGGACATCCTCTCCAGCTTCGAGCGGGTCCTGCGACCGTTGGATCCGCTGCTGCTGCGCCTGGGGCTCAGCGCCGAACGGATCTCGCTGGCTCTGTCCTTGACCATCCGCTCGGTGCCGGTGATCCTGTCCTTCTATGCAGACATCCGTGAGGCCCAGCGGGCGCGCGGAATGCGGCCCGCTCCGCGCGCCACGGTGCTTCCGCTGCTGGTGATGAGTCTGCGCCACGCGGAGGAGACCGCCGAGGCTCTGGCGGCGCGCGGGGTGCGCTGAGCCGGGATCCGCCCAGCACGGTTCCCACCGTCGGGCCCTGATCCGCCCCGCCTCAGCCTGGACTGGGTGCGGGTGAGCTGCACGAGGACTTCTCCCGGGATCGACATCACCGGTTTCACGGACCCCTCTGCAGCCGGGCAGCGGGCGCCTGGGCCGGCCACCTGCGCTGGCGCGCGCCGGGATCATCGGTGCCCCCAGTGGGACTCGAACCCACACTGGACCGATTTTAAGTCGGTTGCCTCTGCCGATTGGGCTATGGGGGCAGAAAGCGGACTGTCACTGACAGCCCGCTCTCTAGTTCTGCCTCACGAATGTTCCGAGGTCAGCCCTTGGCCGGCTCCTTGGGCTTGACTCCGCCGGCAGCTTCCTGAAACTGCCGGTACGGGCTCTCGAGATCGCGCACCGGAGTGTAGTCGCGGCCCAGCACGAGCTCGGAGACCCATCCACCGATCACGCGGACCTTGCGCTCCACGGTGGGGATCGCCAGCGCGTGGTAGCCGCGGTGGGCCATCCAGGCGGGGAACCCGTTGATCTTGATCTTCAGCGGGTTGCCGACGCCCTGGAACATGCCCAGTCCGGCGACGGCCCCGAGGGAGTCGTGCTTGTACTCGCTGAGCTGGCCCTGGCCGAAGCTGGCCGCCAGCACGTTCTTCGCGAGCACCTTGGCCTGGCGGGAGGCGTGCTGCGCGTTGGGCACGCAGGTGCCGTCGGGCAGCCCGCCGCCGCTGAGGTCGGGGATCGCGGAGATGTCACCGGCGGTCCAGGCGTTCTGGAGCACCCTGCCGTCTTCGTCGGCGATCTGCAGGGTGGCGGTGCCGGTGACGCGGCCACGCGGGTCCACCGGGAAGCCGGACTTCTTGGCCACGACGTTGGCGGCGACGCCGGCGGTCCAGACCAGGGTGTCGGAGTCGAAGCGGTCGGCCTCGGACTTGTCCTTCATATTGATCAGTCGCATCTCACCGTCCACGACGGAGCCGAGCGAGGTGTTCAGCAGGACCTCGATGCCGCGCCCGCGCAGGTGCTCGACGACGCCGACGGCCTGGTCCTCGGTGACCTCGGGCATGACCCGGCCCATGGCCTCGACCATCACGATGCGCACATCGGTCTGACCGATGCGCGGGTTCACGGCCACTGCGGCCCGGATGATGTCTTCCATCTCCGCGACGGTCTCGATGCCGGCGAAGCCGCCGCCGACCACGGTGAAGGTCAGGGCGCGGGACTTGGCCACTTCGTCAGTCATCACCGAGGCGGACTCGATGCGCTCGAGGATGTGGTTGCGCAGCGTCAGCGCCTCTTCGATGGTCTTCAGACCGATGCCGTGCTCGGCGAGGCCCTCGATCGGGAAGGTCTTCGTGGTCGCGCCGGCGGCCATGATGATGTCCTGGTAGGGCAGCTCGACGGTCTCGCCCTGGGAGAGCTCCACGGTGGCGGTGCGGCCGTCGTGATCCACGGCGCTGACCTTGCCCGTGATGATCTCGGAGTCCTTGAGGTGGCGGCGGTGCGAGACCACCGCGTGGCGGGCCTCGATGTGGCCGCCGACGACCTCGGGGAGGAAGGGCTGGTAGGTCATGTACGGCATGGGGTCGACGACGGTCACGATCCCGCCGGCGGCCTTCACCTTCTTCTGGAGCAGCTGTGCGGTGGTGAGACCGACGTAGCCGCCGCCGACGATGAGGATACGGGGTTTCGCGGAAAGCGTCTGTGGAATAGCCATATGCATCATCCTATACGGTGCTCGATGGTGGGTGGTGAGGTCTGCTCGGGCCGGAGGAGCCGAGTGGATCGCTCAGCTCTGATCGCGGCGACGGGCGCGATGCAGGTGGATCGCGGCCATGCTGAGCACGGCCACCACGAGCAGCGCGGCGGCGCCGACTGCTGCGGGCCCGGCCCAGTCCTGCGCGGTGCCCAGCTGGGCCGCCTCGGGCATGGCCCGGGGCTCACCTTCGGGGCCGGCCACGACCCCGGCGTCCTCGGGGATCTCGTTCGTGTCGGTCTCTTCGACCTCGCCCCGCCGATGGACTCGCACCCATTCGGCCAGCGTCGAAGACTGCGAGGCGTCGAACGCGGGGGCGTCGCCGGCGACCGCCTCGGCCACGTCGAGCACTCCGTGTCCGTACTCAGAGTCCACACCGTCGGCTCCTTCTGAATCCGCGGTGGAGAGCATCCGGTGCTTGACCTCTTGGGCGCTGAGCTCCGGGTGGGCGGCCCAGACGAGTGCGGCGGCTCCGGCGACGATCGGGGAAGCTCCCGAAGTGCCGTTCCACTGGATGTAGCCCCCACCGGGCATGGCGCCGACCAGGGGTTCGGAGGCGGCGGCGATGCCGATGGCGATGCCCTGGGAGGAAGAGTCTGCGCTGATGCTGCGGGCCTGGTCGACCCCGGCCACGGCGAGCACTCCCGGGATGGTGGCGGGCGCGCCCACCGAGAGGTGTCCGGAGGCGCGGTTGCCGGAGGCGGCCACGACGAGCACGTCGTTGTTCTCGGCGTGGAGGAAGGCCTCGTCCCAGGCTTCGGGCCATTCCTGGAAGCCCGAGCCCAGGGACATGTTGATGATGTCGGCGCCGTTGTCCACCGCCCAGATCACGGCCTCGGCGATCTGTTCCTCGGTGCCGCCGCCGTAGGGGTTGGGGTCTTGGAGCAGCAGCGAGACCGAGAGGAGGGACGCTTCGGGGGCGACTCCGACCACGCCGTCGTCGGGATCGTCATCCTGGGTCAGCTCCCGAGGCGCAGTGCGGGTCTGCTCGAACTCCGCGAGAGCGTCGGCGTCGACGTCGTCCTGCCAGTCCTCGCCGTAGATGTCCTCGAGCGAGGCCTCAAAGTCCTCCCACCAGTCTTCCCATTCGTCGTCGTCGAGCTCTTGGATGTCCTCGTCCACCAGTCCGGCGACCGCTGAAGCCTCCGCGGAGGTGCCCCGGCCGACGGCCAGGGACGCCACCAGCGTGCCGTGCTCGGTCGCGACCTGATCCACCGGGGCGCCGCCGTCACCGGCGCCGGACACGTCGGTCCCGCCGACGACCGCGCCGGAGAGGGTGGGGTGGCTGGAGTCCACGCCGGTGTCGATGACGGCGATGGTCTTGCCCTCCCCGCGGGTGGTCTCCCAGGCCTCGGTGATGCCGTAGTCCTCGAGCCAGTACTGCTGGTCGCGCCACTCATCGGCGTGGGCTGCCGGCGCGGCGAGGATCGCGCCGCTCAGACCCAGTCCGGCGGCGAGCCCTGCTCCGAGGGCGCGTGAGCCTGCTGTCATCTCTGGGGCTCCGCTCCCAGCTGTGAATGCTCGCGCGACTGGGAGTGTGCCAGGGACATCGCGATGCCGTCGAGGATGTCGTGCTCGGAGGCGACCGCCGAGATGATCCGCCCGTGGGTGACCTTGTTCAGGTAGTCCAGGATCGTGCCCCAGATCAGCGCGCCGGCGCCGATCACGTCCACCCTGCCGGGGTGCATGATCGGCATCTGGGCGCGGGCGTCCCGGGTGGAGTGGACCAGCTGATCCACCGACTGGTGCAGGGTGTCGAGGTCGATCTCCGCGCCGTGGATCAGGTCAGGTTCGTAGTCCTCGAGCTTCAGCGCGTGCGCGGCCACCGTGGTGACGGTGCCGGCCACCCCGATGACCACCTCTGCCTCGTGCAGCGGCATCACCTCGGAGACGTTCTCCAGGAAGGACAGCGTCTCGAAGCTGGTCATCGAGGTCTCGGTGTCGGTGGGCGGGTCGCTGCGCATATGCCGCTCGGTGAAGCGCACACATCCCATGTCGGTGGAGATGGCGTGCTCGACCCCGGCGGAGGTGCCGAGCACGAATTCGGTGGATCCGCCGCCGAGATCCACGACCAGGATCTTGCGCTCGGCGTCCCAGTCCAGGACTGAGGCGGCGCCGGCGAAGGACAGTCCTGCCTCCTCGCTGCCACGGATGACCTCGGGCTCCACACCGAGCCGGTGTTTGACCCCGGCGATGAACACATCGCGGTTGGCCACGTCCCGGGACGCCGAGGTGGCGACGAAGCGCACGGCCTCGACGTGGTGCCTGCGGATGAGTGCGCCGTAGCGGTCCACCGCGGCGAAAGTCCGATCCAACGCTCCGGCCGAGAACTCGCCGGTCTCGTCCACGCCCTCGCCCAGGCGGACGACGGTCATCTGTCGCACCACATCGTTGACCCGGCCGCTGTCTTCGACATCGGCGATCAGCAGCCGGATGGAGTTGGTTCCGCAGTCGATGGCAGCAACTCTCATGGGGGTGTCCTTCTCCTCGCCGGTGTTCGTGAGCGGGCGACGGGCTGGCCGTCCCGCGGGGGTCCTTGCCAGCACTCTATGCGGTCTCTTCGGGGTCCTGCGAGACGGGGCCCTCGGCGTCCGCGTTCTCCTGCCGGGCGAACCCCTGGTTCTTGCGGCGCACGTGACGACTGAGATCACGCTGCGGAACCGCGGCGTCGTGGTCCCAGGATGCGGCGCAGATGCAGGTCTGCGGGGTGAACTCGTCGGCGATGCGTTCCAGCGTCTCATCGCCGAGCGGGTTGATGCCTGGTCCGACCGCAAGCGAGTGCCCGACGAGCACGTGCAGGCACTTGACCCGATCGGGCATCCCCCCGGCACTGACGCCCTCGATCTCCCAGACCGGGTCAAGCCCGGCGACGCCGCGGATCCGTTCGCGCTCGGCGAGGTAGTTCTCGTGGGCTCTCCGATGGGCCGCGGCGAGCTCGGCGTCGGTGGTGAGCCGTCGGCTCATCTCGGCCATGAGACCTGCGGCCTCCAGCCGAGAGACGGCTGCGGTCGCGGCGGGGTGGGTGAGGTAGAAGGTGGTCGGGAAGGGAATCCCGTTGCTCAGCCGTGGCGCCGTGGCTGCCACCAGGGGGTTTCCGCAGGCGCAGCGGGCTGGGATCTCGACGACGTCGCGCACTGGCCTGCTCAGCTGCAGGCTCAGGGTGTCCAGATCGCTGGGGTGCGGGGTAGTCGAGTTCACGGGAGCCGAGTTTACTCCACTGCTGCGGCCAGCCGGCCCCGTGTGCTGTCGGATCAGTCTTCGGCGGCGGAGCGGACCAGGGAGTCCCAGAGCGCCTCGGCCCAGGGGAGGTCGTGGCGGACCTCGCTGGAGTCCAGCGGCTGGATCTCCTCGGTGTTCCCCTCGGGATCACCCATGACCTGGTAGCGGCGCTCCCCCGGCATGACCAGGTTGATCCGTTCGCGGGCCTGCTGGCGGACGAAGTCTGGATCGTCCCAGCGCACCAGCTCCGACTGCAGCTGCGCCTGCTCCTCCTGCTCAGCGGCGATCTGAGACTGAAGCTCGTTGATCTCCGAGCGCTGCTGGAAGAAGCTGTTCACGGTGGGGACCAGGAAGGAGATGACGACCAGGACCACGATGCTCAGCAGGATCATCCGGCCGGGGAAGGTCCGTTCGGGGACCGTCGTGGCGGCACTGACCGGGGTCTTCGCCGATCCGGAAGGGCTGGAGCTGCGCGTCTTGCGCCGGGCGGTGATGTCGGCGGGAGTCCGGATCTCGCCGGAGACCTGCTCGCGCTCGGCCAGCCGACGAGCCTGGGCCGCGCGCGCTTTGACCTCCGCTGAAGAAGCACGTCTGCTCGGCACGAGATGTCACCGCCTTGAGGGGGAAGAGGGGAAGTAGGGGTGGCCTCTGAGGATATCTGCCGCGAGCCCCGCGGCTCGGATCTGACACGCGACGAGGCCGAGCGTGAGCAGAAGCTTCACCGCCGGAACAGGAGGGGGCGCCAGGCAGCTCGGCCTCTGGTCGCGACCAGGACCGGTGAGCCTGACACCCCGTCCCGCCGGCGTTCATGTACGCCGGGGAGCTGCCGAGACTACGCGGTGAAGCGCGGGAACACAGAGGCTCCGGCGTAGCGCGCGGCGTCGCCGAGCTCTTCTTCGATGCGGAGCAGCTGGTTGTACTTGGCCACGCGCTCGGACCGAGCCGGTGCGCCGGTCTTGATCTGGCCCGAGTTGGTGGCCACCGCGATGTCCGCGATGGTGGTGTCCTCGGTCTCGCCGGAGCGGTGGGAGATCATCGTGGTGTAGCGGCTGCGCTGGGCCAGCGCGACCGCGTCGAGGGTCTCGGTGAGCGATCCGATCTGGTTGACCTTGACCAGCAGCGAGTTCGCCGTGTCGGCGGCGATGCCCTTGGCCAGGCGGTCCGGGTTGGTGACGAAGAGGTCGTCGCCGACCAGCTGAACCTTGTCCCCGATCTGCTCGGTCAGGTTCTTCCAGCCGGCCCAGTCATCCTCGTCCAGCGGGTCCTCGATGGAGATCAGCGGGTACGCATCGACGAGCTCGCCGTAGTAGGCGCTCATCTGCTCGGGAGTCTTGGACTCGCCCTCGAAGGTGTAGACCCCGTCGGCGTAGAACTCGCTGGCTGCCACGTCCAGGGCCAGGGCGATGTCCTTGCCCGGGGTGTAGTTGGCGCGCTTGATGGCCTCGGTGATCAGATCCAGTGCCGCCCGGTTGGAGGGGAGGTCCGGCGCGAAGCCGCCCTCGTCGCCCAGCCCGGTGGCCAGGCCCTTCTCCTTGAGCAGGGCCTTCAGCGAGTGGTAGACCTCCACGCCGGCGCGCAGCGCCTCGGAGAAGGTGGCCGCACCGATGGGGGCGATCATGAACTCCTGGATGTCGACGTTGGAGTCCGCGTGGGAGCCGCCGTTGAGGATGTTCATCATCGGCACGGGCAGCAGGTGCGCGTTGGGGCCGCCGAGGTACTTGTACAGCGGCAGGTCCGAGGCGTCGGCGGCGGCCTTGGCCACGGCCAGGGAGACACCGAGGATCGCGTTGGCGCCCAGCGAGTTCTTGTTCTCGGTGCCGTCGAGGTCGAGCAGGATCTGGTCGATGATGCGCTGCTCGGTGGCGTCCTGTCCTTCCAGGGCGGCGGCGATGACGTCGTTGACTGCGCCCACGGCGCCGGTGACGCCCTTGCCGAGGTACCGGTCCTTGTCACCGTCGCGACGTTCCGCGGCTTCGAAGGCGCCGGTGGAGGCGCCGGAGGGGACTGCGGCCTGGCCGAAGCTGCCGTCCTCGAGGAGGACATCGACCTCCACGGTCGGGTTGCCTCGCGAGTCGAGGATTTCGCGGCCGTACACACTGACGATGAGAGACATATTCTTCTCGGCTCCTTGTTGTTCATTCGGTGGGAAACTTTTCGGGTGTGCCGAGCGCGCCCTTGCGCCGGTGCATCGACGAGCTGTTCAGCGCTCCTGCTGATCAGGCTCAGGTCATGCGGTTCAGGTGGCGGCGCAGCGCCCGCTCCGGGTCCTGCCCGTTCCCGCGTGCGGTGCGCACCACAGCAAAGAGTAGTTCACCGAGCTCCTCCTCGTCAGCCGCCGCCAACGTGGCCGATTCAGTGTTGGGGAGATGTTCACCGCGCTCCCGGCCGAGCCGGTCGATGACCTTGGCGGCCTTCGCGAGCGCTGGCAGGTGAGCCGGAAGCGAGCCGACGACGCCGGCCAGGTGTGTGCCGCCGCCGTCGTCGGCTGCGTTCACGGCCGTTCCGTTTCCAGCCGTTCCGAGCTCAGCCGTTCCGATCTCAGCCGCTGCGTTGTCAGCGGCCTTCTCCTCGGCCTTGATCCGGGTCCAGGCGGCCTCCACCTGCTCGATGGTCGCGTTTGCATCCACGGCCAGGCGGCCCTCTGCGGTGAAGACATGCGGGCTGCGGCGCACCAGCTTCGCGGTGATGGCCTGGGCCACCCCGTCGAGGTCGAAGCTGCCGCGCTCCTGGGCCAGCTGGGCGTGCAGGGCGACCTGGAAGAGCAGATCCCCCATCTCCTTGCGCAGCCCCTCGTCAAGGCTGCCGGCCTCGATCTCTTCGAGCACCTCGTAGGCCTCTTCGACGAGGTATTCGGTGAGATCGCCGTGAGTCAGCTGAGAGGTCCAGGGGCAGTGCTCGCGCAGCCGCGCGATGACCCAGCGCAGCATCGCGATCTGGTCATTGCCCGCGGGATCAACCCTGGTCAGACCGGAGTGGGACGGACCAGCGCTGACCTGTTGGCCGCGGCTCATCTTCACTGCCAGGCTTCGAGGATCATCCCTGCCAGGGCCTCGCGCTCCTCATGACCGAGGAACGAGGACTCCAGCGCGTTGACCTGGAAGTCGGCGAGCTCACCGAGGCCGTAGTCGAAGGTGCTGGCGATCAGCGCGAGCTCTCCGGAGAGGGTCACCCCGGAGACCAGTCGGTTGTCGGTGTTGACGCCGACGTTGAAGCCCAGCTGGTAGAGCATGTCGAAGGGGTGGTCGCTGAGTTCCGGCGGCTGGCCCTGGGCGAATCCGGCGATCGCGCCGGTCTGCACGTTCGAGGTGGGGCTGACCTCGAGGTGGATCTGGCGGTCGCGGACCCAGCGGGCCACGGGGCCGAGCTCCACCTGGAAGACCTCTTCCCCGGCCTCGGAGTCCACATCGCCCTCGATGACGCTGATGTCCTCGGCGACGCGGACGCCGTGGCCCAGGCGCTGGGCGCGGCCGGAGACCAGCGCGTCGCGGACGGATTCGATGCCGTCGCCCTCACCGGCGTGGACCGTGGTGGGGAACATCTCGGTGGCGAGCCGGGTGAAGGCATCGGCGAAGCGGCTCGGCGGGAAGCCGGCCTCGGGTCCGGCGATGTCGAAGCCGACGACGCCCTTGTCCCGGTGGCGCAGCGCGACCTCGACGATCTCATCGGCACGGTCGGACTGCCGCATGGCGGAGACCAGCTGGCCGACGACGATGACGCCGTCCTGCTCCGCGACGGTCTCCATGCCCTGGTTCAGTCCTTCCTGGACGGCCTCGACGGCCTCGTCCAGGCTCAGGCCCTGCTCCTGATGCTGCTCAGGCGCCCAGCGAACCTCGGAGTAGATGATCCCGTCGGCGGCGAGGTCCTCGACGTATTCCTTGGCGACCCGGCGCAGGTTCTGCGGGGTCTGCATCACGGCGGTGGTGTGCGCGAAGGCCTCCAGGTACTTCTCCAGGGATCCGGAGTTCGCGTTCTGCCGGAAGCGCTCGGCGAGCTCCTCGGAGTCCTGGCTGGGAAGTTCGTGGCCGATCTCCGCGGCAAGCTCGATCAGGGTCTCTGGGCGGAGCGAGCCGTCCAGGTGATCGTGCAGGGAGACCTTGGGCAGATTGCGCAGCTGCTCTTCGAGCTTTGCGGCGGCGGTGCGGACATCAGCAGCAGTAGAAGTCATAGGAGCGAGTCTATCCAGGACCGGGAAGGAAGTCGCCCGAGGTCGTCGAGCCCGCGCACCTCAGCGCGTGGGGTGTTCGTGATCTCCGTCCTGGTCTGCGTCATGATCTCCGCGGTCGCGGTGCAGCCGCAGCGGGGGCTCCACGGGCAGCGCCGCGGTGTCCAGATACCCCTTCGGGTCGATGTGCACGCCCCTGCGGTCCAGCCACGAGGCGAAGAGCCTGAAGAGCCGGTCGAAGATCCAGCCCAGCAGCACCGCCCCGGTGATCGAGACGGTCATCGCCACCAGGACCGAGTCGAAGATGTTCGCGCTGATCGCGCCGATCCCCACCGAGTACGAGGCCCAGACGAGCGAGGCGAACGCGTCGATCACCAGGAACCGGCGGATGGAGAACCCGGTGGTGCCGGCGACGAAGTTGATCGCCACTCGAGCTCCGGGGATGAACCGTCCCACGAAGATCAGCAGCACCCCGCGCTTGTCCAGCTCATGACGAGCCCAGATCAGCGTGCGCTGAGGCGCGGGTCGGCGCATCCAGCCGAAGCGCATCGGGCCGATCGCCCGGCCGATCCGGTAGGCGATGAAGTCCCCGAGCAGCGCCCCGGAGGCGGCGACCAGGACCACCCAGAGCAGGAACGGAGTGCCCGGCTCTCCCGAGAGCGACCCCAGGCCGACCACCAGCGAGTCCGAGGGCACGATCGGGAAGAACCCATCGACCATGCAGAGCACGAAGAGGCCCACCAAGGTCCACCATCCGGAGGCCGCCTCCAGGATGGTCTGGTTGATGGCGTCAAGGATCTGCCCGGGACTCATCCGCGTGGCCTCAGTCGGTCAGGTCTGCCGCGCTGATGCGGTCAAAGACCAGATCAGGAGTCTCATGCGGGCCGCCCTCGACGTCGACGTCCACGGCGCGCTCCAACGACTGCTGCGCCCGGGTGATCCGGTGCTCATCATCGGTGAGCAGGGTGAACAGGGGCTGACCTGCGGTGATGAAGTCACCCGGTTTGGCGTGCATGCGCACCCCGGCTCCGGCCTGCACGGAGTCCTGCTTCCGCGCCCGCCCGGCGCCGAGCCGCCAGGCGGCGAGCCCCACAGCCATGGCGTCCATCCGGGTCACGGTGCCGGAGACCCCGGCGCTGATCGTATGGCTGTGCACCGCCTGCGGCAGGGCCGCATCCGGGTTCCCGCGCTGCGCGGCGATCATGCGACGCCAGGAGTCCATCGCGCGTCCGTTGCGCAGGTTCTCGGCCGGGTCGACTCCGCTGATGCCCACGGCGGTGAGCATCTCAGCCGCCAGCGCCACGGTGAGCTCGACGACGTCGGCCGGCCCACCTCCGGCGAGGACCTCAACCGACTCCTGGACCTCGATGGCGTTGCCCGCGGTGAGTCCCAGCGGGGTGTCCATATCGGTGAGCAGCGCCGAGGTCTTCACACCGGCGTCGGTGCCCAGGGCGACCATGGTGCGGGCCAGCTCCGCGGCGTCGGCCCGGGACTTCATGAAGGCGCCGGAACCTGCCTTCACATCCAGGACCAGCGCGTCGGTGCCCTCGGCGATCTTCTTGGACATGATCGAGGAGGCGATCAGCGGGATCGCCTCCACCGTGCCGGTGACGTCACGCAGCGCGTAGAGCTTCTTGTCCGCCGGGGCCAGCCCGGGGCCGGCCGCGCAGATCACGGCGTTGACCTCATCGAGCTGGCGCAGCAGGGCGTCATTGCTCAGATCCGCCTGCCAGCCTTCAACGGCTTCAAGCTTGTCCAGGGTGCCGCCGGTATGGCCGAGTCCACGGCCGGAGAGCTGCGGGACGGGCACGCCGAAGCTCGCGACGAGCGGTGCCAGTGGGAGGGTGATCTTGTCTCCGACTCCCCCGGTGGAGTGCTTGTCTGCGGTGAGCCGGCGCCCGCCCTCGGGCGTGCGCAGGGAGGAGAAGTCCATCCGCTCGCCCGAGGCGATCATCGCCGCGGTCCAGTGACCGATCTCCTCCCGGGTCATCCCGTTGAGCAGGATCGCCATCGCCAGTGCAGCCATCTGCTCGTCGCCGACGAACCCGTCGGTGTAGGCGGCGATCAGCCATCGGATCTGCTCCTGGGAGAGTCGTCCGTGGTCTCGCTTGATCCGGATCAGCTCGACGGCGTCGTGGGCCGAGCGGTCATAGGTCGCACCGGCAGCGGTCATCGCTTCTCCAAGTCGTTGATCTCAAGATCGCGGGGGCCGAAGGCTTCCGGCAGCAGGGCGGCCAGGGTGGTGGCGCCCCGGGCGGTGCGCACGTGCATGGTGGGGGCGGAGAACTCCAGCAGCAGCTGCCGGCAGCGGCCGCAGGGGGTGATGTACTCGCCCTGCCGATTCACGCAGGTGAACGCGACGATCTTGCCTCCGCCGGCCATCTGCAGCGCCCCGATCATGGTGCACTCCGCGCAGAGGGTGAGCCCATAGGAGGCGTTCTCCACGTTGCACCCGGAGATGATCGATCCATCCTCGAGCAGCGCGGCGGCGCCGACCGGATAGTCCGAGTAGGGCACGTAGGCCCGGGTCATCGCGATCCTGGCCTGGGTGGTGAGGCGCTCCCAGTCGGCGTCGTGGTCCGGAACGGGGATCCGTGCGATCCGTCCGGTCAGAAAGTCATCGTCCTGAGTCATAGGGGCCATCCTACGAGGCCACCCGCATGCGCGAGTGCCAATGTCGCAGGCGCAGGCGAGTCGGGAGGAGGCTAGTCCCGGCGGAGCTCGTTGATCGCGCTGAGCGCCGTGGTGACCATGATCTTGGTGCCGTAGCCGATGCATCGCTCGTCCGGGACGTAGTCGCCGCGGTGCAGATCGAAGTCGATGCCGCCCGGGGTCTTCGTCCCGAGCCGGAACATCGCCCCGGGAAGCTCCTGGGTCATCCAGGCGAAGTCCTCCCCGCCCATGGACTGCGGGGCCAGCTCCAGTCCCTCGGAGCCCAGCACCTCGCGGCCGGCGTGCTCCAGCAGTGTGGTCTCGCGCTCATTGTTGATCACCGGAGGCACGCCGCGGATGTGCTCCAGCTCCACGTCCACCCCCCAGGGGGCGGCGACCTGCTCGACGATCTCATCGAGGAGCTTGCCGGCGTCGCGCCAGGCCTCGGCGTCGAGGATCCGCATGGTCCCGACCAGGGTGCCGCTGGAGGGGATCGCGTTGTGCGCGCTGCCGGCCTCGATCTGGCCCCAGACCAGCGAGACCGCGGAGCGCACGTCCACGCGGCGGGAGAGCACGGCGGGGACGGTGGAGGCGATGTGCGCCAGGGCGGAGACCATGTCCTCGGTCAGGTGGGGCCGGGAGGTGTGACCCCCGCGGCCGGTGACGTTGATCCGGACCACGTCGGCAGCGGAGGTGATCGCGCCGATGCGGGTCCCGATCATGCCGACCTCGATGCGCGGGTCGCAGTGCAGCGCGAAGATCCGGGGCAGCGGTTCCAGCACGCCTTGGCGCACCATCTCCAGAGCACCTCCGGGCATGGTCTCTTCGGCGGGCTGGAAGATGACGCGGACCTTGGCGCCCAGACCCGCCGGGTCGCCGTCGGTGATCCGGTGCTGGTGCAGCTGCTGCAGGCTCAGCGCGACGCCGAGTGCGACGGTGGTGTGGATGTCGTGGCCGCAGGCGTGGGTGACGCCCGGGTGGGTGGAGGCGAAGGGCAGGTCGGTGAGCTCGCCGACCGGCAGCGCGTCGATGTCCCCGCGGAATCCGGCAGCGAACTCGCCGGCGCCGACGTCCACGTAGAGCCCGGTGGTCTCTGGCATCAGCTCCGGCTCCAGCCCGACGGCGCGCAGCGCGGCGGCGAGCTTCTCCGTGGTGCGCTCTTCCTTCCAGGACAGCTCGGGATGGGCGTGCAGGTCCCGACGCATCGCGACCAGCGTCGCTTCGAGATCATCGACGACCTCGGCGGCCGAGGCGTGGGCGGCTTTGAGCATCACCGTGCGGCGAGCAGGCTCAGAGGACATCGGATTCTCCCTGCGCTCTGAGCGCCTCCACGGCCTGCTTGACCGACTGCGCGTGGTCGGTGGTGGTCACCAGCAGCGCGTCGGGGGTGTCCACCACGACGATGTTCTCGACTCCGATCAGGGCCACCACGCGCTGGGTGTCAGAGACGACGACGCCGGAGGACTGGTCCGAGTAGACCCGGGCCTTCTCCCCCAGCACGGTCATCGACTCCTGCTCCCGTGCCGGGTTCAGCCGGGCGATGGCGGCGAAGTCACCGACGTCGTCCCAGGTGAAGTTCCCGGGGATCACGGCGACATCGCCGGCGGCCGCGGCGGGCTCGGCCACGGCGTAGTCGATGGCGATCTTGGGAAGCTCGGGCCAGACCCGCGCGGTGACCTCGGTCTGCTGCGGTGTTCCCCAGGCGGCGGCGATCTCGATGAGGCCCGCGTAGAGCGTCGGCTCCGCCCGAGCGAGGTGGTCCAGCAGCAGCGCAACCGGGGCCACGAACATCCCGGCGTTCCACAGGTACTCTCCGGAGTCGACATACTTCTCGGCGAGCTCCTGGCCGGGCTTCTCGACGAACTCCGCGACGTCCCGGGCGTTCGGGGCGTCCTGGATCGGGGCGCCGTCGACCTTCAGAGCGGCGCCGCGGCGGATATAGCCGAAGCCGGTGGAGGGGTGGGTGGGGGCGATGCCGATGGTGACGATCTTGCCTGTCGCAGCGGTGGCCACGGCCTCGCGCACAGCCTCCTGGAAGATCTCCACCGGGGCGATGACCTGGTCGGCGGCGAAGGAGCCCATGATGATCTCGGGGTCACGCAGGTGCAGGATGGCCGCGGCCAGCCCGATGGCGGCGGCGGAGTCCTTGGGCTCGGATTCGAGCACGAGGTCGTTCTCATCGAGCTCGGGGATCTGCACCCGCACGGCTTCACGGTGTGACTCTCCGGTGACCACCATCACGCGCCTGCCGGTCAGCGGCGCGAGCCGCTCGTAGGTCCCGCGGATCAGCGTGGTGCCCGAGCCGGTGAGGTCGTGGAGGAATTTCGGGGCGCTGGCCCGCGAGAGCGGCCACAGTCGCGTGCCCACTCCGCCCGCGGGGATCACCGTGTAGAACTTGTCCAAAGCTGCCTGTGAAGTCACCTCCCCAGGGTAGACCCATCGGCCGCTCAGCCAGGCCAGCCGCGCAGCGGGTGCGCGGTCGGGTGCGCGTCGGGTGCGCCTCGGGGACGCACCGGCCCGCCCGCGGAGCCTGCGAGAGAAGCTGCGCGGGGAGCCGCGAGACGAGCTGCGAGACGGCATGCGGTCAGGGCGACGAGACTCGCGTCCGCTGGCCTGAGAGCTCATTTCGGAATTGCGTCCTCACATTGCGGCTTTTCTACACGTTGTAGAAGTCATTTGGATCGGACTGTCATTTCGCCTCCGAGCCTGGATCAGGTGTGCGCCGAGCCGCGCAACAAAGCCTCCTGGAGCGCACCACGAGCCGCATCGGCTGCCGCGGTGCTCTAGTCTGGTAACTGACAACAGACTCGCGCCGGCGTCACGGTTTCCGCACCGCCGCAGCGAAGAACATACGTACGTAACTGTGCGGCGCGGAACGCCATGCAACGATGCAGGGAGGTAATGACAGGTGACGCAGACAAAGGGCACCCTCTATAAAGGCCGGGAAGGTATGTGGTCCTGGGTAGGACACCGGATCACGGGTGTCGGGATCTTCTTCTTCCTCCTGGTCCACGTACTCGACACGTCTCTCGTGCGAGTATCGCCAGAGGCCTACGACGCGGTGATCGGCGCGTATAAGAACCCGATCATGATCGTCGGTGAGATCGGCCTCGTCGGCGCGATCGTCTTCCACGCTTTCAACGGTCTGCGGATCATCCTGGTCGACTTCTGGTCCCAGGGCACCCGCTACCACCGCCAGATGCTGTGGACCGTGATGGGCCTCTGGGTCATCACGATGATCGGATTCACCGTCCGCCACTTGATGCTGTTCTTCGAAGGCTGGGGAGGGTTCTGAAAATGACCACCACTAAATCTGACGCCCTCCTGCCCGCCCAGGGCATCGAGGCTCCCCGCTCCGGGCGGATCGACCCCAAGTACCTGCGCAGCGGGTCCTCGAAGTCCGGCAGCTTCGAGATGGCCGCTTGGGTCTTCATGCGCGTCTCCGGCGCCGCTCTCGTGGTGTTGATCTTCGTCCACCTTGCAGTGAACCTGCTGGTCGGCGAGGGCATCCACCAGATCGACTTCGGCTTCGTCGCGGGCAAGTGGGCAAACCCGGTCTGGCAGTTCTGGGACCTGGCCATGCTCTGGCTGGCGATGCTCCATGGCGGCAACGGCATGCGCACCATCATCAATGACTATGCCGAGAAGGACTCCACGCGGATGTGGCTGAAGTCCATCCTCTACCTCTCGGTGATCGTCATCATCGTGCTGGGCACCATGGTCATCTTCACCTTCGAGCCCTGCCTGCTCGACAACTCCGGCCAGCTCCTCGAGTCGTCACCCTCCTTCTGCCAGAACGTCTGATGCCGACCGGGTCCACCCCGGTGCGCACCTCTGCGCGTTCTCATGCTTCCGAACACCAAGAAAAGAGAGCCACAAGCTGATGCAGGTTCACAAGTACGACGTCGTCATCGTCGGCGCCGGCGGCGCCGGAATGCGCGCGGCCATCGAGTCCGGCCAGCGCGCCCACACTGCCGTGCTGACCAAGCTCTACCCCACCCGGTCCCACACCGGCGCGGCACAGGGCGGCATGTGCGCCGCACTGGCCAACGTCGAAGAGGACAACTGGGAGTGGCACACCTTTGACACCGTCAAGGGCGGGGACTATCTGGTGGACCAGGATGCAGCCGAGGTCATGGCCAAAGAGGCCATCGACGCCGTGCTCGACCTGGAGAAGATGGGCCTGCCCTTCAACCGCACCCCCGAGGGCAAGATCGACCAGCGCCGCTTCGGCGGGCACACCCGCGACCACGGCAAAGCCGCCGTGCGCCGCGCCTGCTACGCCGCTGACCGCACCGGTCACATGATCCTGCAGACGCTGTATCAGAACTGCGTGAAGCACAACGTCGAGTTCTACAACGAGTACTACGTGCTCGATCTGCTCACCGTGGACGAAGAGGTGACCCGTGAAGACGGCACCACCTACACGCAGAAGAAGACGGCCGGCGTCGTCTCCTATGATCTGGCCAACGGTGAGATCCACGTCTTCCAGGCCAAGTCCGTGGTCTTTGCCACCGGCGGTCTGGGCAAGATCTTCAAGACCACCTCCAACGCGCACACGCTGACCGCCGACGGCATGGCCCTGGCCTACCGTGCAGGCATCCCGCTGGAGGACATGGAGTTCGTGCAGTTCCACCCGACCGGCCTCGCCGGGCTGGGGATCCTGCTCTCCGAAGCCGCTCGCGGCGAGGGAGGCATCCTGCGCAACTCCGAGGGTGAGCGCTTCATGGAGCGCTACGCCCCCACGATCAAGGACCTCGCTCCGCGTGACATCGTCGCCCGGTCGATGGCCAACGAGGTGCGTGAAGGCCGCGGCGCCGGTCCGAACAAGGACTACGTGCTGCTGGACCTGACCCACCTGGAGCCGGCGCACATCGATGCGAAGCTTCCCGACATCACCGAGTTCGCCCGCACCTACCTCGGCGTGGAGCCCTACACCGAGCCGGTGCCGGTCTTCCCGACCTGCCACTACGCCATGGGCGGTGTGCCCACCACGGTGAAGTCTGAGGTCCTGCAGGACAACGACACCATCGTGCCCGGCCTCTTCGCCGCCGGCGAGGTCGCCTGCGTCTCGGTGCATGGCTCCAACCGCCTGGGCACCAACTCGCTGCTGGACATCAACGTGTTCGGCAAGCGCGCCGGCCTGGCCGCCGCCGAGTACGCCGCCACCGCTGAGTTCGTGGAGCTGCCGGAGAACCCGACGGCGTTCACCGAGAACCAGCTCAACGCGATGCGTGCCAGCACCGGCGGAGAGCGCGTCTCCACCCTGCGCTCGGAGCTGCAGGAGACCATGGACGCGAACATGCAGGTGTTCCGCTCCGAGGACACCATCAAGGAAGCCCTCGCAGTCATCGCTGACCTGCGCGAACGCTATAAGGGCGTGCAGATCCAGGACAAGGGCAAGCGATTCAACCTCGACCTGCTCGAGGCCGTGGAGCTCGGCTTCCTGCTGGACATGGCCGAGGTCATGACCGTGGCAGCCCTGCACCGCAAGGAATCCCGCGGCGGACACTACCGCGAGGACTTCCCGGAGCGTGATGACGAGAACTTCATGCTCCACTCGATGATGTACCTGGATACCGAGTCCTCGACTGAGGGCACGCACGGGATCCGCGCCGACACCAAGCCGGTCGTCTTCACCCGTTACGAGCCGATGGAGCGTAAGTACTGATGAGCACCCCCACCACAGAAGCCGCAGAGCCCGCTTCCAAGATCGACCTGGCCCAGAGCACCGGCGGCGGGGAGGTCCCCAGCTTTGACGTGACTCTGCAGGTGCGCCGCTATGACCCGGAGTTCTCCGACGACGCCCGCTGGGACGAATGGACGATCACCATGTACGGCACCGACCGTGTGCTGGACGCCCTGCACAAGGTCAAGTGGGAGATCGACGGATCCCTGACGTTCCGCCGGTCCTGCGCCCACGGCGTCTGCGGCTCCGATGCCATGCGCATCAACGGTCGCAACCGGCTGGCCTGCAAGGTGCTGCTCAAGGACCTGGACACCTCCAAGCCGATCCTGGTCGAGCCGATCAAGGGTCTGCCCGTGGAGAAGGACCTGATCGTGGACATGGAGCCCTTCTTCCAGTCCTACCGCGAGATCATGCCCTTCATGGTGAACAACTCCCCGGCCCCGACCGGCGAGCGGATCCAGTCCCCGGAGGAGCGCGAGCGCTTCGACGACACCACCAAGTGCATCCTCTGCGCCGCCTGCACCTCCTCCTGCCCGGTCTTCTGGACCGATGGTCAGTACTTCGGTCCGGCGGCCATCGTCAACGCACACCGGTTCATCTTCGACTCCCGCGACGACGCCGGCGACATGCGCCTGGAGGTCCTCAACGACAAAGAGGGCGTGTGGCGCTGCCGCACCACCTTCAACTGCACCGACGCCTGCCCCCGCGGCATCGAGGTCACCAAGGCCATCCAAGAGGTCAAGCGTGCGGTGCTGACCCGCAGCATGTAGTACCCGCTCATCAAGAGGTGGGGTGGCGGGCGCGGTCGATGCGCCCTTCGCCCCACCTCTTTTTACATCCCCCTCCCGGAACCGGTTAGGTGAGCTCATGGACAGATACGACGAGGCCGCCCGACATCTGATCGATGTCGGAGTGGGCCGGACGAACTTCACGAACATCGTCGTGGCCGCGGAGGCCCTGGACCGTGGCATCACCGTGCGCAGGGCCACCAGCAGCAGCCGGATGGTGCTGGAGCACCAGGGGCGCATGCGCACCTGGGCCGGCGGAAGCACGAACCACAACGATGACCTGCTCAAGAAGATCGCCTCCTACAAGGACGTGGCCAGCCGTCTCTTCCGCGACCTCAAGATCAGCGCCCCGGAGAACGCGGTCTTCGGCGTCTCGGAGTCTGCGCGCGCCTGGGCCTGGGCGTCGCCCTTCACCAGGAGCGTGATCAAGCCGCACAACGGTCGGCAGGGCCAGAACGTCCACGCCGGCATCGCGACCGAGGAAGAGTTTCACACGGCCTTCCACCGGGTCGCCGCAGCGAGCAGCCAGATCCTGGTGGAGGAGTTCTACACCGGAGTGGAGCACCGCTGCCTGGTGGTCGAGGGCAGCCTGGTGGCGGCGACCCAGCGCCGGCCCGCAAGCGTGCTCGGCGACGGGCGCACCAGCATCAGCGACCTGGTCAGGGCGAAGAACCGCGACCGCGGCCCGATCCACAAGGACCTGGTCATCGACGCCGTCGCGCGCGAGTACCTGGACCGCCACGGCTACCGGCCCGACACGGTCCCGAGGGCGGCGGAGCGCGTCTACCTGAGAAGCACCTCTAACCTGCATACGGGAGGAGACGCGGTCGACGCCACGGACGAGATTCGCGACGAGGAGCGTGAACTCGTGGAGCGCGCGGCGCGGGCTCTGCGCGGACTCCGCATCGTCGGATTCGACGTGCTGCTGCCCCGCGGTGACGGCGACGTCCACGCAGCCTCGGTGCTCGAGATCAACGCCAGCCCGATGGTCTCGATGCACCACTTCCCCTGGTCAGGTGAGCCCCGGGACGCGGCTCGCCACGTGGTCGATTCGCTCTTCCCGCGCACCGTCCGGCGCTGAAGCACCCCTGCGCCGCCTCAGCGGGCGGCCGCGACGGGTCCGAGACGGCGGCTGCGGGCATCGGTGGCCAGCGCCGCCCAGGACGCGCAGAGCAGGTAGATCAGACTGAGCAGGAAGAAGTAGATGAAGAAGCCCAGCACTGTGGCGAAGGATGACACGATCAGGTTTCCGCCTTCGACCCCGCTGAGCAGGAACGTGGAGAGCTGGCGCAGCATCGAGGAGCCGACGGCGGCGAGCAGCGCCGCCCGCCAGAGCACCGAGACCGGCATCACCACTCGTGAGGCCACGCGGAAGATCAGGATCGCGACCAGCACGTCGAGGATCAGCGGCACGGCCAGTGTGATCACGGTGCCGACCAGTCCTTGAAGCACGTTCAGGTTCCAGCCCAGCACCCGCTCGCTGAACTCCAGCACCGATTCTGAGATCAGGCTGGTGGCTGTGGCGGCCAACAGCATCGTGCCCAGCAGCAGCATCACCCCGAGGTCCCGAGACTTGACCACCAGCACGTTCTCATCCATGAGCGGACGGTCGAAGATGCTTCGGATCCCGGAACGCAGCCCGTTGATCCAGCTCAGCGAGGCCACCATAGCCACCAGCAGCGAGACCACCAGGGTGAGGCCGAAGCCCCCGGTGTCGAAGAGCTGTTCCTGCGTGGCAAGCCCGTCTTCGCCGATCAGCCCGGGCAACGCATCATTGGTCAGATCCACGATCGTGTTCTGCAGCTCCTTGTTCCCGCCGATGACGAGGCCCGCCACGGAGAACCCGGCCACCAGCGCGGCCGAGACGGAGAAGAACATCATGTACGCCGCACCGGCGGCCATCACCGTTCCGTAGTGGAACAGGAAGAGGTTCAGGATCCGCATCCCGCGGGTGGTGTCGAGTCGGGTGAGCCCCCAGAACACGGTCGGCCCGAACATGGATGCGCGGCCGCGACCCTCCCTGCGGGCGTGGCCCCGGGCGCGTCGGGCCTTGACCTCTCGACGCCGCAGAGCCTCGAGGTCCAGCGGGTTGACCATCCCCGAGACCTCCTCGCGATCATTCATCGCCTTCGCGGCGGCTCGCGCGTGTCCGGCGATCAGACCGTGCCCGCCGGTCCGTGGTCGCAGCCTGGAGGGGTCCTCGTTCACCGCAGGCTCACTGTCGGCTCACTGCGGGCTCGCCGGGAGGAAGCCGACCTTGTCGTACACCTCGGCGAGGGTCTCCCCCGCCACGGCCCGCGCCTTCGCGGCGCCGGTGGCCAGCAGCGCGTCGAGCTGCGCCGGATCTTCGAGCAGCTCCTCGGTGCGGTCACGGATCGGGCCGAGCTTCGCCACGACCACCTCGGCCAGCTCTACCTTCAGATGGCCGTACATCCGGCCCTGATACTCCTCGACGATCTCAAGCACCGGGCGGTCGGTGAGCGCGGAATAGATGCTCAACAGATTCGAGACCCCCGGCTTCTCGGCCTGGTCGAAACGGATCTCGGTGCCGTCGTCGGTCACTGCTGACTTGATCTTCTTCGCGATCTGCTTGTCGGTGTCCATGAGGTTCAGCAGCCCGGCGGGCGAGGCGGCGGACTTGGACATCTTCGCAGTGGGATTCTGCAGGTCATAGATCCGCGCCCCGGCGTCCGGGATCAGCGGCTCCGGCACCCGGAAGGTCTCCCCATAGCGGTGGTTGAAGCGCTGGGCCAGGTTCCGCGAGAGCTCCACATGCTGCTTCTGGTCCTGCCCGACCGGCACCCCGTGGGGCTGGTAGAGCAGGATGTCTGCCGCCTGCAGCATCGGGTAGGTGAAGAGCCCGACGCCGGCCGCGTCGGCACCCTCTCTGGCCGACTTGTCCTTGAACTGGGTCATCCGCGCGGCCTCCCCCATTCCGGTCAGGCAGGTCATGATCCAGCCCAGCTGGGCGTGTTCGGGAACATGGGACTGCACGAAGACCGTGGAGCGCTCGACGTCGAGGCCCCCGGCGATGTACTGGGCCGCGGTCCGGCGCACCCGGGTGCGCAGCTCGGCCGGGTCCTGGTGCACGGTGATCGCGTGCATGTCCGGGATGAAGAAGAAGGCGTCGTAGCGCTCCTGCATCTTCACCCAGTTGACCAGCGCTCCCAGATAGTTTCCCAGGTGCAGGGAGTCAGCCGAGGGCTGCATCCCGGAGAGTACGCGCTCAGTCACAGCAGTTCCTTCGTGTCGTCGGGAAGAGTGTCGTGCCGCAGAGTGTCGGGTCACGAGTCAGGCTAGCGGCTTGTCCGCCGCAATGCGGGAAGCGGGCTCACCGTGGCCGGAAGAGCCCTGGATCGTGCAGCCCGGCGTCAGGGCAGCTTGTAGTCCACCACCAGCGGGGCATGGTCGGACCAGCGCAGCGAGTAGTCCTGCGCCCGGTCGACCTGCAGGTTGCCGGCCAGCTCGGCGAGGCCCGGGGTGGCCATGTGGTAATCGATCCGCCATCCGGTGTCGTTGTCGAAGGCCTTCCCGCGGTAGGACCACCAGGTGTAGGGCCCCTCGACCTCGCCGGCCAGGGAACGGGCGACGTCGCAGAAGCCGAGCTCACCGAAATAGGCATCGAAGTAGGCGCGCTCCTCGGGCAGGAAGCCGGAGTTCTTCACGTTGCCCTTCCAGTTCCTGATGTCCAGCTCACGGTGGCCCACGTTGAGGTCTCCCATCACCAGCAGGTGATCGGTGCGCTGGGCCAGCTTCGGCAGGTACTCGGTCATGTACTGCAGGAACCGCATCTTGTGCTCCTGCTTGGTGGTGCCCACCTCGCCGGAGTGCACGTAGACGCTGACCACGGTCAGCGTGGAGCCGTCGCCGAGCTCATAGTCGGCTTCGATCCAGCGGCCGTCGTCCTCGGGATGCCCCTCGCCGATGCCGTTGCGGGTGGCGATCGGTGCGTTGCGCGAGATGATCGCGACGCCGGCCCGACCCTTGTCGGCGGCCTCATATTCGTGGACGTGCCAGGTCTCCCCCAGGGGCTCGGTCATGTCGGTGACGAGTTTGGTGAGGATCTCCTCGTCGGCCCGGACCTCTTGGAGCGCGAGGATGTCGATCTCGCGCTCTGCCAGCCATTCACCCATGCCCTTGCGGTGCGCCGCGCGGATCCCGTTGACGTTGACCGAGGCGATCCGGGTCTGCTGGTCGGGCTTGGGATCGACGATGCGGTGCGGGTGCTCACCGAAGTCTGGTGCTTCTGCGGAAGTCGCTGCGCCGTTGGAAGTCTCGGTCACGTCGGGTCCTTTCAGTTGACGATCTCGCCGGTGATGGGCCGGTCGTCGTCGTTGTTGCGGTTCTTCGCGCGGCGTGCGTCGCCTTCGCGATGCTGACTGGACCCGCCGCGGTGATCCTGCCCGGTGTCGCCTGCGCCGCGGCCGACGTGTTCGGAGAGCATGTCTCGGCCGTTGCCGGCGGTCATCTCGATGGTGTCCAGCGCCCGGTCCACCATCGCCAGGTCAGCCTCGCCACCCTTGGCGAGCTCCTGGGTGATGACCCGCTTCTGCACCTGGACGATCTTGAAGGAGTGATCGAGCTTCAGGTTCCGCGCGTGGGTGTCCTCGTCGACCACGGCGGTGCCGCCGAGCGTGTCGGCACGGCGGGAGGCCGCGTCGGCGCGCGCCGAGTCCAGCGTCTGGCCGAACTTCTTGGCTCCGGTGCGCACCGAGATCACCAGCACGGTGGCCAGAAGCAGCCAGCCTCCGGCGATGACGGCGATGATCCAGCCGATCACGTCGTTCTGGTTCGCGGCGAAGACCAGCGCCACCAGCAGCACGGTGATCATCACCGCGAAGCTGATGCCGGAGGTGCGCCGGCCGAAGTTTTTGAGGGTTTCTTGCGCGCCAGATGCGCCGCCTGTGGGCAGTGACTGCTGAGAACTCATGCGCCTGATTATCCCTGCGATCACGGCGTCATGGCGAATCGCCCTCGTCCTGGCACAGGTTTCCTGCCGCAGACCGGGTGAAACCTGATCATCCGAGCGTCGCTCACGTCTGAAATGATGGTCAGGAACGTCGCCCAGAGCTGTCCCAACGATCCAGGAGGACCTGATGGCCGCACAACCCGAGACTTCCCGCCCCGCGGATGCACCCGAGCGCACCACATACATGCGCCGCTACGCGCTGGACCCGGCGCTGGCGCAGGAGTTCGTCAGCTTCCTGACCAAGAAGGTCATTCCGGCGCGGGAGGAGCGCGGGTTCACGGTGGAGTCGATCTGGCTCTCCGACGGCATGGACGAGCTGACCTGGTTCGTCAGCCGCTTCGGTGATCGTGAGGAGTTCGCGCAGGCGGAGCAGGCCTGGGAGGACTCCCCCGAGCGCGCCGAGATCTTCGCGGGCGCCCCGGCCTATGTGACCGGCAAGGATCTGCGCCCGGTCACCCGCCTGCGCTGACCGGGTTCTCCAGCGCCTGCCGGGCCCGCCGGGCGGCGAAGAGCGCAGCCGCCACCGAGGTCAGCATCAGTCCGGCGATCACCAGGGAGCTGGTGACGATTGCTGACTGGTGGCCCTGCTCGGCGCTGACCGAGAAGTAGACGCCGGTGACCACCGCGATGCCGATCGCGGTGGACACCCGCTGCGCCGTCTGCGCCACGCCCCCGGCGGCTCCCGCCATGGACTCTGGAACCTCCCGCATCGAGAGCGTCTGTGCACTGGGGATGATCAGCGCCTGGGAGAGCCCGACGACCGCCAGCGCTGCCCCGATCAGCCACAGCGACCCGTAGGGGGTCACCATCAGTGCGGCGGCGCCCGCCAGTGAGAGCATCGCGACGACGCCGGAGATGGTCCCGCTGACCAGCATGCGGGGGCCCTTGCGGTCCACCGCCTGGCCCACCCGCGAGGAGAGCAGCATGACCATCACGGCGCTGGGCAGCGTGACCAGCCCGGCGATCAGCGCACCCTCCCCGCGGCCCTGCTGCACGTAGACCGCGACCACCGCCCAGGTGGCCGGCATGCCCGCGAAGTACAGGCCCAGCACCAGCGAGTTCAGCGTGTAGCTGGGCAGGGTGAACAGCGACAGATTGACCATCGGGGCTGCTGCGTCGCGGCGGCCGAGCCTGCGCTCCCAGAGCGCCCACAGCACCAGCACGCCGAGGCCGGCCACGGCCAGAAGCCCGCCGAGCAGGCTGCGGAACGCGATGAAGGGCAGCATCAGCAGCAGCACCGCGATGCTGAGCAGCACCACTCCTAGCGGGTCCAGCCGTGCGATGCCTCGGGCGGCCGACACGGGGCTGGCGGCCCCCGGCGCGGCGGGCCCAGGTCGCTCGGCAGGATCGGGGAGATCAGCGGGGCTGAGCGCCTCGGCGTCGTCCAGGGTCTTCGGGAGCCAGCGCACGATGGCGATCAGCGCGATGACGGTGACCGGGACGTTGATCAGGAAGGTCATCCGCCAGCCGAGGTCTGACCCGGTGGTGTCGATGATCAGTCCGCCCAGCGCGGGCCCCGCAGCTACTGCGACCCCGATGATGGTGCCCATCATCCCGTAGGCCCGCCCGCGCGCGGGTCCGGTGAAGAGACGTTGGATCATCCCGATGATCTGCGGGGTCAGGATGCCGGCTGCGAACCCCATGAAGACCCGGGCAAGGTTGAGCACCAGCGGGTTCATCGCCAGCGCGGCGCCCAGGGAGGCGGCCCCGAAGAGCACCACGCCGAACATGAAGAGGCCGCGTCGGCCCCAGATGTCTCCCGCGCGGCCTGCAGGGACCAGCGCCATGCCGAAGGCCAGCGCGTAGCCGGAGAGCACCCACTGCAGATCCGCCGAGGTGGCGCTGAGGCTCTCCTCGATGGCGGGCAGGGCGACGTTGACGATGCTGATGCTCAGCAGCGCCGCGAAGAGCGGCAGGAACATCGCCGTCATCATGCGGCGCGAGCTGCCCATGGCAGAGGTCTGATTCACCCGTTCACCCTATCGCCGCAACACTCTCGCGACTCGCCCTCGAGGTGTCCCGTGACATGCCCGCTGACGCAGAGCGGGGGCGCCCCCGTGAAGGAGCGCCCCCGCAGAGCGAGAAGTGATGACTACCGGCGGAACTGTGCCAGGTAGGTCTTGACCTCGGTGCTGAAGGCCAGCACCAGCCAGTAGACGGCGACGCCCACGTGGACCAGCACGAGCACCAGTGTCAGCAGGTCGGCGCCGATGACGCCGAACAGGGTGAACAGGATGCCGAGGATCGCGAAGACGATGCCGGTGATCCGTGCCCAGTTCTTGTTCTTCCTGAGTCCGAAGAACACCAGCAGGTACAGCCCGACGCCGATGATCAGTGTGACCCAGACGAGGGCCGTGGTGAGGCCCAGCATCATCTCGGCCAAGTCCGCGGCTTCCTGCCCGGTCGCCCCCTGCTGCTCGGCGGTGTTCATCAGTTCCTGCCGGAGCAGGTCGTCGCTCATGAACAGCCCCGGCAGCGCGCTCAGCACATAGATCGCGAGCGAGACCAGGGTCAGGGTCTTGAGCAGGCTGTACTTCCTGGGCTCCGCGATCGGCCCGCCGTAGGCGCCGGGCGCATAGGGGTCGGTGCCGTACTTCGAGGTGGGCTCACCACCGGGGAAGCCGCCGGGCTGGTTGCCGCCGTAGCCGCCGGGCTGGTTGCCGCCGTAACCGCCGGGCTGGCTGCCCGGCTGGCTGCCCGGCTCATTGCCGGGGAAGCCGGCGGGCTGGTCTCCGTAGGGAGGGTTGCTCATATCTGCTCCTTGTTCACAGTTTGTGTTCACGACTCACCTTAGGCCCAGCGGGCCGTCGTCACTCGTACCGAAGCGCCTCGATCGGGTCCTTCTTCGCCGCCCTCGCGGCGGGAAGCGTGCCTGCCAGGAAGGCGATGAAGACGATCAGCGCGATGATCCCGGCGATGGCCAGCGGATCCACCGCGAAGAGCGTCAGTCCGGCCACTGCTCCCAGCGGGCCGCCGTCACCGGTGAGCCAGGCGTTGCCGAGAATCCCGGCCCCGAGTCCGAGCACCACGCCGATGATCGAACCCAGGATGCCGATGACCACGGCCTCCATGGAGAAGAGCCCGAAGACCTTTCCGCTGGACATGCCCATCGCCTTCATCAGACCGATCTCGCGGGTGCGTTCCTGCACCGACATCAGCAGCGTGTTCACGATGCCGAAGCTTGCCGCGAGCAGCGCGATCAGGCCGAATCCGGAGAGCACCCAGGAGACGGCGTCGATCACGCCCTGGACGGCGCCGATCTGGTCCTCCACGGTCAGTCCGAGGAGGTCCTGCTCGGTGAGCGCGTCCTTGATGCCCTGCTCATTGGCCTCGAGGTCGTCCACGTCGACCACCGCCATCGTGTAGGCGTTCTGGGCCTGGCCCTCGTAGCCCTCCATGGAGAGGTCGTTGAGCTCCTGGTTCAGCTCCCGTGAGGGCATGGGGGTGGCTCCGATCCCGGAGAGCGCCTCCTCGGAGACTCCGACGATCTCGGCCTCCACCGCGGTCTGCTCACCGGTCACATTGCTGATGCCGATCTGCACTGTCTCGCCAAGGACCTGTTCGGCGTCCTCGGTGTCGAAGATGGTGAGCCACTCGGCCGGGATGCTGAGCTCCATCCCGTCCTCACCGGGCGCCTCGCCGGCTTCAAGCTCGAGTCCCAGCGCATTCGCCGGCACGTCGAGCTCCATTGCGTACTGCGCACCGTCGGGCGTCTCGAGGTAGTCAGGTGAGACGAAGACCATCGGGTCGACGGCTGAGACGTTGTCGATCTCCTCGATCGACTCGATGTCAGAGTCGGTGAGCACACCACCGCCGGAACCCGGTCCGAACATGCCGCCGGAACTTGCTGCGGCCTCCGGGTCGTATTCGGCCGGACCATCGGTCGGCGCGGCGTCAGAGGCGCCGGTGCTCATGACGAACATCTGCGAAGAGCCGCCGAAGCCGGCGACCACCGTGTCCACATACTTGTTGACTCCCGCGCCCAGCCCCGAGGTCAGGGTCAGGGTGAAGGAGCCGATGACGATGGCGACCACCGTCAGGGCGGTGCGCAGCTTCGAGCGGAAGGTGTTGCCCAGCGCGGTGCGTGCGACGTCGACTGACCTCATGCGTGCACCCCCGTGGCGCCGTGCTCTTCGGCGACGATCTCGCCGTCCTGCATCATGAGCCGGCGCTGGCACTTCGCGGCCAGGTCCTCATCGTGGGTGACGACCACCAGGGTGATGCCGTGATCACGGTGCAGCCCGAAGAGGATGTCTTCGACGATCTCCGAGGTGACGGTGTCCAGGTTGCCGGTTGGCTCATCGGCGAAGAGCACCGCGGGCCTGTTGACCAGGGCGCGGGCGATGCAGGCCCGCTGCTTCTGGCCGCCGGAGAGGTTGGTCGCCTTGTTCTTGGCCTTGTCGGCCATGTCCAGCTGCTCCAGCACCTCCATGCCGCGACGGTTGCGCTCAGACTTGCCCATCCCGGCGATCTTCAGCGGCAGGGTGATGTTCTCCAGCACCGTCTGGTTGGGGTTGAGGAAGAACTGCTGGAACACGAACCCGAAGGACTCGTTGCGCAGCTGGGAGACCTTCTTGGGCTTCAGCGCGGTCACCGGCTCACCGCCCAGCGCGACGACTCCGGAGGTGGGCTCATCGAGAAGCGCCAGCAGATGCATGAGAGTGGACTTGCCGGAACCTGACTTGCCCACGATGGCAACAGATTCGCCCTCGTGGATCTCGAAGGTCAGGCCCTTGAGCGCGTCGAAACGGGTTGCGCCCTTGCCGTAGACCTTGACGAGGTTCTCGGTCTCGAGAACTGGGGTGGACATTGATGGCCTTTCATCGTGCTCAGAGGTGCTGGGCAGACCTGCCGCGAAGAGGACCTGCCGCGAGAAGTTGGAACTACCTGTTCATTCTCGCGGATGACACTGCCCGAGACATCGGCCCAAAGGATGAACCTCTCCGGGGCACAGACTCTGCGACAATGCGCCGATCGCGCTCTCACCAGGGATCTTCACCACGAGTACACTGCCTTTCATGCCCGTCGAACATGCGATCCGCGCCACAGGTCTGACCAAACGTTACGGCGATTTCACCGCCGTGGACGGCATCGATTTCACGGTGAATCGGGGGGAGTCCTTCGGCCTGCTCGGACCCAACGGCGCAGGCAAGTCCACCACCATGCGGATGATCGCCGCCGTGGCCTCGCGCAGCGCCGGCACGATGTCCGTGGCCGGGCTGGATCCGGAGAAGAACGGACCTGAAGTCCGGGCACGACTGGGGGTGATCCCGCAGCAGGACAACCTGGACGAGGAGCTCAGCGTCCGGGAGAACATCATCATGTATGGCCGCTATTTCGGGCTGCCGCGCCGCTGGCTCAGCGCCAAGACCGAAGAGCTGCTCGAGTTCGCCCAGCTCACCCATAAGGCGACCTCCCGGGTGGAGGACCTCTCCGGCGGCATGAAGCGCCGGTTGACCATCGCCCGCGCGCTGGTCAACGAGCCGGAGATCCTGCTGCTCGATGAGCCCACCACCGGACTGGACCCGCAGGCGCGGCACATCCTCTGGGACCGGCTCTTCCGGCTGCGCGAATCCGGGACCACGCTGGTGCTCACCACCCACCATATGGATGAGGCCGAACAGCTCTGCGAGCGCCTGATCGTGGTGGATGAGGGACGGATCATGGCGGAGGGCTCCCCCGCTGGGCTGATCCGTGACCATTCGACCCGTGAGGTGCTCGAGCTGCGCTTCGGCATGGACCGTAACCAGGAGCAGGCCCAGCAGCTCACCACGCTGCTCGGCTCCCCCGGTCCTGCGTCTTCGAACGACCCGGTGCCTTCGAATGGATCCGCGACCGCGGGTCGCGACGTCGGCTTCAGCCATGTGGAGGTGCTGCCCGACCGGCTGCTCGTCTACGCCGGCTCCGCCGAATCTGCGCTGGAGCAGATCCACGCCGCAGGTCTGCGTCCGATGACGTCTCTGGTGCGCCGCTCCTCCCTGGAGGATGTCTTCCTGCGACTGACCGGGAGGACCCTTGTCGACTGATCCCCTGACCGCGGACCCCGCGCTGAAGGGCCCAGCCAGCCCCGCCGCGGACAAGCAGGCGATGGCCGGCAGGGCCCGCCGCTTCGGCGCGCTGCACCAGGCCGAGCGCACGCTGCGCAGCATGCGGGCCTATGGCACCGTGATCATCTTCTCCTCGGTGAGCCAGCCGATCATGTACATCCTGGCCATGGGCCTGGGCCTCGGCGTGCTGGTGGGCGAGGGCGGCGACTTCGCCCAGTACGGCGCGAGCAGCTACCTGATGTACATCGCCCCGGCGATCCTCGCCTCCACCGTGGCCATGGCCGCAGGCATCGAGTTCACCTTCCCGGTGATGGAAGGGTTCAAATGGCGGCGCCTCTACTACGGCGCCCAGGCCTCCCCGTTGAGCCCGGGCCAGATCGCCTCGGGCCACATCCTGGCGGTCAGCGTGCGCTTCGGCATCCACGCGGCGGTCTTCACGGTGGTGCTCCACCTCTTCGGCGCCATCAGCTCCCCGCTGGGAGTGCTGATGATCGTCAGCGCGATGCTGGGCGGGCTGGCGATCGGGCTGCCGATCATGGCGTACGTGTCCACGCTGCGCGATGAGAAGGGGCAGATGTCGCTGATCCAGCGGTTCGTCATCATGCCGCTCTTCCTGTTCTCCGGCACCTTCTATCCGCTGACGAACCTTCCGGGCTTCCTGCAGGTCCTCGGCTGGTTCTCCCCCATCTGGCACGCCAATGAGCTGGGCCGGGTGCTCGCCTTCGGCCAGCCCACGCCGGCCTGGCTGATCGTGGTCCATGTGCTCTACCTGCTGGGCATCACCGTGACAGCCTGGCTGGTGACGGTGCGGATCTTCACCCGCCGGCTGGGCCTGGAAGAGTGGCGGGGCCGGACCCCCGGTGCCAAGGCCGACGCCAGGCGCCAGGACCGGCTCGCTGTGAAGGACGCGTCCGACGTCGCACGCTCGGCTGCCGCTGAGACCGCTCCTGCGTCACGCGGCGAGCTCCCGCGGATCTCGTTTCGCCGCGGGTTCGGCGCGAACTACTACTCCGGCAACATCCGCGCGGTGTTCGGCCGCGGCCTGACCGCGATCCGGAACAACCGCGGGGTCATCTTCCTCTCCGGCCTGCTCGAGCCGGTGCTGTTCCTGACCTCCTTCGGCCTGGGGATCTCCCCGATGATCGCCGGGGTCGACGCCGAGCAGGTGGGACTCAGCGGCGGCGGGACGATCAGCTATGCCGCGTTCATCGCCCCGGCGCTGCTTGCGGTCTCGGCGATGAACGGCGCGATCTTCGACTCCACCTGGAACGTGTTCTTCAAGCTCAAGATCACCAAGCTCTACCGCACCATGATGTCCACCTCGCTGGGCCCGGTGGATGTGGCAGTGGGCGAGATCTGCCTGGCGCTCTTCCGCGGCGGGCTCTACGCGCTGGGCTTCCTCGGCGTGCTGCTGGTCGGCGGACTGGTGGACCCGCTGGCCGCGGTGCTGATGTGGTTCACCGCGCTCTTCGTCGCCCTGGGCTTCGCCTCGGTCGGGATGGCGGTGACCTCGTTCATGACCCGGTTCCAGCAGATGGACTGGATGATGATGGTGCTGATGCCGATGTTCCTCTTCTCGGCCACGCTGTTTCCGATCAGCGTCTACCCCGTCGGGGTCCAGGCGTTCATCCAGGCGCTGCCGCTGTGGCACGCGGTGGAGCTGATGCGCGACATCGCCTTCTGGGACTTCAGCGGCCTGACCCTGGTGCACATCGGCTACTACCTCGTGATGATCGTCGCCGGGCTGGCGCTGACCACGTACCGGATGAAGAAGCTCTTCCTCCGCTGATCCCCTGACCCAAAGCCCGTTGAGGGGCGGATTCTCCGTGCATCTCAGGCCGTCTGGCCCTCGAGATGCCCGGAGAATCCACCCCTCAGCGTTGGGTGGCAGGCAGCGCCCTTGAGAATCTCAATCATTGTTTTCTTGAACTATTGACGTAGGAGGCCTATCCTGACTGTGATGTGTTCTGCATCACAGTGCGAGCGATCTCATTGTGGTGATCCGAGCAACCTTGCACAAGGAGTCATAGATGACTGATGAGAGCTCGCGCCCGGGGCCGGACCCTCGCGGCAAAGCCCCAAGAACCCGCGAGGAGGAGGTCCACCGGCTGCACCGCTGGGAATCCTCCGCCGCCGCGGACCGCCGAGGCGGTGACCTCCGCCGACACACCGACGTGTCCAGCTCGGCTGCCCTGGACATCGCCACCCGTCCGGACCCTGCCGCGCCGCTGACCTCGATCGCGCAGAGCGGCGCCACCGGTCGCGCCACGACCTCGGGACCAGGACGGGCCCGCCGACGACCGCGGCGCGGCTGGGACACCAAGCTTCTCGGCGCCGCCGGGGTCGTGGGCCTGTTGCTGACCTGGGAGATCGTTCCACGCATCGGACTGGTCAACGAACGGTTCATGCCCCCGGCCTCAGAGGCCATCGGCGGACTGATCACGAACTTCGGACTGGCCGACTTCTGGGTCGCGGTGTTCGACACCATGCACGCCTGGGCCCTGGGCATGATCATCGCGGTGGTGCTGGCCACGGTGCTGGGCTTCATCATCGGCTCCTCGACCTTCCTGCGCCGCTTCACGAACTCCACGATCGAGTTCCTGCGCCCGGTCCCCTCGGTGGCGCTGATCCCCCTGGCCGTGCTGCTCTTCGGCGTGGGCATCGAGTCCTCGCTGATGCTCATCGTCTACGCCTGCTTCTGGCAGGTGCTCATCCAGGTGCTCTACGGGGTGGCAGACGTCGACTCGGTCGCGATGAACACCGCACGGTCCTACGGACTGGGACCGATGGCGCGGATGCGCTACGTCACCTTCCCGACCGCGCTGCCCTACATCATGACCGGCGTGCGCCTGGCCGCCGCTGTGGCCCTGATCCTCGCGGTCACCGCCCAGCTGATCATCGGCACCCCCGGCCTGGGGGCCGAGATCAGCAGGGCCCAGTCCGGAGGCAACTACGTCTCCATGTACGCCCTCGTGCTGGCAACCGGCCTGCTCGGGGTCCTGATCAACCTGGTCATGCGGATGATCGAGCGCAAGGTCCTCTCCTGGCACTCCTCGGTCCGCACGGAGGTGGCGGCATGACTTATATCCGGAGTTTCCTCAACATCGTGGCCCTGCCGCTGATCCTGCTGTTCATCTGGTTCCTGGCCACACTCGGGGAGGCGAGCTTCTTCGTCCCCACCCCGCAGCTGCTGGTCGAGACCTTCATCAACACCTGGACCGCGGAACGCTTCGCCGGCGACGTCTTCCCCTCGCTGGGACGGCTCATGGTGGGCATCGCGCTCTCCATCGTGATCGGCATCGTGGGCGGCCTGCTGATCGGCTCCTTCCGCTGGCTGCGCGCCCTGCTGGAACCCACCCTGGAGTTCTTCCGCGCAATCCCGCCCACGGTGCTGATCCCGGTGCTGATGCTGCTGGTCGGCATCGGCGACGAGATGAAGGTCTCGGTGATCGTGCTCGGCGCCGTCTGGCCGATCCTGCTCAACACCATCGAAGGTGTGCGCTCGATGGACGAGGTGCTCGCCGACACCAGCCGCACCTACGGGATGAACAAGGTCAACACCGTCCGGTATCTGATCCTGCCCTCGGCCATGCCGCAGATCATGGCCGGCATCCGCCAGTCGCTCTCGATCGCGCTGATCCTGATGGTGATCTCGGAGATGTTCGCCTCCACCGAAGGGCTGGGCTTCACCATCGTGCAGTTCCAGCGCTCCTTCGCCATCCCAGAGATGTGGTCCGGGATCGTCCTGCTGGGACTCATCGGCGTGGTGCTCTCCTTCATCTTCCAGCTCGCCGAGCGCTGGATCCTGGGCTGGTACCACGGGCTGCGCGAGATCGAGCAGTCAGCCTGAGCCGGCCGCACCCCGGCCACCACACCACTTCACACGCGCGACTTCCAGAGAAGGGACCCGGAGATGACCTCCGCACACTCACAGCCCACAAACCCCGTGATCAGCCAGTCCAGCATCCAGGACACACCGGACGGCAGGATCCCCGTCGGGCGGACCATGCCCGATGAACAGCCGATGCTCTCGGTGCAGAACCTGAAGAAGGTCTATCACACCGACGGCGGAGACATCGAAGCGGTCAGGAACCTGACCTTCGACCTTCCCAAGGGTCAGCTGGCCTGCCTGGTGGGACCTTCCGGATCGGGCAAGACCACGCTGCTCAAGTGCATCTCAGGGCTCATGGCGCCCAGCGCCGGCGAGGTCACCCTGCACGGGCAGAAGGTCACCGGGCCGCCGAAGTCGATGGCCGTGGTCTTCCAGGAGTACGGCCGCTCACTGTTCCCCTGGCTGCGGGTGGCAGAGAACGTCGAGCTTCCGCTGAAGAACCAGGGGATGGACAAGTCCGCCCGCAAGGATGCAGTGGAACAGGCGCTGGAGGCCGTGGGCCTGGCCCACGTGCCGAAGTCATACCCCTGGCAGCTCTCCGGCGGCATGCAGCAGCGTGTGGCGATCGCCCGCGCCGTGGCGTACCAGCCGGAGGTCCTGCTGATGGATGAGCCCTTTGCCGCCGTGGACGCGCAGACCCGCGCCGATCTCGAGGACCTGGTCCGCGGCATCTGGAAGAAGCTGGGCGTCTCGGTGCTCTTCGTGACCCACGACATCGATGAGTCCGTCTACCTGGGCGAGCGGGTCATCATTCTGTCCTCCTCACCGACGATCATCCAGGAGGACGTGCTGGTGGACCTTCCGGCGGACCGCGATCAGCTTGAGACCCGATCCTCGCAGCGCTTCGCCGAGCTGCGTCACCACGTCTACGAGCAGATCCAGCTGGCAAAGAAGGGCTTCCGACCCGAGGACGCCGTGGCGATGAAGTAGGCCCGCAGCGGGTGTGGAGCTGCGCGCCTCAGAAGACGATCTTGGCGAGCAGCACGCGCAGCTGATCCCGCTCCGCGGGACTCAGCGCCTGCAGGGTCTGCTCCTCGGCCTCGCGGGTGCGCTGCACCGCCTGGGCGTAGAGCTCGTGGCCGGCTTCGGTGGCGACCAGGATCTTGGAGCGACGGTCCCGCGGATCGGGCTCCCGCCGGATCGCGCCGCGGTCTTCGAGGATGTCGACGAGGGCGACGACCTGGCTGGGGTCGAGGTCCAGGAATCCGCCCAGCTCGCGCTGCGAGGGGTTGGTCCCGGAGCACGCCATGGCCAGCACGGAGAAATGGCGCACCTTGAGGTCCAGGTCGGCCAGCAGCTGATTGGCCAGGGCATTGCCCCGGCCTCGGGCACGCGCGGTGAGGAATGCGACTTCACGTGCCAGGGCGGAGTCCTGGAAGCGCTCCTCGCTTTCCTCACTTCTCGCCTGCTTCGCGGGAGACGGTGCGCTCGCCGCGGCGGCGGGGGTCGAGGGGGGCATGGATTCTCCTAGCAGCGGTTCCCGAGTGCGGGATTGAACGGATGAGAAGACAAATCATTGACTTTCTCAATATTATCAAGTGAGATGTATCACAGTAAGCATAGGCCGCGTGGCCCTACAGAAGGAGAGACTATGTCGTTGCAAGGCAAGGTTGCCATCGTGACAGGCTCCGGAGCGGGCTTGGGACTGGCGTATGCCCAGGAGCTCGCCGCCCAGGGCGCCGCCGTCGTCATCAACGACGTGGATCAGGCCCACGCTGATGCCGCCGTGGCGGCCATCGAAGCCGCCGGCGGCCGAGCAGTCGCCGTGGTGGCCCCGGTGGGGTCCACCGAGACCGCAGAACAGCTCGTCGAGACCGCCGTGACCAGCTTCGGAGGTCTCGACATCCTGGTCACCAACGCGGGGATCCTGCGCGACAAGTCGCTGCTGAAGATGTCCGACGACGACTTCGACGCCGTGATCAACGTCCACCTCAAGGGCACCTTCACCTGTGTCCGGGCCGCGTTCAAGCACTTCAAGACCGAAGGCGTGGCCGGGCGGATCGTCTGCATCGGCTCCCCCACCGGTCAGCGCGGAAATTTCGGGCAGACCAACTACGCCGCCGCCAAGGCTGGCATCGTGGGCATGGTGCGGACCTGGGCGCTGGAGTTCAAGCGCGCCGGAGTCAGCGTCAACGCCGTGATCCCGGTGGCCGCCACCGCGATGACCAAGACCGTGCCCTACTTCCAGAAGGCCGTGGAGGCCGACGAGCAGGGGCAGCCCATGCCCGACTTCTTCCGCAAGGGGCTCGGCTTCGGCACCGCGCAGGACGCCGCCGGCGTCGTCGCCTTCCTCTCCTCCGACGCCGTGGAAGGCATCACCGGACAGGTCATCGGCGCGGGCGGAGACCGGCTGCAGGTCTGGAGCCACCCCGAGCCGGTGGTCGAAGAGTTCCACGACGGCGGCTGGGACTACGCGACGCTGCAGACCCAGGGCCGCGACATCCTCGGCGCCCACCTGCAGTCGGTGGGCGAGTCCATGCCGGAGCTTCCCGCCGAGCTGCAGCCCACCGCCTAGGCCGCACAGAACACATGCCCAGGACAGCCCGGACAGCCCGAGCAGGAGAGGATCCCCCGATGCGATACCGATCTGCCATCGACGTACATGCCATCGAGGCAGTGGACACCCACGTCCACCTGGAGCTGGACTCGCACGGACACCGCGCGCTGCCCGAGCTGTTCTTCGACGCCTCGGCGAAGTACTTCAAGACCACCGAGCGCACACCCTCGATCGATCGCATCGCGGAGGTGTACCGGGCGCACCGGATGGCGGCGGTGGTCTTCACCGTGGATGCCCGGACCCAGATGCAGCACGCGCCGAACTCCATCGATGATCTGGTGGCGGGGTGCCTGCGCAACAACGACGTGCTGCTGCCCTTCGGCTCGGTGGATCCTCGCACCGGACCCGCGGCCCTCGTGGAGGCTCGGCGGCAGGCCGAGGAGCTGGGCGTCCGCGGCTTCAAGTTCCACCCCACCGTGCAGGGCTTCGACCCCTCGGATCAGCAGTTCTACCCGCTGTGGGAGACCCTGCAGGAGATCGGCCTGCCGCTGATCTTCCACACCGGACAGAACGGCATGGGGGCCGGCACCCCCGGCGGAGCAGGGTTGAAGCTGAAGTACTCCAATCCGCTGCTCCTCGACGACGTCGCCGCAGACTTCCCCGGGCTGCCGATCATCATGGCGCACCCCTCGGTGCCCTGGCAGGACGAGGCGATCTCCATCGCCACCCACAAGTCCAACGTCTACATCGACCTCTCCGGGTGGTCCCCGAAGTACTTCCCTGACAATCTGGTCCGCAGCGCGAACAACATCCTCTCGGCCAAGCTGCTCTTCGGCACCGACTATCCGCTGATCACCCCGGAGAAGTGGTTGGACGCCTTCGCGGATCTGCCGATCAAGGACGAGGTCCGGCCCAGGATCCTCAAGCACAACGCGGTCGCGCTGCTCGGACTCGAGGCGCCTTCAACGGTCCCCGGTGCCACGACCACAGACCCCACGACCACAGACCCCACGACATCCGACCCCGTGACACCCGGAGCCCACGATGCGTGAACCAGCCACCGGCACGGTCATCCCCTCGGACCTCTACGGCTTCGCGGAGCGGCTCACCACGGCCGAGCGCAGCGTGATCACCGGACTGCGCGAGGTGCTCGCCGCACAGGTCCACCCCCACCTCAATGCCGCCTGGGATGAGGCGCGCTTCCCGGAGGAGATCATCGCCCCGCTGCGCAGCCTGAACCTGATGGACCCGCCTGCCCTGCGCGAGGCCGGAGAACCGATCCGCGACATCTTCCTCGGCTTCCGGAACTTCGAACTCACCCGCTGCGACATCAACGTGGCCACCTACTACAACGCCCAGGCCAGCCTGTTCCGCACGGTCTGCACCGTGGGCGGCTCCGTCGAGCAGGCGCGTGAGCTCGACGCGAAGATCGTCTCCCATGAACTCACCGGAGTCTTCGGACTGACCGAACCCGAGCACGGCTCCGACGTCGCCGGAGGCCTCGCCACCGCAGCAACCCAGGATCCGCAGACCGGGGACTGGATCATCGACGGCGCCAAACGCTGGATCGGCGGCGCCACCGCGGCCGACGTCGTGGCGACCTTCGCTCGCGACACCGCGGACGGTCAGGTGAAGTGCTTCCTGGTCCCTACTTCGGCCCCGGGTGTCTCCATGGAGGTCATTCCGCGCAAAGCCTCGCTGCGGATCATGCAGAACGCCGACATCACCTACCGGCAGGTCCGCGTCCCGGAGAGCGCCCGACTGCAGCAGATCAACAGCTTCTCCGACGTCGCCGGCTGCCTGCGCCGGATGCGTTCCGATGTGGCCTGGATGGCCACCGGAGCCATGGCCGGCGCCTACGAGGCCGCCCTGGCCTACGTCCGGCACCGGGAGCAGTTCGGCCGCCCCATCGCCGGATTCCAACTGGTCCAGGAGAAGCTCGCGATGATGCTGGGCAACCTCACCGCCTCGCTGGGCATGGTCGTCCAGCTCACCGAGCAGCAGGCCGCCAGGATCTACCGGGATGAGAACTCCGCGCTGGCGAAGATGTACACCTCGCTGCGGCTGCGCGAGACCGTGGCGCTGGCCCGCGAGGTCTGCGGCGGCAACGGAATCACGCTGGACACCGACGTGGCCCGGTTCCACGCCGACGCCGAGGCGATCTACTCCTACGAAGGCACCCACGAGATCAATGCGCTCATCGTCGGACGGGCCGTCACCGGGGTGGGAGCCTTCACCTAGCCCTTCTCACCCATGACTCTTCACCCGGGCAGACGCCTATCAAAAAACAGATGTGACGCAGACCACACCCGAGGACCCGTGCACTCAGAATCACCCGCCACCTCAAGGAGCAGCATGACCGACACCGACACCGCCCGCACCGTCGTCTCGTTCGAGGACGCACGCACGATGGCCGGCACCGACCTGGGCGAGACCGCCTGGCGCGAGATCACCCAGGAGATGATCAACACCTTCGCCGATGCCACCGATGATCACCAGTGGATCCACGTGGACCCCGAGCGGGCCAAGGACGGACCCTTCGGAGCGCCCATCGCGCACGGCTTCCTGACCCTGTCCCTGATCATTCCGTTCTGGGGCGAGCTCTTCGACGTCACCGATGTCAGCACGAAGCTCAACTACGGCCTGGACAAGGTCCGCTTCACGGCACCGGTGAAGGTCGGATCCAAGGTACGGATGCGCGGCACCATCAGCGCCGTCGAAGAGGTCAAGGGCGGAGGCCTCCACCTGGTCGTGGACGCGACCTTCGAGGTCGAGGGACAGGAGCGACCCGCCGTCGTGGCCACCTTTCTGGCCCGCTTCTACCCCTGACCCGAGCCGAGCAGCTGCTGTTGAACCCACTCCTCCACCGTCACGCCACACCCACCGAGGGCCGCCGTTCTGCGGCCCCGCACCTCAAGGAGCAGTCATGAAGAAGAACATCGCATCCATCACCGGACTCGCCGCGGTCAGCATCCTGGCACTGGGCGCCTGCGGCTCGGGGTCTCCGGCCAGGGATGAGGAAGACGGCAATGGCGCCGACACCGCGAGCGAGAACGGCGAGCTGACCGAGATCACCGTCGGCGTGCTCCCCATCGCCCCCTCGGTCGGGATCTACTACGGCATCGAGAACGGCATCTTCGAGGAGCACGGGCTCGACGTCGAGCTCTCCACCTCCAACGCCGGCGCCGCCATGCTCCCCGCCGTGAACACCCAGCAGCTCGAGTTCGGCATCGGCAACCCCAACTCGGTGCTCAACGCCAACGACCGCGGACTGGACATGCGGATCGTCACCGGGTACTCCAACTCGCTGGCCGAGGGCGACGACATCGCCGGCGTGGTCTCCACCGTGGAGAGCGGCATCGATGACTGGACCGGACTCGAGGGCAACACCGTCTCGGTCAATGCGCTGCAGACCCAGGGCGATCTGACCATCATGGAGGCCGTGGAGCAGGCCGGCGGCGACCCCGAAGCCGTCGAATTCTCCGAGATGCCCTTCCCCGACATGCAGGCCCAGCTGGAGCAGGGCAACACCGACGCCATCTGGGTGCCCGAGCCCTTCCTGAGCAACGCGCTGGCCGATGAGGCGAACCAGCTGGTCGGATACTCCTTCCAGGACGCCATCGCCGGAATGCCCACCATGGTGAGCTTCAGCTCCGGAGAGTACGTCGACGAGAACCCGGAGGTGGCCCAGGCCTTCAGCGACGCGATGAACGAGTCGCTGCAGGCGGCCGAGGAGGACGAGGAAGGCGTGCGCGCACTCCTTCCCGAGTTCATCGACCTGCCCGAAGAGGCAGCCGAGAACCTCCGCATGGAGGAGCTCGACGGCGAGATCCGCACCGAGCAGATCGAGGAGGCCGGGGCGCTGATGGTGAAGTTCGACTTCATCAGCGACGAGCCGGACACCTCCACGCTGTACTTCGAAGGCGAGTGAGCCCCACGCAGCCGACTGCGCCGGTGGGCGGGAGCGGAGCACCCCTTCCGCCCACCACCGCTGACTCACACCCTGACTCTTGACATCCCTGACTTCATTCCTATACACATCGGAGAACCACCATGAAACACCTGTCTCGCGGGACCTTCGCCCTCTGCGCCGTCCTTGCCCTCTCAGCCTGCGGAAGCGGCTCCCCCTCCGGCGACGCCGATGGCGAACCGGCCGACGATGACGCCCAAGCCGAGGGCCGCGAGCTCACCGAGGTCGAGGTCGGCCTGATTCCGATCGTCGACGTCGCCTCGATCTACCTCGGGGACCGGGAGGGGATCTTTGAAGAACACGGGCTTGACCTGACGCTGACTCTGGCCCAGGGCGGCGCCGCCATCATCCCCGCCGTGTCCACAGGAGACTTCGACTTCGGCTTCTCCAACGTGACCTCCCTGCTCGTCGCGGCCGACAGCGGGCTGCCGCTGCAGACCGTGGCCGCAGGTCCGCAGACCACGGGCGACTCCGAGAATGACTTCTCAGCGATCCTGGTCAAACCGGACTCCGGCATCGAAACCGTCGCGGACCTCGAAGGCCAGCGTGTGGCCGTCAACACGCTCAACAACATCTCCGACTCGATGATCTCCGAAGGCGTGCTCGAAGCCGGTGGCGAGCCGTCGAACGTCGACTTCGTGGAGGTCGCCTTCCCCGACATGCTCGCCCAGCTCGAAGCGGACAATGTCGACGCCATCTTCGCGGTGGACCCCTTCGCGAGCATCGCCGACAACGAGGGTTACGACCGGGTCTTCGCGCCCTTCGCCGATGTGGTCGACGAGCTGGGTGTGGGCACCTACTTCGCCTCGCAGCAGCTGGTCGACGAGGACCCGGAACTGGTGGAGAGCTTCCACGCCGCGGTCCAGGAGTCTCAGGCCTACGCCGAGGAGAACCCCGAGGCGGTGCGCGAGGTGCTGCTCGAGTACACGACCATCGATGAATCTCTGCTGAGCGAGATCACGATCCCCGCATTCCCTGAGGAGGTCAATATGGACTCGCTCCAGCAGGTCGCGGAGATCTCTGAACGCCACGGACTCATCGGTGAGGTCCCGAACGTCGAGGACCTGGTCTGGGAGGGCGCTCGATGAAGAATCACGGACTGGGCGACTGGATCCACCGACGACGGGTGCGATCCTGCGGCCAGACCGCGCTGATCAGCGCCGGTGGAGAACAGACCTATGACCAGCTGGCACAGCGCATCGACAAGCTCGCCAACGCCCTGACCGACCGCGGGATCAGCTCCGGTGACCGAGTGGCGTATCTGGGCGAGAACTCCGCGGCGTTTCTCGAGACGCTCTTCGCCGCGGGAAGTCTCGGCGCGGTGTTCGTCCCGCTGAACACCCGGCTGGCACCGCCCGAGGTCCAGTTCGCGCTGCAGGACTCGGGGGCCCGGCTGCTGGTCACCTCACATCCGCTGACACCGGTCGCCGCGCCGGCCTGCCGGGACACCGCCGTGGAGCAGGTGCTGATCGTGGTCGAGGGAGCGGCTCCACCCGAGGAGCCTGCAGCATTTCCGGTGCCCACGGAGACGTTCGAAGCGGTGCTGGCCTCAGGAGCCGAGCAGCGGCCGGACGTCGCGGTGGAGCTGGAGGATCTCGCGGTGATCCTCTACACCTCCGGCACCACCGGGAGCCCCAAGGGCGCCATGCTCAGCCACGGGAACCTGACCTGGAACGCCATCAACGTGCTCACCGACTTCGACCTCTCCAGCAAGGACGTCGCGCTGATGATCGCGCCGCTGTTCCACGTCGCCGCCCTGGGACAGGGCGCGCTGCCGGTGCTGCTCAAGGGCGGGAGCATCCTCCTGGAGCAGCGTTTCGAGCCGGGGCGGGTGCTGTCGCTGATCGAGGAACACCGGGTCACCAACATCTCCGGGGTGCCCACCACGTTCCAGCTGATCTGTGAGCATCCACAGTGGGAGAGCACCGACATCTCCTCGCTGCGCAACCTCACCTGCGGCGGCTCCGCGGTGCCGATGCGGGTCCTCGACGCCTATGAGAGCCGCGGGCTCGCGTTCACCATGGGATACGGGATGACGGAGACCTCACCGGGCGCCACGACCCTGCCTCCGGCCTATTCACGGACGAAGCAGGGCTCCGGGGGGCTCCCGCACTTCCACACCGACGTCAGAGTGGTGGACCCGGCGGACCGGCCCTGCCCGATGGGCGAGGTGGGCGAGATCCAGGTGCACGGACCCAACGTGATCGCCGAATACTGGAACCGGCCCGAGGCCACCGCCGGCTCCTTCGTGCACGAAGAAGATGGCCTCTGGCTCAAGACCGGGGATATGGGCTACTTCGATGAGGACGGCTTCCTGTTCATCTCCGACCGGCTCAAGGACATGATCATCTCCGGCGGGGAGAACATCTACCCGGCGCAGGTGGAGCAGCAGATCGCAGCGTTGGAGGCCGTCGCCGCCGTGGCTGTCATCGGGGTAGAGGATGCCCGCTGGGGCGAGGTCCCGCGCGCGGTCATCGTGGTGCGCGATGGCCACGCGCTGACCGAGGAGCAGGTGCTGCACCACCTCCACGGCAAGCTCGCCCGGTACAAGATCCCGAAGTCGGTGGTCTTCGTGGAATCGATGCCGCGCACCGCCTCGGGCAAGATCCGCAAACCCGACCTGCGCCGACAATATGCCTAGGCGCTGAACATCGGAGCCGTTCAGCCCTGGAGGTCGGGGGCGGCGTCGACGTCGGGGGTCGGCGCGGCGTCGTCGTGCTGCTCGAGCTGCTCGAGCAGCTCCAGGCCGCTGTGCGCCCAGTCCACCTCGGCCTGGGCCAGCCGAATCAGTCCGTCGTAGGCGAACGCCTTGAAGGCGACGATGCGCTCATGCTGCTCGGCGGGATAGCGCTCCAGCCGGGCGGCGATCATCGGGTGCTCGTGGGATTCGATCGCCTGGATCTGGCTGCTCCACTGCGCGATCTGCTCGTTGTAGTGCGCGGCGTGCTTCTGCAGGTGCATCCGCACATTCTCAGGATCGGTCCATTCAAAATACGCGGCCTGCATATGGGCCACATCGCGCCAGGGCGCGTACTTCAACGGAGTGGCCATCCACTCACGGAACGCCGCTTCCCCGGCCGCAGTGATGTAGTACCTGGTCTTGGTGCTGTTCGGGCCCCAGCGCTCCTCACGGCCCTCCACCAGCACCTCCGTCTCCATCCGCCGGAGCTCGGGATAGATCTGCGAATCCGGGGCGTGCCAGACGTGCCCCACCGAACCCTCGAAGCGCTTGGCGGTCTCATAACCGGTCAGCGGGGCCGCGGTGAGGATCGCCAGGATGGCGTAGCGCAGGCTCAAGGCGTTGGAACCTCTCGAAAAGGGGCAGGTGCTTGCCCTCCACTATATCCAGAGCTATTCTGTGACCCACAGCACATATAACTATGTAGATAGCTAGTGGCGTCGACGAGCGGACCGAGACCGGTCTCCACGGCGTCCTCGAGTCACAGGAGGCGGACATGACAGATCTCAGCCCGAGCGGCGCCACCGCGAAGAACATGGCCTATCCGCTCAACGCCTGGTATGTGGCCGGATGGGATCATGAGGTCAATCGGAAGAAGATCCTCTCCCGGAAGATCGCCAACCGCCCCATGGCGCTCTACCGCACCGAGGAGGGCCGGCCCGTCGCGCTGACCGACGCCTGCTGGCACCGACTCGCCCCCCTCTCCATGGGCTCCCTGGTGGGTCCGGACGGAGTCCAGTGTCCGTATCACGGCCTGCAGTACAACTCCGCTGGTCGTTGCACCTTCATGCCGGCGCAGAAGACGATCAACCCCTCGGCGATGGTGAACTCCTTCCCCGTGGTGGAGCGGCACCGCTTCATCTGGGTCTGGCCCGGAGACCCGATGCTCGCCGACGCCGCCCTGATCCCGGACATGCACCAGATGGGCTCCGACGAGTGGGCCGGCGACGGCAAGACCATCGATGTGCGCGCGAACTATCAGCTGGTGCTGGACAACCTGATGGACCTCACCCATGAGGAGTTCCTGCACTCCTCCTCGATCGGGCAGAAGGAGCTCAGCGAGTCCGATATCGAGGTCACCCACGACGACCGCACGGTCACCGTGACCCGGTTCATGGAGAACATCGACGCCCCACCGTTCTGGCTGAAGAACATGCGAGACAAGTTCCCAGACTTCGAAGGCAAGGTCGACCGCTGGCAGATCATTGAGTTCCAGATGCCCTCCACGATCTGCATCGATGTCGGGGTGGCCAAGGCGGGCACGGGCGGGCTCACCGGTGATCGCAGCCAGGGTGTGAACGGGTACGTAATGAACACGATCTCCCCGGTCGATCAGGCCAACGCGATGTACTACTGGGCCTTCATGCGCAACTACCGGCTGGAGAGCCAGCGGATCACCACCGAGCTGCGCGACGGCGTGCACGGGGTCTTCGCCGAGGACGAGGAGATGCTCACCGCCCAGCAGCAGGCGATCGTGGACAACCCGGACCACGAGTTCTACAACCTCAACATCGACGCCGGCGGCATGTGGGTGCGCCGGCTGATCCAGCGCGCCGTGGAGGCCGAGCGCACGATGCTCGCCTCCGACGCCGACCTCTCCGACGCCAAGGGCTGATGCCAGGTGTCACAGGGAACCCAGCTGCACTGGCAGCGAGCCGTGGTGAAGTCGCGCCGCGCCGCCGCCGATGAGATCGCCGAGATCGTCCTCGCCGGGGAACGACCGCTGTTCACCGAGCCTGGCGCGCATATCGACGTGCGCATCGCCCCGGACATGGTCCGCTCCTACTCGGTGGTCGAGGGTGCGGTGGACGGAAGCTGGGTGAAGATCGGGGTGCGCCGCTCCCCCACCTCGCGCGGCGGATCACGGTTCATGCACGCCCTTGAACCCGGTGATCCCCTCGAGGTCACCTCGCCGCTGCAGAACTTCCCGCTGCGAGTGGGCGCGCCGCGCTACGTGCTCCTCGCCGGCGGAGTGGGCATCACGGCGATCCACTCGATGGCCCGGGTGCTCAAGCGGCTCGGCGCGGACTACCAGCTGATCTTCGTCGGACGCTCCCGCCCGGCCATGGCCTTCCTCGACGAGCTGCATCGCGAGCACGGACCGCGGCTGAGGCTCTCGGTCGATGACGAGGGCGACGTCCTCGACGTCAAGGGGCTCCTTGGGCAGGTGGATCACTCCACCGAGTTCTACATGTGTGGTCCCATCCGACTGATGGACGCCGTGCGGAGGGCCTGGATCGAGCGCGAGCTGCCGATGCCGAACCTTCGCTACGAGACCTTCGGCAACAGCGGCTGGTTCGACCCGGAGGAGTTCGAGCTGCGGATCCGCGGCTCCGAGCGCCACACGGTCGTCTCTCCGGACGAGTCCATCCTGGAGGCGCTGGAGCGGGTCGGCGTGGAGGCCATGTACGACTGCCGCAAGGGCGAATGCGGGCTGTGCGTGGTCAAGGCCGACCAGCTGAACGGCGTCATCGACCACCGTGATGTGTTCTTCAGCGAGGCGGAGAAGAGCACCGACACCAAGCTCTGCGTCTGCGTCTCCCGGGTGGCCTCCTGCGCGAACTCAGCGGGAGCCGGTGCCGAGGATTCAGCCTCGACGCGGGCTACGCTGACCCTCGACTTTCCCTGATCCCCCACCGTTGAGGGGCGGCTTCTCCGGACATCTCATGGGCCGAGAGGCCGCAGCTGTTCGGAGAATCCGCCGCTCGACGCGTCAGGTGGGTCTTACTTCCAGCCCAGCGGCTTGGCCACGTGCTCGACCAGGGATTCAAGGATGTGGGCGTTGTAGTCCACGCCGAGCTGATTGGGCACGGTCACCAGCACCGTGTCCGCGGCCTGGACTGCCTCGTCCTTGGCGAGCTCCTCGACGAGCAACTCGGGTTCCGCAGTGAAGCTGCGTCCGAAGATCGCGCGGGTCTTCTCGTCGATCATGCCGATCTGGTCCTTGGAGTCGCGCTGGCCCAGGAAGTAGGCCCGGTCCTGGTCCGAGACGATGGGCAGGATCGAACGCGAGACCGAGACCCTGGGAGCGAAGCCGTGGTCGTGCTTGGCCCATTCATCACGGAAGGCCTGGATCTGCTTGGCCTGCTGGATGTGGAACGGCTCGCCGGTCTCGTCGTCCTTCAGCGTGGAGCTCATCAGGTTCATCCCGCGTGAGGCCGCCCAGCGCGCGGTGGCATCGGAACCGGCACCCCACCAGATGCGCTGACGCAGACCCTCGGAGTGTGGCTCCAGGCGCAGCAGCCCCGGCGGGTTGGGGAACATCGGTCGCGGGCTGGGCTCGGCGAAGCCCTGGCCGGAGAGCACCTGCAGCGCCACCTCGGTATGCCGGCGCCCCATGTCGGCGTCGGACTCGCCCTCGGCGGGCTGGTAGCCGAAGTGCCGCCAGCCTTCCACGGCCTGCTCCGGTGAGCCTCGGGAGATGCCGAGCTGCAGCCTGCCCTCGGCGATGAGATCCGCGGCGCCGGCATCTTCGGCGAAGTAGAGCGGGTTCTCGTAGCGCATGTCGATCACGCCGGTGCCGATCTCGATGCGATCGGTCTTCGCGCCGACGGCGGCGAGCAGCGGGAACGGCGAGGCCAGCTGCCGGGCGAAGTGGTGCACCCGGTAGTAGGCGCCGTCGACGCCCAGCTCCTCAGCCGCAACGGCAAGGTCGATGGACTGCAGCAACACATCAGAGGCAGAACGGGTCTGCGAATGCGGTGAGGGCGTCCAGTGTCCGAAGGAGAGAAATCCGATGTTCTTCACATTTGAAGGAACACCCTCGGCGCCACCACTATTCCTGGCCTGCTGCGCGGACTACTCCGCGAGCTGACGCTCCGCGGTGAGCACCACGTTGGCCAGCAGCTCTGCGCGGGTCATCGGGCCGACGCCGCCGGGGTTCGGTGAATACCAGGAGGCCACCGACTCGATGCCCGGAGCGAGGTCACCGTAGATCTTCGCCTTGCCGGTCTCCGGGTTCACCTCGCGGGTGACTCCAACGTCGAGCGCGATCACGCCGGGCTTCAGGTCCGCCGGATCGATCATGTGCTTGACCCCGGCGGCGGCGACGACGACGTCGGCGCCGGCCAGGTGCGCGGCGAGATCTCTGGTCCCGGTGTGGCACAGGGTCACGGTGGCGTTGACGTCGCGCCGGGTCAGCAGCAGCCCGATCGGCCGACCGATGGTGACCCCGCGTCCGACGACGACGACGTGCTTGCCGCGCAGGTCCAGGCCGTAGCGGTCCAGGAGATCCACACAGCCCTTGGGCGTGCACGGCAGCGGGGTGGTGATCTCCTCGTTGACGTTGGCGACCAGCCGGCCCAGGTTCATCGGGTGCAGGCCGTCGGCGTCCTTCTCCGGGGAGATCGCCTCGAGCACCTGCTGGGTGTTCAGCTGTTTGGGCAGCGGCAGCTGGACGATGTAGCCGGTGCAGGCCGGGTCCTCGTTGAGCTTCTCCAGCTCGGCGAGCAGCTGCTCCTGGGTGGTGTCGGCGTCGAGCTCCACCTGGATGGAGTTGATCCCCACCTCGGCGCAGTCGCGGTGCTTGCCCGCCACATAGGACTGGCTGCCGGCATCGGCGCCGACCAGCACCGTGCCCAGCCCGGGGGTGACCCCGCGGGCCTTCAGCTTCGCGACCCGTTCGGCGAGGTCGGCCTTGAGCGCCTTGGCGGTGGCCCTGCCGTCGAGGATCTGCGCCTGCTGCGGAACCCGGGCCTGCTGCGGGGCGTCGCTCATCGGCGGGTTCACCAGTCCTCGAGGCCTTCGTAGAGCGGGAAGTCCTTGGTCAGCGCGGCGACCCGGGACTTCAGCCCGTGCAGGTCCGCGTCAGGCTTGAGCGCCTCGGCGATGATGTCGGCGACCTCGCTGAATTCCTTCGCCGCGAAGCCGCGGGTGGCCAGGGCGGGGGTGCCGATGCGCAGGCCGGAGGTGGTCATCGGTGGGCGCGGGTCGTTCGGCACGGCATTGCGGTTGACCGTGATGCCGACCTCGTGGAGCGTGTCCTCGGCCTGCTTCCCGTCGAGCTCGGAGTCGCGCAGGTCCACCAGCACCAGGTGCACGTCGGTGCCGCCGGTGAGCACCGAGACGCCATGCTCGGTCACATCCGGGGCGATCAGTCGCTTCGCCAGGATCTGGGCGCCTTCGATGGTGCGCTTCTGCCGCTCGGCGAACTCCTCGGTGCCGGCGATCTTGAAGGCGATGGCCTTGGCCGCGATGGCGTGCATCAGCGGGCCGCCCTGCTGGCCGGGGAAGACTGCGGAGTTGATCTTCTTCTTGTGCTCTTCCTTGGTCAGGATGATGCCTGACCGCGGGCCGGCGAGGGTCTTGTGCACGGTGGTGGTGACGACGTCGGCGTAGGGCACCGGGTTCGGGTGCAGTCCGGCGGCCACCAGGCCGGCGAAGTGAGCCATGTCCACCCAGAGGATCGCTCCGACCTCGTCGGCGATCTCGCGGAAGCGTGCGAAGTCGAGCTGGCGCGGGTAGGCGGACCAGCCGGCGACGATCATGTCGGGCTTCTCGGCGATGGCCTGCTCGCGGACCTTGTCCATGTCGATGATGCCGGTCTCGGCGTCGACCTCATAGGCGGCGATCTCGTAGAACTTGCCGGAGAAGTTCAGCTTCATGCCGTGGGTGAGGTGCCCGCCGTGGGCCAGGGAGAGGCCCATCAGCTTGTCGCCCGGCTTCAGGAAGGCGGTCATCACGGCCACATTGGCCTGGGCGCCCGCGTGCGGCTGGACGTTGGCGTGGTCAGCCCCGAAGAGCGCCTTGGCGCGTTCGATCGCGAGGTTCTCTGCGACGTCGACGAATTCACAGCCGCCGTAGTAGCGCCGTCCCGGGTAGCCCTCGGCGTACTTGTTCGTCAGCACCGAGCCTTGGGCCTCGAGGACGGCGCGCGGGACGAAGTTCTCGCTGGCGATCATCTCGAGGGTGTCGCGCTGGCGTCCCAGCTCATCCGAGATCGCCTGAGCGATCTCTGGATCGACCTCGGCCAATGGGGCGTTGTTGATATCCGATGTGCTCATGCTCTGAAGCTCTCCTTGCGGATGAATACGTGGCAGCGTGAGCCAGTCTATCGCTCAGCCGGGTCGGCCCACGCCGGATGGCCGCGCTGGACTCCCGCCAGACCGGGGATGTGACACGCACCCGGTTTATTGTGAATGACTCATATGTGCGGCACACTGGGAGCATGACCTCCTCCGACTGGCCTGCCCGGCTGCGCGAACGCGGACTCCGCGTGACGCGCCAGCGCCTCGCAGTCCTGGAGGCAGTGTCCGCCCAGCCGCACAGACCGGCCGACGCGGTCCACGCCGCCGTCCGCGAACAGCTGCCCGAGATCACGGTGCAGTCGGTCTACACCGTGCTGCATGATCTCACCGCGCGCGAGCTGCTGCGCAGGTTCGACCCGCCGGGTTCACCGGCCTGTTACGAGACCCGCACCCACGACAACCATCACCACGCGATCTGCACCCGCTGCGGCCGGATCGAAGATGTCGAATGCGTCCATGGAGAGGCACCCTGCCTGCAGGCGCCTGCAAGCCTGGGAATGCAGATCCAGGTCGCCGACGTCGTCTTCCGCGGCGTGTGCCGCACCTGCTCGGAAGGCTCGGAGGAGCTCGTCGGCTCCGGCTCCGCTGGAGCCTGACATCTCCCGCCCGGCCCGACCGCTCCCCCGGCCCCTGACGCGTCCTGCCTACGCACAAGAAACCCCCGCAGGGAACCGGGGTTCCTCGCGGGGGTGTCTTTGAAGAGAAGAAGTCGATCAGACGTCGTCTTCTTCTTCCTCCATCGTCTCTTCTTCCATGGGCTCTTCTTCCATGGTGTCTTCCTCTGTGGTGTCTTCCTCTGTGCCCGGATCCTCGACTTCGCCGTTCTCTGCCGGCTCTTCAGTGTCGGTTCCGCCATCGTCGCAGGCGGTGGCACCGAAGAGTGCCAGGGAGCCGATGCCGACGACGCCGGCCAGGGTGCGAAGCTTGCTTGTTTCGGTGGTAGCCATAATTCGTTTACCTCCGTCATTTGCATCAGAAGATGCTGCGCGGTCTTTCCGCGGTCTGTCATCGTTGAGCGACCGTGTGAGATCCCCTAGATGACCTGCACCTAGTCTGCACAGACCGGACGCTTCAGCGAAAGCCTATTCGGCCATTCCGGCCTGATTCATGGGGAGCTCCTACCGGGCATGGAGCCGGCGTTGCTGTGGGCCGGCATTCCTGAATGGAAGCTGGGAGCCTGCCGGGGGTCCGCCGAGGGTCTGCCGGGCTGAACCAGCCCGAATCCTGGGCTCAGACGAGATCGCTGAGAATCCCCTGCAGCTGCTCATCGTCGATGACCGCCTCATCCTCGGGCTCCTCCGGGGTCTCAGCCTCGTCCCAGTCCGTGACGGTGACCTCGAGGTCCTGGTCCTCACCGGGCAGGCGCAGACCCATCAGCTGCGGTGAACCCTCGTCGGCGAGCACCGCGAGCTCGACGTCTTCGTTGGAGTAGACCCAGACGTTCTGACCGTCCCGAGTGTCCAGCGACGAGTCCAGGTCGAGCTCGGCCAGGGAGTCGACGTCCAAGGTCTCGGTGACCTCGGCGCGCAGCAGCTCCAGCAGCGCGTCGGGGGTGCGCGGCACCGCGGGCTCGGCGTCGCTGACGTCGACCCATTCCCCTTCGGCGCTCAGGGCTGCGCTGAGCGCCTCGGCATCGACCTCTGGCTCCACCTCGGGCGGGACCTGCGCCTCGTAGTCGAAGACGAAGGCCTCCACGGACTGGAACGTGTCGTCGCCGAAGGTCAACACCTGGAAGTCGGGGCTGTAGTTCAGCTCGGTCGCGGCGTCTCCTTCGAGTTCTCCGGTGACCGAGAGCTCGAAGCCCTCGTCGTCGCCTTCGAAGAACTCCGGTGCGTATCCGAAGAGCTCATGGCCGCGCTCCAGACCTGCCGCCATGGTGATGCTGACGCTCTCCTGCTCCAGGGAGGACTCCCAGACCTCGGTCTCGATCTCGGCGAGGTCCGCGACCTGCTCGTCGTCCTCATTCTCGGCGATCTCGTCTGAGGTGACTCCCTGGTCCTCCGCTCCGTCAGTGTCGACGTTCTCCTGCGGGTTCTCCGCTTCACGCGGATCTTCCTCACCGCAGCCGGCCAGTGCCAGGGCTGCGATGCTCAGCACCGCCGTGGTGGTGAATGCTCGCGTGACGGCCTTGGGGGACGTCTGGGTTCCGTTGCTCATGGTGTTTCCCTTCCACTGTGTGGCTGGGACCCCGGACTGATGTCCAGGCGTCCCGTTTCTGCACAACCCCCCGTTGTGTTGGTCTCTCGTGCCGCTCAGGCCTCGGCGTCGTCGTTGTTCTCGTCCTCGAGCTCCCCATCGAGTTCCTCTGTGGACCAGCCGTGCTCGGCGGCGATGGCCTCGAAGATCTCGTCCAAGGTCATCACGTTCTCCGGCTGGTCCGGGCGCTGGGTCTCGTTCCAGGCGCTGAAGACGTAGCTGGAGTCCTCGTCGCGCATCTGGACCAGGTAGGGGGCTCCGTCTGCGGCGACCACGAGCTCGGTGGAGCCGTCCTCGGTGGCGTAGACGTAGACCTGCGCGCCGTCACGGGTCTCTGCGGTGCCCTCGAGCCCGGCGATCTCCTGGCCCTCGAGCTCACGCTGCCAGGTGCTGATGAAGTCCTGGGCGGAGAAGACTGCGCCTGCGCCGTCGGTGCTGAACTGGACCCACTGCTCGACGACCACCGAGGTGATGAAGTCCTCTTCGATGAGGGCGGTGATCTCTTCATCCATCTCGCTCATCAGCAGCGCGGCGAAGTCCTCCCCGCGGAAGTACTCCACCCCGTCGATGGCGCGCTGGGTGAAGGTGACGTCGCCAGCGGTGAAGGTCATCTCGGAGTCGCTGCCGTCCACGGCGCCGGTGATCAGCAGATCCCCGGTGTCGTCTTCGTCGATGTCTTGGAACATCTGGTCGACGTCGGCCTCGGCGGCTTCGATCTCGCCTTCGATGTTCACGGTGTCCGCGGTCAGCATCGCATCCCACATGCGGTCCTGGATCTGCCCGAAGCTCGGAACCTGGGGCTCGTCGTCCTCCGCATCGCCCGCGAAGGGGTTCCCGCCACAGCCGGCGAGCAGCACGACGGCGGCAGCAGCGCTGCCAGCCAGAGCCGAACGCTTCATGGGGCCTCCTTGGGGACATACACGGTGCAGGTCGACGAGCTGCGCGAGGGCGCGGCGCGGGTGGGACTCTTCAGCGTAGCGCCTCGCGCTCCACCCACGCCGTCGCGCTCAGAGAAGGCGCGGATCCCCGGGGCGCTTCACCCGCAGCCACCGGCAGCCATAGCCGTCCAGCGTGACTTCGGTGCGGTGTTCGGCATCGATGGCGCAGGCGCCGTCCTGAAGCAGGTCGATGAGCTCGGTGTCCTTCTCCTCGTCCTCCAGCATCAGCGGCACCACGAGGGACTTCGGTGAGAGGTTATGGATCAGGACCATGGACTGATCGCCGCTGGTCATGCGATGCGCGAGCACTTCGTGGTGCGGCTGCTGAAGGATCGACAGCTCACCCCAGCCCAGCTCGGGGCAGTCGCGGTAGCGTCGGGCCAGACGGCTGACATGGTGGAGCAGCGAGTCCTCGTCCCGGCGGGCCTGTGCAGCGTTGACGTGTTCGGGCCCGAAGGGACCCTCCACGACCTTGCGTGCGAGCTTCGAGGGTCGGGCCGAGGAGAATCCGCCGTTCTTGTCCTGACTCCACTGCATCGGCGTTCGGACGGCCTCGCGTCCGGGCACTTCGAGGTTCTCCCCCATTCCGATCTCCTCGCCGTAGAAGAGCACCGGGGTGCCGGGCAGGGAGAACAGCAGCGAGTAGGCCATCTTGATCCGCCGCGGGTCACCGTCGAACATGGCGGGCAGCCGACGACGCAGCCCACGGCCGGCGAACCGCATGTCCTCCTCGGGGGCGAAGGTGTCCAGCACCTCGTCGCGCTCTGCGGCGCTGAGCAGGTCCAGGGTGAGCTCGTCGTGGTTGCGAAGGAAGTTCGCGTACTGGGTCTCGGTGGGGAGGTTCTGCGGCCGCTGCGCCAGGGCTTCGGCGAGGGGCCGAGCGTCCTCGCGGGCGAAGGAGAGGAAGGCCTTCTGGTTCACGGTGAAGTCGAACTGCATGGTGAGCTGGTCACCGTCCTCCCCGCCGAAGAAGGCCAGCTGTTCCTGGTGTGGAAGGTTCACCTCGCCGAGGATCATCGCGGAGCTCGTTCCGGTGGAGCGGCGCTGCAGGAAGGCCCGCAGCGTGCGCAGGTAGTCGTGGGGTTCCACGAAGTCGTGCTGATCTGCCCCGGTGAGCGTGGTCTGGTTGATCGCGAAGGGCACCGCGTCCACCCGGAAGCCGTCCACCCCGAGCTGGAGCCAGAAGCCCATGGTCTTGGTGATCGCATCGCGGACCTGCGGATTGGAGGTGTTCAGGTCCGGCTGGGTGTGCAGGAAGTGGTGCAGGTACCACTCCTCGGTCTTCTCGTCGTGGGTCCAGATCCCGCCTTCCTGCCCGGGGAACATCGCCTCCTCGGAGGTGTCCGGCGGGGTGTCGCTGCGCCAGACGTAGAAGTCTCGGTAGGGGCTGTCCTTGGAGGCCCGCGAGCTGCGGAACCATGGGTGCTGGTCCGAGGTGTGATTGATGACCAGGTCCACGATGACTCGGATCCCACGGTCATGGGCCACTCGGACCAGCTCGACGAAGTCCCCGTGATCGCCGTAGCGCCGATCGACCCCGAACATGTCAGAGATGTCGTAGCCGTTGTCCCGGCGGGGCGAGGGGTAGAAGGGCATGAGCCAGAGGCAGCTGACGCCGATGTCGGCGAGGTAGTCGATCCGCTGAGTCAGCCCCGGCAGGTCACCGATCCCGTCGCCGTCCGAGTCCAGGTAGGTCTCCAGGTCCACGCAGTAGATGACGGCGTTCTTGTACCAGAGGTCCGCGGTGTCGGTGATGCGCATCAGGCGCCCTTCAGTTCGGGGAGGATCGACTCGCCGGCGAGGTCGAGCCAGGGTCGCTGCTCCTGGCCCACATGGTGGAGGTAGACCTGGTCGAAACCGGGCTGGACGGCGGCGTCGATCCATTCGGCGAGCTGGCCGGGCTCCTCGGAGATCCACACCGCCTTCGCCACGGTCTCCAGGCTGACCTCCGCGGCGGCGGAGTCGAAATGTTCCGGGGTGGGCAGGTCCTGGTCCAGCGGTGAGCCGAAGACGTTGGTGCGCCATTGGTCGTGGGCGATGGCCTCGGCCTGCTCCCGTGTCTGCGCCCAGCTGAGGTGGATCTGCAGCATGGCGGGCCCTTCCCCGCCGGCTTCGCGGTAGGCGGCGAGCACCTCGTTCTGCACATCCTCGGGCTGGTTCAGGGTGATCATGCCCTTGGCCCAGACAGCGGCGAGGCGAGCGGCGTCGGGGGTGATGCAGGTGGCGTAGAGCGGGATGGGCTCCTCGGGGCGGTCATAGAGGTAGGCGTCGTCCACGCTGACGAAGCCGCGGTGGCTGATGATGCGCTCACCGCGGTGCAGCCGGGAGATGATGTCCGCACATTCGAGCAGCCGCCGTCGTCGGGTCTCCTTGTCCATCCAGAGCTCTCCGGTGACGTGTTCGTTCATCGCCTGTCCGGCACCCAGCGCGGCCCAGTACCTGCCGGGAAACATCTCACCCAGGGTGGCTGTGGCCTGCGCGACGATGGCGGGGTGATAGCGCTGGCCTGGAGCGATCACCGATCCGATGGGGAAGGCGGTGGTGGCCAGTGCGGCGCCGAGCCAGGAGAGGGTGAATCCCGAGTGGCCCTGCCGCTGCGACCAGGGCATGAAGTGGTCCGAGCTCATGGCGGCCTGGAATCCGACCATCTCGGCGTGCTGGACGTCGCGCAGCAGCTGGGAGGGGGCGATCTGTTCCTGTGATGCGTGGAACCCGTAGATGGTCATGTGTGACTGCCTCTCGTCTCGTGTCCTTGACTGAAGGTTACTGAGAGTGCCCTGGTGACCACCTGGACGTAAGAGAAGTGTTACCTCGGAATCTTGCTGACCCGGGGGGTCGAGAGTACCCTGCGCTAACCCTCGATGACAGTGCCCTGGGCGGCGCGGTGGGCGTCCTTGTGACCCAGGTAGACCTCGGCGTTGCTGCGCAGCCCGGCGATCTCCTCCTCGGTAAGCTCGCGCCGGACCTTGGCGGGAACGCCGGCGACCAGGGACCGCGGCGGAACCTCGGTGCCCTCGAGCACCACGGCCCCGGCAGCGATGAGGCTCTGCTCGCCGATGACGGCGCCGTTCATGATGGTCGCACTCATCCCGATCAGCGAGCCGTCTCCCACGGTGCAGCCGTGGACCACTGCGGAGTGCCCGACGGAGATCCCGGCACCCAGGGTGCACGGGTGACCGGGATCGGCATGGAGCACCGCGTTGTCCTGCAGGTTGGTGCCCTCCCCCACCGAGATCGCCGCCGAATCGCCGCGGACCGAGACGCCGTAGAAGGCCGAGGAGTCCTTCGCCATGGTCACCTCCCCGGTGATCGCGGCGGTGGGGGCCAGGAACACGCCCTCACCGATCTGGGGCGTGTGTCCGCTGACGGTGAGCACATGTGCCATGAAGATTACTCCTGGGATCCGAAGGGGGTCGGGTCGTGCTGGGCGTGAAGGCAGTACTGGTGGTGAAGGTCGACCTGGTGGTGCGGGCTGGGGATGTCCTCAGTATCCCTGGGCAGGATCCACCAGGCCCAGCATCGGTTCGCCGGCATGGAAGCGGCGGTGGTTCGCCAGGATCCGCTCCCGCAGCAGCGGCACCACCATCTCCGTGGTGTCCGCGGTGTGCGGGGTGATCAGGCAGTTCTGGAGCGACCAGAGCGGGTCGGTCTCGGGAAGCGGCTCCGGCTCGGTGACGTCGAGACCGGCGCCGCGCAGGGCTCCGGTGCTCAGCGCCTCGACGAGCGCTGTCTGGTCCACCAGGCTGCCGCGGCCCACGTTGGCGACCACCGCGCCGTCGGCCAGCAGCGCCAGCCGGTCGGCGTTGAGCAGGTGCCGGGTGGCAGGAGTGGCCGCTGCTGCCAGCGCCACCACTTCGGCCCCGTCCAGCGCCTCATCGAGACCCTCGAAGGCGACGGTGACATCGGCGTGCTCCACCGGTTCGGCGGTGCGCCGGACGACGGTGACGTGGGTGTCGAAGGCCTTGTAGAGCCGGACGATCTCCGCCGCGACCCCACCTCCGCCGACGACGACGCAGCGCAGCCCGTTCAGCGAGATCCCGCCCTCGGTGCCCCAGCTGTTCGCCAGGGCCCGGGCCTTGAGTCCGCGCAGCGCCGCGAGGGTCAGCGCCAGCGCATGCTCCCCGACCGGTTTGGCGTAGGAGCCCTTCGCGGAGGTCCAGGTCAGTTCTGGGAACTGGGTGAGGATCTCCGCGTAGAGCTCGATGCCGGCGCTGGGCAGCTGCACCCAGCGCACCTGGGGATTGGCCTCGAGCACCTCGGCGAGGTTCAGCGTCTTGAACATCCCGGTGACGATGATGCCCTCGGGCTGTTCATCCTCACCGACGAGGACGGCGCCCTGCTGCCGCAGCCCCTCGCGGAGCGCAGCATCGGCCTCGGGCCGGACGTGGAGCCGCGTCATCTCAGGCCTTGAGGCCGTCGATGATGCTGTTCAGGGTCGCCGAGGGGCGCATCGCGGCGAAGGCCTTGGCCTCATCGGGGCGGTAGTAGCCGCCCAGATCCACCGGTTCGCCCTGGACTCCGTTGAGCTCGCTCAGGATCTGCTCCTCGTTCGAGGTCAGCGCATCCGCCACGGAGGTGAAGCGCTGAGCCAGCTCGGTGTCCTCGGTCTGCGCGGCCAGCTCCTGGGCCCAGTACATGGCCAGGTAGAAGTGCGAGCCGCGGTTGTCGATGGTGCCGAGCTTGCGTCCCGGCGAGCGGTTCTCCATCAGGAAGGTGGCTGTGGCGCGGTCCAGCGCGGAGGCGAGGACCTTGGCCTTGGGGGCCTGGGCCTGCTCGGCGTACTTCTCCAGCGAGGGCACCAGGGCGAAGAACTCACCCAGGGAGTCCCAGCGCAGGTAGTTCTGCTCGGCCAGCTGCTGGACATGCTTCGGCGCGGAGCCGCCGGCGCCGGTCTCGAAGAGTCCGCCGCCTGCCATCAGCGGCACGATGGAGAGCATCTTCGCCGAGGTTCCCAGCTCCAGGATCGGGAACAGGTCGGTGAGGTAGTCGCGCAGCACGTTGCCGGTCACCGAGATGGTGTCCTCGCCGCGGCGCAGCCGCTCCACGGTGTACTTCGTGGCCGCCACCGGGTCGAGGATCTTGATCTCGAGCCCGTCGGTGTCCAGCTGGGCCAGGGCGTGGTTGACCTTCTCGATCATGGTGCGGTCGTGGGCGCGCTTGTCATCGAGCCAGAACACCGCGGGGGTGCCGAATTCGCGGGCCCGGGTCACGGCGAGCTTCACCCAGTCCTGGATGGGGGCGTCCTTGGTCTGGCAGGCGCGCCAGATGTCTCCTGCGGAGACCTCGTGCTCGAGCAGCACGTCGCCGGCGGCGTTGGTGACCTGCACGGTGCCGGCGGCATCGATCTCGAAGGTCTTGTCGTGGGAGCCGTACTCCTCGGCCTTCTGCGCCATCAGTCCGATGTTGGGCACGGTGCCGATGGTGGTCGGGTCGTAGGCGCCGTGGGCGCGGCAGTCTTCGATGACCGCCTGGTAGACCCCGGCGTAGGAGGAGTCGGGGATGATCGCGAGGGTGTCGTCGGTCTCTCCGGTGGGGCCCCAGGCCTTGCCGCCGTTGCGGATCATCGCGGGCATGGAGGCGTCCACGATGACGTCGGAGGGTGCGTGCAGGTTGGTGATGCCCTTGGAGTCATCGACCATCGACATCCGGGGGCCGTCGGCCAGGCCCTGGGTGATCTCGGCCTTGATGGCGTCGCCCGCCTCGCCGAGCTTCTCGGCGCCGGCGAGGATGGAGGCCAGTCCGTCATTGGCGGAGAGTCCGGCCTCGGCGAGGGTCGCCCCGTGCTTCTCGAAGACCGTCGGGAGGAAGGCCCGCACGATGTGTCCGAAGATGATCGGGTCCGAGACCTTCATCATCGTGGCCTTCAGGTGGGCCGAGAAGAGCACATCCTCTTCCTTGGCGCGGGCCACCTGGGCGGTGAGGAACGCGTCGAGCTCGGCGGCGCGCATCACGGTGGCGTCGACGACCTCTCCGGCCTTGACCGGGAGGGACTCCTTGAGCACGGTGGAGGCGCCGTCGGTGGAGACGTGGGTGATGGTGAGCGTGTCCTCGACGTCGAGCACCACTGACTGCTCGTTGGCGGCGAAGTCGCCAGAGTCCATGGTGGCCACGTTGGTCTTGGAGTCTGCGCTCCAGTCGCCCATGGAGTGCGGGTTGGCGCGCACGTAGTTCTTCACCGAAGCGGGGGCGCGGCGGTCCGAGTTGCCTTCGCGAAGCACCGGGTTCACCGCGGAGCCCTGGACCTTGCCGTAGCGGGCGCGCACGTCGCGCTCCTCATCGGTGGACGGTGACTCGGGGTAGTCGGGCAGGGCATATCCGGCGGACTGCAGCTCGGCGATGGCGGCCTTGAGCTGGGGTCCCGAGGCGGAGATGTTCGGCAGCTTCACGATGTTGGCTTCTGGGGTCTTCGCCAGGGCGCCGAGCTCGGCGAGGGAGTCGCTCTCGCGCTGGTCCTCACGGAGATACTCGGGGAACGCAGAGATGATGCGGCCGGCCAGTGAGATGTCGCGGGTCTCGACCTCAACCCCGGCGGGGGCGGCGAAGCCCTCCACGATGGGTTTGAGGGAGAACGTGGCCAGCATCGGCGCTTCGTCGGTGTTGGTATAGATGATCTTTGCCGTCGGCATGGATCTCCTCAAGTTCGGTTATATGTTGTTTCCCTGATCACAAATCTACCCCAGATGCTCCGGCTGGCCCGGGCACTCAGATTCCCAGCACGGTGCGGGCGATCATGAAGTACACGATGAGTCCGGTGGCATCCACGAAGGTCGAGATGAACGGGTTGGCGAAGACTGCCGGGTCGGCGCCGAGCTTCTTGCCCAGCAGCGGCATCAGCCCGCCCACCGAGGCGGCCAGGGTGCAGATGGAGAGCAGGGTCAGCCCGATCACGGTGCCGATGTCCCAGCCGTAGAAAAGTCCGGCGACCAGGAAGCCCAGCACGCCGAGCGTGGCACCCAGGGTGATGCCCACCCGCACCTCGCGCCAGAGCACCTTGAACACGTCTCGGGTGCCCACGTCGCCCAGCGCCAGCGCGCGGACGACCGTGGTCGCTGCCTGGTTGCCGGTGTTGCCGCCGGTGCCGATCAGCAGCGGCACGAACAGGCTGAGCACCACCATGGATTCGATGGTGCCCTCGAAGACGTCGAGCACCTGGACGGTGAGCGCGGCACCCAGAGCCAGCACCAGCAGCCACACCACGCGGGAGCGCATGATCTGCAGCACCGGGGTGGAGAGGTAGGGCCGGTTCAGCGGCTCGGCGCCACCGTGGCGGGCGGCGTCCTCGGATTCGGCGCGCTCGAGGATGTCGAGCGCGTCGTCGACCGTGAAGATCCCGACCACCCGGTGCTCGGAGTCGGTGACCGGCACGGCGAGGTGCTTGCGGTCGGCGCACATGCGAGCGGCGTCCTCGGCGTCGTGGTCGGCGTCCACCGAATCTGCCTCGCGCATCAGCTCCGCGATGAGTGTCTCGCCGCTGTTGCTGACCAGGTCGCGCAGCGAGACCACGCCCTGCAGCAGCCGACCGGGGTCCACCACGGGCAGGGTGTAGAGCGTCTCCGCGTCCTCACCGGCCTTGCTGACCTTGTCCATCGCCTCGGCGACGGTCCAGTGCTCGGGGATCGCGACGAACTCGGGGCTCATCTGGCGCCCGATGGTGCCGCTGGGGTAGCCGAGCACGATGTTGGTCAGGCTGCGCTCACGAGGGTCCAGGTGGCGCATCATCCGGCGGGCGATCGAAGCCGGCATCTCGTCCATGAGCCGGACTCGGTCATCGGGGTCCAGGGACTCGAAGTAGTGCGCGACCTCGACGTCCTTGAGGCCCTCGATGATCTCGCCCTGCAGCGACTGGTCCAGCAGGTCGAAGGCTTCGACGGCGACGCCCTTGGAGAGCAGCCGGAAGGCCACCGCGCGGTTCTTGACGCCGAGGCGTTCCAGGAAGTCGACGATGTCACCCACGTTGAGCTCGTCCAGGGCGGAGCGCAGCTCCGTGAGGCGCTCCTCACGGATCATGTCTTCCAGCTCGTCAAGCAGTTCGTTCACGGGTTCCACCCTTTCAAGGGTGCCGAGCAGGCGTAGGGGCGACCGGATCCGCGGGTGCGGACGGGGTGAGGTCCGCGGCTGCAGATCTGGTCAGTGGTGGTGGTCGATCAGTGGAAGAAGTGGCGCGTTCCGGTGAGGTACATGGTCAGGCCGGCGTCGCGGGCTGCGGAGACGACCTCCTCGTCGCGCTGGGACCCGCCGGGCTGCACGACCGCGCGCACCCCGGCGGCGATCAGGCTCTGCAGCCCGTCGGCGAAGGGGAAGAAGGCGTCGGAGGCCGCGACGGACCCGCGGGCCCGCTCCACCCCGTCACCGGCGAGCGTGTTCGCGCGCTGCACAGCGAGCCGGCAGGAGTCGAGCCGGTTGACCTGACCCATGCCGATCCCCACGGTGGCCTGGTTCTTCGCCAGCAGGATCGCGTTGGACTTCACCGAGCGGATCGCCCGCCAGGCGAAGTCGAGGTCGGCGAGCATGTCGACGTCGGCGGCTTCCCCGGAGACCAGCTTCCAGCCGGAGGTGGTGTCACCCTCGGCGTCGACCGCGTCGGAGGCCTGGAGCAGCATGCCTCCGGAGATCTGCTTGTATTCCACCCGGTCGCGCCGGTGGCCTTCGGGCAGGCGCAGCAGCCGGATGTTCTTCTTCCTGGTCAGGATCGCCAGCGCCTCCTCCTCGAAGGCCGGGGCGACGACGACTTCGGTGAAGATCTCCGAGACGGTCTTGGCCATCTCCGCGGTGACGGTGCGGTTGGCGGCGATGACACCGCCGAAGGCCGAGAGCGGGTCGCAGGCGTGGGCGGTGCGGTGGGCCTCGGCCACGGTGGCACCCACGGCCACACCGCAGGGGTTGGCGTGCTTGATGATCGCCACGGCGGGCTGGGCGAAGTCGAAGGCGGTGCGCACTGCGGCGTCGGCGTCGACGTAGTTGTTGTAGCTCATCGCCTTGCCGTGCAGCGTCTGGGCCTGGGCCAGGCCGGGGCGGGCGCTGGAGTCGGCGTACAGCGCGGCGGGCTGGTGCGCGTTCTCGCCGTAGCGCAGGGTGTCCAGGCGCTGCAGCGCGAGCCCGGCGTAGGGCGGGAAGTTCAGCTTCTTCTCGGTGCGGCTCAGCGGCGAGGCGGGCACCGAGGCGGCGTCGAAGTCGTCGTCGAACTGCTGCGAGGTCCAGCGCGCCACGGCGGTGTCGTAGGCGGCCGTGTGGGCGAAGGCCAGGGCGGCCAGGCGCTGCCGGGCGGTGAGCGTGAAGCCTCCGGCGGAGGCCGCGGAGATGATGTCGTGATAGCGCAGCGGATCGACCACCACAGCGACGGAGGCGTGGTTCTTGGCGGCGGCGCGGACCATGGAGGGTCCGCCGATGTCGATCTGTTCGACGATCTGGTCCTCCGCGGCGCCGGAGGCGACGGTGTCGGCGAAGGGGTAGAGGTTCACCACGACCAGGTCGAAGGGTTCGATCTGGAGCTCCTCGAGCTGGGCCCGGTGGTCTTCGCGGCGACGGTCCGCCAGGATGCCGGCGTGCACCCGGGGGTGCAGGGTCTTCACCCGGCCGTCCAGGCACTCCGCGAAGCCGGTGACCTCGGAGACCTCGATGACAGGGACCCCGGCGGCGGCGATGCGCTTGGCGGTGGAGCCGGTGGAGACGATCTCGACGCCGGCGGCGTGCAGTCCCGCGGCGAGGTCCTCCAGCCCGGTCTTGTCATAGACCGAGATCAGGGCGCGCCGGATCGGCTGGCGCGAGGCGGCGCCGGAGGTGCCGGAGGCGCCGGGGGCAGCCGCGGTGGTGTTCTGCGCTGCGGAATCGCTGACGGTGCTCATGCACACTCCTGTGAGGGGGACGACGCTTCGGGGACCTGGGCCAGTCTACCGACCCGGTTCAGGACTCAAATTTGTAGCCCAGCCCGCGGACGGTGATCAGGAACTCCGGGCGTGACGGGTCGGGTTCGATCTTGGCGCGGAGTCGCTTGACGTGGACGTCGAGGGTCTTGGTGTCTCCGACATAGTCCGATCCCCAGACGCGATCGATGAGCTGGCCCCGGGTGAGCACCCGCCCGGCGTTGCGCAGCAGCATCTCCAGCAGCTCGAACTCCTTCAGCGGCAGGCTCAGCGGCGCGCCCTTGACCTCCACGGTGTGGCGTTCGATGTCCATGCTGACCGGTCCCGCGATGACCATCGAGCCGTCGTCCACCTCGGTCTCGACCCGCCGGCGCAGCACCGCTCGGACTCGGGCGAGCAGCTCCCGGGAGGAGTAGGGCTTGGTGACGTAGTCATCGGCGCCGAGCTCCAGGCCCACGACCTTGTCGATCTCGGAGTCCTTGGCCGTGAGCATGATCACCGGAACATTGGACTGCAGCCGGATCTGGCGGCACACCTCGGTGCCGGACTGCCCGGGGAGCATCAGGTCCAGCAGGACCAGATCTGCTCCTTCACGGGTGAATATCTCGACGGCGTCGAGGCCGTTCTCCGCGACGACGACGTCGTACCCCTCCTTCTCGAGGGCGTAGGACAGTGCTTCTGAGAATGAGGGCTCATCCTCGACGAGCAGAATTCTGGTCACGCGTTTCCTCCTTCGCCGGCCCTGGTGGGTGCCGGGTTCGCTGCACTGTGACGCGATGCAGCACCATGTGGGGCGGTGCGAACTGATGCTTGGCCAAGCCCGGCCGCACCCCGACCGAGCCCTTCAAGGGTGTCGAGGCTCTCGTCGAGCTCGGGCAGGCGCACCGTGAAGGTGGAGCCCCTCCCCTGCTGGGACCACAGCGCGACCTCGCCGCCGTGGTTGGTGATCACGTGCTTGACGATGCTCAGGCCCAGGCCGGTGCCTCCGGTCTGGCGGGAGCGGGCGGCGTCGACCCGGTAGAAGCGTTCGAAGATCCGCTCCTGGTCCTCCCTTGCGATGCCGATCCCCTGGTCGGTGATGGTGACCTGGGCGATCCCGTCGCGGCTGGAGAGCCCGATGCCGACCCGGGTGGATTCCGGGGAGTAGCGCACGGCGTTGTCGATCAGGTTCCGGAACGCCATCGCCAGCTGGTCGGCGTCGCCGTGGACCCGGTGCGGCAGCGCACCACCGATCTTCAGCTCGATGTTCTTGGACTCCGCGGGCAGCCGAGAGCGGTCCGCGGCGTCGGCGATGACGTCTTCGAGGTCCACCGGCCGGCCGGCGTGGACCACGTTCTTGCCCTGCACCCGGGAGAGCTCGATGATGTCTTGGACCAGCGCCGCGAGTCGGCGGGACTCCTTGTGCAGGCGCTGGGTGAAGCGGCGAACGGCGACGTCGTCGTCGGCGGCGTCCTCGATGGTCTCGGCCAGCAGCGAGATCGCCCCGACCGGGGTCTTCAGCTCGTGGGAGACGTTGGCGACGAAGTCATTTCGCACCGCCTCGATGCGGGAGAACTCCGTGCGGTCATCGGCGAGGACCAGGATGTACTCATCCCCCAGCGGCGCCACGCGCAGGTGCACGACCAGTGAGGTCTCCCCCTGCAGGCCGCGGGCCAGCTCATGCTCCTGATCGATGATCACCCCGTCCCCGCGTACCCGGGCGGTGAGGTTCAGCAGCTGCTGGTGGACCACAGTATGGCCGCGGACCAGGCCGAAGGCGTAGGCGGCCGGGTTGGCGCGCACCACCCCGTCGACGGTGTCCACGACGATATAGGCCAGTCCGAGCGAGGCGAGCACCTCGGTGGCGCCGGCGGGCATCGAGGGTTCGTCCACATCGATGCCGGCGGCACGCTGCTTCTCACTGACGCGGAAGGCATACATGCCGACAACGCCAAGTGCCAGGCCGACGACGCCGGACAGTGCGGCGATGAGCAGGTGATCCACGTCCTACAGCTTAGGCCCGACTCCCGGTGAGGGGCACCATAAGCCCGGACCAGCGCCCAGGGTTCAGCCAGCGTTCACCTTCGCGTCGACTGCTGACTTCGCTGGCGTTCATCTGCGCCAGCAAGGATTCACTGTCGGGATACTCCACGGCGGGAAAGGAACGCGAACACGTGCGAAAGCTCTTTCAGGCAGACCTCATCAACCTTGGTGAGCAGCTGATACAGATCACATCATTGGTCCATACGGCGATGGAGAAGGCCTACACCGCCTTCGACACCACCGATCTCCAGCTGGCGGAGGAGGTCATCGCCGCCGATGCCCAGATCGACCGGCTGCAGGTGGAGCTCGACGAGAAGGCCATCGAGCTGCTCGCGCTACAGGGTCCGGTGGCCTCAGACCTGCGGATGATCGTGGGCGCGCTGCGGATGAGCACCTCGCTGGAGCGCATGGGCGATCTGGCGCGGCATATCGCCCAGCTCGCCCGGATGCGCTACCCGGACCGGGTGGCCCCGGACTCGCTGCACTCGGTCTTCGACAAGATGGCCAAGCTGAGCACCGAGATCTCGTCGCGGCTGATCACGCTGCTGGAGACCCGCGAGCTGCACCTGGTCGCGGAGATCCACGCGCTGAACGAACAGCTCAACGACCTGCACGCCTCGGTGTTCACCATCGTCGCAGCCGATGACTGGCAGCAGAGCGCGGCGACCAGCGTGGACTCCACCCTGGTGAGCCGGTTCTTCGAACGATTCGGGGACCACGGGGTCTCGGTGGCGAACAAGGTCGACTATCTGGTCACCGGCGCCTGGGACACCCGCGAACACTGAGCCTGCTGGTGGAACGGCCTTCCCCAGGCACATCCACCACCATGCATCGGGCGCTCTGCGGCGTGATCACGCCACTCTCGGGCGCCCATTCCGCCGCAGGCCGGCCGATCGATGGCGTGTGAGCATCGGATGACCCACGAAGAGACCCCTCAGACATCGCATGATGTCTGAGGGGTCTCTTTCGCTGTGCGGACTACTTCTTGCCCTGGTTCGCCACGGCCTTGATCGCGTCCTTGGCGGCCTCGGGGTCGAGGTAGGTGCCGCCGGGGTTCAGCGGCTTGAGATCGTCGTCCAGCTGGTAGTGCAGCGGGATCCCGGTGGGGATGTTGAGTCCGGCGATGTCCTCGTCGGAGATCCCGTCGAGGTACTTCACCAGGGCGCGCAGCGAGTTGCCGTGGGCTGCGAGCAGCACGGTCTTGTTCTCGCGCAGATCCGGGATCACGGCGGACTCCCAGTAGGGCAGCATCCGATCCACGACGTCCTTGAGGCACTCGGTGCGCGGCGCGGAGTCGCCGAGGTCGGCGTAGCGCGGATCCCCCAGCTGGGAGAACTCGTCGTCGGCGGCGATCTCCGGCGGCGGGGTGTCATAGGAGCGGCGCCACATCATGAACTGCTCTTCGCCGTACTGCGCCAGCGTCTCGGCCTTGTCCTTGCCCTGGAGCGCGCCGTAGTGGCGCTCGTTGAGCCGCCAGTCGCGCTTCACCGGGATCCATAGCCGGTCGGCGGTCTCCAGCGCCAGGTGGCAGGTGGTGATGGCGCGCTGCAGCAGCGAGGTGTGGACCACGTCGGGGAGCAGCTGATGCTCCTTGAGCAGCTCACCGCCGCGTGCGGCCTCTTCACGGCCCAGGGCGGTCAGCGGCACATCCACCCACCCGGTGAAGAGGTTCTTCTCGTTCCAGTCGCTCTGCCCGTGGCGGAGCAGGATCAGGTCATAGGCCATAGGAGTGTGTCTCCCTTTCGGAGTCGAACGTGGAAATCAGCGCAGGGTGCGGTCAGTCGGAGACTTCGGGGTTCACGTCGGTCAGGTAGACCATCGCCATGCAGGCCGCGGCCACCGGGAAGATCAGGCCGAAGGGACCGGCTCCCGCAGCGCCGAGCAGAGCCAGGACGACGGCGCCGCCGGTCATGCCCAGCCAGAAGCCCTTGGTCCGCTTGAAGGCGATGTCGAACCGCTGCGCGTTCTTGGGGATGCACTTGACCAGTGCCACGATGGCGAGCCCGAGGCAGACCAGTGCGAAGGCGAGGTGCATCCAGGCTTCGGTCTGCAGGACGAAGATCCAGATATCAGAGAGGGGAGACTGCATACCCCGATGTTATCGGATGGGCTCCCCGGCTGCGGCGGCGCGCAACGCGTTGAGCAGATCTGCGAAGAGATCCTCGACGTCCTCGATGCCCACCGAGAGCCGGATCAGCCCGTCCGGGACCGAGGACGGTTCACCCGGATGACGACGACGGCGCTCGGCGAGGGACTCCACGCCGCCCAGGCTGGTGGCCGGGGTCCAGAGCTGCAGTGCGCTGAGCACCGCGTCGGCCACCTCGGCCTCGCTGCGCTGACTTGTGATGCGCTGGCCCGAATCGGGCTGTCCCGGCTGGGGCTCTCCGGAACCGGGCTGTGCTGAATCCCAGGCGTCGGCGGAACCGGGCTGGTCGGCGTCGAGCTCGATGGTCAGGATCGCGCCGAACCCGCCGAGCTGCTCTGCGGCGCGCTGATGTTGCGGGTGCGCGGCCAGGCCGGGGTAGTTGACCTTGCGCAGCGGCAGCCCGGCATCCCGGCTGAGCTGATCCAGCCGGCGGGAGAGCTCGCCGGCGTTGGACTCCGCGGCGTCCAGGCGCACCGCGAGGGTGCGCACGCCGCGCAGGGCGAGGAAGACCTCCATCGGGCCCGGGATCGCGCCGTGGAGGGTGCGGTGCTGGTGCAGCCGCTGATGGATCTCGCGATCACCGGTGATCGCGGCGCCCATGATGAGGTCGGAGTGTCCGGAGAGGAACTTGGTGACCGAGTGGACCACGACGTCGGCGCCGTGTTGGAGCGGGCGCTGGCGCAGCGGTGTCGCGAAGGTGTTGTCCACCGCAGTGAGCACCCCGCGCTGCTTCGCAGCGGCCAGCAGCGCGGGAAGGTCCGCGATCTCCAGCATCGGGTTGGTCGGGGATTCGATCCACAGCATGACGCGAGCGTCCTGGGCGCCAGCCAGGGTGGAGACGTCGTGCAGCGTGCTGGAGACCTGCGCGGTGTCGGCGATGTCCACCCGGTGCAGCGTGAGCAGACCCTGGTCTGCCATCTGCTGGGCCAGCGCGGAGAATCCCATGTAGCTGTGCCGCGGCATGATCAGGTGGCCTCCGGGTGGCAGCAGATGCACGACGGCGGAGATGGCGGCCATCCCGGAGGAGAACAGCAGACCTGGCAGCACCTGGACCGGATGCTCCTCGGCCGTGGTGACCTGACCCTGGGACTGGGAGGTGGTGCGGGTGCCCGCCTCGAGCTGAGCCAGCAGCTCCTCCAGCGGGGACCAGGAGGGCATCCCCTCCCGCGCGTAGTCCAAGGAGGCGTGGACGCCTGGCCGGTAGGAATACGTGGAGGTGAAGTCCACCGGCATGTTGACGGGCTGGTTCGGACCGTGGGGGCCGCGGCCCGCACTGACCACAAAGGTGCGTTCGTGCTGGTTCACACTGTTACGGTACCCCAGCAGGTGTCCGGGATTGGGTGGGCCGCCCGCCGCTGCCCGGGCTCCCGGTGTCATGTCCGTGTCACCGGGGCTGGGTAGGCTGGGAGCGTGACCCATCTCAGACGCGGAGGCTTCGTCGCCTTCGAAGGCGGCGACGGCGCCGGCAAGACCACCCAGCTGGACCTGCTCGAGTCCTGGTTCGAGGATCGGTCGGTGCCCTACGAGCGCACCCGCGAGCCCGGCGGAACCGTGATCGGCGAGCGCATCCGCTCGCTGGTGCTCGAACATGATCAGGGCGAGGTCGATCCGCGCACCGAGGCGCTGCTCTTCGCGGCCTCCCGCGCCGCCCATGTGGTCCAGCGGATCGAGCCCGCACTCGAGGCCGGCCGCTTCGTGCTCTGCGACCGCTATGTGGATTCCTCGGTGGCCTACCAGGGTGTGGGACGCGAGCTCGGGACAGCGGCCGTCGCTGAGATCAACGCCTTCGCCACCGGCGGGCTGCAGCCGGATCTCACCGTGGTGCTGGACATCGATCCGGCCATCGCGCGTGCCAGGCGGGAGGGCCGCGCGGGACACTCGGACCGGATCGAGTCCGCCGAGGACGCCTTCCATGACCGGCTGCGCCACGCCTTCCTCGCCCGCGCGGACGCTGCGCCCGAGCGATATCTGGTGCTCGACGCGTCTGGTTCCGCGCAGGAGCTGCAGGCCGCGATCCGGTCCCGGGTCCAGGAGCTGTTGAGCCCATGAGCGTCTATACCGAGCTGGTCGGCCAGGATGCCGTCGTCGAACAGCTTCGTCGCGCCGCAGGGTCAGGCACCCCCGCACATGCGTGGCTGTTCACCGGTCCCCCAGGCTCGGGACGGTCCAACGCCGCACGCGCCTTCGCCGCCGCCCTGAACTGTGACCAGGACGAGCCGGCGGCCCGCGGCTGCGGCGAATGCCGGTCCTGCCGGCTGGTGGCCGCGGAGAGCCATCCCTCGGTGAAGCTGGTCTCCACCGAGAACGTGACCTACAAGATCGACGATGTCCGCCAGCTGATCACCACCGCGCAGGAGAAGCCCCAGGGTGCACGCTGGCGCGTGATCGTGGTCGAGGACGCGGACCGGATGACCGAACGGGCCACCAATGTGCTGCTCAAGGCGATCGAGGAGCCGCCGCCGCATACGCTCTGGGTGCTGTGCGCCCCGAGTCCGGCGGACGTGCTGGTCACCATCCGCTCGCGCTGCCGGCTGGTGAGCCTGCGGATCCCGCCCACCGCCGCGGTGGCGCAGCTCCTGACCAGCCGGGACGGGCTCAACGAGGAGCAGGCGCAGTTCGCCGCGCGGGTCTCGCAGAACCACATCGGGGTCGCGCGCCGGCTGGCCCGGGACCCGGAGGCACGGAGCAGGCGCGAGCAGGTGGTCACCCTGCCGCTGCGGCTGACCTCTTCCTCGGCCGCGATCAAGGCCGCGGGGTCTCTGGTGGAGATGACCCAGGCGGATGCTGCCAGCACTGCGGAGGCGCGGCTGGAGGCCGAGCAGGCCTCGCTGCGTCGGTCACTGGGGCTTGAGGCCGAGGAGAAGATCCCGCCCAAGCTGCGCAGCCAGTTCAAGAAGCTGGAGGAGGAGAACACCCGGCGGGCCAAGCGCGCCGTCGCCGATTCCCTGGACCGGGCGCTGATCGACCTCACCGCGGTCTTCCGAGATGTGCTGAGCCTGAAGCTGGAGACCCATGCGGAGCTGATCAACGAGCATCTGCGTGAGGAGCTGAAGCGATACGCGGAATCGCTCAGCGCCGAGCAGACCCTGGCCGGGCTCGACGCGATCAACGCAGCCCGGACCCGGATCACCCAGAATGTCCCCCCGCTGCTGGCCGTGGAGGCGTTGATGATGCAGTTCCTACCCGGGAGGTCCCATGCCTGAGATTGGTCTCCCTCCCGGCAGGCTTCGGCTGATCAGCCTCGCCGCCGCTGCCGCGCTGCTGCTCTCGGGCTGCGTGAACGCCGGTGGGGACGAGGATTCCGGCGCGGCAGACGCTGAGGCGGAGCCGATGACTGCCACCTCGGTGCCGGCGGGCGAACTGGCCGGCGCGGCCGAGGACTACACCGAGTATTACGAGCAGGACATCGATTGGACCTCCTGCGAGGAGACCATGATGTGCGCCGATGTCACGGTGCCGATGGACTGGGCCGATCCGGGGGCACAAACGGATCTCGAGATCCGGATCATCAGCTCCCAGTCCGGCGGAGACCAGGCCGAATATCTGCTCACCAATCCCGGCGGACCCGGCTCCTCCGGCTATGATGCGGTCGCCGACTCGCTCGCGATCGCGTTCAGCGAGGAGCTCGTCGAGCACTACAACATCATCGGTTTCGACCCGCGCGGGGTGCACCGGTCAGCGCCGGTGAACTGCCTGGACGACGCCGAGATGGACGAGTACCGCGAGCAGGTCTCCGACGAACAGCTCGACGCCGAGTCCTCATACGCGGAGGCCCGCGAATCGGCCGCCGAGCTGGCGGCACGGTGCGAGTCCGAGAGCGGCGCTCTGCTGGGACACGTGGACACGCTCTCGGCGGTCCGGGACATGGACGTTATCCGCGCCGTGCTGGGTCAGGACGAGCTGAACTACCTGGGCTTCTCCTACGGTACCAAGCTGGGGATGACCTACGCCGAGCACTACGGTGAGCGGGTGGGGCGCTTCGTCCTGGACGGGATGCTCGACGTCTCGATCGATGCCCACGAGCTGAACAAGGGGCAGGCGCTCGGCTTCGAGGTGGCGCTGGAGAACTATGCGCAGTGGTGCACCGAGCAGGCGACCTGCCCGGCCGGAGACACCGTGGATGAGGTGGTCGACGGCGTGCAGGAGCTCTTCGCCGGAGTCGCCGAGAACCCGGCGCAGGGCGCGGACGGACGGACCATCAATGTCTCCACCCTGGTGAGCGGCTTCATCACCCCGATGTACAGCCGCGCGAGCTGGCCGCTGCTCTCCGAGGCGCTGACCATGGCCCTGGTGCAGCAGGACTTCACCAGCTTTCAGTACTTCGCGGACCTGCAGTCCGGGCGGAGCCCCGACGGCAGCTACGGATGGATCAACAGCTTCGTATTCACCGCAGTGATGTGCCTGGACTATCCGATGCCGCAGGACCCCGATCAGATCGAGGCCGAGTTCGAAGAGGTCTCCGAAGAAGCCCCCACCTTCGGGCCCTACCTCGGGCACAGGGCCGTTGTCTGCGAGGAATGGCCCGTTCAGAACGTGACGGAACCCTGGGACCCTGAGCTCAGCGAGGTCGACGAGCTGCTGATGATCGGCACCACCGGAGACCCTGCCACCCCGGTGGAATGGGCGGAGAACATGCACGAGCAGGTGCCGCAGTCTGCGCTGATCATCCGCGAAGGCGAAGGGCACCTGGCGTACCGGTCAGGCAACAGCTGCGTGGATCAGGCGGTGGACGGGTATCTGCTCGGCGGGGACCTGGCCGAGGGTCGCGAAGATTGTTGAACTTTTTTCTACCGGTTGTAGAAACTGCCTTGTAGACTCTGACTACCGGTGACGACGACGTCCACACGGCCTTTCTGACTCATCGGTCCTTTTCAGCTGATCTGCGTTAGGACACTGCCATGAACACAGAAGCTCCGCTCACACCCGATGCGACGTCATCCGATTCCCAGACTCACGATGCCCACACCTCGAGCGCTCCGGAGCCGACGGCTGGCGGTGAACAGGCACGGGCCCCGCGCCCGCTCGGCGTCCTCGTCGGGTTCGACGGTTCACCCAACGCCACCTCCGCACTGCGCTGGGCGGCCCGCGAGGCGCACTTCCGTGGTCTCCCGCTGACGGTGATGAGCTCCTTCACCATCCCCCCCGCGGTGAGCGGATACCTCGAGAGCTTCCCGGATGCCGGGGGCCAGACCCTGGCGCGGCAGGCCACGGAGAAGACGCTGAACACGGCACGGGAACAGCTTGCAGGACATGCCGGCGAGGTCACCTACCGACTGGAGCACGGCGACGCCGCAGGGTTGATGGTCCATCTCTCGGGCTCCGCTGAGCTGTGCGTGGTCGGAAGTCGCGGCCGCGGCGGGTTCACCGGGCGCATCCTGGGATCCGTGGCAGCCGCCCTGCCAGGTCACGCCCACTCCCCCACGGTGGTGGTCCCACACACCGACGAGTCCAGCGTGGGCGAGGGTTCCGAGGCGATCAGCACCGCTGACACCCGGCCGGTGGTCGTCGGCATCGACGGATCTCCACATTCCCGGCGAGCCTCCGTGCAGGCCGCTCGAACAGCGATCAGCCACGGCACCCGACTGCAGCTGGTGATGGCGCTGCCACCGCTGACGACGGCGGCCATGTGGTACCCGGAGCTTGCCGCCCGGGAGCAGGCGATGGTGCAGACCCGGGTGGATGACCTGAACAGGGACCTCGACGTGGAAGTCGGCTGGATCCAGGCGCAGTTCCCGGAGCTCTCCGTCACCGGTTCCGTCGAGGAAGGCTTCCCGGTCAATGTGATGCAGGAGATGGGCAGCAAGGCACAGCTGACAGTGGTCGGCACCCGGGGTCACGGAGGAATGCGCAGCGCGCTGCTTGGCTCGGTCTCCCGCGAGCTGCTGCACCACGCGACGGCTCCGGTGATGGTCGTCCCAGCTCACGACTGAGCGAGCTTTGACCGCGGTGGGGTGCACCAGTAAAGTGAACCCTCGTGCGCCTCACCGCGGTGCCACGCCGCCTTAGCTCAGTCGGTAGAGCGATTCACTCGTAATGAATAGGTCGCCGGTTCGATTCCGGCAGGCGGCTCCGTAAAGGCTCCTGAAATGGAGTTTTGTTGGTTCTAGTGGACAAAGTGCTGACGAGAAATCCACGACTACGCTCTAGACTACGGTCTAGGAGCAGAGGATTCGTGCGTGAACCCGGTGGCCCGCCGCAGGTGTGAGCGTCGCACTCAGATCCCCGGGGTCCACACCCCCGCAAGCAAGGACGTCATCCAGTCATCTCAATGGCCTAAGCAACGCTGCGGCGGGGAACTCAACGAACGCAGCTTCCCTCGCCACGACGAACAACGTCTAGCAGTTTCTCGCACCGAATCACCACCCTCCGAGGAGGCCTTGTGATCTCACGACGCCTTTACACGGCTCTTGCCCCTCTGGAGATCAATGACCGCTAAGACAGCCACGTGGCTGCAACACCCAGGGACAGCCCGAAGGCTCACCAATGGGTGACTCCACCAGGCAACTGAGCCAGAGCTGCGGATAAGCACGGTGCAGCGGTGAGCACTACCAATTTTCGGGACACATGAACGTCTCATCGTCTCCCCTAAGGGGCTGCGTGCCGGGCGAGTTGCCGCCGGGGTAGTCATAGTGTTCTCGATGCATTCCTGGTCAGGCATGACCACCGTTCTGCCGCTGGCGTTCATTTGGCCACCGGCCGCGATCTTCAGTGCTGATCTTTAAGGGAATTCAAATAGTCCACCGCGTCAAACTTCGGCCGCACCTAGGTCCTTTTTCGCGCCCGTCCACGTGAGAATAGCTTGTTTGAGGAAGGGCCCCGCTTAACGACGCTTCACCCGATCTTTCGAGTGGGCGCCAGGCTCAAGGCGGGCGGTGGTGGCGCGCATCGGCGTCATAACCCAAGTTCCCTATTCTGCATGTCCAAGTTTATCTGTGGAAAAGTTCGGAAATCTATGGGAATATACCATCAGCCTGAGAATAAAAGGGTGGGAGTCTTTGGACGACAGTCCATAGATTCTGACGAAGAGACGCGCACCACCCGGTGCACGTGCGCCAGGGTATCCGCTAATGGGATTGGTGCCGCGGTCTCCCGTAAGTTTTAAACTTGCGAGGACACCCATGCCCCCTGCCGTCACCCTGAAGCCAGGCTCACTCTCCGCGAAGCGCACTGCTGAGTATCTTGACGTCGCCGAACAGACCCTTGCCAAGTGGCGCTGCCATGGCGAGGGTCCCCCCTTCGTCAAGATCAATTCTAAGATCCTGTACAGGGTGGAATCCCTGGAGAAGTATCTTCGGGATCACGAGCAGCCCGCTTCCCGCCGAGGTACGCGATGACCTGCGTCTTCCTCGCGCCGGATCACGTCGCAGCGGACCCGTGGATCTCCCCATTGGGTGCCATCAGCTGGATAGGCACTGGCGACCCATCACCACGTAACCCCCTGCCGGGTACACAAAAACACCGTAAACAAAGGGAAGCAGGCATACTGCGGTGCGGTGTACCCAGTAACCCTCCCCCTCGATTCCTGCCAACCTGCGGGGCAAAACTCGCTATTGCTGTGCTCAACTGTGCTTTTGGACCAGATGTCAGCTGGGCTGTACCTACAGATCCCTTTCAGCAATGCGCGTGCGCGCGCCCGCTCGCCCGATTCTTCCTTGAGGGACAGACCCCGTTTCAGTTGTGCTCAACTGTGCTCGGCTACGGACGTCAACACCAGTCTGCATCGACACTTCCGCGTATTTCCGGCTTCTACGGAGCCATCACCAGGCTCGACGGTCTGCAAGCCGTGATCCGCCTCCAAGTGTGCTCAAGTGTGCTCGCGCGATTGAGCCCTTCAACCCCAGATACTCCCCCACTGAACGAAAAACACTGCCATGCGTTAATGCGCATGCCGAAGAAAGGTAAGCAATGATGAGCTCGAACAAGAACACCGCCCGGACGGCCGGAACTCAGAGGTTCCGCATGATGAAGTTCACCACGCGGCTAATCCACCCCAATACGGGTGCAGTTCTGCTGAACCTCGACGAGTTCGAGCATGGCCTGGACCAGCACAAGTCGATCAAAGAGTATGCCTGGGTCCTCCAGGACAAGGACCGCCATCCGGACGGTACGCCCGTGGCGACGCATGTTCAGGGCGCACTCCGTCTCCAGGACGGACGCACCCTGCACCAGGTCTCCTCCTGGATCGGGATCGCCGAACACCTCGTAATCCCCCTCAAGGGCCGCGGAGCCTTCCCCACCTATCTGCGGTACCTTACTCACGAGGCTCCGAGTGAACAGGCCAAGCGCAAGCATCGCTACGAGGACTCGGAGGTCCATGCGAACTTCGACTGGCGCGCGGTGATCGACGCTCATTTCGCGCGAACTCGTGAACAGCCCACTGACACCCTTACGCAGGTCAAGCTCGATCTACTCAATGGGCGAACTTCATTGGCTCAAGTCCGTGAACGGTATCCGCTGATTTTCGTGGATCACCATCCCAGGCTCGGAAAGATTGAGGCCAACTGGCGGGAGAATGCGCAGTTTCTGGCCCTCGGATTCAACTACGTGGATGCCGCTGGGAACCCGGACATCCACAGGATCGCCGCTCTTAAGGGCCTTGCCGACCAGCTCGGCTTCACAGGCTCTCTGGAAGAACAGTGCAAGCGCGCAGTTCAGCACCAGACTAGCGCCGCCGCCAGCGCAGGAGTCTGACCAATCAGGGACCGTAACGGGCGCTTGGCCGTTCCTCGCGCTCGCACCGTAGTGGCCCGCCCTGGGCCTCTACGGTGCGAGCGCGACGAATCGGCACCTGCTTTCCAGCGACGTGACCGAAAACAGGCTAGGTCAGCGAGCCATCAGCGAACCGCCCTGTGTTTCGTGGAGTCTGTCGTCACTGCGATGGCGTCAAAGCCGGAAGCCCCCAGGAAGATCGTCCCCTACCAACCACTGCCTGCCGATGTGGCACGCATGCCGATCACCTCCGAGAAGAGCAGGAGCAACACAGTGATGAACGACCATGAGATCAGGGCTTACGGCCCGAACTATGACACCGACTACCTGGCAGTGGACCTCGACAAGAAGATCCGCTCGGTCGGTGGCGCGACGATCATCGTCTTCGGCGAAGATCCTGTGCTGCGTGCAATGCAGTCTCGCGCACTGGCGGACTCGCTGGGCCTGAAGCTCACGAAGAACCGGCTGAAGGCGGAGGATCAACACGACCCTGCCATCGGCGTGACAGTCGCACTGCACTGTGCTGATCCGACCGTGACCTCTGACGCCCTGGTGCGCGAGTGGGTGTTGGACCCTGAGTTTATGGGTCCGCGCATCCTGATCGTCGAAGTCGCAGAGAACGCCGAACTGGCGGTCTCTGCACTGGGTGCCTGCGCGCTCTTCGTGAAGGTGGACAGCTTCAACATCCCGCCCGCCGGCATGGGCAGCACCACGACTGTAGCCAGCGACATCGCTGACTACGATGATCCGAACCTGGTGCCCGGGTTCACCTCGATGAGGAACTACTCGACCCTGATGGCAGAACTGGCCGACACTGAAGTGCTTTAATACAGAGCGGTCACGCTCTCGGGTCATGCCGAAAACCCGGACCAGGAAGCCTGACCTGCCCTTCCGGGCATTCTTCGCCTGACGTCGACGGAGTGCATTTTGCCCAAGGGCAGGGCCAGATCGATAAACGATCATCCTGAGTTGTGTTGCCGCTCGTGGCCGGACCCACGAACTGGGTTTCCACCATCCACTGCCGGGTGATCCTTCTAGAAGAATGCGCCAGGTCTGTCGAGTTGTCCCCGGAAAATGTGGCAGAGGAGCTCGGTCTCTCTGAACGCTTCTGGTCGAACCCTTAGTTGACGAAGGACCGCGCACTGTCGCCGGATCGCACAACTGAGGTCATGTCTAGCCTGACATTTCAGTGAAACCCTGTCACCCATGCCGCGAGGCTGTCGCTCATGAGTTGGACCGGGTGATCGCCATTCGAGAGCGCGAGCTGTCCAGACTGTAGGCGACATCCAGCGCTGCGGCCACCCCTATGGCACAGCTGCCGGCCCAGAACCAGGTCGAGACACCAGCGTGCTTCAGAGGCTGAAAACCGGCCTAGATCGCGCGAACGACCGGCAGCTCATCCCAATGGGTTGTATACCGAGGACTCCGCATCTCTCGGCGCATCTCCCACGCAGGACCACCCTTCAACCCCGCCGCGCCGAGGCCGATCGCCGGTTGATCGAGTTTCGCGCGGATCGACTCGATCAGCGGCCCGATTCCGCGATCCTCGCCGAGGTGGCCGGTGTAAAACGACACCGCTTGACGCACGACAACCCCGACATCAATAGCTCATTCCAAGAACGCGCCCGCGAATTGAACCGCCGCAAACCGGAACTTGATCTCGTCCGGGAACGGCTCGCGCAGGAACGCGATCGAAGCATCAAGTCGAATCGCGAGATAGAGTCTCTGACCTTGCAGCTTCGGAACTACGCAACCGCACTTTCGGTTGCCTTAGACGAACGCGAGGAACTTATCGACCAGTTGAGGTCTGACGAAAGAATCCAGAGCTTTCGGAGACCGACGAAGTCTCCAAAGTAGACTTTTCGCGATCCCTCGAGCCAATACCTAAGGTGTCAATCGTGTGCTGTCGCGGCCTCAGGTCAACATCTGCATCTGACGCGTTAGGGCAGTGCCAGCTATGAATGACAATCACGAAGAGTGTCCACTAACCAGGACGGGGGTAGCCCCTATAATCGAGATATGTCGCACCTCAGTCTAGTGTCGGTCGATCGCTCCTGATCCAGACGCTAGTCGCCGTGAAACATTGCTTTCCCCGGACAACGATGATGTCGATCAGCGGCGTAGACCAGTACCAGTTGCATCTCATTCACCGCGTCTGAGCGCCACGAACGTCTCTAAGTCAATCCACCGCGTTCGTGATCAATCCATACGGGTAGATTTCTGCACTCCTCGTAAACCGAATGACGACGTCGTCATCGAGTGACGTGGGTGGCGTGTTGTCAACAACGATTAGTTGAGCACCTTGGCCGTCCCCCGCCAACCATTTTTTCGCGTGAGCGTAGAACCGGTCCACAAGACTTGCATCCGCGAAGTCGTCCTCAGGCGAAGCATTGTGCCCTAGGTTCTTTTGCGGACTGTCAATTATCAGAAGCCCGGGCGCGTCTGCGTCTTGTTCGAAAGCAACCTGCCAAAGCGCCAAGTTCCAGGCGAGTGCAATGACTACAAGGCCCCCACTGCTCGCTTCGGTGTACTTGAGTCCGCGCACGTAGGGGACGAAGTCCGAGCTAACGTACGCGTCACCCAACTTGGGGTACCCGATGTCAGCGAGGATAGAGACGAATCGGTCCGACAAGAGCGCCACGACCTGTTCGCGATCCGGGCGTTTCTTGCGGCGTTGAGCAGATAGAGTTTTCACCTCAGTTTGCAGCGAGTTGACTAGGACTTCGACCCTCTCAACACGTTGCCAGGCTTTCGCCCCGGTCTCGGTGGACTGCCGCTCCAGTCGTAGCTGCATAATGTCGTTCGTGATCCTGTCCCGGAGCGCGAGCCAGGGGGCGGGGCTCTCCGTGATCGCATCCACCGCTTGCGCCGAGGCTACTGAGTCCAGCCTGGCCTCTTCCAACTGGAGAACAAGCGACTCCTGATCAACGACGAGTCGCACGATGTACTCGTTCAAGCTCTTGATTCGTGCGGTCAAGGCACGGAGTTCGGCTTCGACTATCTTGTTCTGGGTCTCCTCCCTCCCTTCCTCGCCGGGGTCTTCTATGGCCTGATGGCACAAAGTGCACGAACCATCCGAGATCGACGGAGTGCGCTTCAGGGCCTTTAGGCATGCAGGGCACTCTGTCACCCCGAGGGGATCGAACAAGCGGTCCGCGTCGAGAAGAAAATGCAACTTTCGCCGGTCGTCGTTATATTGCAGGCGGAGAGCTTCAAGACGTTCCAGCAACGAGCGCCGATCGCGGACACGGATCTGCAGCTCGGTCTCCTTTTGCCTCGAGGCTTCGAGCGCTTGCCGGATCTCAATGGAAGCTGACTCTGTGCTTCGGCGTTGCGCATCCAGAGACCGGAGTTGCGCGTTTAGCTCCGCAAGGTCAAGCGATTGCCTGTCGAGAGTATTCTCCAGCGCAGCGCGACCGCCAGGGTGATCGCGCTCTGCACTTATTGACAGAGTTTCAAGGCGCGCCTTCTCTTTGCTCAAGTCCTGAGACAGTCGCTTCTGCTGAGCTGCCAAAACTGCTTCCTCGTTGTCGTACACCCCAAACATGACCTCGATGGTCTGCCGATACTTCTGCGTGACCATGAAGTTTTCTCGCTCGTAGACGAGATTCTTAGAATCTAACCGCTCGTTCCGGACGGTCATCACCCTAAATACGTCACGGATAGAGAGCATGCCCGACCCGGTGTCTTCCTTCACCACTGAGTCGGAAAGACGAACTCCGTCGAGGTTTGATGCTGCGAGCACAAACTGGGATAGTCCGTTCGGATCACTCGTTGGTTCGACCGGGAAGCGCCGCTCTGCTGCACCGTCACGAGTGTCGAGGGTGGCCTGCCAGACAGTCGCAAACTCCGACGCTTGCAGCACAGCTGAGCGCTCGATAACCGTCGGGGTGCTGCCCAGATCGAGTTCGAGTGACGACGCCTTCACGTTCGCGCGAACCTCGTCATGAGGCGGTAGGCGCGCCCCACCTAGGCAATATTCGATGAAATCGACGATTGTCGTCTTACCCGTCAGGGACTGTCCCGCGATGATAGACAACGGGCGGTATCCATCCGTTGAGCCTTCTGGCTGGAAGGAGACCTCATAGGGCCCCGCATTTGCGGACGACCCCTCAAGACGGAGTCGTTTTATTCGGAGACCCATGGTTCCCCTTCCTCCTGCAATCGGATTTTCTCAGATTTCCGCTGCTCGTTCTTCTCCGGCAGGGCGGGCACGCCAGCCCCCCGAACGTCCTCTAGAAGATCCAATAACAGCCACGGACGGCCAAGCCAGTCCTCAACCTGTTCTGTCAGCCTGCGGTTGGAGAGGCGCGTAAGTCGTCGGAGCACGATGCGTGAAGAAGCCCGGTAGGCATCGGCGTATGAAGACATCAACCCATCAGAAAGCTCATCCCCGCGTGGCGTAGTCGAAAACGAACCTCCGTCTAGCGATGCGAGACCACGTGCAATCAGATGCGCCAAGTCTGAGCGGATCCGTTCCCGTCGTGAAACAAAGCGTTGGCCTGTAGATGCGTAGGAGAGCTGGTTTCGCGCGAAACCAACTAGCCTCAAAGCATCCCTGTCTGCGGCATCCTGCTCAGAACTGCCAGAGGTAACCGCCCACGGATTGTCGGAGAAGAACTCGTAATAAGTGAGCCGATCTATCGACTCGATGCGTCGACCATCCTGTTTCGCAATGGACATGAGCAGCATCAAGCGAGCCATACGGAAGGTGCGATTACTCTCAGGAACGTAGGATGCGCCTGGTTCGCTCGTGAGACTTGCTTCTCCGCTAATCACGATGGCTGTTCCTCTACGGTGCGCTGGTGCGGATCGCGGTCTGGCGTGCTGTCACTAGCATCGCGGTCGCCACTGACATGCATGTCGCCGCGGTGTTCCTCTGCGACATGTCGCCAGTGCTTGACCCACCCGGCTCTTCCTTCCTCGACCAACATATGCGCGGCACCTTGCTTGTGGGCCCGTTGGAGGACTAATCCCGGGGCGTCAGCTGTGGATGCAGCTTCACCAATGACTTGTCCGTACAACGCCGGCATCATGCCATCGGCAGAGGCGGAAGGTGCGTGTTCGTTGAACCGCATCTCCCAGATCCCGTGGACATCGAGTTGCACGGTTCGGAGCGCCTGAAGTTCAGTCGCCGCCTCCTTGGCCTCGAGGTCGCGTCGAAGGGCTTCAGTCGCGAAGAACATGCCACAAGCAGCGCTTGTCTCTTCGAAACCAGAGGCCTGAAGTTGCCGAACGAACAGCGCATTGTCGAAGGCTGCATAATCCTCAGTAAGAGCCACGTCTGGCGAAGCAATACGCTGCAGAGGCAGAGAATCCACCGTATGAGGGAAATACTCACGACGCACATTGATCGATTCGCTGCTCATTAATTGGCGACGCAGTTGGTCGCCTTGCCAGAGCTTGACTTTGGTACCCGTCTCCCTTTTGCAACGACCCGCCCACCCGAGGAACCATTTCATCTGCTGAGGATGCAGGATCGCAGGAACCACGAGTGTCCACTCGACGATGGTGTAGTTCTCCTCTTTCGCCTTCTTAGAGGCCGAACGAAACGATTCCCTCACTTGGTTTTGGGGTGACGCATTTTGCCAGTGCCGAATGTACTTTGATTGCCAAACTTGGACCTTCCCCCCGTCTAACTCTCCAACGAAGGTGTCAATGCCCCAGTCGTTATGGTTATTCGCGGCGACCGTCGTTGCGTCAATCCACCTCACGGCAACGAGATCCGAGACAAACTGCTCGAAGCGGTCTCGTGCGGCGCCATCCGAAGCGTTGTCGGAGTCGAACCGACGAAAAAGTTGTTCGGCTTCCGGGAGAGCACGGCTCATGCGATTTCCCCGTGTACGGGAGGTCGGGGCCGGGCAGTCTGGCAGTGTCCCAAGCCGCTTTGTCCAGTCATATCAAGAATCTACCTCACTCGATTTCCAGAGAGGTACTTTCAACGCGTCTGTTCAACTCAGGGGTAGGACCCTCCGGTCAGCTTGCTCGATGATTCCATTTGGCGCTGTTTCAAACTGCAAATCAGACCAGCCGGTGCCTTCAGTAGACTCTGCACGCCGCAAGTCTGGTTGCTTGACGTGCGACCCCACTTCTGGATGAATAAGGCATTCGATACCAGGTCTGGCTCGATGGTCTAGCCCGGTAGGACCATCCAATCGTCGGATAGATTAATTCTCGGCGACGATCCGCAAAAATCGATGACCCACCTCGCACGAAGAGGTTTCTCCGTGAGGATCCACTGGCGTAGGTCTCGTATGTTTATCCGGCGACCAGCAGGACATAGGCAGTTCTCGCCACCCGTCAGCCGTACACACTCAGATCGGAGACCCAAGATCAACAAGCGTCCCGTCCGCCGTCTGTCCACGCTATCCACAGCCTCCTGGGAATATAAAGGAAGTCAAAGCACCGCCCAGCCTGGTCCAAAACGATCTATCTTCGCCAACTTGAGCTCGATCGCCCCTGCAGCCCTCCGAGATGACATGCTCCTCTGGGGCAACCAGCAGGAAGAGGCACGAATTCGTGGGGTCTGTGATTTCGTTAAAGCCTCCGATGGCACGCCCCGAACAGTCGAGGAGTTCATTCGGAGTACCGTTATGAAGGAAGTACACCGACTGGAACTCGAGCACAACGCCGGTCAGCCGTTCCACTTCTAGTTCACCCGGGCTGCGACACAGGGCGGCATGCCAATGCAGCACCTCTACGAAGGACGCGTACGCTCACAAAGCGACCGAGCCTTCTACCGTGTAGAGCGCCCGTTCAGCGCGCGTCGTCCCAAAGCCAGATTCACGCATCGGTAATGTCCTCGACGACTTCGACAGCAAGCATTCCATCTTCGATCCGACCTGTTGGAAAGTCTGTCCCGAGCGTGAATTGAACGCGACGCGTTTCGGTGGCTTGAAGCATATGACTGCTCCAATCCCCAAGAATTGCGACACTGTCGAGTTCGTAAAGAGACACGTCACTCTTGTAGATGTAGCCCTCGAGGACACAATCAGCCTCGACAGTCACTCGGATGGTCGTCGTCCCTGGCTCGCCGGCATCGAACGTATGAAATTCGATGGTCGCGTCGTCCATGACAATCTCCGCAAACGACGGTCCGTCCAGAACTGTCTCGATGGGGTTAGTTATCAAGCCATCGCCGTCGTACAGCCCAAGTGTTGCCTCAACATCTAAGCCCTGTAACTGCTCCAGGGCGCGATCCAAAAGTTCGCTGAGCCTCGCATCAGTCAGCGTCTTGTCGACCACGCGAAGAATCTCAGCCAGTGGGCGAATCTTCTGGTGGCTCAGCAAAGACTGCAGGGAGTCTACAACCTCGAGTCCTTGCGAACCCTTGAGCTCGCTCCGTAATTCTGAGTGCAGGGGCCCGCCCTGTTCTTCGCAGAAGTCCGTGTGGTTCGCCGTCACAAAAATGGCCGGCCCGGACGCGTGGCCCGAGGTAGAGCAGTACGTACGAATGCTCTCCCAAATTAATGCGTCACGAAAACCTCTGCCACTCTCCGAGAACGGCTTACGCCCCTCGAGGTCCCGCGACAAGAGGTCCTCAATGGAAAGCTTCGAGTAGGTCGCTATCTCGACGGACTCTTTCAAAAGTCGTCTCTTCATGCCCCTATAGAAATCTGTGCTGTCCAGGTCAGGGGGCACCACAGCTACGTTCTGGGCGCCCGCCATCTGTGTGACCATGTTGAAGCCGCTCGTAGCGTTCATGAGTTTGAGCCGCTTCTGGTCGAAAGACTTTTTCCACTGCCGGCCGAGCTCAAGAATCACCACATCGGGCACCACGAGATGAACGAGCCGAGCACTCGAGAGCGCGAATACCTGCTTCACCGCCGAACTGGTGAACCCTCCCGTCCCGTACAGAGCAGTCGTGTCCAGAAATACCAGTGGCTTCATCCGGCCAGCTTACTTATCTCCGGAACGAGACAAGGAGCGTGTAGTACTCAGTGAGTGCAGGCTATTTTCCTCAAAGGCTCCCGAGAGACTAGTAGGTGGCAGCGCCAGATCATGGTGCCGCGTTGCGACTGCTCAACTGGACACCGCAACACTGTTTGGGAAAGTGAACTTCTACATCGATGAGGCCTATGAAGTCGCGGCCCGCGAGCTCAGCAAAGTCGGCTACACGTTGTGGATGCACTTGATGACGACTCCCCAGATCTCGAGTTCAGACAGCTCCTGAACCTCGATCGGGGGGGGTAGGAAGGGTTCTCCGCTTGGAGCACCACTCTCCCATTGACGAGCCTCAGCCGCTTCACGGTCATTTCACCGTCGAGAATAGCGACCACCACGGACATGTCTCCCGCGGTCAGCGAGCGATCCACGATCAGTTCATCACCGTCACAGATCCCCGCACCTTCCATCGAGTCACCCGAGACCCGGACAAGGAAAGTGCTGTTGAGATCTCGGATGAGGTACTCAGAGAGGTTAATCGGAGCTGTCTGGTAGTCCTGGGCCGGGGACGGATAGCCAGCAGCCACAGACTCAGGAACCCGCAAGAGGCCCCGAGCCACGTCGGTCTCATCGAGACTCTGGATCTGTTCGATACGCATGGGAGCCTCAGTATCTATCGAACATACCTTCGATAGCAATGCGACGAAAGCACGATCGCCCTGGCTTCGTGAGTCGCCGTCGACAACATCGCGTGACCTGCAGGCTGTGTCAGAATCTACCCATGGAGGATCAGACACCGACAGAGTGGAACGCGGATCAAGACCCGGCGACCGTCAACTTGGGAAAGAAGAAGGACGGCGCCTTCTCCAAGCTCGGAGCGGCGGTCAAGAAGGCCTCCACGGACAGACAGTCCGCGAGAGAAGAGCTGGGCCGCAAGTTCCTGGCGGACGCGGAGGCGGCTGGGCCGCTCGTTACAAGTGGCGTCTTCGGCACCTCGGCAGTCGAGATTTATCAGGGCGGTTACGTCCGCGTTGCGACGGCACCAGAGAAGGCGCAGCAACCTGCCAAGATTTCCAAGAAGACGCCGTACGAGCAGTTGCGTTCGATCAAGTTCACACAGCCTGGGCAGGAGCAGTCTTCCGGCTTTGAAAATTCACTTGGCCCAGCGGTGTCCGGACTGATGAAGGGTGGCAGGGCCTTCATGAAAAGCAGTGCACCTGGGCTCGCGGCCGCGGGTATCGCACACCTCGCCAAGAATGAGGCGCGTAAGGCCTTCCTGACCGTCGTTACTGATAAAGAGATCTATACCCTGATTAATCAGATACATAACGGCTATATGAATAAAGTCGCCAAAGGACACAACGAGGTGGGTCTAGTTCTAGAGACCGCAGGGAACTCGGTCCTCGACATCGTCGAAGTAGCAGCACCCGAAGCCCGGCCAGAACCTCATCAGGTCGAGACGCACCCTGCTGCGGCGGCCACAAGTCCAACTCTTTCGGAGCGGCTCCGCGAGCTAGCCGACCTGCACAGAGACGGGATCCTCTCCGACGACGAGTTCGCTGCGGCTAAAACGAAGTTGCTAGCCGAACTCTGATCTCCGTCCATATGCAGCGCCCTGCGCCGGCAGCTAGTTGCAACTGCCCTCGAAGGGACCCAGGCGCCTGGGACACGCGCCTGCAATAGATGACCAGTGGCGAAACCCGCACCAGCGGTACTCGCGACCTTCGATCCAGCAGCACAGGCGCTTCCCTGACACCGCTCCCCTCCACTCAGCGGTGAGAATTCTCGGACTTTTGCTCAAGCACTTGACTCGACGTGGCTCCGTCAGTTGGCGTTTCCCTTGCTCTCCGCGCGCCAGAGCGCATGCTCGAAGTGCGTCAAGGTCTCGGCGATCTGGGGACGGGATTCGTAGGCCTGGTTGACCAAAGCGACGACTTGGTCTGAACCCGGCTTCAAAGACTCATCCCCGTAGGCATGACGAGCGACGAACCGAGTCAGTAACGAGTCTGCTTTCACCCCCGGGACCCCCAGGTGCATAGCGAAGTACGTGAAGGTGACCTTCCCGAGTCCATGCACCCGCGTGTATGCCCTCCGCGCGTCCTCGCTGCGTTCGGGAGTGAAATCCGCAGCACGCACGATTGGTGGCTCCAGTGCCGTGAACGCGCGTGCAGCGTCCAGGACTGCACCACTCTTGGACCGTTGGCTGGTCTTGCCCTCCCCCATGACCTTCTGGATAGCATGTTCGTCCAGAGCGGCAAGTACACGCAGGTCATCAACCGCGTTGGGGTGATCGGACCTGAACTGTTTCACCCGGTTGAGCACACCCTTGCCGGGGTGTGCCGAATCGTAAGAGGCCTGGATGGAGTGAACGGCGTCTACGAGTGCTAATCCGATCGAGTTCGGGTAACCACCACGGTAGGCAGTGAAGAACTCTTTAGGGAGCGAGTCGATTGCCGAAAGTAGGGCCGTCATGTTTGGTTTATCAGTGGTAGCGGTCATAACTGGACATTACATGTTCAGAATGCGTAGACCTGGGCCTCATGTGAACTTCGCCGAGCAAAACCTACGATTTAACCACCGAGCGATGCGGCGTCCGCGTCAGTCCGATCGATCAAAAGACGCGCTTCCTACTGGGGCGCCTCGTGGAACCTAACTGGTGGCGTGGTCATTCTTCTGCCATTCGCCCCTGGACGTGAGGCCCTCCCGTCCCCGAGCTACCTCAATAATGAAACTGCCCCCTTCTCTGGGAGAGGCCTGCCGCACTCGTAAATGACGTCTTCCAGCACCTTCTCCATCGACGCGACGACGCACCCGTCGCATATCGGCGTTTGGACCCGCAGGTTAAGGTCTTCCCTGCATCGCTCCTGTAACGCCACACTAGTCAGGTGAAGCGCCCCGAGAACCCGACGGAACGATGGCTGGCCATGAACGAGCTGCGTCGGCACATCCTGGCTGCACAGGTCACCGTCGCGCTTAACGAGCAACTGGACCGACCCACCCCGGACAACGTGCGGGAGCTGGCCGAGATGAAGGTCCCCTCTCAGCGCGACCTGGCACATGCGCAGTACGGGCCGGAGCTTCCTCGGGTGCAGGCTCTGAAGCTTCTGCATCGAGACATCCTGTGGGCTCAGGTCTCTGTCGCACTGGATGAGCAGCTCGGACACACCACCTCGGGCCCCGTGCTGCGCCTGGCGAACATGGAACTCCCCGACCGGGCTGAGTTCGAGCGTGCGCGTGCTTACGACGAGGCCAACCGTCCGCAGAAAGGCGCCGTGGAACCCTCCACGCATCTGATCCATCCCGGGGTGATCCTGCTGGAGGAGTTCATTGAACCTCTAGGGCTGGCACCGGAGCAGGTGGCCCAAGAACTCGGTCTCAACCCGGCGCAGTTCACCTCGATCACCCAGGGCGCCCAAGACATCACCGCCGAGGTGGCAAGGCTGCTCGCACAGCGCTTCGATCTCTCTGCGCGCTTCTGGGTGAACCTTCAGGCGACGTATGATCGCGCGCTGGCGGCCGATCGCTGATCCAAGAACGCGTCTCTGCCGGGATAGCAGGGAAAGTCTGCCAGCATCGTTCCCCGGAAACCCTTTGAGACCCCCGTGACACCTCCCGACGATGACATGTGACTCACCCTAGAGCAAGCCTCCAAGGTCGTCGGCGTCTCGCTCTCTACCCTGCACCGTCGACGCAAAGACGGGTCCCTCCAAGCCGTGGGCGCTCACCTGGGCACCGACGGGGCATGGAAGATCCCGCGCCAGGGTCTCGCGCGGCTGGGATACGCCGAGCTGGTTCCCCGGGGGGGGCCGACCAGGATTCTCTGGGTGATGGGTCGACACCCCTGAAACAGGTCTCAGCACCACTGCCAAAGACACCCTCTGCCACCCAGGAAAAACCCCCGTTCTGGCGCCGCATCCCCAGTATGCAGTTCACGCAAGCAACTTTTTTCTGCTTTACATTCCTTACAGATTCTACGAGTTATATAGGTTGCCGGCGACTGTCCCTCGCTGTGGCGTCCACGTCGAGCACCCTCGATGCGCAGGATCGTGACTGAATGATGTTTGCTGCCGGGTTGAATACGGCAGGGCGCTGAGTGGCACGGGCAAGACTCATAGCTCAGCGAGATCAGCTGCTGCCTTGGTCATGAAGTCGGGGTCTCCGGTGTGCATTGCTGGGGTGTCGCCGTCGAAACGCGGTGAAGGAGTCGCCGCCCAGAGGGTGAAGGACCTGCCGGTGGTTCCCTCGTTCTCCAGGATCCCCGCCATGGTCGAGACCCATTCCCAGGTCTCTCGATGCACCGGGTCGATCTGGAAGGCGGGGTAGTAGGTCTCCCCAGCGTGCCTGACTGAGATGAGTCGACCCTTGCGCGCTGAGTCCGAGGGCCAGTTGCGGGCCTTGTCGACGTAGTCGGCCATCTCCCCTGCAGTGAGGAGTCGGGCCTGCGGGTTTTGGTTCAGAAGGTCGAGCTTCTCTTGGGCGGAGTCCTCGGGTCCCGTCTCCACCATGTCCCGCACCTTCCGTTGCGACCGGGCCAGCAAGTCAACGAATTCTAGTGCTAGGCCTGCAGTCTCACGAGGGCCCTCGACACTCTGCCTGCATCTCTGCGGTGTGCACCGCTCGGGCCGGCGGTCCAGGGTGGGGCGTCAGCTCGTGGAGGGGTCATTCGTAGCAGCGAACAGTGTCAGTAGCGGCGTTGGCCTCGATCGCACTCACTGCACGGGTCAGCGGCTCGGGTTGGGGTCGGTGACTGCGCTCTTCGAAACCAGATAGGAACATATAGGAACATATAGGAACACTAGGTACGCACTTAGCGTACTTGTGTGTTACTGTAGAGGCATGGACACTGAACAGAACGCATCGAACACGCCCACCCCGGCACAGAGCCGTGCCGCCGAGGCTGCCGAGGCGCTGGCCGCTGAAGGTCAGCCCGTGACTGCTCGCAACGTAAGAAAGCGCGCCGAGGTCGCAACGGACGTAGCGGGTGAGGCAGCGCGGAAGTGGAACGAGAGCGCCGCCTCGGCCGAGCCCGAGTCTCCGATCCCGGACAACGTGATGGCCCGCTACGCGGCCGCATGGCGCGAGTCCCAGGCTGAAGCGAGTGCCAAGTTCGCTGCTGAGCGCGAGGCTTTCATGGCCAAGCTCCAGGCCTCGAACGATGAGATCCGGGAGCTCACCGGTGACCTCACCGAGGCCGAGGCCAAGATCGAGGAACTCTCGGCGGCCGTCGCCGATGCCAAGGCAGCCCTTGCCGACGCTGAGCGGGCCGCAGCCGTCCGGGCTGACGAGCAGGCTGCGCTGCTGTCCACCGAGCGGTCCCGCGCGGATCGTGCAGATGTGCTGCTGGAAGCGGTATCGGCTGAACGCGACCGACTGCTGGAGACTGTGCGTTCGATGACACGCGACTGATGTTGGCCGGCGGTTCGGTCTGGGTGGGTCTCGCCTCACATGGGTGTCTCGGTGCGTGCTGCCGACTATGACCGTATGCCCGCTGTCACGCATGATCACCCGCACCCATGCGTGCGTGCTACCGCCCAGACACGGGCTCCCTGGTGAGGGGGAAGTCCATCTTCGGGTGGACTGCAACGTACGTACGCCGCAGCCCACGCTGCAAGCCAACTTACGCATGTTGCACTCGGGTCTGCCACACCGATAGGTGACAGTTTGACGTGACCTATCGGTGCGGCAGACTCGAGGTCATCTGCGGAACCGGATTAAGAAACACAACCCACGGCTGGCCGACCGGGGCACCGTAGAGTTCTTCACCGCCGTGGAGGCACAAACCGTGGTGGTCGCTCGGCACCGATGCGCCCGCGACGATTGTGCCGATCCTCGCCCAGCAGCTGTAAGACGTGAGCCGACAACAGGCCGGAGCCTCACCCAAGTAGAGGCCGGTGGACGCCCCCTCTTTACGACCGCGGCCAGGATCGTCACTAACTTCGAGACCGCAAGCCACCTGGCCTCCTACGCCGGCACTGCGCCCACGACGAGGCGTTCCGGGACTTCCATCCGTGGAGAGTTCACCAACCGCGGCGGGAACAAGCGTCTGAAATCCAGCCTCGACAACTCAGCGTTCGCGGCACTGCACCACCCGCCCTCGAGTGCGTATTACGACCGGAAGATCGAGATGGGGAAGCAGCATAAGCGGGCCATTATTGCGATGGCGCGGCGCCGTCTGGACACGCTCTACGCCCATGCTGCGCGACGGGACCCTCTACCAAGGCCCAGCCGTGCGGCCGCATCAGAGCACTCCCTGGCCGTTCGACGAAAACCACAGAGGCAGCCCCGCCCTGTGTTGCCAATCACACTAATACGTACTAGTGTTCCTGCCAAGAGATGATCCAGCCGATGCAAGACCGGCCACGGACCCCCTTTGTCCACAATCAGCCCCTGACTCCAAGGAGCGCTTCGTGCCTCAGTCCCGCATTCTGAACATAGGCCTGATCGGTGCTGGCCGCATCGGATCTAGCCACGCCCAGCTGATCGCTCGCGCCGTCCCGAACGCGCGGCTGGCCGCCGTGGCCGACCCTGTGGAGGGCGCGGCCGCGCGTCTGGCCGAGGAGCTGAAGGTGGATGCGGCGTACACGGACATCGCTCAGCTGTTAGCTGATCCGGAGATCGACGCGGTCGTGATCACCGCCCCTGCCCGCTTCCACGCCGGATTGGTAGAAGAGTCGGCCGCGGCGGGCAAAGCGATCTTCTGTGAGAAGCCGGCCGGAATGACGCTGGATGAGATCGACCGGGTCCGGCGGGCGGTGGAAACTCACGGGGCGTTGTTCCGCATCGGATTCAACCGCCGATTCGCCGACGGCTTCCCGCAGGCCCGCGCAATGATCGACGCCGGCCACATCGGCACCCCCCAGCTGTTGCGATCGACCACCCGGGACCCGGGACTAGCCAACCCCGCGGCAGTCGCACCCTGGACGATCTTCCTCGAGACTCTGATCCACGACTTCGACACGCTGAACTTCCTCAACCCGGGCGCCCGGGCGGTGCAGGTACACGCGGTAGCCGACGCCCTCGTGGCCCCCGACTTCAAGGACGCCGGGTTGCTGGACACCGCTGTGGTCACGATCCGCTATAACAACGGGGCGATCGCCACCGCCGAGGCCAGCTTTTCGGCCGCCTACGGCTACGACACCCGTGCCGAGGCCTTCGGCTCAGCAGGCATGGTCACCGCGGGAGACCTAGCGGCCTCAAGCCTGCGCTATTACGGCCCCGCGGGCCTCGCCGTAGACACCGTGCGCGCAGACACCCAGTCCATGCGCGGCTCCTACACCGCGGAGCTGCAGGCCTTCACCGACACCGCCCTTGGGCAGCCGACCGACGGGCCGGGAGTCGAGGCGGCCGGAGAAGCGTTACGGATAGCGCTGGGGTGCATCGAGTCCTGCGGCACCGGGGCGCCCGTGACGCTCGACATCGTCGAGGCCATCCGATGAGCCGTTTCACCCTTGCAGCCAACGCCGAGATGCTCTTCGTCGATATGCCCTTCGAGCAACGTGTCCGTCGACTCCACCAGGCCGGTTTCGACGTTGAGATCTGGGACTGGAGCAACAAGGACCTTCCGGGCCTTGCGGCCACAGGGGCCAGGTTCGGGTCGATGACCGGCTACCTGCGCGGCACCCTAGTCGACCCGGACGGTGCGACCGAGCTGTTGCGCACGGCCGAGGAGTCTCTGGTCGCGGCCGAGGTCATTGACTGCCCAAGGCTCAACGTTCACGGCACCGGTCTGGATCCCGCTGGGACACCCGTGGTCCCGCATTTGGTGGTCACAGGGGCGGACTGGCTTGCCGCGGCGCGTACTCTTGAGCGCCTGGCTGCACTGGGCGAACGCTACGGGCGAATCTTCACTCTGGAGAACCTCAACACCGCCGTCGATCACCCCGGTGTGCCCTTTGGAACGGCTGAGGAAACACTGGCCCTGGTCACGGCCGTGGACAGCCCACACCTCCGCTTGAACCTGGACCTTTACCACGCCCAGATCGGGGAAGGGAATCTGGTAGAGCTTTGCGGCCGGGCCCTCGCGTATATTGGGGAGATTCAGGTGGCGGACGTACCAGGACGGTGCGAGCCTGGCACCGGCGAAATTCACTACCCCCGGGTGGCCGCCGCTTTGGCAGAGATCGGATATGAAGGAGTGATCGCGATGGAGGCCTTCGCCGCCACCGACCCCGAGCTGGCCCTGACCCGCTTCCGGGATGCCTTCACCATGTCTGCCGCGTGACCCCAGACGCCCCGGGCCCAGAAGCCCTCCGCCCCCCGACCGGGCGCCGCGTCACCATGCGCGACGTCGCCCGGACGGCCGGAGTATCCCAGCCGCTGGTCTCGATCGTATTCCGGAACGTTCCCGGCGCCAGCGAGGAGACCCGAGCCCACGTGCTGGCCGTGGCGGCCAAGCTGGGCTACCGCCGCGACGAAAGGGCTCGCCTGCTTCGCCAAGGACGCTCCCGACTGCTGGGAGTAGCCTTCGAACCGGTGCAACCGTTCCACGGAGAGATCCTCGATGCCCTTCACACCGCCGCGCAGGAGCGGAACTACGAGGTAGTCCTCTCAGCCGTTACGCCCCACCGGGCCGAGGACGCCGCCCTTGATGCCCTGCTTCGCGATCGGTGCGAGGCGCTAGTCCTGCTTGGCAGTTCCCTTCCACAAACCCGTCTCGAGCAGATCGGTGCTTCTATGCCGATCGTCTCAGTAACCCGCGCCTTCGAGGACTCAGTCTTCGACAGCGTGGCCATCGATGACCACCGCGGGGCGGTCCTGGCAGTGGAGCATCTGTTCGCCCTGGGGCACCGACGCATCGCCTATATCGACGCTGACCGCGAGGCTGGCGGGGCGCGACGCCGAGCCGGCTACCAAGACGCCATGCTCGCCGCAGGCCTCAGCGACCAGATGCTGATCATTCGCGAGGCTGCTTCGGAAATCGGGGGCGCGGCCGCTGTCACCCGGCTCTTGAGCCAGGGGCCCGCTCCGACCGCAGTCATGGCCTTCAACGACCGATGCGCGGTCGGAGTGATCAGCCAAGCCCGGCTCATGGGCCAGCGCGTGCCGCAGAACTTGTCGGTGGTCGGTTTCGACGACTCCGAACAGGCATCCCTGCCCTACCTCGATCTCACCACCCTCGCCCAGGACGCCCGTCAGCTCGCCCGCACCGCTGTGGAACTCGCGCTGCGCCGCCTCGAGATCGCGGCGGAGAACAGCGCAGTAGCAGGCGAGCACGTCACGCTCCCCGTCCGACTCATTCCCCGCACCAGCACCGCCCTTGTCCCCGCCGGCCTCTAAGGTCCTGCTTATGATGCTGACCCGGGACCGGACGCGGGACCAACAACGTGCCTCAGGACACCTCGCCCGTCAGCAGTCAGCGCTGCCGTCCGAGGAAGCGCAGGCTTCTCCACGAAGTGAGCGACCGGACTCATCTGGTCGTGCCCAGGACGACGATGTCGTCACCGGGCTCGTGCTCGGCCAGATACCCGGCCCCAGACGAGGGCGCCGACCGCTGCGGCGAAGATCAACGAGCTGACCGCAACACTCATATAGATGAGGTTCAATCCCAAATCTTGGGCCATCGGCCCCTCTGCAACGTCCCACTGGCAGTCGATGACGTCCGATGCCCGTGACGACCAGTCGTTGACGATCCACGAGGTCTGCCGAGTACTCGACTCCGAACCGGGTGGTCCTGGCACGGCCACGACCCTGGTCTGTCAAAGACTTCCGGCGAGCACCTGAGATCCTCCGCGCGCTTCTGACCTGTTCTCTCATCCGGGTGCAGTGGGTTCCCGGTGCAGTTCAGTCCCTGCAAGCTGACCCCCGGCACCGTCGAGCACTGTGAGCTACTTCCGCGCGGCGACGGGATCGTTTTCGAGTTCGACCACCGGAACGTGCGCCGCGGGCAGGAACCTGCCCGTGTTGAGCTCCACGGCGTCGAGGCCGATGTTGGCGACGATCTCGATGGATTCGGCGAGCGCCCTCTTGTGCAGCGGTGCTGTGTACAAAACTGGATGCACGGTCTCCTCCTTTGATGGTTCGAGCGGTCTCAGACCGCCGAGATCGCGTCTACCTGCACACTGACTCCGCTGCGACGAGCGGACTCAGCGACTGCCTCGATGATTTCCATGTTCCGCAGGCCCTCGGCGAATGACGCGTTCCGGGGCCAGGATTCGGATTCCGGAACCCCTGCCACCTCCTCCAGGAATGCGCGCGCCTGGAAGATGAATCCATCGTTCTGACCGAATCCGATGCCGGGAGCCGCCATCGCGTACCCCTCGGCCACGTAGGGGTGCCCGGGTCCGAGCTTCACGGTGCGAAAACCGTTGTTGTGTGCGTTTGGTCCGTCTTCATTGAGGTGGAGGAGGATTTCTGCCGGGCGCTCCTGGTCCCAGACGGCGCTGCCGTTTCGGCAGGCGATCTCCAGGCGCAGCCCGTTGGGGTGGCCGGCTGTGACGCGTGAGGCTTCGAGCGTGCCTGAGGCCGTTCCGTCTACTTTCGCCCCGAATTCTGCCGTGAACCCGGCCCAGTCGTCGTTCGTCACCGGCTCCGTTTCCTCAGAGACTGCCGCGACCGCGTGTCCGACCGTGGCGCCCAGTGGCAAGGATCGTTCCTTGATGACAGTGCGGAAGGAGGCACCTGCCACGCTGCGGATGGGCCCAGCGAGCAGCTCCGCGGCGTAGAGGAGGTGGCTCCCCACATCTGCTAGTGCACCTGAACCTGGTTCTCCGCGATATCGCCAGGTCATCGGCACCTGGGGGGAACGGGCGTAGTCGGCGTAGTATCGCCCGTTCAGATGAAGCACCTCACCAAGCTTCCCACTGTGGACCAGCTCAGCAAGCGCGGCCAGTCCTGGCGCACGTCGGAAGGTGAATCCGATGCGGACCACCGGGTCCGCCTCCGAGGCCAGAGCGGCCATTGCTCGCGCATCCTCCAAGGTGCCGCTGAGCGGCTTCTCGCACAAGACATGCTTTCCTGCAGCGACGAGGGCTTCGACGATCTCTCGGTGGAGGTGATTCGCCACCACCACCGAGACGATGTCGACGTCGGCAGCCTCCAGCAGATTTCTCCAGTCTGACTCCACCCTGTCGTAGCCGTAGCGTCCGGCGACGTTCTCGGCCAGTGGCTGAGCAATGTCGACGATGGCAACGAGCCTGACCTCCTGGGGAAAAGGGCTGCGCACTGTGGTCGCCGCTCTCCAGGCGGCCGCGTGAGCGGCCCCCGCCATGCCAGCACCGATGACTGCGACTCCGATCGTCTGCGACATGACGGGGTCCTTTCGTGGTGAGTCGTAGTTATCCGCGCTTGACGGCTTCTGGGATCACCGGGATGGCCCCGGTGCGAAAGTCCTCTTCAATCTGTTCCAGGCTCCGGCCCTTGGTCTCCGGGACCTTGATCCAGGTGAAGGCGAAGGCGATGGCACAGATCACGGCGAAGCCTGCGAAGAGGACGCCGACACCGAGGGATTCCAGCAGCACGGGGAAGCTGAGAGCGACCACACCGTTGCCGAACCACAGAGCCGTCGTGGCCAGGCCCATGGCTGCGGCTCGGACTCCCAGCGGGAAGATCTCACCGAGCATGACCCAGACGATGGAGCCCCAGCTGGCCTGGAAGACGAAGACGTAGACCGCGATGCTGGTCAGGGTCAGTACCCCAACCAGTCCGGAATCGTCTGCCTCGGGGAGGAACAGGTTGGTCGCGGCGAGGGCACCGAGGCTGATGGTGGTGCCGGCAGCACCGATGAGAAGCAGTGGCTTGCGCCCGATTCGGTCGGCGCAGAGCAGTGCGACCGCGACTGCAAGGATGTTGACGATGCCGAAGATGAGGTTCGACGCGATAGCCGCCTGATCGGAGAAGCCTACATTCTGAAGTGTCGTAGGCGCGTAGTACATGATGGTGTTGATACCCATCACCTGTTGCAACACGGCCAGTCCGAGCCCGATGAACAGGATGGGCTTGACCCAGGGCTGCAACAGTGCCTTCAGACCCTTGCTGGCTCCTGCCGCAGCCTCTGCCCGCTGGACTGCATGAATTTCTTCGAGCTCGTGCCGGACTTCCTCCGGGGTGCGGTCATAGTTCAAGATCTTGCGAGCTTCATCTTCGCGGCCGCTCCTGACCAGCCAGCGAGGTGTCTCCCAGACGAAGAAGAGCCCAAGTGCGAAGAGGATCGAAGGGATCACCGAGAGCCCGAGCATCCATCGCCAGGATTCCATCGGGGCGAAGGCAACACCGATGATGAAGCCCAGGAACTGTCCGGACACAATTGCCAGGGCATAGAAGGCGGTGACTTTACCCCGGATGCGTGCAGGAGCGATCTCCGAGAGATACACCGGCAAGGTCACGGCCGCCAGACCGGCCCCGAGGCCGACTACCAACCTGAAGAGGAAGAGCACTTCAGTATTGGGCGCGAAGGCCATACCCAGGGGGGCGATGATGAACACGACAGCTGTAGCGATCAGGACTGACCTGCGACCATATTTGTCGGAGATCCTCCCTCCGACTGCGGCGCCAACGACTGCACCGATGATGAGGCCGGTGACGACCCATCCCTCTTCCCAGGCGCTGAGCTCGAAATCGCGACGCAGATACACCAATGCTGCTGAGATGACGCCGGTGTCATAGCCCCAGTTCAGACCCCCTAGGGCTCCGAAGATGTAGATCAGGGAAGTTCTCTTCTTACGCGCAGGTGCCGGAACGTGTCCGGTTCCGGGCGTGCTAGTTACAGAAATCTGTCTGTCCTTGTCTCTCGGTCAGTTCTACGTTGAATCGTCAGTGATTCCTGATGAGGCCGCGCTCATGCTCGTCAGCGACGAGCAGCGTCGACTCGGGAGCGCATCTCGTTCAATTGGTAGCGGGTGACCTCTTCGTGATTCTCATGCTCGGAAAAGACGCTGGTGACCATGACTGAGTCGTCACGGTTCAGGAAACCGTTGCGATTGAGCTCGGAGTAGAAGTTGTCCCAGTCGACATCTCCGTCCCCGATCTTCATGTGCTGGTGCACACGCGCAGCGGTTTCGGGCGGGTTGGTGATGTAGCGCAGGCCGCCGGATCGGCGATGGTCGAAGGTGTCTGCGACGTGCACGACACGCAGCCGGTCCTGCACGAGGTCAAGAATTTCGTCCATCGGGTCCTGCATATGGAACGAGTGGGCGGCCACGTAGACGAAGCTGAGGTTCTTGGAGTTCACTCCGCGAATGATTCGCCACGCATCGGTTCCACGTTCGACGAAGTCATCAGGGTGGGGGTCGATGGCGATATTGATGCCTTCGCGTTCGATGATCGGTACCAGTTCCTCCATCGAGCGGTAGAAGGATGCCTCCGACTCCTCCGGCTTCTCTGGGCGCCCTGAGAACTCAGTGTTCATCTGGTCCACCCCCAGATCGACAGCGATCTGGATGGCGCGTTTCCAATTGCGCACTGCTGCTTGACGCAGATTCTCATCGGGTGAAGACCATCGCTGGACCGGCAGGATCGATGAGATTCCCACACCGGCACTCTCGCAGGCCTTGCCTAGGGCCCGAACGAGGTCATCATCGGCTCGGGGGTGGGAGAAGAACGGGATGAAGTCGGGGTGCGGCGTCATCTGGATCCACTCGAAACCGAAATCCGCTGCCACGCGAGGGAACTCCAGCAGAGAATTCGTGTGGTGGAAGGGAACGGGGTCAAACGTGTATTTCATGGGTCTCCTCGAGGTCGAGCCGGTCAGGAGTAGAGATCTGGCTTGGCGGCCATCGTGACGTCGGAAAGACCGCCGTTCTGCTGAGCTTCGACTCCTGCACCACAGACCGCGGCGGTGGCGTATCCATCCCATGCGGATGGCCCGGTCGGTGTCTGCGTTAGCACAGAGTCGACCCATTGCTGAATCTCAGTGTCATAGGCATCGACGAATCGAGTGTGGAAAGTCCGGTCGATTGCACTGCCGCTCGAGGCCGCCGAGACGACGGTGGACTGTGCTGATTCACCGATCTTCACGACGCCTTCTTCAAACACCGCCTGAGTCAGGACCTGGTAGCCCAGCTGGGCATTGACGAAGATCTCGACGTCGGCAAGGAGACCTGAGGTGGTCTGCATCGTGACCAGCTGAGGGTCACTGAGCAGATCCGATCCATGCTTACTCCTACGCCCCCTCCGGACCCCCACGTTGGCAATCTCCTCTCCAGAGAAGAACCTGACCGCATCGAATTCATGGACTACGGAATCATGGATCAGCATCTCTTCCGAGAAGGTCGCAGGCACAGTCGCATTGCGGTGCTGGTGATGCAGCATCAGCAGTTCACCATAGGTGCCAGCGTCGATGATCTCTTTGAGATGACGGTAACCCGCGTCGAATCGACGCATGAAGCCCACCTGAATGAGGCGCTTGCCGATCTCCACCTCCGCTTCCACGACTCGCAGCGAGGAAGCGGGATCCGGCGTCAGCGGCTTCTCACACATGACCGGGATCCGGGCCTCCAGGAGCTTGAACAGCGCCTCCTCGTGAAGAAAGCCTGGCGTGGCGAGGACCACGGCGTCGGCGGCATCAGCGGAGATGAGTGACTCCACGCTGGTGAAGGTCAGGGCCTGGTCGGCCACCTCCGCGGCCGCTCGTGCCCGCTCTGCATCGATGTCGACCACAGCGCTCACATGGGCGCCAATGGTGTGGCGTGTCAGTCGCTGGACGTGATCTGTTCCCATGAGTCCTGTGCCTACTACGGCGACTCGGAGATCCTGAGTTGTCATGATGCTGCGGTTCCTGTCAGTTCGGACAATGTGACTCCCCTCACTGTAGTGCGCATCGCAGACTTTGTACAGACATTAGGACGACTGGTCAAAATGGAGCTAAGAGCCTCACCCGTACACAGATCTGCCCGGGGCCAGATACCTGGTCCCGGGCAGATCCATCGTGCGTTGTCAGGCGTTCGACGGGAAGTTCATCGATGCTCCGGAGAGGTCGTTCTCCGCAGGCCACCGCTGGGTGATGACCTTGCCGCGTGTGTAGAAGCGGACACCGTCGGGGCCGTAGATGTGGAGATCACCGAACAACGAGTCCTTCCATCCGCCGAAGGAGTGCTGCGCAGCGGGAACCGGCACGGGCACGTTGACCCCGATCATTCCGACGGTCACCTGACGCTGGAAGGTCCGCGCTGCATGCCCTGACGCCGTGAAGATCGCGGTGCCGTTGCCGTAGGGGTTGGCATTGATCACCCGAATGGCATCTTCGAGCGTCTCGACCCGGACCACCGCGAGCACCGGGCCGAAGATCTCTTCCTCATACGCGGTCATGGTGTCTTTGACCCGGTCCAGCACAGTCGGACCAACGAAGAATCCCTCGGCGTGGCCCTCGACAGCGAGATCTCGGCCATCGACGACGACGACGGCTCCGTCCTGCTCAGCCTCCGTGACGATTCGAAGCACACGCTCCTTCGATGCGGGCGTGATCACCGGACCCATGTCGACACCCTCCTGGGTTCCATTGCCCACCGTGATGGCGCGGGCGCGGTCGCCCACATTGGCGACAAGCTTGTCCGCAGCGTCACCGACCGCGACCGCGACGGAGATCGCCATGCAGCGTTCCCCGGCTGAGCCGAAGGCAGCGGCGGAGAGGTGATCGGCCGCCAGGTCGAGGTCGGCGTCCGGCATCACCACGGCGTGGTTCTTCGCTCCACCGAGCGCCTGTACGCGCTTGCCGTGGCGCGTCGCAGTCTCATGGACATGTTTCGCGATTGGCGTCGATCCCACGAAGGAGATGGCGTCGACGAGGTCGTGGGTCAGCAGGCCGTTGACGATCTCCTTGTCACCGTGGAGCACCTGGAACACTCCATCGGGGAGGCCGGCGTCTTTCCAGAGCTTGGCCAGTAACATCGAGGCCGAGGGGTCGCGCTCGGAGGGCTTGAGCACGAAGGCATTGCCGGTCGCGATCGCCAGCGGGGCCATCCACAGCGGCACCATGACCGGGAAGTTGAATGGGGTGATGCCCGCAACCACACCGACAGGCTGCCGGAATGAATAGACGTCGATTCCGGTGGCGATCTGATCGGTGTACTCGCCCTTGAGCGTCTGCGGCATGGCGCAGGCGAACTCCACAACCTCGAGCCCCCGCCCCACTTCACCGGCGGCATCCGAGAGCACCTTGCCGTGCTCGGCAGTGATCAGCGCGGCCAGGTCCTGGGTGTGCGCATGGACCAGTTCGCGAAATTTGAAGAGCACGGCCATCCGCTTGGACAGAGACGTCTCACCCCATACATCGGCGGCGGCGCGGGCAGCCTCCAGGGTCTTCTGCAGGTCTTCGGCGTCACCCATATGCAGGCTGCCGCTCACCTTGCCGGTGGCAGGGTTGAAGACGTCCTGGCGGGCTGATCCGTGACCGGCAGCTTCGCCGCCGTTGATCCAGTGGTTGATCTCGGTGATGCTCATGCGTTCTTCCTCTCCTCTCCCAGCAGGAGGCGCTGCCGGGATTTGTGGTCTGCGTAGGTGGTGTAGGCGGTCTGGGTGGATTCAAGCTCGGAGGTCGACGCGACGGGCACGTCCCACCAGGACTCAGAGTCCGGGGCGTCGAGGTACAGGTCCGAATTGATGTGGATCATGACCGGCCCCGAGCTCGCCGGCAGCGCCTTGGCTTCGGCTACGGCCCGGGCGAGGTCATCGACCGCACCCTTGCCGGGTTCGACCCGGATGACCTTGACCCCGAGCGATTCAGCGTTGGCAGCGATGTCCACCGGCAGAGGGTCTCCCTCTTCGAAATTGTGAGTCTCTTCCTCCAGGTACCGGTACTTCGTGCCGAAGCGCTGGGACCCCAGGGACTCTGAGAGGGAGCCGATGGAGGCATAGCCGTGGTTCTGCAGCAGCACCACGATCAGCTTGATCCGCTCGGCCACGGCGGTGACAAGTTCGGTGTGCATCATCAGATAGGAGCCATCCCCGACCATGACGACGACGTCGCGACCGTCTTCCGGGCCACGGCCGGCCGCCACAGCCTCGGCCATGGTGGCGCGCTTGACGCCGAGCCCGCCGGCAATCTCATAGCCCATGCAGGAGAAGGCGTACTCCACGTGATAGCCGTGGGAATCCTTGACCCTCCAGAGCTTGTGCAGATCCCCTGGAAGCGATCCCGCCGCACAGATCACGACGTCTTGATCATCCATGGCCTCGTTCACGGTCCCGATGATCTCGGTCTGCGCGGGAAGCGGTTCATTACGGATGCTGAAGGACTCGTCGACGGCGGCGTTCCAGCGCGCGCGTTCCGAACGGATCAGATCAGCGGTGGGTTCTGGCACTCGATACCCGGCGCTGGTCAGACCCGACTGGAGGTGCGGAATGGTCTTCCCAGCATCGGCGACGATCTGTACCGAAGCGCCGAGCTTATAGGCGTCCATACTGGTGATGTTGACGTTGACGAAACGCACCGCGGGGTTCTGGAAGACGGTCATCGAGGCCGTGGTGAAGTCCTCATAACGGGTGCCGATGCCGATGACGACATCCGCGTCCTTGGCGTAGGCATTCGACGCCGTCGACCCGGTCGAGCCGAGCGCCCCAAGGCACAGCTCGTGATCCCAGTCCATGCTTCCCACACCGGCCTGAGTGTAGGAGACCGGGATCCCAGTGGCTTCGGCAAGGGCACGCAGCTTCTCGGTGGCAAACGCATAGTGCACGCCGCCACCCGCGATGATCAGCGGCTGCTTGGCATCGCGGATCACATCGAGTGCCGCCGCGATATCGACGTCTTCCGGCTCCGGCCGACGAATCCGCCATTGGCGCGGCGCAAGGAAGGCGTCGGGCACCACTACTCGCTCAGCCTGCACGTCCTGAGGCAGCGAGATCGTGACGGCTCCGGTCTCGGCGGGGTCCATCAGCACGCGCATCCCATTGAGCAGCGCGGAGAAGAGCTGTTCGGGCCGCTGCACGCGGTCGAAGTAGCGACTGATCGGACGGAAGATGTCAGCGCAGGTGACGTCATAGGAGTGCGGAAGCTCCAGCTGCTGCAGGACCGGATCGGGGACACGAGTGGCGAACTCGTCCGAGGCGAACAGCAGGGCTGGCAGCCGATTGGTGGTCGCGAGTGCCGCACCGGTCGCCATATTCGTTGAACCTGGGCCGATCGAGGCGGTCACTGCGAAGGTTTGGCGCCTGCGCGTGTGCCGGGCATAGCCGACTGCTTGGTGCACGAGTCCCTGCTCGTTGCGGCCCTGGAAATATGGCATCAGACCTGGGGCCTTGACCTGCGACTGCTTCAGCGCCTGTCCGACTCCGGCCAGGTTTCCATGGCCGAAGATCCCGTGCATTCCGGGAATCGTGCGAACTTCGGTCCGTTCGCCGTCGACGACATCGACGGTCCACTGGTTCGCGAGAAACTCGACGGTCGCCTGGGCGACGCTGAGGGTGCGTGTGCTCATTATTTCTCCTGAGTGTGGTGGCGAAGCAGCGAGGCCGCGGTCTCCACTGCTGAGGCGACGTCACCGTCGTCGGGGTACAGCAGGGTTCGTCCGACGGTCAGGCCCTGGACTCCGGGCAGCGCCAGCGCGCTGCGCCAGGATTCCAAGACCTCATCGGTCTTGCCCGCCGGCTCTCCGCCCAACAGCACGGTGGGAAGGGTCGTCGCGGCCATGACTCGTTCCATGTCTGGGACCACGGGGAGTTTCATCCAGGTGCGTGCTGAACGGGCACCCAGACCTTGGGCGATGCCGACCGATTGGATGACCGCATCGGCGGTGAGCACGTTGCTGACTCGTTCGCCGCTGCTTGTGGAGATGAATGGTTCGACCATGGCGATGAGTCCTCGCTCGTGCAGCGAATCGATGGCTTCGGCTGTGTTCTGGAGAACTGAGGTGGTGTGTTCGGAGTCGAAGGCGATTCGGGTCAGCATCTTGCCGCCGTCGGCCCCGATCTCTGCCAGGGCCTGGGCTGTGTGACCGGTGAAGCGGTCGTCGATCTCGTTGACCAGCCCTGTCAGACCCCCTCGGTTCATGGAGCCGAAGACCAGCTTCCCCTCCAGCGCGCCAAGCAGCATCAGATCGTCGAGCACATCTGGAGATGCGAGGATGCCATCGACCTTGGGGTTGGCCAGAGCGGTGCGCAGCCGATCCAGCAGGGACCGGCGGTCGGCCATGGCCTGGGCATCCCCTTTGACCGCAAGTGCTCCGCGAGCCGGGTGGTCCGCCGCGATGACAAAGCTCTGCCGGCCGTAGACCAGACCCGGGTGACGGCGCCTGCTGCGACCCGCCCGCAGCACCGCGTCTGGATCCTCCAACCGGATCCGAGTCAGTGCTTCGTATCGGTTCGGACTGTCGTCGCCCGGTTCGCTGAAAGTGATGTCCTCAAAGATCAAGGCAGTGCTCCTATCCTCGCGCAGTGGCGTTTGACGGCACACCGCGACCTCGATCGAGGAGCATCGCGACCAGCTCCTCGGTGGTGGGCATGGCTTCTGAGCAGGCGATCTTGGTCGCCACGTGCGCTCCGGCAGCGTTGGCGAAGTCCAGGACGTTCTCCAGCGGCCATCCGGCGAGCAGACCGTGGCAGAGGGCACCGCCGAAGGAGTCCCCGGCACCCAGCCCATTGACGGTTTCGACCGGCAGCGGCGCGGAGATCACTCGCTCTTCGCGGGTCGCTGCCATGACACCGTCGGGCCCGAGCTTCACCACGGCGAGCTTGACCCCGGCGTCCAGGAGCCGGTCAGCCTGTTCGTCGGCAGTCCCCTCCCCCACGGCCACCGAGCATTCCTCGGAGTTGCCCACCGCCACGGTGACATAGGGCAGCAGCTGCTGGACCTGCTCGCGAGCCTGTTCTTTGGACTCCCAGAACATAGGTCGATAGTCGAGGTCGAGGATGGTGTGCTGGTCTGCGGTGAGGCCGTCCCTCGGGCGCGCCTCGTGCATAGCGATCTGGGCTTCGCGGGACGCGTCGCCCACCATCCCTGTCACGGTGGACCAGAAGACGGAGGCTTCGCGGACAGCTTCGTAATCCACCTCATCGGGTTTGATCTCCCAGTCAGGCGCCGTCGGTGTGCGGCCATAGAAGTAGAGCGGGAAGTCTTCAGGGGGCTGGATCGCGCAGAACGTCACGGGTGTCAGCAGTCCGGGCACCGCTGTCGCCCACTGGGAATCCACCCCGTAGCGGCGCAGTTCTGACCGAAGGAAGTCACCGAACGGGTCTTCACCTGTTCGTGTGATGACCGCAGTCCGTCGACCATGTCTCGCGGCCGCGACAGCGACATTCGAGGGGGAACCCCCCAGGTATTTTCCGAATGTCTGGACATCAGCGAGGCCCACCCCGATGTCATTGGGGTAGATGTCCACGCTGATGCGCCCGGTGGTGATGACGTCGTAGCTCATCTGACTCTCCTCAGCGAATTCTGGTGCGGGAGCCGCAGCCACAGAGATAGCGGCGGGTCCGCGTGGCGATCGGCAGCGGCACATCGAAAGATGCGACTGGGTACATGTCCTGCTCAACGATGCAGTAGAGGCTGCGGTCGAGCTTTTCCAGTTCGTCGATAACCTCGGCGAGGTCGGGCAGACCCCCGGGGGGCTCCACCATCACTCCGGCCTTGTTCGCCGCGGCCCAGGTGAGGTCATTCTGACGAACGGTCTCCATGACCTTGGGATCGATCTGCTTCAGATGCAGATACCCCACGCGCTCCGGGTGCTCTCGAATGATCTTCGCTGACGAGGCTCCCCCGTATTCTGCGTGCCCTGTGTCAAGGCACAACGTCACCAGCTCCGGGTCAGTGCCTTGCAGGAATCTCTCGATCTGCTGCTGAGTGCACACATGAGAGTCGGCGTGAGAGTGGAACTGCTGCTTCAGTCCATACTGCTCCTGCAGGACACGCCCTAGTTCGTCATGCCCGTCGAAGAGGTTCTGCCACTGTTCCTCGGTCAGGTGCTCGTTCTCCACCGCTTCTCCGGAGACGTCATCTCGCCACATGGCTGGGATCACGACGATGTGCTCACCCCCTACCGCGGCGGTCAGTTCAGCGACCTCGTGAACCTGTTTCCACACCGCTTCGCGCTCAGCGGGGTCCATGCGGTGAAAACCGGTGAACACCGTCCCGGCGCTGACTGCCAGATCGCGAGCAGCAAGCTCGGCATTGAGCGTGTCGGGATCCGTTGGGAGATATCCGTAGGGGCCCAGTTCGATGTAGTGATAGCCGGCTTCCGCCGCTTCATCCAGAAAACGATTCCAGGGCGTCTGCTGGGCATCATCTGGGAACCAGACGCCCCAGGAATCCGGGGCCGTCCCGATGAACAGGGGCGCTGCCGTTCCGTCCTGCGCTGACTCTGGCGCGCTGCGAAGTGGCTTCGTCATAGATCCTCCTTGCGGATAGTCCTGCAAGCTGCAGGCACTACAGCGGATGTGTCGTAGACCACTCTTCACCCTTGATGTCCTGTTGTCAAGACAATTGACATTGGGAACAATGGGTCCATGCGCTGACAGAGACAGAGAAGCACGGGCGGACTGGAGAGTTCGCCATAGGCCCCAGGATGGGCCATATGCAGCATGACTCCACCGATCCACCGGAAGTCTGCCACTGGGAACCCCGGGGCTGGACACCCTCGACGCACAGCTTGAATTGGTATAATGTCCTGACAAGCTGACATTGTAACGAAGGAGACCGACGTGTCGACTCTAGACATCGCCATAGACCGTTCCTCCCCCGTGCCGCTCTACCATCAGGTGGCCTCTGCCTTCGAGAAGGCGATACGTGAAGGCGACCTGCTGCCCGAGACAAAGCTTGAGAACGAGATCGCTCTCGCCAAGCGCTACAACCTCTCACGGCCCACGATGCGACAGGCCATGGACCACTTGGTCCGTGAGGGGCTCGTCGTGCGGCAGCGCGGAGTCGGCACCCAGGTGGTCGGACCACAGGTCCGTCGCAATCTGAAGCTGTCCAGCTTGTACAACGACCTTCAGGCCGAAGGGTCCACACCGCAGACGACCGTGCTGGGACTCGACGTCGTGACCAGTGATGACTTCCTGCAAGAGAAGCTAGGCCTCAAGTCCGCGACGGAGGTCTACCACGTGCGCCGGCTTCGTTCTGTGGACGGACGGCCACTGGCATTGATGGAGAACTGGGTTCCCCTCGCCGTGGCCGAGCTATCGATCGAGGAGCTCGAGCGCGACGGACTTTACAACATCCTCCGGCGATCCGGTGTCGACTTTCGGATGGCCCACCAGACTGTCGGAGCCATGGTCGCTGACAAGGATCAGAGCTCGCTCCTGGACATGGACCCTGGGTCCGCTCTAGTCGTGATGAGTAGGACCGCCCTGGACGGCAGCGGATCCCCCATCGAATACGGACACCACGTCTATCGAGCAGACAGATATTCCTTCGACATCACGCTCGTGAGCTGACGACTTCTACCGATCTCTTTCCTGACGAGACAGCGCCACCCGACAGAAAGGCAGACCACCCATGACCGATGCAACACAGGTGACACGGAGAGACCCAACAGAGGACCCGTGGTTCCACCCTTCAGGATCTGTCCGGAGTCAGGGTTGGACCGTCAATCTGGGCACCCCCGACTCCGCCGCGACGCCGCCCGGCTGGGCCCACACAGGTCTTCGCGTGACCACCCTCTCACCGGGAGCATCGGTAGATTTGGACGCACAGGCCGAGGAACGCATCGTGATTCCGCTCGCCGGGTCATTCGAGGTGGACGTTGACGGCTCCAGCTACTCGTTGGCGGGACGCGCCTCGGTTTTTCAGGGTCCGACTGACGTCCTCTACACGGGCATCAACAAGGCTCTGAGCATCAGGTCCCCCGAGGGTGGGCGCGTCGCCGTCGCCTCTGCGCCGGCCGGAACCGAGTACCCGGTACGCCACATTTCTCGGGCCGAGATTCCACTTGAACTGCGCGGGGCTGGAGCGGCTTCTCGACAGGTCCACAACTTCGGAACCCCCGCCGCGTTGGAGGCGGATCGCTTCATCGTGTGCGAGGTGTTGACCCCTGCCGGAAACTGGTCGTCCTACCCGCCACACAAGCACGACGAGGAGAAGGACGGGGAGACCTCGCTGGAAGAGATCTACTACTTCGAGATGCAGGCCTCAGCGGACTCCCCCGTGCCCCCATTGGAGGACGGCGGGCCAGACGTCATCGGCTACCAGCGCGTCTACGCCTCAGATGACCGTCCGATGGACGTCACCGCGGAGGTGCGCAGCGGCGACGTCGTCCTCGTCCCCTACGGTTGGCACGGCCCAGCCATGACTCCTCCGGGACACGACATGTACTACCTGAATGTCATGGCCGGACCCGGCCCAGTCCGACAATGGCTGATCAGTGATGATCCGCACCACGGCTGGATCCGAAGGACCTGGAACGAGTCCGACATCGACCCGCGCCTGCCGTTCACCAGCGAACAGGTTGCATCCGACTGACCTCCTGACAGCACGTAGAACTGGCCCGCTCCATTGAGGACGGGCCAGTTCTATGCGAAACGACGGTCTTGTCACAGGACGCCCTGAGTTACCCCAAAAAAAGATTTGTGCGAATGTCAAGACATACTATTGACAATGTGATTCCAATCACGCCATGATGTGTGTCAACCAACTGCACACGGACTCCAGTTGGCGCCGTCAAAGGAGACACCATGGAAAAGCACTCGCACCCTTCCGCCCGTCGGTCAACCCTGCTGCGCACCACCGCGGTCCTCGGGGCCGCCGCCCTGATGCTCACCGCCTGCTCCGAAGGAGGCGGACGCACTGAAGCAGCCGACACCTCCGACCGGGGCGGGGGCGTGGACACTGAAGAGCAGACCTACTACCTGATCACCCACGCGGCAGACGGAGACACGTTCTGGGACTACGTCCGAGCCGGCGCTGAAGAGGCGGCCGCTCAGAAGAACATCAACCTGGTCTACAACAACCACGTTGAAGGAGCTCAGCAGGCGGAGCTCATCCAGTCAGCCATCGATGCCGGAGCCGACGGAATCGCCGTCACCATGGCGAAACCAGAGGCCATGACGCCCAACGTCCAAAGCGCGACGGAGGCGGGCATCCCCGTCGTCTCCCTCAATGCCGGTGAGGAAGAGGCTTTTGACGCCGGGGTGCTGAGCCACTTCGGCCAGGATGAGAATGTCGCAGGTGAGGCACTCGGGCAGCGACTCGCCGACGAGGGAATCGAGCATACGATCTGCGTCATTCAGGAACAGGGGCACGTCGGACTCGAGAATCGATGCGCGGGGATCGCGGAACACGTCCCAGAAACCGAGATCCTCTACGTCGAGGGCACCGACATGACGCAGGTGTCTTCAACGGTTGAGGCAAAGCTACAGACCACTCCTGATGCTGACGCCATCGTGGGCCTAGGCGGCCCGTTCACCGAAACGATTCTTGATGTGGTCGAGAGCTCGGGCTCAGAGATCGAAGTGGCGAGCTTCGACCTCAACGCCACAATCGTGCAGGCCGTGCTGGATGACAATCTGATGTTTGCGGTTGACCAGCAGCCCTGGCTGCAGGGATATCTCTCTGTCGACACGCTCTGGCTGCACCACTACGGCGCCTTCGAGCCCGGTGGAGGACTTCCCGTCTTGACCGGACCGGCGATCATCGACGCTGAGAATGCCGAGGCCGTCCAGTCCTTCGCCGATGAGGGACTGCGATGAGCGCGGCACCCACCGAGGGAACCATCACTTCCGCCAAAGAGGTCAACCTCCCAAGCAGCGACGAAGGCAACACCGTAGACGAGCGGGTATCCACCAAGGGACGCCTGGCTCAGCTCATGTCCCGCCCAGAAGTGGGGGCTGCGATCGGCGCCTTGGCCGTGTTCATGTTCTTCACGGCAGTGGCGCCTCCGTTCACCACGGCCGCAGGTATCTCCACCGTCCTCTATGGTGCATCCACCATTGGGATCATGGTCGTCGGCGTCTCGCTGCTCATGATCGGTGGAGAATTCGATCTGTCCACCGGCGTGGCAGTGGTGTCATCTGCACTGATGGCCTCGCTCTTCAGTTGGCATTTCGCGACGAACGTCTGGGTCGGAGTTGCAATCGCACTCATTGCCTCGCTGGGCATCGGTCTCATCAACGGGCTCATCTTCATCAAGACCAAACTCCCCAGCTTCGTCGTCACGCTGGCGATGTTCCTGATGCTCACCGGATTGAATCTCGCCCTGACTCGCATCATCGGCGGCACGGTGGCGACACCATCGATCTCGAACATGGATGGATTCGAGTCCGCTCGCTCCGTCTTCGCGTCCTCGTTCTCGATATTCGGATTGAACATCAGGATCACGATCGTCTACTGGATACTCCTAGTGGCGATAGCGACGTTCATCCTGCTGCGGACGCAGGTCGGCAACTGGATCTTCGCGGTCGGCGGAGACCCAAACGCCGCGCGAGCAGTCGGCGTACCCGTGACAGCCACGAAGATCGGACTCTTCATGGGAGTCGGATTCTGCGCCTGGGTCTTGGGCATGCACCTGCTGTTTGCCTTCAACTCCGTGCAGTCCGGTGAAGGCATCGGCAACGAGTTCCTGTACATCATCGGCGCCGTCATCGGAGGATGCCTGCTGACCGGTGGTTATGGCTCAGCGATCGGCGGCGCTCTAGGCGCATTGATCTTCGGAATGGCCTCCCGGGGCATCATCTACGCAGAGTGGAACCCCGACTGGTTCCGTTTCTTCCTCGGACTGATGCTGCTGTTGGCCACCATCGTCAACCTGGTCGTCCGTCGTCGGTTCGAGAAGAGTTAGGAGCGAGATGATGACTGAGAATACGGACAACACCGCTAAGAGCGCACTGACAGCAGCCTCTCCCCATTCAGCGGGAGACAGCTCACGGGCCACGTCCAGCCCACTGATCGAGCTCGAGAAGGCAGGTAAGCGGTACGGCAATGTGATCGCGCTGACGGACGTGACGATGGACGTCCACGCCGGACTCGTCACGTGCGTGCTCGGCGACAACGGCGCAGGCAAGTCGACTCTGATCAAGATTATCGCCGGACTCCACCAGCACACCGATGGAATCATGCGAATCGCCGGCGAGGAGCGTCATTTCAATTCACCACGCGATGCGCTCAACGCAGGCATCGCCACGGTCTATCAGGATCTGGCGGTGGTCCCCCTGATGCCGGTGTGGCGCAACTTCTTCCTCGGCTCGGAGATCAGCCGAGGGGTTGGGCCCTTCCAACGGCTCGATGTGAAGACCATGAAGCGAATCGCCAAAGAAGAACTCTTTGAGATGGGCATCGACCTTCGCGACGTGGACCAGCCGATCGGGACTCTCTCCGGAGGCGAACGGCAATGTGTCGCCATCGCGAGAGCTGTCTACTTCGGAGCAAAAGTCCTGATCCTTGACGAGCCGACCGCTGCGCTAGGCGTTAAACAGTCTGGGGTGGTACTTCGCTACATCATGCAGGCCAAGGCCCGCGGACTGGGCGTCGTCTTCATCACCCACAACCCTCACCACGCCTTCCCGGTGGGTGACCGATTCATGGTCCTGAAGCGTGGAAAGTCCATCGGTTACCACCGGAAGGACAACATCAGGATCGAAGATCTGACCGCCCAGATGGCCGGCGGCGCAGAACTCATGGAACTGACACATGAACTGGAACAACTGGACGGGCTCACGAGTGAGATGCGTCAGGTTCAGAGGGACATGGAAAAGTCGCTTCCCACAGGAGCTACGGAACATTAATCGCGGACCTGTGGGCCGGGGCTGCTGATGCTCCGGCCCACAGGCGTGCTAAGGCGCGCTTCACCACGGTTTAGGCGTGGCTCTCCACGAAAGCGCACATCTGCTCCAAGCTCCCTCGGCACCGCCACACGCCGTGCCCTCTTAGGACTCTGAGACAAGCAAGCTTGACCGTTCTACCCACAATGCGCAGGGCACCCCGTTGGGTGCATAACCGCCTTAAGGATTCTTATGCCACTGATCAATATCGACGTCATCCGCGGGCGCTCCCCCGAAGAACTTCAGGTCCTGCTGGACTCCGTGCACTCGGCGATGGTCGAGGCCCTGGAAGTTCCAGACACGGATCGGTACCAGATCCTGACTCAGCACGACCCGCACGAGATGATCGCCCTGGACACTGGGCTGGGAATCGAACGCAGCGAGGCACTGACCTTTCTTCGCTTCACCAGCCGGCAACGTCCCGCGGAAGCGAAGGAGAAGCTCTATCGATTGCTCGCGACTCGGCTTCAAGAAAACTGTGGGACCAGCCCCCAGGACCTGATCGTCTCGGTCACCGAAAACGAGGCTGCGGACTGGTCCTTCGGCAATGGCAGGGCCCAATTTCTCACTGGTGCACTCTAGGTTTTCTTGGGACTGCCCGCTTAGGGATGGGTGGAGTCTAACGGGCACTTCCACGGAGAGGCTGTCCCCCGCGGATCGCTCGTCCACGACACCCACCCCGTAGCCCAGCTATCGGACGCTCCGACGTCGAGGCTCATTCGCGAATAACGCCGCGATCCCCACCAGCACCGGAATCATGGCCAGCACCGCAGCCGCCAACGCATAGGACCCCAACACCCCATAGCCCAGAGACAGCACCACCGGGCCGAACGCCGTAGACCCAACGGAGATCGTGGTGACGATCCCGCGGATCGCTCCAATATGCAGGGTGCCGAAGTAGTGGGTGAAAGCAGCTGCTTCCACAGTGCGCACCGCACCACCGGATGCGCCCAGTAGCGCGCCGAAACCGACCGCGGTCCAGGCGTCCTGGACCACGCTGAGCAGACCCATCGACCCTGCCAGAAGCGCCATGGAGAACATCACAGCGAACTTCGGCCGGACCCGGTCAACAAGACTTCCGACACCGATGGTGACGACCAACGCCGCGATCGCCTGGGGGATGAAGTTCGCGGCCGCCTCCGTGGCGGTGAGCCCTCGCTCCCCCAGCGCCGCGATCTGATGGAAATTCAATCCCGTGCCAAGCATTCCTGACGAGGCAACGCCTGCGGTGATGATCCAGAAGATCGGCGTGTGCAGCGCCTCCCGTACCGTCCACTGGTGGATCGGGGAACCCCCCGCGATCCCGCCGCCTGCGGCTGTGGGTCCAGTCCCAGACACCGAGGTTGGCTCGCGGTCCACCTCGGACTCCAATTCCAGGGATGAATATCGTGCAGCCTTTCGTTGGTGGCGCAGGAAGAAGCACCCCAAGGGCAGCACAATGGCCCACACGGCGAGGCCCTCGATCATCCACACAGTAGAGGTGCCCAGGTGTCGGATCATCCACTCCAGCAGCACCGGAGACATCGCGATACCCGCCGAGCCCACCGCAGTCTTGACCCCCAGCGCCAGCCCTCGCCGGCGAGTCACATACACCGCGACCGCGGTCGAAGCAGCCAACCCAAGCGCTCCTTGACCTGCCATGCGCAGTCCGATGAAGCCAAAGGTCAGTCCCCACAGGCTGGTCACCAGACTCAGCAGCATCAACACCCCACCGAAGGAGAATCCGATGACGATCATCACCGGGCCGACCCCGTAACGATCCAGGGCTCGGCCGATCAGTGGCATCGCGCAGGCGCCCAACAGAGTCGCGATCATGTAGCTGGTCGAGAGGGCGTTGCGGGAAATCTCCAGGTCAGCGAGCAGCGGCTCGGTGAACACCGCGATCGCGGCCGTCTGGCCCGGGGCGCTCATGATGGTCGCCAGCGCGGCCGCGGCCACGACCTGCCACGACGACCCAGCATGTACTCTGCTCACTCCAGACTCCCCTTAAAGTCTCCCCACGCAACGGCCCCCGTGTGAGGAACCTACCGTAAGGTGAGAGTAAGTCGCGCGCCAGTCCGGCGTCAGTGGCGCAGCCCGGCCACACTCATGACCACACCCAGCCCGGAACCATAACGGAGCCACAACGGAGCCACAGGGCGGCCTTGCTAAAGTGGTGGGCCACGATGCAGGGAGGCCACATGTCAGAGAATCTGACCGATACCCAAATGCATATCGGTGAGCTCGCTGAACGCACCGGACTCTCCCTGAGGACCATCCGCCACTACGGCGATATCGGGCTGCTGCCAGCGACCAGCCGCACCGAGGGCGGATTCCGGGTCTACACCGAAGCCGACCTGGCGCGGCTCCAGCGCATCAATTACCTCAAGCCCCTCGGGTTCAGCCTCGAGGAGATCTCCGAGGTCGTCGGACTCCTGGACCTGGAATCCCTCACCCCTGATCAGCGCGACGCTGCAGAGGCAGCGCTGCACCGTGTGACCGAGGAACGCCGGAAACTCGCCGCCTACCTGGCCCAGGCGGAACACATCGTCGAGGATCTCGAGAGCAAGCTCACTAACTGAGACTTTCGTCACAGATCTTGTAACTCTACCCTTACGTAAGAGTAGAGTTGGCGCAGGCCGCGCGACCATGAACCGCTCGGACTCCTCATTCTTTCAGCTCGCACCGTAGCGCGCACACTCGCAGACCTTGAACCCCGGCACTCCCGTGCCCACAACGCCGAACGGAGATTCATGGCCGCCTCCACTGTCGCGCCACATGTTGAGATCACCCCCGAGGAACGCCAGTCCGTTCTTCGCACGCTGAAGTCCCCGCGCCTGCTCAAGACCGAGATCCTCGCCGGGCTCGTCGTGGCGCTGGCGCTGATCCCCGAGGCCATCGCCTTCTCGATCATCGCCGGCGTCGACCCACGCATCGGGCTCTTCGCCTCCTTCACCATGGCGGTATCGATCGCCTTCCTCGGTGGACGCCCCGCAATGATCTCGGCCGCCACCGCGGCCACCGCGCTGGTGATCGCCCCGCTGGTCGCGAGCCACGGGCTCGATTACTTCATCGCCGCGGTCATCCTCGCCGGCGTCTTTCAAGTAGTCCTGGGGGTCACCGGTGTTGCCAAGGTCATGCGGTTCATCCCCCGCTCGGTCATGGTCGGCTTCGTCAACGCCCTGGCCATCCTGATCTTCACCTCCCAGTTCCCCGACCTCATCGGGGTCCCCTGGCTGGTCTACCCACTGGTCGCCCTGGGCCTGGTCGTCATCTACCTGCTGCCCCGGATCACCAACATCGTGCCCCCGCCGCTGGTCGCCATCGTGCTGCTCACCGTGCTCGGCGTGGTCTTCGCACTCAACGTGCCCACCGTGGGGGACAAGGGCGAGCTGCCCCAGTCCATCCCCGAGCTGTTCATCCCGGATGTCCCCTTCACCATCGAGACCTTCCAGATCATCGCTCCGTTCGCACTAGGCATGGCCGCAGTCGGACTCCTCGAGTCGCTGATGACCGCGAAGCTGGTCGACGACGTCACCGACACCCGCTCCGGCAAGGTCCGCGAATCCTGGGGCCAGGGCGCGGCGAACATCATCACCGGCTTCTTCGGCGGCATGGGCGGCTGCGCGATGGTCGGTCAGACCATGATCAACGTGAAGGCCTCCGGTGCCCGGACCCGGATCTCCACCTTCATGGCCGGCATCTTCGTTCTCTTCCTGGCGGTTGCCCTGGGCGACATCGTCGCGATGATCCCCATGGCCGCGCTGGTGGCCGTGATGATCTTCGTCTCGGTCGCGACCTTCGACTGGCACAGCATTAAGCCCTCCACGCTAAAGATGATGCCCAAGTCCGAGACCGCAGTGATGCTGGTCACCGTGATCGCCACCGTGTGGACGCACAACCTGGCCATCGGTGTGGGTCTGGGGGTGCTCACCGCGATGGTGCTCTTCGCCCGCCGGGTGGCTCACCTGGCCGCGGTGGAGCGCAGGATCGAGCAGCACTTCGGCGAGGAGATCGCCAAGTACGAGGTCATCGGTGAGCTGTTCTTCGCCTCCTCCAACGACCTCTACACCCAGTTCGAATATGCCGAGGATCCCGACCACATCGTGATCGACATGTATGGCTCCCATGTCTGGGACGCCTCCACGGTGGCGTCTCTGGATGCGATCACCGAGAAGTACTCCAAGTACGGCAAGCGGGTCGAGATCGTCGGCCTCAACACCGCAAGCGCCGCGCTGCACGAGCGGATGGCCGGCAAGCTCGGCGCCGGTCACTGATCACAGGGCACCTGTTGGTGAATTCCCCCGTGAATGGACTGCGTGGAAGCCCCGTGCGTGCCGTGACTGGCATGCGCGGGGCTTCTACGCGGCCTGCCAGGCGATGCTTGCCCCGAGAAGAAGAGGACTCATGAAGACGAAGACGATCACTGCGCTGGCGACCATAGCTTTGCTGACTCTCACCGGCTGCGATGCCCAGTCCGGCCCGGCCGACGAGGCGGAACCTGAGGAACAGGTCGAGAGCACGCCACCGGTCCTCGAAAGCGACACCGGCCCAGCAGACGAAGACGTAGAAGACATCGAGAACGAGGAAGAGTCTGCCAACTAAGCGGAAAGCTGACTCACCCGTTAGCTGACCGGCGTGTGTCTTCTAGAAGACTTGTCCGTTCATCAGGGGGGGGGTCGGACGGCACCCGCCTGGCCCGCGTCGGTAGCTAAATGAGAAGATTGTCCGCTCCTGATCGAGCGTGACTCACCACAGTGCTGCCACTCTGCGACCCTTCCCAGACTGGCAATGGCCGATGGCCGCCGCTGAACTCAGCCCACTGCGGAAGGTCCGTGATTGCCATGTCTACCGTCGCTCATTCACACCCGCACATCGTGGGTGTTGACACCCACGCTCGGACCACGTCTACTCAATCCTTGCAGCGCATCCCGGAACGCCACTGGAAACCAGATCGTTCCCCACCTCTGCGGAGGGGATCGTGCGTGCCATCAACTGGGTCAGCCGTCACACCGCAGCCGAAGCCGACACCCTCTGGGTGATCGAAGGCGCGGCCTCCTACGGGGCGATCCTCACAGGCATCGTCGCTGCCCATGGCTACCCGGTCGCAGAGGCACCTCGGATGAATGCCAAGAATCGACGCGGAGTCGGTAAATCCGATGCCATGCACACGTTCCGAATTGCCGCGGCTGCAAGGCCGTTGCTGGTCAAGGAGCTGCGTCGTCCTCGGTTGTGAGACGGTATCCGCCAAGGTGTCCAGATCCTAGTGACCGCCCGGGAATCCATGAGCAAGGATCGCACTCGCTCAGTCAACGCGCTCAACGCCCTGATGCGTGGCAATGACCTCGGACTTGATGCCTGCGAGAAACCGAATCCCCTTCAGATATCCGAGCAGGACGAAATCACCGTTCAGCAGATTGTGCTTTTGCCCCGCTGAGGGAGAAGCGCGTCACCGAACTACGGCGACGGGACACTGCGAATGCTGGAGAACTTCCTGGGTCACTGATCCCAGGAAGAGCGTGCTGAGAGGACTGCGCCCCCGAGTGCCGGTGACGAGGAGATCGGCCTCGCGGCTTGCCTCAGCGAGTTTCTCGGAAGCAACGCCCCGAACATGCTCGATCTCCAAAGGAACACCATTGAGCCGCGCCTCGGCGAGCACCTGATCAACTTTTCCATCTGTGTGGCCATCGTGCTTGTGCACATGCATTGCAAGGATACGCCCACCGGTATCTCGGGCATGCCGCATGGCGAACTCCAACGCATGTTTGCTCGGCTCGGAGCCGTCTATCCCAACCACGATGAGACCAGCGCGGGGAGCATACGGCTCACGAACCACCACGACCGGCCCGGTGGCCTGACGAGTAACGTGCTGGCTCACAGACCCATACACCATGCTCTGAAGCGGGCCATGCGTTCGCGCACCGAGCACAGTGAGATACGCATGCTTACTTTCACGCACGAGGGCATCGCCCGGAGAGTTGAGCACATTCGTGACTGAAGTCTGCGCGGCCTTTGCCTCAGCCAGTAGCTGGTTCAACTCGTCGGTGACATGACCCGCCCGGAGGTGCTGAGGCACATCAGCCGCTCCCCGCACATGCAATGCTGAGACAATCACCTGCAGAGGGCGAGAAAGTTCAGCGGCAATATTGTCGGCCCAGGTCAGAGCGATTTTGCTGTGTTCTGATCCGCCATAGCCAAGGACAATTGCTCCTTCTGGTGTCATCATGACCCAACCCTAACAGAACGTCAATGTTGCAAGGATTCTGTGAGAACCCTCCAACAGGCCTCGTTCCCGCGTGAAGACTTACTCCAAGAGTTCTGAAAGGTCCCAGGTTCTCTGCCGCTGTTAAACGGGCTGCGGCTCACTCACATTAGCTGCGTAGTGAGCGGCGCCCCGAGCCTGACGCCGAGATCGCTTGCTTGCAATAGGAACGCGCAAACCCCGCGGCCGGAGTGTAAGGGGAGATTGTTTCCTGACACGGGTTTTACTTAATCACTCGCACCTTCGAGAGTTAGTCATGACACAAGAAGGCTTTCTTGGACAAGCAGTGTCCGTGGCCTGGGAGTTCCCTGGAGCTAGCGAGCGGGCAGCGCTAGGCTGCGAGAATGATGCGAACGGTAGAGGATCCCGCAGCGGGCACCGAGTCCTCAAGCAGAATGCGGGTGTACGCAAGACGGACCCTCAGCGGTCACCGTCCCTCACAGGTGAGCAGAACACATTAAACACAGGGCGGTTCACAAGGCCATGGGTCTGCCTCACCGATAGGTGACAGTTTGACGTCACCCATGAGTGCGGCAGACCCCCTGACCGTGAGGGCCGCCGCCGCAACCCGCCACCCTTTAGCTGTAGATGGCTCGGTTGAGACGGAGAAGATAATTACCGCTCACTGTTCCCTCCGCCTCGGCGCGCTCCTTGATCACGGTCATTGCGAGGTCCCTGCGCTTGGGGATCCGGTCCTTCTCCGCCGCCTGAAGCGCCGCGGGAAGCTCCTCGCGAGTCAGGTCGGTGCAATAACCCGGCGCAGCGGGCTGCTGCCGCCAAGACTCTGCGAGAGACCCAGCATCCACGGCGTCGAACCCGGTCTCCTCGACCAGTTGAATCGCGATCGCCCTGTCCTGCTCACGATCAGCGGCGACGGGGATCGCGACACGATCCAGATCCCCGGATGGCCTACCCTTCGTGGCGAAGGAGTCAGCCAGGATGGCGTTCCACGCCTTGGCCACTGGGCGACGCAGCTGCTGGGTCACCCAGACACTCTCCACGAGACCTTCATCGAGCACGCTGATGCTCCCGTCGCGCATCGGGTAATAGTTCGAAGTATCGAGAATCACCGCTTCGGCAGGGAGCTGCTCGATGAGCGAGACGATCCCGGGCATCTTGTTGAACGGGATCGAGGTGATGAGCACCTCGACGTCGGTCACGACCTCTGCGGCATCAACTGCTACGGCTCCGGTGGCCGTAGTGTCTGGGCTGATGGTCTCGGGGCCGCGAGAGTTCGCCACCTTGACTTCGTGGCCGGCTTCGCTGAGTTTCCGGGCCAGTGTCGACCCGATGAATCCGGCTCCTAGAATCCCAATTTTCATGGTTCTCCTTCATTGCACGTACGGATTGGCCCGCCCGCTTGTTCAGCCGGTCGGGGTCGGTCTATGTCGCTCAAGCGACGGGGTTCTGCCAACCAGCGGTCAACAGTTCCGCGATGGCGGTGCTGGTGCGTTGATCTGCCAGGGGCGCCGAAGCGGCCCAGGCGGCACCAAGATTGGCAAGGTACAGATCCCGCCCGGTCAGGTCCGCTCGAGCGACCCCCTGGCGCTGGGCATCCTCCAGGATCTCGGTGGTCAGATCGATGACACCGGTGCAGTTGACCCCCAACGGTGTGGCCTGTTCCTGCCAGGCCTGCCGCAAGGGTTCAGGCATCCCCTCGTAGCTGTTCATCCACGCGCGCACCGCTTCCAACCAGAGGCTCAGCCGATGCGCGGCATCATGGTCAGACTCCAGCAGCTGATCATGGACACTTTTTAGATCCACGACCCGGTCTTCGACCAGGGCTGCGATCAAGGCCTCGCGGTCAGGAAAATGCCGGTAGAGCGTCCCGGGCCCGACTCCGGCTTCCTTGGCGATGCTCGCCATCGGCACCTCGAAACCCTGATCGGTGAAGCACCGTTCAGCAATCTCCAGAATGTGGGCCCGATTTCTCGCAGCGTCTGCTCGCGGGCTGCGGTTGGTCTCGGTCGGCATGACCACCCCTCCAGTTGCTATCCGGAGTATCTCTCCGTATATTTCGACTAAGCGGACTACCGCTCCGTTTCTTTCTCTTGTGAGCACCCTACCCTGCAATAGGACCTACATGACACGCCCCCCGCTGCTAGATCCCCTCACCCTTCGCCACACGCTCGGCGCGTACCCCACCGGGGTCGCGCTCATCGCAGCAGAGGTCCAGGGACGCACACTCGGGATGCTGGCCAACTCCTTCACCTCGGTCTCGCTGGACCCGCCTCTGGTATCGATGAGCTTCGCCCACACCTCCACGACCTGGCCCACGCTGTCTCAAGCGAAACGCCTCGGCATCTCTGCCCTGGGCGCCGGCGACGCCGCTCGGGCGGACCTGTTGCGCCGACCCAGCACAGATCGCTTCGAGGGCATCAAGGTGCACCAACACGAGGGCAGCGCCATGACTCTGCCAGATGCCGCCGCGACGTTCATCGTGGAGCGCCACTCCGAGATCGAAGCCGGTGATCACGTCGTCGCGTTCTTCGCCGTGGTGGATCACTCCCGTGACCACCAGGTGACACCACTGGTGTTCCACAGCGGCACGTTCCACGCCCTCAACGCCTGAGACATCCCTGACTGACGCACGATGAGAAAGGTTCGACCAAGTGAACGAGAAAAAGATGCTAATCGGCATGCAGATGGGCAACGGATACGGCGCCCAGGCACACGCCTGGCAGGCCGAGAACGTGGACCCCTATAACTACGCGAACCTCGACGCCCACGCCCGATACGCCCAGGCCGCCGAGCGAGGGAAGTTCCAATTCGTGTTCCTGCCCGACTTCGCCTCACAGAGCCAGAAAGCCGACGACGTCGCACCCATGCTGACCATGGACCCCTTCATCACAATGGCGGTCATGGCCCGGGCGACCAAGAAGATCGGATTCGCCACCACAGCCTCGACCAGCTTCTCTGAGCCCTATAACCTCGCTCGCACCCTCAAGACCCTGGATGTGATGAGTGGGGGCCGCATCGGGTGGAACGCGGTCACCAGCACCGACCCGGCGATCGCGGCAAACTTCGGCTCCCAGATCGCTGACAAGGAGACCCGGTACGCCCGGGCCCATGAAGTCATCCAGATCATCCAAGCACTATGGGGCAGCTGGGAGAAAGACGCCTGGATAGCCGACAAGGAAGCTGGAGTCTTCGCCGACCTCTCCAAGATCCAGCCCATCAACCTCCAAGGCCAACACGTGGCCTCCCGCGGGCCACTGGAGGTGCCGCCGTCGAAGCAGGGCCAGCCGGTGATCTTCCAGGCCGGCGGCAGCCCTCACGGTCTCGGCATCGCTGGCCGCTACGCCAACGCCGTCATCGGGGCGACGTTCACAATCGAAGACTCCATCCGGCAGCGCCAGAACGTCCGCCGCGCAGCCGAACAGGCAGGACGCGATCCCGAGGAGATCAAGTTCATTGCCGGGATCATGCCCGCCATCGCCCCGACCAAACGTGACGCACTGAACCGTCGGGGACGCTTCGTGGAACCGAGCATCCACCAGCGGGTCGGTTACCTGGGCATGATGCTCAGCCTTTCCCTCACCCCCGAGGATCTGGACCACCCGTTGAGCGCGGACAAGCTCGCGACCGCGCGAGCCAACCCTTCAGACCCACGATCCGAGACGGCGCTGAGGATCGCTCGGGAGGGCTGGTCCGTGCGGGACATCCTCTATCACGGGATCATCGACTACCACCCCTCCCCCATCGGACCCGCCGAGGTCACGGCCGATCACATGCAGGAATGGTTCGAAGCAGGCGCCTGCGACGGGTTCTGGTTCTCCCCCGACGTCTATGAAGACGGGATCGACACCTTCGTTGACGAGGTGGTGCCTATCCTGCAGCGCCGCGGTCTCTTCCATGAGGACTATGAGGGTGAGACCCTGCGTGATCACCTAGGTGCTCCCGTCCAGTACGGCCTGGATCCACGGGTCGCTTGATTGGCAGACATGGCCTTCTCTGTTGAGCACTAACCCGATGTCTCGCCAGCCTTGATTCGTCTCAAAGGATCGTTGCAAGGCAACCGGACGAGACACTTCTCCTCTACCCAAGATTCGCGAAATCGCGCACCAGAGGCTTTATCCAAGCGTGTCGGCGGGTTCGAATGCTCCCCAGCTACGAGACACCTCCGCACAAGACCCTGGAGAACGTCCGGTAAGGGATTTTTCACCGGGCACCCCCGCCAGCACGGCGGTGCTGCGCGACGTTCCTCAGCTCCGGAAGCTCGCGATCTCGCCAGCTTCCGGACGCGACTATCGAAGAACACAAGGGGCTCGTCGCGAAGCTTGAAGGCCCCGCCGAACTGAAGCGAGTTCGACGAGGCCTTCTACATTCCACATACAACTGCGCGATGGAGGCGAATCAATCACCGCACACGCCCACCCTAGAACCAAAGACACAGCCGGTGAAGGCCCCTCTGCGCATTGGACCCTCCGCAGGTGGACGTCCTGACCACTTGTGCTTACGCCTCCTCCAGTCCAAGCAAGCGCACGGCATTGTCTTTGAGGATCTTGGGGCGGGCCTCGTCTGTGAAGGACTGCTCCTCGAAGGCACCAATCCACTTCTGTGGGGTGATCAGCGGGTAGTCGGTGCCGAAGAGGACCTTGTCCTGGAGCATCCGGTTGGATGCTCTCACCAGCGACTCAGGGAAGTACTTGGGCGACCAGCCGGAGAGGTCGATCCACACGTTGGCTTTGTGGGTGGCGATGGAGTTGGCCTCCTCCTGCCACGGGACTGAAGGGTGGGCCATGATGACCTGAAGCTCGGGAAAGTCGGCGGCCACCGCGTCCAGCAGGAGCGGGTTGGAGTAACCCAGCTTGATGCCGCCCCCACCGGGCAGCCCGGCGCCCATGCCGTTCTGGCCGGTGTGGAACAGGGTCGGCACACCCAAGTCCTGGATCGCCTCGTAGAGCGGATAAAACTGCTCGTCCGAGGGATTGAAGCCCTGCAGGGACGGGTGGAACTTGAAGCCTTTGACGCCGTATTCCTCGACGAGCCTACGAGCGCGCTCCACCGACTCGTGCCCTTGGAGCGGGTCCACGGAGCCAAAGGGGATTAGCACGTCGTTGTTGCGGGCCGCGCCTTCGGCGATCTCCTCGATGGAGTTGGGCTCGTGACCCAGGGCCGTGGTGGCGTCGACGGTGAAGACGACGGCGGCCATCCGCCACTGCCGGTAGCGCTCGGCGATGGTGTCCAGGGACGGGGAGCGGTCCTCGGATTTAAAGTACTTGGCCGAGGCCTTGGTCAGTGCGGCGGGCAGGGACGGGTGCCCGTGGTCGGAGCACTCGATGTGCACGTGCATGTCAATCGCGTCCAAAGACGCGAGGTCGAGACCATACTCGTAGGTCATCGTAGGATCCTCCGGGTTCGGGCTAGCTCGAGGGGCGTTGGCGGATGCGGGGCGCAGTTCTTCCAGCAGCGTGGGCCGCCCATGGCCGGCAAGTCGGGTTTGCAAGTAGAACTGGGTCTCACGTTTATGCCTTCTTCTGGTGGAAGTGCTGAGCAGCCTCGATGAACCACTGCATGGCCTCTGGGTTGGCCAGCGACGTAAAGTTCACGGCCCGTTCTGGCACGACGCCCGCAAACAGCTTCTTCACCGGGACCTCTACGCGCTTGTTGGAGTGCGTTTTGGGAATGGCCGGAACTTGGATGATCTCGTCGGGAACGTGACGAGCAGAGGTGCGGTTCTTGATCTGTTGCTTCACCCGCTCAATAAGCTCGTCTTCCAGCTCCGTCTCCTCGCTGAGCACGACGAACATCGGCATGTAATATCCACCGTCGGGCTGCTCGGCACCGACCACCAGAGAGTCCTGAATCTCTGCGATACCTTCTAATGCGGCGTAGATGTCGGCAGAGCCCAGGCGGACGCCCTGGCGGTTGAGCGTGGCATCGGAGCGGCCGTGGACGATGAACGTCCCCTCAGGCGTCTCAGTGATCCAATCTCCCTGGCACCACACCCCGGGGTACTTCTCGAAATAGGCGGCCTGATACTTGGAAGCATCCGGATCATCCCAGAAGCGGACCGGCATGGAGGGCATGGGGCGAGTGATCACCATTTCTCCCACGTCGCCGACGACGCTTCCGCCGTTGTCATCCCAGGCCTGCACCGCCACACCCAGCAGCGGGCCCTGAAGCTCTCCAAGGTGGACCGGTTCCAACGGGTTGGAGCCGATGAACCCGCTGCAGATGTCGGTCCCTCCAGAGTCTGAACCCAGATGGACATCGGTTTTGACGGCCCGGTGCACCCACGCCCAGGTCGAGTCCGGCAGCGGGGAACCTGTGGAGAGTATCGACTTCAGTCGGGACAGGTCCCAGTCCGTGCCGGGTTCCAATCCGGTGCGCTCGACGAGCGTGAGGTAGGCGGCTCCCACGCCGAACATCGTGGCTCCAGTTGACGCCAGCACATCGAACTGTCGGTCCTTGCGACCGTAGGTGGGAGACCCGGCATAGGTCACCACAGCGGCTCCTGATGCCATGTTATTGACCAAGGTGTTCCATACCATCCAAGAGGTGTTGGCCGCCACATAATAGAGGTCGCCCGGCCCCATGTTCTGGTTCAATCCGGTACCTTTGCATGCCTCGAGAAGCATTCCGCCGTGGCCGTGGATGATGCCCTTGGGCTGGCCCGTAGTCCCGGAGGAGAACAGCACCCACAACGGGTGATCGAAGGGCAGTCGCTCATAGTATGGCGCCGCAGTATGGCTCGCCATCTCGTCGAATGCCGTCTGACCCGCCGGCATGCTGAGTTCAGGGTCCAGATTGCGGACGACGATCACGTGCTCAACGGTGGGCAGGCCTTCGATCACCTCCGCCATGTGGTCCAGGCGACCGAGCTCTTTGCCGTTGAAGCGGTAACCGTCGCTTCCGATGAATACCGTGGGTTCGAGCTGACGGACCCGGTCCAGCGTGGCGGACGGGGAGAGTTCTGGTGAGTTGATCGTCCACACCGCCCCGATGGACGCAGTCGCCAGCAATCCGATCAGCGCCTCGGGCACGTTGGGCAACACGGCCGCCACGCAGTCGCCGGGACGCACCCCCTGCTGGCGGAGCGCGGAGGCGAACGAAGCCACCTGAGTTTCGAGTTCCCGCCACGTCAGGGTTTGGGTGGAGTTGTCCTCTTCAATGGTGAGCACCGCAGTGGTGTCAGCCAATGCAGGATCGGCTGCATGGCGCAGAACATTCTCCGCGTAGTTGATGTGTGCGCCCGGGTACCAGACAGCCCCCGGCATGCGCTCCTCGACCAGGGCAGGACCGTGCAGGTCATCGCCGATCAACTCGAAATACTCGGCCACAGCGGCCCAAAACTCGGACAACTCGGTCACCGACCACCGCCACAGCTCCCGGTAGTCATTGAGATCAACACCCCGGGTGCGGCCCAGCCACAGCATGAAGTCCCACATGCGAGTGCTCGTGCGGAACTGTTCGGTCGGCGCCCACGTGACGGGGCGCCGGGAGTCAGTGGTCGAGAGTCCGGTCCCTGTATCGGTGGTGCCAGAGTTGACAGGCATCAGAATCCCTTCTTGCCGGAGAGCATGGGAGCGTCTTGGAAACTTCCGATGATCTCGTGGAGGCTGTCGATGACGAAGTCAGGGGAACGATCCGGACCGGCGGCTAGTGCATCCTGCGCCGAGTGAGTGCCAGTGGTGACAAGTCCAGCGAGTGCGCCGTGGCGTTTGGCCATGGAACATTCCAGGACGAGGTCATCACCGAGAACCACCATTTCCTCCGCTGCGACACCCAGCCGCATTTCAATGGCTTCCATGGCCTCTGGGGAAGGCTTCCCAAGGGTCCGATAGGGCTGCCCAGTGACATGGGCCAATCCCGAGGCGATGAACCCAGAGACCCCCACATTCAACCGGGAGGCCGAGGCGAAGCTGGGCGCGTCGGATGTGCAGTAGACAACCGCTCCGGCGGCAACGGCCTCAGCAGCGATTCGGAGCTTGTCCCGACCGAATTCAGTGTCCCAACCTATGACCACCGCAGCCACTGATGGAGGTCCGTTTCGAAACGCCTCCTCATGGTCGGCGAGAGCGATCCCTCGCTGCTCAAACTGATCCGTGACTCCAGTTCCTCCGAAAGCGAGGATCAAGTCCCCGGGATGGCGCCTGGCGATAACCTCGGCGGCAACGACAGCCGGCGTCATGACCTCCTCGTCGGTCACGTCCAGTCCTGCCGAGCGCAGACCCTCCGCGATCTTTTCGGGTGTCTTCTGGGAGCCATTGGTGAACACCACCAGGGAGCGCCCCGATCGACGGATGGCCCCGATGAGTTCCACTGCTCCGGGCAGGGGCTGGCCGTGTTCACCGGCAGGCTTATCCGAAATGATGAGACACCCATCGATGTCGAGCATCACCCCACGCACTTCGGCGATTCGGCTCTCGAGGGTTTGGACAGTCATTGGGGGGCTCCTGTAGGGGGTTCACTCGTGCGCTGCAGTTCCACACGTTGTCCGTTCTTGTGCACGGCGAGGTGTCTCCAACCAGGCAGATCCTGAACTGCCTTGATGAACTGGGCAGGGTTCGTCACGGGGGCGTCCACACCACCCGGAGACCAGGTTGGGGCCGGGCCTGCGGCGCGCATGGCCTCGACCTGTTCGCTGGGCAGCACCACGCGCAGCAACAGCTCTTCCTCATCCATAGAACGACCGAGACGCTCGGCATACTCGGCCTGAAGCTCGTCGACTGTCACCGGGGTCGGTTCAGCGGAGAGTTGCGCGGCGCGTGACGAGGCCTCAACTTTCGCCGCGACCTCTGGCGCTATGGCACCGGCAGGGGTGCCATAGTGGCCCAACACGAAGTGCATGACCTCGTCGGGGATGCGACTGTAGCGTTCCTGCCCGTTGCGGACCGCCATGACGTTAAGCAGCGACTGACTGCCGACGAACTGGCTGAACGGGGTCACCATGATGGGATAGCCGATCTCACGACGCACCGCTTTGACCTCGTCGATCACCTCCGGCAGGGCATCAACCATCTTGATCTCGTCCAATTGGCGTTTCAACGTGGACATCATTCCGCCGGGAACCTGGTGCTGGTGCGGGGAGAGATCGAATTCAGTCGGCCGGCCCGGTTCCAGCCCCTGGGAACTAGCGATCTCCCTCAGGATCTCGGCAGCTTCCTTGACCGCATCGAGATCGAGGGCGTAATCGATGCCCACAGCGTCGAGGTTCTTCACTAGTTGCTCGATGCTGGGCTGGGCGGTGCCGTTGGACAGCGGCCCCAGGCCCGTGTGCAATACGTCCACGCCCAGTTCGGCAGCGACGACGTAGAGTTCCGATGCTGTTCCAGTGGTGCAGTGGCTGTGCAGCTCCAGAGTCGTGTCCCCGGCACCTGCGCGGAGCTTGGGGATGAGGCTGCGGGTGCGTTCCACGGTGAGCAGCCCCCCGGGGTCCTTGAGGTAGACGGCATCGATGTTGCCATCGGCCACGAAGCGGTCCAGGTTCTCGGTATAGCTGTCGTCGGTGTGCACCGGGCTGTCGGTGAACGTCAGGGCCGCCACGACGTGGTTGATCCCTTCTTCCTTGGCCCAGCGGGAGACTCGCTCTACTGCGTCGGCGTCGTTCATGGGATCAGCCACTTGCAGCCGACGTACTCCATGGCGGGCCATCAGACGCAGGGCCATGCGCATCACGGTCTCCGGGGACTTCTCCCAAGACATGAAGCGCATGCCCGGGGTGATGGCCGAGAGCTGGGTGTCAGGGGTGACCGCGCGCATCCGGGAGATTCGCTCCCACGGGTTCTCCTGGTGGAATTTCACCCCCATGGACAAGTTCGTGGAGCTGGTGAAGTCCAGGGCGTGATATCCGGCTCGATCTATGGCTTGGCCGAGGGCCTCGACCATGCCGGTGGTCAGGCCGATAGCTCCCCACAGGCTCTGGTTACCGTCACGCAGGCTGGTGTCAACAAAACGGACAGGACCGCGCCCGTTCCGGACGGTGTCGGCAGGTTGGGTCTGGGTTGCGCTCATCGCGCAGCCTCCTTCACTGGTCGGGGCGAGTTTCGCTGCTGCCACATCGGTTCGAACCATGACGTCGTCACTCCACCGGCGACGAACTCGCGTTGGGACAGGACGTGACAGTGCATGGGCAGGGTCGTGGCAATCCCTTCGACCACGGTGTTCTCGGCCGCGGCCAGGGCAGCAGCGATTGCGGCAGGACGATCATGGGCCCGTACGATGAGCTTGCCCATGAGGCTGTCGTAGAAGGGCGGGAAGCGGTAGCCGTCATACACGTGAGTCTCCACTCGGATGCCGGGGCCTCGGGGCCACTCGACCTTCTTGATGAGCCCCGGGTTGGGGCGGAAATCCTCAGCGGGGTCCTCGGCGTTGACCCGCAATTCGATCACCGAAGATGCCGGGACGGGCGGCACGTCGGGCAGCTCAGGGTCCTGACCCAGAGCAAGCCGCAACTGAGCGGCGACCAGGTCCACTCCAAAAGCCTCTTCTGTCACGGGGTGCTCGACCTGGATGCGGGCGTTGACCTCGAGGAAAACGACATCCTCCGAGGCCGTGTCGACCAAGAATTCCACGGTGCCCGCTCCTCGGTAGGCCAGCCGTTCGACCAGGGCGCGAGAGGAGTCGTGGACGATCCGTCGCCGCTGTTCCGAAAGCCCCGGGGCAGGGCACTCCTCGATGAGTTTCTGATGGCGGCGCTGCACGGAGCAGTCACGGTCCCCAAAGATCTGGGCGCCACCATGGCCATCGCCGAAAACTTGGACCTCGACATGCCGGGCTGCCCCGTAGTAGCGCTCCACATAGAGCGCCCCATTGCCAAATGCGCCCTGAGCTTCCGCGGCGGCCTGGGGGGCCTGGCGGGCCAGATCCTCGGCGTCGTGGACGAGGCGGATGCCCTTACCTCCGCCTCCGTGCACGGCCTTTATCAGCGCAGGGAAACCGATCTCATCTGCTAGATCAGCTGTGTTGGCGGGATCTGTGATCTCCATCGCCGGAGCCACAGGAACCCCGGCGGCCACCGCCACCGCGCGAGCGCTGCTCTTGTCTCCCACCGCACGCAGGGTCTCTGCGCGTGGGCCGGCGAAGGCAATCCCCTCGGCCTCAAGCATCTCTGTCAATTCAGGCTGTTCGCTCAAGAACCCGTATCCGGGGTGGACGACATCGGCCCCGACGTGGACGGCGGCCTCGGCGATGTACTCGGCCTTGAGATAGGAGCTGCTCGCCTGGGCCGGACCGATCACCACCACCCGGTCACAATTTCGTGCGGCGGTCGAATTCACATCTGCTGCACTGACTGCAAGAACCGGGCTGGCCCCGATACGGCGGGCAGCCGCAGCGATCCGCACCGCGATCTCTCCGCGGTTGGCGATGAGCACGACAGGCTTCTTCGGCGCCTCAGCGGTGCTCACTATTTACCCCCGTATCAACCATGGCCAGTTCCTGGCCAAACTCGACCTGTTCGTTGTCTGCGACGCTGAAGGACACCAGCTGCCCGGCCACTCCAGCGGTCACCGGGTTCATCAGTTTCATGACCTCGATGATCCCGATCGTGGTGTCGGCTTGAACCTCCTCGCCCTCCTGCACAAAGGCGGGCGTCCCCGGTGATGGACTGCGGTAGAAGACCCCAATCATTGGAGCAGTGATCGCCTCCCCCGCTACGGACTCCGTGACTGGTGCAACGACGGGTTCCGGAGCGGATGGGGCCGTGGGCTGCGCAGCTGAGGGAGTCGCCGGAGCCTGAGACACTGCCGGGGCCGTCGTCGAGGCTTGTGCGGCTGGGGAGGAGTTCGTCTCGGTGGGCAGGGATCCAGCTTTGGACAGGCGTACTGAGACGTCGCCAAATTGGACGCTGGCTGCCTCGTAGGAGTTGTGTTCGAGCTGGGTGACGAGATCCAACAGATCTTGCCAGCTGACGTGTTCTTCGTTGGTCATCCTTGGGCTCCTTTCGCGGCTTGGGATACGAGGTTCAACAGGCCGGTCGTGGTGGCCGGAGTTTTCTTGTCCTTATCCGCTCGGCGCTTCTTCCAGTGGGTTTCGGGCCGAGCCTGCAGCAACATCACGTGAGAGGTGCCGTCGGCGTGGCGTTCCATGGCCCATTCGATGTCCTGCGGAAAGCCATAGTGCTTCTCCACGCGCACTCCGATCTCGCACAGTTGGAAGAGCTCCTCATCGCTGAGGCACGGTTCTTCGCGGCGGGCCTCGTCCACCTCCTGGAACACGATGCCCGTTCCTTCAGGGTTGGGCACGTACTCGTGATCCTTCCGGGCGATCCGGCGCTCGGTGATCTTCGGGCCTACCTTGGAGAGCCAGAATTCATCCGGCGTCACTTCGCCTGAGACCACGGCCTGGCCCAGACCCCAGCTGGCGTTGATCGCCACCACAGAGCGGTCACCGGTGCGCGGGCTGACGGTGAAGGTCACTCCGGCCACATCGGCATCGGCCATGAGCTGGACCGCCACGGAGATCTTCGAGGCCTCCATGCCTTCGGTCTCGGGCATCCGGGAGCGATAGGCCACGGCTTGGGGAGTGTAGAGGCTGGCCCAACACTCGCGAACCTTCGCGATGACGTCATCGACCCCTGTCACCCAGAGGTAGGTCTCCTGCTGGCCGGCGAAGCTGGCGGCGTCGCCGTCTTCGTCGACCGAAGACGAGCGCACCGCCACGGCGATTCGGTCACTTTTGTCCTCCCCGCGTCGAGCAGCCACTTCGTTCGTGAGCTGGAGGTACGCCTCTGTGATCTCATCCTGAATCGTCGCAGGGAGCTCGGCTTCCAGGATCAGTGCGACAGCCTGGTCGTGAGCCAATTGCAGGGATGCGGAGTTTTCTGGGTCAACGCCGGTGACGATGTCTCTGAGCTTCTGACGTCGTCCCTGCGTGTCGCGGAAGTCCTCGTATGCATCGACAGTGACCGCGAATCCGGCCGGCACGGGCAACTGAGCCTGTACCATTTCACCGAGGCTCGCGCATTTGCCGCCCACTGTCTCACGGTCGGTGGAGCTCAGCTCCTCGAAGCGCTTGGTGTACTTTCCCATGGTCGATCTCCTTAAACAGTTTCTGGCGCGTCGGAGTCAGTCGTCGGCGCCTCGCCCAGGATGGTCACTACGCCCTTGTCACCGTCGACCCGCACCCACTGGCCGGTCTTGATGGTGGAGGTTCCGAAGCCGACGCCGACGACCGCGGGCAGCTCGTATTCCCGCGAGACGATCGCCGCATGGCACATGATGCCGCCGATGTCGCTGACCGCTGCGCGAATGCGACCGAACACCGGGGTCCAACTGGGACTGGTCACTGGGGCCACGAGGATCTCCCCGTGCTGGATGGTGTCCAGCTCATCCGGGCGCAGCAACACGCGAGCTGGACCTTCGGCGACTCCCGGGGATCCTGCGAAACCCGTCAAGACGCTCTTGGATGCGTTGCCGTCCTGGGCATCGAGCCAGCGTTCCACCGTCTCGGGTGTGATGCCCCACAGCATGATCGTCAACGGTTCGTTGACCTGCTCGGGCACGGGGCCCAGAGCCGGCGGCGGACTCCACTCTGAGAGCGCCTTGTAGATTTCCTTGCGCTTGGCGATGATGGCTGGCCAGTGGAATCCGCCCTGAGGCGTGCCACCTGCGCCCCAGGCCATCTGCAGGTCATGGATGGCTTCTTCGACCTCAGCACGGCGCAGGAAGAAGACGTCCTCAACATCGCCCCAGAAGCCCCATTCCACAAATCGGGCGGAGAACTCACGGACCTTGTTCCAGAAGTTGGTCAGGAACCAGTGCTCGACATAGAAGTTGTGATTCTCCACGTAGGGGAACACGGTGCGGGAGAGCTCCAAGGCCTGATCAAACGCTTCGACGACGTCTTCATCCAGCAGGTCTCGGTACTGTTCCACGATCTCATCGCGCTCGGACGCGACCCTCTGCGTCGGTCGGGTGAGGTCCTCTCCAGCACGCAGTCGTTCGATATAGTCCCCGATGCCTCGAATGGGCATTGCCAGGTCATCGATCCAAGAACGGTGGGAGTGGTACATGCCCGAGCCGTAGGAGAAGTTGAACCACGGGTCCTTCGCCTGCTCCAGTGCCTCCAACCACTGTTGCCCGGAAGGGGTGCCCCCCAGGTTTGTGGAGAGGCTCTGCTCATCCTTGGAGTTCAACACCTGGTCGCCTACACCGAGTTCCTCAGCGCGATTCGCGAGTTTGCGCAATTCATCATCCGGGCGGAACAGCAGCACATCCACGCCGCTGACCATGCGGGAGACGGTCTGATCATCGATCTCTGGGAAATTCTCCTTGCACAGCGTCAGGAACTGAAGATACGCGGTATAGCCAAGGTTCAGAAACTCCGAGTGCAGGGTCCAGATCTGATCGCCGTACTCGAGGAGACGGTGATAGGCGGCAAGCAGCTGATTGCCCTGAGTCGGTCCTCGGTCTTTCGTGACGTACGCGAGCGGCTCAAACTCACTCAACGCCGGGACTTCCAGCGCCCCCACTCCTTGGATCGCCTCGGTCACCCGACCTATCCACTCCTCGTAGAGGGCATCCCAATTCTGGAAGTAATAGCTCGCTCGGGCGGCGAACTCCTCCGCTCGGCGAGCTTGTTCCTCCTCGTCCGGGCTGGGCAGTGCGGACATATACGTGTATCCATTGATCACTCGCACATCCAAACCTTTGGCCGGAGGCAGCGCGAAGACGCGGGTGTTGGTCACTCCGGTGCCGGTGAAGGATCCGTCGATGATGGACTGGTCGAACGGGTAGGAGACCTCGGGGAAGTGCAACGAGTTGCGGAACCACGTCTTGGCAGAGTCCTCTGTCTTCCGCTCGGGCAAGAACCTGTTGTGATAGGCGTACATCTCCTCCCACCCCTCAGCGCCCACAGGGGTTAGAAGGCTGTATGGATCCGGGAATGAACGGTTGTCGCCGTCATGCTCGGCCCTGCGCTGGTTGTTCGTCTCAGAAGTCATAGTGTGCTCCCCGTGGTGCTTGAATCGGCGCGTCCCGGCTGTGCCAGGAAATGGTCAGACCCGTCGTAGTGGGCCTCGCGTATGTCAACGTTCCCCCAGAGTGGCAGAAGGTGAGCTGTATCACTAGGAAGCATTTCACTCAGTGAAAAGGCAGTGTCCATTGGCTTGTCGTAGCGGGGATCAAGACGAGTGAGGGCCTAGATGTTTCACTGAACAGAATCTATTCGTACTATAGGGACCAGAGATAGGAGAGCTATGGTGCCTGACCCGCAAGATGACTCACCCCCAAAGTCCGTGGCCGAGCGCATCTTTTCGGTGCTTTCTTCCTTCGACCATGCACACCGAGCCATGCCCCTGTCTCAGATCGCCAAGCGCTGCGGACTGCCAACCCCGACCACTTACCGCATGCTGACCACACTCGAGGGGCTTGGGGCGATCGACCGCACCCCCGCAGGCCTGTATTGCATTGGTCCGCTGGTCTGGGAGCTGGGGGTTCTCTCCCCCACACACGACGTCATCGGCCAGGGACTGCGCTCGGTGTTGCTCCAGCTAGCGATCCGCGGACGTATGATCGTGCGGGTCCACGGACTGCGCGAACAGCGTGCCCTGTGCTTAGAAGAAGTGCTGCCCAACGGCGCCAGTGACCCCGGCGGTGGCGCGGGGCGGTCCATGCCTCTGTCTGGCTGCGCCGCCGGCCACGTTATCCTCGCGACCATGGGCGAAACCGCCCCCACCAGACCCGCGCTGGGGGAACCTGAGGGTTCACTTTTGGCACGCATCGTTCGCGCCGTCCAGGAACAAGGCTGGGCACTAACGACCGACCGGTACAACGGCACTGAATATGCCGTACCTATCCACGCCACAGGACGCCCCCCGATGGCCCTCAGCGCCGCGCCGCTTCCCGGGCACAAACCCGACAAGACACCCGTTGACCGACCCAACGCAGTGCAGGAGCAGCGCCTCCTGGCCGAGATGAAAGTTGTGGCCGCCCACGTGGCCAAGGCGCTGTCCGAAACGCCTGGTCTTGACTCGCCTATGAGCCCGCCAAGACCCCTACTGTGAACCTAGAATGGAGACAGGTCCCATGAACCCCGCCCCACTTGGGAAGGCCACTGGAGAGCCCTATCGCAGTCCGGTCAAGTCAGTCACCGGCCGTGCGCTGGAAGTGCTGGGGTCCTTCGACCTAGACCATCAGTTGATGACTCTGACGGAGATTTCTCGTCGGGCCGGCATCCCGATGTCCACCGTATACAGGCTCGTGGGGGAGCTCGTTGATGGCCGGTTCCTCGAGCGCTTCGAGCACGGACGATACGGGCTAGGCATTCGGCTGTGGGAGATGGGCGTCATGGCACCTTGGTATGGACAGCTAAGAGAAATGGCCATGCCGTTCCTCCTCAGCCTCCAATATGAATCCGGGGACACCGTCCAGCTGGCTGTCTGCGAGGGTGTCCACGCGCTCTACCTGGAAAAACTCACCGCCGACACGACAGCCCCACACGCGTCCCGGATCGGTTCCCGCATGCCCCTACACGCCACTGGCATTGGAAAGGTTCTGCTGGCGTTCGGGGAAAAGGCGTTCACGGAAGCGATCCTCGCTATGCCCCTCGAGCGCTACACCGAGGCGACGCTGACCGATCGCAACTCTCTGACCCGCGAACTCACACAGATTCGGTCCCAGCGATACGCGCTGAGCCATCAGGAATACCACCCCGGGTCCTCCTCGGTGGCTGTACCGGTCTTTGCGGGCCCCGCCCTCAAAGCAGCCATCGGTATCGTCAGCTACTCCATGCGCGAGGATCTGGACCGGTACGTGCCCACAATGCTCGACGCTGCAAACAAGCTGGGAGAACGTCTGACGTCGGAACAGTTCATGCAGGGCCACAGCAGGGCTTGAACTGTTCGGCCGCAAACGATGCGGTTATTCATCCAAGGCGCACAGAACGACCGGTAACCGATGGTCCACCGTTCAGTCTTACAGATCACCGTCGTCACCCACCGCGAAGTCGAAGAAGAACAGACGGCGCTCGGTCGGGTCACTGACCACATCGCCGTCCTCAGTGACCCACCCTTAGGTCGCTTCGATGGGAGCGCCTTTGTCCGAGATTCCCCGGTTGGGCGTCACGTTGGCTGACTCGTTGCGCCGGCCTCGGTAGCCTCCAACCATGCGGAGCCTCTGGTCGGGTTCAACGGCCCGGCTTTGAGTTCGGTGTAGACCTCTCCGACGATGAACAGCATTAAGCGTTACCGCAACGATCTTCTTCCGGATCCCCTAAGTCTGGCACCGTTGCTCTTAGGCGGAGCGACAAGACTTGCCGATGCCACCGGAATCGCTTCCTGGAGACTCTGGCGCACGTGCCGGCGCAGTCTAGACAGGGACTGTCAGGTTGGAATCGCCAGAGATCTCATTCGCGGCCCCGATGAGTATTTCGACGACCTCGGCGGTATGGGAGTAGAAGGCGGAGTGCCCCGCCGGAAGCTCATGAACTTGGGCTTGGGGGCGACAGGCCATTAACACCTGTAATGCTGGGGGATGGCGTGATCCGCCGCGCAGATGACGTACTCCGCGGGTGGCATCTCTGCACCCTCGATATCAATAGGCGTGGCAAACACGGCCAAAGGCTGCGGGTCTAGACGACTCGTCGCGAGTTGAGCAACCTCTTCCGGCACGTCGTTGTAGAAAACGCCCAGCGCCTTGGATGCGTCGAACGTAGCTACTGGAGGGTCCCCAGCCACGGTGATGTTGGCCTGGACTCCATCACCAACACCTTCCGGCAACCCGGTGAGATCCAGTAAAGACTCTCCATGACTAGGACGGAACGCGGCCAAATAGACAAGGCGCAAGACTAACTCCGGAGCTTGAGCCGCGGCTTGAGTAATGACAACCCCACCCATGCTGTGTCCAACTAGCACCGCCGGCTCATCCAACGCACGCAACGCGTCTATCACTTTCTCCGTTGCCGCGTCCAGGGTGACCTCCTCGTGGGGAGTGTCATCATCGCCGGCCCCAGGTAGATCAGGGGTCACGACGGTGTGACCAGCCTCCCTTAAATTCGTGGCGACTGGATCCCAGCACCAACCACCGTGAAAGGCCCCGTGAATGAGCACAAACTGTGTCATGACTCACATGATATCTGGAGCGCGCCCGGTTTGATGCCGCATCTCTTTACCGCATGGGCCAGTCGCACCTGTAGCCGGGAAAGAGCCCGACGATTCTGCGTGCCTGAGGTGTTCCGCTCATGGCGGCGAGGCTACCCCGTCACGAGCCTTAGGAGGGCTGAACCGTCCGCGAAAGGATCCCTCACCGGGTACCCCAGCCAGCGCGGCGGTGCTGCGCGACGTTCCTCAGCTCCGGAAGCTCGCTATCTCGCAAGCTTCCGGACGCGACTATCGAAGAACACAAGGGGCTCGCGGTCCTCGTCGCGGTCGAGGGCAACCACATCAAGCAGCATCAGTGTGTGATCACCTGCCTCGACCGCGGTACGAGGGAGGACCTCGATGGTCGCGAGCGCACCGTCGACAAAGGCTGCCTGGCCTCTGACTTCCATCTGGAGGCCATCAAACCTCGAGGAAGCAGGTCGTCGCAGACTTCTCAGCACCTCCTCGTGTTCGACACCGAGCACACTGATTCCCCACCGCTCGGCCTGCCGCAGGACCGGCCACGTCGTCGACGTGTGCGCGAACGACAGCGAGACGAGCGGTGGATCCAGCGACACCGACACGAGCGAGTTTGCCGGCATGCCGACGATCTGTCCGTCGACTTCAGCGGCAACGACTGACAAGCCGGTCGAGAACCCCGCCAGTGCGTGGCGCATCTGCCCCGGTGTGATCGCTTCAGCCACCTGTCGAGGAGTTGAACTCTGTCCCGCAGTCATGACGCGGTGTCCAGGCGCGGGTCCATGCCGAGCTGCTCAGGCAGGCCGAGGTGATCACGCAATGTCTCGCCGGTGTAATCGTCAGGGCGCAGACCGCGCCGCCGCAGGACTGGCACAACCTGGTCTACGAAGGCATCCATCCCGTCGTGCAGGTCATCGATGACGATGGTAAAACCGTCGGAGGCACCGGACTGCACCCACTCCTGCAGCGTGTCTGCGATCTGTTCAGCGGTTCCGACCAGGGAGGGAGCTTGGTCAAGCACTCCATGACCGAGAATCTCATGCGGGGTCCGCCCCTGCTGGGCGAGCTCGATGGCGTACGCGGCCTGCGCGACTCCGGGATGGGGCCGCAGCCCCAAAGCCTGTGTCGGGGTGAGCGGCTTATCGCGATCAGCTGGGTCCAAGCGCACTCCGATGACGGCAGAGAGCTGAGCCAGACGCCCCTCGATCCCGGCGGCCTCTTCCAGCACCATGCGTCTCCGGACGGCCTCCTCAAGGGTGGCGCCGACCGTGAGGGTGAAGAAGGAGAGGAACTTCACCTCGTCCGCGTCTCTGCCAGCTTCCACCGTCATCGAACGCATCATCTCGCGATGGGCTTTGGCCTGCTCCATCGAGGAGGAATGGGCGATGATGCCGTTGGCGTACTTGGCGGCGGCCTGCACACCCAGGCCGCTGGCGAAGGGCATGAAGATCACCGGCTGACCCTGCTCCGACGGGGGAATTTGCAGCGGCCCCCGTGAGGCGACATGACGACCCTGGATGTTGATGGGGCGAATCTGTGAGGTGTCAGCGAACCGACCTGCAGCCTTGTCGGGGGCCCCCGCCGCCCTGTCCCAGCTTCCCCACAGCGCCTGGGTGATCTGGATGACTTCGTTGAAGCGTTCGTACTTCTCCTCACGCGGTGGAACGGGGAGTCCGTAGTTGGCGAAGGCTTCTGGTTCGTAGCTGGGGATGGCCTGCCAGCCGGCGCGACCGTGGCTCATCACGTCCAGTGCGCGCAGCTGACGAGCGATCGTGTACGGCTCGACGAAGGAGGTCGAGAGCGTGGTGACCAGGCCGATCCGGCGGGTGGCGGGGGCAATCGCCGCCAGGGTCAAGGTCGGCTCCATCGTCACGATGGGCGGCCTGGATTCCAGGTCTCCCCAGATGAAGACTCGGTCGGGAAGGAAGATGTAGTCCAGACCACCGCGTTCGGCGCTCTGAGCCGCGCGCACGAGGGAGGTCGTGTCGGTGTAGGAGCCCGGATCAGCGGTCGGCATCCGCCAGGCACCTGGGTGATTGCCGTGCATCTCCCCGAGCACGGCTCCGAGTAGGAACGAGTTGTTGCTCACGTCGGTCTTCCTTACGTCATGGGTGAATGACCCGAACGGGTCGAGGTTTCCGGTGAGCAACGACCGCCCCTCACTATATGGACAGCCCGTCCGCTTACCTTCCTATAAGATAAGGACGCAGTGTCCGTTTTGTCAAAGAGAGGCGACCCACGATGAGCCATCGAGCTGCGAGCACCCGAAAAACGCGGTCGGACAAGGAACGCAACCGCAGCCACATCCTCGAAGTGGCCGAGCAGTTCTTCGCCGAGCAGGGCGTAGACGGACCGATGCACGACATCGCCAAAAGCGCGGGCCTGGGGCCAGGCACCCTATATCGCCACTTCCCCACCCGGGAAGCCCTCTTGGCCGCACTGCTGCAGGCCCGTTGGGATGAGTTGCAAGCCCGCAGGGAAGCCATCCAGCGGCACCAAAGCGATTCCGGTGCCGCCCTGCAAGCATGGCTGCAGGCGCTCAGTGAGTACGTCACGGTTTTCGACGGACTGCCCGAGCCGCTTCGAGCGGCGCTGTCGCAGGACACCTCTCCCTTGGCCATCACCTGCGAAGCACTGGTCGAGACCACGGGTCATTTTCTTGCCGCGGCCCAGCGCGATGATCGAGCTCACCCGTGGGTAGGCGAGCGCGAACTGTTCCTCGGCGTGTTGGCCACTGTGTGGGTCGGCGGCGCTGTGCTGGCCGATGGGGCCTCGAGTAACGCCCTGCGCTCCCTGCTGCGTACGGGATGGGAAAAGCCTTCAGCCGGAGATGCCGGCTCGACGTGAACCACATGGCCGCGTCTGCCTTCGAAGTTCCCAGCGTTCGTGGTGGCCTAATACGCGCGTCACGTTCGAGACCATCATGAATGAATCCCTGGCCCTCGAGACCGGACTAACCCCTGTTGCCTATCCGCACAGCAGGCACGTTTTCACCACTGCTACACCCCAGACACGCGCTAGCAGGGCTCGACGGCGTCCGATGCTTAGGTTCTGCGCATGAAGTGGTTGAGATCCGGTGATGATCTGCGGTTAGCGCAAGCAAGACCTGCTGCGAATCCGAATGCTCGCCGCGACTTTCAGCCCCTCCGACCTCCTGGAGTTCGACAGCCCCGCTGAGCAGTCTTTGAGTCCTTGTCTTTCGGCCCATCCCCCACAGATCGCACCACGTTCTCGGTTGCAGATCCATGTTCGCGGCGCTACCTTTTAGGAATGCTCATCATTCAGCGATTTATCAGCCCTCGGCCGGCAACCGGCCGCCATGGGCTGCGCGGGCGTATTTAGCCAGGTCCACGGCGACGGGTTGGCCGAGGGAGTTCTCCCCTACCAACTTCGCACCCAAAGGACCTGTCATCTCTACCTATCTCTCTTCTGATCAAGTCACCGCCGCGCTGACCCTCCGCGACCTCTCCGACCCGGCTGATGGCCCCCATGCCATGCAGGAGTTACTTGCCGCTGTGGTCGATGCACTCACCGACAATTGGGGCGTGCCCGCGCGATGGCACAGAAGCAGCCCTGTAGTTCCCGTCGAGGACAACTATGACCGGCTTGGATTCGACCCGGGCGCCATCACCCGAGACATCAGGTACTCCCGCTACCTGAGTCCAACAGTCATGCTGCGCAGCCACACCTCCGCCTCCATCCCCTGGCTTTTACGATCCCTTAGACCAGACGAGGGACTCGACGAACTGCAGGTTCTCCCCGGGTTGGTCTACCGTCGCGACGCCATCGACCGCACTCATGTCGGGGAACCCCACCAAGTCGATCTCTGGCGCATCGCTTCGACAACGCGTCTGACCTCGACAGACCTAGACCACATGCTCGTCGTGATCGCAGAGGCGGTCATTCCAGGGGCCCAATGGCGAGCGGTGCCCGCGATCCACCCCTACACCGCCGATGGATCTGGAAGACAACTCGATGTGTTGATCAACGGTGAGTGGCTTGAACTGGCCGAATGTGGGCTCATTGAACCTGACGTGCTCATCACCGCAGGACTCGACCCCGATAAATGGTCAGGTTTAGCGCTGGGCATGGGCCTTGACCGGGCTTTGATGTTGCGAAAAGGGATCGACGATATCCGTGTCCTCCGTACTTCGGATCCCCGGATCGAGCAGCAGATGCATCATCTGAACCCATGGGCCCCGGTCTCAACTCTGCCGGCGATCAGCCGTGATATTTCCATCGTGATCAACGAAGAAGATGACGATGAAACGATCGGCGATCGCATCAGAACCGCTGTCACTGACCGACTAGAAGATGTCGAGACCGTCAGCGTGATGACCCGGACAACCTATGAAGCGCTTCCGGAGCCTGCGCGCCGCCGTCTCGGCCTCAAACCTAATCAGGTCAATGCTCTCGTGCGAATCGTGTTCAGACCTCTGCACCGCACCCTGACCGATCCAGAGACGAACATTCTGCGCGACCGAGTGTATTTGGCGGTGCACCAGGGCCCGCATATGGAATTGATCGCATGAGATCAGTAACTGGGTTGTTGTGATCGTTGGGTCGGGGCTCTGCGCCCCGACCCATGGCCCATGGCCCATGGAAGCCGATCTCTGCATGTGCCAAAGGCCAGAAGTGTCACCATGGTGTGTACTCGCCGCTGTGAGAAGTATGACGGCCACCGCGTTCGGTTCCCTGATGGCGCTGGAACCGGCATTGGCGCTGTTGCTGGGCCTGATCGTCCTGGCCCAGCTGCCGAGCGCTGTTCAAACGGTGGGGATCGTTGTGGTGGTCATCGCCGGGGCAACAGCTCAACGTGGGGGCCGACGCGAACCACCCCGCCTAGACGTCTGATCCCGCAGTGCCGGCATCTGCCGCCGAAGTCTAAGGTGGCCCGTTGGCCTTGATAACGCCGCCCGGATTCAACGGTGTCTCAGGTCCTGGCACGGCTTCTCCGATTCAAAAACCCCGTTGGGAGCATTTCGCTCCTGGCGGGGTTCTTTTTCTTCTGCACCGTGCTGACGCAAGTCAGTTTCATCGAGCCCATCGCCGCGGGCTCGTCCAGACGCGCTCATTTACGTATTCCAGAGGGGCTCTGAGGACCACACTCCGGTCGCTGGCAGCTGACTCCAGAACGCGGTGCCGACATTGCGACCAGATGTCGACCGTGCACGCACCAAAATCTGGCAGTCTCGCGACGGCGCAGAACCAGGCTCGATACGGCCCAGATACGAGATCTACGCGAGATTCTGCATCGATGCTGACAGAATTATCACCGAATTTGGACGGGCTAGTCACCAAATTCGGACAGTCTATGAACCATCATTCGTCACGATCGCAACGAAATCCTGCGCTGCCACGACGAAGTTTGCACGGCCCTGCGAGGACCGCGGCGGCGATGTCAGCAACTCGGTTCTTTCCGAAGAGCCGTTTCCCATCTAAGGGAGCCCAGTCTTGCGGGTGACGGTTGGTGCAGACAGGCAGACGCGGTCGAGGCCGTCTCGCCTCATCTCGTTTCGCAGTCTCACGTCGCCCAACTGCCCTGCCACACCAACTTCATCCAGGTTCCACCGGGCCGTTCAGTCTCGGCTACATGGTCCCTCCGAGGTGGACCTACGGGTGACGAGAACGATCCCCCTTCTGTCAGTCTCGGGCTCTACCAGTGAGCACCTCGATTCGAACTCACTGCGCCAACGAACGAAACCACGGTCAGGGAAAGTTATCCACAGGATCGAAGCTGGCTCTAAACGAGGAGGGACCGATGGGAGAACAACATCGAGACTGACTCTGATGCTCGATGGTCACAGGATCCGTGACGCGTTCATGACACATCACATGACCCCAGGTACCTAGCATCCACATCACAGCCACAGGCACCGTCAAAAGCACCCAGAGAGGGCGATCAGCACAGAGAATCACCGCCCCCACAGGATCAATGACACGGTGAGCAACGACCCTGTCAACGGCACGCAGAGAAGCTCTTGGAGGGGGTTGCAACGGGGTCGTTGAAAGGGTGACACGTATATGCTGCGCCCTTCAACACCCAAGAGCCACTGACCAGGGGCAACGACACCCCTTTCAACACCGACACCCCCTTTCAACGGCATCTACGGGGGTGTCAACGGGGTGGGTGTTGAAAGCGTTTCCCCTGATTTACGTGTAGAGACTTCCGACTTTATCCGCTAAAGCTCCTAAAGGTCGGAAAGAAAGAAAAGGGCATAAGGGGGAGTGGCACCGCGCTTCGTTTCGGACTCGCTGCGCTCCTCCTCAACTTGCTCGGTGGTCGGCACAGCCGACACTCCTGACTTCGTCCTCTCCGAGCTCGCTTCGCTCCCCCGTCTCGTCCTCCGTCACCCTCGGTCGCTGGCGCTCCCTCAGGCCCTTACTGCGTCGCTGGCGCTCCTTACCCTCCCACGGCCCTGTGGGGCCGTGTCAGGGTGCCCTGGCAGGTCTCACCGACTTCGCTTCGCTTACGTCGGATGAGCCCTGTTTTCCACAGACGCTGAAGCGTCTACGCGCGACTGCGGCTTCGCCGTGTCTCGCGGGAGACTCACACATCTAGACCCCGTCGTGAGATAAAGATTCCACCTGCTTAACCGCAGGTGATGGATCGACGAGGTGCCATGGTCGGCCAAGGCCGACCCGGGTAACGAGATGAGAATCTCGTGAGCGCATAGAAGCTTTCGCTGCATCTGGTGATGCAGCTGCGCCGCACCGAAGAGACACGTCAAAATCAAAGACCCACGACCACGACTGGGGAGGTGCCACCGCGGAGCCGCCACTCACCAGCCCTGACGTAAGAAGACCTCCTTCAAGAGCAGTAATCATTCCCGAAATCATTTTCGCTAGTCGCTTCTCCTGTGGAGAAGCCCAAGCGGCAGCCATGGACTCCCCCGCTTTGTCGCGCCGGTCCCGGGTCTTATCTGATGACCGGTGGCAGATCCATCGCGGCGAAGCGCCGTACCTTCTCCGAGGTTGGGCGGCCGAACTTCTTGTCCAGGGAGATCTTCAGACGTGCGGCGAGGATCTCACGGCGCAGGATGTAGAAGATCTCTGCCTTGCTCTTGAGGTCGTACTGCGCCTTGGTCGTAGCCGCCCCTACTCCCCTCGCGATCGGTCTCGTTTCGGCAGCACCCAAGCGCGCGGTGGTAGCCGAGTCGCCGCCAGGGCACGAACCTCGTCCGAGGTCGTGCGCCCCTGCCTCTCGTCGAGGGTGATCTTCAGTCGGGCTGCGAGGATCTCGCGGCGCAACAGGTCGAACATCTGCTCCTTTCTCAGACCCGAGTAATGGCTCGTCTGTTCGATCATGGTCGCTCCCTTCCTGGCTCTTATTATCTCCAGGGGCTGCTCCCCCACCAGGTCTCATCACCCACCTGAGGTTCAACCTGCGCCACCGACCATCTGACGGCTAGGTTCGCCTCGCGGGCAAAAGGGAAAGCAAGCGGCTATGGTCCCGAATGATGGAAGGCATCCTCCGGCCGCCAGCCTAGCTCCGCCCGACACTCGAGGATTCAAACCGGCATTAAACCCTCATGAGCTATGAACCCGATACGGTGCTCGCATGAAGCATCTGCACTATGGCTCTATCGTGATCGCAATTTCAGACCAATTGGCCTCGACTTTCGAGACGGCGGCGTACGACCTTATGGCCGCAGGTCGATCGGCAGTCTGGCCCGTGTCCGGCTACCGTGACGATCGGGAAGAAGTCTCGATTCAATTGGCGGTTGGACCTGGGATTGCCTTTGCGATCACCGACACGTGGCTTCCGGATGAGCGCCAACCCTCGAGGTACGACTCGGATTCGATCGAGTTCATCGATAGTGAGCACGACTCCCTCGAGAAGGAACAGATGCGAGAGGGTGTTCATAACGTTCTCGTCTACGGTCGCTTCGATCGGGGTCCGTCGGGAGTTGCCGGAGAGTGGCGATTCAGTGGGCATCCAGCCGTCACCCGCTCTCAGAACCCCCAGGCGGTCGTGAAATCCCTCAATCGGGAAGGCATCGAGGTCGTGAATGTGTCTGAGGGGACCGCCGCTACCGACATGGCTGGGTCCGATCTATACATTGTGGGAAGGTACATCGGCGAACCGCTTGAGTGAGCCTGGTGGTACGTCGGCTTCCCGCTCGTCCGTGAGTGGGAGCGTAGACGAACCGCACGTCAGTCCGTCAGCGGAATCTTTCCGGACGTCCCGTAAAGAACAACCCCCGCCGGACACACCCGCAGCTGACCTGCGCAGACGCCAGCTCGCTTTGCAAGGCATTCGGTAGAGATGGTCCGGTGATCTCTCCTGCGACGGGGGCCATCTGGCACGCTCGGATAAACCGGCTTCTCACCGCCGCGGAGTCTCCCCCTCGCGACTTTCACCTGTGTCGAGCCCAGCGTTATAGGTGATCATGCCGGTAATGTCCCCTGGCACCGTCGCATCGCGCATCCTCGACCAAGACTGTCGTTTAGGTCCCGGGTGTAGGGCCTGTAGCGACAGCGATCGCGTTGAAATCCCGATACTGATTCTGGGCCACTTCGCACATCAAGGCGAGCTTGTCGAGCAGTCGTTGACCAAGCTCATCAGCTATGGGGGCCTCTGAGCGGATCGCGTCACTGACTGCATCCGGGAGGATTGTCGCGAGCTCGTAGACCCGAGCACAGAGTGCGTCCGCATCGAGACCTGTCTCTGCAGCGAAGCGCCGCCAATGCTTGGGCTCGATTCTGCCGAACTGCGACTCTTTCCCGATCTTCATCGCCGCAAACTTCAGACCCGTCTGTGTCGATGCGTCGTAGGGGTAACCGGAGGCGACGTCGTAGAGCGGTGTCAGTCTCACCTGGTCACCGGCAAGCATGACCCCGTAGTTCTTCGCGTGAGCGTCTGGGGCCCCCAGGAGGTAGTTTGCAATGAGGCCATCCGTGAAGCGCTTGATGTTGCGAGGCCCATGATCGCCCGAGGTCTCCCGCAGCAAAGTCACTATGTCAACCGCCCGAGGTCCCCCGTTGGACTCGTACTTGTCCTTGGGGAAGACCGAGAGTGCCTGGCACATGTCCTCCTGATGGATGCGCACCAACCGACCATCAGCCGTCCGGTCCCGGTCGTAACGCTTTACGACCAGAGCAGACTGGTCCTCAAACTCCCTGAACTGTGTCTCAGCCGCTGGCAGTCCTGCCATCCGCAGCGCCGTCATGGAGATGTGCTCGTTGAGCGCCTGGTCGCGGAGGTCAGCGATCCCTGGCTTGATGATGTGGGTCGTGGGCTCCGCTCCGGTGACGCTGTGGAATTGACCGTTCTCCTCCCGAACTGCGAACTTCGACTGTGCACCACCGAGAGACCAGTGCTCCTGGGTGGCGACCCAGCTGGTGGCCACATCAGCTCTGAACTCGCGCAGACGACGGCTGATGTCGCGGTCTGAGAGTTCGTGAAACTCACCGCTGCCCTGGAGCACCGCATCGCGCCGAGTGGGATGCACGAACTGCACCGCACCCGCACAGTCCTCGCCGATATGGGCCAGCAGGGCGAACGGGTTGACCCCGGAGACGCCGTACCTTGACCCCATCGCCTCCCTGACGTCGGCACGGTCTGGAAGCAGACCTTCAAGGAACGGCTTGACCTTCCTGCTGCTATGGCCCCGGACACTCGACGGAAGAGACAACGACACCGGGGCCGGGGAATAGTCCGTCAGATAGCGCAGCTCATGGGCCCCGCCCCTGGTTTCCGTGAGGTCAGCGACATGCTCGTTGTAGAGCAATATGTTGAGGATCTTGGTCATGACTGCTGATCCATGATCTGCAGCGCATCAGCCGCCGCCTGATTCGGCCGCGGTGCAGGCACCTCCTCAGGTGAACCGAGACCAAAGCTGATGTTCAATGCGCGTAGGGTGTCAAAGATCTTGGTTGCATCGGGGGCTTTGGCCTCGCCGTTCTCGACAGCGATCAACCACCGCCGTGAGACGTTGGCTTGTTTGCTGAGCTGTAGCTGGGTGAGCCCCGCAGACCGCCGGGCATCACGGATTGCGAGGCCCAACTCGCGCACGTTGTTCAGCTTTCTCATGAAAGTAACCGTACCTGCACATTCAGGAAAGTGCAAGATCCGTAACATTCATGTAAGTGCACGATCGGTAACATTTACTCGCAGCTTGACGATTGAAGAGGAGACAAACTCGGAGCCCCAGACTTAACCACCCGGAACAGCTTCACCTAGGCCCTACATGCCCGACAGCCCCTATCCCCCTAGCGGAAGGCGACATGAACAACGCTGCGGCTTGCGCAGTAGGGGCATCGCCACCACCGCCGCCACCACCGCCATCGCCGCTATCGCCGCCATCGCCAGCGTTGTGGCGGTCGACGTCGACGTCGTGGCAACTACGGTATGAACCGCCTGTAAGTCTTGCGGTAGCCGATCTGGGACTGGCTGGCGAGGTTGGGGAGACTCACGGGCTGCCGCCAACCTCGGTGTTCATTGAGCTCCACCAGATCCGCTAGTCCAAAGCCAGCTCGGGCAACCCTTTGAGAATCGGGTCTGCCGCACCGATAGGTGACATCTTGACCTGACCTACAGTCTGGTTTCCACTCGCTCTGACTAGCTTCCAGCGGTGAGTGGTTGAATCGTGTGGGAGGGGAGGGAGCGATGGCGTGTTGGTCGCTAAATCTCCTGTGTCAGGTCTCTCGAGCCCGCTGGTATGCCACAGCGTGATTGTCGGCGCGGTATGTCCGAACAGACGGTGGTGGCTTGATCGTGTTGTAAACAGCCAGATCACTGCGACGATCGACCCAAACACGGCTCCACTCGTTGGTCTCGTCCGTGATCGCACGCACCTGTTCGCCAACAAATCCTTTGTTGCGGCGTTGTATGCCGTTGGCTGGCTGCGTGCCAACCCAGTCCTCGTAGCGCTCGAAGATGAAACTGAAGGTTGCGAAGGCCCCAAACCCTTGCACGTTGGTCAACCAGAACCGTCGGATGTCCTCGTCAATGGGTAGCCGACGTCTCGATCGTTTCGGTAGCGCAATGATGCGATTTGGGGGTGCCGACTGAGTCGTGCCCGTGTGCGAGCCTTCCTCCACGTTCTGATCGTTCCGGCAGCACGGGATGAGCCTGACCGCGTCGGACCCGCGGATGTATCTGAAGGTCGTGACTGGGACCGGGTAACCCTCCTCGCGCAGCTCCAAGATGCTGTCAGCGGTTAGCGTGTGGATGGACTTTGCAATGATCACGAGGGTTTGAGACTCATTCACTGTCGCTGGCAGCGGGTGGCCGAAGTGCCGTCGGAAGGACTCCACCAAGTTGATCTTGAGATCGCCGTTACCGACGAGACGAATAATCGCCTCCCTGTTCAGCCACTTGATTGCGCGGCGATAGGCGAGAACCTGGCTAATGGCGGAGGGGGAAGCAACGTTGAGCTTCAACTCGATGATGTGAACGACACCGGTCGAGTCAATCGCGAGCAAATCGATGAACCCTCCAACTGTCTTCACCTGTCGACCAATGATCAGTAAGTCCTGCCCGGGCAGCGATAAATCGGCCGAAAGGTCATCCTCCAAGTCCTTCTCGAGCGGGCGCATGTGTCGCGCGGCCAGTGCGGTCACCACCAGTTTTCCAATTTCCCGACGAGTGCCACCGAAGCCACCAAGCGTTGGGGAGTGGGAATATAGCCGCTCATACCTGAAGCTCCTCGTAAAACAGCTCGCTCAGCATCTTTAAAAGCACCAGTCATCTTTGTCTTGTCTCCCAGCGCCTGGAGGCTTAGATTGTAGTGGCTGTCCATGGAGTTTGAGACGGCGTCGGTGACGGCCTTTTCCGGGCGCGGGCTGCCGCCGACGTGGCTCCTGGAGTTGTTCTGGGCTTGTTTCTGCAGCGTCTCGTTCTTCACGAGTTCCCGGCGCACGCCTTTGACGAAGTGGGCCACCGCGTCCAGCTCCTCGCCCTCGAAGGGCAGGTTGGCCTGCTGGATAATTTCTTCCCACGTCACCAGAACGGGGTCTTTTCCTTGGCCGGTTCCGACGTCGGTCGGTGGCTTCAGCAGCGCGTCCTCGCCGGAGACGTTCAGCTGAGCCTGGCCCACGTCCTTGAGTGCGTATTTCGCTAGCACAACGCCGGAGAGGTCCAGGGCCACCTTTGGGTCGTTGACGCGGAGAACGGACAGGAGGTGCTTGAAGTAGATCGAGCGTTTCTCCAGGTCCGTATCGGCGAAGTCGACGATCTTGGAGAGGGAATCGTAGGCGCGGACAAACGAGCTCAGGTCCTTGCGGAACAGGTCCAGTTCGTCCTGGGCCGTCTTGTCCTCATGGGCGACTGCGGCGTTGTACCGGGTGTTGAAGCGAGATTTCGCTGGGCCCGCCCAGCCGGAGAGAGCGTTGCTACCGGCTTCCAGCACGTAGGACTTCACAAGTCCGTCCACCTCTGACTCGGTGTAGATCTGGGCGGCATCGAGCTTGTTCTGAAGGTCACGGACGACATTGCGGTTGGCGATACCGTCCAGTGCGGCCTCGCGAAAGTAGGGCTGGAAGGATGCCAGGATCTCGTACGGGTTGTTGACGAAGTCCAGCACGAAGGTCTGGTCCTTGCCCACGGCAGTGCGGTTCAGGTGGGACAGTGTCTGCACGGCGGAGACGCCGGAGAGCTTTTTGTCCACGTTCATCGCCACGAGCAGCGGCTCGTCAAAGCCGGTCTGGGATTTGTTAGCTACCAGCATGATCTTATACTCGTCCGTCGAGAAGGCTTCCGGCAAGGTACTGCCCTTGAGACCGGGGTTCATGTTGGTCTCGGTAAAGGAATCGGGCTCTGATTCGGAGTCGGTGACTTCGCCGGAGAAGGCGACCATGGGGGCCAGGTCGGAGTAGCCCTCGTCGTGGAGATATTTGTCGATGGCGAGCTTGTACCGGACGGCTTCCTTGCGGGATCCGGTGACGACCATGGCCTTGCCGTCCAGGCGCCAGGCGACGTTGGGCGGAAGTGTTCCACGATCACCTGGACCTTCTGGCTGATGTTGTACGGGTGGAGCTTCACCTAGCTCATCAATGACTTCAGCGCCTCGGACTTTTCCACTTTGGAGTCCTCGGAGTCGTACTCCCGGACGTCGTGCGCCAGCCGGTACGTGACCTTATAGCTGGTGTAGTTCTGCAACACGTCCAGGCCCTCGGTCCGGGCGGTCTCGATCAGCTGATTGACGACGTCCCACTGGTGGTAGCGGTGAAACAGTAGGGTCTTGCGGACCTCCCGCTCACCGCTGACGGGGTTGGGCTTGTCGCTGACCTCCAGGTGTAGGAACTCGCCGATGATGTTCAGCCACGAGTCGCGCTGCAGAACCTGCTCCCATAGATAGCTGGGGGCCGACCCCTTCGGGTTGACAGGATTGCCGGTGTGTTCGTTGTCGCCGAGGTTGAAGGGCAGGAAGTAGGTGTCCTTGCCCTTGAGCTCGGTGGTCATCTGGATCTCGTCATTGCTGACTCATCAGACCTTGAATGGCGACTTGCTCGCCCTCTTCGTTCTCCACCTGCCAGAACTCAGCTCCGGGAACGTTGTCCGCGCCGGCGTGATGCGCGGCGGCGTCCAGCGTGGAAAATTCATGACCGTCAATGACGACCACTCCGTCTTCAGTTACCTCGGCCCGCATCCTGATGGAGTCATCGGCGGGGCCGAGGGAATCCCCGGGTGAAAGGATGCCAGCTTCGATGAGGTCAACGACATCGGTTTCAAGATGGGTAGCCGGCTGTGCAATCACCTGAATGGCCGGGGACGCTACCGACTGTCCGGACTTGAGCTGCTCGTAGCCGGACCTCGTCACCTGGGCCATAAGGATCCGTCGCTCCTGCAGGAACTCCTCGTAGCCCATCGTTTCCCAATCCTCAGGGAGAGCGTGCCAGAACATCTGCTGCCGCAGCGCGTCCCCGCTGAACCCGCGCGCGGCCACAAGGGCCGGCCAATATTCGGCGGGCTCGCGGTCGGAGATCAGGATGTTGGTGCTCCAGTCGGTGGGCGCGAAGTTGGCGACCTGGTTGATCTTTTTGAGGTCTTTGATGCCGACGACGTTTTCCAGGTACTTGCGGGGGTTCAGGTGATGGCCCTCCGTTCCCTTGGTCGCAGGCAAGGAGGGATCCATCCATTGTTGGACTTTGTTCCTCAGCATGAACATATCTGCGTCCAGAATATTCAGCGCGGCGAGGTATGTCTGGTACGCGGGTGACAGAGCGGATGAGGAGGTCACCAGTGAATCCGGCATGCGCAGTGTCCAGAAATCGTCCGACAGCTCGGCAGAAATGACTGTCTCAAGTGTCGAGACAAAGCTGCTCGAATCGCTGCCATCGATGGCCGTCAAACGGTCCAGATCTTTTTGGAGCTGGGTTTCCGCGCTTCCGGTATAGCGTCCGGACAGCTGGGACATAAAGAACCAGCGGGCCATCAGGTTCCGCAGGGTAGTGACGTCTACGCCGAAGCGGGTACGCCCCAGGATCCAGAGCGCATAGCTGGACAGGACGTTCATGTCCGAAGTGACCATTTTACGCGACTTAAAACCGGCCACAGCGAGGCACCTGATGAACTCAGTCCAGTGCAGATCCTTGAGCACGACGGGCAGTGCGGCCTGAAGCTTTGCCAACTCAGCCTCTTGCCGCTCAGACACGACGAAGCCGGTGCTGCGGTCCTTGGCCTGGAGCGCGTTGTAGGCGTCCCCGAGCTTGGCTCGGGTCTGTCCGACGGCGACCAACACGCGCACCAGCTGCCCAGCGTCAACCGCAAGATAGTTGTTGATCGGCGTCCAGGACACTGTGCGGCCGGCGATCTCGCTGGCGCGTTGAGGGGTGAGCCGCGAATCGCGGGCGAAGGTTTCCAGACGCTCCCGTCCTTCCGGCCAAAAAACACTGAGCCACGTCAGGATAAAGTCCGACGCTTTAAGGCTCACGCCCTCAGAGTTGATCCGGACGAAAATATCAGCAACAACCTTCTTATCTGCGTCCGGCTGGATCTCAACAACCGTAAACTCGTAGTTGCGCAGGCTATCGAGGCGACCGAGGCGCTCTTCGATGAGCTCCTCCATCTCCTCGCTCAGCTCACCGCGGACTTCCTCATAGCGTTTTTTGAATGACCGCCGGACTTTGAAGGGGCTTCCAAAAAACTCCGACACGTTGCCAATCCAATCAGCAGACTTCTCAATGGCGGTATTGGTTACCTCAAATTTTTCCGTAACAGGGTTGAAGGCGATGGACATGGTCTTTGAGTGGTAGTCCGCATCCCTGACTGCAGCCCCCTTGAAAACGGCATACAAGCTGGTGAGCCGCTGCTGACCATCAATGATCTGGTGCGCACCTATCCGTCCAGTAGCGCCGGAAATCGTTCGGGACGATTCTTCTTGAGAGACATTCCAGAACATCAGTTCTCCAACGGGATAGCCCCGATACATGGAGTCGAGAAGATCGCGGATCTTCGATTTGGGCCACACAAAGGGCCGCTGTAGGTCGGGGAGCTGGACGACTCCAGATTCGACCGAGTCCACAAGTCCTTGCACTTTCCATCCGACTGGCTTGAATACCGTGCTCATGCCGCAACTCCTTTGTTAGTGAGATCGATCTTGCCGGTGACGGCCGCGGAGATGAGGGCGTAGCGACGCTCGCGCAAAAGTATGCGTGGCTTATTGAAAAGCTCGATAGCAGACAACATGGCGGAGTGCGAGTTCTCGAACAACTTCACATGGGAGACGTAGCGCGGTCCAGTCATTAACGCCTCATCTCTGCCCCGAGTTCGGGACTGCAAAAGCCAACGGCGAGGTACTTCACATGGGACTTGCCACTCTGCCAGACGCATGTATCGCAATTCGACCGTTTCCTGACAAGTGCCTTAAAGTGCTTTTCCTACGGTCCCTGATCTGTCAGATGCGCACTGCGTACCGCTAGCCTGGAACACCTCATCGTCCACCGGAGGCATCTGCTTGTTGATTTCGCTAGAAGGTCGCCCTACTCCTTCCCACTAGTTTCGACGCCTCTGTCGTAGTCCATCCTCGAGCTCGAGCCTCTTGAACCATTTGTAGCTTCTTTGCGATAGCTGCGGGGTCAGATAGTTATTGGCCGAACCGTGCGCGAACAACACGGCAGCTTGACTTGCACCACAAGTAAGAAATACGTTCCAGACACGACCAAAATGCGCGCGGCCACGACGAGGCTGGAACCGGGACAGCATTCGATCGACCGTGTCCAGCCCCGGATGAAGGATGATGTGTGGCTTCTTGACTGGAGTCTTCGCCTCCCGGACGGCAGGCTTGTCACTAAGCGCACTCAGGGGTCCAGCAAGGGCGAGGTCCGACGTCGTGCGCGGCAGACTTCGAGTGAACTCCTCAGCAGCGCGAACAGCACCTGGAAGACCACAGACTCATTGGTCGATTACATTGCTGCGGTTTCGAAACCGGCCATCGATAACGCCCGTCTCCGGGAGAGCAGCCAAAAGCGATACTCCCTCGTCCTCAAACAACTCGTCGGCGACTGCCAAACTCACCGCCACCGTGACAGTCTTCGGGGCCACAGCATCGCGTCAGGGACCACCTTCCGAGCGATGGAGAACGCCCTGCGCGAGATCGCAGAACTCCACGGACCGGAGACCGCGCACCAGGCACGAAGCGTGCTGTCGAAATACGTGGTGGCGCAGCTCAAGCGCGACAATCTCATCATTGCGGACCCAATCAAGGGTGAGTCCCTAGACCTTGGACCCAAGCAGCTCCCTCAGCGGGGAGGAAAAGCACTTAGCCGCGAGGAATACAACCGCGTCGTGGATCACCTCCTGAGCATTGATCCATCCGACGGGATAGAGAGCCCGAAACGCGGTCGCTGGAAACTTGAAGACCGAGTCGCCAAGCGGCGGAACGCCATCGATCTAACGCTGCTACAGGCGGCCACCGGCCTCCGCATCGGCGAGGCTACAAGCATCACGTGGCGCGACGTTGAGATTTCGGATGACGGGGCGATGCAAGTGGAGGTCACTGCAGCGATCTCGAAAACTCACCGGGGCCGCCATGTCCCAGTCTTAGACGGCAGGGTGGCGGCGAGGATCCTCGAACGACGAAATTCATCCCATCACCAGGACGAGCGAGTCATAGGCTCCCCAGCAGACCCCGCAGCCGCTTGGGACGGACGCAATTGCACTGCCGCCGTCGCTGATCTCTACCTAGTACTTGCGGAACAACTCGATATCGCACTACTGAGGACCGCACGATCACACGTATGGCGGGCGACGTTGAACAGCCTTCTACTGGACTCCGTCCCCGAGGTTGTCAGGACGGCCTTCTTCGGCCACAACGCGGCCACGTCCCGCGCGCACTACACGGACCTTTCTGACACCTCCGGAATGCGTGCCGCCGCTCGACAACTCCGGGCGGTCTAACTACGGGCAAGACTACGGTCTAGATCGGGAATCTCGAGGTATGGACGGATATCTCTGGGCATACTGTGTCTCCAGAGTTCCCTTGATCAGCGGCTTTACGAGGCACTGACCAGCAGGAACGCAATATGACACATGTAATGAATAGGTCGCCGGTTCGATTCCGGCAGGCGGCTCCGATGAGCCCTCTGACCTACAGTTATATTCAGTTCGGAGGGTTTTTCCCTGTCCGGACGCTGAACCTGGGCTTCAGACAAGGGTCAACATTCGGGCGGGAGGCACGGCTCTCCCGCCCGAATTCTGTTTTCGTGGCTCGGAGTCGGGCGGAGCCCACCCGCTGACCCCGCTTAGGACTGCACCTTCGCCCCATGACCGGCCATACGCTCGGCGAAATCGATGAATGCCCCGGCACCGACGTGGCCCTCGGATCCCCCGGAATCATCCTGGCGAGCATCGCAGAGATCGCCGACCACAGGACGTAGAGCGAACCGGTGCCTCCGGTCCAGTCCCGAAGCTGCCGAGCTCACCCAGGAGGTCATCAATGCCCGGGGCCGAGCGCACGAATGCCCTGCGCGACACATGTGGGGCAGACCCTGGTGCCACAGAGGACCTGGATCATGGCTCCCGGGCCGGGATGAGCGGGATGATGAGCGAGGCGGACATATCCACCCTCAAAGGCACGGAAGCCGCCCGGCTGCACCTGGAACACATGATCGTCCATGACGAGGGTCAGGTCGAAATGGCTCATCGGCAGGTCGCGCAGGGACAGAATCTGGAGGGCGTCGAGCTGGCCCGCCACGTGGTCGAGGACCAGGAGGCGGAGATAGCCGAGATCGAGCGGATGCTTCAAGAGCTGCCGGAGGGTTCCTGACCGCTCCGGCGTCTGGCATCGTCGCACTCGTGCGGCAGCCGATGGAGAGCAGCAATCCGAGCCACGAAGGAGGACCGTGATGATGTGGGACAGCGGAATGGGAGGGGGCATGGGCTGGATGTGGTTCTTCTGGCTCCTGCTGATCGTGGGAACGGTCGTGATCGTGATCGTGCTTGTGCTTGTGCTTCTGAAAGCTCTCACCGGCAGTTCCGGCGACGGGAGCCGCCAGGGCGGTTCGGCTCCGCCGACCGGTGCGCGCCCGCGCCGGTCCCGGGAGATCCTCGAGGAGCGCTACGCGCGCGGGGAGATCAGCACCGAGGAGTTCAGCGAACGGCTGCGGACCCTGGAGGATGGTGACCGGTGAGCCCGCTGACACGACGGCAGCTGCTGGCCCTGGGTGCGGTCGGGGTCGGCGCTGCGGCCGCGGGTGCAGGCGGGCTGTGGTGGACCAGCGGCGGCGGCGTGACCCGCGGCGGCGGCCGGGGGCTGGTGCAGCCCGAGGTGCTGGCCAGCCGGGACGGGGTCCTGGACCTGGCCTTGGAGGCCGCCCCCGCCCGGGTGCGGATCGGGGCGCGTGAGGCGAGCGTGCAGGCTTTCAACGGGTCGCTGCCCGGACCCACCCTTCGGGTCCGGGGTGGGGACACGGTCCGGGTGGCGATGACCAACGGTCTGGAGACCCCGACGAACCTGCACGTGCACGGGTTGCACGTGTCTCCTGAGAACAACGGGGACAACCCCTTCGTGAGCATCGAATCAGGGGAGTCCTTCGACTACGAGTACGTCCTGCCGCAGGACCACCCACCCGGCACATACTGGTACCACCCGCACAAACACGGGCACGTGGCCGACCAGATCGCTGCCGGGCTCTACGGGACCATCGTCGTCGAGGACCCCGATCCCGTCCCGGTGGCCCGTGAGCGCGTCCTGGTCGTCTCCGACATCACCCTGGACGGCTCCGGCAACCTCGCCGAGGTCTCCCCACGGCAACGAATGATCGGCCGGGAGGGTGAGACCGTGCTGGTCAACGGTCAGGTCCGACCTGAGGCCGACGCAGCCCCCGGGGAGCGGGAGCTGTGGCGGGTCGTCAACGCCTGTCCCTCCCGGTACCTGAGCCTGACCCTGGACGGGCAGGACCTGCGACTGCTGGCCCGCGACGTCGGCCGGCTGCCCGAGCCGGTGGACGTCACCGAAGTGACACTGGCCCCCGGCAACCGCGTGGAGCTGCTGGTGGACACCCGCGAGGGCACCTCCACGCTTCGCGCCACCCCACTGGAACGCGGGAGCATGGACACCATGATGGGCGGGGCCACGCCCGGAGACGGCCCCGGCAACGACGAGCCGATCGACCTGCTCATCCTCGAGGTCGCCGGGGACCCGGCCGGGGAGGCCGGGCCCGTGCCCGCGGGTCCGGCCCTGCGGGACCTGCGCGACGAGCCGGTCGCGGCCCGGCGCACCATTGACTTCGCCATGGGCATGGGCGGCAGGATGGGCCGGATGCGCGGTCCCGGGCAGATGATGTCCTTCACGATCGACGGGCGCGAGTTCGACGCTGAACGCACCGACCAGCGGGGCCGGGTGGGCACCGTGGAGGAGTGGATCCTGACCAACTCCAGCCCCATGGACCACCCGATGCACCTGCATGTGTGGCCCATGCAGGTCGTGATCGACGGCGGCAGCGACGTCTCCGTGCCGCGGTGGCAGGACGTGGTCAACATCCCGGCCTTCGGAGAGGTGACGGTCCGGGTGGCCTTCGAAGACTTCGACGGCCGCACCGTCTACCACTGCCACATCCTCGACCACGAGGACCTCGGCATGATGGGCACCATCGAGGTCCGCTGACACCGGTGCATACCGCACCGGCCAACGAAGGAGCAGCACGACCCACGACGATGCCCACGCGCACGGGACAGACGGGCAGCGACAAGGGAGCGGAAGCTGACCTTGATGTGACTTCTCGCCCCCATGGTCGAGGCGTTCAGCTCATATCCTGACCTCCGCTGTTCGGCTGCCCGCCCGTCCAAGACTTGATGCTCGGCCTGATTCACGACTCGTTCCACCAACAGTGTCGAGTACCTGTCGACAGGTCAGTACGGCGCTCGCGGCGTGACCAGACCTGTCACCGATTGTTTCGGCTAACCCACCCGTGTCTGCTCGTGGAGTTTGGAGACCAAGGCTCCCCTGCCAGTGATATCCGACATATGCTGAGATCTATCTACCATCGGGGGCAGACGTGGAGACTCCAGCTTCAGATTTTCGCGACCTCTACGCTCCCGACGTGACCACACCAAGCCGAGCCGAAATGGTGCGAAGCAACCACTTCCTGACAGATCAGCACGGATTGCTGAGCCTGCTCCAAGCAAGTCAACTCGTGACTGGGGATCTTGATCTCGATCAGGTCCTCCACAACCTTGCAGAATCGGCGCGAACTCTGGTGGACGCGCGATTCGGAGCCCTCGGGGTCGTTGATGACCATGGCACCATGGAGCGATTCATCCACGTCGGGATGTCCCCCGAGCTCGTCAAGCAGATGGGATCCCCTCCCCGCGGACTCGGCGTTCTAGGTGCTGTTCTGACCGGTGGCGCGCCGATCCGGCTGCGGAATCTGACAGAGGATCCTCGTTCCGTGGGCGCACCGCTGGCACACCCCGCCATGAAGGCGTTTCTCGGTGTCCCCATCACGATCCGGGGAAGCACCTACGGCGCCCTCTACCTCACCAACCCCTCCGAGAAGGCTTTCACCTCACATGATGAGGCTCTGGTCAAAGCTCTGGCGGCGACCGCGGCGACCGCGATCGACAACGCACGCGTCTACGAACGGTCCCGTCGCGCTCAGGAACTCAGTGCAGCGCTGAGCGAGGTCGCGGCGAAGCTGTTGGCGGCGGAGGGCGGCGAAGTGTTCGGTGTGCTTGCAGAGAGCGTCGTCTCTCTCACCGGCGCGCAGCTGGTCAGCGTCGTGGTCTCTGAAGCAGTGGGCCGTGATTTCTATGTCCACACTGCTCGAGGAGACCGTGCCACACAGATCGAATGTTCCTCAGTTCCTTGGATGGATTGCGTCCTCGCCCGAGCCATGGATGGGGAGCCCGGCATCACGCCGGAGGGGGGAGACGAACCCGTTCCGTTCGCCGATGACATTCCGAGCGCCTCGATGGTTGCGGTGCCTCTCGTCGTGGATGGTGACCGGGTGGCGGCACTATGCGCCACCCGGTCAGCCGACGAATCACCGTTCACCGACGATGACCTTGAGCTGCTCGAGGAGTTTGCCGCCCAGGCCGGTCTCGCTATCGCCCTTGCCTGGGCCCGGGCGGATCGGCAACGACTAGAAATCGTCGACGAGCGCGCCCGCATCGCGCAGGATCTCCACGACCATGTCATCCAGCGACTCTTCGGAACCGGGCTGGGGCTGGAGGCGCTGGCGTCGGCACACCCTCAACTCAGCGACAGCATTGAGACACACGTGACACAGATCGATGCGGCGATAGGTGACATTCGAACGGCCATCTTCACCCTGCAGACACGCACCGGCGCTGAGGCCACCCGTCACCGTCTCCTCAGGATCCTCACGGAGCTCTCCGACACGCTGTCTGCACAGCCGCGAATCACCTTCGTCGGAACCATCGACCTCATCATCGTCGGCTCCCTGGCTGACGACGTCGCAGCAGCCCTGCGCGAGACGCTCTGCAATGTCGCACGGCACGCCGACGCCACAACGATTGAGGTGGAGATCACCGCGACTCCCCACACCGTGACTCTCAGAGTCGATGACGACGGCGTAGGGCTCTCCTCCGACACATCCCGACGCAGCGGCACCGACAACCTGCGGGCCAGGGCTCGGGCTCACGGCGGCGACTTCACGCTCTCCCCGCGCGGCGCCGGAGGCACCCGCGCGCTCTGGTGGGCACCCGTAAAATCTCCGGGGCTCCCATGATCCGGGTCTTCCTCGTCGATGATCACGAGGTCGTGCGACGTGGCATCGCTCAGCTCATCGATATCGAACCAGGTATGGAAGTGGTAGGAGAATCTGCCACCGCGCGTGGCACCCTTGGCCGAGTCGCGGCGACGCTGCCCGACGTTGCGGTGCTGGACGTCCAGCTTCCTGACGGCAGTGGCATAGAACTGTGCCGCCGCATCCGTTCAGCTCATCCCGAGATCCCGTGCCTGATCCTCACCGCCTACGACGACGACGCGGCCAGCATCGCCGCTGTCGTGGCGGGCGCATCTGGGTATGTGCTCAAGAATATCCACGGCCGACACCTGATCAAGTCCATCCTCCGAGTCTCCCAAGGGGAGAACCTTGTCACCCCCGATCTTGCCCGGAGGGTCCACGCTTCCCTCAGTGCCAAGACCGCGCAGGCACAGGAGCAGGCCGCGAAAACGGCGCGAATCGATCTCACCCTTCGTGAGACCCAGATCCTGAAGCTCATCACTGAAGGGCTCACCAACCGGCAGATCGGGGAGCGGCTGAGCCTGAAGGAGAAGACCGTGAAGAACTACGTCTCGGGACTTCTGGCGAAGCTCGGAATGGACCGCCGCACCCAGGTCGCCGTCTACGGGGCGAGGATGAGCGTCGGAGACACCGCCGACTAGGCCAGAGCCCGCCGTCGAGCTGCGGGAGAGGGTTCCATGCAGAGACGGTGGGACCTCCGGCCCTACAGGATGCCGAGCCCTTAGACCACAGTGGCATTAGACCCGCAGCTCTGTGGGCAGTGACCAGAGGAGTTCGTCTATGCAGATCGCATCAACGGCCGAGACTCCCACGGACCGCGCCCTCCAGACCGCAGCGGCAGTGGATCTCAAGGGAACCCCGGATCAAGATGCATCCAGGGTGACAGTACTGACGGAGTGGTCGTGAACCCGGTGGCTTCGCAATGGGTCGCAGATTCTGATATCCGCAGAACCGTTGAGCGAGCCTTGACCTGCGACACCGCTGTGCCCCGGGCAGTCAAGTCTCAGGTGCTGAACCGCCACATCACCCTGACCGGTGAGGTGGACTGGGACTTTCAACGCGAAGCCGCCCAGCTGGCGGTCCAAGACCTCTGCGGAGTGAAATCTCTGGACAACCAGATCACCCTGATCGACCGCACGCCTGCGGAGAACGCTGAACAGCGGCTGAAGAACGCCATGTTGCGAAACCCGCAGCTCGACGCCCGCGACGTGAGGGTCACCATCTTGGGCGACACCGCCATCCTGACCGGGCATGTGACATCTCTGGCGCAGAAGAAACAGGCAGGTCTGGCGACCTGGGCCTGCCCCAACGTGACCCGGATCGACAACCGACTGGCCGTCCGACCGTACTGACCAGAGCCTCCAGAACGCCCTGGGCGTTTCACGTTGGGACCTAAGTCCCTTCACGTAGTCAAGACACGGCAGTTGACTGCTTATTGAAGGCATCGTTCGAATCGTGAATAGCCGAATCGCTCTCGGCGAGTCCCTTGCACCGGACACGACCCCGAGAGCAGTAAGGGATCCTCCTCATGCTTGTTCATCCCCCTTTTGAACGCAGTTTCTCCGAAAAGTCGCTATCCGGCCGCACCGGCCGTCATAGGGAACCAAACCTTGAACAGCGAGAAGACCTGAAACTTCTTGCCGTGGATCTGTTGACTGAGCTCGGGGTCGCGGTGGAGGTCGCACCTGCCGCGCAGGGATGTCCCCCTCCGGGGATCGGCGCTGGATGCGCTGGACCTCGAGGAGGTGTCTCCCGTGCGTGCAGCAGCTGAGACGAACTTCAATGTCACTGAGTCCTACGCCGCGCACGGAGGGGCCCTCTTCGCGCACGCGTTCAACGCGTTGGGCGACCGGGCCGAGGCGGAGGACTGCGTGCAGGAAGCGTTCATCCGAGCCTGGCGCAGCAGAGGGCGATACAGCAGCTCGCGCGGCTCGGTGCGGACCTGGCTGTTCGCCATCGAGCGAAACCTCATCATCGACTGCCTCCGGGCGCGCGCCCGGCGCCCGGCGCCCTCGGACGCGGAGAAGATCGAATGGGCGAGCGAGCCGGTGACGGAAGACCTGCTCATCGTAGAGCGGCTCGTCCTGTATGAATCCCTGGCCACCCTCACCTCCGAGCACCGGGAGGTCATTGTCGCCGTGCAACTAGACGGCAGAAGCTATCAGGAGCTTTCGGAACAGACGGGGGTTCCGGTCGCGACCTTACGGACACGGATGTATTACGGGCTGAAGTCACTGCGAACGGCACTGGGGGCCCATGCTCACGACGGAGGAAGTGCCTGGGCCGTGGGGGGAGCGTCTCGCCGGGGTTGACGTGACGTGGCGGGAAGAGGGAGCCGGCTTCGTGACGGAGCACTCCGACACTGCCCGGATGCGTGCAGGTCTGGGACCGCAGAGCCCCGTTGGCTGCCAAGGACACCGGTTCTCCGACAGGAGATCCCGGTTAGATTCGCCGACGAGCTGCTCGGACGGTGCCGCCTGACCAGCTGTCCCGCTACAACGTCGCGCTCTGGCCACGATCTCGGACGTCAGGCGACCATCGAGCCGGGGCGGTCAGAGCGCGCGTCCACATATCTGCGACCTGCCGGTCGTCCAGGTCATGGCGGAGCTCTCCGGTCGCGCGCAGGTCCTGCGCGAACAGCAGCATGTTGCGCGCTCCGCGATGCGAAACACGTGGCAGCTCACCTCGCCGAACTCGATTCCGGCAGCTCAGCCGCGTGACCAATCGCAGAATCAATGCAGCGAGCCCCTCCCAGGAAAGTCCGGGAGGGGCTCGCTGCGTCTGACATCAGGCGTCGGCCGGTGCGCGGCCGATCGAGATGAGCTGCGGTTCGGGCGCTGGAGCACAGCAGCCTCCACCGGTGCTCTCTGGTGCGTCGAAGTCGCCCGCACCGCCGCAGACACCGGTGTCCGGCAACTCCAGCTCGACCCGAGCCGCGCCTTCGTGGTCCCCGGCCAGCTTGGCGACGACGCTGCGCACCTGCTCATAGCCGGTCAGTGCCAGGAAGGTCGGGGCTCGACCGTAGGACTTCATGCCGACCAGGTACAGATCAGGTTCAGGCTGGGCCAGGTCGGCGGCGCCGGTCGCCTGCACGGAGCCGCAGGAGTGAATATTGGGGTCGATCTCGGCCGCAACCCGGCGCGGCGCTTCCAGGATCGGATCGAGATCGAGACGCATCTCGGAGAGGAAGGACAGGTCTGGCCGGAACCCGGTCAGCGCGACCACAGCGTCTGCAGCGGGCAGCTCACGCCCATCCTCGTCGATCAGCACCAGCTGCTCACCGGTCCGACGAACCTCGGCAGTCCTGAATCCGGTGACCAGCTCTACGGCGCCGGATTCGACCGCCTGCTTCGCGCGCTGGCCCAGTGCACCACGCTGGGGCAGCTCGTCGGCGGCGCCCCCGCCGAAGGTCCCTTCGCTCACCACTCGGCGGATCGCCCAGGTGATTCGGGTGTCAGGGTGCTGTTCTGCGATCTGGACGAGCTCGTGGAGAGCGTTGAAGGCTGAATCGCCTGCCCCGAGGACCACGACATGCCTGCCGGCGTACCGCGCGGGCTCTGCCCGATCAGGCACCTGATAGGTGATCAGATCAGCTGCCGCACGTTCACCCAGGGCGGGCACGCCGTCTGCGCCGGCGGGGTTCGGGACCCGCCAGCTGCCGGAGGCGTCGATGACCGCGCGGGCCTGAACGCGCGACTCCCTGCCCGCGGAGTCGATCATATGGATGGTGAATGGCTGGGCTGCCCGGTCGGCGTCGACCAACCGATCCCGTCCCTTGCGCGAGACCGCAGTGACCCGCGCATCGCATCGGACGCGGCCACCCAGCACCTTCGCCAGCGGTGCAAGGTAATCCTGAACCCATTGCGCCCCGGTGGGGTAGCCCTCCTGGGGCGCGGTCCATCCGGTGGGCTCCAGCAGACGTGCCGAGGCCTGGTCGATCAGCTCGGGCCATGCCGAGAACAGCCGCACGTGTCCCCATTCGGAGACGGCAGCCGCCGGGCTCTGACCGGATTCCAGCACCAGGGGCTCGAGACCATGCTCCAAGAGGTGCGCTGCTGCGGCCATCCCCTGGGGTCCGGCACCGATCACTGCGACGGGAAGATCACTCATCATCCACTCCTCTTCATATTCAAGAACATCGATACATTCACTGCCTGCTCACCACTGTCAGCCACGCATCGACAAATGTCAATATGTCAGCCAGAATGGGGGTGTGCCCACAACTCTTCCCGCGATCCGACCCGACGAGCTCGCCGCCTGCTGCGTGCCCGTGACCGGCGGCCTCGTCAATGATGAGACCGCCGAGACGCTCGCCCGAGTGTTCAAGGCACTCGGTGACCCCACCCGGGTCAAGCTGCTCTCGATGATCGCCGCGGCACCGGAGGGCGAGGCGTGCATCTGCGAGATGACCGGCCCGATAGGCCTGGGGCAGCCGACGGTCTCGCACCACATGCGGATCCTCGTGGACGCCGGCCTGACCCGCGGTGAACGACGGGGCAAGTGGATCCATTACCGCGTGGCTCCCGACGCGCTCCAACTGTTGGCAGGCGCCCTCGCCCCCGCGGGTGACCCGGTGGCGTGTCGCAGCGATCTCCCGGACGGAACCGAGTGACTGAACAGCCCGACCCAGCGCAGGGTCCCACGCCACAACCACCTGCCCATGTGCAGGTCGCCATCGTCGGCGGGGGCCAGGCAGGACTCGCCACGGGTTTCTACCTTCGCCGGGCCGGCCTCACGCCGGGTGAAGACTTCGTGATCATCGATGCCGCCGACCGCCCCGGCGGCGCCTGGCCTCGCATGTGGGACGGGCTGCGCATCTTCTCACCCTCGTCCTCCTCCTCGCTGCCCGGATGGATGATGCCGACCTGGGACGAGTCCGCGCACGGATACCCGCCGCGCTCTCACGTCGTGGACTACCTCACCCGTTACGAACAGCGCTATGAGCTGAACGTCTGTCGCCCCCATCGGGTCACCGCAGTGAAGACCGAGGATCAGGATCCGCAGGGACGGATGCTCCTGACCGGTGACGATCTTTCCCTGTCCGCGCAGACCGTCATCTCAACCACGGGCACCTGGGAACGACCGTTCTGGCCGGTCTACCCCGGCATGCGCGATTTCTCCGGGAAGCAGCTGCACGCCGCGGACTACAAGAACCCAGAGGAGTTCGAGGGTCGGCGGGTCATCATCGTCGGCGGAGGCAACTCCGCGGCCCAGATTCTGGCCGAAGTCTCCACGGTTGCTGAGACCACATGGGCATCCAGCCGCCCACCGAGGTTCTTGCCCGACGACGTCGACGGCCGGGCGCTCTTCGCCGCAGCCACCGCCCGCATCCGCGCACTGGAAGAGGGCCGTGAGCACGCCGGGGTCGCCGGGCTCGGCGACATCGTGATGATCCCCTCCGTGCGTGAGGCGCGAGACCGCGGCGCGCTCACAGCCCGCCCGATGTTCACGCGCCTGACCTCCACCGGGGTGGCCTGGGAGAACGATGACACCCAGGACGCGGACGTCATCATCTGGTGCACCGGGTTCCGTCCCGCGCTGCATCACCTTCAGCCTCTCGGCCTGCGGGATGCGCACGGTCATATTCGCGTCGGCGGACCGTCCAAGACACAGGTCCTTGCCGACCCTCGGCTCTATCTGCTCGGCTACGGGGACTGGACCGGCACGGCGTCCGCCACCTTGGTCGGCGTCGGCCCCTTCGCGAAAGCCACCGCGATGGCCGTCGCAGACGCCTGAGGCTCAGCGCGGCGCCTCGGACACCAGCAGACCGAGGTGCTCCGCCAGCGCGGGGGCCAGCTCCACCAGCTGCTCCTCGCTGATCACCGCGCCCTTGAGCCCGGCCAGCCCGACGATCCGGCTCAGCCGGGCGCCGCGCAGATCCACGTCCTTCAGTCGTGCCTCACGAGCCTCCAGGGTTCCCACGGTGCAGTCGGAGAATCTCACCCGGGTGGCGCGGGCGCCGGAGATGTCCAGCTCGGCGATCGTGCAGTTCTCGAACAAGACGTCGGCGATCACGGCGTTGCGCAGGTTCACCAGATCAAGCTTGCACCCGCGCAGCACCAGCCCGCTGATCCCGGCGTCATAGAGCTCCGCGACGCCGAAGCGGCTGCCGTCGATGACGACCTCCCGCCAGGTGGACCGCGGAGCCTTCAGATGCGGCGCGTTCACCCGCTCCCAGTGAGATTCGACCACCGAGGCGGCGGAGAGGTCGGCGTCCATCAGAGTCACGGACCGCAGGAGACACTCGGTGAGTCTGCCGCCGGAGAGATCGATGCCGCTCAGGTCGGCGTCTTCGAGGACGATGCGGTCTCCCTGGCCGGTGCGCTCAAGGGCTGCAGCGCTGCCCGGCGCGAGGTCCTCGAGTCGGGACGCGCGAAGTCTGGGGCCTTGAATCGGTCTCATCTGCCTGCCTCTCGGTCGCGCTCAGCCTAGCCCCGCGGGCAGACATCGCCCGGTGTTACAGTGCAAATATGGACCTTCGAGTAGCTTCTTATGCCGTCATCACCGACCACGATGGGCGGATGCTGCTGCCGCATTGGCATGTCAGCGGGACCGCCAAAGGCTGGACTCTGCCCGGTGGCGGCCTCGATCCGGGCGAGGACCCCGCCGACGGCGTCGTCCGGGAGGTCTTCGAGGAATCGGGCTACGAGGCCGAGGTCGAGGAGCTGCTGGGCATCGACAATTTCATCATTCCCGGGGAGCGCCGGATCCATGACAGCCAGCGCGGCACACCCCTGCAGAATCTGCGCATCATCTACCGGGCGCGGATCACCGGCGGGTCACTGACGGTGGAGCCGGAGGGGTCCACCGATGATGTGCGCTGGTTCAGCCACGCAGAGATCGACGGTCTGCACCGGGTCTCGCTGGTCGACGTCGGCCGCCGGTTCGCCGGGCTGCTGAGCGACGCCGTTCGCTGAACGCCGAGCGAACGGTACGGTCCGGCGTCACACCCGAACTCAGACCGCGGACTCCGAGGCGTCCTTGAGTGAATCCTTGACCTGATCGGCGCGACGGCGCACAGCCACCAGCTCACCGTGACCCAGCCGCACCATCGCGGCGGCCTCTGCGGTGGTGGCCAGGTGATTCGCCGCCCGCGAGAGCGACGAATGCAGCTTCGTGGCCCCGCCGGGCACCTGCAGGCCGTCGCTGAAATGACTGATCTGCGCCTTGCGGCAGAGCTCGTAGACGGTGTCCAGCTGCTCGGCCAGCTCATCGCCGACCAGCACCAGCTGGCTGTAGGCCGCGTCGTCCTTCACGCCCTCGATCACCTGGTGGTACCGGTTCAGGCCGCGCACGTAGCGATCGTGGGCCTGCCGCCACAGTCCTTTGCCCAGCTCTTTGTCGAGGCGGCGGGCGCGGCGGCGGCGAGGAAAGAGCTTCATCATGATGCCCGAGAGTCTATCGAATCCGGCCCTCCCTCAACGCAACAGGGGTCGATCACGTCATGGTCAGCAGGACCTTGCCGGTGTGGGTGCCGGAGTCGAAGTACTCATGCGCCGCAGCGGCCTGCTCCAGCGGGAAGGTCTTGTCGGTCTGGATCCTGATCTGCCCGGATTCGATCAGCGGCCAGATCTCGGCACCCACGGCCTGCACGATCTCGGCCTTGGCCTCGGCATCCCGGGAGCGCAGGGTGGTCGCGATGATGCGCAGCCGCTTGGCCAGCATCAGCCCCAGGTCCAGCTCGGCGGTGCGTCCACCCTGCAGCCCGATGATCACCAGTCGCCCGGCGGTGGCCAGTGAGCGCAGGTTGGTCTCGAGGTACTTCGCCCCGACGACGTCGAGGATCACATCCACCCCGCGGCCCTCGGTGAGCTCCTGGACCCGTGCACCGAGGTCCTCCTCGCGGTAGTTGATGACGTGGTCCGCCCCGAGCTCGACGGCGAGGCTCGCCTTGTCCGCGGAACCGACGGTGGTCAGCACCTCCGCTCCGAGCCCGTGCAGATACTGCAGCGCGAAGGATCCGATCCCTCCGGTCCCGCCGTGGACCAGCACGGTGTCCCCCGGCTTCACCTGAGCTTCGCCGCGCAGGTTCGAGTGCACGGTGGCGGCCACCTCGATCAGACCTGCGGCGTCGGTGAGGCTGACTCCGGCCGGCACCGGCAGCACATGGCGGGCATCGACGACCACCTTCTCGGCGTAGCCGCCACCGGCCAGCAGCGCCACGACTGCCTTGCCGATCAGCTCCTCCACGATGACACCACTGCCCTGACCTGCGGCGATGACTCGGCCTGAGACTTCCAGCCCGGGGATCTCGGAGGCGCCCCTCGGGGGCGGATACACCCCGAGGCGCTGCATCACGTCAGCACGGTTCAGTCCCGCGGCGGCGACCTCGATCAGCACCTGCCCGGTTGCCGGCGTGGGGTCTGCCTGCTCGGCGAGGGCGATGACCTCTGGTCCACCGGCGTCGCTGTACTGCACTGCTCGCATGCTCTCGCTCCTCAACTCGATCCGTCCCTGGGACTCACGTATAGTCTGTGTCTGGAGTTTTCCACGAAACGCTGGAGAGCTCCATGTCGGCTGAAATGCCAAGGAGCGCTGTCCGAGCGGCCGAAGGAGCTGGTCTTGAAAACCAGTGTGCGGCAACCCCGCACCGTGGGTTCGAATCCCACGCGCTCCGCTCAATGAGAAGGTGGGGTCCCGCGGCCGGGACCCCACTCAGGTTCTCGAAGCAGGTCTGAAAAGTTCGTCCCGCCCCGACCACGCGGACACCGGTGGTGAAGCGGAGGTGCGGATGCGCAAGGAATCGGCTGGGCCGGGACTGCTGAGCATCCTGCTCGGCGCCGTGGCCGTCGGCCCGCTGCTGCTCTACGGGCTCAGCGCCACCAGCGAAGAGATCATCACCGACCTCGGCATCAACGAGGCGCAGTTCGGGCTGCTGGCCACCGTCTGCTTCGCCTGCGCCGCGGTCGGCAATGCCACGCTGGGACGACTGGCTGACCGTCACTCGGATCTCGCGCTGATGACAGTGATCTTCTTGATCGCTTCCGTGGCGCTGGGTCTCGCCGGGGTCCCCGGCGGCTACATGGTGCTCATCGTCGCCGCCGGCCTCTCCGGGGTCGCCCAGTCCTTCCCCAATGGAGTCACCAATCGGATCCTGCTGGAGCGGGTGCCGGCGAATAGACGCATCGGCTGGGTCGGGGTCAAACAGTCCGGGGTCCAGGTCAGCCAGCTGGTGGCCAGCCTGAGCTTCCCGCTGTTGGCGGTGCTGATCGGCTGGCGCGGCACCGCGCTGCTTGCCGCCCTGCTGCCGCTGGTGCTGCTGGTGCTGACCTGGCGCATCCTGCGCACCGTCCCGCTGCTGCATCCGACTCGGAATGCCCCAGTGACGTCCGACGCATCCTCGGAGACCCCAGGCCCACCCCGCGGGCACTCCGCCGCGGTCTGGGCGCTGGCGGCGTTCGGCTGCCTCAATGGGATCGGCGTGCAGGCGACCAACGTCTACCTCCCGCTCTTCGCGGTCCGCGAGCTCGACTTCTCGCTGGTCCTCGGCGGCGCCACCGCCGCCGTCGCCGGTGTGGTCGGGGTGACCGCCCGGATCGGGTGGGCGCGGGTGATGGCTCGAGGCACCTCCGGACCGCTGCTGCTGCTGATACTGGCACTGACCGCGCTGGCCGGCGTCGGCGCCTTCCTCGGTGCCGACGCCACCGGCTGGTCCCCGCTGCTCTGGACCGCGGTGGTGCTCCACGGCGCCTCGGCCCTCGGCGTCTCGGTGGTGCTGATGAGCGTGCTGCTGCGCAGCATCCCCTCCGCGAAGATGGCCTCCTCCAGCGGAGTGGTCACCGCCGGAATGTTCACCGGATTCGCGATCGGTCCGCTCGGCATGGGCCTGCTGATCAGTTCGGGCGGAGGCTTCACGTTGGGCTGGCTCGCCGTGGGCGTCGTCTACCTGCTCTCCACGCTGCTGGCACTGATCCTGGTCAGCCGCCGTCGTCGGCCTGGCAACGACTGACCTGTGACTCTGCGCTCAGCTCTCTTCCCAGGGTTGCTGGTGAACGGATCCGCGACACCAGTACAGTGAAGTCCGAGCAGACCCTACCCAGGAGGTCACCCATGACCGGGCACACTCCCCCGCAGGACGTCCAGCACGCCGCCCAACGCGCGCTGAGCTGGATCGATGAGGGCAAGGCCGGCAAGGGCTTCACCGAGACCGGACGCCACCGGGCCCAGGAGCTCGCCGAGGGCTCTGAGGTGCCGGTGGAGCACATCCACAAGATGCGCCAGTACTTCGCGCGGCACACCGTGGACCGTGACGCCGAGGGCTTCCACCACGGCGAGGCCGGCTACCCCAGCCCGGGCCGGGTCGCCTGGGACGCCTGGGGCGGGGACCCGGGTGAGACCTGGGCGAACCGCGAGAAGTTCGACGACGCCGACTGACCCTCCAGCGCAGCAGAGAGCAGGCACCACCCATGGCGCTCAAAGAAGGCGACAAGGTCTCTTGGAACACCCCGCAGGGCAAGACCCACGGGACCGTGAATTCCAAGCACACCAAGGATCTGAAGTTCCAGGACCAGACCTTCCGCGCCTCCGGGGAGGACCCGGTCTACCTGGTGGAGTCGGAGAAGACCGGCGCCGAGGCCGCCCACCATGAGAAGGCGCTCGATAAGCGCTAGTCGCTCGGGGCTGCTTCTGCGCGGTCCGCGAAGGTGATCGCACGAAGCCGTCCCGGCCACCGCTGACAGATACATGATCCAGGCGATCATGAACGCCGACTGCGCGCCGGAGGTCTGCGCGGAGATCTCTCCGAGCAAGCCGACTGCTTCGACACTGCGATCACGACGTTCCCGAGCGCAGACCCCGCCCAGTCCTGAATCCGGGCTGCCCTGAATCCCGGGATACCCGGATTCAGGGCAATCAGGACTGGCAGGATGGGCAGAAATAGATCACTCGGTCTTCCACCGCGGCTTCGCGCAGCTCAGCCTCTCCGAGTTCGCTCTTGCGCACCCGGGTCCCGCAGCGCATGCAGGGCTTGCCGCCCCTCCCGTACACCCAGTAGGGCGGACCTGACGTGGGATTGGCGGTGGTGCACCGCCGGATGCGCAGCCTGTTCACAGTCAGCAGCTTCTCGCTGAGCTCGATCACCCGCGCAAGATCCGCCACCTCAGACACGGGCCGACTGGGCAGGATCCCGGCGAGGAAGCAGATCTCGCTGCGGAAGACGTTGCCGATGCCGGCTAGGTTGCTCTGGTCCAGCAGTGCCACCCCGATGCTGCGCCGCGGGGCCGACAGCAGCCGACGCGAGGCCTCGGTGGAATCCCAGTCGGGGCCGAGCAGATCGGGGCCGAGATGGGCGAGCTTCTCCTGCGCTTCGGCCGGGGAGGAGATGCTCAGCTCCCCCAGCGAGAAGCCCACGGCTTCCTGATCATGGGTGCGCAGGACGCAGCGCGCAGTGTGGGCCGGGCGTCGCCACCGAGACCGTGCCCCCTGTGCGTCGCGGGGGTAGACGTGCCAAGTCCCCTCCATCTTCGAATGGGACTGCACCGTGAGATCACCGAACTGCATCAGCAGGTGCTTGCCACGGGCGATCACTCGCTCCACGGTCCGGCCGGAGAGATCCACGGTCGCATACTTCGGCACGCGGAAATCGCTCGCCGTGAGCACCTCTCCGGCAAGGGCGGCGTGCAGCACGGCCGCCTGTCGGAAGACGGTATCTCCCTCAGGCACGTCAGGTCTCCGTCGCAGGGGCCGCTGACACCGTGGCTGGTTCACTGGAGTCCATCGAAGAGAGATCCGTGGAAGCGTACTGGTCGTCCTTCACACGCTCTTCTGGTTTGGCGCGCAGTTTCGGTGCTGGTGGGGTCCACGGCTTCAGCCGTTGCAGCACCCGCCCGTAGAAATCATCGATTGAGGTGCCCACGGAATCGATGAAGGATGATTTCGCGCGGGTGGACTTGGCTACACCCATCGGATAGATGTGCGTGATCTTGAAACGGCTGATCTCCTTGTCAGGATCAGGCGCCAACACCTTTTCATCAGTGCGGATCTCATTGATGGGAGCGGCCATCTTCCGGCCGCGTCCGCTCGCCTCGATGACGACATTCTCGAGGTCATCCGAGAGCTGGCGCATGAGCCACCGCACTCGAGTCTCACTGCGAGTATGCCCCGAGGCCGGAACGGTAACGGAGACATGAATCTGCTGGCCCCGGAGATCACATTTCACCTCGAGGTCGGCCACTGTGTCGGGGATACGAATCTTGGCGGCCAGGCAACTGTCGGCCACGAGTTCGTCGACGAGCTCTGCCGTCCGCTCCTTGGGGTTCTGGAGCTGGCGCCGCGGGAGTTGTGGGAACACCTCGGTCCCCAATTTCTGACCCAGCCTCAGGCACGTGTACCGAATGAGAGCATCGAATTTCGTCGCCACATCTACGACATCCGGATCAGCCTTCCGCAGCACACCTTTTCTCGCATCTTCACGAACCTTGGTCCACGAAGAGCCCATATCGGTAAATGCCAGCGCTCCTGAATTGTCATGTTCCAAATACCTGATGAGCTCGCCGAGAATCCACGCTTGATCCGGGTCTTGCACTCCATGAACTTCCTTCTGCATGAGCGCTATGGAGACGATCCGTACCCAGGAGAAGTGGTAGACCGGGACATTCTTGACCTTCCGCTTGTCGAGCACCAGGGGGTGGCTTCCCAACACCGGTGGAATCTCGTTAGAGATGGTGATGACGGCGTCGTAGCCGTTGTCCTTGGCAAGATCCAGGTAGTTCTCCACCTGCTCTGCTCCCAGCTCGTTGGATGAGGTCTTCACTTCGACGAGCGCGGTCCACTGTTTCTTCCCTCGCGACACTCGAATCAGACCATCAGGGCGAAGCGGCTTTTTTCCCAGCTCAAAAGGGACTTCCACATAGGTCTCAATATGGCCGGCCGGTGCACCGCAGGGCTTCAACAGTGCCCTGCCAAACTCGTCGACAGCTCCAATAACTGCGAGCAATGCAGACGTTGCGCGTCGTTCCTGCTCTATTGGGCTGCCAATGCCTGACGTAGGAATCAGGCGGGCTTCATGCCAAGTCTTCGGAACCATGCGAATAACCCTTCGAACGCGAGAATTCACTCGAGCCTATAGGGATTTACAATGCGTTTGGGAGATTTTCTTGGAAATTTGTATCAACTGACCTCTGCGGACCAGTCTGGTCCGCGGATGGGATCAGGTCTGGTTCTTGAAGACCACAAGGAACTTGCGGGCTTCCTCTTTGGTCAGCGGCGAGTGCGCAGAGAGCAGCTCGGCCGCCTCGTCCACCAGGTCATCGCGCAGCAGCGCGTAGAGCTGATCGTGGACCCAGGGCTCCAGGTCATCGTGGGAGAGGGTGATCTTCTCCGTGCCGCGCTGGACCTCCAGATGGAATCCTGCGATCTCCTCTTCCTCAGCACCCCAGTCCGCAGGGATGGTGAGTTCGTCTTCGGGGTTGAATCCCGACTCATCCATCAGACGCTTGGCGCGCTCATCGACATCGCGAGGGGCATCACCATCACGTCGGGGCTTCTCGCCGCCGGGGATGTTCGGGATCTGCTGGGCGTTCTCCCCGAGGATCTCGCCGGTCTGCGGGTCCGCCTCGCCGATGGGCTTGGAGGGGTCACGGTCGGAGGAGTCGGCGTCATCGCGGACTCCGTCGATGGCGTCTTCGACCAGCTCACCGTCGAGGACCTCGTCCTCGGGGCCGGGCCGATCGTGGGTGTCGATCGGGCTGGCGACCGCTCCGCCGGCGGCCCCGTTCATCTCGTCTTCGGCCCGCAGCTCCGAGGGTGCCTGCTGGGGGTGGGCGTGCAGCGCCTGGACCGCGATGATGCAGTCCTTGATCGGCGCTCCGGTGGACTGCTTGAAGATGGCCAGCGCCCGCCGACCGTCCTCCGCGCCGATGGCGCGGTAGAGCTCGCGGTGCTGTTCGTCGGAGAGCGCGAGCGCAGCCTTGCGCGCGTTCTCAGGCGTCACAGCGACCTTGATGCCATCGTTGAGCTTCTGGGCCTGACGCTGCATGAGCATGCGGATGCCCAGGAACAACATGACGCCGATTGCGAGGACTACCAGTATTTCCACACCTCCAGTCTACGTGTGTTCCCCTGGGCGCGAGCTAGATGAACACCGCTCACGTACGATAATTCCCGTGACTATTGATCTTTCAGCCTCATTCAAGGCATATGACGTCCGCGGACTTGTGGACGAGACCATCACCGAAGAGTCGGTGCGCGCCGTGGGCGCCGCATTCGTCGACGTCCTCGGTCTCGCCGGGCAGACCGTGCTGGTGGGCGGTGACATGCGCGCTTCCTCCGCAGACTTCACGGCGGCCTTCACCCAGGGGGCCACCTCCCGCGGAGCGAACGTGACCCAGCTGGGTCTGATCTCCACGGACATGCTCTACTTCGCCTCCGGCACCATGGAGGCCCCCGGCGTGGTCTTCACCGCCAGTCACAATCCGGCACAGTACAACGGGATGAAGATGTCCAAGGCCGGCGCGGTGCCGCTCTCCGCGGAGACCGGGCTGGAGGACATCCGCGACGCCGCACAGACCTACCTCGACGCCGAGGAGATCCCCGCCGTCGATGAGACCGGTTCGGTGGAGCTGATCAATATCCTGGCCCAGTACTCCGAATACCTGCGCTCCCTGGTGGACCTCTCCGGGATCAAGCCGCTGAAGGTCGTCGTCGACGCAGCCAACGGCATGTCCGGGCTGACCACCGGAGCAGTGCTCGGTGATGACCTGCTGGCGGCCCTGCCGCTGGGGATCACCCCGCTGTTCTTCGAGCTCGACGGCACCTTCCCCAATCACCCTGCCAACCCGCTGGAATCAGAGAACCTCCGAGACCTGCAGGCGAAGGTGCGTGAGACCGGCGCGGACATCGGTCTGGCGTTCGACGGCGACGCGGACCGCTGCTTCGTGATCGACGAGCTGGGCGAGCCCGTCTCCCCCTCCGCGGTGACGGCGCTGGTGGCCCGCCGCGAGATCACCCGCGCCCAGTCCGAGGGTGAAGAGACTCCCGTCGTCATCCATAACCTGATCACCTCCCGCGCGGTGCCCGAGGTCGTGGCGCAGGCCGGTGGTCGCCCCGTGGAGACCCGGGTGGGGCACTCCTACATCAAGGCAGTCATGGCCGAGGAGCAGGCGGTATTCGGTGGAGAGCACTCCGCGCACTATTACTTCCGCGATTTCTTCAACGCCGACACCGGCATGCTCGCCGCCATGCACGTGCTCGCATCACTGGGTCACCAGGACCGGCCGCTGAGCGAACTGGCCGCCGAGTTCAACCCCTATTCCGCCTCCGGGGAGATCAACTCCGAGGTTGAGGACAAGGCCGGAGCGGCAGAACGGGTCGAAGCGGCCTTCGCCGACCGCGACGCCGAGATCTCCCACATGGACGGACTGACAGTCCGGGCCACGGACGGCACCTGGTGGTTCAACCTGCGTCCCTCCAACACCGAACCGTTCCTGCGTTTCAACGGCGAGGCCCACAGCACCGAGCAGATGGAAGCCGTGCGCGACGAGGTCCTCGGTCTGGTCGCGCAGAGCTGAACCGCTGTCTCGCAGACATAGGCTGACCTCATGACGCTCTCCAGCCCGCTGCCTGAGACCCCCGACCCCGCAGACGCCGCCCTCGGGGAGGCGACGCTCACCATGCTGAATCCGGACTTCCCCTTCAGCTACGACCACTACCTGCAGCACCCTGCGGGGCTGGGCGCCATCCCGGAGCAGGCTCAGGGCACCGAGGTGGCCGTCATCGGGGCCGGGCTGGCTGGCGTCGTGGCCGCCTACGAGCTGATGAAGCTGGGACTCAAGCCGGTGATCTTCGAGGCCGGGGAGATCGGCGGTCGGCTGAAGACCCAGTCCTTCGCCGCAGCACCGGAGGTGGTGGCGGATCTGGGCGGGATGCGCTTCCCCACCTCGGGAAAGGCGTTCTATCACTATGTGGACCTGCTGGGTCTGCCGACCCGTGAGTTCCCCAATCCACTCACCGCGGCGGCTCCCTCCACGGTCATCGAGCTCAAGGGCCAGTCGCACTACGCCGAGGACGCCACCCACCTGCCGCCCTTCTTCGCCGAGGTGGCGCACGCCTGGCAGCGCGCCCTCACCGAGGAGGCGGACCTGGCGGCCGTGCAGCAGGCGATCTGCGAGCGCGATGTCACCTCGTTGAAGCGGCTCTGGAACCAGCTGGTGGAGCGCTTCGACGATGAGTCCTTCTACGGCTTCCTCTCCTCCTCCCAGGCGTTCAAGGACCTGAGCTTCGAACATCTGGAGGCCTTCGGTCAGGTCGGGTTCGGCAGCGGGGGCTGGGACACCGACTTCACGAATTCGATCCTCGAGGTGCTGCGAGTCGTGTTCACCGGCGCCGATGATCACCATCGCAGCATCGACGGCGGCGCCCAGCGGCTTCCGGTGCAGCTGTGGAAGCACCGCCCCTCCGAGCTGCAGCATTGGACGCCTGGCGCCTCGCTGGAGTCCCTGCACGGCGGAGCCCCGCGCGGAGCGGTCTCCGGGATCCATCGCGGCACCAACCCTGCGCTGCCCGGCGGCGGGGTGCGGGTGACCGAGAAATGGGGCCGCACCCAGGAGTTCGCCGCCGCGGTGGTGACCTGCCAGTCCTGGCTGCTCTCGGCGCGCATCGACACCGATGAGAACCTCTTCGCCCCCTCGATGTGGACCGCGATCGAGAAGAGCCACTACATGCTCTCCTCGAAGACCTTCGTGATGGTGGACCGGCCCTTCTGGCGGGACGTCGACCCCGAGACCGGGCGCCCGGTGATGTCTATGACGTTGACCGATCGGCTCCCCCGCGCCACCTACCTGCTGGATGAGGGCCCGGACCGGCCCGCGGCGATCCTGCTCAGCTACACCTGGAACGACGACGCCCTGAAGTGGCTGCCGCTGGACGCCGCCGAGCGGACCCGGCTGATGCTGCACTCGCTGGCGAAGATCTATCCCGGGGTGGACATCGGCGCGCATATGATCGGTGAGCCGATCACGGTCTCCTGGGAGGCGGACCCGAACTTCATGGGTGCCTTCAAGAACAACCTGCCCGGTCACTACCGCTATCAGGAGCGGCTCTTCGGGCACTTCGTCCAGGACCGACTGCCCGAGCACCAGCGCGGAGTCTTCCTCGCCGGGGATGACATCTCGTTCACCGCCGGCTGGGCCGACGGTGCGGTGACCACCGCGCTGAACGCGGTCTGGGGGGTGCTGCACCATCTGGGCGGCGCCGCGACCCGCGAGAATCCCGGTCCGGGTGACGTCTGGGATGAGCTGGCCCCGGTGCGGCTGGACTGAGCGGCTAGAGCCAGTGACGATGCAGGTCCGCGCGCCGGTCCTGCAGGTAGTCCGCGCTGCCGGGCGCTGACTCCTCGGTGATCTCGGGCAGATCCACCACCAGCAGCCCCGGTTCCGCACCGAGCTCCCCCAGACGCTGACCGGCGGGGCCGACGACGACGCTGCGCCCGTCGAACACCAGCCCACCCTCCGGGCCGCAGTGGTTGGCATAGGCCAGGGCGAGACCGTTCTCAAGCGCGCGCGCGGGCAGCAGGATCCCAGGGACGGAGGCCTCGTGCCCCGCCAGGGCGGTGGGCACCAGCAGCAGCTGGGCGCCGCGAACCGCGGCGGCCCGCACCATCTCGGGGAACTCCACGTCGTAGCAGACCAGCAGGCCCAGTCTGAGTCCGCGCCAGCTGATCACCGGTGGTGGCTGCTCCCCCGGTGCGAACGCCGCCTTCTCCTCGGGCCCGTAGAGCTGGACCTTCTGATAGCTGGTGAGCACCTCTCCGTGCTCATCGGCCAGATCAGCGGTGATCCCGCGCTGATCCGGTGCCTCACCGCCAGGCAGGGACCACACCATGGCGATCCCGCGGTCCCGGGCGATGCCGCGCAGCCTGGCGCGGGCGGCGTCGACCTCTTCTGCGCCGACCTGTGCGCGGATCTGCGCCGGGACGTAGCCGAAGGCGAAGAGCTCGGGCGTGACCAGCAGCTGCGCCCCCTGCTCGCGCGCCTGCGCCGCGGCGTCGTCGATCAGGCCCAGATTGCGCTCGGTCTCCAGGGGTCGGGCGGTGTGCTGCATCAGTGCGATTCGCATGCGCCAAGTATCCCCCGACCTTCTGCGCTCACGGGGAAGGACGTGGAGGAACTCGCTGGAGCGCCAGCGCCTAGAACACCATGTCGAAGGCGAGCGGGCCAAGGAGCACGGTGAAGATGGTGATCAGGATGATGCCGACGACGTTGAGGACGACGCCGCCGCGGACCATCTCGGTGATCTTGACGTAGCCGGTGGCGTAGACGATGGCATTCGGCGGGGTGCCCACGGGCAGCATGAATGCGCAGGTCGCGGCCAGTGCAGCCGGGATGAGCAGCGTCACCGGGTCCACCCCGATGCCTACGGCGACTCCGCCGAGGATCGGGATGAAAGTGGCTGCTGTGGCCGTGTTGCTGGTGATCTCGGTCAGCAGCAGCACGATGGTCACGACCGCGGCCAGCAGCAGGATGATCGGCAGTGCGCCGAGTCCGCTGACCTGTTCACCGAACCAGGCGTCCAGGCCGGTCGCAGCCACCGCGGCGGCCAGGGAGAGGCCACCGCCGAAGAGCAGCAGCACGCCCCAGGGGAGTCCCTCCTCGGCGTCCTTCCACTGCAGGGTCATGTTGCCCTTCTTGTCACCGGGGATCAGGAAGAGCAGCACGCCGGCACCGATGGCGATCACCGTGTCGTCGAAGAGCTCCAGCCAGGGCAGCTGGGTGCCGATGTCGCCGATCCCGGAGAGCAAGCCCGGCACGATCCAGCAGAATGCGGCGAGGATGAACACGCTCAGCACGACCTTCTCGCCCTGGCTCATCGGTCCCAGGGCGGAGACCTCGTCGTTGATCAGCTTCTTGCCGCCGGGGATCTCGTCGAGCTTGAAGCGGAACATCAGCCGGGTGATGATCAGCCAGGACAGGCCGATGAAGACGACCACGATCGGCACGCCGAGGATCATCCATTGGGCGAAGCCCACGGTGCGGCCGAGCTCCTCGCTGATGTAGCCCGCGACGATCGCGTTGGGCGGGGACCCCAGCAGGGTGCCCAGCCCGCCGATGGTGGCGGCCCAGGCGATCGCCAGCACCAGGGCCACCCCGAAGATCCGCACATCGCGGTCGTCGATGACGTCGCTGATGGCCTTGCCGGAGCGGATCTCCTCGGTCATGGATTCGTTCTCGGCGCGGGTGCCGGTGTTCCGGCTGTTCTCCACCACCAGGGTCAGCACGCTGAGCCCGATCGGCAGCATCATCAGGGTCGTCGCGGTGTTGGAGACCCACATGGAGAGGAATGCGGTGGCGATCATCATCCCGAGGATGATCTGCCGCGGGTGCGTGCCGACCCGCCGCAGCGTCAGCAGCGCGATCCGGCGGTGCAGGTTCCACTTCTGCATCGCGATGGCGATCAGGAAGCCACCAAGGAACAGGAACACGATCGGGTTCGCGTAGGGCGCGGTGACCTCGGCGACCTCCAGTGCGGTGAGCACCGGGAACAACACGATCGGCAGCAGCGAGGTGACCGAGAGCGGCATGGATTCGGTCATCCACCAGACCGCCATCAGGATCGCCACCCCGGCCACCAGCCGAGCGTCGCCAGACATCTCGGCTGCGCCGAGCAGCGACCACACGAGGATGGCCAGCACCACGCCCAGGCCTCGGAAGGCCCAGGTCTTCGCCGGGGACCTCACGGGACCCGCGTCGTCGACGACAGCCCCACGCGGGGCCTGCCGTCCTGCTGCACCCCCGGAATCATCACCCATGGTTCTGCCCCCACCTTCTGATGCCCCACCCACCGAAACATGTGACAGATATCACGTGTGGCTCATAACCTAGAGCACGTTCGGTGAGCTGACTAGGGCCACGGGCCGAGAAACACCCACAGGCCCGCCGAGCCGGGGGCAGCATGGTGCCGCCAGGCGGGCGAGGTTCAGTATGCTTGTCCCCGATGTTCTGGCAGCCGCCCGCGCATTCGTCGCGGCGGGCTGTTGGCTCTGTTCGCTGAGCCAAGGACGCGGGTCACCGATGAACAGCCAGAACACGCCCCCCAGAGCGGAGCCGGACACCGAGCGAAACGGTGTCAGCCGAGTCCCACGCAGCTCCCGACCCAGCGGAGCCTTCGTCGTCTCGGTGGCCGCGCTGCTGAGCTTCGTGCTCTGGGCCGCATTTGCCCCGGAACACCTGAACCTGGTGATGGCCGCGGCCTCGAACTGGTCCTCACAGAACATCGGGTGGGCCTATCTCGCGGTCACCGCCGGCTGCATCGTGCTGATGGTCTACCTCGGACTGAGCAGGTTCGGGAAGATCCGGCTCGGCGAGGATCACGATCGTCCTGAGTTCAGCAACTGGTCCTGGATCGCGATGATCTGCGGCACCGTGATGGGCATCGGACTGATCAGCTACGGTGCCGCGGAACCGATGAGCCACTTCATGGTGCCTCCGCATGGGCTCGCCGAGCCCGAGACCATGGACGCCGCCGTGCGTGCGATGCAGTTCTCCTACTTCAACTGGGGCCCCAACGCCTGGGCGCTGTTCGGCGTCTTCGGCCTGGCCATCGCCTACTCCACCCACCGTCGGCACAACACCGGGCTGATCTCCCCGATGCTGCGCCCGGTGCTGGGCAAGAGCATGGACGGATGGGCGGGTCAGCTCATCGACATCTTCACCATCATCGCGACGCTCTTCGGCACCACCACCTCGTTGGGACTCGGCGCGGCGCAGATCGCCGAGGGGGTCAACAGCCTCACCGGGATCCCGTCCGATCTGTTCGTGCAGGTCGTCATCATCGCCGGGATCACCGTGGTCTTCACCCTCTCCGCGATGTCAGGGGTCACCCGCGGCATCAAGTGGATCAGCAAGGCCACCATGCTCGCCGCGGCCGCACTGGGCCTCTTCGTGCTGATCGTCGGCCCGACCGGCTTCATCAGCAACCTCTACTTCCGCTCCATGGGACAGTTCGTCGCGGAGTTCCCGATGGTCGCGATGCTCACCCCGGGCACCCCCGAGGACCTGCAGTGGATGCAGTGGTGGACCTACTTCATGATGGCCTGGTGGCTGAGCTGGGGCGCCTTCGTCGGAATCTTCCTGGCGAAGATCTCCAAGGGGCGCACCATCCGCGAGTTCGTGGTCGCGGTGCTCGGCGTGCCGACCCTGGTCTTCAGCCTCTGGTTCACGATCTTCGGCGGATCCGCGATCCACTTCGACATGTTCTCCGGCACCAGCCTCGGCGAGGCAACCCTGCAGGACACCAACGTGACCTTCTTCGCGCTGCTCGGCGAGCTGCCGCTCACGGCCATCACCTCGGTGCTCACCGTGGCGATGGTGGTCCTGTTCTTCGTCTCCAGCGCAGACTCGAACACCTTCGTGCTCAGCGTGCTCTCCTCCCGAGGCTCGATGCACCCGAGTCGACCCATGCTGGGCATCTGGGGCCTGCTCACCGGTCTCTGCGCCATCGTCCTGCTGATCGCCGGCGGCCTGCAGGCGCTGCAGCAGACCGCGCTGCTCTCGGCGGTGCCGTTCACCGTCATCGTCACCCTGCTCGGCATCTCGCTGATCAAGCAGCTGCGCGGGGACGCCCGCTTCACCGGGATCAGTCACGCTGCGCCTCGGCAGCCGGTCGGAGCCGGTCAGCACAACTAGCCCTGCTCCCGCCGTCTGTGCGTGCTCTGCGCAACCGCCAGGGGCGCAGAAAAGGCCCGGTCTGCGCGTGGAACGCGCGGACCGGGCCTTTTCAACAGCTCAGCGCCTCAGCTCCGAACCGTCACAGTTCAGGGACGTCGACTCTGAGACCTCAGTTCAAGGCGTCAGACGACGGCGCAGCTCTTCGCTCTCAGCCGCGATGGACTCCGGCAGCGAGTCGCCGAACTCGGCGAACCACTCGTCGATGCCTTCGAGCTCGGTGACCCATTCGTCGCGGTGCACGGTGATCGAGTCCTCGAGCGCCTCCGGGGTGATGTCCAGCCCGGTCAGATCCAGTCCATCCATGGTGGGGGTGAAGCCGATGGGAGTCTCAACGGCCTTGCCGGCACCCTCCAGGCGTTCGGTGACCCACTTGAGCACCCGAGAGTTCTCGGCGAAGCCGGGCCAGGAGATCTTTCCGTCGCGGCCCCTGCGGAACCAGTTGACCAGGAAGATCTCGGGCAGCTTGGACTGGTCAGCCTCACCGGAGACCTCCACCCAGTGCTTGAGGTAGTCCCCGGCGTCGTAACCGATGAACGGGAGCATCGCCATCGGGTCGCGGCGGACATTGCCCACCGCACCCTCGGCTGCGGCGGTGGTCTCCGAGGAGAGGGTGGCGCCGAAGAAGATGCCGTGCTTCCAGTCGCGGGCCTGGGTGACCAGCGGGACGGTGGTCTTGCGCCGTCCACCGAAGAGGATCGCGTCCAGCTTCACGCCGTTGGGCTCGAAGTACTCCGGGGCGAGCATGTCGGTCTGATCGATCGGGGTGCAGAACCGAGCATTGGGGTGTGCCGCCGGCTGATCAGAGTCCGGGGTCCAGTCCTCGCCGCGCCAGTCGGTCAGGTGTGCCGGAGGTTCTTCGGTCATGCCCTCCCACCAGACGCCGCCGTCGTCGGTGAGCGCGCAGTTGGTGAACACCGAGTTGCCCTTGGCGATGGCGCGCATCGCATTGGCGTTGGTGTGCCATCCGGTGCCCGGGGCGACCCCGAAGTAGCCCGACTCCGGGTTGACCACGCGGAATTCGCCGTCGTGGCCTGGCCGGATCCAGGTGATGTCATCACCGAGGGTCTCGGCCTTCCACCCGTCAAGGGTGGGGTCGATCAGCGCGAGGTTGGTCTTGCCGCAGGCCGAGGGGAAGGCGCCGGCGATGAAGTAGCTGCGATTGGCAGGGCTGGTGAGCTTGAGGATGAGCATGTGCTCGGCGAGCCAGCCCTCGTCCCTGGCCATCACCGAGGCGATCCGCAGCGCGTAGCACTTCTTCCCGAGCAGGGCGTTGCCGCCGTAGCCGGAGCCGTAGGACCAGATCTCCCGAGTCTCCGGGTAGTGCACGATGTACTTCTCGTCGTTGCACGGCCAGGGGACATCGCGCTGACCTGGCTGAAGGGGGGCGCCGACCGAGTGGACCGCTGGCACGAAGAACGCGTCCAGCTCCTCAATCTTGCGCAGCACATCGGTGCCGATCCGGGCCATGATTCGCATGCTGGTGACCACATAGGCGGAATCGGTGATCTCCACCCCGAACTTCGGGTCCTCAGCGTCGAGGTGGCCCATTACGAAGGGGATCACGTACATGGTGCGTCCCTGCATCGCACCGTCGAACACGCCGCTCAGCTTCTCGCGCATCTCCGCCGGGTCGACCCAGTTGTTGGTGAAGCCGGCGTCGCGCTCGTTCTCGGAGCAGATGAAGGTGCGGGACTCCACGCGGGCCACATCGGCGGGATCTGAGAATGCGGCGAAAGAATTGGGGAAGTCTGGGCTGGTGAGGCGGGTGAGGGTCCCGGACTCGACCAGTTCGTCGGTGAGTGTGCGGTGCTCCGTCTCGGATCCGTCCACCCAGTGGATCCGGTCGGGCTGGGTGAGAGCTGCGATCTCCTGGACGAAGGTCAGCAGCGGGGCATGTGTTGTGGGAGCATCGGCCGTGATCTCAGGATCCGTGGTTCCTGATCCAGTCGATCCATTCGCACCGGGCGCCGTTGCAACGGTGTTGACCATTGTTTCCCTCCATTGGGTACAGGTTCGTTCTGACCCCCTCCTGGTTGGTGAGACCAGGACCCAAGGACGTGGAACATCATCGATGCCCCGGGTGCTCACAGCACTGTGCGCACTCATCCCTGCATCCCCGTCAACACCGATGGGGACCAGCTACGTACCACTGTAGCGTTCTCAGATGACGGGACTGTAAACAACGACGACGGCGCTCCGGTCTTCCCAGCGGGACCCGAAGGATTTGTCGGCCCCGGAGGTGCCGTGTATAGTCTTCAAGGTCGCGATCGCTTGACGGTCAGGCAGTGAAAAATAAAGATGCGCCTATAGCTCAGCTGGATAGAGCGTCGGTCTACGGAACCGAAGGTCGGGGGTTCGAATCCCTTTGGGCGCACCGAAGTTCCTCTGAGAACACCTTCTGAATCTGTTGATTCAGAGGGTGTTCTCTTTTGCCCCGAGACTTTGACGCAGGTCAGCCTTGGAAGCCACTCAGCCCTTGAAGCTGGGCCACCGGGTGACTAGTCTCGCCGCAAGCCGATCAGCTCCGAGCGTCTCTCCCGGGATCGAGGTTCCGCCATGACCACTGTGGGACGGGGATGGCTGGCCAATGGCCTCGCCGGTGTCCGCATTCTGGGGCATCTGGTGACCGGGCCGCTGCTGCGCCAGCGCAGGATGGGCTGGGGTGCCGCCCGCGCCGAGGTCGAGGCCGACTGGCCCGGCAGTGAGCTTCTCCCGGATCCGGCATGGACCGCGACCCATGCCGTGACCATCGTCGCCTCCCCCGCGCAGATCTGGCCCTGGTTGGCGCAGCTCGGACAGGGCCGCGGCGGGTTCTACAGCTTCGAACGGCTGGAGAACCTCATCGGGTGTCAGATCCACAACGTCGACCGGGTACTTCCCGAGCACCAGGACATCGCGGCCGCCGGGGAGGTCCGGCTGGCACCGCAGGTGGCCATGCGAGTGGCACGAGTCGAACCTGTCGCTGACCTGGTCCTGGTCGCGGACTCCCGGATCGCCGGATCCTCCACCCCAGAGACCTCCGCGGCGGTGGCGGGAATCTGGTCTCTGCATCTGCGGCCGGACCCCGACGGCGGCACGCGTCTGATCGAGCGGCTCAGCTACGCCAGGGCGCACTCCCTGCCGGAGCGGATCTTCGGCTCCCGTCACCTGATCGAACCCATCAGCTTCGTGATGAGCAAAGAGATGCTGCGCAACATCAAGGCCCTGGCAGAACATGGCAAGGTCGCCTCTGTCTCCAGGGAAGGTCACCTCGTGGAGCAGACATTGGCCTGATTCCAAGGGTTCCCCTGGCGTTTTCCCAGCCCTATCCTTGGATGAGATCCATTGGGAGATCCAGCCGAGAGAGCTTGTGATGGCAGAGACACCTTCGCCCGCGCCGACCCAGGACTCACCCACTTCCGCCAAGATGAGACCGGGGCAATGGGTTCTGCTCATCGTCGGCGCGCTCCTGCACGGCGCAGGCAGCACCCTGCTGCTTGCCGCGGCGGTGGCGAGTCTGGTCCCGGAACCGGGTGAATGGAAGTTCAGACCGTACTACCGGGTCGACTACATGACCGAATGGGATACGCAGCAGGCCGCGGAGTGGTGGGAACAGCTGCAGGACACGATCCCCACGCTGTTGATCATCGGCGCGGCGGCATTCGTGATCGGCGTCGTCGCCCTGCTCTTCGGCGCGGCCGGGCTCGGCCGCGACATCGACCCTCAGCGGATGACCGCCGCACGCGGGGACGCGGGCCCGATCGAGGGCGTCCCGGGCGGCGCCGGCCCAGCGCGGATGACTCCGGTCTATCCGGTCCGGCTCACCGGATACCTCGACGCACCCTCCCGCGGCCTGTGGCTGGTGAAGTGGCTGCTGGCGATCCCGCACTACCTCGTGCTGGCCCTGCTCTGGCTCACCGCCTTCGTGACCACCATCGCCGCGGGGGTGGTCATCCTCTTCACCGGGCGGTACCCTCGGGCGTGGTTCTGCTTCAACGTGGGCGTATTGCGCTGGTCCTGGCGCGTGGCGTTCTACGGCTACTCAGCACTGGCGACGGACCGCTACCCTCCGTTCACGCTGGCCCATGCGAACTACCCGGCGGATCTGAGCATCGCCTACCCGGAGCGGCTGACCAACGGGCTGGTGCTGGTGAAGTCCTGGTTGCTGGCGCTCCCGCACCTGCTGCTGATCGGGATCTTCACCAGTCCCTCGGGCACCGGCTGGCAGAGCAGCTGGGACGAGACCGGCAGCGCGACCGGCCAGACCACCGGCCCCGGCGGCGGCTTCTCGCTGCTGGGCCTGCTGCTGCTGATCACCGTCATCATCCTGCTCTTCACCGGGCGTTATCGCTCCGGCATCTTCGACTTCGTGATGGGGCTGAACCGGTGGGGCCATCGGGTCGCCGCCTATGTGCTGCTGATGCGTGATGAATACCCGCCGTTCCGGCTCGATCAGGGGCCGGTTGAACCCGAGCGGGATTCCGTCAGTGACACCGGCCCCGCCCCGGAACGCACCCGGACCGACCCGTCGACCTGGACCGACTGGGTCTAGGCGCGCTATGAAGACCTGGCGAAGCAGCTCGATCAGCTCCACCCTGGAATGCGCCCAGATGCCGGTGCCCACCCCTGAGCCCGATGAGGTGCTGCTGCGCGTAGAGGCCTGCGGAGTGTGCCGGACCGATCTGCACGTGATCGATCATGAGCTCCCGCCGCGCCGCGCCGATGTCGTGCCGGGGCATCAGATCATCGGGATCGTGGAGGCGCGCGGATCGGCGGTGCGGCGGATCGAGCTCGGTGATCGAGTCGGCGCCGCCTGGCTTCGCCGCACCTGCGGCATCTGCGCCTGGTGCAGGGCCGGCCGCGAGAACCTCTGTCCCGATTCGCTCTACACCGGGTGGGACGCCGACGGAGGCTTCGCCGAGTATGCGACCGTCCCGGCCAGTTTCGCCTACCCCCTGGACCCGAGGGTCGATCCAGTCCAGACCGCTCCGCTGCTCTGCGCCGGGATCATCGGCTACCGAGCCCTCACCCGCAGCATGCTTCCTCCTGGAGGCAGGCTCGGGATCTACGGCTTCGGCTCCAGCGGGCACCTGACCGCGCAGCTTGCAATGGCAGCCGGCGCACAGGTCTGCGTGATGACCCGCGGGGAGACGAACCGCAGGCTGGCCCGCCGCCTAGGGGTGGACTTCGTCAGCGATGCCTTCGGCGAACCGCCGGAACCCCTGGACGCCGCGATCATCTTCGCCCCGGCAGGGGATCTGGTGCCGGCCGCGTTGAAGGCGACGACGCGGGGCGGCACCGTCACCATCGCCGGCATCCACATGAGCGATCTCCCGCGGATGCCGTATCAGGAGCACCTCTTCTATGAACGGGATCTCCGCAGCGTCACGGCCAACACCCGTGCGGACGGCATCGAGTTCCTGCGTCTGGCCCAGCGACTCGGCATCCAGGCCGAGGTGACGCCCTACCCGTTCGATGAACTGCCCGTCGCGCTGGAGGACCTTCGCCGCAGTCGCGTCTCAGGGTCCCTGGTGCTCACCTTCTGACCAGGGACCCTTCAGACGCAGACCTTCAGTGCTTGCGCAGCTTGTGCGGCTTCTGCGTGGGAATCACCAGGACCGGGCAGACCGCCCGGTTCAGCACCGCCTGACTCACCGAACCCAGCAGCAGCCCGGCGAACCCGCCATGCCCTCGAGTGCCGATCACCAGCAGCGCCGCGGTGCGCGAGGCCTCGGAGAGCACCCCGGCGGGTGAGCCGTCGAAGAACTGCCAGCGCACCGGAACCCCGGTGGACTTCGCCGCCACCTCCTGGGTCATCGCCTCGAGGTGATCGGTGTAGCGCCGGCGCAGATTGGGCAGCTCGAGGTTGTGCTCCACGGTGTTGGGATACCAGTGCCCCTGAGCATTCAGCGGTGCCGCCGAGACCAGGGTGAGCGGACTGTTGACCAGCTCCGCGGCCTCAGCCGCCAGGTGCACGACGTCGGCGGCGCGATCTCCGACGTCGACGCCGACCACGATCTCGGAGTCGAAGTTGAGCTCGTCGGTGACGTTCGCGAAGGACCGGCGGGTGTGTTCCCGGGCAGCCGATTCCTCCATCAGGGTCACCGGCTCCTCGTGGGCCGCCTCGGCGCCCGGGCGGTCCTGATGCGGGGCGAGCAGCTCCGTCTCAGAGTCGGACACCCACCGCTCCGGGACCACCAGGGTGGGGCAGTGCGCGTGTGCGGTCAGCTTCGCGGAGACGCTGCCGAGGAACCGTCCGGCGAACCGGTTGCGGCCACGTTTGCCGACGACGGCGATGCGGGCCTCGCTGCTCTCATCCACCAGAGTTGCTCCGGCGTCACCCTCAGCGGTGCGGGTGCTGACCTCGACTCCTGCCTCGGCCGCTCGGGCCGAGTACGTGTCGAGGAGGTCCTGCACCGTATTGGCGGCCTCGGAGCGGTACTGATCCAGCTGCCGCACGTAATAGTCGTCGGTCACGACTGGTCGAATGAATGTTCCGATAAGACGCAGCGGCCATTGGCGCTGCTTTGCGATCATCAGTCCCACTTTGAAGGCGCGCTCGCTGCCCGCCGACCCGTCAATACCGACCAGCACGCCTGGGACGCCGCTGCTGGTGGCTTCGTGTGCATGAGCCATGGCACAAGGTTACGTCGAATTTCGAAATTTTTGTAGGGATTGTTTTCACATTGAGATCACTTTTTTGGCGCATCCAATCACCGCGACCCATCCCCTCGGGTGGTCCGCGACACGCCGAACACCGGCAGGGGCCTGCTGTGAGTCGGACGAAACCTGTTGCATACACAGGTAAACACAGATAAAGTGTGTCTAAACCCACACAAAAGTGGTCTGGGTCACTGAAAAGGAGCTCAGCATGACGTTGCTCGCCCCCGAGCGGCACGAGCGGATTCTCGACCGATTGCGCCTCACCGGCACGATCACGGTCCAGGAGATCGCCCGCGACCTGAAAGTGACCAGAGAGACCGTCCGCCGCGACCTGGACCTGCTTGAGACCGCAGGCTCATTGCAGCGGGTCCACGGCGGCGCCGTCGTCAGCTCCGCACCCTCCCGGCGCGAGACCTCGCTGCGTCAGCGGCAGAGCGAGCACTCGCAGCAGAAGCGCGTGATCGCCCGTGAGGCGATGAGCTTCGTGCCCTCCTCCCCCGATGCCTCCGTGCTGCTCGACGCCGGAACCAGCACTGAGGCGCTCGCCGAGCTGCTCGGCGCCGGCGAGGAGCAGCGCCACACCCGGTTCGTGACCACCAGCTCGGTCCCGATCGCGCAGAAGCTCGCCGAGGTCAGCTCCTTGGACGTGGAGGTGCTCGGCGGCAAGGTCCGCGGGATCACCGGCACCGTGGTGGGGGCGCAGGCCGTGGCCACCCTGTCTCGCCGCCAGGCCGATGTGGCGTTCATCGGCACCAATGGGGTGGATGCGGGCTTCGGTCTGTCCACCCCAGACACCGCTGAGGCCGCGGTGAAGTCGGGCCTGGTCCACGCCGCGCGCCAGGTGGTCCTGCTGGCAGATTCCAGCAAGCTCGGTCAACGCACCCTCGTACAGTTCGCAACCCTTGAGGAGATCGATGTGCTGATCACCGATGCCGCACCGCACCCTGAGCTGGCCCACGCGCTGGACGAGGCCGACGTCCGAGTGATCGTGGCGGTCGCCCCATGATCGTGACCTTCACTCCCAATCCGAGTCTGGACAAGACGCTCGAGCTCGACGCCCCGCTGCGCACCGGCGCGGTCCAGCGCGCGATCGGCCACACCGCCGAACCCGGCGGCAAGGGCGTCAACATCTCCCGGGCGCTCACCGCCGCCGGCACCCGGTCACTGGCGGTGCTTCCCGGTGACCCCGGGGATCCGGTGCTGCTCGCCCTGCAGGAGCTCGGCGTGGAGGCCCGGGCGCTGCCGCTGGGCGCACCGCTGCGCACCAACACCGCGATCACCGACCCACAGGGGGTCACCACCAAGATCAACGAACCGGGACCGGCGTTCGACGCCGCCCTCACCGGGGCCCTGCTGCAGCTGCTGCTTCAGGCCTCGGAGGGCGCCTCCTGGGTGGCGCTGGCCGGGTCGCTCCCGCCCGGAGTCCCGGTGGACTTCTACGCCCAGGCCATCACCGCGCTGCGGCGGACCTTCGGGGAACAGACGCCGAAGATCGCGCTGGACACCTCAGGGGAGCCGATGGCCGCCGCTCTGCCCGCGGCGCCAGACCTGATCAAGCCCAATGCCGAGGAGCTGCTCGAGCTGCACGCCGCCTTCACCGGTTCGGCCGCAACCGATCCTGACACGGCTCAGCGTCTGGCGGATGAGCTCGAGACCGACCCCGCCCGTGCCGTGCAGCTCGCCACCGAGCTGCAGCACCACGGAGCACGCGCCGCACTGGTCACCCTGGGCGCCCATGGCGCAGTGTTCATCCCTCACCTGAAGACCGCGCCGAGCGACGGCGAGCCCGCCGCGCTGCGCGCCTGGGGCCCGGCGATCGTGCCGCGTTCCACCGTGGGAGCCGGTGATGCCTCGCTCGCGGGGTTCATCGCCGCAGCCCAGTCCGGCGCCTCGGAGACCGATTCACTCAAGCACGCCATGGCCATGGGACGAGCCGCGGCGGAACTGCCCGGCTCCATCATGCCGACGCCGCAGCACCTCAGCACCTCAGCACTCAGCACCGAAGCACTCAGCACCGAACACCTCACCCTCAATCCAAGCACGACCACTACCGTGAATGTGGAGACATCATGAATACGATCATCACGCCGGGGCTGGTGAGCCTCGACAAGCTCACCGCCGGCAACAAGCGCGAGGTTATCGATGCCCTCGCCGGACTCGTCGGCTCTGCCGGACGCAGTGCCGCCGCAGCTGAGCTCGCCGCCGACGTCTGGGCTCGCGAGGAGACCTCCGAGACCGGCATGCCTGGTGGCATCGCCATCCCGCACTGCCGCACCGGTGCCGTCACCGAGGCCACGCTGGCCTTCGCCCGCCTGGCCCAGCCGGTGGACTTCGGCTCCACCGACGGCCCGGCGGACCTGGTCTTCATGATCGCCGCCCCCGACGGCGCGGACCAGGCTCACCTGAAGATCCTCTCCGCGCTGGCGACCTCGCTGATCAACGACGAGTTCCTCGCGGATCTGCGCAGCGCCGAGACCGAGCAGCGCGTGGTCGACCTGGTCGCCGAGGCGGTCCAGCCGGCCCCGGTCACCGCCAACGCCGGCAGCCGCGGCTCCGGTGCACCCGCAGGGGACGGTGAAGGCACCAGCCAGACCGCGACGACGGTCGGTCGCCTCGTCGCCGTCACCGCATGCCCCACCGGCATCGCCCACACCTACATGGCAGCCGACTCGCTGAAGAAGGCCGCCAAGGAAGCAGGCGTGGAGATCCAGGTGGAGACCCAGGGCTCCTCCGGCGCGACCCCGCTGGGAGCCGAGACCATCGCCGCCGCGGACGCCGTCATCTTCGCCACCGACGTCGACGTCCGCGATCGGCACCGCTTCGCCGGCAAGCCGGTCATCACCTCGCGGGTCAAGCGCGGCATCGATGAGCCGGACAAGATGATCGCCGAGGCGCTGGCCGCGGCGAAGGACCCGGACGCGACCGTCGTCGCCTCCGGCGGGTCCGGAGACTCCGATGGCAGCACCGCTGCCAGTGGGGAGCGCGAAGGCTTCGGCCGCGCCACCCAGCGGGTCCTGATGACCGGCGTCAGCTACATGATCCCCTTCGTGGCCGCCGGCGGCCTGTTGATCGCGCTGGGGTTCCTGCTCGGCGGCTACAACATCACCGAGGTCGCCGAAGACGTGGCGCTGGGGAACTCCTTGTGGAACCTTCCCACCCCTGACCAGCTGCCCGAGGAGTTCCTCGGATTCGGCGCATTGGGCGGATACCTCGGCGCGGTGTTCTTCACCATCGGCGGGGCGGCCATGGGCTTCCTGGTTCCCGCGCTGGCCGGCTACATCGCGTTCGGCATGGCCGATCGCCCCGGCATCGCCCCCGGCTTCACCGCCGGCGCGATCGCGCTGACCATGGACGCTGGATTCATCGGTGGCATCGTCGGCGGTGTCCTCGCCGGTGCGGTGGCCCTGTGGTTCCGCAGGCTCAGCGTGCCGCGCTGGCTGGCCGGCCTGATGCCCGTGGTGATCATTCCGCTGGTGGCCTCGCTGGTCGCCGGCGGCCTGATGCTGCTGGTGCTCGGCGGTCCCATCGCCGCACTGACCTCCGGCCTGGAGAACTGGCTCTCCGGGATGACCGGCTCCGCCGCCATCGTCCTGGGCATCGTGCTGGGTCTGATGATGTGCTTCGACCTCGGCGGACCGGTCAACAAGGTCGCCTACTCCTTCGCCGTGGCCGGCCTCTCGGCAGCAGTCGCCGAGGGCAACACCGGACCGCTGATGATCATGGCCACGGTCATGGCCGCCGGCATGGTCCCGCCGCTGGGCATGGCGTTCGCCACGTTCATCGACGCTCGCCTGTTCAGCGCCGCCGAGCGGGAGAACGGCAAGACCGCCGTGCTGCTCGGCGCGGCGTTCATCTCCGAGGGCGCCATCCCGTTCGCCGCGGCTGACCCGCTGCGGGTGCTGCCGGCCTCGATGGTCGGCGGCGCCGTGACCGGCGCGATGACCATGGCCTTCGGGGTCACCTCCTATGCGCCCCACGGCGGCATCTTCGTGCCGTTCGCCATCGAGAGCTTCTGGCTCTTCCTGCTCTCCGTGATGGTCGGCGCCGTCGTCACCGCGCTGACGGTGATCGCGCTGAAGCGCTGGGTGCGGAAGAGTGTAACCTCTGCTGCATGATTGAACGCACTGCGGTGATCGCCGCGGCGGCCGGGCTCCACGCCCGGCCTGCCGCGGCCTTCGCGTCTGCAGCTGCGGGACAGCCGGTCTCCGTGGAGATCGCGAAGGCCGCCGAGCCAGGGATGTCCGCACAGGCGGACAGCCTGCTGGGCGTGATGAGCCTCGATGTGGCACACGGGGATCAGGTGGTCCTGCGAGCCCACGGCGAGGGCGCGGAGCAGGCACTGGAGACGCTGGTGCAGCTGCTGGAGGAGGCAGACTGATCCGACCGGCAGGCTGACTCAGCCGGCGGTGAAGAAGTCCGTGAGCTCGGCGTCGCGGCCGTCGAGCTCGGCCCAGGGCTTGTGCACCTGGAACCGGGCGAGCCCGGCAGGCGGCCAGGAACCGGCCATCTGGATCACCGGGTCCTCCTGGGAGCGCGCCGAGGCCAGGTCCATGCTGAGCTCCTGGACTCCCGGCATGTGGGCGACCACCAGCAGCGTGCGCACCGTCTCGGGCACCTCGTTGATGATCGAGAGCATCGAGCGCGGCGCCGCGAGGTAGAGCCGCGAGTCCAGGTACGGCGTCGGAGCCTTCTCACCCAGCTCATGATTGACCCAGATGCAGGTCTGCCGGGTGCGCATCGAGTCCGAGCAGACCGTGTTGTCCGGCAGGTTCCCCGAACTCACCAGCCAGCGCCCGACGGCACGCGCCTGTTCCTGCCCGTGACGGGTCAGGGTGCGGCCGTGGTCGTCCCCTGAGAAGGAATGCCCGGATTCACCGTGGCGCAGGATCAGCAGTTCAGGCATCCAGGACTCAGATCGAGTATTCGGGGGCTGCCCAGACGGTGACCTCAGGGTGCTCGTAGAAGCGGTAGCCCTGTCCGCGGACCGTGCGCACCGTATTGGCAAGGCGCCCCAGCTTGGAGCGCAGCCGGCGGATGTGCACGTCGATGGTGCGCTCGTTGGGCATCTGGTCCGGGTCCACGTTGCGCCACAGGGTCTTGAGCAGCTCCTCGCGTCCCACGGTGCGAGATCCGTTGTCCACCAGGTAGTTCAGCAGCTCGAACTCCTTGAAGGTCAGATTCAGACCCTCGCCGTCGAGGCGGACCTCCCGACGGGACAGGTCGATCAGCACGCCGGAGCTGGTGGGCGCCGGCGGGGTGCTGATGGGGACCTCGACGCCGCGGTGGGTGACGGTGGGATCGCCCAGCGCCTGCCGCACGACCTCCAGATCGCTGCCCTCGTGGGCCGCCGACGCCAAGGCCATGGCGATGTGCACCTGCGCATCGGCGGCGATGTGCTCCACGTAGTCGCGCAGCTCGGTGGCGATCTTGTGCAGCGAGGTCCCGGCCGCACTGGCGGCATCCTCGTCGAGGCCGACGTAGACGACGAAGCCGCGGGTCACGATATCGGGCTGGACCATCTGCGGCCCTCCACCGTTCTGGGCGACCACCGGCACGGGTGCGGTGCGCGGATGCGCGCCGCTGGTTTCGTCGCTGGCGTTGGCAGCGCGGATTCGGCGGGCCATCTCGGCACGGCGAGCGGCGTTGCGCACCGAGACATGGACGTAGCCGGGATTCTGTGGCTGACTCAGGTGTGCGGACATTGGTGGCAACTCCCCCGCTGCAGGTGGACGGTGGTATCCATTACAGGGTGTCCGTCACATTTGGAATCCGCAAGTAACAAAAGGGGCGATCTTCCACATAATGAGATGGAGTGACCTTTTTGTGACCGGGATCACACTATTTCAACGGATGGGGGCGTTGACCGGCTTCGCCTCACATGCAACAGGCCTGCGGGCGGCGTCGCCAGCAGGGGGTGCTGGGCCTACTGAGCGAGGCCGTAGAGGCGGTCGCCGGCGTCGCCGAGACCGGGCACGATGTAGGACTTCTCGTTGAGCTTCTCGTCGATGGCGGCGAGGTAGAGCTCCACCTCGATGTCGCCCACCTTTTCGCGCAGCCGCTCGATCCCCTCGGGGGCCGCCAGCAGGCAGATGCAGGTGATCTTCGCGGCGTTGGCCTTCTTCAGGAAACGGATGGCCTCGGCGAGGGTGCCGCCGGTGGCGAGCATCGGGTCCAGCACGAAGACGTGGCGCCCGGTGAGGTCTTCCGGAAGCCGCTCGGCGTAGGTGATGATGTCCAGGGTCTCTTCGTTCCGGGCCATCCCGAGGAATCCGACCTCTGCGGTGGGGACCATGGCGGTCATCCCATCCAGCATCCCCAGTCCGGCGCGCAGGATCGGGACCACCAGGGGCTTGGGGTCCGCCAGCTGGGTGCCGGTCATCGTGGCCACCGGGGTCTGGATCTCCACCGACTCGGTGGCGATGGAACCACTGGCCTCATAGGAGAGCAGCATGACCAGCTCGCGAGTCAGTTCGCGGAACTGGTTCGAAGCGGTCTCCACCCGTCGCAGCTGGGTGAGTTTATGGGAGATCAGTGGGTGTTCCACAACCTGTACGCGCATAGTGTCAAAACTACCAGCACGCCCGCGGGAGCCGGCCGTCGGTGCCCGCAGCGGCAGCCACCCCTTCGGGGGTCAGCGTTCGAGCAGCCGCTGCAGTCTTCATGGTCGCCCTGATCATCGCCACGGGGCTCTGCATCCGCGTCTCTCGCGGCGGGAACCGCGCCGATCGATCTGACCGAGGTCCCGCGAGTCGAGCACCGCTGGCATCGGCCCCATAGGCTGGTGCTGTGACCGAGAACATCCCGCCCAAGCCACAAGCGGCCCCCGCTGAGTCCATTGATTCTTCAGCGTGGTCCCCACGGGCGCGGGCCGATCAGGAGAAGGCCATCGGGCGCTGTCTGGAGCTGGCTTCCGAGGCGACCTCCTCCGCGGACGTGCCGGTGGGCGCCGTCGTCTTCTCCGCTGCCGGTGAGGTGCTCGGCGAGGGCTTCAACACCCGAGAGCGCGACGACGACCCGGCCGGTCATGCGGAGATCACCGCCCTGCGGGCCGCCGCGGCGAGTCTGGGGAGCTGGCGGCTGGACGGCTGCGTGCTCGCGGTGACCCTGGAGCCGTGCCCGATGTGCGCCGGAGCGATCTATCAGTCTCGGATCGGGCACGTGATCTTCGGCGCCTGGGATGAGAAGGCCGGGGCTGCGGGATCGGTGTTCGACATTCTGCGCGAGCCCCGGCTGAACCACTGGGTGGAGGTCCATCCTGGGGTGCGCGCCGAGGAGTGCGCCGACCAGCTGCGCGCGTTCTTCGAGCAGTTCCGCAGATAGGCTTGCGGTCGTGTCCACACTTTCCTCACCGCAGCTCTCCGCGCCCTCGCCCGAGCGGCTGGCCCATGCGCAGTCGCTCTTCGCAGTCACCCCCGACTTCCCCGAACCAGGCATCCTCTTCCAGGACATCTCCCCCGTGCTTGCGGATCCGGCCGCGCTGCGCACGGTGGCCGAGGGCCTGCTGGCCCCCTTCGCCGGGAGCTTCGACATGGTCGCCGGGATCGAGGCCCGCGGGTTCACCCTGGCAGGGATGATCGCCGCGCTGACCGGCACCGGATTCATGCCCATCCGCAAGGCAGGGAAGCTGCCGGCACCTGCCGGGCGGGTTGAGTACACGCTGGAGTACGGCACCGCGGTGATCGAGGCTCCCGATGTGCTCAAGCCCGAGCACCGGGTGCTGATCGTCGATGACGTGCTGGCCACCGGCGGCACCCTGGCAGCGACCCGGGAGCTGATCGGCCAGCTTGACTGTCAGGTGGCCGGCGCCGCCGTCGTCTTGGAGATCGGAGGGCTTGGCGGACGCCTGCTCTGCGGCGAGGTGCACGCCCTGTTCCAGGGCTGAGCTGACCTGTTGAGACCGTGCCCGCCGTGGGTGCTTTTGGGTGAGCGCGAGATGTTTGCGTATACTCAACGGGCCTGGTGACGTGTCCGAGCGGCCGAAGGTGCAGCACTCGAAATGCTGTGTGCGGTTACCCCGCACCGTGGGTTCAAATCCCACCGTCACCGCCGACCGAGAGCCCCGCTGATCTGCAGTCATGCAGCCGGCGGGGTTTTCTGCACCCCCAGCGTCCTCAAGGTGCTTCTGCGGCCTGGCGGCACCGCCGAAGCGCCGGTAGAACGGGTAGAGGCCGGCAGGACGTGGTCTTCGATTCTGTGGCCGCGATACGTATCCTGGAAGTTATGCCTCGGCGAGTGGATGACTATCGGGGACTCACGCAGAAGAGTCGACTGCGACTGCTCCATGCGGTCCAGCGGGTCCCCGGCCGCAGGCTGCAGGAGCTCGCTGAGGAAGCCTGCGTCCCAGTCAGCACTGCACGAGACCATCTGCGCGTGCTCGAGGACGAGGGACTGATCGCGAGCGCCCCCGTGGACACCGGCCGTCGAGGCCGCCCGCCGCACGGGTACTCCCCCGTCCAGCGGATCGAACACAGCCAGGCGGCCGAACGACGAGCAGCTGCAGCCAGAGCGCGGGGCGACCTGCTTCGCGACCTCGCCCCTGAACTCGACCACAGCGACTCACTCGGGACGAAAGCGGTGCACCAGCTCGATGCCCTGTACGAGCATCTGGAGGATGCCGGCATGGAGCCTGAGCTTGACGAACAGGAACTCACAGTCGGGCTGCTGCCCTGCCTCTATGAGGAGATGATCGACGAAGAGCGGCCGCTCGTCTGCTCTGTGCACGCGAAGCTCGTCCGGGACCAGCTCGCGCAGGTCTCCGGCCCACTGGAGCTGCGCCGTCTGCATCCCTTCCTCAGTCCGAAACGATGTGTGATCGTGCTTGCTCTCAAAGGGGAAGCGGCCCGCTCCACTCAGCCCGGCGGTCTTGACGGCGACTGCGACGATGCAGCACTCGAGCAGGGCGCGGTGCGGGCAAAGCGCACACTGGATCATTCGGCCGATGAGAGCCTTGGAGATGCAGCGTGCTGTGACCACACCCCACCCGCCTCCGGGGGAGGCTATGCGGGCTGCTGTGCCCAGAGGTCCGGGCCGAACACCTCGTAGTGGATGTTCTCGCTCGGCACGCCCTGGTCGATCAGCGAGCGCCGCGCGCTCTGCATGAAGGGCAGCGGTCCACACATGAACACCTGCGCCTCCTCGGGAAGCTCCACGTCGGAGAGGTTCATGAATCCCGACTTTGCCGGATGCAGGGTCGGCGCGATCTCCGCGTCCTTCTCGTACCAGTTCTGGGCACGAGCATCCGGCATCGCAAGCACCTGCCGACGGAGTCCGTCGTAGAGCGCGTGGTGCGCATGCGACTTGTCGGCGTGGAAGAGCCGGACCGTGCGCTCCGGCTGCCGACGCGAGAGGTCTTCCATGATGGCCGCCACCGGGGTGATGCCGATTCCCGCAGAGACCAGCACCAGCGGAACATCGGTCTCATCGAGCACCACGTCGCCCGCGGGCTGTGACACATCGAGGATCGTGCCCGGCTGGGCGTTCTCGTACAGCCAGCCCGAGACCTGCCCGTCGGGCATCCCGTCGACGCCACGGACCCGCTTGATCGTCACGCGCAGGGAATCGCCGCGCGGACCCGATGAGATCGTGTACTGCCGCGGCTGACGCAGCCCGTCCGGAAGATCCACAGCGATCGCGACATACTGTCCCGTCCGATGCGCTGGCACCTGGCCGTCCACCGGGGCAAGCAGCAGAGAGAACACCTCTCCGGACTCCTCGAAACGCTCCACGACCCGATATCTGCCCCATGGGTGATCAGGATCTGTGCCGCCCTCGGCGTAGAGCTTGCCCTCTTCAGCGATCAGGGCCGTAGCGAAGAGCCAATAGACCTCGTCCCATGCGGACGCGACCTCGGCGGTGATCGCGTCACCGAGCACCTTCTTCACCGCAGCGAGCAGGTACCGGCCGACGACCAGATACTCGGACGCCTGGATGCCGAGTGAGACATGCTTATGGGCGATGCGCCGCATCACCGGCGTGAAGTCCGGCGCGTCGGGGTCGATCAGATGCACCGCGAACGCCACGACCGACGCCGCGAGCGCCTTCGGCTGCTCACCGATCGCCTGGTTCGCCCGGTTGAACACGTTGAACAGCTCGGGGTGGGCCTCGAACATGTCCGCGTAGAAGAGCGTGCTGATGGCTTCGGCATGCTCGGCGACGACGCCCGCAGTCTGCTCGACGACGTCGGTGGACTCTGGAGACAGTCTCATCGGGTGGCCTCTCTCTGGTTCTTCGCCACCAGGAACCGGGTGGACTCTTCGATGGTCTCGCACTGCCTCCTCGTGGCGTAGGCGGTTTCACCGCGTTTATTCATCGGCCTTGCCTGCAGGCGCGTCTCGGCATCTATCACCCCACGGGCACCTACTGTGGTGCGGGAGCCGCGCTCTCCGCACGGGTCTCTCGCCCGCACCAGATGAGGTTCAATCGATGTCGCAGCGCTTCCCGGGGCAATACCCCCTGCCCAGCAACCCTCCTGGCGTGGGTGCAGAGAAGCTCACGGCCTGGCAGAAGTTCCAGCGCTGGCCGATCATCCTCCGCATTGCGACCATCGGCTGTGGCGGATTCATCGCGCTGTTCGTTCTGCTGATGATCATCGGCCTCGTCGCATTCATGGTGAACCCCAACGAGGTTGAAGAACGCGCCGCCGCGACGGAGGAGCAGGAGCTCGTCGTCGAGGAGTCTGAGGACCCTGCGGAACCTGAGGAGACCGACGAGCCTTCGGAGGAGCCCTCCAAGTCCGAGACGCCCTCGACATCTCCGACTCCGACCCCAAGTCCGACGCCGACTCCGACGCCCACCCCCACCGCTGATCCGAACGAGCACACCGCCGTCGTCGTGCGCATCATCGACGGAGACACCGTGGAGCTGGACTCCGGGGACACTGTCAGGGTGAGCGGGATTGACACTCCTGAACGTGGCGAGTGCCATTTCGACACCGCATCCACCCGGATGAGCGAGCTGGTGCTGGGCAGGACCGTCACACTGACCCGCGATGGTGAGGACACCGATCGCTATGACCGAATCCTGCGCTACGTGGACGTCGGAGGGACCGACGCGGGCAAGACCCTGATCGAGGAGGGCCTCGCGGTCGCCCGGTATGACTCCCGGGACGGCTATGGCTTCCACACCCGGGAACCGGGTTACATCGCGGCCGACGACGGCGCCCCGCTGCAGACCTGCGCCCCCGAGCCCGCCCCGGTTCCACCGTCCGGCCAGCAGGGCGGAAACTGCGATCCCAACTACACGCCCTGCATCCCGGTCTACCCGCCGGACATCAACTGTGGCGATCTGGACTTCCCGGTCCGAGTCATCGGTGCCGACCCGCATGGTCTGGACGGCGATGGCGACGGTTATGGATGCGAGGCCAACGGCTGAGGCGCTATCGTGCTGTCATGGCGAAAAGCTCCAGGTCCAGCGAGTATGAACGCGTGGAACACTTCACCGCTGATCCATCCACCGTCGAGTGGGCCTCCAGCGGCAAGTTCTGGACCAGCTGGCAGAGTGCGGTCGCGATCATGGGCATCCCGCTCATCGCCTGGATGTACCTCGCGCCGTCTGACCTCCAGCTGAGCCCCGGCTGGTATCTGGTCTCTTGGCTTGCGATCTTCGTGGTCGCCACCGCGGCAGGCCGCATCCGCCGCCGCTTCTGAAACATCATGAAGCCTGAGGGAAGTCAGACCCTGGGAACTTCCAAGACCTGAGCGTCAGCCTCGACGCATCGGCACGTGGGGAATCCCGTCTTCCAGGAACTGCTCCCCGGACCGGACGAAGCCGAAGGCCTCATACCAGCCCTGCAGCGGCGCCTGAGCGTCGAGCACGACCTGCGATTCAGCTGACTGCCCGGCGCAGAACTCCAGCGCGCGCTTCATCAGCTCACGGGCCACCCCGGTCCCGCGCGCGTCAGGGGCCGCCACCACACGCCCGATCCGGAAGCCCGCCAGCTCGTGGAGGATCCGCAGCGTGGCGGTGGGTGCGGCGGCGTCGTCTCCGGACTCCTCGCCCGAGGTGCCGTTGACCGCCCAGAACATCACCGCACCGGGCTCCAGGTCTCGACCGTCGAGCTCCGGGTACGGGCACTGCTGCTCGACCACGAAGGCATCGGTGCGCAGCTTCAGGATGAGGTAGAGCGAGACGGGATCCATCTGGGCCACGGGGGCAGCGTGAAACTGAGCAGGCATGGGCTCCATCCTAGGCTTGCCGGTAGTCTCAGACCCATGAGCATCACTGCCCTGGCCATCGGCAAGAAGCATGAGAAGTGGGCCGCGGAGGGGATCGAGCGCTACACCAGGCGGCTCCGCAAGCCGTATGACCTGGACTGGAAGCTGCTTCCGCATTCCTCCCGCGAGCACGATGCAGCCCGCCAGGAGGAGTCCGAACGGATCCTCGCCGCGCTGAAGACCAAGGATCACGTCATCCTGCTCGATGAGCGCGGCAAGAACATCAGCTCGACGGGCCTGGCCGAGCATCTCCAGGCCAGCTTCGACAATGGGCAGCACGTCGTGGTGATCATCGGCGGGGCCTATGGTGTCACCGATGAGCTGCAGCACCGCGCCGACTTCGTCTGGTCGCTCTCCAAGCTCGTCTTCCCGCACCAGCTGGTCCGGATGCTGCTCGCCGAGCAGGTCTACCGCGCCCAGGAGATCTCCGGAGGGCGGGCGTATCACCATGTCTGAGCGGTCTGCACCCGCCGCGGAGCCTTCCCCCGAACCCGCGGCGGCCGCAGCCTCGGAGACCACCCGACCCGTTGTCGGCATCCTCGGGGCCGGCCGAGCCGGCACCGCCTTCGCCCGGGCCCTGCTGCGCGCCGGGGTCGCTGTGGACATCGCCTCCACCCGCCCGCCCCGAGCGCTGCAGCATCACCTCAAGATCTACGCCCCCGGTGCAGTCCCGGTGGTAGGTGCGGACATCGCCGCGCGTGCCCGGGATTCCAGCGGGCTCGTCATCCTCGCGGTCCCGCAGGAGGAGCTCGATGAGGTGGACCCGGACTGGGTGGTCGGCACCGTGCTGATCGACGCGACCAACACCTGGCAGGACGAGCTGCTCCCGGGCTGGCTGCAGGCCGCGGTGGATGAACAGCTGCCGACCTCCATGGCACTGGCCGGACGGTTCGGCTCCGCGCGGGTGATCAAGGCGCTGAACCACATCGCCCACGCCGATATCGACGACGCCGCCCGGCCCGCCGCCGAGCTGTCCCAGCGCCGAGCGCTCGCCGTCGCCGGAGATGACGACGCCGCCCGCGGACTGGTCATGGGACTGCTGGACCGCATCGGTTTCGATCCGGTCTCCCTCGGCGCGCTGGCCGCGGGACGGATCATGGAGCCCGACGGGCCGCTGTTCAACCGCCCGCTGCGCCGCGAGGACATCCTGCGCTTCGCCCGCTGAGCCGCTGGCCGTGGCGATGAAGATCACCCGGTGCGGCGGGTGAAGACCAGGTGCATGTAGTCGATCAGATCCGCCTCGAGGAACTGCCGCAGCGTGGCCACCCCGCCGCCGATCCGCACGTCAAGGCCTCCGGCGAGATCGCGCGCGTGATCCAGTGCGGAGACCGGGTCGGTATCCATGAAATGGAAGGTCGTGCCGCCTGCCATCTCGAGCATCGGCCGCGGGTGGTGGGTCAGCACCACCACGGGGGTGTGGAAGACCGGGTCATCGCCCCACCAGCCCTTCCATTCCTCATCCGCCCATGGGCCGCGCTGCGGGCCGAACTTGTGTCGTCCCATGATCTCCACGCCGATGCTTCGCCCCCACCGGCTCGCGAACGCCTCATCGACACCGCGGGACCCCTCGGTCTTGCCATGTAAGCCCATCTCACGGAAGGTCCGGGTTTCGAACGCCCACTCCATCAACCGCGGCGTCTGACGGATCGTCGACGTTTCGCGTCAGGATGACGACTCCGGCGAGCGCGCATTCCACCTCATCCCGCCCGATTCATGAGGGGTGAGATGCGTCTATGGATGTCCGTGGCGGCCTCTAGAGTAAGACCATGACCGCCCTGGAACCTTTCACCGAGCCGACCCGGCGCTGGTTCCAAGCATCCTTCGGTGCACCCACCGCCGCGCAGGCTGGCGCCTGGGCTGCCGTGGCGCAGGGCAAGAACGCGCTTGTGGTCGCGCCCACCGGCTCGGGCAAGACGCTCTCGGCCTTCCTCTGGTCGATCGACCAGCTCTTCGCCGCACCCACCGCGGGCACCTCGGTGCTCTACATCTCGCCTCTGAAGGCGCTCGGCGTGGACATCGAACGCAACCTGCGCAGCCCGCTGGTCGGGATCGCGCACACCGCCCGCCGCCTCGCCGCCGAGGGCGCCGCGGACGAGCCGCCGGAGATCACCGTCGGGGTGCGCACCGGCGACTCCACGCCCAAGGAGCGTCGGGACCTGGTTCGGAAGCCCCCGCAGATCCTGATCACCACCCCAGAATCGCTCTACCTGATGCTCACCTCCCAGGCCCGGAGCACGCTGACCGGGATCAAGACCGTGATCATCGATGAGGTCCACGCCCTGGCCGGCACCAAGCGCGGCGCCCATCTGGCGGTCTCGCTGGAGCGGCTGAACAACCTGCTGGCAGCCCCGGCCCAGCGGATCGGGCTCTCCGCCACGGTGGAACCCCGCGAGGAGGTGGCCCGCTTCCTGGGCGGCTCGGCGACGGTGGAGATCGTCGCACCGAAGTCGGAGAAGAAATGGGACATCACCGTCTCGGTCCCGGTGGAGGACCTGGCCTCCCCCAACACCGCCCCGCCCGAGAGCGCGACCCCGTTCGCCGCCGCCTCGAACGGCAGCGGAGACCCCGACGCCGCGGCCGGCATCCCTGCGCGCACTCCTGCAATCGACTTCCCGCCCGACGACGCGCTGCTCAGCGACCAGCCGCTGCAGCCCAGCATCTGGCCGCACGTGGAGCACCGGGTCGTGGATCTGGTCACCGAGAACCGCTCCACCATCGTGTTCGTGAACTCTCGTCGGCTCGCGGAGAAGCTCACCGGGCGGATCAACGAGATCTGGTCCGAACGCCAGGCGCCCACCGCTCAGAACACCGACGACGCCGCCGCATCCGCCCCCGGGGATGACGGGGACGCGGGCGAGCCCGCACCGCTGGCCCGTTCACACCACGGCTCGGTCTCGAAGGAACAGCGCAAGCTCACCGAAGAGGCGCTGAAATCAGGCCAGCTGCGCTGTGTGGTCGCCACCTCCTCCCTCGAGCTCGGCATCGACATGGGCGCCGTGGACCTGGTCGTCCAGGTGGAGGCCCCCTTCGCGGTCTCCGCCGGGCTCCAGCGCATCGGCCGGGCCGGGCACCAGGTGGGTGAGGTCTCGGTCGGCTGGTTCTTCCCCAAGCACCGCGGGGACCTGGTGAGCACCGCCGTGATCGTCGAGCGGATGCTCGCCGGGCAGATCGAGGCCCTGCACATCCCGCGCAACCCGCTGGACATCCTTGCCCAGCAGACGGTGGCCGCCGCCGCGATGGACCCGCTGGATGTGGAGTCCTGGTTCGAGACGCTGCGCCGCAGCGCCCCCTTCGCCACGCTGCCGCGCTCGGCCTATGAGGCCACCCTGGACCTGCTCGCCGGCAAATACCCCTCCGACCGGTTCGCCGAGCTGCGCCCCCGAGTGATCTGGGACCGCGACGCGGGCACGATCAGCGGGCGCCCCGGCGCACAGCGGATCGCGGTCACCTCCGGCGGCACCATTCCCGACCGCGGGCTCTTCGGGGTCTACCTCGCCGGCGGAGAAGACTCCGGATCGGCCCGCTCCGGCGGCCGCCGGGTCGGTGAGCTCGATGAAGAGATGGTCTACGAGTCCCGGGTCGGCGACGTCTTCGCGCTGGGCGCCACCAGCTGGCGGATCCAGGAGATCACCTTCGACCGGGTGCTCGTCGTCCCGGCCTTCGGGCAGCCCGCCTCGCTGCCCTTCTGGCGCGGCGACGGCTTCGGCCGTCCCGCCGAGCTCGGCCGCGCGCTGGGCCGGTTCACCCGGGAGGTCCACGCCGGCGCCGCAGAGCCCACCGCCGAGCGGCTCACCGCGCTGGGCATGGACACCTGGGCGCAGCAGAACCTGCTGCGCTACTTCACCGAACAGCAGGAGGCCGCCGGGGTGCTCCCCAGCGACACCACCCTGGTGGTGGAACAGACCAAGGACGAGCTCGGTGACTGGCGGATCGTGCTGCTCTCGCCCTACGGACTGCAGGTCCACGCCCCCTGGGCGCTGGCGGTCGGTGAACGCCTGCACGACCGGTTCGGCCTGGACGGCTCGGCCATGGCCAGCGACGACGGGATCGTGCTGCGCGTCCCGATGATGGACGAAGACCCGCCCGGCGCGGAGCTCTTCGTCTTCGACCCCGACGAGCTTGAGGATCTGGTCACCGGCCAGGTCAGCTCCTCTGCGCTGTTCGCCGGCCGGTTCCGCGAGGCAGCCGCCCGGGCCCTGCTGCTGCCCAAGCAGAACCCCGGACAGCGCACTCCGCTGTGGCAGCAGCGCCAACGATCCTCCCAGCTGCTGGAGGTCGCCTCGGGCTACCCTGACTTCCCGGTGATCATGGAGGCCATGCGGGAGGTCCTGCAGGACGTCTACGACATGCCGGCCCTGCTGGAGCTGCTGCGCAGCATCACCCAGCGCAGGCTCAAGATCGTGGAGACGACCACCTCGAAGCCCTCCCCCTTCGCCCAGTCCATCCTCTTCGGCTACATCGCGCAGTTCCTCTACGAGGGGGACTCCCCGCTGGCCGAACGCCGGGCCGCCGCGCTCTCGGTGGACCCGGCCCTGCTGGGTGAGCTGCTGGGCCGGGTGGAGCTGCGTGAGTTCCTCGACGCCGCGATCATCGCCGACTCCGAGGCCTACGCCCAGCGGCTGCTCCCCTCCCGGCACCTGCGCGGCGAAGAGGGCGTCGCGGACCTGCTGCGCCTGCTCGGCCCGCTGACCGAAGAGCAGCTCGCCGCCCGGCTCGAAGACGGTGAGCCCGCGAAGCACCATGCCGAGGCCCTGGTCTCGAATCAGCGCGCCTTCCGGGTGATGTGGCGCACCGGCACCTCTCCAGAGTCCGGCGCCGACGGCGAGCAGGATCAGGTTGAGGAGCGCTACGCCGCGATCGAGGACGCCTCACGGCTGCGCGACGGTCTGGGCACGCCCATCCCGGTCGGCATCCCCTACGCCTTCCTGGACCCGGTCGAGGATCCGCTCGGCGATCTCGTCGGGCGCTATGCCCGCACCCACGGACCCTTCCTGGTGGAGGAGGCGGCGGCCGAGCTGGGACTCAGCCGCGCCGTCGTCGTGGACACGCTGACCCGGCTGGTGCGCGAGCACCGGGTGGTGGAGGGACTGTTCCGACCCGACCGGGTGATCCCCGCCGATGCCCGGCCCGGCACGGTGGAGTACTGCGATGCCGAGATGCTGCGCAGGATCCGACGCCGCTCCCTGGCCGCCCTGCGCGCCCAGGTGGAGCCGGTGCCCACCCCCGCCTACGCCCAGTTCCTGCTCGAATGGCAGGGCATCACCGCGGCCCGCGGGAAAGGCTCCTCCTCCTCGGGGGTCTCCGCCGTGGCGGAATCGCTGGCCCAGCTCTCCGGTGCAGCCGCGCCGGCCAGCGCCTGGGAGTCCTATATCCTCCCGGCGCGGATCCACGACTACCGGCCGGAGATGCTCGACGAGCTGCTCTCCGCCGGGGAGTTCCTCGCCGTGGGCAAGGGGGCGCTGAGCGGGCATGACGGCTGGCTGGCCTTCTACCCGCGGGAGGACGCCGAGACGCTGCTGAACCAGCCGGGCAGCACCGGGCTGGGCGGCAACGGAGAAGACTTCACCCCCACCGCGCTGCAGGAGTCGATCCTCGAGATCCTGGCCCGCGGCGGCGCCTGGTTCATCGAGGCGCTGCACGACCAGCTCGACCCCGACCTCACAGGCTCCCGGGAGAGCACCAAGAACGCGCTCTGGGAGCTGTTCTGGGCGGGACGGGTCGCCCCCGACAGCTTCGCCGCGCTGCGCAGATTCATGTCCACCGGGACCACCGCGCACAAGAAGCAGCCCACACCGGCGCGACCGAGGCACTCCTCACGGCGGATGGCGCTGCGCCGGGCCACCGAATCACACCGCACCCGGATCGCCGGGAACGCCGCCTCCGGACCCACCGGCGGCGGCGCGGGCGGCCGCTGGCAGCTCGTCCCGAACGGTTCGGTGGATGCCACCGTCGCCGCGCACACCCGCGCCGAGATCCTGCTGGACCGCTACGGGGTGGTCACCCGCGGCTCGGTGATGTCCGAGCAGCAGTCAGGTCTGGGCGCCTCCGCAAAGGGCGGCTTCGCGGCGGTCTACAAGGTGCTCTCCGCGGCCGAGGACTCCGGGCAGATCCGGCGCGGATACTTCATCGAACAGCTCGGCGCCGCCCAGTTCACCTCCTCGGCGACCATCGATCAGCTGCGCTGGATCTCCGAACGCCTCGAGGACGCCGCCGAACAGGCCGGCGCCGAATCAGGCACCGGGACGCCCAGGGCGGGAGCCTCCGGCTCGAGCACATCGGGCGGCGGGAAGAAGCAGGATGCTGCGGTGGTGCTCGCCGCCACCGACCCGGCGAATCCCTACGGGGCGGCCCTGGACTGGCCGGAGCTGGAGAGCTCCACGCACCGACCTGGACGCAAGGCCGGCGCCGTCGTGGTGCTCTACCGCGGGCGGCTGGTGCTCTACATGGAGCGCGGAGGCCGCACCCTGCTGCTCTTCACCGAGGACGAATCCACCATGGACCTGATCTCCCGGGCGCTGGTGCCGGCCCTGCGCGCGGCCAAGACCGGACGGATCGCGGTGGAACGGGTCAACGGAGACCGGATCCTGACCCACCCGCTGGGACAGCTGCTGCGCGACGCCGGCTTCAACTCCTCGCCCTCCGGGCTGAGATTCGCGCCATGATCGCCGCACCGGATCACTGCCATGACGCCTCACCCGCGCAGCGCGCAGTCATAGAGAACACAGGATTTCCGGCTAGGGTGAAGTTATGACTCTTTGCATTCCGTTTCTGATGTTCCAGGGTCAGGCCCAAGAAGCGATCGACCACTACCTCGACGTCTTCCCTGACGCTGAGCTGCTGGAGATCGTGCACCACCCCGCGGGCACCGAGATCTACGACCCCACCCCGCGGCCCTCCGCTGAGCCCGTGGACCCTGCCTACACCGAAGTCCCAGAGGACTCCGACGGCGGGAAAGGTTCGGACGCCGTGAAGGAGACCGAGCCGACCCAGCCTGAGTCCACCGAGGCTGAGCAGACCGAGGCTGAGCAGACCGAGGCTGAGTCGACCGACACGACGCTGATCACGGTCAAGCATGCCCAGGACGCCTCTGATCATGAAGAGGTCATCACCGTTCCAGTCCCGCTGGTCGCCACCGCGCAGCTGAGGATCGGTGGGCAGGTGCTGATGATCCAGGACAGCCTGATGAAGCATCAGTTCAGCTTCACCCCCTCGATCTCCGTGGCCGTGGTCGTGGACTCCGCGGCGGAGTTCCATCAGATCGTAGACAGCCTGGCACCGGGCGGAGAGTTCCTCATGGAGCCCGACGACTACGACTTCGCCACGAACTTCGCCTGGATCAAGGACCGCTTCGGCATGTCCTGGCAGGTCAACCAGCCCCTGGGGCAGCCCGAGCCCACCGCCCGCGCCGAGGCGCCGGTCTGGGGCTGAGCCGCCCCGGCTCGCTGACCTGCCCAGAAACTGACCTGTGACGCAGAAGTCTCCTCTCCCCGTGCGCAACGGCGTCAATGCCACGCGCCTGCGGGTCCCGCTGAACGGGCCCTGGCACACCGTCCATGACTACGTGCTGGAGACCTTCGGACACATCGACCATGGCGGGATCACCCGGCGCTTCGATGACGGCGACGTCGTCGACGTCCACGGGGCGCCGCTGAGCACGTCCACCCCGCTGGGCGACCTCGAGTTCCTCTGGTACTACCGCTCGGTCAGCCAGGAGATCCCGCTGCCGGTGACCGAGGAGCTCATCCATGAGGATGAACACCTGGTGGTGGTGGACAAGCCACACTTCCTGCCCACCACCCCGGCAGGCCGCTATGTCCAGGAATCGCTGCTGGTACGGCTGCGGAACACGCTCAACCTCCCGGACCTGGTGCCGATCCATCGGCTGGACCGGGGCACGGCCGGCGTCGTGCTGTTCTCCAAACAGCCCGACACCCGGGGGGCGTATCAGCTGCTCTTCGAGAACCGCGTGGTGGAGAAGTCCTACGAATGCGTCAGCGCCACCCCAGCTGGGATGAGCCCCGAGACCATGGCCTCGCGATTCCCGCTCACCGTGCGCAACAAGATCGAGAAGACCAAGGGCGTGGTGGTCTCCCAACTGGCCTCATACGCCCCGGAACACTCCGGCAAGCGCCCGCATGACCGCACAGCCCGGCAGGGCAAGCGCCGAACCGAGGCCATCCCCGGTGCGAACTCCTCCTCCCAGATCGAGCTGCTCTCCACCGGACGCAGCCGCTCAGGGCACGACGTCGGCCACTTCCGGCTCAATCCACACACCGGAAAGACTCACCAGCTGCGCATTCACATGGCACTTCTCGGTCTCGGTATTCTGAATGATCGTTTCTATCCCGAACTTCTCGATGACGCCCCTGATGAGTTCGACAAGCCGCTCCAGCTGCTGGCCAAGACACTCGCCTTCACCGACCCGATGACCGGGGTGCCACGCAGCTTCATCTCGTCTCGAACCCTTCAGGAGACCCCGCAGTGACCAATCCCGCGATCGCCTTCGGCATCAGTGACCTCGGCGATCCGGCGCTCTATCAGGAGTGGGGGCTCTACTACTTCCTGTTCATGGCAGTGGCGGTGGCGTTCACCGCGATCGTGCCGCCGTTTCCCTCCGAGGTCATGGTGATCGCATCAGGCACGATGGCCGCCGAGGAGATCTTCCCGCTGCTGCTGGTCCTCGCCGTGACCTTCATCGGCTGCCTCATCGGCGACATCGGGGTCTACCTGCTCTTCCGCTACAAGCTCATCCGGCTGCTCTACCGCTGGAGGTGGGGACGTCGGCTGCACCGGAAGATGCTGCGCATCTCGCTGCGCGCCGGCGGCGCCTCCACCTGGGCGGGCCTGCTCCTCATCCGCGGGATTCCGGGGGGCCGCTCCGCCTCGATGGCAACGGCCGGGATCATGCGTCTCGGCGGCCGCTCCATCGTGGCGCTGTGCCTGCTGGGCTCACTCACGTGGAGCCTGTGGCTGGTCGGGTTAGGTTACATTACGGGAACAACTACAGGGCTCCCACCCTGGGCTAGCACGGCGGCCGCGATCGTTGTGGGTACCCTGGTGGGGTTGGGGATCACCGTGCTGATCACCCGACAGCGTTCGCGTCGGGGGTCCAGAAGAGAGTCGGCAGCCGCTTGACCAGCGATGATGTCCGGGCACGACGCTCCGACAGCTACTGCATATGCCAGCCATGACCTAGAGGGGGGAACCCGGGCTTGACCGAGAAGTCCCAGGACGAGTCCGCCGAGACGCTCACCGTCGCCGAGAAATCCGGCGCGGACACCGAGATCTCGCCTGCGTCCACCGAGGACAGCTCCGCCGAGGACACCTCGGCCGAGCGCGCAGATCCTGCCCGGAAGCAGGATCCCGCCACCGCCTCAGCGGCCCCTGCTGACGCTTCAGCGCCCGCCGAGAGCTCCGCGCCTGCTGGAGACTCTTCGCCTGCCGCAGACTCTGTGTCCGGCTCAGACACCACGCCCGCCGAAGACTCCACACCGGCCGGAGATTCAACACCGGCCGCTGCCCAGTCGCCGACCCCTGCACCTTCCGCACCCTCGGTGCGCTGGAGCCGCCCCACGCCGGCGCGGCCCGCGCCGTCGAAGGCCAGCGCTCCTGAGACCGACCTCAGCAGCTTCTTCGACGACCTTGACGAGAAGTTCCTGGGCGCCGCCCGCCGCGTCGGCGCCGCCTTCCGCCGGTCCGCCCCGCAGGATCAGCCCGGTCCTGACGAGCAGCGCAGCAGGAACGGCAGGAAGAACGGCCGACCCGCATCGGGCCAGTCCACCGCGGGCGCCGCGCAGAGCCCGCCTGCCACACGCGCCGCGGCAGCACCCTCCAACGGCGTGGACCACTCCGGCTCTGCCCTCGGCAGCGCCGCCCGGGGGCCGGAGTCGTCCCCGCTGAGCCTGCCCCGGCCTCGCCGCGCCCTGGATGAGCAGCGGCAGCGCGACGTCATCCTGGAGAAGGCCGCAGCCATCGAGGCGGCCACCGCGATGAACCACCGGCCCACCGACCGGGACTACATCGAGTCCGCCGATGACGAAGAAGACCTCTTCACCTACATCCCGCCCTACAACATGCCCTCCAGGGACCCCGACCCCGCGCCGGTGCGCAGCGACCTCTACCGACAGATCTTTGTCACCCTGGGCGCCCTGGCAGCCCTGGTCTCGCTGATCTGGATGTTCGGCATCTTCCCCGGCTCCCCCGCCATCCTGGGCGGCAATGGGCTCGATGAGCTCGCCGGCGGCTGGTACTCCGGCGGACAGGCGCTGCTCTCCCCGAACGCGAACTTCTACTGGCTCTGGCCCATCATCGTGCTGGGCCTGCTGGCCCACGCGGTCCACCAGTGGACCACCACCCAGATCTCCACCCCACGGCAGCGCCGCTCTGGCTGGCAGGTCGGCTCGGCGTCGCTGTTCATGCTCATCTGGACGGCCAGCATCCACCACGGAATGCTCACCCTCGCGGCGCTGGCTTCCCTCGCTGCGGCATTGGCACTGATCGACGCGATCAGACAGTTCACCTTCCGCACCGCCCGCACCGGTCTGGAACGTCGATTCTCCGATACCACCACCGGTCTCTTCACCGGCTGGGCGATGGTCGCAGCGATGTCTTCGCTCTCCATCTGGCTGACCGCCATGGGATGGCGCGTCCCCGGCATCCCTGCGGTGCTCTGGGCGCTGCTCGGCCTGGGCATCTGCATCTGGGCCGCCGCCTACTACGCGATGACCGAACGCGGCAGGATCGCGGTCGCCCTCGGCATGGGCTGGGGCATGTTCTGGCTGATCTTCCCCCGGCTGCTCTCAGACGTCGCCTCCGTGTGGGTCGCCATCTCCGCCGCGATGGGAGCCTTCGTGGTCATCCTCGCGACCGAATCCCGCCGGCACAAGATCAACCACGCGGAGCGTCGCGCCGCCATGGGGCGTCCGCTCGAAGACATCATCTGAACCAGCCCCGGTTGGACCACCGCACAGGAGGCACGATGAGGCACCCGCACAGAAGCCAGATCACCGCACTCGGAGCAGCCATGCTGTTGCTGCTCGCCTCCTGCGGCTCCCCGGAGGAGGGCCAGGACCCCGCCCCCGCCGAGGACGCCGCCTCCGAGCAGCCCACTGAGGACACCGAGGGCGCGCAGGACTCGGAAGAGCCGGACCCGGCGTCCGAGTCTGAAGATCCTGGAGAGTCTGAGCAGCCTGACGAGTCCGGGGCCTCCGCGGCACCCGAAGACGAGGACCAGGGCGACGACGCCGCCTCAGCGGACTTCAGCACCGACGCCCAGGAGTCTGACGGCTTCCCCGGGGAGTTCACCCGCGGCGAGGAGCCCAATCATCTGGTGGAGATCCGCTCCGGTGTCCATGAGGGATACGACCGTGTGGTCTTCGAGTACTCCGGGGACGGCACCCCCAGCTGGCGCGGAGAGTACACAGATGCCGCGGCCGAACTGGGCCGCGGCGAACCCATCGAGGTAGCCGGCGAACACATTCTCGAGATCAACGTCAACGGACCCTCGTGGGCTCCGGAGGACGAGCCAGAAGACGAGCTTCCCGCCCAGGAGTACTACGAACGCGATCGCGGCGGAGCCTTCGAGGAGATCTTCATCCAAGGACCATTTGAAGCCCACTCCCAGTACCTGATCGGCCTGGACCAGGAACGGCCGTTCCAGATGCAGCTGCTCGAGGAGCCGACCCGGCTCGTGGTGGACATCGCCAACGAGGAATGACCCGGCACTGAGCCCTGACCGGCCTCGGGCTCCGTTGTGGTGCATGATGGGACCATGAGCATTCGAACCCCAGATCCGAACCCCGGATGGTTGAACGAGGATGACCTCTACGAGGCACGACGACGGCTCCCCATGGTCTACGTCGAAGCGATCCCAGTTCGACTGGATCCCCTCGGCTGCATCACCGAGCTGGGTCTTCTCTACACCGCAGACGCCGAGGGGCATTTCTACCGCACCGTGGTCTCCGGACGCGTGATCTACCGCGAGACCATCAGGGCGGCTCTGCTGCGCAACATCGAGAAGGACCTGGGATCGATGGTGATGCCACAGATCCCCGCTTCGCCGGTGCCGTTCGCCGTGGCCGAATACTTTCCCTACCCCTCCGAGACCGGGTTGGTCGATGACCGGCAGCATGCGGTTTCGATGGCCTATATCGTGCCCGTCTCCGGGGAATGCTCACCGCGCCAGGACGCCCTGGAGCTGAGTTGGATGACACCGGATCAGGTGCTCAGCCCCGATGTGCAGGCGGAGTTCCTCGGCGGCCGCGAGAAGCTGATCCGCCAGGCCCTGGCCCATCTGGGTCACACCGGCTGAGCCACACCAGCTCCGGCCGGTAGAATCAGGCCAATGACCACTCCCGCCCCAGAGAAGCCCGTCCGCCGCAGAAGGCCGCCCCGCAAGCAGGACACCGCAGCGCGTCCGGTGCTGCGGCTCGGAGCCGCAGGGTGGATCGTCTCCTGGCTTGTCCCCACAGCGGTCATGGGCGGCCTGCTGCTCGCACTGGGCCTCATCCCCGGCCTGAACGAAGACGGCTTCCTCGCCCCGCTGATTCCGCTGATCGCCGCGGCGGCCGTCGTCGTCGGCATTCCCGGGACCCTGCTGGTGAGCTGGCTCTACCGACACCAGGTGCGCCCCACCGTGCATATCCTCGGCTACGTCCTCGTGGGGCTCCTCTATGGTCCTGTCGTGCTCGTGGTCGGGGCCGGAGGACTGATCCCGATGCTCATCCCGCTGATCGGCTTCCCCGCCGGCATCCTGCTCGGGATCGGTCGCTGGATGGCGCAGCCGCTGGCCCGCGTGGAGAACCCTGCTGAAGAGCCCGACCCCGCTGCGACCCCCGAGCCGAAGGACGCTGAGCATGCCTGAGACCACTTCATCTCCCGCGATGACGCTGAGCATCGCGGGTTCGGAAGCCACCGGCGGCGCCGGGGCGCAGGCGGATCTGAAGACCTTCCAGGAGCTCGGTACGTTCGGCATGGTGGCGCTGACCTGCATCGTGTCCTTCAATCCGGGTGATGAGTGGAACCATCGCTTCGTCCCGGTCGAGTCCCAGGTGATCGAGGACCAGATCGAAGCGATCTTCGGCAACTACGGGCCCGAGGTGCTCGACACCGTCAAGCTCGGGATGATGGGCTCCCCCGCCACGATCTCCACCGTGGCCGCCGCGATCACCGCGCGAAGGCCGAAGCACCTGGTGCTGGATCCGGTGCTGATCTGCAAGGGCCAGGAGCCCGGTCACGCGCAGGACACCGACGAGGCGCTGAAGGCCGAGCTGCTCCCACTCGCCACCTTCGTCACCCCCAACCACTTCGAGACCGAACAGCTCTCCGGGATGAAGGTCGAGACCCTGGACGACCTGCAGGCCGCCGCGGCGGAGATCCATCGACTCTCCGGCGCTGCCGTGCTCGCCAAGGGCGGAGTCCGACTCGCCGGCCCCGAGGCGGTGGACGTCTTCGTCGACGCAGACGGCATCGAGGTGCTCAGCGCGCCCAAGATCGGTGAGCACGCGGTCTCCGGCGCAGGCTGCTCCTTGGCGGCCGCGGTCACCGCCGAACTGGCCAAGGGCAGCTCCGCCCGAGACGCCGCGCGCCGGGCCAAGGAGTTCGTCACTGCAGGCATTCGTCAGCGGGTCGCCGGGAATACCCCGTTCGATGCACTGTGGCAGGGCGGCCTGCGCGGCTGAAGGGGGCGGACGGAGCTTCGCTCAGCCAGCGGTCTACTCTTCTCGACCATCTTCTAGCTGCGGCTCGATGAGGCCCAGCTGCGTGGCGCGGATGAGCAGCTGGACGCGGTCCCTCACGCCGAACCGGACGCAGAGCCGACCAAGGTGTGCCTTGACCGCGCCCTCGGTCAGGACCATTCGCGTCGCGATCTCTCGATTGCTGAATCCCCGCGCCAAGAGACTCAGGACTTCTGTCTCTCGTGGTGGTGTCCGCGGCAGGTAGTCCGATCCTGCGAGCGCCAGGGAGAACTCCTCCGCCTCATTGACCTCATTGAACTCAAGCTTGCGCGCCACGTCAGGCGAGATCGGCACCGAGCTGCCGTGAACCTGGCGAATAGCCTCCAAGACCTGGTCGGCCGTGGCGTCCTTGACGATGTAGCCCTTGGCGCCGGCGTTCAGGGCCTGCAGCGCATGCCCTTCCGAGCTGAATGTGGTGACCGCCAGCACCGAAGTCTCCGGGGCGATCGCCATGACCGCAGCGGTAGCCTCGACCCCGCCCATCACCGGCATCTTGAGATCCATGATCACGACATCGGGCTTCTCTTCACGTACGCGCTCGATGACCTCCAGCCCGTTCTGCGCTTCCCCGACACAGACCATATCGGGAGCGGAGTCGACATAGGCGCGCAGAGCCGCGCGCATGATCGGGTGGTCGTCTGCAACGACGAGACGGAGCATGGCTGAACCTGTTCTTTCTCGGCCTGTGACACCTGGCGCGGTGTCCTATTTTATCCGACCCGCTCGCCGACATTGCTCATGGGGTCCTTTCCGGACGGGACAGGTACCGGATCCAAGCGGAATTGCGTAAATTAGCTACTTTAGTCCACTATACCTGAATCTAGGCACACCATAATCTAAGCTTACTCGCTAAAACTTCGAAGGTATACCCCCGAAAGGAACAAAAAATGTCACTTGCCTTGTTCGCATACCGAATCGCCGCCATTTCTGCTTTAATTATTACCACTGTTCTTGGTTTTTTTGATATTTCAGGCGTTGAAGCTGAAGGTTTTCTTCGTTCATTCATCTGCGCAGCGTTCCCAAGATCTTCATCTTGCTAATCCTTCCCCAGCCCCGGGCGTCAGGACGTATCCTTGAGAGTGACTTTTTCGAGTGATGTAGCACCAAGCCGCCGAGTTCTGAGCATCCTCACCCTCGCCACCATCGGCGGAATCTCCGCAGACATTGCGCTGGCTCTGATCTTCGACCCCGAGTACCTCAGCGCGAGGCTCCAGTTCGGGTACTTGATCTGGATCCTCGCCGTCTCCCTGTTCTGGCTGCATCCAGCAGCAGGTGCGCTCGCAGCCCTGGTTGGCGCCGCGATCGGGGTGGTAACGAACTCCCCGTTCGAAACCCTCTTGCTGGTCGCGTTGTTCAGCGGCCTCTCGGCGCTGTACTGCTCGCAATGGGTTCGGCGCCTATACCTGGTGATGACGCTGGGCATCGCCATCAGTGTGGGTCTCTCGGAGAGTGTTCGCGTACTCGCGGTCGGATTCACCCTGACGACCGGCGCGCTGATGGTCTTGTCCTACTTGGCCGGGCGAGCTACTCGGAGACACCTCGCGTCGCGCCTGTCCGCCGAGCGTGAGCTCGTTCAGCTGCGGGCCGCACACCAGGAGGCGCTCTCCGGGGAACGCCGCTCGATCGCACGGGACCTCCACGACATCCTCGCCCACGACCTCACCGTCATCTCGATGCAGACGCAAGTCGCTGCGGCCACCGGGACCCCGGAATCGCGCGCGGCGGCGCTGTCCCAGATCTCCCAATCGGCCAGCGCCGCGCTCCACGACCTGCGCAGAGTGCTGTTGGTGCTGCAGCGCGAGAACATCATCGGTTCCGGACCTGGAGATGCGCCTGAGCTGGATCTGGAGTCGGGCCTGCAGCGCTTCACGGAGCGCCTGGAGGACCTCGGATTCACGGTGGACACCTCGGTGCATGGGGACCTCAGCTCCATCCCCCAGTCCGTGGAGGCCTGCCTGTATCGAATCCTGCAGGAGTGCACGACGAACGTGGTCAAACATGGCGCGCGCGGTCACGCCATCAATGACTGCACCATCGAGCTCGAGGTCAAGGTGGCCACCGTGGACCTGACCGTGACGAACCGGACCGACGCGAATCAGGCACCGGCCCCCAAGCACGCGACTTCAGGAACGGGACTGATCAGCATGGAAGATCGAGCGGCCACCTATGGGGGCACCATCGAGGCAGGCTCACCCGCTGAAGGAATCTGGAGCGTGCAGGTGTCCGACATTGAGCTGCGCCTCCGCTGAAAAGACCCCGGACACAGAGAGGCTCGGGCGGTGCCGTTCCCACCGCCCGAGCATTAACATCCGCCGAGGTCCTGCTCCGAACCCTTGCACCGTAACTCGGAACACCTCAAGGCCGATGTCATCTCCCCTGAATCGTGCACCACTGATGCACGTCCACTTATAAGTATTGGGGAGCGCCCGTCTTCTGACTAGTGGACTTTTGTCCACAGTTTGCAGGTGAAACCAAAGCTCCCCCACCTTGTGACTATCAAGTAACATGTGTGCCATGACACATCATGCTCCCGATGCTTCCGTTGATCCGATCTACGACGTCTCCACCGCGCAGGACCTCGACTACTACGGCGTCTTCGACGACCTCCCCGCGGCAGACCGGCAGTGGTGGACTCGCGCCCGCGAGTTCTCCACCGGACTGGAGACGCGGATGGCGCAGCACTGGGAACACGCTGAGTACCCGGTTGACCTGGTCCGCAAGGCTGGCGGCCTGGGTCTGCTGACCGACGGCGTCGACGTCTCCGAAGCCTCCATGGAGACGCTCTCCCCGATGGCCGCGGGCCTGGTGAACATGGAGACCTCCCGTGCCGATGGCTCCCTGGGCACGGCCCTGGCGGTGCAGGGCGGGCTCGCGCTGCGCACCCTGGCGTACTTCGGTTCGGCAGACCAGAAGGCTGAGCATCTCACCAAACTGGCCACGGCCGAGACGCTGGGCTCCTTCGCCCTCACCGAGCCCACGCACGGCTCGGACTCGGTCTCGCTGGAGACCACCGCCCGGCTGGTCGGCGACGAGGACTCCGGCTACTACGTCATCAACGGCGCCAAGAAGTGGATCGGCAACGGCGCCTCGGGCGGCCTGACGTTCACCTGGGCCCGAGTCGCCGGCGGCATCCACGACGGCAACGTCCGCTGCTTCCTGATCGACCAGGACACCCGCGGCTATCGGGCAGAGGTCATCCAGGGCAAGGCCTCGCTGCGCGCGATCCACCAGGCGCTGATCCAGTACGAGGACGTCGAGGTCCCCGCCCACGCCGTACTGCCGGGTTCAAAGACCTTCAAGGACGCCTCCAAGGTGCTCTTCGCGACCCGGCTGGGAGTAGCCTGGTCCGCCGTCGGGCATGCCTCTGCGCTGGTGGAGGCGGCGCTGAGCTATTCGAAGCAGCGTGAGCAGTTCAGCCGTCCGCTGGCGAGCTTCCAGCTGGTGCAGGAGCGGCTGACCTGGATGGTCTCGGAGCTCACCTCCATGCAGCTGCACGTCCGGGCGGTCACCGAGCGGGATATGGCCGGCACGCTCACCGGCCCGCAGGCCTCCCTGGCGAAGTATCACAACACCCGGAAGGCTCGGGCGATCGCCCAGGTCGCCCGCGACATGCTCGGCGGCAACGGGATCCTGCTGAAGAACAAGGTGCCGCGCCACATGGCAGATATCGAGGCGATCCACACCTATGAGGGCACCGAATCCGTGCAGAGCCTGATCATCGGGCGCGACCTGACCGGGTACTCAGCCTTCGCCTAGGACACGCGCTCGGCGCCCACGATACGGCGCTCGGCACTGAGCATTCGACGTCCAGCGCTCAACACTCGACGACGTTGACCGCGAGTCCGCCCAGGGCGGTCTCCTTGTACTTCGAGGACATGTCCTTGCCGGTCTCGCGCATCGTCACGATGACCTCGTCCAGCGAGACCCGGTGCTCGCCGTCGCCCATCAGCGCCATCCGCGCGGCGTTGACGGCCTTGGTCGCGGCCATGGCGTTGCGCTCGATGCACGGCACCTGCACCAGTCCGCCGATCGGATCGCAGGTGAGCCCGAGGTTGTGCTCCATCGCGATCTCGGCGGCGTTCTCCACCTGTTTGGCAGTGCCGCCCAGGACCTCGCAGAGCCCGGCGGCCGCCATCGAGGAGGCCGAGCCGACCTCCCCCTGGCAGCCGACCTCGGCGCCGGAGATCGAGGCCTGCTCCTTGTAGAGCACCCCGACGGCGGCGGCGGTGAGCAGGAACCGCACGGCGATGTCCTCACGGTCCTCCTCCCCCGCGTAGCTGGCGCCGGGCCCGTAATGGGTGGCGTAGAAGCCCACGGCAGGGATGATTCCGGCAGCACCGTTGGTGGGCGCGGTGACCACCCGTCCCCCGGAGGCGTTCTCCTCGTTGACCGCCAGCGCGACCAGGTTCACCCACTCCTGCCAATAGGCGTGGGTGCGGCCTGGATCGTCCTTCCACATCCGTGCGTGCCAGTCAGGGGCACGACGCCGGACCTTCAGCCCCCCGGGCAGGTGCCCCTCGCGCTCCAGGGCGCTGTTCTTGCAGTCCTCCATGACCTGCCAGAGGTGCAGCACCTTACCGGTGATCTCGGCTTCGGCTTCCTCCTCGGTGCCGCCGTGGCGGGCGCGGTGCAGGGCGCGCTCATTGGCCAGCATCACCCGGGAGACCGGCAGGCCTGAGCGGGCGCAGTGCTCCATGAGCTGGGCGGCCGTGATGAAGGGGTAGGGCACCTCGGCGTCCGGGGTGGCCAGCGCCTGTCCCAGCGACGCGTCGGAGGCCACCGCATCGGATTCTGAGAGCACGAACCCTCCCCCGATGGAGTAATAGATCTCCTTGGCCACCTGCTCTCCGGCGGCGTCGAGCGCGGTGAGCGTCATCGCGTTGGTATGCCGGTCCATGACGGTGAGCGGGCGCTGGATGAAGTCCTCCACCCGCAGCGGGATCTCCTTGCCGGCGCTGTGGGCGTCCCCGTGGGCGCCGTCCGGATCGCTCGGAGCACCGTCGTCTTCGCACTGGGCGGCCAGCTGCACCGTGCCGGAGACCTCCATGGCAGCCAGTCGGGAGTCGACCTGGTCCGGCAGGATGGTCTCCGGGTCCCACCCCTCCAGGCCCAGCAGCACCGCGGTGAAGGTGCCGTGGCCGCGTCCGGTGGCCGAGAGCGAGCCGTAGAGGTCCACCTGCACCGACTCGGTCCGGGCCAGCACCTCGGGACTTCCCAGCTGCTCGGTCACGAAGCGCCGGGCGGCGCGCATCGGCCCCACCGTGTGCGAGGAGGAGGGACCGATGCCGACCCGGAGCAGATCAAAGATGCTGATGGTCATGGAGTGTCTCGAATCCTGTCCCGGTCAGCGTGCGCGGCGGTAGAAGGGCAGCGGGACCACTTCGAAGGGCTGCGGCTTTCCACGCAGATCGACGTCGAGCCGCGTGCCCGGTTCGGTGTGGGCGATGTCGACATAGGCCATCGCGATCGGATGGCCCAGGGTCGGGCTGGGCAGCCCGGAGGTCACCGCCCCCACGGTCTCACCGGGGTTGTCCCCCTCGACGGCGAGCACCGGGTAGCCGCCGCGGCCGGCGCGCTTGCCGAGGCCCTTGAGCCCGACGAGCCGCTGACCCGAGGTCTTTCCGCGACCCGCCGCCTTGGCAGCCTCGAGGGCGGCGCGTCCGGTGAAGTTCTCCGCCTTCGCGAAGGAGACCACCGGCAGTCCGGCTTCGAAGCTGACCCGTTCGGTGGAGAGCTCGTTGCCGTAGAGCGGCATGCCGGCCTCGAGGCGCAGCGAGTCTCGGCAGGCCAACCCGCAGGGGACCAGGCCGTCGTCGGACCCGGCCTCCAACAGCGCCAGCCACAGGGCGTGGGCTTTCTCATTGGGCAGGAACAGCTCGAACCCGTCCTCCCCGGTGTAGCCGGTGCGGGCGAGCAGGATCTCGTCGCCGCCGACGCTCACGGTGGTGAACGCGTAGTAGCTGAGCTCGTCGACCAGGAAGGTCTCATTGGCGCGCACCACGGAGCTGATGATCTTCTGCGCGGCAGGTCCCTGGACCGCGATCAGGCTGATGCCTTCCGATTCGTCCCAGACCTCGACGTCGAAGCCTGTCCCCCCAGCACCTGTGCCAGCCGCAGCACGCTCGGTGAGCGCCGCCGCGACCACTTCACGGTTCGACGCGTTGGGGACCAGCAGGAACTCGTTCTCATCGATCCGGTAGGCGATCAGGTCATCGAGGATCCCTCCGTCCTCGCGGCAGATCAGCGAGTACTTCGCCTTGCCGATCTTCACCGCCGCGAGGTTGCCCACCAGCGCGGTGTTCAGGAAGGTGGCGGCGTCGGGCCCGATGATCCGGATCTCTCCCATGTGGGAGAGGTCGAAGAGCCCGGCGGTGGTGCGCACCGCATGGTGCTCCTCCAACTCGGAGGTGTACTTCAGCGGCATCTTCCAGCCGCCGAAGTCGGTGAAGCTGGCACCCAGCTCGGCGTGGGCGGCAGTAAGCGCGGTCTCTCTCATGCGGTGCTCTCCTCGAGTTCGAAGGCCTCCGGCGGGGGGCAGGAACAGATCAGGTTGCGGTCGCCGTGGGCGCCGTCGATCCGGCTCACCGGAGGGAAGTATTTGTCCTGAAGCAGGTTCTTGACCGGGAAGGCCGCCTGCTCGCGCGGATAGGCCCGGTCCCACGCGTCACCGGCGACGACGGCGGCCGGGTGCGGTGCCAGGCGCAGCGGGGACTCCGCCGCGCTGATCTTCTGCTCGACGATGTCCTGGATCTCGGCGCGCACTCCGATCATCGCGGCGATGAACCGGTCGATCTCGGCCAGGTCCTCAGACTCGGTGGGCTCCACCATCAGCGTCCCGTTCACCGGGAAGGCCAGGGTGGGCGCGTGGAAGCCGTAGTCGATGAGGCGCTTGCAGACATCCTCGGCGGTGATTCCTGAGGCCTTGGTGAGCTCGCGCAGGTCCAGGATGCATTCATGGGCGATCAGCCCGTGCTCCCCGGTGTAGAGGATCGGGAAGTGCTCCTTCAGCTTCGCGGCGATGTAGTTCGCGCTCAGCAGGGCATGGGCGGTGGCGCTGGTCAGTCCCTCGGAGCCCATCATCGCCAGGTAGGCCCAGGAGATCGGCAGCACCCCGGCGGAGCCGAAGGGGGTGGCGGTGACCGGGGCGCCGTCGCGGCCTTCTCCCTCATGCTCCCCGGTGGCCCAGGAGGCACCGACGGAGGTGCTGGGCAGGAAGGGCTGGAGGTGTTCGGCCACGGCCACCGGGCCGACGCCGGGTCCGCCGCCGCCGTGCGGAATGCAGAAGGTCTTGTGCAGATTCAGGTGGGAGACGTCGCCGCCGAACTCGCCGGGCTGGGCGAGGCCGACCAGGGCGTTGAGGTTCGCGCCGTCGATGTAGACCTGTCCGCCGGTGGCATGGATCTTCGCGCAGACCTCGCGCACCTCGGTCTCGTAGACCCCGTGGGTTGAGGGGTAGGTGAGCATGATCGCGGCGATCCGGTCCGGGTGCGCGGCGATCTTGGCCTCCATGTCGGCCATGTCGATGGTGCCGTCCTCTGCGGTGGCGACGACGACGACCTGCAGTCCGGCCAGCACCGCCGAGGAGGCGTTGGTGCCGTGGGCCGAGGCCGGGATCAGGCAGATGTCCCGGGCGGAGTCGCCCTGGGCGAGGTGGTACTGCCGGATGGCCAGCAGTCCGGCGTATTCGCCCTGGGAGCCGGCGTTGGGCTGGATCGAGACCGCCGCGTATCCGGTGACCTCGGCGAGCCGGGACTCGAGGTCTGCGATCATCTCGCGCCAGCCGGTGGTCTGCGGGGCCGGGGCATAGGGGTGGATCCCCGCGAACTCGGGCCAGGAGATGGCTTCCATCTCGGTGGCGGCGTTGAGCTTCATGGTGCACGAGCCCAGCGGGATCATGGTCCGGTCAAGGGCGAGGTCGCGGTCGGAGAGCCGGCGCAGGTAGCGCATCATCTGCGTCTCGGAGCGGATCTCGTGGAAGATCGGGTGGGTCATGAACTCCGAGGTGCGGGTCAGCTGCGCCGGAAAGGCGTAGTCCTGCTCCTGCCTGGAGGACCCGAGCTGCTCGGGGAGCGCTGCGACATCCTTGACGCCGAAGGCCTGGGCGACGGCGGCGAGCTGCGCCGTCGTCGTCGTCTCATCGGTGGAGATCCCGACGACGTCCTGGTTGACGCGGCGCAGGTTGACCCCTGCGGCCTCGGCGGCGGCGATGACGTCCTCGGCGGCTTCGTGGGAGGCCAGCCGGACCTGGATGGTGTCGAAGAAGGATTCGGCGATCAGCTCATGGCCGGCCTCACGCAGCACGGCGGCCAGGGTGCGGGCGGATCCGTGCACCCGCTCGGCGATCCGGGTGAGGCCTTCGGGGCCGTGGTAGACGGCGTACATCGAGGCCGCCACGGCCAGCAGCGCCTGGGCGGTGCAGATGTTCGAGGTGGCCTTCTCGCGGCGGATGTGCTGCTCGCGGGTCTGCAGGGCGAGCCGGTAGGCGGGGCGGCCCTCGGCGTCCTTGGAGACTCCGACGAGCCGGCCGGGGAGCTGGCGCTGCAGCCCGGACTTCACGGCCATGAAGGCCGCGTGGGGTCCGCCGAAGAACAGCGGGACCCCGAAGCGCTGGGAGCTGCCCACGGCGATGTCGGCGCCCTGCTCGCCGGGTGAGGTGATCAGGGTCAGCGCAAGCAGATCCGCAGCGATGGTGACCATCGCCCCGCGCTCCTTGGCTTCAGCGATGACCTTGCGGTGGTCGACCACGGCGCCGGAGTTGGCCGGCTGCTGCAGCACCAGTCCGCAGATCTCACCGGCGGGCAGCCCCTCGGCGGCGATGTCGACGGTCTCGATCTCGATGCCCAGCGCGTCGGCCCGGCCGGCGACCACGGCGCGGGTCTGCGGGAAGATGTCGGCGTCGAGCACGATCTTCGCGGTGGCGCGCTTCTTGTTGCCGCGGCGCATCAGCAGGATGGCCTCGGCCACGGCGGAGGCCTCGTCCAGCAGCGACGCGTTGGCGATGTCGAGGCCGGTCAGGTCAGCGACCATGGTCTGGAAGTTCAGCAGCGCCTCAAGCCGGCCCTGGGAGATCTCCGGCTGATAAGGCGTGTAGGCGGTGTACCAGGCGGGGTTCTGCAGCACGTTGCGCAGGATCACCTGCGGGGTGTGGGTGTCGTAGAAGCCCTGCCCGATCATCTGGGTGTGCGGCTGGTTCTTCTCGGCGTAGCCGCGCAGCGCCTGCAGCGTCTCGGCCTCGGTGAGGGCCTCGGGAAGGTTCAGCGGTCCGGGCTGGCGGATCGCCTCGGGCACCGCGGCGTCGACGAGGTCGGCCAGTGAGTCATAGCCGAGGGCACCCAGCATGGTGGCCGCAGTCGCGGAGGTAGGTCCGATGTGCCGGGCGGAGAACTCGGTGGCATCGGGGGCGAGGGTGGAGCTGCGACGGACAGATGTGACGGTCATGGAGGAACCTTCCAGGCATGGAGATGGCGCGGGTTCCTCCCCCGCTCTGTGATGGACCTGAGAGATTCACCGGCCGCCGCCGTCAGACGGGGGCAGAACCGGCTTGCACCTTCGGTGAGCACATCAGGGTTGCAGACCTGACGTGCTGCTTTCCAGAGTTGCCACCCCTGCACGGTACTGAGTGCCTGAGAGGTTCCCGGGGAGGATATTGCTCCTTCGGCGCCGGATCCGCGCCCAGGGGTGCAGGGACTGCACTGCTCTGGGCGCCAGCCGGACTCTCCCACACAGGGGACGTGGCGATGATTCAATTTGTCCTCATTGTGCCACAGCGGTGTTTTCCGACACATTTCACGATGTGCTCACTCGGCCTGGTTCGCCCGATCCTCTGCCCGGTCCCGGGATCGGGCCCGGTGACGCGCCGGGTCGTGCCGCGCTGGGGGTGCGCACGTGTTCCGGAAGCAGACCCACCCCGATGACGCGCGCGGTGAGTCGGCGGAGCACCGGTGAGAAGAGGCGAAGCAGCTTCGCGGCCGGGGCCGGGACGACCCGGCGCCCGGTCGTGGAGCGAGCGATCACCCGATGTCCGCGCCCCTGGATCCGTTGCATGAGCTTCACCGGCCGCTCCCGGCGGGCCTGCACAGCTGCCAGCGTCTGCTCCGGGACGGTCCCCTGCGTCAGCTGTGCGGTGATCGCGTTGGCAAGCGCCACCGCATCCTGGATCGCATAGTTCACCCCCACCCCGAACATCGGGGACATCGCGTGGGCCGCATCCCCGATGGCGATGAACCCCGGCCGGTGCCAGCGCGGGAGCCGATTGATCTGCACCGTCAGCAGCTTGACCTGCTTCCAGTCGGTGAGGGTCTGCACCACCTCATCCAGCACCGGGGCCGCCTGGATCAGCCGGGCGCGGAACTCCTCCAGTCCGGCCTGCTGCAGCTCCCGGAATTCACCCTTCTTGATGATCAGGCCCGACTGGTATGTCTCCCCGCGATCGATGGTCAGGACCATCCCGGCCGAGGAGAGGTGGCCCAGGGTGGGCGGGGGCGGATCGGCGGGCTGCGGGAGGCTGAACCAGAGCACATCGATGGGCACTCCTGACTCCACCGGGGTGAGCCCGGCGGCTGCGCGCAGCACCGAGGCCCGTCCGTCGGCGGCCACCGTGAGTCTCGCCCGGATCTGGAGCTCACCGTCAGCCGAGCGGGCGCGCAGTCCGACGACGGCACCGTCGTCGGACTGCATCAGACTGGTCGCCTCGGTGTGCATCCGCAGATCAAAGCCGGGGAAGGCCTTCGCCTCGCGGGCCAGAAAGTCCAGGAAGTCCCACTGCGGGGCGAGGACCAGAAAGTCATCGGGTCCGCGGAGCACTCCGAAGTCGACCAGGGTGAGACGCTCGCCCTCGATGACGGCATCGAGGGTGGAGAACCGGCTGACGGGCAGGGCCAGGAACTGCTCGCGCAGCCCGAGCTCGCCGAGGAGGGTGAGCGTGGAGGGGTGGACGGTGTCTCCGCGGAAGTCGCGGAAGAAGTCGGGGTGCTTCTCGATCACGGTGACCTCCAGCCCTGCGCGGGCGAGCAGGCAGCCCAGCACCATCCCGGCAGGGCCTCCTCCAGCGATCACACAGTCGCGCTGCAGCTTGGTCATCGGCATAGCCTCCTCCTCACAGCATCAGCATCAGCATCAGCATCAGCATCAGGATCAGGATCAGGATCAGGATCAGGCTCGGGCTGGCCGGACCGGCTGGACGACGGAGGCATTCGCGGGAACGCCGTGCCAGATCACCGCGGCTTCGCCGCTGCGGATCTGCTCGTGGAAGCCGCGAAACACGATCGGGACGCCGTGGGCGCGGTGCAGGTCCAGGCTGTCCATGGCCTGGAGATGGATATGCGGCTGGGTGGAGTTTCCACTGTTGCCGCATTCTGCGAGGATCTCGCCTGAGCTGACCTGCTCCCCAGGGTGGACCCGGATCGATCCGCGCCGCAGGTGCACCAGGGCGATGAAGCACCGGCTCCGCGGGTCCTCGATGATCACATGGTTTCCCGCCACTGCCACCGGGCCCTCGCGGACACGGGAGGACTGTCCGAGCAGGTACGGGATCAGGCTGAGCTGGGAGCGCCTGGCCGCATGGTCGTCCTCGCCGTCGTGGATAACCCGCACGGTGCCGTCACGCGGCGCCAACACCTCCTGTCCGAAGGCGAAGAACAGCTCCGGCTGCTCAGCGGCGAACACGCTGCGCCAACTCACCGACCCGGCGGTGCGTCCGTCCGTGTCCACAGCGACGAAGTCGATGGCGTACCGGATCCCGAAGAGGTCTGTGCCGTGGCTCGGGACACGTCTGGCCGGACTGTTCTGCACCTTCCAGCTGCCCGTGAAGGGCAGGGAAAGCTCCAAAGGGTGCAACGAAGATGACAGGTGCCGCGGCGGCATGGTTAAAGCTTAGCCCCGTGCTGGGTTGAAGTCTCTAGGGCCCGACTTGTCTGTCCTCCCGGCCTCATTTTTTGGAGATACCCCTTGTCAGCGCGTCAGACTCTGCGAGAATCAGGTCATGACGCTCAACGACTTCGTCCCTGCAGCGAACCAGAGCGGCGACCCTGCGGGCTATGAGATCGAGAACGGCGCGATCGACCCGCAGGGGACGCTCTGGGAGGCGCTGCGACTGGCCGCGGACTGGCGACACAAGGTGTTGGTGGATCTCGGCTGCGGGGCAGGCTACTGGCTGCCGAAGTACTCCGAGGCGGAGAAGACCATCGGGATCGAACCAGATGAGCGTCTCCTGGACACGGCCCGGGCCCGCAGCCGACGGGCCAAGGTCTTTCACGGCTCGGCCGAGCATATTCCGCTTGCCGATTCCAGCGTCGACGTGGTCCATGCCCGCTTCGCCTACTTCTTTCCCTCCGAGTTCTTCGATCCCTCGGCGGGGCTGGCGGAGGTCGCCCGGGTGCTGCGACCCGGGGGCAAGCTGGTGGTGATCGACAATGACCATGTGCTCGGCGAGTTTGCGGCGCTGCTGCGCGCCAGTGCGCCCGCCGCGGCACAGGGTCGGGACAGCTACCCCTCGACCTGGTGGCAGGAGAAGGGCGCACGGACCGCGGCCGTGATGAGTCGCTGGCAGTTCCACCGCCGAAGCGACCTCGAGCGGGTCCTGCACCTGGAGTTCCCAGCCGACGTCGCGGAGCAGTGGCTGCGCAGCCATCCGGATCGTCTGGGCCTGTCCTATGGGTACCTGCTGCACATCTGGACCAAGCCCTGAGCCACCCGAGCCAGGACCTTCGCGGCAGCCTTCCGCCCCGGTACCGCTCCTGACCGGGGACGATGCCCGTCTGTGACTCTTATCACGTTCCCTGGACACACGCGACGAGTGCGCTAGATTAATCTCGAAGAGTACTTCAAAGTTGAAGTATATAACGCATCCAGTCGGGTCTCCTTGCACCAGACCCGGGCTGGCAGCAGTAAGGAAACCCCGTTCTGTGTCCTCCCCTGTCCGACCGCGGGTCACCGCGGTCATCCCTGCCCACAACGAGGTTGGCGCCCTGCCTGCCACCATCGCATCACTGCGAGCCCAGACGGTCCCACCCGACCGAATTCTGGTGGTCTCCGATCGTTCCACCGATCACACGGTGGAGATAGCCAAAGCATTCGGCGTTGACGTCATGGAGACCCTGGACAACACGGCCCGCAAAGCTGGAGCTCTGAACCAGGCGCTGGACGTGCTCGAGCGACGAGGGCTCGTGCTGATCATGGACGCAGACACCCAGATCGTCCCGAGGTTCATCGAACGAGCACTCCAAGAGTTCGAGGACCCCGAGGTGGGCGGAGTCGGGGCGGTCTTCCGCGCAGACCCACCCACCGGCTATCTCGAGCTCTGCCAGTTCCTCGAGTGGACCCGATATGCCGAGCAGATCGAGCGCACGGGCAAGACCTTCGTCATGTCGGGCACCGCGGCCCTGATCCGTTGGCAGGCCCTGATAGATGTGGAGTCGCGATTCGGCTCGATCTATGACGAGCAGACCATCACCGAGGACATGCGCCTGACCATGACGCTCAAGACCTGCGGCTGGAAGGTCCGGTCCCCCGTCGAGTGTCAGAGCACCACCGAGACGATGCCGAACATCCCGACTCTCTGGCGTCAGCGTCGTCGGTGGTACCTCGGCGCCCTGCAGAACATCACCGAGATGGGGTGGAATCACGTGACCAGGCGCTACATCAACCAACAGGTCATGCTCGCGCTCTCAGTGATTCTGATGAGCACCCTGATCGGGCTGACGACGGTCTCCTATGCGGTCAACGGCTTCCTCGGGGTGGAACCCTTCTGGCTCCTCATCGGCGCAGTGTTCGCCCTGGAGCGCGTGATCACCGTCTGGGACCAGCCCTGGCGACGACGACTCTTCGCGGCCATGGTGATTCCCGAGCTGATCTACGCGCTGATCCTGCAGAGCGCCTACATCGGTGCGGTCTGGCAGAAGCTGAATTCCTCCAGCGGAGATTGGGCCCACCTGGGCACACCCCACAGCACCACGAAAGAGGCATAGGTGTACGGCGCAGACATGACCCAAGCCTCCCAGCTTGCCCTCTCAGGGTTCATCGCCTTCGGCGTGGGCTGGGGCTTCCTCGCGGTCGGCGTGCTGTTCATGGCGACCCTGACCCTGGGCACGATCACATCGGTGTTGATCCACAGGATTCGACGATCATCAGCTGTCCACCAGGCCCCGCGGCAGGACATCTGCGGGTAGCGGAAAAGTGCGGCGCTGCCCAGCACGCCACCTTGCACCGCAGAACCCGAGCCCAGAGGCCTCCCGCGTCGACCCGTCCTTCCGCAGTGCTGCCTACCCTCAGTGCTGCCGGGCTGCAGTTCTCGAACGCGGGTGCACCAGCCCCAGAGTGAACAGGGTGGCCGCCGCGCAGAGGTGCAGCAGCATCCCCATGAAGGGGATCAGTCCCGGCCCGATGCCCTCCGCGGGAATCGCACGCACCGCGGCATCGCCGCCGATGAAGAACGCCGCGGCCAGCACCGCCACACCACCCAGGAGCATGCGGATCCTCCGCGGGAGCGCCGCCATGCGCAGCGCGTAGAGCGTGCACAGCGCAGCGGCGAGGGACCCCGTCGCGGCCACGAGGCTGAACTGCTCCGGACTGGCCTGGAGCACCCCGGGCAGAGCGAAGGCGGTCGGCGGGACGAGATTCAGCAGCGCGGCGACCAGCAGCAGCGTCCGTGGCTGATTGCGCGCCGTCGTCGTCGCGCTCGCCATGGTCAGCGCACCTGGCGCTGGGCCAGCCGGTAGTCCACCAGCACCAGCACCAGCACGACGGCGAACCCTGCGGCTCCCAGCAGCAGCACCTGTCCGAGATCATCACCCGGGGCCAACATTCCGCGGCCCTCGTCCTGCCAGGGCCACAGCGTGCGCAGCGCGCCGAGCATCACCCCTGCGAGCACCACCATGGTGATCCGGTGACGGTGGTCCAACAGCCACTTCAGACCCTTCACGATGGAGATCACGCCGAGCGCGAGGCCCAGCGCGAAGATGCCCAGGTAGGCGAGGTCACGATCGGCGGCGGCCCGCAGCGTGGGCTCGTAGAGTCCGAAGGTCAGCAGCAGGAAGGATCCGGAGAGCCCGGGCAGCAGCAGCGCCGAGACGGCGATGGCCGCCGCCGGAAGGATCACGTACCAGGTGGGCTCCACCGCGGTAGGTGGCAGCGAGACCAGCCAGAAGGTCAGCGCCGCGGCGGCGATGCCGGCCAGCACATGCGAGGCCTTCAGCGGGCCGGAACGGTCGAACCAGGCCATCTGCAGCGGCACGAAGATCGAGGCGAGCACCATCCCGAAGAACGCAGCCCGGGTGAGCTCGGGGTAGGCCTCCACGGCGTCCGACATGGGACCGGCAATGGTGAAGACGGCGACGATCATCCCGATCATGACCGGGATGATGACCTTCCACTCGACCAGGCGCAGGTGCTGCATGGAGCTTGCCCGCCGATCCGGTCCGCTGATCAGCGCCCGCCCGGCGGAGACCACATGGGAGGCCGAATCGATGAGGTGCCGGTAGATTCCGACCACCAGTGCCACGGTGCCTCCAGAGACTCCCGGGACGGTCTCCACGGTACCGATCATGGCGCCGCGGATCAGGTTGCCCGGCAGCGAGGTGCGGCGGGACTCCATGGGCGACGCGGAGCCTTCACGCGGCTGCGCAGGCGCGACGTCGCCCTGGTTGCTGGTCTGGGAGGCGGAAGACTCGGCAGAGATGATGGACTCCTCGGTCATACAGGTGGGGGGGGAAGCTGACATGGTGACCTCACCGGGCACCGCGACGTCGGCCATTATCTCATCGAGTGCTGAGGGCACCCAGCGTCTCGGGGTCCACGGCCTGGAACCGCACCTCAGCACCGGGCGAGAGCTGCGCCGCCAGCGAGAGATCCTCGCGCACCACGACTCCCAGCACCGGATCAGAGCTGGTGACCGGGTGTTCGGCCAGCGCCACGATGGGCTGACCGGACTCGGCGATGCTGATGGCGCCGCGCATCAGCGGTTCCGCCGGCAGGGCATCGGGGTGGGTGCGAGTGAGCGGATCGTCGCCGTCGAGCACCAGGCTGGCCCGGCTGGATCCGGTCATGACCTCCCAGGGCTGACCCTCCAGTCGGGAGAGTCCTGCGGCCCCGGCGCGGCGGGTGCCGAAATACTCGACCCGCGGCCCGGGCACATAGCGCAGCACCGTGGTCTCCTGCGGCAGCGGCAGCGGGGTGGGCGCGACGGAGGCGATGCCCACGAAGCGCGAGGCCGCGCCGGCAAGCGCGAAACGATCCCCCACCTGCACCGGGGCCGGGCCGAGGCCGGCCACCGTGTCCGTGGAGGCGCTGCCCAGGACCACGGGCGCCTCCAGTCCGCCGGAGATGCCCAGGTAGCTGTAGACCCCGCGCTGGGGCGGTCCGAGGTGCAGCACCTCGCCGGGGAAGACCCAGAACGGGGCGCGGCCCGGGGCGGTGCGGCTGCGTTCGGTGGTCTGCGCCACCTCGGTGCCTCCGCGGGAGGTCGGCACCGGTTCCTGCGTGATGATCTCCAGGGACACCTCGGCGCCGGTCACGGCGAGGATCGAGGTCTGGCAGAGGCGCACGCTGAGCCCTCCCCCGCAGATCTCCAGGACCGCGGCGGAGTCGTCATTGCCGATCAGTCGGTTCGCCTGGCGCGCGGCGGAGAAGTCAGCCGGCCCTGCACGGCCCACGCCGAGGCCGCCGAAGCCGTAGCGGCCCATGTCCTGGACCAGGGTCTGGCCGGGCTCCTGACAGGCTGCAGCCGGCAGCACCTCCAGCACGGCCTCGCGCTCCTCGAGCCGCAGACCTTCGGCATAGGACTGCGGGATCGTGACCTCAGGCCGCGCGTCGCCGGTCTGCTCCCGCGCGGTGTTCTCCGCAGTCGCGTAGGTCCCGGCAGGGTCCTTCCCGGCGGCGTCCCTTCGGGCGGGGCCGTCGGCAGCCCCGGATCTGCGCCGTCGCAGCTTGAGCCGCTTCGCCTGCTTCAGCGCCGCCTGCGCGTCGCGACGTCGACGGAAGTCCACCAGGACGGTCTTGACCCCGGGGATCGCGTCGAGCTGGCCGGTGAAGGGATGCTCGGCCAGATGCGCCAACAGGCTGGGGCGGTCCTTCTCTGCGGTGACCTCGATGAGGAGGGCCCGCTGCCCCATCTCCCGGACGCTGTGAATCATCCCCCCAGCGTGCCACACCGGGGTGGTCATCCCCCTGATCCAGACGATGGGTGAGAACACTGGCCCCGGCGGTCGTTTCCCCGGCGGACCATGAAACAATCGGGCTGTGATCGCCGCCAAGAAGACTGCCGCTGCGCCGAAGGAGCCTCTCTTCACCAAGGACTTCCTGCTGGCGATCGTGATCAACCTCTTCCTGGCCATCGTGTTCTTCGTGCTGGTCACCGGCCTTGCGGTCTACGCCGCCGAGGAGTTCTCCGCCGGAGAGACCGCCGCCGGGTTCGCCGCCTCCGCCTTCGTGGTGGGCGCGCTGGCGGCCCGGATCTTCGCCGGAAAGTACGTGAACTTCCTGGGCCGGCGCCGCACCGTGCTGGCCTGTCTGGTCGTCTACGTGCTCGCCGGCCTGGCCTACCTCGTGGTGGACAGCTATGAGATGCTCATCGCGCTGCGCGCGGTCCACGGGATCTCCTTCGGCTTCGGGCAGACCGCGCTCAACGCCGGGGTCTTCGCGATGATCCCGCGCACCCGACGCGGGGAGGGCGCCGGCTACTACCTGCTGGCGAACTCGCTGCCCCCGGCCATCGGCCCGCTGGCCGCGATCCAGCTGACCCAGCGCTACGACTTCTGGGCGATGTTCGTCGCGGTCACCATCGTCTCGGTGGTCGCCCTGGTCTTCTCGCTGTTCCTGCGGCTGCCCGAGGACAAGCCCTGGCGCACCAGCCTGGTCGAGAAGCTGACCCTGCGCCCGCGGGACATCATCGAGCCCCGAGCCTTCAAGATCTCCCTGGTGGCGATGCTGCTGGGCATCGGCTTCGCCTCGGTGATGACCTTCCTCAACGGCTACGCACGCAGCCTCGACATGGTCGACGCGGCCTCGATCTTCTTCGTCATCTATGCCGGCGCAGTGCTGGTCTCGAGGCTCTTCATGGGCAAGGTCCAGGACCGCTACGGGGACAACTGGGCGGTCTATCCGGCGGTGATCTGCTACATCATCGCCATGGGCCTGCTCGCCTGGACGCCGAACCAGGGGGTGCTGCTCACCGCCGGGGTGCTGGCCGGGTTCGGCTTCGGCTCGCTGCTGCCGGTGCTCCAGGCGATCATCGCCTCAGACCTGCCCGCGCACCGCACCAGCATCGGGATCTCGACCTTCTTCATCATGCTCGACGCCGGATTCGGCTTCTCCCCGCTGCTGCTGGGCCCCCTGGTCAGCTATGCGGACTACCGCTTCATGTACGCGATGTGCGCCGGGGTCGTCGTGCTCTCCCTGGTGCTCTACTGGCTGGTCCACGGCCGCCATGACGTGCATCAGGGGGTGGCGCGCCGGATCCCCGGACACGGTAGAAAGTCCGACGACGACGGCGTGATCCCCAGCCCTCAGGGCACCTGAAGCTGCGCGTTCGGCAGGTCGGTGATCAGCATGTGCCCCGGGGCGTGGCTGATCGCCAGCTCCGGCTTGGACTCCATCACCGCCGCCTGCGGGGTGACGCCGCAGGCCCAGAAGACCGGAGTCCAGCCGGCGGGGATCTCCACCGGGTCCCCGAAGTCCGGGGCGCCGAGATCGGCGATCCCCAGGCCTGCGGGGCTGCCGATGTGCACCGGGGCGCCGTGGACGCCCGGATAGCGTGAGGTGATCCGCACCGCGTCGGCGATCAGGTCCGCGGGCAGCGGGCGCATCGAGACCACCAGGGGTCCGCTGAGTCGGCCCGCCGGTGCGCAGCGGATGGCGGTCTTGTACATCGGCACGTTCACGCCCTGCTCGATGTGCGCTATCGGTATCCCCGCGTCGAGCAGCGGGGTTTCGAAGGTGAAGCTGCACCCGATGAGGAAGGCGACCAGATCCTCGCGCCAGTGCTCGGTGGCCTCATCGGGTTCGGCGATGAGCTCGCCGTCGCGGTAGACCCGGTAGGCGGGAATGTCGGTGCGCAGATCACCCTGGGCCAGCAGCGGACTCACCGCGCCGGCGTCGTCGAACTGGCCCGATTCGAACACGCCGAGGACCGGGCAGGACTTCGGGTTGCGCTGGGCGAAGAGCAGCATGTCGAAGGCCAGCTCTCGCGGCAGCGCCAGGAGGTTCACCTGTGCGAAGCCCGGGCTGATCCCGCTGGTGGGCCGCCGCAGCCCGGCGCGGAACTGCGCCCGGGCCGCGGCGGGACTCAGCTGTTCCAGCCCAGGACCCGACTCAGGAACCGTGCCGTCGGCGAAGCGGTGACCCCGGGCGGATCCTCGAGCGAGGCGCTGCCCAGGACGACGGCCGGAATGATCAGCGCGATGACTCATCCTTCGGTCCAGAGGCTGGCCAGACCGCCCAGCGAGCTGTAGCCCATGAAGATGGTCAGCAGCCAGACCACGAAGCCGAGGATGAGCAGCCACTTGGGGTACTTATAGCCCTGCAGCAGGTCCCGGCGGCGCCAGGCGGCGTAGAGGATCACCGCGAAGCCCAGCGGAAGCACGGTGCCGTTGAAGGCGCCGGCCATGATCAGCAGGGTCTGGGGCGCCTGGCCCAGCATCAGGAACACGGCGGTGGTGATCACCAGGAAGCCCAGGAAGTACCAGTTCTTGGTGCGCTCCTTGGTGTTCTTCGTGGTCAGGAAGGACACCGTGGTGTAGGTGCAGCCCAGGATCGAGGTGATCGCGGCGACCCAGAAGACCGCGCCGAAGACCCGCAGCCCGATCTCCCCGAGAGCCACCGAGAAGGCATCGGCGGCAACGTTGTCCTCGGCGAGGACCACACCGGTGGAGACGACCCCGAGGATGGCCAGGAAGAGCAGGAAGCGGATGAGGGTGGCCACCATGATCCCGAGCACCGAGGTCTGCGAGATCGCCTTGACGTTCTCGACCCCGGTGTTGCCCGAGGCGATCAGCCGGTGGGCGCCGGCATAGGTGATGTAGCCGCCGACGGTTCCGCCGATCAGCGTGGTGATCACCAGGAACTCCACCTGGTCCGGCACGAAGGTCTGGCGCAGCGCCTCACCGAGCGGCGGGGCGGTGGTGACGGCCATGAAGATCATCAGCAGGATCAGCACCGCGCCACAGGCGACGACGATCCGATCCAGCGCGACGCCGGCCTTCTTGGAGAGGAAGATCAGCAGCGCGAGGATCACGGAGAGTCCGCCGCCGATGCGGGCGTCCATGCCGGACATCGCGTTGAGGCCCAGGCCGGCACCGGCGATGTTGCCGATGTTGAAGACGATTCCGCCGAAGAAGATCAGCGCAGCGAGCGCCCAGCCCAGGCCGGGCAGGATGCGGTTGCCCAGGGTCTGGGCGTAGAGCCCGGAGACCCCGAGCACCCGCCAGACGTTGAGCTGCACCGCGATGTCCACCAGCACCGAGATCAGAATGGCGAAGCCGAAGGCGGCGCCGAGCTGATAGGTGAAGGTCGCGGTCTGGGTGATGAAGCCCGGACCGACGGCGCTGGTGGCCATCAGGAACATCGCGCCGAGCAGCGCGGTGCGGCGGGTGCGGATCAGCATCGGACCATTCGGTTCCGGACTGTCGGACTCCGTGCGCCCGGCGCTCAGAGGGCCGTCGATGTCTGAGGCACCATTGGTCTGCGGGTCTTCTTCGATCTTGGGATGGCGGGGTGCATCCGCCGAAGACGATCTGGGGGTTGAGGCGTCAGCCACAGGAGCCCTCCGAGGGTGAGTAGGGGGAACGGAGCCGACACCGTGCGCAGTGCACATGTGACGCACGTCTATTCCGTGGATCACCGCTCACAGTACTGTTGTTCAACAATCCAAGCAAGAGATTGTGGAACAATCCGCCCACGTTTTACATGGTTGTCACATGCGTCGTCTCATCCGCTGGGGATTCTCAGGTCCCCGGCTGACGCTGAATCCGCTCAGACTCATCAGAAACCCATGGCAACGACCCTGCGACGGCAGCCAGATCCTCCTTAAGGGTCGGTTCACCTGGGGTGAGGGGGCCCTCCGGAATGCGAGTAGCGTTGCGTCGGTTGGTGCTTGTGGGCTCAACGGTGCCGTTGCAGCCAGCGCGGCATCTCTGGAGATCTTGGGGGTTTGTGCGTGAGCATGGAACGCGCGGCATGGGGCTCGCTGTACAGCATGACCCACGCGAAGAAGGACTACCGGCCGTTCAACCGGGAGACGCTGAGCCGCATCGGCCGGTTCGCCCGTCCCCACCGCACCCGGCTGATCTGGTTCCTGATCCTCTCGGTGGTCACTGCGGCGCTCGCCGTGGCGACCCCGCTGCTGGCCGGACAGGTCATCAACGCGATCACCGGCTCCGCCGCCGTGGAGGTCGTGATCCGGCTGGCAGTGCTGATCGCGATCATCGCCGTGGCCGATGCCGGGTTCAACATCCTCAGCCGCTGGCTCTCCTCACGGATCGGTGAAGGCCTGATCCTGGATCTGCGCACCGCCGTGTTCGATCACGTGCAGAAGATGCCGATCGCCTTCTTCACCCGCACCCGCACCGGCGCACTGGTGAGCCGGCTGAACAACGATGTCATCGGTGCGCAGCGCGCCTTCAGCGGGACCCTCTCCGGCGTCGTCGGGAACCTGGTGATGGTCATCCTGACCATCATCGCGATGCTCTCACTGTCCTGGCAGGTCACGCTGCTGGCCCTGGTGCTGCTGCCGGTGTTCGTGGTGCCGGCCCGTCTGATGGGCAGCCGGCTGGCCGGGCTCCAACGTGAGGCGGCGAACCACAACGCCACCATGGGCACCCAGATGACCGAACGCTTCTCCGCTCCGGGCGCCACGCTGATCAAGCTCTTCGGCCGTCCCGAGGAGGAGTCCGCAGAGTTCGAGCGGCGCGCCCGCCGCGTGCAGGACATCGGGGTCAAGACCGCGATGCTGCAGTCCACCTTCATCACCGCGCTCACCCTGGTCTCCGCGCTGGCCCTCGCGCTGGTCTACGGCCTGGGCGGCTTCTACGCGATCGTCGGAGAGCTCGAGGCCGGCGCCGTGGTCTCCCTGGCCCTGCTGCTCACCCGCCTCTACGCGCCGCTGACCGCCCTGGCCAGCGCCCGGGTGGAAGTGATGAGCGCACTGGTCAGCTTCGAGCGGGTCTTCGAGGTCCTGGACCTCAAACCGCTGATCACCGAGAAGCCAGACGCCGAGCCGCTGCCCGATGGCCCAGCCGCCGTCGAGTTCGACGACGTCAGCTTCTCCTACCCCTCTGCGGAGAAGGTCTCACTCGCCTCCCTGGAAGAGGTCGCCACGCTGGACCAGCGCGGCGGCGAAGAGGTGCTCCATGGGATCAGCCTGCGCGTGGAGCCCGGGCAGACCGTGGCCATCGTGGGCTCCTCAGGGGCCGGCAAGTCCACCATCGCCGCACTGCTCGCGCGGCTCTACGACGTGGACTCCGGCTCGGTGCGGATGGCCGGGGTGGACCTGCGCGACACCACGTTCGCCTCGCTGCGTGCCACCCTGGGCGTGGTCACCCAGGACGGGCACCTGTTCCACGACACCATCCGGGCCAACCTCACCCTGCCGGCCCCGGACGCCACCGATGAGCAGATCTGGGACGCCATCCGCCGGGCCCGACTGGAATCGGTGGTCCACTCCATGCCCGACGGGCTCGACACCGTGGTCGGGGAACGCGGCTACCGGCTCTCCGGCGGCGAGCGCCAGCGCATGACTCTGGCCCGGCTGCTGCTGGCCCAGCCCCAGGTGGTCATCCTCGACGAGGCCACCGCCGCGCTGGACTCCACCTCCGAGGCCGCCGTGCAGGCCGCGCTGACCGAGGCGCTCGTCGGCCGCACCGCGCTGGTGATCGCGCACCGGCTCTCCACCGTGCGCGCCGCCGACGCGATCCTCGTGGTCGAAGCAGGCACGATCGTGGAGCGCGGCACGCACACCGAGCTGCTCGCGGCCGACGGGCGCTATGCCGAGCTCTACCGGACCCAGTTCGCGACCGAGGACTCCTGAAGCCGCTCCCCCACCCTGCGTAGGATGGACAGGCAATCGAGGAGAGGCACCCGCATGATCGCACGGTTCGAAGAGCTTGACTGGCAGCAGACGCCGATGGGTGAGCTGATGCTGCGTCGGCGCACCGAGCCCGGCACGGGCACGCAGATCTATGAGGTGAAGCTCGGCGAGGAGTTCCTCATGTCGAGCCTCTTCACCGTGGCGGAGGAGCAGATGTCGATTCTGGGCCTCGCCGCCGCGACGGGTGACAAGCTCGACGTCGTCGTGGGCGGCCTCGGCCTGGGCTACACCGCGGTCACTGCGCTCGCTGATGAGCGGGTCCACCGGCTGGAGGTCATCGACGCGCTCCCGGCCGTCATCGACTGGCATCAGCGCAAGCTGCTGCCAGTCTCGAGCCGGCTGGTCGAGGACGCGCGCACCACCCTGCGCCAGGATGACTTCTTCGCCGTGATGCGGACGCCTCCGGCGCCGGACGCGCAGCGCCACGACGTGATCCTGCTCGACGTCGACCACTCCCCGCGGCACACGCTGGATCCGAGCCACGCGGACCTCTACACCACCGAGGGGCTCACCGCGCTGGCCGCGCACCTCGCTGATCACGGGGTCTTCACGCTGTGGTCCGATGATCCGCCGGATGAGGAGTTCATGGTCACGCTCTCGACGGTCTTCGATGACTGCCAGGCCCACGTCGTGGAGTTCGCCAATCACCTCACCGGGAGGACCTCCTCCAACACCGTCTATGTCGGGATCAAGCGCGAACCCGTCGACTGAGCATTGCGTAATACGGCGTAATGTGTGATCAGCGGCACGCGAGGTCTTCCAATAGCGGCTTCTCCGGGTGAAGATGACGGTGAGCGAGAGCTCACCCACCACCTGCGCCGCAGCGATGCGGCGCCGATACTGTTCAGGAGACGCAGCCATGACTGAGAGCACCCGAACCGAGAGCGTGAACCCGCAGGGAAACGAGCCGCACCAGATCGGCGACTGGGCCGATCTGGGCCAAGAGATGTGGTCCTATCTCACCGGCCGGGGCGCCGCGGTGAACTACACGCTCCAAGACATGACGGTGGAGGTCCCCCGTGACATCGGACCGGATGCGCCACGAGCGGTCTGGAAGTTCAACGGGACTCTGCGGGTGACCACGAGTGACGAAGCGAGCTCCCGATGATCGACTGCAACTGAGGCAGGAGGCATCATGCGCTTAGACATCGACCTCGCCTTCAGCGTCGCCCAGGTCGGGGCAGACGGCACCCCGACTGAACCGATCAACGCCACCATCACCGCGGCAGGCCGCCACATCGAGGTCCGCACCGAGGACTCCTCGCTGCTCGACGGGATGCCGCGCTCGATCACCCGAGCCGCCGACGTGTTCGCGAGCCAGCTCGCGGCCCGCGATCTGACGCTCTCCGTGATCGGTCCCGCAGGAGAGATCGTCTCTCTGGGAGCGGTGAAGACCACGGTGCTGAGCCGGGCGCTCACCCGTTCGAAACACATTCGGCTGGGTTCGCTGAAGTCGCTGCCGCGCTTTGCCGGCACCGGCTCAGGCGACGCGCAGAGCTCATCGTCGCTGATCCCTCCGGAGACGCCGTGGCCCCCGGCCCCGACGTTCAACCGAAGGATCCGACGTCGGGTCACCACCACCCACGCTCCCCGCGGGGCCGGACGTCCGCGGCTGATCATGAGCCGCACCGACCAGCCCGGCGCAGGTCCGCTGGAGTTCAACCTGGTGGCTGATCGCACACTGATCGGCAGCGACGAAGCCTCGGACCTGTTGCTCAAGGGCCTGGAGCCGGTCCACGCCGAGATCCTCCATGACGAGTTCGATGAGTACGTGATCGTCCGCCATGGGTCCATGGGCGGCAGTCGCAGCGCCGAGCCCGGCGCGCCGGTCACGCTGCGCACCGGGTCGCGGATCGACCTGGGCATGTGGCGGCTGGTGTTCCTGCGCGAGGAGTACGCCGATCACGGCCGGCCCTTCGGGGGACGCCAGGGCGGGGAGTTCGCGTATCAGAAGCCGCAGTACGATCCCTATCGGCAGCGAAGCTGAGCTGGGAGCTGGAGCCGGAGACCGTTGAAGGATCTGGGGGCTGTACTCGGTCGAGCATGGCCCCCGGATACCTTCCTCCGATCAGCTGCCCAGGTGGTCCAGCAGCTCAGCCTCGGCCGAGTCGAGGTATTCCAGCAGATGAGCCTCCGCGGCCCGCCGGTCCCCCTGGCTGAGCAGCCGGGCCAGCTCGCGGTTCCTCTCGATATAGGCGTGATGAAAGCTGGGCTGTTCGGACTTGGCGTGGAAGGCCAGACGCATCCGCGCCAGCACCTGTTCCATGAGCGCATCGAGCATCGCGCTGCGAACCTGGGCGGCGATGGTCCGATGGAAGACCTGATTGGCCTGGGCCATCGCGGGAATGTCTCCGCGCTCGCGCGCCACCTCCGCGGCTGAGACGATTCGGTGCAGCTGCTCCAGCTCCGCCGCGGGGAACTCTGCGGTGCGCACCGCGCCGACCTCCAGCACCCGACGGACCCGGTAGACCTCGGCGATGTCGGCGGCCGTGGGCTGGTGCACGAAGACCCCACGGTTGGGGTGACGTTCCACGAGACCCTCAGCTGCCAGGATCTGGAAGCCGCTGCGCAGCGTGTGCCGCGAGATGTCCAGCTGACGGGTCAGCTGTACCTCCGGAAGCTTGGTGCCTGGACGAATCGCACCGGCCGAGATCGCCCCGCGCAGCAGCTCCGCCACCCGTTCCGGGACCTGAGCATGCTCGCTGAGTCCCTCGGCGGACAAGGAGCTCCACATCACGTCGGTCATGACAACAATCTAGCGGACACGGGAAACCCGCACCTCAACCTCGCGTCACGCGGGTCACTCGATGACACCCAGCACCTGGCCGGCCCGCAGCGCCGCGCCGGGGGCGAGCTCCTCCCGATGGAAGACCCCGCTGCGCGGTGCTGCCACGGTGGACTCCATCTTCATCGCCTCCACCACGGCGAGGGGATCCCCTGCGGAGACCTCAGCACCGTCCGCGGCGGAGAAGCTGACCAGGCTGCCGGCCAGCTTCGTCACCACTGCGCCGGGCGCGGCCTCGGCGGGGGTGGTGGGAGCGTCGTCGTCGGTGGTCGTCCCGGCGCCTGTTCCGGTGCCGCTGCCGAGCAGGGTGAGCAGGGCGGCAGGGAGCCCCAGGCTCACCGCCCGGCCGTCGATCTCCACAGTGGTGCGGCGCATGCGGTGTTCGCGGTGGCGCAGCGCTGCAGCAAGGTGCTCGGAGTCGACCATGGACTCGCCGTAGGCGGCTTCGAACTCGGTCTCGATCCAGCGGGTGTGGACCCGGAAGCTGGCCTGGCCGTCGGCGGCGAGGAAGTCCTCTGCCTCGAGCACCTGGCGGTGGAAGGGCAGCACGGTGGGCAGGCCTTCGATGCGCATCTCGTCGAGCGCCATGCGCGCACGGCGCAGCGTGGTGGTGCGATCCGGGCCGGTGACCACGAGCTTGGCAAGCATCGAATCGAAGGCGCCGGAGATCTCGTCACCGCTGCGCACCCCGGTGTCCACCCGGATGCCGGGTCCGGTGGGTGGGGCGAAGAGCGTCACCGGGCCGGGGGTGGGAAGGAATCCCTGGGCCGGTTCCTCGGCGTTGAGCCGGAACTCCACCGAGTGGCCGCGCGGCTGCGGGTCTTCGGTGAATCGCAGCGGTTCTCCCTCGGCGATGCGCAGCTGTTCGGCCACCAGATCCACCCCGGAGGTCTCCTCGGTGACCGGGTGCTCCACCTGCAGCCGGGTATTGACCTCCAGGAAGCTCAGCAGACCGGGCTGGTCCCCTTCGCCCGGGCTGAGCAAATACTCCACCGTGCCGGCCCCGACGTACCCGGCCTCGGCGCAGATCGCTCGGGCGGAGCGGTGGATGTCAGCACGCTGGTCGGCGCTGAGGAACGGCGCCGGCGCTTCCTCCACCAGCTTCTGGTTGCGCCGCTGCAGCGAGCAGTCCCGGGTGCCGACGACGACGACGTTGCCCTGCGTGTCCGCGAGGACCTGGGCCTCTACGTGCCGGGGCCGGTCCAGGAACCTCTCCACGAAGCATTCTCCGCGGCCGAAGGCGGATTCGGCCTCGCGCACCGCAGAGGCGAAGGCCTCATCGATCTCGGACGCCTCACGGACGATGCGCATGCCGCGCCCGCCGCCGCCGTGGGCGGCCTTGATGGCCACCGGCAACCCGTGCGCGGCGACGAACTCGCGGATCTCATCCCCACCGGCGACCGGTCCATCGGTGCCCGGCACCAGCGGGGCGCCGACCTTGACCGCGAGCGCCCGGGCGGTGACCTTGTTCCCGAGCGATTCGATGGTCTCGGGCTTCGGACCGATCCAGGTCAGTCCGGCCGCGATCACGGCGCGGGCGAAGTCGGCGTTCTCGGAGAGGAACCCGTAGCCGGGGTGGATCGCGTCGGCGTCGACCTCGCGGGCGGCGTCGAGCAGCTTCTGCTGATCCAGGTAGGTCTGCGCCGGGGTGGTGCCGTGCAGCGCCACGGCCTCGTCGGCCAGCTGGACGTGGAGCGAATCGGCGTCCTGGTCGGCGTAGACCGCTGCGGCGGTGTAGCCGGATTCGCGGGCGCTGCGGATGATGCGGACGGCGATCTCGCCGCGGTTGGCGATGAGGATGCGCTTCATGGTGAGGTCTTCTCTCAGGCGTCTGGGGTCGTGGGCGTCTGCGACGGCGGCGCCGCCGGGGCATGGGTCCGCGGCAGCGGGGTCAGCGTGTCAGGGTCCACCGGGACCAGGGTGATCTGGTCTCCGGGGGCGAGCTGCGCCGCAAGCGGAAGGTCCTCGTCGATGACGACCCCGATCACCGGGTATCCCCCGGTGACCGGATGGTCGTTGAGGAAGAGCACCGGGGTGCCCGCGGGCGGCATCTGCAGCGAGCCGCGGACGACTCCCTCACTGGGAAGCTCGCCCTCCTTGAGCCGGCGCAGCGGACGCGGGGCCTCCGCGTCGGTGGTCTCCGCGTCGGTGGTCTTCGCGTCGGTGGTCTTCGCGTCGGCGCCCCGGGCGGCGTCGCTGGTTCTGGCGACCTCGGTGCGCTCGGGGACCTCGAGCCGGATCCCGATCCGGTTCGAGGACTGGGACACGATCCAGTGCTGGTCGGCCAGCCGAGCGGCCTCCTCGGCGCTGAACCAGTCCGCGCGGGGTCCATAGGTGAAGCGCAGCGCGGTCGGCGTCTCGGCCGTCGGCGTCTCAGCGGATGACGGATCAAGCTGGGGCGCGGAGACGGCGCCGGTGGCGGCCCCGGCGGCGCGGAGCCGGTCTCCGGCCGCGAGCGGACCGGGGCCCAGCCCTGACATGGTGTCGGCGGAGACGCTGCCGAGCACCGGCGTGGCGGCGATGCCTCCACGGAGGCCGACCACGCTGCGCAGTCCACGCTCGGGGGCCCCGAGAGTCAGGGTCTCCCCCGCGGCGAGGGCGAAGGGAGCGCGAAGCGCTGCGCGCCTGCTGGATCCGTCCGGGCCGGTGACGGTCAGCGGCACCTGCGCGCCGGCGACGGCGAGCACCACCGTGGATTCGGCCTGAAGCGTGAGTCCCCCGTGCAGCGCCTCGAGCACCGCGGCCTGCGCACCATTGCCGAGAAGTCGGTTCACCTGGCGGGCGGCGGCCTCATCGGCGACCCCTGCGCGGGAGACTCCGAGGTCACTGAGTCCGCTGCGGCCGAGATCCTGGATCAGGGTCTGCAGACCCGCGTCGAGCACGGTGAGCGCGGCCTCGTCCTCGGGCTCGGAGCCGCGCGAGCTCCACGACCCAGTTTCGGGCTGGGGTGCTTCCTCGGGCTGACGTGCGGACGTGGTCGTCACCGACCGGGCACGCACCGGCTTGTAGCGCACGGAGTCCCCCGGGCTGACCAGCGCCGGGGACTCGCCCTGGGCTTCGCGGGAGAGGTCCCACAGGGTGGCCGGGGTATGTCCGATGAGCTGCCATCCGCCCGGGGAGACCCGCGGGTACACGGCGGAGAACTCACCGGCCAGGGCCACGGCGCCAGCAGGCACGGCGGTGCGCGGGCTGCTGCGGCGCGGGACGTCCAACGGGCCGGGGCGGCCAGGATCCCCGAGCGCCGCCTCACCCGGAGCCGGGCTGGGCACGCAGTAGGTGAATCCGGGGGCGAAGCCGCCGAAGGCTCCGGTCCAGGACTGTTCGCTGTGCCAGTTGATCAGCGCCTCGACGCTCATCTGTTGGTTCGCGGCGAGACCATCCAGGTCTTCCCCGTCGTAGATGACCTCCAGCTCCACGTGCCGGGAGTCCGCGGCAGAGAATTCTCCGAGCTCAAGGCCGGGCAGACGCGTCCGGGCCTGCAGCAGGGCGGGCCGGGCGGTGAAGCGCAGCAGGATGGTGCGGGCCGCGGCCACGGCCTCGACCTGGCCGGGCAGCGGGTCACGGCGCAGCTGCTGATGGCAGGCCAGGACCTGGTCGAGGGTCTCGAACTCCAGCAGCAGCGCGCGGGGACCAGCCTCTCGGATGGTGCTGATCATGCGAAGCTGCGGATCTCGACTCCGGCGCCCTCCAAGGCGGCCCGCACCGCCTTCGCCATCGCCACCGCGCCGGCAGTGTCGCCGTGGGTGCAGATGGATTCGGCCTGGGTCTCGATGCGCGTGCCGTCGCGGGCGATCAGCACGGACTCCTCGGCCAGGCGCAGCATGTTCTCGACCACCTGCTCGGTGTCGTGGAGCACCGCGTCAGGCTCCCGCCGGGAGACCAGCGTGCCGTCGGGGTTGTAGCTGCGATCGGCGAAGGCCTCGGAGACTCCTCGCAGACCGGCTTCGGCGGCATAGTCCAGGGCGATTGATCCCGGCAGCAGCAGCACCGGAAGGTCGCGTCCGGTGCTCTCGCGATAGGCGGCGATGGTGTCGATGACGGCATGGGCGTGCCCGGTGTGGGAGATCATCGCGTGGTAGAGGGCGCCATGCGGCTTCACGTAGCGGATATGGGACCCCAGCCCCAGGGCGATCCCTTCCAGGGCGCCGAGCTGATAGAGCACATCGGCGGCGAGCTCGTCGGGGGAACATTCCAGGTGCCGACGGCCGAAGCCGGCGAGGTCGCGGTAGCCGATATGGGCGCCGATGACGACGCCGTTCGCCACAGCCTCGGTGGCGGTGGCCCGGATGGTCAGCGGGTCCCCGGCGTGGAAGCCGCAGGCGATGTTCGCGCTGGAGACGGTGCGCAGGATGGCGGCGTCGTCTCCGCTGGTCCAGTTGCCGAAGGCCTCTCCGACATCGCTGTTCAGGTCGATCTGTGCCACGTGATCCTCCTCGAGCCGATGTTGCCCACGTCTCAGTGTGAGCTGAGTCAAGGATGCCTGACTCCGCAGGATTGTTCAACAATCCGAGCGAAGTTGGTGCTGAATCCTGGTGCCAGCCCGGTTTCTCAGTCCTGCCGGCATTCAGCCCTGGTGGTGTTCAGTCCTGACGCGAGTGGCGTTCCAGGAACTCGTAGACCTCGGTGGTGTCCACCCCGGGGAAGGCCCCCTGGGGCATGGCCGCGAGCAGGTGGCTGTTGGCGCGGGCGGCAGGCCAGGCCTGTCCCCCCCAGCGGGCGGCGAGCTCCGCCGGGGGCTGCCGGCAGCAGGTCGGATCGTCAGGACAGCGCGAGGATGAGCGCGAGGTGGTGTCGGAGCCGCGGAACCATTTCACGTGCTCGAAGGGCACTCCGATGGAGAGCGAGTACAGCCCCGAGGAGTGCGCCTCGGTCCGCGCGGTGCACCAGAACGTTCCGACCGTGGTGTCGGTGTACTGGTGGAATGATCGGAACTTGTCATCGACCTCGAAGACCTGGCGCGAGGTCCACTGCCGGCAGATCGTCTGACCCTCGATGGCTCCGGAGTGATCCGCCGGGAAGTTGACCCCGTCGTTCTCATAGGCCTTGTGCAGGATCCCGGACTCGTGGACCTTCTGGAAGTGACACGTGATCCCCAGGTGTTCGGTGGCGAGATTGGTGAACCGGTGGGCGGCAGACTCATAGGAGACGGCGAAGGCGTCCCGCAGGTCCTCGATGGCGATCTCCTTGCGCGACTTGGACTCCTTCAGGAAGCGCACGGTGGTGGCCTGGGGCATCAGCAGGCTCGCCGCGAAATAGTTGGTGTAGACACGCTGGCGCAGGAATTCGGAGTAGTCCTCCGGCTCGGTGTGACCCAGCACCTGATGGCCCAGCGCCTGGAGCAGCACCGAGCGGGCGTCCCACTGCCGCGCGGTTCCCTGGGTCAGGTAGATGATCCGGTTCTTCTGATCCGTCACCGAGCGGGTGGATTCGGGCAGGTTCTTCACGAAGCGCAGCGAGAACCCGAGGTGCGCGGCGATGTCAGCGGCCACATGGTGGGACAGCGGACCTTCGCGGTGATCCACCGCGTCCAGCAGCTCCTGGGCGGCCGCCTCGATCTCCGGGTAGTAGTTGTTCCTGGCGCGCATCTCCTCACGCAGCTCCGTATTGGCCCGCCGCGCCTCCTCCGGAGTGGCGGCCTGCTCCTCGAGACGACGGCGCAGCTCACCTTGGAGCGCGACCAGCGATTCCAGGACATCCATGGGCAGACGGTTGCTGATCCGCACCGCGGGCAGGTTCAGCGCCGCATAGAGCGGACCCCGCTGCGCCTTCTCCAGCTCGATCTCCAGTGCCGCGCGCTTCGAAGGCGGATCGGCGCCGAAGAGGTCGTCGAAGCTGACCTCCAGCGCCTTGGCCAGCTGCTGCAGCTGGGAGAGCTTGGGCTCGCGGCGGCCGTTCTCCAACAGCGAGAGCTGACTGGGCGCGGTGCCCAGCGCCTCGGCGAGCGCATCAAGGGTCATCCCGGCCTGCTTGCGCAGATGGCGCACGCGTCGGCCAAGCGCGATCAGGTCGAAGCCCTCGTCCTGGGAGGCTGCTGAGGCGCGCTCGAGGGAGCGAAGCTGGGTGCGCTGCGACGATTCCCTCACGTTTGAGGTTTCTCGTACTGTCCGCATATCAAAAAAGCATACCCGCCACCGAAGCCTGCCCGGTGACGCGCACCACTGGCACCTCCGAGCTCACCGTGAGGCGGGTCACCACAATTGCAGCACGAAGTCAAGCATTGACAGGTCACAATCAGGTGATATACGGCTTTTGGTAAGGTCGAGAATCATCGACTTCTACGAAGGAATGATCTTGAACTCCAGTACTGCCGAGCCTGCGGTCCGAGCGCGGAACGTCTACAAAGCCTTCGGCAAGCGCCCCGAGGAGATCGTCCGACGCATCAAGGGCGGCGCGGATCGCGAGGACGTCACGGACCTGGGCACCGCCGCTGTCATCGACGCGAGCTTCGACGTGCAGCCGGGCGAGGTCTTCGTGGTGATGGGCCTCTCCGGCTCCGGAAAATCCACGCTGATCCGCATGGTCAACGGCCTGCTGCCTGCGACCGCCGGCAGCATCGAGGTCGGCGGTGAAGACATCGCCCGACTCTCCGCGAAGGAGCTGCGCCGCGTGCGCCGCGAAAAGGTCTCGATGGTGTTCCAACACTTCGCGCTCTTCCCACACCGCACCGTCGGGCAGAACGCCGCCTACGCCCTGGAGGTCCAGGGACTCAACCGCTCAGACCGGGAACGCAAGGCCGACGAGGCCCTCCGCATGGTGGGCCTCACCGGCTGGGGCGGATCCATGCCGGACGAGCTCTCCGGAGGCATGCGCCAGCGAGTCGGTCTGGCCCGCGCACTGGCGGCCGGCACCGAGGTGATGCTCATGGATGAAGCCTTCAGCGCCCTGGATCCCCTCATCCGACGAGAGATGCAGGACCAGCTCGTGGAGCTGCAGGAGCAGCTGGGCAAGACCATCCTGTTCATCACCCATGACCTCAACGAAGCCATGCGGCTGGGCGACCGGATCGCAATGATGCGCGACGGACGCACAGTGCAGATCGGGACCTCTGAGCAGATCCTCAACGACCCGGCCAACGACTACGTCGCCCAGTTCGTCCAGGACGTGGATCGCACCCGAGTCCTCACCGCCGGCGCCATCATGGAACCTCCGGTGGCGGTGCTCGGCACGGAACAGGGGCCCCGCACCGCACACAAGCTCATGCGCGAACACCAGACCAACGTGCTGGCGGTCGTCGACCGCGGAAAGAAGCTCCACGGCTTCGTGCACGAAGATGCTGTCGCCGCGGCAGTGGCCCAGGGCGCGAACACGCTCGACGGGCTGCTGCAGCCGGCCCCCTCGGTGCATGCCGAGACTCCGCTGGCCGAGCTGATGACCCAGGCCGCGCAGAGCGAAGCAGGGCTGGCAGTGATCGATGACGCCGGCCGACTTGAAGGGATCATCGCCCGCGTGACGCTGCTCAACGCCCTGGCGGAGCCGAAATACACCGGCCATGACGCCTCAGAGGCGGTGGGCACCCGATGATCACCACTGCTCAAGAGACTGAAGGAGCCGGGGTCCCCCGGCTGAACGTCGGCGAATGGATCGAGACCGGCTTCGGCTGGGTCAACGACAACCTCGGCGCCCTGTTCGACCTGATCCGAACAGTCGTCTCAACTCTGACCGGCGGCCTGGACGACCTGCTCAACACTCCGGATGCGCTCCTGCTCGCCGTGGCGTTCTCTCTCCTGGGGTGGCTGGTCAAGGACTGGAAGCTGGGCCTCCTCTCGATCGTGTTGCTGGTGTTCGTGATCAGCATCGATCAGTGGGAGAACGCCATGACCACGCTGGCCCTGGTGGCAGTGGCAGCCGCCATCGCCCTGGTGATCGCGATCCCGCTCGGAATCTGGGCTGCCCGGTCTGACCGGGTCAGCGGCGCGATCAGGCCGGTGATGGACCTGATGCAGACCATGCCGGCCTTCGTCTGGCTGGTTCCCGTGGTGACGCTGTTCAGCATCGGCGTCACCAGCGGTGTCGTCGCCACCATCATCTTCGCGCTTCCTCCCGGGGTGCGGTTCACCGAGCTGGGCATCCGGGGGGTCGACGCCGAGGTGGTCGAGGCGGGCCATGCCTTCGGCAGCACTCCCGGGCAGATCTTGCTGCGCATCCAGCTTCCGCTGGCGCTGAAGACCATCATGGCCGGCGTCAATCAGGTCATCATGTTGGCGCTGTCCATGGCCGTCATCGCTGGCCTCGTCGGGGCCGGCGGACTCGGCGGCGAGGTCATGCGAGCCATCGGCAGCCTGGACATCGGCCTGGCGTTCGAGGCCGGGCTCGCCGTCGTCGTCCTGGCCATCTATCTGGACCGCGTCACCTCCGCCATCGGTCACGGCGGCATGGCCGTGGGACGGATGTCGAAGCTGCTTCGTCGCGGCCGTCCTCGACGAAGCCCTGAGCCCGCCCCCGCCAAGACCACGTGATCCGGCCTCGCCCGCTGGGCGAAGCCACCATCCGAGAACACAGACCAGAGACCGCATCGCACCCGCACACAACAGATTGAGGCACATCATGAGTACACGAACTGGCACAGCATCGAAGTTCATCGGCGTGACCGCCGCGGCAGCCCTCGCGCTGACCGCCTGCGGCGGCGGCGACGACGCCGCGGAGAACGGGGACGAGGCCGAGGCCGGCGGCACCGTCACCCTGGGCATCATCCCCAGCTGGACCGATGGTCTGAGCATGGCCTACCTCTGGCAGGGCATCCTCGAGGGCGAGGGCTACGACGTCGAGATCGAAGAGATCAACGACGCCGCCCCGCTGTACACCGGCGTCGCCCAGGGCGACATCGACGTCTACCCGTCCGCATGGCCCGAGGTCACCCACGCTGAGTACATGGACGAATACGGTGACGATCTCGAGGATCTCGGCGCGTACTACGAGGGCGCCGTGCTGACCCTGGCGGTGCCCGAATACACCGAGATCGACTCCATCGCAGAGCTTGCCGACAACGCCGAGGACTTCAACGGTCAGGTCATCGGCATCGAGCCAGGTTCGGGCCACATGGGAGTCACCGCCAATGACGTGTTCCCGACATATGGGCTCGACGAGAACTTCGAACTCGTGGAATCCTCCACCGCGGCGATGCTGACCGAGCTGGGCTCCGCCATCGATGACGAGGAAGACATCGTCGTGACGCTGTGGCGTCCGTTCTACGCCTACGGCAACTTCGACCTGAAGGATCTCGAAGATCCCGAGGGTGCGCTGGGCGAGCCAGAGACGCTGAACTTCATCGCCAACTCCGAGTTCTCCAGCGAGTTCCCCGAGGTCGCCGAGTGGATGGGCAGCTTCACCCTCTCCGATGAGGAGTACGCCGAGCTCGAGGACATGATGGTCAACGAGTACGCGGACAACGAGGAAGAAGCCGCTCAGGCCTGGATGGAAGACAACGCCGATATGATCGACTCCCTCAAGGAGTGATCTGTCGAGGGTGATCAGGTCCTCCCGATCACCGTCTGCCGATCACCGCCTGCTGATCAGCAGGGCGTGATCCAGACGCAATGACAGAGACCCCCGGTCCCGTTCCGAGTCATGGACTCGGATGTGGGACCGGGGGTCTCCGTCTGTGCTGCAGCTGCCAGCCGCCGGTCAGCGGGCCCGCTTCTGAAGCAGGATCGCACCGCCGGCGTCGTCCTCTGAGGCGCTGAAGGTGATCGCCCGGATGGTGCCGGCCGGAAGGCCGACCAGCTCCTCTGCCCGGGTGAACATCTCCTGCCAGATCTCCAGCTCATCCTCGCTCTCGATGCCGAGCAGCGAGATGAACGGAGCCCTGCCTTCAGAGACCAGACGGCGCGCACGCCGCTGGATGTGCAGCGCGAAGTCAACCAGTCCTGCCGAGAGCGCCTCCCCCTTGGAGAAGATCCGGTCCTCGGACCGGGTCAGTCGCCGGGGTGTCGCAAAGGCCGAAGGTGGTTCCACCAGGTACCGCTCAACCAGCGCCTTCCAGGAGGCCTCGGCCTCCTCCGCACTTCCGCGCCGCCCCACCGGGCTGGGCGCGAAGTTCCGCTGCGGCTGCAGCTCCGGCGCCTCGAGTTCGGCGATGCGTGCGCCGAATTCGCGGTGCAGGGTGCTCAGGAAGGTCAGCGCATCCGCGGTGAACACCTCATTCTGCCGCGGTGCCCGCGGCGCATTGAGTGTGATGCCGTTGATCGTGATGCCGTTGCTCGACGTGGCCTCGGCCGGATCGGTGATGCTCTCGTTTCCGGATGTGGTGCTGGAGCGGAAAGAGGTGCTGGTCTGGGCGTTCATGGCTGACTCCTTTGTCAATGCCGGTGGATCAGTGGAATTGTCCTGCTTCGGTGGAACCCTTGTAGGCCACCGTCGAGGACTCGGGGTTCAACGTGGTGGAGATGGCATCGAAGTATCCGGTGCCGACCTCGCGCTGGTGCTTGGTGGCGGTGTAGCCGTCTGCCTCTGCGGCGAATTCCTTCTCCTGCAGCTCCACATAGGCCTTCATCTGGTTGTCCTTGTAACCGCGCGCCAGCTCGAACATCGAATAGTTCAGCGCGTGGAAGCCGGCCAGGGTGATGAACTGGAAGGTGAAGCCCATGGCGCCCAGCTCACGCTGGAACTTCGCGATGGTCTCGTCGTCGAGGTGCTTCTTCCAGTTGAACGAGGGCGAGCAGTTGTAGGCCAGCATCTGGTCCGGGTACTCGGCCTTGACCGCCTCGGCGAACTGCTTGGCGTACTCCAGGTCCGGGGTGCCGGTCTCCATCCAGATCAGATCGGCGTAGGGCGCGTAGGCCTTGGCCCGGGCGATGCAGGGTTCGATGCCGTTGCGCACCTTGTAGAAGCCTTCGGCGGTGCGCTCTCCGGTGATGAAGGGCTGGTCGCGCTCGTCGACGTCCGAGGTGATCAGGGTGGCCGCCTCCGCGTCGGTGCGGGCGATGACGACGCTGGGGGTGTTGTGCACATCGGCGGCGAGCCGGGCCGACTGCAGCGTGCGCACGTGCTGACCGGTGGGGATCAGCACCTTTCCGCCGAGGTGTCCACACTTCTTCTCCGAGGCGAGCTGATCTTCCCAGTGCACGCCGGCGGCGCCGGAGGCGATCATGGACTTCATCAGCTCGTAGGCGTTCAGCGGGCCGCCGAATCCGGCCTCGGCGTCGGCGATGATCGGGACCATGTAGTCCTCGACCGTGCGGGTGCCTTCGAGGTAGTCGATCTGGTCCGCGCGGAGCAGGGCGTTGTTGATCCGGCGCACCACGCTGGGCACCGAGTTGGCCGGGTAGAGCGACTGATCCGGGTAGGTGTGGCCCGAAAGGTTCGCGTCACCGGCGACCTGCCAGCCGGAGAGGTAGATGGCGCGCAGGCCGGCCTTGACCTGCTGGACCGCCATGTTGCCGGTCAGCGCACCCAGGGAGTTCGTGTACTTGCCCTCGGCGTGCTCTGCGGTGAGCTGGCTCCAGAGCTTCTCGGAACCGCGCTTGGCCAGCGTGTGCTCCTCCTGGACGTTGCCCTGCAGCTTGATGACCTCAGCTGCGGAGTAGTCGCGGGTGGTCTGTTCCCAGCGCGGGTTGGTGTCCCAGTCCTGCTGCAGAGCGTCGACCTTCTGCTGGAAGACCTCTTTGGTCTCGGGGCTGAGCCCACCCTGGGGCTGTGAGTTCTGGGTCTGCGACTGCGAGGCAATTGTCTCGGTCATCTGAATCTCCTTTGAATCGTGGACCTTGTTTCGGTGACAAGACCAGTTCACGCCCTGTGAAGCCCTGACGCCAGAGTTTTCTCATCAAAGATCTGCGTTTCTTTGCGCAATCGAAGAAACGTCGGAAGATTCGACCGAAGTTGATCTTCTACACTGTGTAGAAGACGCACGACAGATGTTTTCAGCCGTACATCACCCGATGAGGAGCACCATGACGAACCCCTCCACACCCACGACCTCCACGACGACTGCTCCTGCCGCTCCGGCGAGCCCGATGCCGCGACTGACCCTGATCGTCGGCGGCCTGCTGGTGGTGATCGGCATCATCGGCTATGTCGCCACCGACTTCGCCAGCATGACGGCGCTGATCCCCTCGGTGGTGGGCCTGCTGCTGCTGATCAGCGGCGGCATCGCGATGAAGAACCGCAAGCTCGGCGTCCATATCGCCCTGGCGGTCGCGCTGCTCGGCGCCTTCGGCATGATCATGCCGCTGATGAGCCTGCCCGAGCTCTTCGCCGGCGAGTCTGAGAACCCGGGAGCCGTGATCTCCTCGCTGGTCACAGTGATCGTGCTGGTGATCTACATCGTCCTGGGCGTGCGCAGCTTCATCGCTGCCCGCCGCTGGAAGGACGCACGCTGAGCTGAACCGGGCTGAGCTCCTCTGATCTGGACAGGAACAGCCGCTGCGGCTGAGGCTGCTCAGTCTGCGGAGCAGCGCAGGAGGCCGGGGACCATGTCGAGGTCCCCGGCCTCTTCCATGTCCTGGACCGCGAACTCCGACCCCAGGATCAGATCCACGCTGTAGTCGTCGCGCTCATCGACGTCCACCATGGTGTCGGGGATGTGCTGCTGCAGGGTATAGGCCTGCCGCAGACCCCGATCCCCCACCCGGATGATCCCGGCGAAGCCCGTGTCGGCGAAGTAGTCGTTGTCGACCTCTGCGACCCGGAAGCTCCGATCGCTGAGCTCATCGGCCACCTCATGGGCCAGACCGGGCGCGTTGGTGGTGTTGAACACCGAGATCCGGACCCGCTCGGGCACCACCGGCTGCTGCGTGCCGGAGGGGCACTGTTCCGCCGCGGTGATCGAACCGCGGCCGAAGACGCTCAGTGGCAGCGTCCCATTGATCATCAGCCAGCTGGCTCCGCTGATCAGTCCGATCACAGTCAGGGTGCCCAGCCAGATGAGAAGCCGCTGGGTGCGCGTGCTCGCGGGCCGGTGATCCATGGGTTCGATTCTAGAAGCTCCCCGGGTCCTGAAGGCTCAGCAGACATTCGCGGCGGGGCGGATCCGGCCGCATGAGGCGGCTGAAGACATTAAGAGCCCCACGTGCACCTGCCAGAGCCCGCTTACCCTTGCTACCTTCCGGTCCTGGGGGAGTTCAGCAGGATGGCACCGCACGTGGGGCCGGGGTTCATCGTATCTCGGCCTCATGCTTGAAGGCCAATGGAGCTCAGCGCTTGAGCGCGTCGGCGACGTCCTGGAGCAGCTTTGGGATGTCGTCGCGGTCGGTGATCGCCTCGATGAAGACCAGCTTCTCCCGGTTGCTCATGGTGTCCCTGCAGGCCGCCAGCAGCTCTGCCTCGGTGGTGACCCTGCGGTAGAGGTAGTCCTCCTCCGCTGCTCCGAAGAGCCGGGGCACCAGCTCCCAGCGCCACGGGGCGATGTCGTTGTAGACCTCATCGGGCCCGTGGATGGCCCGCTCCACGGTATAGCCGGCGTTGTTGACCAGCACCACCACCACGGGCAGCTTCTCGCGGATCATCACGCCCATCTCCTGGATGGTCAGCTGGGCGGAGCCGTCGCCGATCAGCAGCACCGGCCGACGGCTGGGGTCCGCGAGCCCGGCGCCGATGATCGCGGGCAGGGTGTAGCCGATGGAGCCCCACATGGGCTGACCGATGAACGTTGACTTCGCCGGGAACCGGTGGGAGGCCATCCCGAAGTAGCTGGTCCCCTGGTCCGCGGCGACGATGTTCGCCGATTCCAGCTGCGAGGCCAGCACGGCCCAGAGGCCGTCCTGGGTCAGCGGACCTTCGGAGGGTTCCCGAGGCGTCTCCGCGGCCGGAGCCTCCGCCGCGGGCATCGGGGCGACGTCGTCGAGCTCGGTGGTCACCCGGTGCAGCACTGCGAGCGCGTCCTGCAGCGAGATCGGGGTGAAGACCTCATGGCCCACCCGGGCGCCGAAGCGGGAGACGTCGATCATCCGGGCAGAGTCGAGGTCCATGGAGAAGCCGGCGGTGGTGTTGTCGGTGTATTCCACCCCGAGGGTGATCAGCGCATCGGCACCCTCGATGACCTCGCGCACCCGATCCTGAGAGGCGGCACCGGCGTAGATGCCCACGAAGTTCGGGTCCGATTCATCGACCAGGGTCTTGCCCCAGGCCAGCGTGGCGAAGGGCAGCTGGGAATCCGTGAGGAAGGAGGCCAGCTCCTCGGTGGCGCCGAGCCGGTGGACGAGAAGATCGGCCAGCACGGCGGCGCGCCGCCCGGGCAGGAAGCGCCGCACGGCCGCTTCGAAGGCGGCGACGGCGCGCGGGGTGGTCACCGGGAGATCGGTGGTCAGCGGCTCCGAGGGCGGGTAGGCGGCGATCTCGGCGACGTCGGCGGCCAGCATGAGGTAGCCGGGGCGACGGCGGAAGACGACGTCGCGCAGGACCCGGTCGATCTCCCAGGTGGCGGTGGGCGCGTCGAGATCGGCGTGGGCGCAGGTGACCTCTTCGGCCATCCGCAGGAAGTGCTTGAAGTCGCCGTCGCCCAGCGAGTGGTGGATCTTGCGGCCCGAGGCCTGGGTCTCCTTGGGCGGTGCGCCGACGATCTGGACCACCGGCACGGATTCGGCGTAGGAGCCGGCCACGGCGTTGATCGCGGAGAGCTCCCCGACCCCATAGGTGGTCAGGAAGGCGCCGATGCCGCGGATGCGGGCATAGCCGTCGGCGCTGTAGCCGGCGTTGAGCTCATTGGCGGAGCCGACCCAGCGGATGCTGCGGTGGGCCACCACGTGGTCCAGGAAATGGAGGTTGAAGTCTCCTGGAACGCCGAACAGCTCGGTCAGGCCGAGCTCAGCCAACCTGTCCAGCAGATAGTCACCGATCGTGTAGTTCTCGAGGGACTCATCCTGCGTGGTTTCGGACATCTCTTCTTCGGGCATGGGTCTCGCCTTCTGGTCGTGGCCGGCTCCAGCGATGCGGGTGGATCTGCTGGGCCGCCAACGGTCTACGGTGCCGCCAGTCTACGTGGGAGCCGTCACAGCAGGCGGTGCAGGAATAGCTGGCTTCGATCCCCTGTTCCTGCCGGCATACCTCTGATTGAAAGTAGGACTTCATGCGCGCAGTCACCCAACAGACATTCGGCGAGCCCTGGGACGTCCTCGACGTCGAAGACGTCCCCACCCCGGACCCCGGTGCAGGAGAGGCCCGGGTGCGGACCCTGCTCTCCCCCATCCACAACCATGACCTCTGGACCATCCGCGGGTCCTACGGCTTCAAGCCGGAGCTGCCGGCCCGCACCGGGTCCGAGGCAGTAGGCGTCATCGACGCCCTCGGTCAGGGCGTGGAGAACCTCACCGTGGGTCAGCGGGTCGCCACCGGCGGCGTCTTCGGTGCCTGGGCCGAGTACTTCATCGCCCCCGCCGCGGGCCTGATCCCGGTGGATCAGGACGCCGCCGATGAGGTCGCCGCCCAGCTGGTCTCGATGCCCTTCTCCACCATCGCCCTGCTGGACTGGTTGGATCTGGACGAGGGCGACTGGATCATCCAGAACGCGGCCAACGGCGCGGTGGGCCGGATGCTGGCCCAGCTGGCACCGACGCGGGGCATCAACGTGCTTGGCCTGGTGCGTCGCGACGAGGGTGTTGCTGAGCTCGACGCTCAGGGCATCACCGGGGTCGTCTCCACCGAGTCCGCTGGATGGCAGGACCGCGTCGCAGAGGTCACCGGTGGGGCGAAGATCGTCGCGGGCATCGATTCGGTGGGCGGGGAGGCCAGCAATCAGGTGCTTTCCCAGCTCGGCGAGGATGCCACGCTGGTGATCTTCGGCGCCATGGCCGGAGGCACGATGGCGCTGAACTCCGGGGCCATCATCTTCAAGAACGTCACGATCAAGGGCTTCTGGGGCTCCCGGGTGATGGGCGATCTGGCGCCTCAGCGCCGTGGCGAGCTGTTCACCGAGCTGCTCACCCGAGTCGCGGACGGCACCCTCTCGCTCACCGCCGAGGCGACCTATGCCTTCGATCAGGTGCGCGAGGCGGCGCAGGCGAACTTCGTGCCGGGCCGCAGGGGCAAGATCTTGCTGCGCCCGTAGCGGAGCAGCCTCGACGGCGCCCCAGACCGGGGTCACCGGGTCTGACGTGTCGGGTCTGGGACACCGAGTGTGGGTGTTTCAGCTGTTCGGCGGCTGGAACACCCAGGCGTCGCCGGGCAGCGCCTTCGGGTCGAAGGACTCCAGCGCCTGAGCCAGGGGGCCGGCGGGGAGTCCCAGCGAGATCAGCAGCAGGTCGCGCAGGGCCGCGGCGTCGATCCCCTGCTCCTGCAGGGCGGCCCGCGTCACGGCTCCGTCCCGCTTGGCCAGGCGCCTGCCCTCGACGTTGAGCACCAGCGGCACATGGGCGTACTGGACCTCCGCCGCTGCCTGCGGGTCGTAGAGCAGTCCGCGCAGGTAGGCCTGGCTCGGCGCAGACGGCGCCAGGTCGTCGCCGCGCACCACCTGGTCCACCCCGGTCAGATGATCATCGACCACCACGGCGAGGTTGTACGCCGGGGTCCCGTCGTTGCGCTGGACCACGAAGTCATCGACCTCGGTGGTGATCCGGCCCAGCAGCACGTCTTCGACGGAGAACCGCGTGGCCGCGCCGGTCTCGGAGCGGGGTGCGCGCAGCCGCACCGCCGCGGGACGCTCCGCTCGACGGCGCCGCCGCTCCTCCTGGCTCAGGTAGCGGCAGGTGCCCGGATAGGTTCCGGTCGGCGCGTGCGGGGCGCGCGCCGCCTCGTGGATCTCGCGGCGCGAGCAGAAGCATTCATAGGTCAGCTCGGCATGTTGCAGCTGCCCGATCGCTGCGCCGTAGAGGTCCATCCGTTCGGACTGACGGGTCCGATCGGCGCCATCCTGCGCGTCGAAGGTCAGCCCCATGGCCTGGAGGTCATCGAACTGCTGGTCCTCGGAGCCCGCCACCGTGCGGGCAAGATCGAGATCTTCGAAGCGCAGCAGGAAGGCCCGTTCGGTGGACCGCGCGAAGAGCCAGGCGAGCATCCCGGTGCGCAGGTTGCCCAGATGCAGCTCTCCCGAGGGGCTTGGTGCGTAGCGTCCAGCGGGCATCGTCCTCGCCTTTCCTCAGGTCAGATCTTGGCAGTGATCCATCCTACGGGGGCTCGATGTGCATTCTGCGCTGGTTCTCCGCTAGTATGAAGTCTGCTCTCGAGGGCCGCGCCGATCAGGCAGGCCAGCGGGACGCAGCCAGGAGGATTCGCCTAGCGGCCTATGGCGCACGCTTGGAACGCGTGTTGGGTTCACGCCCTCGGGGGTTCAAATCCCCCATCCTCCGCCGACAGAAGCCCGTCAGCCTGATAAACCAGGCTGACGGGCTTCTTCGTGTCCGGTGGCTCCGTGAGCTTCGGGCCCAGGGTAGCGTTGGCATGCGCAGCCTGCGGCCTCTGCCGAGGGCACCATCACTCACCCCTGGAGGGGTCATGCACAAGACAGTTGTTGCCGGGACCGGCTTCCTGGCAGCCCTGGCCCTGATCAGCTGCGCCGGAGCATCTGAGGAATCCGTGGAGCCGAGCGAGGCGTCAACATCTATGCCAACGGTCACGGCAGAGCCGGAGCCGGAACAGAGCCCCGCGACGGACGCGCCGGAGGATGCGTGGCTGGCCGAGGCCCGTGATTCATACCTGGACGACCTCGAAGCATGGCACCGTGAGTACTCCGGTGCCGGCTGCGTGGCCCACGAGCCCCAGTGCCGCGATCTCTTTGCCGAGGGCCTGCCGCTGATGGCCGACTACAGCTATTGGGTCCGCAATCAGACGGAGGGCCTCCCGGAGTACGTTCCGGCGTCCTACTCCGCAGATCTCGCGGCAGCCACTCGAGCGCTGGTGTCCTGGTCCTACGCCTGCCCCGATGACGAGGACTGTGCGGAGATCGCCCAGGATGCCGAATCACGCTCACTCGAGGTGATCACGGCAACCTCGGACTGGGCGGCGAAGTAGTTCTCCACGTCGGCCTCCGGGGTCGGCGTGCTGGCAAGCCTCAGCGACCGAAGAGCCGGCTGAAGAACCCGCCGGACGGGGCAGGCTCATGTCCGGGGCACCGCTGGGTGGCGCTGACCCCGCGCATCACTTGATCCACATGCTGGCCGCATCCGGCCCAGGTGGTCTTTCCGCAGGTCTTGCAGGTCACAGCTCGGCACATGGTGGCTCCTTCAGTGGGGTGGACGACAAGACAAGTATACCCCCCGGGGTATACGTGGCGAACCACCGACGTCGCGCAACGACGCGACCCCCCACATTGCCGCAGGCCATCTCCGCTTGCGGGCTTCCTGGTCTGCAGCACGCCGTGCACAGGACCCCGTTGGGATTCCCGATGGTCTCGGAGCCACTGGGCGCAGGTCGGGGCGCCGACCACGTGCGCCGATGAGACCCTGCCACAGGGGGCGCCGAGCTCACCGCTGGACGGCGGCGAGACCATCGGAGACCGAGGGGTCAGCTGCACCGCGAACCGGTACACCCGGAACCAGGAGCCCGGAGACCCCTTCGGTCCCGGGGAAGAGTCCGGCAGCTGCTGAGCTGACGCGGAAGAGATCGCGGCGCTGTGCGATGTCGTGGAGCTTCAGCCCTGCGACACCCCGACAGCCCTGCGACAGACCGAGTGCGGTCCGGCGCGAGCGCACGGGGCGTGCCTGCCGTGCGGTCAGCGGGTCTGCTGGCCCATCGGAGAGACGATCGCGTCCACGCGCTGGAAGGACTTCAGGTCCACGTAGCCGGTGGAGGCCATCGCGTGGCGCAGGCCGCCCATCAGGTTCGAGGAGCCGTCGGTGTGGTGGGCGGGTCCCCAGAGCACCTCCTGCAGCGGCGCCACGGTCCCGACCCGGGTGCGGTGTCCGCGCGGGAAGTCCTGGTGCACGGCTTCGAGCCCCCAGTGCCAGCCCTGACCCGGTGCCTCTTCGGCGCGAGCCAGCGTGGTCCCGAGCATCACGGCGTCGGCGCCCATCGCGAGGGCCTTGACCAGATCCCCGGAGGAGCCCATGCCGCCGTCGGCGATGACGTGGACGTAGCGGCCGCCGGATTCATCCAGGTAGTCCCGGCGTGCGGCGGCGATGTCGCTGATGGCGGTGGCCATCGGCACCCGGATGCCCATGGCGCGGCGGGTGGTGGTGGCTGCTCCGCCCCCGAAGCCCACCAGCACGCCGGCGGCACCGGTGCGCATCAGGTGCAGCGCGGGGGTGTACCCGGCGGCCCCGCCGACGATGACCGGCACGTCGAGCTCGTAGATGAACTCCTTGAGGTTCAGCGGGTCACCGTTCTGAGCGACATGCTCGGCAGAGACGGTGGTGCCGCGGATGACGAACATGTCCACACCGGCCTCGACGACCGTGCGGTAGAACTCCTGCGTGCGCTGCGGAGTCAGCGAGCCTGACACGACGACGCCGGCCTCGCGGATCTCGGCCAGCCGTGCGGTGATCAGCTCGGCCTTGATCGGCTCGGCATAGAGCTGCTGCAGCCGGCGGGTGTTGTCCGCGGAGACCTCGTCGGCGCCCAGCGCTGCGATCTCGGCGAGCACCGGTTCCGGGTCCTCATAGCGGGTCCACAGACCTTCGAGGTTGAGGACACCGAGGCCGCCCTGCTTGCCCAGCTCGATGGCCGTGGCCGGTGACATCACCGAGTCCATCGGGGCGCCGATCACTGGCATGGAGAAGGTGTACGCGTCGATGCGCCAGTCCAGACTCACGTCTGCGGGGCTGCGAGTACGTCGGTTCGGGACGATGGCGACATCGTCCAGAGCCCAGGCTCGGCGGCCGTTCTTGGCCAGGCCGATGGGGATCTCGTTGCTCAAAGCTGCTCCTTTACTAGCGCCGGTAGTTCGGCGCTTCCACCGTCATCATGATGTCATGCGGGTGCGATTCCTTGAGTCCGGCGGAGGTGATCCGCACGAACTTGCCCTTGTACTTCAACTCGTCGATGGTGTGCGCGCCCACATAGAACATGGTCTGCCGCAGACCGCCGGTGAGCTGGTGGAACACCACCTCGAGCGGGCCGCGGTAGGGCACCTGCCCCTCGATGCCCTCGGGGATGAGCTTCTCGTCGGTGGGGACGTCGGCCTGGAAGTAGCGGTCCTTGGAGAAGGAGGTGTTCTTCCCTCGGGTCTGCATCGCTCCCATGGAGCCCATGCCGCGGTAGGCCTTGAACTGCTTGCCGTTGTAGAAGACGAGGTCTCCGGGGGACTCCGCGGAGCCTGCCAGCAGCGACCCGAGCATCACCGAGTCGGCCCCGGCGACCAGCGCCTTGCCGATGTCCCCGGAGTGCTGCAGGCCGCCGTCGGCGATCACCGGCACGCCGGCGGGGATGGCGGCCTTTGAGGCTTCGTAGATGGCGGTGATCTGGGGAACCCCGACGCCGGCGACGATGCGCGTGGTGCAGATGGAGCCCGGTCCGACGCCGACCTTGACCGCGTCGGCTCCGGCGTCGATGATCGCCTGGGCCGCCTCGCGGGTGGCCGCCTGGCCGCCGATGACGTCCACGCCGGCCGCGGCCGGTTCCGCCTTGAGCCGCGCGATCATGTCCAGCACGCCGCGGGTGTGGCCGTTGGCGGTGTCCACGACCAGGGCGTCGACCCCGGCGTCGATCAGGGTCATGGCGCGCTCGAAGCCCTCGCCGAAGAAGCCCACGGCCGCGCCGACGCGCAGCCGGCCCTCCTCATCCTTGGTGGCCTGCGGGTAGCGGTCGGCCTTGTCGAAGTCCTTGATCGTGATCAGGCCCTGGAGCACGCCGTGGTCATCGACCAGCGGCAGCTTCTCGACCCGGTGCTCGGAGAAGATCCGCAGCACCTCTTCGTTGGGAATCCCCACATGGGCGGTGATCAGCGGCTGCGGGGTCATCTTCTCGTAGACCTTGGTGGTCAGGTACTGCTCGCGCGGGATGAACCGGGTGTCGCGGTTGGTGATGATGCCCAGCAGCTTGGACTCGCCGTCGACCACCGGCAGCCCGGAGACCCGGAAGTGGGCACAGAGCTCATCGAGGTCGGCGATGGTCGCGTCCGGGGTGATCGTCACCGGATCGCTGATCATGCCGGACTCGGAGCGCTTGACCTTGTCCACCTGCCGGGCCTGGTCCTCGATGGAGAGGTTCCGGTGCAGGATCCCGATGCCGCCCTGGCGCGCCATGGCGATGGCCATCGGCGCCTCGGTGACGGTGTCCATCGCGGCCGAGGCCACCGGGGACTGCAGCACGATGTTGCGGGAGAAGCGAGTCGCGGTATCCGCTTCGGAGGGGATCACGTCGGTCGCGCCGGGGAGCAGCAGGACGTCGTCGTAGGTCAGTCCGACGAAGCCGAAGGGATCATGCTCCGCAGCGCCGGCCGCGCTCGTCTGCTGATGAGTTTCAGTCACGGTGGTGCCTCTCGGGGTCAAAAGCGGGTGGCTCAGCGACAAGTCTACGTCCCGTCCACGTCCGCCCGGAGCCAAAGGCTTAGCACTCTGCTTGACCGAGTGCTAAGCCCGTCTATAAAGTTTCACCTAGCACTCGAGACCCTCGGGTGCCAGCTTGTCCGCGGGTCGTCAACCCGCGGATATCAGCCTGACGGGGCACCATCCGGCACCGCGACGACGGTTGGCCACTCCCAAGGCGTGCGACAGATTTCGGCTCGTCGAGCACCCCGGAAGCACCGGGAGGCTCTGCACGGGCCTGTGCTGATAAACCGAATCCACACCACGCAAAGGAGAGTACTGACGTGTCAGTCTCTATCAAGCCTCTCGAGGATCGCATCGTTGTTCGCCCCCTGGAAGCAGAGCAGACCACCGCTTCCGGTCTGGTCATCCCCGACACCGCCAAGGAGAAGCCCCAGGAGGGCAAGGTCGTCGCCGTGGGCCCAGGTCGCTTCGACGAAAAGGGCAAGCGCATCCCGGTTGACGTCTCCGAGGGCGACGTCGTCATCTACTCCAAGTTCGGCGGCACCGAGGTCAAGGTCAGCGGCGACGAGTACCTCGTGCTCAACGCCCGCGACGTCCTCGCCATCATCGAGAAGTAAGAACGGATTGCTGAAGGCTCTTCACAGACCTCATCACGATCCGATTCTCACACTCTCAAAGGAGCAGTAACCCATGGCAAAGCAGCTTGAATTCAGTGATGCTGCACGCCGCGCTCTGGAAGCCGGCATCGATAAGCTTGCAGACACGGTCAAGGTCACGCTCGGCCCGAAAGGCCGCAATGTAGTCCTGGACAAGTCCTGGGGCGCACCGACCATCACCAACGACGGCGTCACCATCGCCCGTGAGGTGGAGGTCGAAGACCCGTACGAGAACCTTGGCGTGCAGCTGGCCAAGGAAGTCGCCACCAAGACCAACGACGTCGCAGGCGACGGCACCACCACCGCAACGGTCCTCGCCCAGGCTCTGGTCAAGGAAGGCCTGCGCAATGTGGCCGCCGGCGCGGCACCGAGTGAGATCAAGCGCGGCATCGAGACCTCGGTCGCCGCCGTGACCCGCCGACTCCGCGAGAACGCTCGCGAGGTCGAGGGCCAGCAGGTCGCCAACGTGGCCGCGATCTCCGCGCAGAACGACGAGGTCGGTGAACTCCTGGCGCGTGCATTCGACGCCGTGGGCACCGACGGTGTGATCACCATCGAAGAGGGGTCCTCGACCTCCACCGAGCTGGAGATCACCGAGGGCATGCAGTTCGACAAGGGCTACCTGTCCCCGCACTTCGTCACCGACCCCGAGCGCCAGGAAGCGATCCTCGAGGATCCGCTGATCCTGATCAACCAGGGCAAGATCTCCAACATGGCAGAGTTCCTGCCGGTGCTGGAGAAGGTCCTGCAGGCCAAGCGCCCGCTGTTCATCATCGCCGAGGACGTCGAGGGCGAGGCCCTCTCCACCCTGGTGGTCAACAAGCTGCGCGGCACGCTCAACGTGGTCGCGGTCAAGGCCCCCGGCTTCGGGGACCGCCGCAAGGCCATGCTCGAGGACATCGCCGTGCTCACCGGTGGACAGGTCATCTCTCCTGATCTGGGCCTGAAGCTCGATCAGGTGGATCTGGAATCACTGGGCACCGCACGTCGGGTGACCGTGACCAAGGACGCGACCACCCTCGTCGACGGCGCCGGGTCCAAGGAAGATGTGGACGCTCGCGCGGCCACCATCAAGGCCCAGGCCGACGCCTCTGACTCCGAGTGGGACCGTGAGAAGCTCCAGGAGCGTCTGGCGAAGCTCTCCGGCGGCATCGGCGTCATCAAGGTCGGCGCGGCCACCGAGGTGGAGCTCAAGGAGCGCAAGCACCGCATCGAAGATGCCGTCTCCTCCACCCGTGCGGCTCTCGAAGAGGGCATCGTGGCCGGCGGCGGCACTGCGCTGATCAACGCCCTCTCCGTGCTGGACGAGGACGAGGACGTGAAGGCGCTCTCCGGGGATGCCGCAGCTGCTGTGGGCATCGTCCGCCGCGCGCTGGTCCAGCCGCTGCGCTGGATCGCTCAGAACGCCGGAGAAGACGGCTTCGTCGTCGCCTCCAAGGTCTCTGAGATGGCGCCGAACCACGGCTTCAACGCCAAGACCGGTGTCTACGGCGACCTGATCGCCGACGGCGTCATCGACCCGGTGAAGGTCACGCGCTCTGCTCTGCAGAACGCCGCCTCCATCGCGGCCCTGGTGCTGACCACCGAGACCCTCGTGGTCGAGAAGAAGGACGAGGACGACGATCACTGATCTCGTCTGACTCTCATCGCAAGGTGGGGCCCTGACCGTTCGCGGTCAGGGCCCCACCTGCGTCTGCGGCAGCTGCTGTTCGCGGAGGCTGCGGGTCGGGGCAGCTGCGGGTCGGGCTCGCTACTGGAGCTGGACGAGCTGCAGCACCAGCGGGAACGCCAGGAAGGCCACCACGTCGAGCAGCAGGTGTGCGATCACCAGCGGCATGACCCGGCCGTAGCGGTGGTGGAGCCAGCCGAAGATGATCCCCATCAGGAGATTTCCGATGCCCGGGCCGAGGCCCTGATAGAGGTGGTACGCCCCGCGCAGCGCGGCCGCGGCGAGGATGATCATCCAGATCCCCGCCCGAGGCCAGATCCGGCGAGCACGGTCGAAGAGGTAGGCGATCATGATCACCTCTTCCAACAGCGAATGCCGCAGCGCCGCCAGGATCAGCACCGGCGTGGTCCACCAGTGCTCTCCGACGTCGGCCGGAATGATCTCGGTGGTGATGCCTGCCGCCCGGCCCACCCCGTAGACCACCAGGGTGCCCAGCCCGATGATCAGGAACAGTCCGACCCCTAGGCCGAGGTCCCGGCCGGGACGGCGCAGATCCAGCCCGAAGCGCCGGAACGGGTTCACCCCCTGCAGGAAGAACAGATAGCAGACCAGCACCACCGGGAAGAGCGCGAACAGCGAGTCCAGCACCTGGTAGCTGAGGTCGAAGAACTCCGCCCGGGAGCGAGAGGTCTGCACCGTGGAGCTCTGCTCGGCCAGCGGCGCCAGGGTCAGCCGCTCGGCCAGCTGCAGCACCGCATAGACCGCGGAGCGGCCCAGCGAGAGCCCCAGCACGATCGCCAGCTCCCAACCCAGGAAGCGACGACTCATCGGCACCGGCGCTCCCGTCGCGGGCGCAGGGTCGGTGGCGCTGGCTGGCTGCTGACCGGAGACCTCCGGCGTCGTTGGCTTCACGATCAAGAGTCTAGGTCTGCCCGGCGCTGGTGGGTGTGGTCAGATGGAAGCTATGACTGAGACCTACACCCTGCTCGCCGTCTGCACCGGCAATATCTGCCGCTCCCCCGCCATGGATCGGCTGCTCGCCCAGGTCTTCTCCGCCGAGGACGGCATCGGGGTCCGCTCGGCCGGCACCCACGCTCACGTGGGCGATGACATGGAAGCCCAGATGAAGGACCGGCTCGCCGAGTACGGGGCAGACACCGCAGACTTCCAGGCCGAACAGCTCAGCGTCGAGATGATCCGCAGCGCCGATCTCGTCCTCACCGCCACCCGCGGACATGTGCGCGACATCCTCGCCGATGTTCCCGAGAGTGCCCAGAAGGTCTTCACCCTGCGCGAGTTCGTCCGACTCCTGGATTCGCTGGACGAGGCCACCTTCGACGAGGCTATGGCGGCCTCAGGGACCGCGGCGGAGAAGCTCGCCGCTCTGGTGCCGCTGGTTGCCGGGCGGCGCGATCACGCGCAGGCCCCCACGGCACAGGACGACGTGGTGGACCCGTACATGATGCCCGCTGAGGTCTTCGATGAGTCCTTCGACCAGGTCCGGGGACCCGTCGAGGCGCTGCGCGACGCCCTGCAGCGCTGACCCACTGGCCGCTGACCCACTGGCCGCTGACCCACTGGCCGCTGGCAACGAGCCGTGGCCCAGCCGCTCAGCGCCGCAGCACCGTTCCCGCGGCGCTCAGCGTCGGTCCGCGATAGCCAGCCCCGAACAGCAGCCAGTGCGCGGCCAGGCAGAGGAACTGATGCAGCGGGATCCGCTCCTGCCATCCCTGGCGCAGCGGGTGCTGCGACTGATAGCCGCTGACCACTTCGCCCAGCTGCGGGAACCCGAAGAGGTGCAGCAGCGCGATGTCGGTCTCCCTGTGCCCGGCATGGGCCGCCGGATCGATGAGCACCGACTGCACCTCCTGCACCTCCCCCGCCGCGGCAGGGGTCCAGAACACGTTCCCGGCCCAGAGGTCCCCATGGATCAGCGCGGGCGGCTCGGCATCGTCCAGCACGCCGGAGCCGATCCGGACCCGGCATCAGATCCTGCCCCCGAACCCGCCCCGGGCGAGGCCGCGAGGACCGGCACCACCGGCGCCCCGCCGTCGTCGGCGGCCTGGGTGCGCCAGCGCAGCCCGGCGGCTTCCACCATGGTGGCCTGGGGGTGATCTGCAGGAGCGTGTTTGATGAAGACCATGTGCCCCAACCTAGTCAGGACTAGACTCATCCGAGTGAGCGAATCAACCGAGAACCCCGCCGTTGACGCCTCCGAGGCCGTCCCCTCCCATGCGCTGCGCGAGGAGTATGTGGAGCTGGTCGGTCAGGTGCGCAAGCACCGGATCGCCTACTACCAGGACAACGAGCCGATCATCTCCGACGCCGAGTTCGACGTCCTCTTCGAACGCCTGGAGCAGATCGAGGCCGAGCACCCCGAGATCATCGCGGCGGACTCCCCCACCCAGGAGGTCGGCGGCGAGGCGGCCGAGGCCTTTTCTCCGGTGAAGCACCTGCAGCGGCTCTATTCCCTCGAAGACGTCTTCACACCTTCCGAGCTGCGCACCTGGTATGACCGCGCCAGCGCCGCGTTGGCGGTCCAGCGCCCGGAGGAGACCGTGAAGTGGCTGGTCGAGGTCAAGATCGATGGTCTGGCCATCAACCTGCTCTACCGCAAGGGCAGGCTCATCCGCGCCGCCACCCGCGGCGACGGCACCACCGGGGAGGACGTCACGCATAACGTGCTCACCATCGCAGACATCCCCGCGGAGCTCGCCGGGGAGGATCACCCCGAGGAGCTGGAGGTCCGCGGGGAGATCTTCATCCCCACCGCGGAGTTCCATGCCTTCAACGAGCGGCTCGCCGAGGCCGGCAAGGCCCCGCTGGCGAACCCGCGCAACGCCGCCGCCGGGTCGCTGCGGCAGAAGGATCCCGCGAAGACCGCCGAGCGGCCGCTGTCGATGTTCGTCCACGGCATCGGCGCGCGCACCGGCTTCGAACCTGGCAGCCAGCACGCCGCCTACGAGCAGCTCGCCGCCTGGGGTCTGCCGGTCAGCCCCTACACCCAGCTGCTCGCTGACTACTCACAGATCGAGGCTTACCTCGACGACCACCAGGCCAAGCGCCACGCGCTGGTCCACGAGATCGACGGGGTCGTCATCAAGGTCGACGACTTCGCCGCACAGCGCAGCCTGGGACACACCTCCCGGGTGCCGCGCTGGGCCGCGGCGTACAAATACCCGCCCGAGGAGGTGCACACCCGGCTGCTGGACATCATGGTCCATGTCGGGCGCACGGGCCGGGTCACCCCCTTCGCCATCCTTGAGCCCAAGAAGGTCGCCGGTTCGGTCGTCTCCCGCGCCACGCTGCACAACCGCGACGTGGTCAAGGCCAAAGGAGTGCTCATCGGCGACGACGTGATTGTCCGCAAGGCCGGAGACGTCATCCCCGAAGTGGTGGGCCCGGTGCTGCCTGCCCGGAGGAACCGAGAGGATGAGCTGGTCGAGTTCAGCTTCCCCACCCACTGCCCGATCTGCGGCACCGAGCTCGCCCCGGCCAGGGAGGGCGACGTCGACTACCGCTGCCCCAACGCCGAGAGCTGCCCCGCCCAGGTCAGCGAACGGGTCATCCACATCGGCTCCCGCGGCGCCCTGGACATCGAGGCGCTCGGCGAAGAGGCCGGGCTGGCGCTGACCAACCCGGATCTGCGCCGCCCCATCCCCGAGCTCATCGACTGGGACGAGACGAACGCCTCGGGCATCCGTCTGGACCTCGACGACGACGGCGCCCCCGCACCCCAGGAGCCGGTGCTCCACGGCGAGGCAGGACTCTTCGACCTGCGCGTGGAGGATCTCAAGGACGTCTACGTCTGGCGGGAGACCCGGCGCAGGAATCCCGAGACCGGGCAGCGCGAGTCCACCGGGAAGTGGGCGCCCTCGCTGTACTTCTGGACCAAGGCGCAGCTGACCAAGGACGGGGCCGTGAAGAAGGCCTCCGAGCCCACGGCCAACACCGTCGGGCTCTTCACCGAGCTCGAGAAGGCCAAGGCCCAGCCGCTGTGGCGGGTGCTGGTCGCACTCTCGATCCGGCACGTCGGGCCCAGCGCCTCCCGCGCGCTGGCCAACGCCTACGGCTCGATGGCGAAGATCCGCGCCGCCAGCGAAGAGGAGCTCGCCGGGATCGACGGGGTCGGCCCGAGAATGGCGTCCACGCTCACCGACTGGTTCAGCACCGACTGGCACTGCCGGGTGGTGGACCGCTGGGCCGCCGCCGGGGTCCGGATGGTCGATGAGATCGACGAGTCCGCCCCCCGCACGCTGGAGGGCCTGAGCGTGGTCGTGACCGGATCCCTGGAGGGCTACTCCCGGGACGAGTCCAAAGAGGCCATCATCACCCGCGGCGGACGCGCGGCCGGATCGGTGTCGAAGAAGACCGACTACGTGGTGGCCGGAGCCAACGCCGGCACCAAGCTGGAGAAGGCCGAGGCGCTGGGCGTCCCGGTGCTCGATGAAGAAGCGTTCACTGTACTGCTGAACAAAGGTCCCGACGGATTGGACGATGCATGACGAAGCCGAACCCGCAGAAGCTGCACGAGCTGCTCGAGATCGCCCACGAGGCCGCCGCCGCAGGCGCTGGCGTCCTGGCCGAGCGCGACGAGGTCTCCCCCTCGGGGCTGATCCTGGGTCAGGAGCACTCCGGGGTGGAGACCAAGTCCTCCGCCTCGGACCTGGTCACCGATTTCGACCGGCGCGCAGAGCAGGCGGTGCGTGAGGTGATCAACCGGCGCCGACCCTCCGACGAGGTCTCCGGCGAGGAGTACGGCACCACCACTCCGGCCCAGCCCAGCGGCTACCGCTGGTCCATCGACCCGTTGGACGGCACCACGAACTTCGTCCGCGGGATCGTCTACTACGGCACCTCGGTGGGCCTGCAGGGCCCCGACGGCAGCTGGCTGGCCGGCGTGGTCGCCGCCCCGGCGCTCGCGCGGATCTGGTGGGCCAGCGCCGGGGCCGGCGCCTGGAGCACCTACAGGGATTCCGAGCCGACGCGGCTTGGCGGACCGGTCGGGGAGCTCGACGCCGGCCTGCTCTCCACCGGCTTCGGCTATGACCCGGACCGGCGTGCCGAGCAGACCCGGGCGGTCACCGCGATGCTCCCGCACTTCGGCAACATCCGCCGCCTGGGTGCGGCCGCCCTGGACATCTGCATGGTGGCCGACGGCACCCAGACCGCCTACGCCGAGTACGGCATCTGGGAGCACGACTGGGCGGCCGGCGCGCTGATCGCCGAGGAGGCCGGAGTGTTCGTGCGCCGTCCGCTCGCGGCGGACAGCAGCAAGACCCCGGACTGGTGCGTCATCGGAGACATCGGCATCGACCCCAGCGAGCTCTCCCCAGCTCCGCTGACCAGCTGAGCACTGTGGACAGCGCCCACGTGCAGGAGGGTCCTGCTCAGACGGACTCGACCCAGATGCGGATCCGCGCCGCCACTCACGCCGACTGGGACCGGATCGCGGAGCTGACCGTGGCCGCCTATGTCGACGGCGGCTTCCTGACCGCTGGGGACTCCTACGTCTCTCACCTGAACGACGTCGAGACCCGCGCCCGAAGCTCCCAGGTGCTGGTCGCCGAGGTCCCCACCGACGACGGCGCCGCGGTGGCAGCCGCGGTGGCGGTCACCGACGCCGGAGGTCCGATGGCCGAGGTGGCACGTGAGGGTGAGATGGAGTTCAGGATGCTCGCCGTGGCTCCGGAGCACCAGGGTCGGGGCATCGCCCGGGCAATGGTGCGCCACATCATCGGGCTGGCCGAGTCGCGGCCGGAGATCCAGGCGCTGACCCTGTGCAGCCTGACCTCGATGACCACCGCACACGCCCTCTACCGCTCCGAGGGGTTCCGTCCGATGCCCGAGCGGGACTTCTTCCTGCCCGAGAAGTCAGCACGGTTCCCGTTCTTCCTGCGCGAGGTCTGACGCCGCAGGGCCCATGCGCAGGGCCCAGAGCGGTAAGACCTTCGCCCACCTGGCACGGGAAAGCCCGGTGACGCCTCTCCCCTCGAGAGGCACCACCGGGCTTCGTCGCTCATTGCGAGGTCCCGCGAAGAGCTGTTGGAATCAGCGGCGCTCTGCCAGCTCGTGGGGCAGCGGCTCCGGATCTTCCAGCAGACGACCAGCCTTGCGGTCGGCCAGGTACTGCTTCATCTCTTCCTTGACCTTCGGCGCCAGGATGACCAGGCCGATGACATTGATGAAGATGCACATGAACAGCGCCGAATCGGCGAAGTCGAAGATGTTCTGCGTGGAGACCAGGCAGCCGATGACGACCAGGGTCAGCACGATGGTGCGGAAGATGTTGTCACCGATCCTGGACGTGCCGAAGAGGTGCCGCCAGGCCTGGATGCCGTAGTAGGACCAGGTGATCAGCGTGGAGAACGCGAACAGCAGCACTGCGATGGTCAGCACGATGTTGAAGCCGGGCAGGAAGGAGTCGAAGGCTGCGGAGGTCAGGCCCACCGGGTTTTCGGCACCGCCGGCATCCAGTGCCTCCTGGTACTCAGGCGTCCAGGCGAAGATGATGACCAGGGCGGTCATGGTGCAGATGACGACCGTGTCGATGAAGGGCTCGAGAGCAGCGTTGAATCCCTCGGAGATCGGGCGGCGGGTCCGGACTGCAGAGTGGGCGATCGGCGCGGAACCGATGCCGGCCTCGTTCGAGAACGCCGCACGGGTGACACCGATGATGATGACGCCGAGCACGCCGCCGGAGATGCCCTCCGGGGAGAAGGCGCCGTTGATGATGGCGCCGAAGGCCTCGCCGAGGTTGGCGAAGTTCACCGCGATGACGATGAGGCAGGCCAGCACGTAGATGATGGCCATGGCGGGGACCAGCTTGGCGGTGACCGCACCGATGGACTTGATGCCGCCGATGATGACGACGCCGACGAGCCCGGCGAACACCAGGCCGAAGATCAGGGCCGCGAGCTCAGAGCCGAAGATGCCCTCCTCGCCGCCGGTGGCGGCGCGCAGCTGGCCGAAGGCCTGGTTCGACTGGAACATGCCGCCGCCGACCACGCCGAAGAGCATGATGGCGATCGCGAAGAGACCAGTGATGATGGCCACGGGGATGCGACCGAGCCGGCGGTAGGCGACCTTGAGGTACTGGAAGGGTCCGCCGTGGACGATCCCGTTCTCATCGATATAGCGATATTTGACGCCCACCGTGCACTCGACGAACTTGGTGCACATGCCGAAGAGTCCGGCGATGATCATCCAGAAGGTGGCGCCCGGGCCACCCAGCGAGACCGCGGCGGCCACACCTGCGATGTTGCCGAGACCGACAGTGGCGGAGACCGCGGAGGTCAGCGCCTGGAAGTGGGAGACCTCACCGGGGTCCTTCTCGGTGGTCCACTTTCCGCGGAGCACCTCGAAGCTGACCTTCGGCGTACGAAACTGCACGAAGCCGAAGTAGATCGTGAAGCCGATGGCCGCCAGGATGGACCACAGCACGACGACCGGCGCGTCATAGCCGCCCAGCGGGATGGTGGCGAAGATGATTCCTGCGAAGACTTCTGTGACGCCGGCGAAGTAGCCGTCCACGGTGTCGGCGGTCTGCTGCAGCCTGGAGGTTTCCTCCCCCGCTGCCGCCAAGAAGGCGTATGCACTCATGGTGCTCATGTCATTCCCTCATTCGATGATCGGTGCAAGCGCGTGTGACCTCGCGCTCCGGGGTACAGCCCCGGGTTGCGCAATAATCTACTCCCCGACTGTTTCCGTCAGTTTGCGACACGCAATGAATGTGTATCGTGCATGTTTCCAGGTGGCGGAATATTGCACAAGAGAGAATTGTGCCATAGAACACAAAAACGGCCCAGATTCATGCTCGGGGAGCAGATTCTGGGCCGTCGGTCGGCTGTGCAGCCGTGTTGCGGCAGCGATGCCGCGGGGTGGATCAGCCGTCGATCCCCAGCTTGGCCAGCACGATCTCGCGGACCTTGCCGGCGTCGGCCTGGCCGCGGGTCTCTTTCATGACCGGGCCGATGAGCGCCCCGATGGCTTTGAGCTTGCCGGCGGCGATCTTCTCCACCACGTCGGGGTTCTCCGTCATGGCCTTCTCCACCGCAGCGGTCAGCGCACCGGAGTCGTCGGAGACGACTTCCAGCCCGCGGGCGGTGACGATCTCCTCCGGGGCGCCCTCCCCGGCGATCACATGTTCCAGGACCTGCCGGGCGATCTTGTCATTGATCCGGCCCTGCTCGATCAGCGCGTTCAGCGCGCTGATCGTGGCGGGCTGGACACCCAGGGCGGCAGGTTCGAGATCCCTGGCGTTGGCCAGCCGGGAGATCTCACCCATCCACCACTTCCGTGCCACGGCGGGGGCGACCCCGGCGGCCACGGTCTCGTCGAGCTCGTCGAGCAGACCGGCGGCGACCACGTCACGGAACTCCTGTTCCGAGAAGCCCCAGGCGGCGAGCAGCCGCCGCCTGCGATCGGCGGGCGGCTCGGGCAGCTGGGAGCGCAGCTCCTCGACCCAGGCGGCGGTGGTGACGATCGGGACCAGGTCCGGCTCCGGGAAGTAGCGGTAGTCATCGGCGTCGGACTTCGGGCGTCCCGAGCTGGTGGTGCGGGTGCCCTCCTGCCAGTGCCGGGTCTCCTGCACGATGGTGCCGCCGGCGGCGAGGATTCCGGCGTGGCGGCGCATCTCGAAGGTGACCGCGTGTTCGACGGCGCGCAGCGAGTTCACGTTCTTGGTCTCTGAGCGAGTGCCGAAGGTCGTGGTGCCCTTGGGCATCATCGAGACGTTGGCGTCGCAGCGGACGTTGCCGCGCTCCATCTTCGCATCCGAGATGTCCAGGCCCTTGACGATGTCGCGCACTGCGGAGACGTAGGCCCGAGCCAGTTCCGGACCTCGGGCGCCGGCGCCGACGATGGGCTTGGTGACGATCTCCACCAGCGGGATCCCGGAACGGTTGTAGTCCACCAGGGAGTAGTCCGCGCCCTGGATGCGCCCGGAGGTGCCGGCGTGGGTCAGCTTGCCTGCGTCCTCCTCCATGTGGGCGCGTTCGATCTCCACGCGGAAGATCTCGCCGTCGTCGAGCTCGATGTCGAGGTATCCGTCGAAGGCGATCGGCTCGTCGTACTGCGAGGTCTGCCAGTTCTTCGGAGTGTCCGGATAGAAGTACTGCTTGCGCGCGAAGCGGCAGTACTCGGCGATCTCACAGTTCAGCGCGAGGCCGAGCTTCACCGCGTACTCCACGGCCTTGCCGTTGACCACCGGCAGGGTGCCGGGCAGTCCCAGGCAGACCTCGTTGACGTTGGTGTTGGGCTCGTCGCCGAAGGCATTCGGCGCCGAGGAGAACATCTTGGTCTTGGTGTTGAGCTCCACGTGGACCTCGAAGCCGAGCACCGGGTCGAACTGCTCCAGCGCCTCTTCAAAGCTCAGCGGGGATGCGTCGGTCAGCGTGTCAGTCATCTCTTCCTTCACTTCCCGGCGGGGTGAGCCGCCGCTTCAGCCAACTCCGGGGCCTGGGCCCAGAATGGTTCGGCGTCCTGTGCCAGCAGCTTCTCCAGTGCCGCTCCGGCCCGGTAGACCCGGGCGTCCTCGCGGATCGGGGCGAGGAACTGGATGCCCACCGGCAGCCCGTCGGAGAGGCCGCCCGGCACCGAGAGTCCGGGGATCCCGGCGAGGTTGGCGGGGATGGTGGCCACATCGTTGAGGTACATCGCCAGCGGGTCGTCGTCCTTCTCCCCCAGCGGGAACGCCACGGTGGGCGAGGTCGGGGAGATCAGCACGTCGGCCTCGGTGAAGGCGGCGTCGAAGTCCTGCTGGATCAGCGTGCGGACCTTCTGTGCGGAGCCGTAGTAGGCGTCGTAGTAGCCGGCCGAGAGGGCGTAGGTGCCCAGGATGATGCGTCGTTTGACCTCATCGCCGAACCCGGCGGCGCGGGTGGAGCCCATGACCCGTTCGATGGTCAGCGGCCCGCCCTCGGGGAGGACCCGGGTGCCGTAGCGCACACCGTCGAACTTCGCGAGGTTGGAGGAGGCCTCCGAGGGCATGATCAGGTAGTAGGCGCCCAGCGCGTACTCGAAGCTGGGACAGTCGACCTCCACGATCTCGGCCCCGGCGGCGCGCAGCGCGTCCAGCGCCTCGTGGAACCGGGCCAGCACGCCCTCCTGATATCCCTCGCCCTGGAGCTGCTTGATCACACCGATCCGCAGGCCTTTGACATCGGCGCCGCGGACGGTCTCGGCCAGGGCCGGGACCTCCCCGGTGAGCGAGGTGGAGTCCTTCGGGTCGTGTCCGGCGATCAGCTCATGGAGCATCGCGGCGTCTTCGGTGGTGCGTGCCACCGGGCCGATCTGGTCCAGCGAGGAGGCCATCGCAATGGCCCCGTAGCGCGAGACCGCGCCATAGGTGGGCTTGCCGCCCACGGTGCCGGTCATGGCTCCGGGCTGGCGGATCGAACCGCCGGTGTCGGTGCCCAGTGCCAGCGGCGCCTCGAAGGCGGCGACCGCGGCCGCGGAGCCGCCGCCGGAGCCGCCGGGGATCCGGGTGATGTCCCAGGGGTTGCGGGTCACCCCGTAGGCGGAGTGCTCGGTGGAGGAGCCCATCGCAAACTCGTCCAGGTTGGTCTTGCCCAGGATGGGCAGCTTCGCGGCGCGCAGCTTGGTCACCACGGTGGCGTCGTAGGGGCTCATCCAGCCGTCGAGCATCTTGGAACCGGCGGTGGTGGGCTGACCCTCGGTGACGATCAGGTCCTTGACCGCGATCGGCACTCCGGCCAGCGGGTGCAGGGCCTCGGCCTCGGCGCCGCCGGCGACGCGGATCGCGTCCACCTCGGCCGCGGTGCGCAGCGCCTCCTCGGCGGAGACGTGCAGGAAGGCGTGGATGCCGCGCTCGCCGCCGTCGACGGCGGCGATCCGGTCCAGGTGCGCCTGGGTCAGCGCCACCGAGGTGATCTCCCCGGCACGCAGCTGCGCCGCCATCTCGGCGGCGGTGAGCCGGATCAGCTCATGGGTGTGGGTGGTCATATCGGGGGTCACTCCTCGTCCAGGATCGCCGGGACCTTGAAACGGCCGGCTTGAGCGTCAGGTGCATTGAGCAGCGACTGTTCAGCGGTGAAGACATGGCCGACCTCGTCCTCGCGGAAGACGTTGGTCAGCGGCAGCGGGTGGCTGGTGGCGGGGACCTCGCCGGAGACGGCCTCAGAGACGGTCGCCACGGAGTCCACGATGACGGCCAGCTCCTGCGCCATCTTCTCCAGCTCCTGCTCAGTCATGCTGATATGCGCGAGTCTTGCCAGATGCTCAACGTCTGCGCGCGAGATCTCAGACATGCAGCTCCCTCGGGGATCGGTGGTGGATGAACTCGGCCCAGTCTATCGGCCGGCACGACGACGGCGACCGCCCACCTTCATCGGTGAGCGGGCGCCGTCGTCGTGCCGGAGCGATCTCCTCCGCAGAGGGCGGAGCCGTTCGACGGCTCAGTCGGTGAGGTCCTCGACGGGCACCTCATAGCGCAGGATCGCGGCGACCGACCCCTGTGCCTGGGTGCCGAGGATCCCCACAGACGCGCCGACGCCGGCGGCTCCGGCGAGCAGCTCGTCCTCTTCGGGATCGCGCTCACGCGGCCGGAGCAGCAGGGTCTCCACGGCACCGAGTCGAAGGGCGGCCCGGATGGCCTCAGGGTCCTCCGCAGAACGCCCCTTTCCGCGGGCCTCCCCGAGGCGCTCGGTCTGTTCGTCGGCGCGCCGGATCACCACGCGACGAGCGATGACGGACAGCTCCTCGCGAAGCGCCTCTTCGGTGCCCTCATCGGCGCTGCCCGAGGGGATGCCGCCGCCTGTCTCGGCCTCCACCGTGAGCTTCCGCAGCGCATGCGGAAGCTCCTCATGCAGTGCACGGCGCCCCTGGACCTCCCCGGCGACGACGATCACGTCGGGCCGCCAAGAGTCGGCGATCTCCGCCACGCCGGCGGCGATGTCTCGGATGTTCCGCGCAGCGGCCTCATCGGCTGAGCGTTGGATCCGCTTGTGGCTCATTGCGCCCTCACGGGGCTTGTGCACCGATTCGACGCTGCCCCGGACCGTCTCCTCAGAGCCGGCGTCCAGCAGGTCGTCTCCTGTGACGACGAGACGGCGGATGACGGCCTGCTTCTGATCAGCGATGGCCACGAGCATCCGGGCCGCGGCGAGCCGATGTCGGATATAGGCGCCAAGCCGAGGCGGCTCCGCGAGCACGGCGAGATCCCCGGTCTCCTGGGCGGCGTCGAAGCGCTCTTCGAGCACCACGCGGGACCTGTCGGCCACCAGCACGCGACCCTCGGCCTGGACCTCCTGCGCCTTGGCGCTCGCGAGGGCCTCATCCAGAGAGGTCAGGGCCGCCTCGGAAGTGCCCGCATGAGCCAGCTGCGAGCGCAGGTCGTGCCAGCGCAGACGGATCTCGTTCGCGGCCTCGGCGGACGGGGAACGCGCTTCGAGGTAGACGGTGGCGAAGGGGCCTTCGGCCTCGTAGACGCCCCGGAGAGTCGACAGCTGCATGGGTGATCCTTCCTATGTGCGAGGAAGGTCGCGCAGGTTCTCCTGCACCGTCCGGCGCACGCGGTCTGTGGCAACAGATGACTGGTGCTGACGCTAGTCAACGTGCCGGGAGAAGGTCAACCGTCCTGCTCCTGGACGTCCACGACGACGACGGTGACGTTGTCACGTCCCCCGGCTCGCAGTGCCTGGTGGATCAGCCAATCCACGGTGTCCTGGGCGTTGCGTCCGGCGCCGAGGATGCGTTCCATCTCGGAGTCGTTCAGCTCTCCACTGAGTCCGTCGGAACAGATCATCAGTCGCTGACCGGCACGCACCGGGGAGCTGAAGTAGTCCGCGTCCCACATGTCGCCGGCACCCAGGGCCCGGGTGATGACGTTGCGCTGCGGGTGGCTGTGCAGCTCCTCCGCGGTGATGAGCCCAGATTCGAACATGTCCTGGACCTGGGAGTGGTCGCGGCTCAGCTGCTGCAGCCGGGAATCCTCGAAGAGGTAGGTGCGGGAGTCGCCGATGTTGAAGACGAGCCAGTTCAAGCCTTCTCCCTGGTCCGCCAGCAGCGCCCCGGAGACCGTGGTGCCGGCCTTGGAGTCTGTGGCCTCGCGGATCCGCTGGTCCGCCTCGGCCAGGAAGGTCTGGATCTGATCCCGGGCGACTCGTCCTTCGGCCTGGTTCCAGCCATCGGCCAGTGTCTGCACGGCCAGCGCCGAGGCGACCTCTCCGGCCTCATGTCCACCCATGCCGTCGGCCACGGCGAAGAGCGTGTCGGTGATCACCGAGGAGTCCTCGTTGAGTTCACGGCGAAGGCCCACGTGGGACCCGTATCCGTAGTCGAGGTAGAGGCCTGCGGGCTGGACCGGCTGCTCCCGGGGTTCCTCTGGACTGTCTGCGCTGGCTGCCACATCACCATCTTGTCACGGTGCCGGTCCATGTGGGGACGGTGTGGCGCGTTTCGCACTGCGCCAGCGCTGATCCCAGGCGGGGCTTCAGCGGTTATCGGCGAGGATCCCGGCCCCCTGGCCGCGCAGCAGCATGTACGGCTGGACCTCGCCGAAGCCGCGCACGATCCGCGGAGGCTGCGGGACCAGCAGGTAATCCGGGTCGGAATCCAGCGTCTGGGCGGTGACCTGGTCCACCAGGATCATGCCCGGATCCGCGAGCGAGGTCAGCCGGGCGGCGAGGTTCACGGTGGGTCCGTAGATGTCCCCCATCCGGGAGAGCACACGGCCCCAGACCACTGAGACCCGCGCCTCGGGCAGGACGTCGTCGGCGGCGATGGACTCCGCCAGGGCCAGCGCGATCTCGGCGCCGGCTTCGGGCGTCTCGGCGTTGTAGAGCACCTCGTCCCCGACGGTCTTGACCAGCCGGCCTCCGCCGATGGAGATGATCTCGGCACATTTCGACTCGAAGTGCTGCACCATATGCGCCAGCGTGCGCTCGTTCATCTGCCGCGACAGCGAGGTGTAGGAGACCAGATCGGCGAAGCCGACGGCGCGGGCCAGCGGCAGGGCGGCGTCATCCTCGGCCCCGGTGCGCCCCTGCTCGGTGGCCGCCAGGCCCGATTCCACCCGGACGGTGAGGCGCTGCAGGGCGGCCGAGAGCTGGCGGCGCCAGGTGTAGCCGATGAGCTTCTGGATCGGGTCGATCAGCTTGGGCAGCGTCTCCACGACCTGGGTGCGCGCCACCGCGTCGGAGAGCTGGCCGTTGGCGATCTTGTCCTCCACCAGGGCCTCGATCTGCCAGACCACCATGCGGTCGGTCATCTGGCCCACCGATCGGGTCATCGAGATCGCGGTCTCCTCGTTGAGGTGACCGTCGCGGACCAGCTCGATCATCGTGGCCAGCGCCTCGACGTCGGTCTCGGTGAAGGCCTTGACGTCGTCATCGAGGTTGGGGAAGCCGAGCGCCCGCCAGAGCCGCCGGGCCGAGCGGGTGGAGACCCCCAGCTGATGAGCCATCTCGCGGTAGGTGAGGGTGCGTTCGGCCCCGAGCAGCCGGCGCTCGAGCTCACGGATGGTGCGGTGCCATTCGCGCTGCTCCATGCTCGGGATCGGGATGGCTGCGGTCTCCGGGGAGCGTTCATGGCCGGTGAGTGCCGCGGCGCCGGCGCCGTCATCTGCGTCGGCGCCGGTGTCGCGCTCGGTCTGCGCCTCCCGGGCGGCGAGGCCGGCGCTGCGATCGACCAGCCCCTCAGCCCCCACGGCGCCGTCGGGGCCGGCGGTGATGCGGCCTTCCCCGGCTTCCTGCAGAACGGTCTGGCGGACCTGGCCCTGCAGCCGCGGGGAATGGAAGTCAGACCAGTCCTGGCGGGCCGCCTCGAGCTCAGCGGAGGAGTAGTTGACCGACACCTCGCGCGGCGGACCCTCGGCTCCTGCCGCCTCGGCGGAGCCGGCGGCCTCCGGGGAGAGGCTGGAGGGCTCACCGCTGAGCTCGAGGCCGCGGCTGGCACCGGGGGGCGTGTAGCGCACTGCCCGCCACGAGGCGTCGGTGTCTTCGCCGCCGAGGTAGACCGGTCTGGGGTCGTGTCCTGGCGGCGTGCCGGGCTCAGGCATAGTGTGCTTCTCCGTATCCTCCAGGAGCGGGTGCCTGGCTCGCGTACTGGGCAGCGACGTGCCGGCGATATTCGCCCAGCTCCTCGGCGATGACGGTCTGGAAATGCGCGGCGTCGGGCATGTTGCTCAGCCGGGTGCGCTGGTGCTGACCATAGGCCCCATGGAGCAGGACCAGGTCACCCGCCGCTGACGTGGACTGGAGGCGGGACTGCTTCAGCTGCACCTCGGAGAGCAGCCCCAGCGGCACCACGCTGGCCTGCGCGGCGCCGAGCAGGTTCTTCTGCACCAGGCGGTGACTGGTCAGGTAGGTCATGCGGTTGCCCCAGGTCAGCAGTGGCTTGAGTGTGCCGAAGGCGAGCGCGAGGAGCCCGCCGGCCCAGATCACGAAGACTCCGATGTGCTGGTAGTGCTCGACGAACTCGGGCTGATCGGCGCGGGCGATGTAACCCAGCAGGAAGCTCATCACCATCACGGTGACGAGGAAGTTCAGCAGCGCGGGGAGCAGCGCGCGGTGGTGGGCGCGGGTGCGGATGACCACCTGCTCGCCGTCGACCAGCTTGAGCTTCATCGCGAGCCACAGCCTCCTGCCGGTCTTCGTCCACGCTCCCCTAGCCAGGGCGCGCAAGTTCATATGCGATCTGCCGTGTCAGTCTACCGGGGGTGGCTGGGCACCGCCGCTGACCGCCCGGAGATGGGTCACGTCTCCGGCGGAGAAGGCTCTGAGCACGGGCGCACAGGGCTCCCAGTCACGCTCCGAGGCGGCGCGCCGCGCGATCACCTCCACCTGAAGCGCGCCCTGGGAGGTCAGCCGCTGCGCCACCCCGCGTTCGGCGCTGCCATCGGGGAGCTCCACACGGACCTCCTGGCCAAGGGTGGTCAGCACCTGACCGATCGTGTTGATCAGCACCTCGTCCACCGTCGCGGGGTCCTGCCGTGCGGCCTCCTCGATGCGGCCCAGCAGCTCCGCGAAGCGTTCCAAGAAGCAGCACAGCAGCTCGGTGCGAAGCTGCCCCGGCTCCTGGCTGCCCGCGGCGGGTCCTGATCCGATCTCCGCATCCGCGCCCCGGCGGTTGAGCTCGATCAGCACCGAGGTGGAGTTCTCGATGGGCAGCTGCTCAGGCGTCAGCAGCACGTTGATCCCGACCCCCAGCACGACGGCGCCCGGCACCGCGGTGGCCAGGATCCCGCTGACCTTCTTCGCCGGTCCGGAGGCCTGGGTCACCTGCACATCGTTGGGCCATTTCAAGACCGCGCGCTGATCCTCGGCATCCAGTCCGCAGTCCTGACGCAGCGTGTCCACCAGCGCCCGACCGGCGAGCATCGAGACCCAGCCCAGAAGCGCGGGATCAAGCTGCGGGCGCAGCACGATCGAGGTCGAGAGCGACGCCCCCTTCGGTGAGCTCCAGAGCCGACCCAGTCGACCCCGACCACCGGTCTGCTCCTCCGCGGTGAGCGCCGAGAGGTGCGGCCACGCCGTCGTCGCCTGCCGTGTCGGCTGCGGTCGCGACTGCGCCTCTTCGGCAAGCACCTGACTCAGCCACTCGTTGGTGGACCCGACCGACTCGATCCGCTGGATCCGGGCATAGGCTCCCCCGGCGTCGGTGTGGAGGCGTCGGGCGAGCAGGGCCTCATCGAGTGGTGGCAGCGCGGCAGTCATGAGCCCAGGCTAGGCCACGGGATCGGCGGGGACCCCTCAGAGGAAGGCGTCGGGGATCAGCTCGGCCTCGGGATCCACCGCATAGTCGGTGAAGTCCTCGACGCCCAGCTGGCGCAGCACCTGCTCGTCGGTGAGGAAGGCCCCGCTGATCGGGCGCAGCTTCCCATCGGGCGCGGCCGTGGTGACCTGGCCGGAGAGCATGGCCACGGCGGCGTCGGCGACGATGTCCACCCGTCGGGCTCCGCGGATCATGGTCTCGCCCTGCTCACCGGCGAGCGCGGCCAGGTTCCGGATCGCGGCGGTGTCGATATAGGTGGCGGGCCAGAGCGAGTTCACCGCCACGCCGTCTGGCTCGAGCTCGGCGGCCAGACCCACGGTGGTCATCGACATCCCGTACTTGGACATCGTGTAGGCCAGATGCCGACCGAGCCAGATCGGGTCCAGGCCGGCCTCGCTCAGCGCCAGCGGCGGGGAGAGGGTCAGGATCTGCGGGGTGAATTCCGGCTCCGCCGCTGCTCCTGCCGCAGACCCCGAGGCCGTGCCGTCGGCGGGGGCCCGGTGCTTCGCGGCGCTGGTGCGCAGGTGCGGAGCGGCGGTCTTCGAGAGCAGGAAGGTGCCGCGGACGTTGATGTCGTGCATCAGGTCGTAGCGCTTCATGTCCAGCACCTCGGTGGGTGAGAGATCGATCGCCGAGGCGTTGTTGATGACGATGTCGATCCCGCCGAAGGCCTCCACGGTCTGCTCGACGGCGGAGAGCACGTCCTCATCGCGGCGCACGTCGCCGACCACGGCCAGTCCCTGACCGCCGGCCGCCCGGATGTCCTCCACCGCGGTGTGCACGGTGCCGGCGAGCTTCGGGTGCGGGGTGTCGGTCTTGGCCAGCAGCGCCACGTTGGCTCCACGGGCCGCCAGTGCGACGGCGATGGCGTGTCCGATGCCCCGGGATCCGCCGGAGATCAGCGCGGTGCGTCCGGTGAGTTCGCCGGCGGCGGCGGGACTGGTCTTCGCGGCAGGTTCGGTGTCAGGTGTTGTGAACTGGGTCATAGGAGCACCCTACCGGTGAGTAACCATGGGTGGAAGCGTCTGGCTCCGTCCAAGCATGCAAGTCCCGTCTGGCTTTTTGTAGAGAGTCCACAGCGGAACGGCCCCCACCCGTGGATAGACTGGCCGCTGAATTGTGGACTTCCTCCAGCCTGCGATCGGAAAGGTGCCACCGCGCAGCCATGACGTCAGATCTCACCACCACCGCCGGCAAGCTGGCCGACTTCCGCCGGCGACGCGACAAGACCCATGCCCCTGCCGGGGAGGAAGCCGTCGCCAAGCAGCACAGCCGCGGGAAGAACACCGCCCGCGAACGCATCGACATGCTCCTGGATCCCGACTCCTTCGTCGAGCTCGACGCCATGGCGGTGCACCGCTCCAGCTCCTTCGGGATGGAGACCCGCCATCCGCTGGGCGACGGACTGGTCTCGGGCTACGGCACCATCGATGATCGCCTCGTCGCCGTCTACTCCCAGGACTTCACGGTCTTCGGCGGATCCCTCTCGAAGGTCAACGGGGAGAAGATCGTCAAGGTCCAGGAGTTCGCCGCCCGCAACGGCTGCCCGGTGATCGGGATCAACGACGGCGGCGGGGCGCGCATCCAGGAGGGCGTGTCCTCGCTGGCGATGTTCGCCGACATCTTCCGGAACAACGTCCACTCTTCTGGAGTGATACCGCAGATCACCCTGATCATGGGCCCTGCCGCCGGCGGCGCCGCCTACTCCCCTGCGCTGACCGACTTCGTGATCATGGTGGACAAGACATCCCACATGTTCATCACCGGGCCCGACGTCATCAAGTCCGTCACCGGTGAGGACGTCGACATGGAGACCCTGGGCGGGGCCCGGTCCCACTCCACGGTCACCGGAACGGCGGCCTATATGGCCTCCGACGAGGCCGACGCCGTGGAGTTCGCCAAGGAGCTGCTGGAGTTCCTCCCGCTGAACAACCTGGCGGAGGCCCCCATCGAGGACCATGAGGAGCGGCCCAAGATCGAGACCGGCGACGAGGCGCTGAATGCGCTGATCCCGGACTCCTCCTCCGCCCCCTATGACATGCGCGTCCTGATCGAACAGATCCTCGATGACGGCCACTTCCTGGAGCTGCAGAGCCTCTACGCCCCCAACGTCACCATCGGCTTCGGCCGGGTCGAGGGCCGCTCGGTCGGCGTGGTCGCGAACCAGCCCACCCAGTTCGCCGGCACCCTGGACATCGCCGCCTCCGAGAAGGCCGCCCGGTTCGTCCGCTTCTGCGACTCCTTCAACATCCCGATCCTGACCCTGGTCGACGTCCCGGGCTTCCTGCCCGGCACCGACCAGGAGTTCAACGGGATCATCCGGCGCGGCGCCAAGCTGCTCTACGCCTACGCCGAGGCGACGGTGCCGAAGATCACGGTGATCACCCGCAAGGCCTTCGGCGGCGCCTACATCGTGATGGGCTCCAAGAAGCTCGGCGCCGATGTGAACCTGGCCTGGCCCACCGCGCAGATCGGGGTGATGGGGGCCCAGGGCGCGGTGAACATCCTCTACCGGCGCGACCTCGCCGCGGTGGAGAAGTCCGGCGGGGACGTGGAGGGACGCCGGAAGTCGCTGATCGCCGACTACGAGGCCGAGCTGCTGAACCCCTACCAGGCGGCTGAGCTCGGCTACATCGACGCGGTGATCGAACCTGCCGAGACCCGCTGGCAGATCTCCAACGCCCTGCGCGCCACCCAGCACAAGCGCGAGGCGCTGCCGGCCAAGAAGCACGGAAACATTCCGCTCTAGAAGGGCTTCAGACCATGACCCACGCAATCCTGAGCACCGAGCAGCTCCCCGAGGCCGACGCCGCGGCGAGCGTCTCCACCGACGCGGCCGAGCCTGCCGCGACGCTCGTGTCTGATGCGTCCGTTGAGGCCGAGCCGGGCTCTGGCTCTGAGCAGGACTCCGAGGCTGAGCAGGATGCCGAGGCCGTGGACGGCTCGGACCTGCAGATGGCCGGAGGGACTCTCAACGATGAAGAGCTCGCCGCGGTGACCGCCGTGCTGGGCACCCTGGCCGGAGCCTCGGAGGTCGAGCACAACGGGGCCGGCAGCGCCGGCCCCAGCGACCGCACCCTGCAGCGGCGCCGTCGGCTCGGCCTGTGGGGTCGGCCCGGGCCGGACTCCTGGAAGCATGCGGCGGGCCTGCGATGACCCGCCTGATCCTCGGCTCCGCCTCGACCAGCCGAGCCCGCATCCTGACCCAGGCCGACGTGATCTTCACAGTCCGCGTCTCCGATGTCGACGAGCCCGCCGCGGTGGCCGCCGCCCAGGAGAAGCTCGACGGCGATCAGCTCACCCCGGCCATGGAGGCTCAGCTGCTCGCTGACCTGAAGGCCGCCGCCGTCGCGAATCTGCCCGGCATCAACAGCCGACCCTCGGTGATGGTGCTCGGCTGCGACTCGGTCTTCGAGCTCGACGGCGCCAGCTACGGGAAGCCCTTCGAGGTCGATGTCGCGGTGCAGCGCTGGAAGCAGATGCGCGGACGCACCGGGGTGCTGCACACCGGCCACGCCCTGATCGACGCCTCCACCGGCACCCGGGCCCAGCGCACGGTCTCCACCCGAGTCAGCTTCGGTGAGCCCACCGACGCCGAGATCCAGCGCTACGCCGAGTCCGGCGAGCCGCTGAACTGCGCCGGCGGCTTCACCATCGACGGCCGCGGCGCCGCCTTCATCGAGGCGATCGAGGGGGACCACCTCTCCGTCATCGGGGTCTCCCCCGCGGCGCTGCACTCGATGCTCGCCGAGCTGGGGCATTCCATCACCGACCTGTGGTCCCCGCCGCCCGCGGCCACCCACACCTGAGACTTCCCAGGGGCGGCACTTCCCGCGCCTGCAGACCCACCCTCACCGGTGGGCGACAGCGAAAGCAGAGAGAGGAACCATGACCGAGTTCACCAAGGTCCTGATCGCCAACCGCGGCGAGATCGCCGTGCGCGTCATCCGCGCCGCCCAGGACGAGGGGCTGGCCGCCGTCGCCGTCTATGCCGACCCGGACCGTGACTCGGTGCATGTGCGCATGGCCGACGAGGCCTACGCCCTCGGCGGCGCCACAGCCGCCGAGAGCTACCTGAGCATCCCGAAGATCCTCGCGGCGGCCCGGGCCACCGGCGCCGACGCCGTGCATCCCGGCTACGGGTTCCTCTCCGAGAACGCCGAGTTCGCCCAGGCCGTGATCGACGCCGGGCTGACCTGGATCGGGCCCTCGCCGAAGGCCATCGACATCCTCGGAGACAAGGTCTCGGCGCGGCAGCTCGCCGAGCGGGTGGGTGCGCCGCTGGCGCCGGGCACCAAGGAACCGGTCAAGGACGCCAAAGAGGTCATGCGCTTCGCCGAGAAGCAGGGACTTCCGCTGGCCATCAAGGCCGCCTACGGCGGCGGCGGCCGCGGCATCAAGGTGGTGCGTGAACACGATGAGATCGCCGAGCTCTTCGAATCCGCGGTGCGCGAGGCGGTCTCCGCCTTCGGTCGCGGCGAGTGCTTCATCGAACGCTTCCTGGACTCCCCGCGCCATGTCGAGACCCAGTGCCTGGCGGACGAACATGGCAACGTCGTCGTCGTCTCCACCCGGGACTGCTCGCTGCAGCGGCGGAACCAGAAGCTCGTCGAGGAGGCCCCGGCGCCGTTCCTGACCCGGGCTCAGAACCGGCAGCTCTACCGGTCCTCCAAGGCCATCATGCGTGAGGCCGGCTATGTGGGCGCCGGCACCTGCGAGTTCCTCATCGGTCAGGACGGCACCATCAGCTTCCTGGAGGTCAACACCCGGCTGCAGGTCGAGCACCCGGTCTCCGAGGAGGTCACCGGCATCGACCTGGTCCGTGAGCAGTTCCGGATCGCCCGGGGCGAGCGCCTGGGCTACGAGGATCCGGAGATCCGCGGGCACAGCATCGAGTTCCGCATCAACGGGGAGGACCCGGGGCGCAACTTCATGCCCGCACCGGGCACCCTGGAGACCTTCGATCTTCCGCACGGGCCCGGCGTCCGGGTGGACTCCGGCGTCCACGCCGGGGAGACGATCTCCGGAGCCTTCGATTCGATGATCGCCAAGGTCATCATCACCGGCGCCACCCGCGAGCAGGCGCTGCGCCGTGCCCGACGCGCGCTGAAGGAGATGAAGGTCGAAGGCATGCCCACGGTTCTGCCCTTCCACCGTGCGGTGCTCGAAGACATCGCCTTCGCCCCCGAGCTGGTCCCTGCCGCCGCGACCCAGCCCTCCTCAGGCGCAGGAGCAGCTGGCGGCCACGGCAACGCGGTCTCCCAGGCCGCGGAGCGGCTGGCACGACGCCGGGCGCCCGCCGCCGAGAGTTTCAGCGTGCACACGCGGTGGATCGAGACCGAGTTCAACAACCAGATCCCGCCGTACAACGCGCTCATGGCCCACCCGGCCCACGACCATGAGGAGCCGCGCGAGTCGGTGGTGATGGAGGTCAACGGCAAGCGCATCACGGTGAACCTGCCCGCGGCCCTGGCCGGCGGCAAGCTCGGCGGCAAGCCCGCCGGGGGCAAGAAGCGGCGCAAGGCGCGCAGCACCTCCGCCGCGGCGGTCTCTGGGGATGATCTGACCTCACCGATGCAGGGCACGATCGTGAAGGTGGCCGCGAAGGACGGCGCGAAGGTCGCCGAAGGAGATCTGGTGCTGGTCCTGGAGGCGATGAAGATGGAGCAGCCCATCACCGCGCACAAGGCCGGCCGGTTGAAGGGGCTCAAGGCCAAGGCCGGGTCCACCGTGACCGCCGGCCAGGTCGTGGCCAGCATCATCGACTGATCCTCCCCCAGCAGATCCTCCGCATCGCGACAAACGGGTGTGGTCAGCGTGTGGAGGGAAGTCCCCGGGGTGGTGCGGGTGGTCAGCCCTGCCGGGCGGTGACCAGCTCGCGGACTCTGCTGTAGAGCGGATCTGCCGGTTGCAGCCCGGTGATCTGGGTGGTCAGCGCGTCGGCGTCGAGCTCGGTGAGCAGCTTCTGCAGCTGCCGGGTCTGCTCATCGGCGGCCGACTCGAAGTGCAGCGCCGCCTCGACGACGGCGAGCAGCCCCTCCACGCTCAGGCCGCGCTCCGCCGCCTCCACGGCGGGCCCGATCAGGCGTTCGTGCCGGGAGAGCTTGCGCAGCGGCTGCCGACCCACCCGATCCACGGTGTCTGGAAGCTCCGGGTTGCGGAAGCGCTCCAGGATGGTCGCTCGGTAGGCGGCCATCTCCTCGGGGGCGAAGCCGTGCTTGTCCACCAGCAGCGCCGAGGTCTCCTCGAGGGCGGCACGGACTCCGGCGAAGACCGTCTCATCGGTCAGCGCCTCGGCGATCGTGCTGCGGCCCGCGCGGAACCCCAGGTAGGCGGTGGCGGCGTGGCCGGTGTTCACGGTGAAGAGCTTGCGCTCGATATAGGGGCCGAGGTCGTCCACGAAGTGGGCGCCCGGGATGTTCGGCCGGTCCTCACCGAAGGGTCCTGCTTCGATGGCCCATTCGTAGAACGGCTCCACGGTGACGTCGACTCCTCCGTCGACGGGCTGTCCCGGGACGATCCGGTCCACCGCGGTGTTGGCGAACACTGCCCGGGCCGAGAGCATCTCCCACTGCTCCCCGGCGAGCTCCTGCACATGGTCGCGCAGCGTGTCGGTGGCGCCCAGCGCGTTCTCGCACGCCATGATCTGCAGCGGCTGGGCCTCGGCCGGGCGCTGCAGCAGGCCGGAGAGCACATGCGGGGCGATGAACTTCAAGATGGCAGGTCCCACGGCGGTGGTGACCACATCCGCGGAGGCGACCTCTGCGGCCACCGCCTGCGGGTCCTCGGTGCTGTTCAGTGCCCGGAAGTTCGTGACCTCCCGATCGACGCCACCGGCTCCGACCTCGTGCACGGTGTAGCTGCGCGCTTCCGAGAGCGCGTCCACCAGGGGTGCTGCGACGTCGGAGAAGACCACCTCATAGCCTCCCTCGTGCAGCAGGGTTCCTACGAAGCCGCGGCCGATGTTTCCCGCGCCGAAATGGACTGCCAGCATGTTGACTCCCGAAGGTTGAGTGCTCAGATGTATGTGGTGTGTGCAGCGGCGAAGGGGGTGCGCCACCGGTGATCCGTGTGACGCACCCCCTTCGGCTCAGCGGGTGCCCGCGGGCACCGGTGTCAGCCCAGGCTCAGCCGGCGTTGACCGCCGAGAGCAGCGTCAACAGCTCCTCCTCGGAGGAGGCCTGCTTGAGCTTGGCGACCTCCGCGTCGTCGGAGAAGAGCTCAGCGATCTTGGAGAGGATCTCCAGGTGCTCGTCACCGACCCCGGCGATGCCGATCACGAAGGTGACCTTCTCTCCGGCCCAGTCCACGCCGCCGTCGTAGCGGGTCACCGAGAGGGCCGAGGCCAGAACAGCTGACTTCGCGTCGTTGGTGCCGTGTGGGATGGCCAGCTCGTTGCCCATGTAGGTGGAGACCGTGGCCTCGCGCTCCTTCATGGCCCTGAGGTACTCCTCGGTCACCGCGCCGGCTGCGCCGAGGATCTCGGCCGCTTCGGTGAGCGCCTCGTCCTGGGTGGCGGAGCCGGTGTGGATGCGGACCTGCGAGCGGGTCAGGATCTGTGAGTCGCTGCGCACACGGGTGTCCATGGCGACTCCCCCGGCGGAGGACTCGTGCGAGTCGACACCGTCATCAGCATCCCGCCCGGAGGACCTGGCCTCGCTCTGCCGGATCAGCGTGACGACGTCGTCGTACTCCGGGGCGTTCATGAAGCTGTCCACCGAGACGTGCACCGCCTGCGGCTCCTTGGCGCGTGCCCGATCGGTGAGCTGCTGCTGGGTGATGACCAGATCGGCGTCCCCCGGCAGCGAGGCGACGGCCTTGTTGGTGACCGTGACGCCTTCGATGCCTGCCCCGGAGATCTTCTTGCGCAGCACCGAGGCGCCCATCGCGGAGGAGCCCATGCCGGCGTCGCAGGCGAAGATGATGTTCGTGATCTTCTGCGCCGGGACCTGGGTCGCGGCGGAGAGGTTCGCCAGATGTGAGGAGGACCTGCCCTTGTTCGCCTCGGTCTTCGCCACGGCCGCCGCGAAGCTGTCCTCATTCGCCGCAAGATCACGCTTCCGGCTGGAGAGCAGGATGACCGAAGCGACCGAGAAGGTCACCGTTGCCGAGAGGATCACCGAGAGGATGACCCCGACGTAGGAGCCCTGCGCGGTCTGTGCCACCACCGCGATGATCGAACCCGGTGCGGCGGGGGCTCGCAGACCCGACTCGAAGACCATGTTGGTGCCGACGCCCGTGGCGCCGCCGGCGATCATGGCGATCAGCAGCGCTGGCTTCATCAGCACGTAGGGGAAGTAGACCTCGTGGATGCCGCCGACGAACTGGATGAGCAGAGCACCGGGGGCGGTGGCCCGTGCAATGCCGGTGCCGAAGATCGAGAAGGCCAGCAGGACGCCGAAGCCGGGCCCCGGGTTGGCCTCGAGCAGGAACAGGATCGACTGGCCGTTCTCAGCCGCATCCGCGATGCCCAAGGGCGTCAGCACACCGTGGTTGATGGCGTTGTTGAGGAAGAAGACCTTCGCTGGTTCGATGATGACCGAGGTCAGCGGCAGCAGATTGGTCTCGATGAGCCAGCGCACCGCGTTGCCCATGACATCCATCAGCGCGTTGATCGCCGGAGCGACCCAGTAGAAGCCGGCGAGGGCCAGCAGGAAGCCGCCGATGCCTGCGGAGAACATGTTGACCAGCATCTCGAAGCCGGACTTGATCTTGCCCTCCCACAGCTTGTCGAGCTGCTTGATCGCGTAGGCGCCCAGGGGACCCATGATCATCGCACCGATGAACATGTGGACCTGCCCCAGTTCGCCGGCACCCTCTGGGAGGGTCGCGTTGAACTGGGCGACGAGCCAGTCGGAGCCAGCGATGACGCCCATGGTGGCGATCGCGCCGACGACGGCACCGCGCGTGTCGTAGATCATCCGGCCACCCTGCATGGCGATCAGGATCGGCAGCAGGTAGTGGATCATCGGACCGACGATCGAGGCGAGCGCCTCGTTCGGGAACGGACCGACCTCGATGAACAGCGCGGTGATGATGCCCCAGGCGATCAGGGCGGGGATGTTGGGCATGATCATGCCCGACAGGAATGAGCCGAATCGCTGGACGGCCACACGTGTGCCGCCCCGATCCTTCGTCTCAGCTGACACCGTTGTCATGACGGAGCCTCTTTCTTGTGATGGTGAGACGCCCCCTGCGGGTGCGTCAAAGGTGTCGGCCCTGGAACGAGGGCCGGTCTCAGCGACTTAGGCGATGATTCAGTTGTTCAGTCGTGGTTCAGGACTTCTGCGCCGCGGTCTGTGCGGCTTCCCGCGCCTGCGCCGCGGTGGCGGCACCAAGCGCGGCGGCGGCGATGGAGCGTGCCTCCTCCAAGGTGTGCAGCTTCAGCTCGGCCCGCACATCTGCGAGCGCGGCCGGAGACATCGAGAGCGTGTTCACGCCGAGTCCGACCAGGACGACGGCGAGCAGCGGGTCCGCGGCGGCCTCGCCACAGACTCCGACGGGCTTCTTCGAAGCGATCCCGGCGGCGCCGACTTCACGGATCAGCCGCAGCACCGCGGGGTGCCAGGGATCCTGCAGGGACGCCACGGAACCGAGCAGGCGGTCGGCCGCCATCGTGTACTGGGTCAGGTCGTTGGTGCCGATGGAGGCGAAGTCGGTGCGTGTGAGCAGCTCATCGGCCATCAGCGCGATCGAGGGGACCTCCACCATGACCCCGGCCGTCTGCAGGCCGTGCTCCTTGGCCAGCGCCGTGAACGCTTCGGCCTCCTCCACGGTGGAGACCATCGGAGCCATCACCCAGACGTCGGCATCGGTGTTCTCCTGCGCCTGGGCCAGGGCGGTGAGCTGGTCCGTGAGGATCTGCTCATTGGCCATCAGCGCGCGCAGTCCGCGCAGACCCAGTGCCGGGTTCTCCTCGGGCGCGTCGTTGAGGAAGCTCAGCGGCTTGTCAGCGCCGGCGTCGAGGGCTCGGACCACCACCTTCTGGCCGGGGAAGGCCTCGAGCACCGACTGGTAGGCCTCGCGCTGCTCTTCCACCGAGGGCGCCTCGTCGGCGCTGAGGAAGAGAAACTCGGTGCGGAAGAGCCCCACACCTTCGGCGCCCAGCGCCACCGCCTTGGCCGAGCTCTTGGCCGAGCCGAGGTTCGCCAGCAGCGGCACCGCGGTGCCGTCTGCCAGGGCGCCCGGAGTCACCGGTGCCACGGCCTCCGCCGCATGCGCGGCGCGGCGGGCCTCGGCCTCGTCGAGCTGCTCCTGGGTCGGATCAGCGATCACCGCGCCGGCTCCGGCGTCGACGATCACCTGCTGGCCATCCAGAAGGCTCTCGGCCTCGGCGACGCCGACGATGGCGGTGATGGACTTCTCGCGCGCCAGGATCGCGGTGTGCGAGGTCGGTCCGCCCTGGATGGTCACCAGGGCGAGGACCTGGTCCAGGTTCAGCAGCGCGGTGTCCGCCGGCGCCAGATCCTCGGCAACCAGGATGAACGGGTGTCCGGGGTCCGGGATGCCCGGGGCGGGCAGCCCACGCAGGCTGGCGATCACGCGCTGGGACACGTCGGAGAGGTCCGAGGCGCGCTCGCCGAGATAGCCGCCGAGCGCCTCCAGCGTGGCGCGGAACTCGGCGAAGGCCTCGTGCACGGCGTATTCGCCGGTCTTGCCCGCCTTCAGCCGGGTCGCCACGGCGTCGTGCAGGGTCGGGTCCTGGGCCATCATGGCCTGAGCCTCGAGCACGTCGCGGGCCATGCCGCCGGCGGTGCGGCCGCGGGCTTCGAGCTCGGCGGCCACTTCGGCGACTGCCACCTGCACCCGCTGCGTCTCAGCGTCGGCGCTGAGCGCGGAGGCTTCATCCGCGGGCGCCGGCGGCGGAGCGGACATTCGGGCCACGGGTCCCGCGGCGATGCCCCTTCCGACGCCGATTCCGGAGAGCTCCGGCATCAGGAGGCCTCGTCGTGGTCGGTGGTCAGGAACTGCTCCAGGCTCTCCAGGGTCTGCTCCTCGTTCCCGCCTTCGGCGGTGAGCACCACCTGATCGTTCTTCTCCACGCCGAGGGAGAGCACCCCGAGGATGCTGGCCGCGTTGACGGACTTCTCACCCTTGGCGATCGTCACCTGCGCGCCGGAGGCCTGGGCGGCCTCCACGAACAGCTTGGCCGGACGTGCGTGCAGCCCCTGGGAGGAGGCGACGGTGACAGTGCGAGTGGAGCTCATGAGAGTCCCTTTCGGGTTGATGCGGCGGCGGCCGCGTCGGGCATGGGGAGGGCCTCGAGGATCAGCGCCAAGGCGCTGGTGCCTTCGAGGTCGGTGTAGATGTCTGCCGGAAGCAGTCTCACCACGGTGCCTGCCGGCGCGGTGAGTCCTTGGATGTCCTCCAGCGAGTCCGCCAGATGCGGGCCCAGGAGGATCAGATCTGCGGAGTCGAGATCATGCAGCAGGGAGGCCTGGTTTCCTGCGCGCACTGCGTAGGGCACGCCGGCCAGGCGCATCGCCTTCTTCACACGCTGTGCCACGAAGGTGCTGGACGCGCCAGCACCACAGACCACCAGGATCTCCATTGATCTCACACTCCTTCCTCCTCGATTGTGCAGTGATTCAGGGCACACTGCACCGGCGTGGGGCCGAGAGTTCTTTCCGCCGGGGAGGAAGAATCGCCCGGCCGATGTGGCCGGCCGGTAAGGTTTGAGCGTGGACCGGATGAGCAGACGCCAGGAGCAGCTGATCAACCTGCTCCTGCGTGAGCCCGGGTGGATCACCGCAGGCTCGCTGGCTGACCTGCTCGGCGTCACCCCGCGCAGCGTCAGGTCCTATATCGCTCAGCTCAATGCACGCGCCCCCGCTGGACCTCAGGCCGCTGCTCCTCACCCGGCCTCTTCCGACTCCAGCACCTCAAACTCCGCGGCACCTCGTTCGACCGTCGCGCACTCGGCATCCGCCCATCCGACGGCGCTGATCGAATCGGGGCCCGCCGGATACCGGGCGGACCGGGCCGCACTGGCAGCGCTGCGCAGCGACTCCGGCCGCGCCTCGACCCGGGACCGGCTCCACGGCCTGGTGCACGAGCTGCTCGAGGCGCAGAACGGGATCGATCTGCGCCGCACCGCCGAACGCCTCTATGTCTCCATGGCCACGGTGGAGGCCGATCTGGTCCGGGTCCGCGAGCTGCTGGCCGGCACCGGCAACACCATCCAACGTTCAGGCGCGCGTGCGCTGCTGGTCGGCGATGAGCTCGCCCAGCGGCGGCTGGTCTCGAAGCTCGCCCATGAAGAGATGGAGCACGGCTCCTTCGACGGCGAGGGCCTGCGCCGTGCGGCGGGACTGGGGTCTCTGGAGGCGGAGGCCTTCGGTCCGTTCAAGCGAGAACTGGCGGCCCAGCTGGCCGAGCAGGGCTACTACGTCAACGAGTTCGCCTCCGCCGATGTGGTCCTGCACGTGGCCATCGCCGCCGACCGGGTCAGCCACGGCCACCCGCTGGAGGGGACCCATCTGCAGCCCAGCGCCCAGCAGGAACGGCTGGCCGGCGTCGTCGGGGCTCTGGCCTCCCAGCACTTCGGAGTGAGTCTGGGCCAGGGCGACCTGCAGCATCTGGCCTCGCTGGTGCTGACCCGGGTGGTCGCCTCGGACGGCAGCGCGGGCACCGAGGTGCCGCTGGACCCCGAGGTGGAGCGGGCGGTGATCCGCGCCGTGGGCCACGCCGCGGAGGAGTATCTGGTGGACATCGCCCACGCCGACTTCATCCGGCGACTGAGCCTGCACGTGCAGAATCTGGTCCATCGGGCGCGGGAGCAGGCCTTCTCACGCAATCCGCTGACCAAGTCGCTGAAGTCCAGCTATCCGATGATCTTCCAGGTCGCGGTCTCCATCGCCAGCGACATCACCGAGCAGCTGGACGTGCTGATCCGCGAGGATGAGATCGCCTACATCGCAATGCATGTGGGCGGCCGACTGGAACGCAGCCGCCGCGCCGAGGCCGCGCTGACCGCGACCATCGTCTGCCCCGGTTACTACGAGCTCCATGACCTGCTGCGCTCGCGGCTGGATGAATCACTCGGGCCTGGCATCGAGGTCACCGCGGTGGAGACCCGGACGGATCCTGACTGGGCTGGAATGGACACCGATCTGGTGCTGACCACGATCGAACCCCCGGTGCCCGATGAGCGCACGATCCAGCTTGCCCCGTTCATCACCGACGCCGACATGCAGCGCATCGCCGCGGTGGCGTCGAGGCGTCGTCGCACCCGGCGGCTCACCCGGCTGCGCGGAGAGCTGGAGCGCTACTTCAGCCCCGATGCCTTCCTCCGCCCGCTCCGGGCGAAGGACGAAGAAGATGCGATCCGCCAGCTCAGCGCACCGCTCCTCGCCCAGGGCATCATCGATGAGGACTATGTGCGCGGCACGATCGAGCGCGAGCGGCTCTCCTCCACGGCCTTCACCGAGTCCCTCGCGGTCCCGCACGCGCTGACCATGACGGCGCGGCGCACCGCGCTCTCGATCGGGATCGCCGAGGGTTCGATCCGCTGGGGCGAAGGGCGCATCCAGGTCGTGGCCCTGGCGGCGTTCTCCGAGTCCGAGCGCGATGCGTTCCAGACCGTCTTCGAGCAGCTCGTGGAGGTGCTCAGCGAACGGGAGTCGCTGCAGCGGATCCTGCGTCGGGGCACCGACTTCGGCGGGTTCCTCGATGAGCTGGTCGCGGTCATCGACGGCTGAGCCGGCTCTCGCCGGGTCCTGGATGACCCGGGACACAGCACTGCCCCGCCCAGGGCCGTGGCCTTGGACGGGGCAGCTGTAGGCGGCTGGCTACTCGGCAGCCTCGGTGTACAGGGACTTCTTCGAGGTCTCCGGGGCGAGGATCAGCGCGATCAGGGTCAGCACGCCCAGTCCGGCCAGGTACAGCCCGACCGCGCCGACGCCGTAGGCCTGCACCAGCCAGGCCGCCACGAAGGGGGTCAGCGCCGCACCGAGGATGGATGCGGCGTTGTAGGCCACACCCGATCCGGTGTAGCGGGTGTTCGTGGGGAACAGCTCCGGCAGCACCGCGGACATGGGGCCGAAGGTGAGACCCATCAGCGTCATGCCGACGGCGAGGAAGGCCAGCATCTGCCAGACGTTGAGGTCCTCGCCGGTGCCCATGGAGTCGGCGGAGAGCCAGTATCGGAAGCTCAGTCCGAAGGCCATGATCGCCAGGGTGACCACGATCAGCATCGGGCGTCGGCCGAAGCGGTCGGCCAGTCGGCCTGCCACCGGCACGAAGATCGCGAAGAAGGTGATGGCGACGATCTGCAGCACCAGGAAGTCCTGGTAGCCGTAGCTCAGGCCTCCGACCTCGGCGCTGCCGATGGCGTAGGAGAGCACCCAGGTGGTCATCAGATAGAACAGCCCGTAGGTGGCCAGCATGATGAAGGTGCCCAGGATGATCTCCCACCAGTTGCGCCGGAAGACCTCCCCGATGGGGGTCTTGACCCGCTCGTTGCCGGCCATGGCCTTGGCGAACACCGGGGTCTCCTCGATCCGCAGCCGGACGTAGAGCCCGACGGCGACCATGAGCACCGAGAGCAGGAACGGCAGGCGCCAGCCCCACACCAGGAACGGATCATCGAGGTCACGCGCGGTGGAGTCATAGGCGAAGAGGGTGGCCAGCAGCAGGAAGAGGCCGTTGGCGAGCATGAAGCCGAAGGGAGCACCGAGCTGCGGCCACATGGCCGCCTGCGCACGCTTGCCCGGCCGGGCGGTCTCCGAGGCCAGCAGCGCGGCACCGGACCATTCCCCGCCCAGTCCCAGTCCCTGGCAGAAGCGCAGGATGGTCAGCATCGCGGGCGCCCAGAGCCCGACCTGGTGGTAGGTGGGCAGCAGACCGATCAGGAACGTGGCGATGCCCATGGTCAGCAGCGCGCCGACCAGGGTGGCCTTGCGTCCGACCTTGTCCCCGTAGTGGCCGAAGATGATCGCGCCCAGCGGCCGCGCCACGAAGGCCGCACCGAATGTGGCCATGGAGGCCAGCAGCGCGGAGCCCTCGTCGCCGTAGAAGAAGAGCAGCGGGAAGATCGAGACGGCCGCGGTGGCGTAGATGTAGAAGTCATAGAACTCGATCGTGGTCCCGATCAGCGAGGCCATGATGATCCGGCGGCGCGGGACGGTGAGGTTCTCATCGGCCACGTCATCGACTCTTCGTTTCGAGGCGCTGGGCACAGAGGGGTCAAGAGAGGTAGACATTGCTGGGCATCTCCACAGAAGGATTGATGGTGAGGCGCCGAGTGCGGCGCAGACCCAAAATGATAGGACGAGGCCGTGGGAGCCCGGCACCCGAGCCGAGGCAGTCTCATCAGCTGAGACTGCAGGGGCGGCTTCCAGAGACCGATCCGAATCGTTCCAGGGATGATCCATCTCTTCGAGTCGTACTGATCTGGTCGGGCCTACGCTCGTACGTCACTCTTGGCGACTCTGTCGCCCGATTCAGGCGTGGCGCCGATGCCACGTGTTCGCGCTGCGGAGTCGCGCGTCTACGCGGAGCGCAGGTACGCCCCCCCTGGTTTCGAGCCCTTCGTGGTATGAAATCGCTTGGGATGACGGTCGTGAAAGACTCGTCTCCCAGCGCACCCCGTGAATCCGACAAAGCTTCCGCCGGACCCGCCGCGAGATATAAGCATCGGCTCCAAAAAGGCATGCCCACCGCGTTCGCGACCAGAGAACATACATCCAATAACCAGCAATAGAATTTCTAATAAAACGAACTTAAATCTATTGGCTGATATAGAATTCAATGCGATCAATTAATGCTTCCAAGCCGATCTCAAATTCATTTTTTGAGTGATCCTCGCTTAGGGCTGTTTTCAAACGCATTACCACTGGGACTGCACTGAGGTCGAGTCCGGAATCCCCTTCAGGAACAATCGCATTTCCCTCGTCCAGGGGAACCTCTACGGATGAGACCTCAGCTCCGCGGACGACTGATTCCAGCAGCAGGTGCCCCAGAAGGAAGCTGCTGATTATTCGATAGGTGTGAACTGCGGCAGAGTCGCTGAAACCATGGTCGATGAGCGCGCGCAGGAAGCCTTCTACCAGGGAGAGGCTGCGCAGTGGGGGGCGAAGCCACGGTGCCGAAGGGTGGCGGGTCGCGACGAGCGGGAAGACCAGAGGGTGCTCGACCGCGATCTGGCGAACCTGATGGGCAAATGTCTGAAGATACCCCTGCCACGTCTCACTGAGCTGCTTGTCGAGATCGTCTTCCAACCCTTGTAAAAGTTCAGCGACGACGCTCTCGAGCAGGTCTTCGCGCCCTGAGACGTGCCTGTACAGCGCCATCGCCTCCACATCTAGGCTGGCACCGAGGGCGCGCATCGTCAGCTTCTGTGCACCATGCGTGTCGATGTACGACAGGGCCGACCTCACAACCAGTTCACGGCTGAGCCCGGGTCGCGCCTTGTCTGAACCTGCAGCGTCGGTTGTCCGATCCATTTGCGTTTACCCCGATACCTGATAGGTGACTTCCCCAAAAGACGCCCAGCTGGTGAACGCTTCTGCGTGCGCTCATCCATGGTACTCCGGCGGAGTTTCTTCGCAGATTCAGTCGAGTTCACCGCTGGAACCGCATGCCCAGGATCGAAGGTCTTGGACATCGACTCGGATGCCCAGACCAGAAGCGATCGCCGATGGGCCCTGGCAGGTCGGGCCGCCTTGCCCGGCGCAGCGCGGCGTGCTGCCACGTGATCCTCAGATTCCGACTGGATGACTATTGCTCAGGGCTGTGTTTACAGTGTAATCTCCAGAGCAGGCTGAAACCCCGAAGCCGCAGCGATGACGCGACGACGGGTGCTTGCCTGCTACGAACGCTTCGGTCGGAGCCGGGAGCACCCTCAAGCACCTGCAGGCACGGTTGCCGCGATGACATAGACGGTGCAGTTGATTCCAGCAATTATTTAACTCGAATCAATTGGCATATAAATGTTCGTTTCAATAATCTTGACCCCCGAAGCTCGGGGGCATGGGAAGGCGAGTGAATGACCATGGTCAACAGCAACTTCGACATCGACTCGATCGAGAACGCAGATGTATATGACAGTGAGGGAGCCAAGGTCGGCTCCGTCGGTCAGGTCTACGTGGACAGTCAGACTCAAGAACCCGAGTTCGTCACCGTGAATATCGGCCTCTTCGGCGCCAAAGAGACCTTCATTCCCTTCGGCGCGACCGACTACTCCCCCGAAGGTCTCAGGGTGCCGTTCACCAAGGCCTACATCAAGGATGCCCCCAACATCGACGTCGACGGACACCTCAGTGTTGAAGAGGAGCAGCGCCTCTGGGACTACTACAGCCCTGATCGCGGCACCGGACGCCAGGGAACAGACGCTGGCGGTCCCGGTCTTGACACCACTGCCGCAGATGCCGACAAGATGGTCGCTCATGAGGAGCGGCTGAAGGTCGGCACCGAGCAGCGCGAGGCCGGCCAGGTGCGCCTGCGCAAGCGGATTCGCACCGAGAACCAGAGCATTGAAGTGCCCGTCCAGCGCGAAGAGCTCGTCGTCGAGCGGGAGACGGTCGACCCGAACTCTGCCGAGGCGCGCTCTGCAGGCACGATCGATGATGCGGGTCGCCAGGATGAGGTGGTGACGCTGCGCGAGGAGCGCCCCGTGGTCGACAAGGAGACCGTGGCCACGGAGAAGGTCAATGTCGGCAAACGCACCGTCCAGGACACCGAAACCGTCTCCGGCGAGGTCCGCAAGGAAGAGATCGACGTTGAAGGCGACGCTGAGCCCGGTGCGAAGCGGTGAGTGACATTCCTGCAGCCTGCGCATTCAGGGTCTGACGTCGAGCACCTACCGGGGGCGGGTCTGAGAGTGGGATCCGACCCCTGGTAGGTGCCATCAAGAACAGGCCCCGGGTGCCCGGAGGGCACTCTCGCAAGATGCAGGATCTCCTGCTGATCGGGAAATCCGTGATGGCCGGTTCTTGGGCCCGATCCATCTACCGGTCCTGCGGCACGGGGCAGCTTGACCTTCGAATGCCAGTAGCAACTACTGGTTGCACGTCGTTTCACATGTAGAGGGCACACATCATGAGTCACCCCGCTAAGCCGCCCGAACCTGCAGTTCCAGAGTTGCTGACCCGCCTCTCAGAACAGACCTCACGATTGGTCCGCGACGAGGTGCGACTCGCCCAGGCGGAGCTGACCGCGAAGGCCAAACAGGGCGGTATCGGTGCTGGGTTCCTCAGCGTCGGAGGCATCCTGGCGTGGTTTGGCGTCGGTGTTCTGATCACCACACCCGCCCTGGGGTTGGAACGGACGATCACCAACGTCAAGCAAGACGTTGCCGAGGTCAAGGAACACACCCGCCATGACACCCGCTGAACACGAGAATTCTCAGGGGCCCCGCCGACTACAGGCACGAAGAACCCTTCCGCTGCTCAGTCGGCGCGAGCTCGGTGAGACTGTCGGGGCTCTCGCCGCGACCGCAGCCCTCCTCCCAGCCATCCGGGCTCGTCGGTGAGGTGCTTCTCGCGGGTGCTGTACACGGAGCGTTCTTCGCCTTTGTCGATGCCCTCGTAGATCGCGGTGGACCTCGGGCGTTTCAGCGGCTCACCGGAGAGTGGCCAGGCGACTAGACCCAGACCGTCACCGTTTCCAGGAGCTCGTGCTCCCTACACACCCGGAGAAAGGCACGTTTCATGTCTCACAGCTCCCGCGACAATACCCAGAGTGATCCGGCGGACGCTCCTCACCCGGAAGACGATCGCAAGCCTGACTCTCCTGCTGAGATCACCAAACCCACGTGGAAGTACATCCTCAGGACCACGATCCGCGAATTCTCCGCGGACGGTTGCACCGATCTGGCCGCCGGCCTCACCTACCGCACTGTCCTTTCCATCTTCCCGGCACTGATCGCCGTGGTCTCGGTGCTGAGTCTCTTCGGGCAGGGCGGAGGAACCGTCACCGCGGTCCTCGATCAGGCGGAGGGCATTGTTCCCTCCGACACGTGGGGCACCGTCCGACCTGCCTTGGAGTCTGTCCTGACAGCCCCTGCTCCGGGGCTGGGGCTCATCCTCGGATTGCTGGCCGCGCTGTGGTCGGCCTCCAGCTACGTGAAGGCCTTCGGCCGGGCGATGAACATCATCCACGAGGTTCCTGAAGGTCGTGGTGGGATCAAGCTCAATGTGCAGATGTACCTCCTGACAGCGCTGATCCTGGTCCTGGGAGCGGTTGCCCTGATGATCCTCATCTTGTCGGGACCGGTCGCAGAAGCCGTGGGAAGCGCGATCGGGCTTGGCTCAACCGCGATCACGGTGTGGAGCATCGCCCAATGGTTCGTCCTGGCGTTCGTCGTCGTGTTCGTCGTTGCTCTGCTCTACTATGCGACTCCCAACGTGCATCAACCGAAGTTCCGCTGGGTCAGCGTCGGTGCCGTCATCGCCATCGTGGTCGCAGTACTGGCCTCTGTGGGCTTCTTCTTCTATGTGTCCAACTTCGGCAACTACAACGCCACCTATGGGGCGCTGGCCGGGGTCATCATCTTGTTGCTGTGGATATTCATCGTCAACGCGATCCTGCTCTTCGGTGCGGAGGTTGATAGCGAAGTCGAGCGCGGCCGTGAGCTGCAGGCTGGAATGCCTGCAGAGGAGAACCTCCAGCTGCCAGCCCGAGACACCAAGGCCAGCGATAAGAAGGCAAAGAAGCATCAGGAGGATGTCCAGCGCGCACGTAATCTGCGCAGGTCTGCAGGCCGCAGCCAAGACGAACCAGCAGTCGGACCGGATGAAGCTGTCCGGCGCTGAGATGTCGGGCGTCGCCCGTCCAGTTGATCTCCAGACTCTCTTTTCAACCTCGGTTCGCCGCGAATTCGAGGACACGACGAAAGGTAATCATGTCAAACCCACACAGCACCCCTCATAGCAATCTCGGCGGAGAGGACGCGTCACGAGCCCATACGCTCCCGACGCCTCCGTCGACCTCACCCGGCAGGGAAACGGGTTCTGCAACGAACGATCTCCCACTTGGGACCATGCCGATCTCCGGGCAGCCACAGCACTCGGGGCGTCCCGGCTCCGGGTCTGGTTCCACGTCCGATTCCACGTCCGATTCCACGTCTGGTTCCACGTCCGATTCTGCGTCCGATTCTGCGTCTCAGACCCAGAAGAAGTCGGATCAGGCCAAGGGCGCAGCCCAAGATGTCGCCGGCGACGCCAAGGACGCCGGACGAGCAGTCAAGGACACCGCGGCCCAGGAAGCCTCCGGAGTCAAGGACGACGCCGTCCGCGAGGCCAAGCGCCTCGGCGGCGAGGCGGGCACGATGCTGGAGTCCCAGGCGTCTGAGCAGCTGGACCGCGCAGCGGGCACGGTGCGCACCTTCAGCGACGACGTCGCGCGCATCGCTCGCGGTGAGAAGCCCGAACCAGGTGTCGCGAACGACCTCCTGGACCAGCTGAGCTCCCGGGCCGAGGCCACGGCGACCTGGCTTGAGGACCATGACCCCAGGGAGGTCCTCCACGAGGTCCAGAGCTTCGCGCGGCGTCGTCCGGTTGCCTTCCTTGCCATCGCAGCCGGTGTCGGCTTCGCCGCCGGCCGGCTGACCCGAGGACTCAAGCAGCACCACGCCGATGACGCAGGCGCCGTCGCAACCGGGCCTGCTGCCGGTGGTGCCGACTCCGGCACTGCCCCGGCCGGACCAGGGACGGCCCGGTCAGGATCCGGCTCACCGGCAGCTCCGGTGTCCGGACACCAGAGCGCTGGTGCCCCGGCCTATGAGACCGGTCCCGCCAGTCCCACCCCGGGTTACACCGGCGGCACCGATCCCTACGCCGGCGGTGCTGGCCGATGAGCAGCCATGCCCGTCGCCCCATGGACCCAGAACCCACATCTGGGACAGGATCCACGCCTGGGTTGGAGCGCAGAGCGGAAGAGGAATCCCTGGGTTCGCTCATGTCCAACGTCAGCAGTGACCTCTCTACCCTGATCCGGCAGGAGATCGCCCTCGCCAAGGCCGAACTGAGCGAGACCGCGAAGAACGCAGGAAAGGGTGCCGGCATGCTCGGCGGCGCCGGAGTCGCCGGCCACTTTGTGCTGCTCTTCCTCTCCGTCGCCCTCTGGGCCGCCCTGGGTGCCACCGCGATCGGCAGCGCCTGGTCCGCGGTCATCGTCGCTGCGATCTGGGCGATCATCGCCGCCGTGCTGGCGGTGCTCGGCAAGAAGAACTTCGATCAGGCCGAAGGAGCGCCGCAGACCGCGGAGACCCTGAAGGAAATCCCTGATGCTCTCACCCCTTCCAAGGAGACACGATGACACAACAGAGCCCCGATGAGATCCGCGCCGATATCGAGCGGACCCGCAACAGCCTCTCCCTAGACGTTGACGCCGTCGCCGACAAGGTTTCCCCGTCGAAGGTGGCCCAGCGCCAGACCGAGAAGATTCGCAGCACCGTTGGAGGTTGGAAGGACAGTGTGATGGGGTCAGCCGATGATGCCTCTTCGGAGGTCTCTGAGAATGCCCATAGTGCCGCCGCGAGCGCTCAGCGGGCACCCCAGGAGCTCAAGCGCAAGACCCGGGGCAACCCGCTCGCGGCGGGTCTGATCGCTCTGGGGGCGGGCTGGTTGGCGGCGTCCATCCTTCCGGCCTCTGAGCCGGAGAAGAAGGCAGCGGCGAAGCTTGAGGATCAGGCTCAGCCGCTGGTGGATGACGCGAAGCGCCAGGCGCAGTCGATGGCCGAGGAGCTCAAGGAGCCCGCCCTGGAATCGGCGCAGCGGGTTCAGGACTCCGCCACGCACAGCGCTCAGAACGTGAAGTCTGAAGTTCAGGACCAGAAGGACACGGTCGCTGACTCCGCGAAGTCCTCGGCTGAGGAAGTCCGGGGCAGCTGACACTTGGTGCGCCAGGGCGGGCCTGCGGTATCGACGTTGGACCCGCCCTGGGCATCGATGGCTCGCGAAGGTGGTTCCAGTCATCGCCCTCTACACCCCTGGCGTTGTTCTTCGGGCGCGCGTTGACCTACTTCCGGGGGCGTTCCACACCGACTGCACCGCAGCCATGAGCACGGTGTCGTTCGCAGTGACCCTCGACGCGTCGAACACCACCGACTTACCGGGGATGATGGGGGCCGAGGTCGGCGGTGAAGGACAGATCGCCATAGAGCCCATCCGCGACCATCGCCTCGAGACCACTCATCAACTAGAGCTGCTCGGTCTGCAAGTCATTGATGCCTCTCCTCCCCGAGCGTTCTCGTTCTTCACGTCCGCGAGCGCGAAGAACGAGGCCTCCATAGGGTTGATCCGCGACCGCCCAGGAGTGAACTCGATCACCACGAGCTCTCAGTAGTACACCGCCAGCGGCCCGCGCGGACCCTCGATCACGGTGACCTCGGTGTCGAAGACCCTGCTCAGCACCGCATCCTGCATGATCTGCTCCGGGGTTCCGTGCTCGACCACCACGCCGTTCTTCATGGCCAGGATCTTGTCCGAGTAGCGGGCGGCGAAGTTGATGTCGTGCAGCACGATGACGATGGTGCGGCCCAGCTCGTCGGCGGCGCGGCGCAGCTGCTGCATCATCTGCACCGCATGCTGCATGTCGAGGTTGTTCAGCGGCTCATCGAGCAGCACGTAGTCTGTATCCTGCGCCAGCACCATCGCCACATAGGCGCGCTGGCGCTGACCACCGGAGAGCTGGTCGAGGTACCGCCCCTCCAGTGCGGTCAGGTCCAGGAAGTCGATGGCCTCAGAGATGTGCCGCTCGTCGTCCTGGGTGAGCCGGCCCTGCGAGTGCGGGTACCGGCCGAAGCCCACCAGTTGGCGCACCGTGAGCCGGGTGACGAAGTGGTTCTCCTGGCGCAGGATGGAGAGGATCTTGGCGATGGTCCTCGACGGCGAGTTCACGACGTCGTGCCCAGCCACCTCGATCCGTCCGGAATCCACATCGAGCAGCCGCCCGATCATGGTCAGGATCGTGGATTTTCCGGCGCCGTTGGGGCCCACCAGCGCGGTGATCCCGCCGGCGGGGATGTCCACGCTGACCGGGCCGATGGCGACGGTGTCGCCGGCCCCTGCTGCGCCGTAGTTCTTGGTGACCTCGGTCAGGCTGATCACAGGCGACCCTTTCGCATCAGGACTATCAGGAAGACGACTCCGCCGATGAGCTCGATGATCAGGGTCACCGCGCCCTGGGCGTAGAAGATGTTGCGCATGATGAAGTACGCCCCGGCCAGGACGGTGTAGCCGATCAGCATGGCCATCGGGAACAGCATCCGGTGGGAGTAGGTGTCGGCGAACTGATACGCAAGGGTGGCGACCAGGAAGCCCAGGAAGGTCATCGGGCCGACCAGCGAGGTGCTCATGGCCATCAGCACCGAGACCAGTGTCAGGATGATCATCACCTCCCGCCTGTGGTTGACCCCGAGGTTGTCTGCGGTGCTGCGTCCCAGGGCGACCACATCGAGCCGTCGCGCCCGCCACCACAGCGCGCCCGCGGCTGCCAGCGCGATCGGGATCGCATAGGGCAGGTATTCGGCGCGAGCGTTGCCGATGTTGCCGAAGAGTCGGGCGGTGAGCACATCGAACTCGCTCGGGGTGAGCACTCGCTGCATGAAGGTCGACAGCGAGCCGAGTCCGCCGCCGATCACCACGCCCACCAGCAGCATGATGTGGATGTTGGAGAACCTCCCGCTCAGCAGCCAGGAGTAGAGGATCGTGGCGAAGAGCACCATCGCAGCGGCCTGCATCAGGAACTGCGGCAGTCCGGTGACCAGGGTGATCCCGGCGATGCCGAAGAAGAACACCGCGCCGGTCTGGATCGCCACATACAGCGATTCGAATCCCATGATCGAGGGGGTGATGATCCGGTTGTTGGTCGCCGTCTGGAACGCCACCGTGGCCATCGCCTGGCAGAAGACGACGACGCCGATGACCAGCACGGTCTCCACGCGCATTCCCGCGATCAGCCAGTATCCGTCAGAGCCGAAGGGCATCGGGTTGTCGTAGCTGAGGATCCCGGCGGTGAAGAACACCGAGAGCCCGCCAAGCAGCGCCATGACGCCCCAGCAGCGCAGGCCGTGGCGTCGGGTGGTGATCGCCCCGGAGCGTCGGCGTCGCGGTGCGGGGGTGGTGCCGGCGGAGGTCATGGCGGTTCCGGCGGAGGTCGTGGCGGTTCCGGCGGAGACCTGTGGGGTGCGCCGCTCGCGATCAAGCTGCGCGGTCATGTGAGGAGCCCACCTTTCCTTCGCTGCCGCAGGAGCAGGCCGACGAACACCACGGCCCCGACCAGCCCCAGCACCAGACCCACCGGGATCTCGAAGGGCGCTCGGATGGTGCGGCCGATCAGGTCGCAGACGGTCACGGTCGCGATCCCGAGCAGCGCGACCCATGGCAGGTTGCTGCGCAGGTCATCGCCGCGGAAGAGCGAGACGATGTTGGGCACCACGAGCCCCAGGAAAGGCAGCGTGCCCACCACGGTGGCGGTGACCCCGGTGGCCACCGCGACCATGGCGGTGCCCATGAACAGCACGGCGGTGTAGTTCAGGCCCACGTTGGTGGCCATGTCCTTGCCGAGTCCGGCCACGGTGAACTGGTCGGCGGTGATGAAGACCAGGATGGTCACCACCAGCACCAGGAACATCAGCTCATAGCGCCCTTCGACCACGCGGGTGAAGGATCCGGCGAACCAGATGCCTAGGGTCTGCAGATGGTCGGTCATCAGCGCGATGTAGGTGGTGAAGGAGCTGACCACGGCGCCCAGCATGATGCCGATGATCGGCACGATCAGCGAGGACTTCAGGGTCACCCGCTGCAGGAACAGGAAGAAGATGACGGTGCCGATGAAGGCCATCGTCACGGCGCCGCCCATCCGGGCCAGCATCGAGGCGCCGGGGAAGAGCCAGAGCACCAGGATCAGTCCAAGCCCCGCCCACTCGGTGGTGCCGGTGGTGGTGGGCTCCACGAAGCGGTTCTGGGTGAGCAGCTGCATGATCAGTCCACACATGGCCATCGAGGCGCCCGCCAGGACCAGCGCTATGGTGCGCGGGACGCGGGTGATGCCGAACATCCAGAACCCGTCCTCCGAGAAGACGTCGTACTGCCCGGTGGTCAGCGAGAGCAGCAGCAGCCCCAGGGTGATCAGGATCCCGATCACCAGCGCCGGGGTGAAGAGCCGATGCCTGCGGGTCCAGCGGGCCTCCGGAGACTCCGGCGGGGTCTCCGGAGGCGCGTGTCCGTCGCGGCTCAGCGCCGCGGGAGGGGTTTCAGGCATGGGAGGCTTTCCAGGAGCAGAAGCATAACTATGCAAGTCCTTGCATTTTCTGTCACGTTTGATTCGGAATAGCGAATACTGGCATGGCGCTATTAAGGACGGTCCCACACAGGTTGTCCAGGCCTGCGTGGGACCGTCGGGCGACCATCATTCACCGACTGGCAAGAAAGTGAACTGCGGTCATTCCGCGGCCTCGAGTGTGTCTGCGAAGTCGCGGAAGAATTCGGTGTAGGCCTGGATGTCTTCGGTGAGGTAGAAGTTCTCCGGCAGGTACACGATCTGACCGTGCTCCACCGCGGAGACGTCGGCCAGCGCGGCCGACTCCTCGACGATCTCTGCAGCGGGGCTGTACTCCTCGCCCTCCTCCTGGGTGATCCGGGCATCGCGGTCCAGCACGAGCAGCCAGTCTGGATTCGCGGTGGCGATCGCCTCCACCGAGATGTCATCGCCGTGGGACTCGTTCTCACCCTCCTGCTCCAGTGCGGGAGTGAGGTCGAACGTCTCGAAGACCGGCCCGATGGCGCGGCCATCAGGACCTGGGGCGACATAGCTCATGTCACCGCCGGAGGTGAGCAGCCCCATCACGGTGGACTCGCCGTCGTAGGCGTCCTGGACCCGGGCCATCTCGGCCTGAAGCTCCTCGACGAGCTCCGCGGCGACATCCCTTTTTCCGAAGACCTCGCCGAGTGATTCGGTCTTGCGGATGAGCTCTTCGACCAGGTCAGCGTCTGGCTGGGGCTCGAACTCCAGGACGGCGGCCTCCGGCGCCAGTCCACGGAGGTCGTCGTAGTAGTCCTGGAAGCGCTGCCCGTTGATGATCAGATCGGGCTCTGCCGCGACCACGTTCTCCAGATCGGGCTCGCGGTGATTGCCCAGGTCCAGGATGGACTCATCCTCGGCGTAGGCGTGGGTCTGGGCATCCATCAGGCTGCGCGCAGCGGCGGTGGGCTCGACCCCGAAAGCTTCCAAGGTCCGATAGGACCTGTTGTCGGTGACGACGACGCTCTGCGGATCGGTGGAGACCTCGTGCGTGCCGTGGTCATCTTCGATGGTGATCGTCGCCGCGCCTGCGCCTTCAGCTTCAGCCTCGGCGGCCTCGGTCTCACCCTCCTCCGCTTCGGCGGCTTCCGGCCCGCCTGCTTCCGCCTGGGCGGCTTCCGGCTCCTCGGCCTCGGCCTGCGACCCGCAGGCACTCAGGGCGAGCAGCGCGATGACGCCGATGGAGAGCGTGCCCAGGATCCTGGATCGATGCGCCCGAGAGGCGCTGCGCACAGGCCCCTCGTGGGAGACATTCTCGCACCCAGGGCACTGAGACGCGATGTCCTCGGATGTGAATTCTTCAATGGGCATGGCCCTACCTTTCACGATGCAGAGTGCCGGAGTGAACCAGCGGAGTGACGTGGAGACTTAGTGTCGCCTAAGCTAAATAGAAGCTACAGACTTAACTAATTAAGCGCAAACGGCGCCTCTAATATGACAGCAGAAGCGATTCGCGCAGCATGTCGTGACGTATTGCCGTCAGACGGGCTGGAGTGCATCTCTCAAGCCCGGGACTGTTCCTGGCGACCGGTACCGTAGGAGCGATGTCCTCCCACGCTGCTGATCCGCTCGCCCCAGTTCTCACTCCCCAGGGGTGGGAGCTGCTGAACTCCTTGCCGCCCTATGACGAGGACGCGGCGTTCGGACTGAACATGCGGCTGCGCGAAGCCGGCCACCCGCCGGACCTGGTCGCGGCGGCCCTGACACAGTCACGTCTGCGCGCGGCTGCGCGGAAGAAGTTCGGAGACTTCGCCGAGCGGATGCTCTTCACCCACGAGGGACTGCAGCAGTCCACGCGGCTGCCGGTGGCGGCGCGCCATGCCCAGCGCTTCCGCACCGCTAACCTTGACCGGGTGATCGATCTCGGCTGCGGCCTGGGCGGTGATGCGCTGGCTGCGGCGTCGCTGGGATTGGCGGTGACGGCCGTGGAGGCCGATGAGAGCATCGCGGCAGCGGCGACCATGAACCTGCATCCCTTTCCGGAGGCAGCGGTCCAGCATGGCACCGCGGAGGCTTTCGCCGAGACCTTCGGCCTGCTTCACGCCGGTGCTCCCCCCGGCTGGGGTCTGTGGCTGGATCCCGCCCGCCGAGACCCGCATGCAGCCCAGGACGCCGCATCGACCGGGCCCGCCCGGCTCTGGGATCCTGAGTCCTTCTCCCCGCCGCTGAGCTTCGTGACCGCTCTGGCGCGCACCGGCACCCCGATGGGGGTCAAGCTCGGCCCGGGACTGCCGCATGAGCTGATCCCGTCCGACTGCGAGGCCGAATGGGTCTCCGTGGACGGGGACCTCGTGGAGGTGGTGCTCTGGTTCAACGCACTGGCCCGACCCGGAGTGCGCCGGACCGCGACGCTGCTGCACAGCGGGACCGCCGCACCCGTGGAGCTGAACAGTCCGGCTGACTTCGGCGTCGGCGTCGAGCTCGGACCAGCCGGGCGGACCGGGCTCGCCGGGGTGCTGCATGAACCGGACCCTGCGGTGATCCGGTCCGGCCTGGTCGCCGAGCTTGCCGACTCCCTGGACGGTCACATGCTCGACGAGCACATCGCCTATTTCTGCACGGATGCACCCGTGACGGACCCGTCCCACCGGCTCTCCCGGCAGTTCCGGGTGCTCGAGGTCGAGGCCTTCAACGTCAAGGCGCTCAAGTCCTGGGCGGCTGGCGCCGGGGTGACCAGCCTGGAGATCAAGAAGCGTGGGGTCGACATCGTCCCGGAACAGCTGCGCCAGCAGGTCCTGCCGAAGAAGCGGCCCAAGGGGCACAAGCATCACGCCACGGTGGTGGTCACCCGGCTGGGCGAGGACCGGGTCTTTGCGGTGGTGGAACCGCTGTGAGCACTCAGCAGGCGGAGTGCCCGCGCGGCAGCTCCCCGACCTCCACCGGCAGCGTTCCAGGCGCCTGTGCTCCGGCGAGCACCGCGGCGAGCGCCAGGAAGGATTCCTGGGTGCGGCCGTAGAGCGCGATCTGGGTCGCGGCATCGGCTCCGGCCAGCACCTCGGGGCGATCCAGGGCCACCGCGACGTCTCCGCCAGCGGCACTGGACTCGCCCACCAGGTTCACCACGGTTCCGGTGCCCACGCTGAGGCCGGCAGCCTCGGCGGCCTGCGTCAGCCGGGAGCGGTCCTGGTCGCTGCCGCCGACGATGGTGATGCCGGACGAGCCCAGATCGGCCTCGCACTCTCCGGCCACCAGGGTCACCGCGGATTCGCTCAGCTGCACCGCGGTCTCTGCGGCGCTGCCGGACTCCGCTTCCTCGGCAGGACTGCCTGCTGTCCCGTCCGCTTCGGCCTGGTCCGGATCCGTCTCATCGCCTGCTGCCTCTTCGCTGCGCAGCTCCTCGGGCAGCTGCGCCCCGGGCCCGGCGGCAAGGTCTCCGGCGGCCAGCTCGGCCTGCCAGAGCTGCAGCGCGGCGACGCGTTCGGACGCCTCCTCGAGGCGGGAGCGGTCAAGCTCACCTGACTCCACGGCCGCGACGAGGCCGATGTGGGCGCCGCGGACATCGGCTGGCATCAGCAGCAGGTCCGCGCCCGCCTCCAGGGCGGTCACCGCGGCCTGATCGCCGCCGTAGCCCTGGACGATGGCGCCCATGTTCAGCGCATCGGTGACCACCACGCCGTCGTGGCCGAGTTCGCGCAGCTCTGCGTAGGCGGCGGCCGAGAGTGAGGAGGGAACGCCTGCTTCCAGGGCAGGCACCTCGATGTGGCCCATCATGATCATCGGGACACCAGCTTCGGCGGCCTCAGCGAAGGGTGCCCAGTCGCGGGTGCGCAGCTCCTCCAGGCTGGCGCTCTGCACCGGCAGCGTCTGGTGTGAATCTTCGGTGACCGAACCGTGTCCGGGGAAGTGTTTGACCGAGCCCGCCAGCCCGCCGTCGGCGAGGCCGCGGATGCTCTCCATGGTCAGTGCGGCGACCGACGCGGCGTCAGAGCCGAAGGACCGTGAGCCGATGGTCGGATCCGAGGCCCCCACGGTGACGTCTCCGTTGGGGGCGAAGCTGGTGGTGAACCCCAGCTCGGCCAGCTCCGTGGCGAGCAGGCGGTGACCGGAGCGGGCGAGCGGGTCGTCGTCCTGCTCGTCGTGCTGCCCGCGTGCCTCCGGGTCGTCCTGCTCAGACGCGCCCAGCTCTGACGCGGCCGCGCCGTAGGCCATCGGCGTGGGCCATTCGGTCAGCGGTGCGCCGACCCGGGTGACGAGACCACCCTCCTGGTCCACGCTGATCATCGGGGGCACCTCACGCTCGCCGCCGACGTCACGCAGGGTGCTCAGCTCCTCGGCCAGCTCCTCGGTGTCGACACCCCCGTCCGAGGCGGGAACGTTGGCGCCCATGATGATGGCGCCACCCAGGTGCAGCTCTTCGATCAGGTCCGCCATCGCGGAGGCATCGGTGGTCGCGTATTCCCCGACCAGCACGGACCCGGCCAGCTCGGCGAGCGAATATTCGGTCACGATCTCGGCGGCGCGCTCCTGGTGCGGCTGCCCGGGTCCTGCGAGCGCGGCCTCCTGGGCCTGCTCGGCGTCGGCGCGGCGCTGTTCCTCCGCGGCTGCGGCGGCCTCCTCGGCGCTCTGCTCGCTCGGCGAGGCCCCATCCGTCGACTCACCCTCGGGGGCATCGGGATCGCCCGCCCCGGCGCAGGAGCTGAGGAGCAGACAAGACAGCAGCGCCACAGCCAGAAGCGGGCGACGACGCGAGGAACCGGCAGAAGACATGTCAGTCAGGATATCCGCGCAGCCTGGACAGCCGCGTCCGACCCCGCGGGTCACCACCCAGGTGGGTCCGACGCCTGAGCGAACGTCGGGCCGGGCATCCGGGATCGGCCGGTCGGGGCAGTATTCTGTGTGGTGATGCGGCCGCCGGCCCTGACACCCTGAGGAGCCAAGTTGGAACTACCCTTCGCTGAATCACGACGTTCCACCCTTGGCCTTGAATGGGAGCTGGCGCTGGTGGATCGACAGTCCGGAGACCTCCGGTCGGTGGCGGACAAGATTCTCAGCGCCTGTCATGAGGACATGCCGGATCTTCGTCCGGAGGACGAGCACCCCTACGTGAAGCAGGAGCTGCTGACCAACACGGTGGAGCTGATCACCGATGTCTGCCCGGATGTGAACACCGGTGTGGACCAGCTGCGCGAGACCGCTCGCAATGTGATGCGCCACTGTGAGCCGCTCGACGTCGAGCTGTACTGCCAGGGCTCCCATCCCTTCGCCGCCCCCACCGAGCAGGAGGTGACGGACAAGGAGCGCTACGCGGAGCTGATCCGGCGCACCCAGTGGTGGGGCCGACAGATGGTGATCTACGGGGTGCATGTGCACGTGGGGCTCGACGACGTGGCCCAGGCGATGCCGGCGGTGAACGCGCTGTGCAACTACAACGCCCACTTCCAGGCCCTGACCGCCTCCTCTCCCTACTGGTCCGGGGAGGACACCGGCTACGCCTCGCAGCGGGCGCTGGTCTTCCAGCAGCTGCCCACCGCGGGCGCGTCCTTCCAGTTCGAGGAATGGTCCGGCTATGAGAAGGCCGTCAGCGACCTGGAGCACACCGGGGTGATCAACGATGTCACCGAGGTGCGCTGGGACGTCCGCGCCGTGCCACGGCTGGGCACCGTGGAGCTGCGGGTCTGCGACGGACTGGCCACGCTGGAGGAGATCGCTGGAGTCGCGGCGCTGACCCAGTGCATCGTGCATTCCACGGTCAAGGACCTGGAGAACGGCGGCAAGGTGGTCTCGATGCCGCCGTGGTTCGTGCAGGAGAACAAGTGGCGCGCCGCGCGCTACGGCCTGGACGCCGAGATCATCCTCAACGCCGACGGCGACGAGATGCTGGTCACCGATCACCTTCAGCAGGAGCTGAACCGGCTCGAACCGGTGGCCAAGGAGCTCGGCTGTGCCGATGAGCTCGCCCTGGTGGAGCAGATGATGCGCGACGGCGCGGGCTACATCCGTCAGCGCCAGGTGGCCGAGACCCACCAGGGGGATCTGCGGCAGGTGGTGCTCGATGCGGCCGCGCGGACCCGGATGTCCATCAATGGGCCGCGGCGGGTCTGACCGCGCGGGCCTGAGCGTTCAGACCGGCTGAATCAGACGCTGATCAGCTGCACCGGCTGGGAGGAGTCTGCCGGGATCTGCAGCGAGGAAGGGGCGACACCGGCGGCGACGAGCTGCGCGCCCAGGGCCGCGACCATGGCGCCGTTGTCCGTGCACAGGCTCACCGGTGGAATCCGCAGCTCGATCCCTGCCTCGGCGCAGCGCTGCGCCAGCAGCTCGCGCAGCCGCTTGTTCGCCGCGACTCCCCCACCCAGCATCAGCGTGGTGATGCCGTGCTCAGCCGCGGCGCGCACGGCCTTGGCCGTGATGACGTCCACCACCGCTTCCTGGAAGCTGGCGGCGATGTCCGCGACCGGGACCGGTCGGCCGGCGGCCTCGAACTGCTCCACCGCGCGGGCCACCGCGGTCTTCAGCCCAGAGAAGGACCAGTTGTGCCGATGCTTCCCCGGCGCCTCGGCGGAGCCTTCGAACTTCGGCATGGTCAGACCGCGCGGGAACCGGAAGGCGCGCGGATCACCGGAGGCTGCGGCGGCGTCGATGGCGGGGCCTCCGGGGTATCCCAACCCCAGCAGCCGTGCGGTCTTGTCGAAGGCCTCACCGGCGGCGTCGTCGATCGTGGATCCCAGCAGCTCGACGTCACTGGTCAGCGAGCCGACCCGCAGGATCTCGGTGTGGCCGCCGGATACCAGCAGCGCTCCGGTGTTCTCCGGCAGCGCTCGCATGCCCCTTCCGGCCGCGGTCGCGGCATGGCCCTGCTGCTCACCAGGCTCGTCGGCGGGGTCGAGCAGGCCGACGCCGACGTGGGCGACGAGGTGGTTGACCCCATAGAGCGGCTTGTCCGCGGCAAGGGCGAGTCCCTTGGCGGCGGAGAGGCCGACCATCAGCGCTCCGGCGAGCCCGGGACCGGCGGTGACCGCGATGGCGTCGACCTCACGCAGCTCGATCCCGGCGGTGTCCAGCGCCTGGCGCAGCGTCGGGATGAAGGCTTCGAGGTGGGCGCGTGCGGCGATCTCCGGGATCACGCCGCCGAAGCGGACGTGTTCCTCCATGGAGGACGAGACGGTGTTCGCCAGCAGCTGGGTCCCGCGAACGATCCCGATGCCGGTCTCGTCGCAGGAGGTCTCGATGCCGAGCACCAGCGGGGCGCCGCGGGCCGAGGAGGTGTTGGTCATGGGGTCGAACTCCTGAGGTCTGCCGCTGAGCTGGGCGCGGTGAGGTCGGTCAACGGCTTCTGCATGATCAGCGCATCTTCGCCGTCGGGGTAGTACTGCGCCCGGGTGTGGATGTGGGTGAAGCCTTCACGCCGGTAGAGCGCCTGCGCCCCGGGGTTGTCGGCGCGGACCTCGAGCAGGATCTGCTCGGCGGACTGCTCCCGAGCGGCAAGGATCAGCAGGCGCAGCAACCGGGTGCCGAGTCCGTGGCCCTGTGCCTCGGGGGCCACCGCCAGGGTCTGAACATCGGCCAGCGGCAGCACGCACATCATGCCGGCATAGCCGGCGAGCCGACCTGCGGCATCCCGGGCCGCCCAATAGCGCCGGGTGGGCTCGGCGCCTCCGGTGGCGGAGGTGTGCCCCAGCTCGTCGTAGAAGAAGCTCTCCGGCCAGGCATCATGCGGGAAGAGCCGGTTCTCCAGGGCGAGCACCTCCGGCACGTCCAGAGCGGTCATCGGGATGACGCCGAATGGCTCGGGCGCAGGGTCAGCCTGGTTCGGTGAATCGGCAGGGTCCGTGGGGATGGGCGGGTTCGTGCCGGTCATGACGCCTGCTTCGCGCGCATCTGGGCGGGCACCTTGGCGTCAGACTCACGCAGGTACAGCGGAAGGGGTTCGCGCAGCACCGCGCTGGCGACGCTGTCGGGCTGGGCCGCCGGGTGCGCCCCAGCTTGGCCCGGGACTCGCCGGTCACGCCCAAGCTCGCGCTGGGCGAGCTGGCCCAGCTCCACCGCATCGGGCAGCCAGTGCGACTCCGGCGCCGCGCGCGGGGTCAGGGCCTCCGGATACAGGCTCGCGCCCACGCCGACAACGGGCAGATCTGGCAGCTCGGTGGCCGCGCTGACCTGGGGCCCGTCGAGCAGCTCGGCGAATCCGTGGGCGTCGGCGCGGTAGCGGGCCCAGTACACCTCGCGGCGGCGGGCGTCACTGGCGACGAGGAACTCCCCGGGCACGGCTGAAGGCTCGGCCGGGGAGTTCACGGCGCGCTGCGCCATCGAGTCCAGGCTGCACACCCCATGAAGCGGGACACCCCATACCTCGGCGAGCGAATGCGCCAGCGCGAGTCCGACCCGCAGCCCGGTGAAGGGCCCGGGACCCACTCCGACGACGACGCCGCACAGACCGGCTCCGCTCACCTCGGCCTCGCGCATCGTGTGCGCCACCGCCTCGGCGAGGACCTCAGCATGGGTCGTCGTCTCGGAGGTGCGCCACTGGGCGCGCACGTGGCCGTGGTCGAGCACGGCCACGGAGGCGCCGGCGGAGGAGTCGATCGCGAGAATCACCCCTCCATCGTAGTTCGTCCCAGCTGCGGGGGCCGCGCCCAGTCAGGCCCGTAGCCGCGCAGCACGGCGCGCCGTCGGGATCCCAAGACATCGGCCTCGGTCTCGGAGAAGTCGGTGACGATCTCGGTCTGCTGCCCACCCGCTCGCGGCGAGGACTCGGTGCCCTCACCCCGGATCAGCTCAAGGTCCAGCCAGGAGCCTTCCACCCCGACCAGTGCCGCTTCGACCATCCCGCGGCCCCACTCCACCACGGTCACGGAATCGGCCAGCGTGGAGCTCAGGTCCAGGGATTCCAGGCCGTCGGGGTCGGTGCGATAGGCGTCCACGTGGACCAGGTCCGGCCCGTCGCCCTGCGCTCGGTGGATTCGGCTGAGGATGAAGGTCGGCGAGCTGACCATCCCGCTGACCCCCAGCGCGCCGCCCAGGGCCTGGGTGAAGGTGGTCTTGCCCGCCCCCAGACCTCCGGTGAGCACCAGCAGCACGCCCGGGTTCAACAGGCTGGCGAGATCCTCGGCGAACCCGGCGGTGGCTTGCAGGTCATCCAGGATGACCTCGACGCTCCACCGCTCCCCCTCCAGCGGTGCGGCGGGGTCCTGGCCGTGGCTCATGCCGGACCCCGCGGGGGCGTGGCCGGTGAGGCGGGTGACGCGGCGGCGTGGACCGAACTCGTGGCGCCGCCTGCGGCCGGGGTCAGCTCAGAGTCCACCACGATGCGCGGGACGCGCTCCCCGATCCGGGTGATGATCTCGTAGTTGATGGTTCCGGCGGCGCTGCCCCAGTCGGCCGCCTCGATCCCGGAGTCTCCTCCGAAGATCACCACCTCGTCGCCGACCTGGACGTCGGTGTCCAGTTCTCCGAGGTCGACCACGAACTGGTCCATCGCGACCCGGCCCACCGACCGGTAGCGCCTGCCGCTGATCCATACCGGGGCGTGGACGGCCACGCGCGGGATGCCGTCGGCGTAGCCCAGCGGGATCAGGGCCAGGCTGGTGGGGCGGTCCACCCGGTGGGTGAGTCCGTAGCTGATGCCCTGGCCCGCACGCACGCGCTTCACATTGGCGACGGAGGTGCGCAGCTCCATGGCCGGGCGCAGTCCCAGGTCCTCGGCGGTCCGGTCGGCGAAGGGGCTGTGCCCGTAGACGCCGACCCCGACCCGCACCATGTCGAAATGGGCGTCCGGCCGGGAGAACGCGCCGGGGGTGTTCGCCACATGGCGGAGGTCTGGCACGATCCGGTGCTCCTCGGCCAGGGTCAGCGCCTCCCGATACACCTGAAGCTGCTCGTCGGTCTCACGGCGGTCAGGCTCGTCGGCCACGGCGAGGTGGGTGAAGATGCCCTCCACGCTGAGCAGGCCACGCTCCTGGAACTGCGCCGCGAGGCGCAGCAGGTCGGGCCAATCCTCGATGGTGCAGCCGTTGCGGCCCAGCCCGGTGTCGATCTTCAGATGCACGCGGGCCGGCTTCTGCAGGGATTCCGCGGCGCGGGCCACGTGGTGGATCTCCCAGCCCGAGATGCCCAGGTCGATGTGTTCGGTGATGGCCGCCGCGAAGTCCGTCCCGCGGGTGTGCAGCCAGGCAAGGATCGGCGCCTGGATTCCGGCGGCGCGCAGCACCAGCGCCTCGCTGACATGAGCGGTGCCCAGCCAGTCCGCTCCGCCGTCGAGGGCCGCCCGGGCGGCGGTGACCGCCCCGTGCCCGTAGCCCTCGGCCTTCACCGCCACGAGCACCTTGGCCGGATGCACGTAGGAGGCGATGGTGCGCACATTGTGCCTGATCGCGGCGGGGTCGATCACCGCCGCGCGCTCAGCGGCCTCGGGATGGGGGGTGGCGCGGGGGTCGCCGATGATGCTCATGTGACCACCCTATCGAGAGCCACGGACACTTCGGGCGGCGGCGCTACTCGCGCAGCGCGCCGATGAGCGCGCTGGCTCCGAAGTGTCCCCGACCGTGGGGATCCAGGCGCTGCGCGGCGGCGGCGTGCAGCCGGGCGCCCTCGGCTGCGATGCGGGCGAAGTCCAGGTTCTGCGCGCTCGACGCGGTGGCCAGCAGCGCCCCGATGATCCCGGTCAGCACGTCACCGGTGCCTGCGGTGGCCAGCCCGGGAGTCGCGGAGCGCACGATCAGCGGCGCGACGCCGTCGGGGCCCGCCACCACCGTGCTGGGCCCTTTGAGCAGGACTGTTGCGCCCAGCGCCCGGGCCAGCGCGCGGGTCGCCTCGAGGGTGTCCGGGTCCTCGGCGAGCAGGCTCTGCAGGGACTCGTCCTCCAGCACCTCGGCCATTCGTCGCGCCTCGCCGAGGTGCGGGGTCAGGATCAGCTGGGCACCGAGTTCTCCGGCGCTGAGCAGATCACCGCGGAGCAGCTCCAGGCCGGTGGCGTCGAGCACGCAGGGCATCCGCGATTCCACGGTGGCGCGCAGCATGGTCTCGGCCTCCACCTGGCGGGACCGATCACGTCCGAGACCAGGTCCGATGGCGGCGGCGGTGGCACCCTCGATGGCCTTCTCTGCGCGCCCGTGACTCATCACGGCTTCGGGCCAGGACTGCAGCACCGAGGATGAGACGCTGGCTTCGGCCTGCAGCCGCACCATCCCGACGCCTGAAGTGATGGCGGCGCCCACGGTCAGCTCGGCCGCCCCGGGGAACTGCGCGGAGCCGGCCACCACCTGCAGGATCCCGCGGCTGTACTTATGGTCCCCCGGTCGTGGTCGCGGGGCGTTGCGCTCAGGTCCGGTCAGCTCCCAGGCCGCAGGAGTGGGCAGCCGGTCATCCATTCCGATGTCCACGGTGTGGATCTCCCCGCTGAGCAGACCACCCTGACCCAGCAGCAGCCCCACTTTGGCCGCTCCGAAGGTGACGGTGTGCTGGGCCGCCAGGGCGTCACCGGGGCAGCGGCCCGTGTCGGCGTCGACTCCTGAGGGGATGTCACAGGCGACGACGGTGCTGGTGCGCGCCGCGTCGGTCAGCCCGGACACCTCGGGGAGGACGAAGGCGCCGCGGGCTCCGGTGCCCAGGATCGCGTCGATCAGCACCGTCGTGTCTGCAGGGACGTCCTCACGCAGCCGACCGCCGGCGCGGAGAAAGCCCTCCAACGCCTGCGGGTGGGCGCGGTCAGCGAGGAGCACTGCGTGCGCATCGACGCCTCGGGAGCGCAGCTCGGCCAAGGCGTAGAGTCCATCGCCGCCGTTGTTGCCGGCGCCGATGAGACCCACGACCCGCGCCCCATAGATTCCACCGGCGCTGCGGAGCAGCTCCAGCACCTGGCTGGCGAGGCCATAGGCGGCGCGGCGCATCAGGGCCGGACCTTCGCCGGCCTCGACCAGGGGCCTTTCAGCGGCGCGGATCTGGGTGCCGGAATAGAGCGGAAGCGAGGATGCAGTCATGGTCAGCCCTCTGCGACCACCATGGCGGTGGCCACGTCACCGTCGTGGGAGAGCGAGAGGTGCCAGCGCTTGACGCCCTTGGACTCGGCCACCTGCGCCACGGTCCCGGACACCTCGACATGAGGCGCACCCGCGGAGTCCATGACCACCTGGCAGTCCTGCCAGTTCATCCCCGCCGGGGCGCCCAGCGCCTTGGCCACCGCCTCCTTCGCCGCGAAGCGCGCGGCGAGGGAGCGCGTGTTCAGCTCACGCTCGGCCGGGACGAAGAGCCGCTGCCGCAGCGCCGGAGTCCGGCGCAGCTGGTGTTCGAACCTGGTCACCAGGACGACGTCGACGCCGATACCGACGATCATGTGCTGCTCCTTCTGCGCGGGATCACTCTCTTTCAAAGGGACACACCACCTAGATGGTCACTCCACTTAGATGGTCACTCCACGGTGACCGACTTGGCCAGGTTGCGCGGCTGGTCGACGTCGTAGCCCTTCTCGGCGGCCAGTGCGCAGGCGAAGATCTGCAGCGGGACGGTGGTCAGCAGCGGCATCAGCAGCGGCTGGGTCTCCGGGACGTAGAAGACCGTCTCGGAGTAGTCCACGACGTCGGCGTCGCCGACCTCGGCCACGGTGATCGTCTTGGCGCCGCGGGCGCGGACCTCCTGGATGTTGGAGACCACCTTGGCGTGCAGCGAATCCCGGCCATGCGGGGAAGGGACGACGACGAAGACCGGCTGACCCTCATCGATCAGCGCGATCGGGCCGTGCTTGAGCTCGCCGGCGGCGAAGCCCTCGGCGTGGATGTAGGCGATCTCCTTGAGCTTGAGCGCGCCCTCCATCGCCACCGGGTAGCCGACGTGGCGCCCGAGGAAGAGCACCGAAGGGGCCTGGGCCATCTCGCGGGCGAGCTTGCGGATGTCATCGGCCCCGTCGAGGATCTCCTGGATCTTGGCGGGGATCTTGTGCAGGTCCGCGAGGATGTCCTCGATCTGCCCCTGGAAGAGCTTCCCGCGCAGCTGTGCCATGTAGAGGCCCAGCAGGTAGGAGGCGGTGATCTGGGCCAGGAAGGCCTTGGTGGAGGCCACCGCGATCTCGGGTCCGGCGTGGGTGTAGAGCACCGCGTCCGACTCGCGCGGAATGGTGGATCCGTTGGTGTTGCAGATCGCCAGGGTGCGGGCGCCCTGCTCCTTGGCGTAGCGGACCGCCATCAGGGTGTCCATGGTCTCCCCGGACTGGGAGAGCGAGACGATCAGCGTCGAGTCATCGATGATCGGATCGCGGTAGCGGAACTCGTGGCTGAGCTCCACCTCCACGGGCACGCGCACCCAGTGTTCGATGGCGTACTTGGCGACCATGCCGGCGTAGGCGGAGGTGCCGCAGGCCAGCACGATGATCTTGCCTATGCCCTTGAGCTCTTCGGGGTCGATGCGCAGCTCGTCGAGCACCAGGCGGCCCGAGGCGTCGGTGCGCCCCAGCAGGGTGTCCTCCACGGCCTTGGGCTGATCGTGGATCTCCTTCTCCATGAAGGTGCCGTAGCCGCCCTTCTCGGCGGCGGCGGCGTCCCAGTTCACCGAGAAGCGCTTGCCCTCGGCGGGGGTGCCGTCGAAGTTGATGATGGCCACGTCGTCGGTGGTGATGGTCACGACCTGGTCCTGCTCCAGCTCCACGGCCTCACGGGTGAAGTCGATGAATCCGGAGACGTCGGAGCCGAGGAAGTTCTCCCCCTCGCCCAGGCCCACCACCAGTGGTGAGTTGCGGCGTGAGGCGACCACACGGTCGGGCTGGTCGGCGTGGACGGCGAGCAGCGTGAACGCGCCTTCCAGCTCGCTGGCCGCGAGACGCATCGCCTCGGTCAGGTCACCCGCGGCGGAGCCGGCGAAGTACTGGCCGATCAGCTTCGCGGCCACCTCGGTGTCGGTCTGCGAGCTGAACTCCTCGCCGGTTGCGACGAGCTTGGCCTTGAGCTGCGCGAAGTTCTCGATGATGCCGTTGTGGATGACGGCGAGCTTGCCCTCGTCGGCCAGGTGCGGGTGCGCGTTCTGGTCCGTGGGCGCCCCGTGGGTGGCCCAGCGGGTGTGACCGATGCCCACCGAGGCCTCAGCCATCGGGTCCGCCTCGATCTCGGCGAGGAGGTTGGCGAGCTTGCCGGACTTCTTCCTCGTCGAGACGCTTCCGCCGGTCACGGTCGCCACGCCCGCGGAATCATATCCGCGGTACTCCAGGCGACGGAGTCCTTCTAGGAGCACGTCGAGGGCTGAGTGCTGACTGGTCTTCTCGGGCAGGCCTATATAGCCGACGATTCCACACATGAGGGATAGCGTATCGTGTCAACGTGTCTGAGCGCCCATCCGAAGATCCTCATCCGCGCACCTCTGCGGGTCCGCTTCCCGCCCTGGTGGCGGGCACCGCGCCCTGGGCGGGGTCCCCGTTCAAGCCCGATCAGCCGAACACCTCCCACTCCCCCTTCGCGGAGCTGGACCGCCAGGCCTGGGCCCGGTTGGCCGACACCATCGAACAGCCGCTGAACCAGGACGACGTCGACCGGCTGCGCGGCATCGGCGAACATCTCTCGCTCAATGAGGTCGAGCAGATCTACCTGCCGCTGAGCCGGCTGCTCTCGATCTATGTGGAGTCCGCCGCGCAGCTGCGCTCCGCGGCCAATGAGTTCCTCGGCGAGCAGACCCTGCGCACCCCGTTCGTCATCGGTGTGGCCGGATCCGTGGCGGTGGGCAAGTCCACGACCGCCCGGGTGCTCCAGGAGATGCTTCGCCGCTGGCCGTCGACCCCGCGGGTGGAGCTGGTCACCACCGATGGCTTCCTCTACCCCAACGCCGAGCTGCAGCGCCGCGGCCTGATGGACCGCAAGGGCTTCCCGGAGGCCTATGACCGCCGGGCGCTGCTGCGGATGGTCTCCGAGGTGAAGTCGGGCAAGCCCGAGGTGCGCGCCCCCTGGTACTCCCACCTGGTCTATGACATCGTCCCGGACCGTGAAGTGGTGATCCGTCAGCCCGATGTGCTCATCGTGGAGGGGCTCAATGTGCTGCAGCCGGCGCGGGTGCGCGAGGACGGCACCACCGGCCTGGCGCTCAGCGACTTCTTCGACTTCTCCATCTATGTCGATGCCAAGCCCAAGCACATCGAGCAGTGGTACGTGGACCGGTTCATGCGCTGGCGCGACGGAGCCTTCGCGGACCCGCAGAGCTACTTCCACCAGTACTCCTTCCTCGACGACGAGCAGGCGCAGGCTCGCGCCTCCGAGATCTGGAACCGGATCAACGGCCCGAACCTGCGCGCGAACATCGCCCCGACCCGCTCCCGGGCGCGGCTCGTGATGGCCAAGGGCGAGGACCATTCCGTCTCCCGCGTCCTGCTGCGCAAGGTCTGAGTCCGTGAAGCTGGTTCTGCCCCGCTGCGCCCCTCCGCGTCCCGGGGGTGCTCTATGTCTGAGGCACAGCTGACCCCGGACGGTCGTCGCCAGTGGCCGGAGCAGCAGGCCCGGCGCGCCCAGGTCTACCGCCGACGTCGGGTGCTCGTGGCTGCCCTGACCATCGGTGCGCTGCTGCTGGCGGGGTACTTCCTGCCCCGCGCATGGGATGCGGTCCGCGCGGGCCTCACCGGGGACCAGACGCTCTCCGAGGTGCGCGGTGATCAGCTCCCCGAGGCGGAGGACCCGGCACCGGGGGCGGAGTCCAGCGCTGAGCCGGACTCCGGCGCCGAGGCTGACGCCGAGCCCAGTCCTGAACCCACCCCTGTGCGCGCCAGCGATCCCTCTTGGGACCCGGACTCCATCCACGTGCTGGTGAACCCGCAGAACTCCTTGGACCCCGAGGACCACGCCCCTTCAGACCTGGAGGCTCCGGACGTGCGGATGACCACCGAGAATCAGCTGCTGCTGCGCCGACCCGCCGCTGAGGCGCTCGCCCAGCTGATCGACGCCGCAGCCCAGGACGGTCAGGTCCTGGCGATGACCAGCGGGTACCGCTCCTACGCGGCACAGCTTGAGCTGTATGCGAACCGACATTCGGCGGTCGGCACCGAGGAGACCGATGAGCTGGTGGCCCGCCCGGGCTATTCGGAGCATCAGACCGGTCTCGCGGCAGATGTGATCAGCATCGACAATCCCGACTGCATCCAGGGGCACTGCTTCGCCGATACGCCTGAGGGGCAATGGGTGGCGGAGCACGCCGCGGACCATGGCTTCGTGATCCGGTATCCGGAAGGCGCCGAGGAGATCACCGGTTACGAGTTCGAACCCTGGCATCTGCGCTACGTCGGGCAGGACACGGCAGGTGAGGTCGCCGCGCAGGGCCTCACCCTGGAGGAGTACTGGGACCAGCCGGCAGCGGCGGAGTACGACGTCGCGGAGCCAGACCTGTCTGCACCCTGAGGCCCGCGGTGAATCTCCTGATCGACACCCGGCGCTGGGCACAGGCGAGGACCCCCAGTGTTGAGGGGCGGATTCTCGGCTCATCCGAGGGCCGTCCAGGCCTGAGATGTTCCGAGAATCCGCCGCTCGACGCGCTGGGTGGGGTGCGGCCGGTTCAGCGAGCCGGCTCAGAGGGCCAGTTCAGCGAGCCGGTTCAGCGAGCCGGCTCAGAGGGCCAGTTCGGCCTTCACGACGTCGGCCAGCGCCTCGGACTCCGCCCGGGCGAGATCCGCGGTCGGTGCCTCCACCATGACCCGTACCACCGGTTCGGTGCCGGAGGGGCGCAGCAGCACTCGGCCGGTGGCTCCCAGACGGGCCTCCACCTGCGCGACGGCCTCCTGGACCGGCTGATGCGTCTTGACCCGGGTCCGATCCACGCCCTTGACGTTGATCAGCACCTGCGGGAGCCGCGTCATCGCCTCCGCGGCCAGGGTCCGGACCGATCTCCCGGTGGCGGCGACCCGGGCCGCTAGCTGCAGCCCGGTGAGCAGACCGTCACCGGTGGTGGCGTAGTCCGCGAAGATCAGATGCCCCGACTGCTCGCCACCGAGGTTGTAGCCGGCTCCGCGCATCGCGGCGAGCACATAGCGATCCCCGACTGCGGTCTCCACGAGTCTGACCCCGGCCGCCTCCATGCCGAGCTTCAGACCGAGGTTGGACATCACGGTGACCACCAGAGTGTCATCCACCAGGGTCCCGGCCTCCTTCTGCGCGATGGCCAGGATGCCCATGATCTGGTCACCGTCGATGATCTCTCCGGTGTGGTCGACCGCGAGGCAGCGGTCGGCGTCGCCGTCGTGGGCGATGCCCAGGTCGGCGCGGTGTTCACGCACAGTGTCCTGCAGCGGACCCAGATGGGTGGAGCCGTAGCCCTCGTTGATGTTCAGTCCATCGGGCTCGGCTCCGATGACGATCACCTCGGCCCCGGCGTCGGTGAAGGCCTGGGGTGAGACGCCGGCGGCGGCGCCGTGGGCGCAGTCGAGCACGATCTTGAGCCCCTTGAGGCTGATGCCGTTCAGGGAGCGCAGCAGGTGCACCAGGTAGCGGTCCTCGGCGTCGGCGAACCGGCTGACCCGCCCGACGTCGGCTCCGGTGGGCCGCGGGGGCGTCCGCCCCATCTCGGTCTCGATCGCGTCCTCGGCGGCGTCGTCGAGCTTGTGCCCGCCGCGGGCCAGGAACTTGATCCCGTTGTCCGGGGCGGGGTTGTGCGAGGCGGAGATCATCACGCCGAAGTCTGCATTGATGTCAGCGACCAGGAAGGCGGCGGCAGGGGTGGGCAGCACGCCGGCGTCGAAGACGTCGACCCCGCTGCTGGCGATGCCGGCCTGCACCGCGGCGGAGATGAACTCCCCTGAGATGCGCGGATCCCGCGCCACGACTGCGGTGGGTCGGGTGCCGGGGGTCACCTGCCGGTGGCCGAGGATGGTCGCTGCTGACTGGGAGAGGGTGAGGGCGAGTTCAGCGGTGAGCAGCTCGTTGGCCACACCGCGCACGCCGTCAGTGCCGAAAAGTCTTGCCATGATGACGGTCAGTCTACTGGGCGGATCCCCCACAGACGCGAAGAACCCCGCCGGAGAGTCTCCGGCGGGGTTCTTCGAGCAGCTGGGGATCAGCACTGGGACCAGTGCTGAAGGATCAGCGCTTGGAGTACTGCGGTGCCTTGCGGGCCTTCTTCAGACCGGCCTTCTTGCGCTCCACCGCACGGGCGTCGCGAGTCAGGAATCCAGCCTTCTTCAGTGCCGCGCGGTTGTGGTCGCGGTCGATCTCGTTGAGTGCACGGGAGATGCCGAGCCGCAGGGCGCCGGACTGGCCCGAGGGGCCGCCGCCGTCGATGCGAGCAATGACGTCGTAGGCGCCCTTGAGGCCCAGCAGGGTGAAGGGATCATTCACTTCCTGCTGGTGCAGCTTGTTGGGGAAGTACTCCTCCAGGCTGCGACCGTTGAGGGTCCAGGTGCCGGTGCCCGGGGTGATGCGGACGCGAGCACGTGCGCGCTTGCGTCGACCGATGGCGGCTCCGCCGACGGTCAACGGTGCACGCTCGGACTCGCCGGCGGTCTCCTCGGTGGGGGTTGATTCCGAGGTGTAGCTTGAGAGCTCCTCGGTTTCGGTGAGCTCTTCAGTGTTCTGAGCCACGATTCTCCTTGAAAATTCTAGTGTCGGGTGGCCAGGACTACTGAGTGACCTGGGAGATGTCGAACGGCTTCGGCTGCTGGGCGACATGCGGGTGCTCTGCACCTGCATAGACGCGCAGCTTCTTCAGCTGGGCCGTTCCGAGCTTGTTATGTGGCAACATGCCCTTGACCGCCTGGTACGCAGCGCGGGTGGGGTAGCGCGAGACCATCTCGTTGAAGGTCAGCGACTTGATGCCGCCGGGAAAGCCGGAGTGGCGCCAGTAGCGCTTCTTCTCGGCCTTGTCGCCGGTCATGGCGACCTTCTCGGCGTTGATGATGATGACGAAGTCGCCCATGTCCTGGTGTGGGACGAAGGTCGGCTTGTGCTTGCCGCGCAGCAGCGCAGCAGTCTGTGAGGCGAGACGGCCCAGCACGACGTCAGTCGCGTCGATGACGTGCCACTGGGCGTCGGCGTCGCCAGGCTTCGGGGTGTACGTACGCACGTTGGTATGCCTTCGGTCGATGTTCTACGGTTCAGCGCACTGGACTCTCTGGTGTGTGAGAGGCACCGAGTGTCAGTGACTGTTTCTTCGCGAGTGCGACGTCCGGATTCCCAGGTGAGGACTGGGAAGAGACCGGGCCCGTGGGTTCCCCTGCAGTCCGCGGAGGCTGACGACCATGCAACTGAGCCGCCTCGACACGGACCCACGCAGGGGTGGACACGCACAACAACCAACAACTATACAGAGCACCCCCGCCTTTGAGCAAAGTCACGCTTCAGAGCCCCTGGCGGTGACCTGTTCTCCGGGCGGGGACGCGGCTGATCCTGCTGTGTTCCCAGCGCTGGATCGGCTGGGTCCTCAGGGCCGCCTCATCGGGTCTTCGCGGCGCGAGGAGCCTTCGCGTAGGCGGTGTCTGACATGTCTTCAAGCTCGCGCCCGTTGGTCTCCGGGACCCATTTGAGCACGAAGAACATCGAGAGCAGCGCCGAGGCCGCGTAGAAGCCGTAGGCGAAGACCAGCGAGAACGCGGCCATCTCGGGGAAGAGCATCGAGATCAGGAAGTTCGCCGCCCAGTTTGCGGAGGCGGTGACGCCCAGGGCCACCGCACGGATCCGGTTGGGGAACATCTCCCCCAGCAGGACCCACATGAACGGTCCCCAGGTGGCGCCGAAGAAGAGCACGAAGACATTCGCGGAGACCAGCGCGACCATGCCCCAGGCGCCCGGCAGGGAGACCAGCTCCTCGCCGTCGGCGCCCATGGTGACCACCGCCTGGCTGAACGCCACGGCCATCATGCCCAGTCCCGCCGCCATGCCGGCTGAGCCGACGGCGAGCGGGATGCGGCGACCCACCCTGTCCACGATGATGATGCCGATGACGGTGGCCACGATGTTCACGCTGGTGGTGATGATCTGGACCAGGAACGCCTGGTCCTCGGCGATCCCCACGGCCTGCCACAGGGTGTTGGAGTAGTAGAAGATGACGTTGATGCCGACGAACTGCTGGAAGACCGCGAGGCCCAGACCCACCCAGACGATGGGCGTGAGCCTGCCGCTGACGATGAGGTCGCGGAACTTCTGCCTCGCCTCCAGGTTGATGGTCTCGCGGACCTCTTTGATCTTCTGCGCGATCGCAGACTCACCCTGGATGCCGACGATCTCCTCGAGCACCTTGGCCGCCTGCTTCTCGCGACCGCGGGAGACCAGGTAGCGCGGCGATTCGGGGATCGAGGAGGCCAGCAGGCCGTAGAGCAGCGCCGGTCCTGCCTCCAGGAGGAACATCCAGCGCCAGGCCTCCAGACCGAACCACAGCTCCTCGGCCGCACCGTCGGCGACGTTGGCGATGAAGGCGTTGGAGGAGGCGGCCATGAAGATGCCGACCACGATCGCGAGCTGCCAGGTCGAGCCGAGGCGTCCACGCAGGTGCGTCGGGGCGACCTCGGCGATGTAGGCCGGGGCGATCACCGAGGCCATGCCGACGCCGATGCCGCCGAGCACCCGCCAGAGCACCAGGTCGACGGCGCCGAACGCCAGGCCGGAGCCGATCGCGGAGACGAAGAACAGTGCGGCGGCGACCATCATGGCGCGCTGGCGGCCGATGCGGTCAGAGAGGCTGCCGCCGGCCCAGGCGCCGATCATGCAGCCCAGCAGGGCCGAGGAGACGGTGAAGCCGACAGCGATGTCTGAGAGGTCGAACTGGGCCTGGATGGGACCGACGGCCCCATTGATCACCGCCGTGTCGAAGCCGAAGAGGAAGCCGCCGAACGCGGCGACCAGGACGACCCAGGCGACGCCGCCGATGCCGGAGTCCTGCGAGCGAGAGGTGATGCTCATCAGTGGTTGGTTCCTTTGCAGGTCAGGGATGAGGGCCTTCGTCGGTGAAGGCGAGCCCGAACGATTATGGTCCTCGATCGTGAACCTCGCGACTCCCGCGACCCCGGTTGACGCTGCCTCAGAAGCGGTGACGCGAGTGCCCTGCCCAGCACTGACAGGGCACTCCAGCCGGACCGACCTGTCCAGGGCGGCCGTCTGCTGTGGCTGATATCACAGCAGGTCCCGACTCTCAGCCCTGCTCAGCCCTGCTCAGCAGGCTGCCGGAGCGCTCGGGTCTGTTCCGCGCGGCGGCCCAGCTGCTCGTCTGCCGGGTATTGGACGGACTCCAGCACCAGGCCGCCGGGCGGGGCCAGACGGACCCGCTGGTCCCAGACCGGCTCGGCGAGCCGGCTCATCAGCCAGCCGGGGGCCCGGCGCCCCTCCCCCACGTCCAGGCAGGCCCCCATCAGGGCGCGCACCATGTGGTGGCAGAAGGCGTCGGCGGTGAGCGCGGCGAGGATCACGCCGTCGGCGTCCCGGTGGATGCTGAAGTCATGCAGCTCCCGGATGGTGGTGCTGCGCTCCCGGGGCCGGCAGAAGCTGCCATAGTCCTGCAGTCCGGCCACGGAGGCGGCCTCGAGCCTCATCAGCTCAGCGTTCAGGGGCACCCGGTGCCACGCCGTGTCCAGGCGACGCAGCGGGTCGCGGTGGGAGGCGGCGTCGGCGATGCGGTAGCGGTAGGTGCGGCTCAGCGCGGAGAACCTCGCGTCGAAGTCCTGCGACACGATGGCAGCGGCGAAGACGACGACGGCGCCGCGCTCACCGTGCAGAACCCCGGTCAGGCGGCGCACGAGCGCCTCCTCCGGGGTGATCCCTCGGTCTCGACCCAGATTTGCATACTCGGCCAAGCTCAGGTCGAGGTGGACCACCTGCCCCCGGGCATGGACTCCGGCGTCGGTGCGTCCGGCCACGATAAGCGGCACCTCGCGGCGCAGGAGGGTGGCCAGGCCCTCACGCAGGGCTCCCTCCACGGTGCGAAGCCCAGGCTGGACGGCCCACCCGTGGAACGCGCTTCCGTCATAGGCCAGGTCCAGACGCACCCGCAGGGTCAGGCACTGCGGGTCTTCGCGGATGTTCATGCGTTGCCCCCTGTACGTGCAGAGTTCGATGCGGGCTCAGCTGCAGACACGTCAGGCGCCCGCGATCGCTGAGATCGGGGGCGCCTGACGAATGCGTGCTGAAGGGTCTACTTCTGACCCTCGGCCTCGGTGGACTCCGACGCAGCGGACTCCGACTCGGTGGCCCCAGCCTCGGTGGACTCGACCTCGGTGGTCTCCTCCTGCGCCGGCTGCTGGGCGGGGGTCGCGGTGGCCTGTTCGGCCTCCCTGACCACTGCCTGCTTCGGCGAGACGGGCTCCATGACGAGCTCGATGACAGCCATCGGAGCGTTGTCGCCCTTGCGGTTGCCGATCTTCACGATGCGGGTGTAGCCGCCTTCGCGCTCGGCCATGGCCGGGGCGATCACGGTGAACAGCTCGTGGACGATGGCCTGGTTGGTCGCGCTGTTGGCGCTGATCTTGCCGACCACGCGACGGCGAGCAGCGATGTCGCCCTGCTTCGCCATCGTGATCAGACGCTCGGCGTAGGGGCGGAGGCGCTTGGCCTTGGTCAGCGTGGTGGTGATCGCGCGGTGCTCGAACAGGTTGGCGGAAAGGTTCGCCAACATCATCTTCTCGTGCGACGGGCTGCCGCCCAGGCGCGGACCCTTGGTGGGGGTAGGCATGGTCTGGTTCTCCTTGAGTGGTGCGCAGTCAGTTCAGTTGAACGTCAGCGCGAATAGTTGTCGTGGGCCGCAGTTCTCTAGAACCGCTGCTGCTCTTCTTCGACGTAGTCCTCGTCGCCAGCTTCCTGGAAGCGAGCCGCGGTCGGGTCGAAGCCTGCCGGGGAGTCCTTGAGGCTCAGACCAAGCTCGACGAGCTTGTCCTTGACCTCGTCGATGGACTTGGCACCGAAGTTCCGGATGTCCATCAGATCGGCCTCTGAACGTGCCACGAGCTCACCCACGCTGTGGATGCCCTCGCGCTTGAGGCAGTTGTAGGAGCGCACCGTCAGTTCCAGGTCCTCGATGGGCAGAGCCATGTCGGCAGCCAGCGCGGCGTCGGTCGGCGAAGGGCCGATCTCGATGCCCTCGGCTGCGACATTGAGCTCGCGAGCCAGCGAGAAGAGCTCGACCAGGGTGGTGCCTGCCGATGCCAGGGCATCGCGGGGCTCCATGGACGACTTGGTCTCCACGTCGACGGTGAGCTTGTCAAAGTCGGTGCGCTGCTCCACACGAGTCGCCTCGACCTTGAAGGAGACCTTCAGGACCGGGGAGTAGATGGAGTCAACCGGGATCCGGCCGATCTCTGCGTCGGCCATCTTGTTCTGTGCCGCCGAGACGTAGCCGCGGCCGCGTTCGACGGTCAGCTCCATGTCGAGCTTGCCGTGCTCGTTCAGCGTGGCGAGGTGGAGGTCCGGGTTGTGGAACTCCACGCCTGCCGGCGGAGTGATGTCCGCCGCGGTGACGGGACCGGGGCCCTCCTTGCGGAGGTATGCGACGACGGGCTCATCATGCTCGGAAGAGACGGAGAGTCGCTTCACGTTGAGGATGAGCTCGGTGACGTCTTCCTTGGTGCCGGCGATGGTGGTGAACTCGTGGAGCACACCATCGATCCGAACGCTGGTGACGGCCGCACCGGGGATGGAGGAGAGCAGGGTGCGACGCATGGAGTTGCCCAGGGTATAGCCGAAGCCGGGCTCGAGGGGCTCGATGACGAAGCGGGAGCGATTGTCGGCGACAACTTCTTCGGTCAGCGTGGGGCGCTGTGCAATGAGCACTGATTGTTCCTTTCAGAGTGCGTCCGCTATTTGACGCATTCTCACTGAGTAATGATGCTCGGCCTGCCCCCGGCGTTGCGGCCGGGGGCAGACTCTAATGTCTTGTTAAAGAAGTTCGCTCAGACGCGACGGCGCTTGGGCGGGCGGCAGCCATTGTGCGCGCTCGGGGTGACGTCCGAGATGGAGCCGACCTCCAGGCCTGCGGCCTGGAGCGAGCGGATCGCGGTTTCGCGTCCCGAACCGGGTCCCTTGACGAAGACCTCGACCTTTTTCATCCCGTGCTCCTGTGCGCGCTTCGCGGCCTGCTCGGCGGCGAGCTGCGCGGCGAAAGGAGTCGACTTGCGTGAACCCTTGAATCCAACTTCACCTGAGGACGCCCAGGACACCACTGCGCCCTGGGGATCGGTGATGGAGACGATGGTGTTGTTGAAGGTCGACTTGATGTGAGCCTGACCCTGGGTGATGTTCTTGCTGACTTTGCGGCGCGGCTTGCGTGCCGCTGCGCGTGACTTTGGTGGCATTTCTTCTCCGTGACTGAGTTCTTCGGATCAACTGCTGACTCGGTGTGAGCCTGCGCTGCTGAACTACTTCTTCTTACCTGCGACGGTCTTCTTCGAGCCCTTGCGGGTACGAGCGTTGGTCTTGGTGCGCTGACCGCGGACCGGAAGGCCGCGACGGTGGCGGATACCTTCGTAAGAGCCGATCTCCACCTTGCGGCGAATGTCAGCAGCGACCTCACGACGAAGGTCACCCTCGACGGTGAGATTGCTCTCGATGTAGTCACGCAGAGAGATCAGCTGATCGTCAGTCAGATCCTTCACGCGGGTACCTGCTTCGATACCGATTGCTTCAACGGCTGCTTCGGCGCTGGTGCGCCCAACGCCGTAGATATAAGTGAGTGCGATCACCGTGCGCTTTTCGCGCGGGATGTCTACACCTGCCAGACGTGCCACAGTGGCAGTCCTCCTTGTTCTCTTCCGAAGGTCTCAAGCAGTGCAATTCCCTCTGGGACCTGAACGGTCCGACATCGGAGGTGATGTCATCAGCGGGTCCCCGGCCTTCGGAAACCGGGGGTGTGCTCGTCCAGCTCAGTGACGGGCTGCACTGCATATGATGTGAGCTGTCCAGCGCGGGTGCGCCCTCACTTACGTGATGTAAGTGAAGGACTCAGCCCTGGCGCTGCTTGTGGCGTGGGTTCGACTTGCAGATCACACGGATCACGCCGCTGCGGCGGATGACTTTGCAGTCAGTGCAGATCTGCTTCACGCTCGGCTGAACCTTCATGGGTTCTCCTCTTATTCGGTCGCGTGCGACAGTTTTTTACGTTGACCGACGCGTTCGGCTACTCACTTGTAGCGGTAGACGATGCGCCCACGGTTGAGGTCATACGGGCTCATCTCCACCACTACGCGGTCCTCGGGGAGGATGCGAATGTAGTGCTGGCGCATCTTGCCCGAAATGGTCGCGAGGACGACGTGCTCGTTCTCCAGACGCACGCGGAACATTGCATTCGGCAGGGCTTCAGAAACCCGGCCCTCTACTTCGATGACGCCTTCTTTTTTACCCATATGCTCCACATACCGTTCGCGACCCCGAGCCCTCCGAAGCCCACACTGCGGCGCAGTGCAGTTCCAGATGACCGAGGGGTCTGATTCGATTGCTGCGGCGCCTCTGCATCATGCATGCCGGCACAGTATGCAGGCATGCAGAACGACAGAGACAACCAGCAGTACAGCCTACAGGACGGTTCCGCCCTGGACAACTTCAGTTCAGAGAGGGCGACGACTCATCTGACGTCGCCGCGCCGACTCTGCTCGGGCGCTAAGGAAGCGGCACCGGTGTCACGCCCAACGGCGCGAGCGCCGCGGCCCCGCCGTCTGCGGCGGTCAGCACCCAGATCCCGTCCTCATGACGTGCCACCGAGTGCTCCCACTGGCTTGCGCGGGAGCGATCGCTGGTGACCACCGTCCAGTCATCGTCGAGCACCTCGGTCTCGATGCCGCCGCGGGTGAGCATCGGCTCGATGGCCAGCGCCATGCCGGGGCGGATCTTGGCGCCCTTCATGCCGGTGGAGTAGTTGAACACATCCGGGGGCATGTGCATCTGCGACCCGATGCCGTGGCCCACGTAGTCCTCCAGGATCCCGAGCTTCCTGCCGGGCTGGGCCGAGACGTAGTCCTCGATCGCCTCGCCGATCTCGCCGGTGCTCTTGGCGGTCGCGAATGCCGCAATCCCCCGCCACATGGCCGCCTCCGTGATCGCCGAGAGCCGTTCGTCCTCAGGGTCCGCGGTGCCGTCCTGGGAGGACCCCAGGATCCGGGTGCGGGCCGAGTCGGAGTGCCAGCCTTCGATGATGCAGCCGCCGTCGATCTTGAGCACGTCCCCGGGCTGCAGGACCCGCTCCCCCGGTATCCCGTGGACGACCTCTTCGTTGACCGAGGCACAGATGTAGCCGGGGAACCCGTGGTAGTTCAAGAAGTTGGGCTTCGCGCCGCGGGCGGTGATGACCTCGGCGAACACGTCGTTGAGCTCCCCGGTGGTCACGCCCGGCACGGCCGTCGCCAGCGTGGCCTCCAGGGCCTCGTTGAGGATCGCGCCCGCCGCGGCCATATGACGCAGCTGCTGCTCCGACTTCAGCTCGATCCGGCTGCGCGAGAACATCAGGACTTCAGTGCTTCCATGATGCGTGAGTTGACCTCGTCCATGGGGCCCAGCCCGTCGACGCGGCGCACGAGCCCGCGGGAGTCATATTCAGCGATCATCGGCGCGGTCTCGGATTCGAAGATCTCCAGCCGACGGCGGATGGCGCCCTCGTCGGCGTCGTCCTCCCGGCCTTCGATCTCTGCGCGCTTCTTCAGCCGAGTGATCAACTCCTCGCGGTCAGCCGTGAGCTCCAGCACCACATCGAGGCTCACATCCAGACGCGAGAGCATCTCATCGAGCGCGGCGACCTGCGTCCGGTTTCGCGGGTAGCCATCGAGCAGGAATCCGTTCTCCGCATCCTTCCAGGTGAGTCGATCTTCGACCATCCGGTTGGTGACCGAGTCCGGGACGAGGTCGCCGGCGTCGACATAGCCCTGCGCCTCGCGTCCGAGCTCGGTCTGCTCCTTGATGTTCACCCGAAAGATGTCACCGGTGGAGATGGCGACGATGCCAAGGTCCTCGGAGATCCGCTTCGACTGGGTTCCCTTGCCTGAACCGGCCGGTCCAACTATCAACATGCGCGTCATCGCAGCAACCCTTCATAGTTTCGTTGTTCCATCTGTGCGTTGATCTGTTTGACCGTGGTCAGCCCGACGCCGACCATGATGAGGATCGAGGTGCCGCCGAACGGGAAGTTCTGGTTCGCCCCGATCAGGACGAAGGCGATCAGCGGGATCAGCGCGATCAGGCCCAGGTAGAGCGCGCCGGGGAAGGTGATCCGGGAGATCACGTAGGCGAGATAGCTCTCGGTGGGCTTGCCCGCGCGGATTCCGGGGATGAACCCGCCGAACTTGCGCATGTTCTCGGCGACCTCGTTCGGGTTGAACGTGATGGTCACGTAGAAGTAGGTGAAGAAGATGGTCATCATGAAGAACGCGGCCATGTAGAGCGGGTGCGTTCCGCCCACGAAGTACGTCTGGATGAACTGGATGAAGGCCGAGGGCTCCTCACCGGGACCGGGCTGGTTGAACTGGGCCAGCACCGAGGGGAGCATCAGGACCGAGGAGGCGAAGATGACCGGGATGACGCCGGCCATGTTGACCTTGATCGGGATGTAGGTGGAGGTCCCGCCGACCGTGCGGCGGCCCACCTGGCGCTTGGCGTACTGGACCGGCACGCGACGCTGGGACTGCTCCACGAAGACCACGGCGGCGATGGTGACCAGACCGATGAGCATCACCATGCCGAAGGTCCGCCAGCCCTGGGTGGTCCAGATCTCGCCCATGGCGCCGGGGAACCCGGCGGCGATGGAGACGAAGATCAGGATGGACATGCCGTTGCCGACGCCGCGCTCGGTGATCTGCTCGCCGAGCCACATGATCAGCGCGACACCGGTGACCATGGCCAGGATCATCAGCAGCACGACCGGAAGCACGTCGTTGGTGATGATCGGGATGTCGCAGCCCAGCAGCGCACCGGTGCGGGCCATTGAGACCAGGGTGGTGGCGTTGAGCAGGGCCAGCGCGATGGTGAGGTAGCGCGTGTACTGGGTCAGCTTGGACTGCCCCTGCGCACCCTCCCGCTGGAGGTTCTCGAACCGCGGGATGACCACGCGCAGCAGCTGCACGATGATGGCCGCGGTGATGTAGGGCATGATCCCGAGCGCGAAGATGGACACCTGGAGCATGGCCCCGCCGGAGAACATGTTCACGAAGGAATAGAGGCCGCCCTCAGTGGTCCCCAGTGCCAGACATTGCTGCACTGCTGAGTAGTCCACCCCGGGTGCCGGGATGAATGCGCCGATGCGGTAGATCGCGATGATCGCGATGGTGAACCAGATCTTTCGACGCAGGTCGGGTGTCTTGAACACCCTTGCGATCGCGCTGAACAAGCGGCCTCCTGATGCGTGAATTGCCGTTGCGCGGCCTTCGGCCACACAGTCAGTCATACTAACGCGCGGTGCGCACGGGGAAAGAATCCTGCGGCCGGAGTCGGCCCGGATATGACAAGACCCCCGTGGGAACCACGGGGGTCTTGTCATTGATGAGCCGATCAGGCCTGCTTGGAAGCAGCCTTCAGCGCCAGCTGCTCGGTGGAACCACCGGCAGCCTTGATCTTCTCTTCGGCGCTGGCCGAGAAGGCGTGAGCCTTCACGGACACGGCGACAGAGATCTCACCGGAGCCGAGGACCTTCACCGGGCGGCCCTTGCGAGCAGCCCCCTTGGCGATGAGGTCATCAGCAGTGACGTCGCCGCCCTCGGGGAACATCTCGCCGAGCTTGGTCAGGTTGACCGGCGAGTACTCCACGCGGAACGGGTTCTTGAAGCCGCGCAGCTTCGGAAGGCGCATGTACAGCGGAAGCTGACCACCCTCGAAGCCGGCGCGGACCTGGTAACGGGCCTTCGTGCCCTTGGTACCACGGCCTGCGGTCTTGCCCTTGGAGGCTTCACCACGTCCCACACGGGTGCGGGACTTCTTGGCGCCGCGTGCTGGACGCAGATCGTGGACCTTGAGGACGTTGGATTCTGCAGCGGTGTTCTCTGGCATCCTTAGTTCGCCTCCTCAGCCTTCACTAGATGCTTCACACTGTTGAGCATGCCCACGGTCACGGCGTCTGCGTCACGGACCACGGTGTGGCCGATCCGCTTCAGGCCGAGCGAGCGAACAGTCTCGCGGTGCTTGGGGTTGGCGCCGATCAGGGACTTCACCTGGGTCACGGTGAGCTTGTGCTCACCGATCTTCAGGTTCCGCGCGGTGTTGTAATTGACGGTACTGCGCAAAGTCATGCACCTGCCTTCTGTGCACGGGCTTCGCGGTCAGCCGCCATCGTGCGCAGCATCCGGGCCGGTGCGATCTCGTCGAGAGCCTTGCCGCGGCGTGCTGCCACGGCTTCGGGCTCTTCGAGCTGCTTGAGGGCGTCGATGGTGCCGTGAACGATGTTGATGGCGTTCACCGAGCCCATGGACTTGGTCAGCACGTCGTGAATGCCTGCGCATTCCAGGACTGCGCGGACCGGACCGCCGGCGATCACACCGGTACCCGGTGCGGCCGGACGAAGCAGGACGACACCGGCAGCATCCTCACCCTTGACCAGGTGCGGGATGGTGGAGCCGACGCGCGGGACGCGGAAGAAGCTCTTCTTGGCCTCTTCCACACCCTTGGCGATGGCAGCCGGGACTTCCTTGGCCTTGCCGTAGCCGACGCCGACCAGGCCGTCGCCGTCTCCGACGATGACCAGGGCGGTGAAGCTGAAGCGACGACCGCCCTTGACGACCTTCGACACTCGGTTGATGGTCACGACGCGCTCGAGGAACTTGTCCTTCTCCTCTTCGCGCCCGCCACGACCACCACGACCGCCGCGGCCGCCGCCTTCGCTGCGACCACCACGAGCGCCGCGGTTGTCACCGCGGCCGCCGCGCTCACCGCGAGCAGCATTGCTGTTCTCGCCGGCGGCCTGAGTCTGCGGTGCAGTCTCGGGGGCGGCGGTTTCCTTGGCCTCAGTCACAGACGAGTCCTTCTCAGGGTTGTTTGCGTTCTCACTCACAGCTTCAGACCACCTTCCCGGGCGCCGTCGGCGACGGCGGCCACGCGACCGTGGTACTTGTTGCCGCCGCGGTCGAAGACCACAGCGTCGATGCCGGCTGCCTTGGCGCGCTCAGCGACCATTTCGCCGACCTTCTTCGCCTTGGCGGTCTTGTCGCCGTCGAAGCTGCGCAGGTCTGCCTCCATAGTGGTGGCGGAGACCAGGGTCGTGCCCTCGAGGTCGTTGACGACCTGAGCGACCATGTGACGAGCAGAGCGGTTGACCACCAGGCGCGGACGCTCAGCGGAACCGTTGAGCTTCTTGCGCAGGCGGAGGTGGCGGCGGCCGCGGGCAGCGGATTTGGACTTGCCCTTGATACCAATAGCCATGGTTTACTTACCTGCCTTTCCAGCCTTGCGGCGAACCTGCTCGCCCTCGTAACGCACGCCCTTGCCCTTGTACGGGTCAGGCCTGCGCAGTTTGCGGATGTTGGCGGCGACCTCGCCGACCTGCTGCTTGTCGATCCCGCTGACAGCCAGCTTGGTGGCGGTCGCAACCTCGAAGGTGATGCCCTCAGGGGCCTTCACCGGAACGGGGTGCGAATAGCCGAGTGCGAACTCCAGGTCGGAGCCCTTGGCCAGCACACGGTAACCGGTGCCGACGATCTCGAGCTTCTTGGAGTAGCCCTCGGTGACACCGATGATCATGTTGTTGATCAGGGTGCGGGTCAGGCCGTGGAGTGAACGCGATTCGCGCTCATCGTTGGGACGGGACACCGTAAGGGTGCCGTCCTCTTCTGAGACGGTGATGCCTTCGGCAAGAGTGCGGGAGAGTTCGCCCTTGGGCCCCTTGACGGAGACCTGGCGACCTTCCAGCTTGACCTCGACGCCGGCAGGGATGGTGATCGGAAGACGACCGATGCGTGACATAGTGCTTCGACTCCTTCCGGTTACCAGACGTAGGCGAGGACTTCCCCACCTACACCCTTCTTGGCTGCCTGCCGGTCAGTGAGGAGACCGGAGGACGTGGACAGGATCGCGATGCCGAGGCCGCCCAGAACGTGCGGGAGGTTGGTGGACTTCGCGTACACCCGGAGACCGGGCTTGGAGATGCGGCGCAGGCCGGCGATCGAACGCTCACGGTTCGGGCCGAACTTGAGGTCGATGGCCAGGGTCTTGCCGACCTCGGCCTCCTCTTCGCGCCATTCGGAGATGTAGCCTTCCGCCTTCAGGATGTCAGCCAAGCGAACCTTCAGCTTGGAGCTTGGCATCGAGACCTGATCGTGGAAAGCCGAGTTGGCATTGCGCAGACGTGTCAGCATGTCTGCAACTGGGTCAGTCATTGTCATGAGGGGCTTCTGCCCTTCCTCGCCGTGGTTTCAGATCTCCGAAGGAACTCGATCCCCCGAGGTGAGTCGGGGGGTTCGGAACCTTTGGTGAAAGGACCTGCGGCGTAGTTACTGTTATTCGGTCTTGAAGGGGAAGCCCAGCGCCTTGAGCAGCGCGCGGCCTTCCTCATCAGTCTTCGCGGTGGTCACCACAGTGATGTCCATGCCGCGAGGGCGATCGATCTTGTCCTGATCGATCTCGTGGAACACCGACTGTTCGGTCAGACCGAAGGTGTAGTTGCCGTTGCCGTCGAACTGCTTGCCGCTGAGTCCGCGGAAATCGCGGATACGGGGCAGTGCGAGGGTCACCAGGCGGTCCACAAACTCCCACATGCGGTCGCCACGCAGCGTGGTGTGCGTGCCGATCGGCTGTCCTTCGCGCAGCTTGAACTGAGCGATGGACTTCCGAGCGCGAGTCACCTTGGGCTTCTGACCGGTGATCTTGGTCAGGTCCTCGATGGCGCCCTGGATGAGCTTGGAATCGCGAGCTGCCTCGCCGACGCCCATGTTGACCACGACCTTGACCAGGCCGGGGACCTCCATGACGTTGGAGTATCCAAACTCTTCCTGCAGCGTGGAGCGGATCTCCGCGCGGTACTTGCCCTTGAGCCGTGGGGTGGTCTTCTCAGTCTCGCTCTGAACCTCAGTCATCACAGGTCCTTTCCGGAAGCTTTGGCGAAGCGGATGCGCACGGTCTTGCTGACGCCATCACGCTCCACGGTCTCCTGCCGGTAGCCGACGCGAGTGGGCTTGCCCGTCTCGGGGTCAACCACAGCGACGTTGGAGATGTGGATAGCAGCCTCAGACTCCACGATGCCGCCCTCGGTGCTGCCGAACTGGCCGGCACGGAGGTGACGCTTCACGCGGTTGACGCCCTCTACGAGGACGCGTTCCTTCTGAGGCAGGACCTGCAGGACCTTGCCCTGCTTGCCCTTGTCTTTGCCGGTGAGGATCTGGACGAGGTCGTCCTTCTTGATCTTGGCCATGAGTCAGAGCACCTCCGGGGCGAGCGAGACGATCTTCATGAACTTCTTCTCGCGCAGCTCGCGACCGACGGGCCCGAAGATACGGGTTCCGCGCGGTTCAGGAGTCTCACCCTTGAGGATCACAGCAGCGTTCTCGTCGAAGCTGATGTATGACCCGTCGTTGCGACGGATCTTCTTCTTGGTGCGCACGACAACAGCCTTGATGACGTCGCCCTTCTTGACGTTGCCGCCCGGAATTGCGTCCTTGACGGTGGCGACGAATGTGTCGCCGATACCTGCATAGCGGCGTCCGGATCCACCGAGGACACGGATGACAAGGACTTCCTTGGCACCGGTGTTATCGGCGATCTTGAGCCGCGATTCCTGTTGAATCACTTGTTTTCTCCTGTCGTCTCACTGGTTCTCGGACTCGTGCCGAGCCTTGTGGAACTTCTAGCCTGAGTCGGACACCTTCACGCGGCGATCAAACCGCTTCGGGCATGTGGTCCGACTTACCTGACAAGTCCCCTGGCCGCTTACCCACACACTCTCCGTCCCTCACGGGACGGGCAGCTGAATGCATGGCCGAGGCGGCGTTTCCCGGGGCCCCGAGGGGCCCTTTCGGGGACGTGCGCTGTCCTTTGAGGTGGATAGCCTCATCTAAAAGGGCGCACAGCCTCAATATCCTACACGAGATACACCGAGGGCCCAACTCCCGCACCCTGGGGTGCAGCAGTCGGGCCCTCGGAGGCACGCAGGCGCTCTCGGTGCTCCGGCGTCAGCGGCAGCAGCTGCTGCGCCGATCCCGGAGCACCGGAATCACTCTGCCTTTTCGACGATCTCGGCCAGCCGCCAGCGCTTGGCTGCGGACAGCGGACGGGTCTCGGCGATCACCACGGTGTCGCCGACACCTGCCTGCTCGTTCTCATCGTGTGCCATGAACTTCGTGTGCCGCTTCATGATCTTGCCGTACAGACCATGCTTGCGACGGTCCTCGACCTCGACGACGATGGTTTTATTCATCTTGTCGGAGACGACGACGCCACGCAGGGTCTTGCGGTCATTGCGGGTCTCTGCAGTTGCTTCACTCATGCTCAGTCCTCAGTCTTCTTCTCGTTCTGCTCATCAGCCGAATCCGAGGAGTCCGCGGCGGCATCGACATTCTCGCGAATGCCCAGCTCCCGCTCACGCACCACGGTGTAGATCCGGGCGATGTCGCGCTTGATGTCCTTCAACCGGCTGGAGCTCTCCAGCTGGCCGGTGGCGGACTGGAAGCGGAGGTTGAACAGCTCTTCCTTGGAAGAGCGCAGCGCCTCTGACAGGCCTGCTGAGTCCATCTCTGCGAGCTTCTCAACGGTCAGCTCTTTGGTTCCAACTGCCATTGTCACTCACCACTCTCTCGGCTGATCACGCGTGCCCTCATGGGCAGCTTGTGGATTGCCAGGCGGAGCGCCTCTTTGGCGACTTCCTCCGTGACACCGGACAGCTCGAACATGATGCGTCCGGGCTTGACGTTGGCGATCCACCACTCGGGAGAACCCTTGCCGGAGCCCATGCGGACCTCGGCAGGCTTCTTCGTCAGCGGCTGGTCCGGGTAGATGTTGATCCAGACCTTGCCGCCACGCTTGATGTGGCGGGTCATGGCGATACGCGCAGATTCGATCTGGCGGTTCGTCACGTAGGCGGGATCAAGGGCCTGGATGCCGTACTCGCCGAAGGCGAGCTCGGTTCCACCCTTGGCCCGCCCGCGGCGCTTGGGCCGGTGCGGCTTGCGGTACTTGACTCGGCGGGGCATCAACATCAGCTCTGCCCTCCTTCAGCACCAGATCCGGCTTCGGCGGGTGCCTGGGCACCGGCTTCGCGACCGCGGCCTGGGCCACGACGACGACGCTCTTCGCCTCCACCACGGGGTCCACCACGACCACCACGGGCTCCACCGCGACCGGAAGGCTGTGCAGCCTGCTGGGCGGCGAGTTCCTTGGCGGTGAGATCGCCCTTGTAGACCCAGACCTTCACACCGATGCGGCCGAAGGTGGTCTTGGCCTCGTGCTTGCCGAAGTCGATGTTCGCGCGCAGGGTGTGCAGCGGAACGCGACCTTCGCGGTAGAACTCGGAGCGGGACATCTCTGCACCGCCGAGGCGACCGGCGCACTGGATACGAATACCCTTTGCCCCTGAACGCATCGCCGAGGTGATGGCCTTCTTCATCGCGCGGCGGAAGGCCACACGAGCCGCGAGCTGCTCGGCCACACCCTGGGCGACCAGCTGAGCATCGGTCTCGGGGCTCTTGACCTCGAGGATGTTCAGCTGGATCTGCTTGGCGGTGAGCTTCTCCAGCTCGCTGCGGATCCGGTCCGCCTCGGCGCCGCGGCGACCGATGACGATGCCTGGCCGCGCAGTGTGGATATCCACACGAACACGATCGCGGGTGCGCTCGATCTCAACCTTCGAGATGCCGGCGCGCTCCACGGACTTGGCCAGGAGTTCCCGAATCTGGACATCCTCTTTCACGAAGTCCTTGTATCGCTGACCGGCCTTGGTCGAGTCGGCGTACCAGTGCGAAACGTGGTCAGTGGTGATGCCCAGACGGAAACCATTGGGGTTGATCTTCTGTCCCACTACTGATCCCCACCTTTCTCTTCGGCGCCGACCACGATGGTCACGTGGCTGGTGCGCTTGTTGATGCGGAACGCCCGGCCTTGAGCCCTGGGTCGGAACCGCTTCATGGTCGGGCCTTCGTCGACGCGTGCCTCGGTGATGAAGAAGGCGTCCTCGTTAAAGGCGACTCCTTCCTTGTCTGCGTGCTGGCGAGCATTCGCCAGCGCAGAAGCGACCACCTTGGCCACCGGCTCTGTAGCGCCCTGAGGGGCGAACTTCAGAATTGCCAGTGCTTCGTTGGCCTGCTTGCCGCGGACAAGGTCGACGACGCGCCGGGCCTTCATAGGCGTCACACGCAGGTAGCGCGCAATTGCCTTGGCTTCCATTGCTTTCCTTCTCTCGTCTTGTGACACGAAGTACAAGCTCGCAGATCGTTCCTCGGATGAGGAAGCGATCAGCGGCGCTTGCCCTTCTTGTCGTCCTTCACATGGCCGCGGAATGTACGCGTCGGAGCGAACTCGCCGAGCTTGTGCCCGACCATCGACTCAGTGATGAACACGGGGATGTGCTTGCGTCCGTCGTGCACAGCCAGAGTGTGGCCGAGCATGTCGGGGATGATCATGGAACGGCGGGACCATGTCTTGATGACATTCTTGGTGCCCTTTTCGTTCTCAGCGACGACCTTGAGGTACAGGTGCTGATCTACGAAGGGGCCCTTCTTCAAGCTGCGTGGCATGTCTCCAGGCTCCTATCGCTTGTTCTTGGTACGACGGCGACGCACGATGAGCTTGTCGCTTGCCTTGTTCGGACGGCGGGTGCGCCCTTCCGGCTTGCCATTCGGGTTGACCGGATGACGACCGCCGGAGGTCTTGCCTTCGCCACCACCGTGCGGGTGGTCGACCGGGTTCATCACAACACCGCGGACGGTCGGACGAACGCCCTTCCAGCGCATGCGTCCAGCCTTGCCCCAGTTGATGTTGGACTGCTCGGCGTTGCCCACGGCGCCGATGGTCGCACGGCAGCGCACGTCGACGTTGCGGACCTCGCCGGAGGGCAGACGCAGCTGGGCGAACTTGCCCTCGCGGGCCACCAGCTGGATGCCTGCACCTGCGGAGCGGCCGAGCTTGGCGCCGCCTGCTGGCCGCAGCTCCACCGCGTGCACCACGGTGCCGAGTGGGATGTTGCGCAGCGGCAGGTTGTTGCCTGGCTTGATGTCAGCGTTGGGGCCGGACTCCACGGCAGCACCCTGCTCCAGCTTGGCCGGAGCCAGGATGTAGCGCTTGGTGCCATCGATGAAGTGCAGCAGCGCGATACGAGCGGTGCGGTTCGGGTCATACTCGATGTGAGCGACCTTCGCCGGCACGCCGTCCTTGTCTGCGCGACGGAAATCGATCACACGGTACTGGCGCTTGTGGCCACCACCCTTGTGACGTGTGGTGATCTTGCCCGAGCTGTTTCGGCCGCCAGTCTTGGACAGCGGACGCAGCAAGGACTTCTCCGGGGTGTCCCGGGTGATCTCTGCAAAGTCGGCCACAGACGAGCCGCGTTGGCCCGGTGTGTTCGGCTTGAGGTTACGGATAGCCATATTCTTCTTCCTCGATCAAGTGGTTCCGATCAGCCGATCAGGCTGCGGATCCTCCGAAGATGTCAATGTTGTGTCCCTCTTTGAGGGTGATGATCGCCCGCTTCGTGCCGGTGCGTGAGCCCCATCCGAACTTGGTGCGCTTGCGCTTGCCAGCTCGGTTGATGGTGTTGACCGAGTCGACACGCACGGAGAAGATCTTCTCCACCGCGTATTTGATCTCGGACTTCGTGGCCCGGGGGTCCACCAGGAAGGTGAACTTGCCCTCATCGATGAGGCTGTAGGACTTTTCCGACACGACGGGTGCGATGACGACGTCGCGCGGGTCCTTGCTGGTAAGGACGCTCACTTGGTCTCCTCCTTCGCAGTTCCCTGTGCCAGGAAGGCGTCATAGCCGGCCTGCGTGAACACGATGTCATCGGAGACGATGACGTCGTAGGTGTTCAGCTGATCGGCATACAGGGTGTGGACGTGCGGCAGGTTGCGGGTCGACAGCGCGGCGATGTCATCGCTGCGGTCGAGCACGACCAGCCAGTTGCGGTTCGCTCCGCCGAGACCTGCCAGTGCAGCCTTGGCCGCCTTCGTCGACGCCTGGTCGGTGACCAGTGCATCCACGACGATGATGCGGTCGTTGCGTGCCCGGTCAGAGAGGGCACCGCGCAGGGCGGCGGCCTTCATCTTCTTGGGCGTGCGCTGGGAGTAGTCGCGTGGCTGCGGTCCGTGGACCACGCCACCGCCGACCATGTGCGGTCCGCGCAGCGAACCCTGACGAGCACGACCTGTGCCCTTCTGCCGGAACGGCTTGGCGCCGGTGCCGGAGACCTCTGCACGAGTCTTGGTCTTGTGGGTGCCCTGGCGAGCCGCGGCCCGCTGTGCGACGACCACCTGGTGGATCAGCGCGACATTGGTCTTGGCGTCGAATACTTCGGCGGGGAAGTCGACAGAAACCTTGTTGGCCATGTGGATCATGCTCCCTTCACTGCGGTGCGGACCAGGACGACCTGGCCGCGAGCACCCGGAAGGGCACCCTTGATGAGCAGCAGGTTCTTCTCGGGGTCCACTGCGTGGACGGTCAGGTTGTGGGTGGTCTGACGGACGCCGCCCATCCGACCTGCCATGCGCAGACCCTTGAAGACGCGACCCGGAGTGGATGCGCCGCCGATGGAGCCTGGCTTGCGGTGGTTCTTGTGGGAACCGTGCGAGGCGCCCACACCAGCGAAGCCATGACGCTTCATGACGCCGGCGAAGCCTTTGCCCTTGGTCTTGCCGATGACATCGACCTTCTGGCCGGTCTCGAAAGACTCGACGGTGAGGTCCTGGCCGAGCTCATACGAGCCCGAGTCACCGGTGCGGATCTCCACGACGTGGCGGCGTGGAGTCACGCCGGCCTTCTCAAAGTGGCCTGCCAGCGGCTTGGTCACCTTGCGGGGATCGATGCGTCCGAAGCCGATCTGGACGGAGTTGTAGCCGTCGCTGTCGGTGGTGCGGATCTGGGTCACGACGTTGGAGTCGGCCTGGACAACAGTGACTGGGATGAGAAGGTTGTTCTCGTCCCAGACCTGGGTCATGCCGAGCTTCGTGCCCAGCAGCCCCTTGACGTTCAGTTCAACGCGGGAAATATTGGTCATAGTGTTCTCAGCACCTCCCTGCTAGAGCTTGATCTCGATATTGACGTCTGCAGGCAGGTCGAGTCGCATCAGGGAATCGACAGCCTTGGGCGTCGGATCCACGATGTCGATCAGGCGCTTGTGGGTGCGCATCTCGAAGTGCTCGCGAGAGTCTTTGTACTTGTGGGGAGACCGGATCACGGCGTACACGTTCTTCTCGGTGGGCAGCGGCACTGGGCCGACAACCGTTGCACCAGCACGTGTGACCGTGTCGACGATCTTCCGGGCCGAGGTGTCGATGACTTCGTGGTCATACGACTTCAGCCGGATGCGGATTTTCTGTCCCGCCATGCGTTGAGCCTCTTTCTGGTGTTCTGACATTCGTCTTACGTCGCAGCCCAAGACTGTGACGGAGCCATGGGGCTCCCAGAGAGGCATTCAGCGCTGGTCCCTCGCGGGCACAGGCGGTACTGACCTTCTGCAGTTATGGGCTGCGCACCTGCAACACGATCTGCTCGGTCTCCCGAGTCTGACGATCACGAAGCTGATGCACGACCCGCACAGTCCGAATCCGTCCGGGCGAATCCTGCGGGAAGCAGGTCTCGACGGGTTCCTCGAACTGACGGGCATCCGACCCCCGCGGTCGGGCGTGTCGCTTATATGAACAGTAAATCTGCACACAGCGAGACACTTGGCGAGGTGTCGGTTTTGAAGTTCTGGTATTCGCTCCACACGGTGGACCCGAGGGCACACCGGGGCATGGCGCCCGTGAGCAACCTGTCTATTCTCACATAGATGGAGACCCATGACAAACAGGAGACCCCGGTGGCTCATGCCACCGGGGTCTCCTGTTCATCGAGCTGCGCAGACCTGTGCTGAGCTGTTGTTCAGCTCAGGTCTGCGCGACCATCATGAAGCTCAGGTCTTACTTGAGGATCTTGACGACTCGACCTGAACCAACGGTGCGTCCACCCTCGCGGATGGCGAAGCCGAGGCCCTCTTCCATGGCGATCTCCTGGATGAGCTCAACGGTCATCTCAGTGTTGTCACCGGGCATGACCATCTCGGTGCCCTCGGGCAGCGAGATGACGCCGGTGACGTCGGTGGTCCGGAAGTAGAACTGCGGACGGTAGTTGGTGTAGAAGGGGTTGTGGCGACCGCCCTCATCCTTGGAGAGGATGTAGACGTTGGCCTCGAACTGGGTGTGCGGGGTGATGGAGTTGGGAGCAGCCACGACCTGGCCGCGCTCAACGTCATCGCGCTTCAGACCGCGAAGCAGCAGACCACAGTTCTCGCCGGCCCATGCCTCGTCGAGCTGCTTGTGGAACATCTCGATACCGGTGACGGTGGTCTTCTGCTTCGGACGAATACCGAGGATCTCGATCTCGGAGTTGATCTTCAGCGTGCCGCGCTCTGCGCGGCCGGTGACCACGGTGCCGCGACCGGTGATGGTGAAGACGTCCTCGATGGGCATCAGGAACGGCTTGTCCTTGTCGCGCTCTGGCTCCGGGATGAAGGTATCCACGGCTTCCATGAGCTCTTCAACGGTCTTGACCCACTCGGCGTCGCCCTCGAGAGCCTTCAGGCCTGAGGTGCGGATGACCGGTGCGTTGTCGCCGTCGTAGCCCTGTGAATCGAGGAGCTCGCGCACCTCCATCTCGACGAGGTCCAGGAGCTCTTCGTCCTCGACCATGTCGGACTTGTTCAGTGCGACCAGCAGGGAGGGGACGCCCACCTGGCGGGCGAGCAGCACGTGCTCGCGAGTCTGTGCCATCGGGCCGTCAGTGGCGGCGACGACCAGGATCGCACCGTCCATCTGAGCAGCACCGGTGATCATGTTCTTCACGTAGTCAGCGTGACCGGGGGCGTCCACGTGTGCATAGTGGCGCTTGTCGGTCTGGTACTCCACGTGGGAGACGTTGATCGTGATGCCGCGCTCGCGCTCCTCGGGAGCGTTGTCGATCGAGGCGAAGTCGCGTCCCTGGTTCAGGTCCGGGAACTTATCTGCCAGGACCTTTGAGATCGCGGCGGTCAGGGTGGTCTTGCCATGGTCGACGTGACCGATGGTGCCGATGTTAAGGTGCGGCTTGTTACGCTCGAACTTTGCCTTGGCCACAGGTTCCTCCTATAGAACTTGTTCAGGTAAGAAGACTTACTCCAGCCGCACTGTCAACGAGGCTGAAACTCATGCAAGTCTACTAATCGCTAGGTATTTGGTGAAATTTCCCGAATGGTGGTGCGTGAGGAGCAATGGAGGTCAATCGGGGACCTCGCTTCCTCAAAGCATTGCCGAGCCGCCCGGCTCGGTCCCGGGCCGCTGAGCGGACTCAGCGGACCCGGGGAGCCGAGTTGGGGATCAGGCGCCGCGGTTCTTCTCGATGATCTCTTCTGCCACGGCCTTCGGAACCTCTGCGTAAGAGTTGAAGGACATGGTGAAGACTGCGCGGCCCTGAGTGCGCGAGCGCAGCTCGCCGATGTAGCCGAACATCTCGGACAGCGGCACGAGTGCCTTGATGACCTTCACGCCTGCCGCGTCATCCATGGACTGGATCTGTCCGCGGCGGGAGTTCAGGTCACCGATGACCTCGCCCATGTACTCCTCAGGAGTACGGACTTCGACGGACATCATCGGCTCGAGCAGCACCGGGTTGGCCCGGCGTGCGCCTTCCTTGAACACCTGGGAGCCGGCGAGCTTGAACGCCATCTCCGAGGAGTCGACGTCGTGGTAGGCGCCGTCGGTCAGTTCGGCCTTGACACCGACCATCGGGTAGCCGGCGAGGACGCCGAGACCCATGGCGTCCTGGATGCCTGCATCCACCGAGGGGATGTATTCGCGGGGAATGCGTCCACCGGTCACCAGGTTGGCGAATTCGTACATCTCGCCGTCCGCGGTGTCCAGGGGCTCGAAGTTCATGAGCACCTTGGCGAACTGACCCGAACCACCGGTCTGCTTCTTGTGGGTGTAGTCGACCTTCTCCACACGCTTCTTGATGGTCTCGCGGTAGGCGACCTGGGGCTTGCCCACGTTCGCCTCCACGTTGAACTCGCGGCGCATGCGGTCCACCAGGATGTCCAGGTGGAGCTCGCCCATTCCGCCGATCTCGGTCTGGCCGGTCTCGTCGTTCTGGGTGACGGTGAAGGTCGGGTCCTCGGCTGCAAGCTTCTGAATGGCCGTGGAGAGCTTCTCCTGGTCACTCTTCGACTTCGGCTCGATGGCCACAGAGATCACCGGCTCCGGGAAGGTCATCGACTCGAGCACGATCTGGTGGTTCGGATCGCACAGGGTGTCACCGGTGGTGGTGTCCTTGAGTCCGATGACCGCGTAGATGTGACCGGCCTGGATCTCGTCGACCGGCATCTCCTTGTTGGCGTGCATCTGGAAGAGCTTGCCGATGCGCTCCTTCTTGCCCTTCGTGGAGTTCACGATCTGCGCTCCGGCGTTGAGCTTGCCGGAGTAGACGCGGATGAAGGTGAGCTGCCCGAAGAAGGGGTGGGAGGCGATCTTGAATGCCAGAGCGGAGAACGGCTCGTCCTTGCTCGGGCGGCGGGTCAGGATCTCGTCCTCATGGTTGGGCTTGTGGCCCTCCATGGCCTCGACGTCTGCCGGGGTGGGCAGGTAGTCGATGACAGCGTCGAGCATCGGCTGGACGCCGCGGTTCTTGAACGCGGAGCCGCAGAAGACCGGGTAGGCGGCGGAAGCCACGGTGAGCTTGCGGACGCCTTCCTTGAGCTCGTCGTTGGAGATCTCTTCGCCTTCGAGGTACTTGTTCATCAGCACATCGTCAGCTTCGGCAACCTGCTCGATGAGCGTGTTGCGGTACTCCTCGGCCTGCTCCTTCATGTCCTCGGGGATTTCCTGGGTCTCATACTCAGCACCCATGGTCACATCGCCCTTGGAGTCGCCGGGCCACACCAGGGCCTTCATCTGGAGCAGGTCGACGACGCCGACGAATTCACTCTCAGAGCCGATCGGCAGCTGCATCACCAGGGGTGTTGCACCGAGTCGGGACTTGATGGTGTCCACGGTGTAGTAGAAGTCAGCGCCGAGCTTGTCCATCTTGTTGACGAAGCAGATGCGCGGGACGTTGTACTTGTCGGCCTGGCGCCAGACAGTCTCAGACTGCGGCTCCACGCCTTCCTTGCCGTCGAAGACGGCGACGGCGCCATCGAGGACGCGCAGCGCGCGCTCCACCTCGACGGTGAAGTCCACGTGCCCGGGGGTGTCGATGATGTTGATCTGGTTGTCGCCCCAGAAGCAGGTCACCGCGGCGGAGGTGATCGTGATGCCGCGCTCTTTCTCCTGCTCCATCCAGTCCGTCGTGGACGCACCGTCGTGGGTTTCACCGATCTTGTGGTTCATGCCGGTGTAGAACAGGATGCGTTCGGTTGCGGTGGTCTTACCGGCATCGATGTGAGCCATGATGCCGATGTTGCGGACCTTCTTGAGGTCAGTGAGCACGTCTTGTGCCACGGTGATTCCCCTTTTCTATTACCAGCGGTAGTGGGCGAAGGCCTTGTTGGACTCTGCCATCTTGTGAGTGTCCTCGCGGCGCTTCACAGCGGCACCGAGGCCGTTGGAGGCGTCGAGGATCTCGTTCATCAGGCGATCCGTCATGCTCTTCTCGCGGCGGTCCTTGGAGTAGCCGACCAGCCAGCGCAGGGCCAGCGCGGTCGAGCGACCGGGCTTGACCTCCACCGGGACCTGGTAGGTCGCGCCGCCGACGCGGCGGGAGCGGACCTCCAGTGCGGGGCGGACGTTGTCCATGGCCTTCTTGAGCGTGGTCACCGGGTCATCGCCGGACTTCTTCGCGACGCCGTCGAGCGCGCCGTAGACGATGCGCTCAGCGGTGGACTTCTTGCCGTCGACCAGGACCTTGTTGATCAGCTGTGTGACCAAGGGTGATCCGTGGACCGGATCCTGGACGAGAGGGCGCTTAGGTGCGGGTCCCTTACGTGGCATTACTTCTTCTCCTTCTTGGCGCCGTAGCGGGAGCGAGCCTGACCGCGACCCTTGACACCCTGGGTGTCGAGGGCGCCGCGGACGATCTTGTAACGGACACCGGGAAGGTCCTTCACACGGCCGCCGCGCACGAGCACGATCGAGTGCTCCTGCAGGTTGTGACCCTCGCCTGGGATGTAGGCGGTGACTTCGACGCCGCCGCCGAGGCGAACACGAGCCACCTTGCGCAGCGCGGAGTTCGGCTTCTTCGGGGTCGTGGTGTACACACGGGTGCATACGCCACGACGCATCGGGCTGCCCTGCAGTGCAGGGGTGTTGTTCTTGGTGCGCTTGGGATGACGCCCCTTGCGCACAAGCTGCTGAATAGTAGGCACTATGCGTTCTCCATACGTGTAGTGAGGGAAGCAGAGGCTTGAGGTCTGCCCGCGGTCGAGAGTTCTACACACGGTCCGCGGGCTCTGGTCCCCAGGCGTGCAAAAATGTGGCATGTGTTGCGCACCTTTCCCGCAACCCGGACCGAGTCCCTCTGCCACATCAGAAACAATCAGGTTAACACTACCAGCTGCACCCGCAGAGAGCGAACGGGGCCGAGGGCGGGCCCTCCGGCACGACGCTCGACTGGAGACTCTGCAGCCGCAGGAAGGTCCTACGGACGAGAAGAGGCCCGGGAGAGCGTCGCTCCCCCGGGCCTCTTCTCGTGCTCAGTCCCTGATACCCGGTGCTGCGGGCCTCAGCGGACGCAGCCGTCAGCTCCGCTCAGCGGAAGTCGACATCGGTGTTGTAGTCGTCGAGCGGGATGGCATGGAACTCGCCGTCGCCCTCGACTCCTGCGTAGTCGAAGCTGGATCCGTAGAGGCTCGGGCCGGTGAAGAGGTTGGCCTTGGCCTCCTCGGTCGGCTCGACCGTGGACTGCGTGTAGCGATCCAGACCGGTGCCGGCCGGGATCAGCTTGCCGATGATCACGTTCTCCTTCAGGCCCAGCAGCGGGTCGGACTTGCTCTCCATCGCCGCCTGGGTGAGCACCCGGGTGGTCTCCTGGAAGGAGGCCGCCGAGAGCCAGGAATCCGTGGCCAGTGAGGCCTTGGTGATGCCCATCAGCTCGTCACGGCCCGAGGCCGGCTGCGCGCCCTCTGCCACAGCCTTGCGGTTGGCGGCAGTGAAGCGGAACCGGTCCGCCAGCTCGCCCGGCAGCAGCTTCGTGCCGCCGGAGTCGATGACGGTGACCCGGCGCAGCATCTGCCGGACGATGACCTCCACGTGCTTGTCGTGGATGCCCACGCCCTGGGACTGGTAGACGTGCTGGACCTCGGAGACCAGGAACTTCTGCGCGGCGCGGGGGCCGAGCACTCGAAGCACCTGCTTGGGATCCACAGCGCCTGCCACCAGCTGCTGACCGACCTCGACGGCTTCACCGTCGGAGACGAGCAGACGTGCGCGGCGCAGGATCGGGTAGGCGTGCTCCTCGGATCCGTCATCAGGAGTCAGCACCAGTCGCAGCTGCTTCTCTGAATCATCCAGGTGCACCCGTCCGGCGACCTCTGCGATCGGCGCCACACCCTTGGGGGTGCGGGCCTCGAAGAGCTCCTGGATACGGGGCAGACCCTGGGTGATGTCATCGGCCGAGGCGATGCCGCCGGTGTGGAAGGTACGCATGGTCAGCTGCGTGCCGGGCTCACCGATGGACTGTGCGGCGATGATGCCGACAGCCTCGCCGATGTCCACGGTCTGTCCGGTGGCCAGCGAGCGTCCGTAGCAGCGGGTACAGGTACCCACGGCGGACTCACAGGTCAGCACGGAGCGGATCTTGATCTCAGAGACGCCTGCGGCGAAGAGCTTGTCGATCAGCACATCGCCGACGTCTGAGCCGCCCTCGGCCAGAAGGTTGCCCTCGGCGTCGTTCACGTCGACGGCGAGCGTGCGTGCGTAGGCGGAGTTCTCCACCTCGTCGTGCAGCTTCAGCTCACCGTTCTCATCGGCCACCGCGATCGTGACGGTCAGCCCGCGGGAGGTCCCGCAGTCTGCTTCACGCACGATGACGTCCTGCGAGACGTCCACCAGACGACGGGTCAGGTAACCCGAGTTCGCCGTCTTCAGCGCCGTATCCGCCAGGCCCTTGCGGGCACCGTGGGTGGCGATGAAGTACTCGAGGACCGAGAGGCCCTCGCGGTAGGAGGACTTGATCGGCCGCGGGATGATCTCACCCTTGGGGTTGGTCACCAGACCACGGATGCCCGCGATCTGTCGGACCTGAAGCCAGTTGCCTCGGGCGCCGGAGGTGACCATCCGGTTGATGTTGTTGTGCTCATCCATGCCGGCCTGCATCGCTGCGGCCACCTCGTCGGTGGCCTTGGTCCAGATCTCGACCAGCTCTGCGTGGCGCTCGTCATCACCGATCAGGCCCATGTCGTACTGGGACTGGACCTTGGCGGCCTGGTCCTCGTAGACGTCCATGATCTTCTTCTTGTCCATGTTCGAGGTCACGTCGGAGATTGCGACGGTGACGCCCGAGCGGGTGGACCAGTAGAAGCCGGCATCCTTGAGGTTGTCCAGGGTGCGCGCGGTGACGTTGTTCGGGTAGCGCTCGGCCAGATCGTTGATCAGGCTTGAGAGCTGGCCCTTGTCCGCCACCGAGTCCTGCCAGGGGTAGCCCTCTGGCAGCAGCTGGTTGAAGAGCACCTTGCCCATCGTGGTGTTCAGCGTGGCCGGGGTTCCGGGCTCCCAGCCTTCGGGAGCAGGAACCGCCGCCGAGGGGGTGTAGCCCTCGACGGTGATCTTGACCGGCGCGTTGATGTGCAGCTCGCGCAGGTCGAAGGCCATCTGAGCCTCACCGATGGAGGAGAAGGCGCGGCCTGCGCCGGTCTCGTCCTCACGCTGGGTGGTCAGGTGGTGCAGACCGATGATCATGTCCTGTGAGGGCAGCGCCACCGGGCGTCCGTCCGAGGGCTTCAGGATGTTGTTCGAGGAGAGCATCAGGATGCGCGCCTCGGCCTGGGCCTCGGGGGACAGCGGGAGGTGGACTGCCATCTGGTCACCGTCGAAGTCGGCGTTGAACGCCGAGCAGACCAGCGGGTGCAGCTGAAGGGCCTTGCCCTCCACCAGCTGCGGCTCGAAGGCCTGGATGCCCAGACGGTGCAGGGTGGGTGCGCGGTTCAGCAGCACCGGGTGCTCGGTGATGATCTCTTCGAGAACATCCCACACCTGGGGGCGCTGACGCTCCACCATGCGCTTGGCCGACTTGATGTTCTGCGCGTGGTTGAGATCGACCAGGCGCTTCATCACGAAGGGCTTGAAGAGCTCCAGCGCCATCTGCTTGGGCAGACCACACTGATGCAGCTGCAGCTGCGGGCCCACCACGATGACCGAACGGCCGGAGTAGTCCACGCGCTTGCCGAGCAGGTTCTGCCGGAAGCGTCCCTGCTTGCCCTTGAGCATGTCGGAGAGCGACTTCAGCGGACGGTTGCCCGGTCCGGTGACCGGACGACCGCGACGACCGTTGTCGAAGAGCGAGTCCACGGACTCCTGGAGCATGCGCTTCTCGTTGTTCACGATGATCTCGGGAGCACCGAGATCCAGCAGACGCTTCAGGCGGTTGTTGCGGTTGATCACGCGACGGTACAGATCGTTGAGGTCTGAGGTCGCGAAGCGACCGCCGTCGAGCTGGACCATCGGACGGATCTCCGGGGGGATCACCGGGACGGCCTCGAGCACCATGCCGCGCGGGGTGGTCCCGTTGGCGAGGAACGCGTTGAGCACCTTCAGCCGCTTCAGGGCGCGGGTCTTGCGCTGGCCCTTGCCGGTGGCGATGATCTCGCGCAGACGCTCTGCCTCGGCCTCCATGTCGTAGGTGGCCAGGCGACGCTGGATCGCTTCAGCGCCCATCGCACCTTCGAAGTACTGGCCGTAGCGGGTGCGCATCTCACGGAAGAGCGCCTCATCGCCCTCGAGGTCGGAGACCTTGAGGTTCTTGAAGCGATCCCAGACCCGCTCGAGCTGCTCGATCTCGGCGTCGGCGCGCTTGCGCACCTGCGACATCTGCTTGTCGGAGGTGTCGCGTGCCTTCTTCTTCTCGGCAGCCTTGGCACCCTCGCCCTCCAGGCGCTCGAGGTCACCCTCGAGGTCCTTGGAGATCGCGGCGATGTCGGAGTCACGCTGATCGGCCAGGTGCTTGAGCTCCTGATCGATCTCGGCCTGCAGGTTCGGCAGGTCGTCGTGGCGACGGTCGGTGTCGACCTCGGTGATCATGTAGGCGGCGAAGTAGATGACCTTCTCGAGGTCCTTCGGCGCCAGGTCAAGCAGGTAGCCCAAGCGCGAGGGAACGCCCTTGAAGTACCAGATGTGGGTCACCGGGGCGGCGAGCTGGATGTGGCCCATCCGCTCACGACGCACCTTGGCGCGAGTGACCTCGACGCCGCAGCGCTCACAGATGATGCCCTTGAAGCGGACCCGCTTGTACTTGCCGCAGTAGCACTCCCAGTCCCGGGACGGGCCGAAGATCTTCTCGCAGAAGAGTCCGTCCTTCTCGGGCTTCAGGGTGCGGTAGTTGATGGTTTCAGGCTTCTTGACCTCACCATATGACCAACCACGGATTTCGTCACCGGTGGCAAGCCCGATACGCATTGTGCCGAATGAGGATTCTTGGGACATAGTCCGGTATCTCTCTTTTCTCTAAAGATTCGTGACGGAGTGAAGGTGCATCGGTGAGGCCCTCAGACCTCTTCGACCGAGCTGGGCTCTGCGCGGGAGAGGTCGATGCCGAGCTCCTCCGCAGCGCTGAACCCGGTTTCCTCCGAGTCACGCATCTCGACCTTGCTGCCGTCCGCGGAGAGGACCTCCACGTTGAGGCAGAGCGACTGCATCTCCTTGATGAGCACCTTGAACGACTCCGGAACGCCTGGCTCCGGAATGTTCTCGCCCTTCACGATGGCCTCGTAGACCTTCACTCGACCGTGGATGTCATCGGACTTGATCGTCAGCAGCTCCTGCAGGGTGTAGGCGGAGCCATAGGCCTCCAGGGCCCAGACCTCCATCTCACCGAAGCGCTGTCCGCCGAACTGTGCCTTGCCGCCCAGGGGCTGCTGGGTGATCATCGAGTACGGTCCGGTGGAGCGTGCGTGGATCTTGTCGTCGACAAGGTGGTGCAGCTTCAGGATGTACATGTAACCGACCGCGACGCCCTCGGGGAACGGCTCACCGGAGCGACCGTCGAAGAGCTGCGCCTTGCCGTTGGCGCCCACGAGCTGCTCGCCGTCGCGTGACGGGTTCACAGACTCCAGGATGCCGGTCAGCTCGGCCGGCTCGGCGCCGTCGAACACCGGGGTGGAGACCTTGGTGGGTCCGGTCTCGCGGGGCAGGTTCGGGAGCTTCTTGATCCAGTCAGGCTCGCCCTCGATCTTCCAGCCCTGCTTGGCGGCCCACCCGAGGTGGACCTCCATGACCTGGCCGATGTTCATACGACCGGGCACGCCCAGCGGGTTGAGCACGATGTCCACCGCGGTGCCGTCGGGCAGGAAGGGCATGTCCTCCACAGGAAGGATCCTGGAGATGACGCCCTTGTTGCCGTGGCGGCCGGCGAGCTTGTCGCCGTCGGTGATCTTGCGCTTGTTGGCCACGTAGACGCGGACCAGCTGGTTCACACCGGGGGGCAGATCATCGCCCTCCTCCGCATCGAAGATCCGGACGCCGATGACGGTGCCGGACTCGCCGTGGGGAACCTTCAGCGAGGTGTCGCGCACTTCGCGGGACTTCTCACCGAAGATGGCGCGCAGCAGGCGCTCCTCCGGGGTCAGCTCGGTCTCGCCCTTGGGCGTGACGCGACCGACCAGGATGTCTCCGGCGGAGACCTCGGCACCGATGTGGATGATGCCGCGCTCGTCGAGCTGGGCGAGCATCTCCTCGGAGACGTTGGGGATGTCACGAGTGACCTCTTCGGCACCGAGCTTGGTGTCGCGGGCGTCGACCTCGTGCTCCTCGATGTGGATCGAGGTGAGCACATCGTCCTGGATCATCCGCTGGGAGAGGATGATCGCATCCTCGAAGTTGTGACCCTCCCAGGACATGAACGCGACCAGCAGGTTCTTGCCCAGGGCCAGCTCGCCGGCCTCGGTGGAAGGTCCGTCGGCGATGATCGACTGGCGCTCCAGACGATCCCCCTCGGAGACCCGCACACGCTGGTTGTAGGCGTTGCCCTGGTTCGAGCGCTGGAACTTCATGATCGGGTAGTGGATCTGCGTGCCGTCGTCGTTGAGCACGGTGACCATGTCGGCCGCGACGCGGGTGACCACGCCGGGCTTCTCAGCGGTGACCGAATCTCCGGCGTCGATGGCGGCGAACTTCTCCATGCCGGTGCCGACCAGCGGTGACTCGGACTCCAGCAGCGGCACAGCCTGGCGCTGCATGTTCGCACCCATCAGCGCGCGGTTGGCGTCGTCGTGCTCCAGGAACGGGATCAGCGCGGTGGCGACTGACACCATCTGGCGCGGCGAGACGTCCATGTAGTCGATCTCGTCCGGGATGGTCAGCACGGGCTCGCCCTGCTCACCGGTTCCGTCTGCACGGCCGCGGCAGAGGACGGTGGCTTCTGCGAAGGTCCCGTCCTCGTTCAGCGGCGCGTTGGCCTGGGCGATCTGGGAGACCAGCTCGTCGTCGGCGGTGAGGTAGTCGATCTGTTCGGTGACGACACCCTTGACGACCTTGCGGTACGGGGTCTCGATGAAGCCGAAGGCGTTGATCCGCCCGTAGGTGGCCAGCGAGCCGATCAGGCCGATGTTCGGGCCTTCCGGGGTCTCGATGGGGCACATGCGGCCGTAGTGCGACGGGTGGACGTCACGGACCTCCATGCCGGCGCGATCACGGGAGAGACCGCCCGGGCCCAGCGCGGAGAGGCGACGCTTGTGCGTCAGTCCGGCCAGCGGGTTGTTCTGATCCATGAACTGCGAGAGCTGGGAAGTGCCGAAGAACTCCTTGATGGAGGCGACGACGGGGCGGATGTTGATCAGCGTCTGCGGCGTGATGGCCTCGACGTCCTGAGTCGTCATCCGCTCGCGCACCACACGCTCCATACGAGACAGGCCGGTGCGGACCTGGTTCTCGATGAGCTCGCCGACCGCACGGATGCGCCGGTTGCCGAAGTGGTCGATGTCATCCACGGAGATGTGGACGTCGATCTCGGAGCCGTCGCGGATGCCCTTGATGTTCTCCTTGCCGGCGTGCAGCGCGGCGAGGTAGTGGATCATCGCGACGATGTCCTGCTCGTTGAGCACCGAGGCGTCGGCGTCGGTGAACGCCTTGTCCACGCCGAGCTTGCGGTTGAGCTTGTAACGGCCCACCTTGGCCAGGTCGTAGCGCTTCGGCGTGAAGTAGAGCCCGCGCAGCAGCGACTCGGCGGCCTCCACGGTCGGCGGCTCGCCTGGACGCAGCTTGCGGTAGATGTCGATCAGCGCGTCGGCCTGGGTCTCGAAGGCGTCCTTCTCCATGGTGGCGCGGATCGAGTCATACTCGCCGAACTCTTCCAGGATCTGGGACTCGCTCCAGCCCAGGGCCTTCAGCAGCGCGGTGACCGGCTGCTTGCGACGGCGGTCGAGGCGCACGCCGACCTGATCGCGCTTGTCGATCTCGAGCTCGAACCAGGCACCGCGGGAGGGGATGACCTTGGCGGTGTAGATGTCCTTGTCGCTGGTCTTGTCCGGGGTGCGCTCGAAGTAGGCACCCGGGGAACGGACCAGCTGGGACACCACGACACGCTCGGTGCCGTTGATGATGAATGTGCCGCGATCGGTCATGAGCGGGAAATCGCCCATGAACACGGTCTGCTGCTTGATCTCGCCGGTGTTGTGGTTCATGAACTCGGCCTTGACGTACAGCGGAGCGGAATACGTGGTGTCCCGTTCCTTGCACTCAGCGACCGGCATCTTGGGGTCGGCGAACTCAGGATCGGAGAAGCTCAGGGACATGGTGCCCTGGAAGTCCTCGATCGGTGACATCTCTTCGAAGATGTCGGAGAGTCCGGAGGTTTCGGAAACGCCCTTGATGCCCTTCTGTCGGGCCTCCTCGACACGAGCAGCCCAGCTGTCGTTGCCGATGAGGCGGTCGAAGGAGTCGATCTGCAGAGCCAGAAGCTCTGGGACATCGAGGGGTTCGTGGATCTTTGCGAATGAGAGTCGGCCTGCGTATTCAGCAGTGCGGGCCGAGGCAGCGGTTTGAGTCGTTGAGGTGCTCGAGGCGACCAAGTTGGATCCTTCCACAGACCTTCGTAGCTTCCGTAGGAATCACGCATAAATTCAACTGCCCACCGCTATTTGAAGGCACTGATGTAGAGAAGATGCGCAAAAGTACAGAATAGACCACGAAGGCAGCCCAAGGCAAGACGAGGCCACTGGGGCGAAGGACGTGAGGACTGCGCCTGACGCCGAATGGGAAGGCCGGCGGAGAGCGCTGACGGGCTCCGGGCTTTCTGGGCAGTAACTGTACCAGCCTCCACGCGCGGGGCGTGCGGTGGGACACATCCCCGGCGCGCCCGGCTCAGCGCCGACTCAGCGCCGGTTCCGGGTGAAGGTCCACGACGCCGCCGGCCGAGGGTCCACGACGCCTCCGGCCGGGGGCGCGGTGGCCCTCTGGGCGGGGCCTGCGGCCCGGCCGGTCGGGCCTCAGACGATCCGGCGCCGCTCCGCCCAGCGGGTGAGCTCGTGTCGGGAGGAGAGCTGGAGCTTGCGCAGCACCTTGGAGACATGGGTCTCCACGGTCTTGATCGAGATGAACAGCTCGCTGGCGAGCTCCCGGTAGGTGTAGCCGCGCGCGATCAGCCGCATGACCTCCACCTCACGCGCGGAGAGTCGGTCGAGCTCCTCATCGCGCACGTCTTCGACGCCGCCGGTGCCGAAGGCGTCCAGGACGAAGCCTGCCAGGCGTGGAGAGAAGACCGCATCACCGCCGGCGACGTCCTGGACCGCCTCGACCAGCTCGGCGGTGCTGATGGTCTTGGTGACGTAGCCGCGGGCCCCGGCGCGGATCACCGAGACCACGTCTTCAGCCTGATCGGAGACGCTGATCGCGAGGAAGCGCACCTCGGGGAGGTCTCGGCAGGCGCGCACGACCTCGGCCCCTCCCCCGCCGGTGCCTCCGGGCAGATGGACGTCGAGGAGCACCACATCCGGTTGTCCGGCCCGGACCGCAGAGATCGCCGACTCGACGTCGTGGCCCTCTCCGACGACCTCCACGCGACCAGCCAACTCTGACTTGAGCCCGGCGCGGAAGATGCCGTGGTCATCGATGATCACCACCCGACGCAGTCGCGCGCCCGGTGGTGCTGGCTCTGCGCGGCCTCTGCTCTGGCCGCCCATGGCGCCTGAAGGCTGCCGGGGAGGGTGCTCACCCATAGGTCTCCTCGCGCTCTGGCGTCGGCTCGGTCGCCGGCTCCGGCCCGGTCGCCGCGGCGACGGGCATCCGGAGCTGGACTTCGGTGCCGTTCTCCCCGGAACGGATCCGCGCGGATCCCCCGGCCCGGTTCATCCGCCCGATGATCGATTCACGCACCCCGAGCCGGTCAGATTCGATGCCGGCGGGGTCGAAGCCCACCCCACGGTCGCGGATGAACACCGCGTCCTCAGCAGCGGTGGACTCCAGGTACACCGAGGCGGGGCCGGCATGTTTGAGCGCGTTGACGATCCCCTCCCGGGCCGCCGCCACCAGGACTCGGTGATCGGTGCCCCGCGACTCGCCGACGGCGATGACCTCCACGGGCACGCTGTGCAGCTCCTCGAGCTCTGCCGCGACGCTGGTCAGCTGCTCCTTCAGCGTCCCGGTGTCGGCGCTGTCTCGGCTGTAGAGCCACCCGCGCAGCTGCCGCTCCTGCCGCCGCGCCAGCCGCTCCACCGCGGCGGGGTCATGGCGATGCTTCTGGATCATGGCCAGCGTCTGGAGCACCGAGTCGTGCAGGTGTGCCGCGATGTCGGCCCGTTCGGCCTCGGCGGCGGCGCGGGCACGCTCGGTGTTGGAGGTGCGGTAGAGCCTGATGAGCCAGGGGGCGGTCACCAGGGCGACGCCGGCGAGCAGCATCCCGGCGACCATCAGTCCCAGGATCAGGTCCGCGGCCGGGAGGAATCCTCCCGCGAGCAGCAGCAGCGCAAGGATCACCAGGGCCACTCCGATGCAGAACTGCCAGAGGATCGCCTGTCGCGAGCGTCGCCCGACCGCGCCGCGCGCACCTGCCCCCGCTTCGTCCCCGGCGATGGGACTGATCGCGTCGACCTGGGACCAGGCCAGCAGCACTCCGGCCCCGAGGATCATGGGAGGGCCGATGAGCCACCAGTTGATCTGCGCACCGAGAAGCTGCAGTCCGATCAGACCGGCTCCGCCGAGGAGCGCGCCGCCGAGCAGGACCTGGGGCGAGGACGTGAGCGCATCGACGAGCCCCTTCACCCGGGTCCCCCAGGACGACATCGGGTCGGTCCTCGGACCGATCCCCTCCGCGGCACTCGACGGGGAGGTACGGGCATCGGGGTGGGCAGACCCGGCAGCGTCGACCGCGGGCCCGCTGAGCCCACGGGTGGCGGCCTGTGAACGAGGTTCATCCTCGCCGGGGACGAAGATCCAGAGCCAGCAGTAGAGCAGCAGCCCCACCCCTCCGGCGATGCTCAGCCCGATCATCACGGCGCGCACCACGGGCACCGAGACCTTCAGGTGGCGGGAGAGCCCCAGACAGACCCCCGCCAGCGGAGTGTCGGCGGCGCGCAGCAGCGGTGGCCGCGGCACGGGGCTGCGCTGCGGCGCCGGAGGTGTCTCGGGGGCGGCGTCCATATCTTCCATAGTGCCACGCCCGCTCCCTCACCTCGATGCGTTCTGCCCCAGGATCCGGGGACGGAGAACGGAGATCAGGGTTCGATCAGGGGGCCCCCCAATAGCGGCCGCCGGTGTGGTTGGCGCAGACTGGAGACATGGAAAATCACAAGCCTGAGACGGGCCGGCGCTTCTTCAGCTGGATGCGCACAACGGGGCTGATGCGTCCCGACGAAGGTTGGTTCGGCGGGGTCTTCGCCGGACTGGCCGCCAAGGTCGGCTGGGACGTCGCGCTGGTGCGTGGGCTCGGCGTCGTCGCCTTCATCATCTTCTTCTCGCCGGCGGCCCTGCTCTACGGGCTGGCCTGGATCCTGGTCCCCAACCGGGCGGGTGAGATACACGCGGAGCAGGCCGTGCGCGGCAGCTTCAGCTCCGGCTTCATCGGAGGCGTGCTGCTCGCGATCATCGGGGCGCTGAACATCTTCACCCCGATCAGCATCGCCGGACCGCTGGCGGTGCTGATCAACCTGGTCGTCCTCGGCGCGGTGGCCTGGCTGGTCTACGTGCTGATCCGCAATCACCGCAGCAACACCACCATCAACGGTGCCGGAGGCACGCGCACGACCCCGGGAACGGCCGGCGCGCAGGCGGGAAAAGCTGAGGCCGGCGAGCCCGCACCGCCGCGTGCGGACGGAAAGCCGGCCTGGTACCCGAAGGAACAGGACCCCACGCCTCAGACCGGGACCCCGGCTTCAGCTGCGGGACACGGTTCTGCCGCTCAACGGGCTGCTCGTCAGGAGACGATGACCGCGCGGGCCGCGGCACCGCGACCCGGCAGGAGCCCGGGAGCCTCCCCGCGCGAACGCGCCGAGCGTCGTCGTCATCGCCAGCTCAGCTGGGGACTGGCCATGCTCTCCATCCCGGTGATCATCGGGCTGGCCTGGTTCGGCGGCGGGTTAGGGCTCTCCGCACTCGCCGTGGCCCTGGTCGCCACTGCGGGCCTCGTGCTGCTGCTGGCCTCAGGCCACCTCGTCGCCGCGCTGCGCGGACGACCCGGCGCCCCAGGTCTGCTGATGGTCAGCACCGTGATCATGCTGGTGCTCTTCGCCGGCCAGAGCGGGGCCGGGGGCTTCGGATCCGGCGCGAACTACGCCTTCGGCAGCTACACGACCACGGAGTCGGAGGTGAACAGCGGCTTCTCCAACACCACGGTTGATCTGCGCGACCTCGCCGCCGGAGATCCCTCGGATGGGGTGATCCCCACCGAGGACGCGGAGATCAACAACGCGTTCTCAAACACCACGGTGATCGTTCCCGATGACGCGCGGATCGTGGTCAGCAATGGGCAGGCGCTGAGCAACCTCGAGATCGCCACCCAGGACGACCGGCTCGAGCGGTCAGGCATCTCCGGGGAGGACCTCGTGCTGGGCCCGGAAGATTTCGATCGGGAGATCCGTCTCGACCTGAACTCAGCCTTCGGCAACACCACGATCTATGACGACACCACCTACGCCCAGGAAGCAGAGAATGCGCGATGAACACCACACCAGAGCGCCCAGGCGAACACTCCCCCACGCATCCCACCACCCCGCTGCCGCCCGAGCCCGCAGACGTCGATGAGCTGCTCGCGGAATCGCTGCGGGCCCAGAGCGAGCAGGACTTCACCTGGAAGGAACCGGAGCGCGGGCCGCGCTGGTTCGAGCGCGCCGAGCAGGAGGCGGCTCTCGCCGGCGGCACGACGACAGACCCCGACCAGGCCCGGGATGCGCTCACGAGGCCGACCAGGGATCCAGGCGGCATGGTGTCCGGAGCCGAGCGATCCCCCCGGTCGGGACACCGGCAGGGGCCGCGCATCGGCGGCGCCGTCTACGCCGCGGTGGCCATCGCGCTGGCCCTGTGGGTGTTGGCGAGCGTGGTGCTCGGGATCCACATCGAGCCGCTCATCGTCGCGCTGGGCGTCTGCAGCCTTGCCGGGCTGGCCCTGGTGGGGGCAGGTCTGCGGCCGAAGCCGGGACAGCGCATCTGAGCCGTCGATGCAGCCGGGTCCAGGTGCTGCACACAGAGATCCCCCGGAAGGAAGCCTTCCGGGGGATCTCTGTGTGCAGTCAGGACTGCCTGGATGCGGCTGTCGCCGCCCCGATCACTTGAGGGTGACGGTGGCGCCTGCTGCTTCCAGGGTCTCCTTGGCCTTCTCGGCGGTTGCCTTGTCGACACCTTCGAGAACTGCCTTGGGCGCGCTGTCGACGACGTCCTTTGCCTCCTTGAGACCCAGGGAGGTCAGACCGCGCACCTCCTTGATGACGCCGATCTTCTTCTCGCCTGCGGCCTCGAGGACCACGTCGAACTCGGTCTGCTCTTCTTCTTCCTCAGCTGCGGCTGCCGGAGCTGCGGCGGCGGCTGCGGGAGCGGCTGCAGTGACATCGAAGGTCTCTTCGAAGACCTTGACGAACTCGGAGAGCTCGATCAGGGACATGTCCTTGAACTGTTCGATCAGTTCTTCGTTGCTCATCTTCGCCATGGGGGCGCTCCTTCTAAATGTTTAGGGGGTGTTGCTTGCGGATCAATGCTGAGCTCGAGCTCAGGCAGCTTCCTGCTTCTCGCGCAGCGCCTCGACCGTGCGAACGGTCTTGGACAGCGGCGCCTGGAAGACGGCGGCAGCCTTGGACTGGACGCCGATGAAGGCACCAGCCATCTTGCTGAGCAGAACCTCACGGGATTCAAGATCCGCGAGCTGCTTCATTCCTGCCTCGTCGAGGGTGGCGCCATCCATGTAGCCGCCCTTGACGATCAGTGCAGGATTGCTCTTGGCGAAGTCACGCAGCGCCTTGGCCACGTCCACGGCATCGCCGTGGACGAAGGCGATTGCGGAGGGTCCGGACATCTTGCCTTCAAAGGCGTCGATGCCGAGTTCCCGGGCCGCAATCTCGGTGAGCGTGTTCTTCACCACAGCGTAGTGTGCGTTCTCTCGCACGGACCGGCGCAGAGTCTGCAGCTGGCCCACGGAGAGGCCGCGGTACTCCGTGAGCACTGCGGCAGTCGAGTTGTTGAAGAGTTCCTTCAACTCGTCGACGGCGGCAGCCTTCTCAGGATTCGCCATGGCACTCCTTCCGATCATGTAAGCCGGTCACCACCCTCGGGCGGGGCATAAAAAATGCCCCGCTGCGCAAGGCACGGGGCGTGGCTTCAAGATTGACCTGCTCGCGTATCACCGCGAGCAGAGCCTCTCAGAAGAGCTGATCGTGTCCTGCGCAGGTCGCCCGATTCGGGTCTTTACGTTGCATCGCCTCACAGACATGATGTCTGCTGACCACGCAGATCAGCCAATGATCTGCGCACGACGACAACGACCGGCGGTCTTTGGTCAGCCCTGACTCTACATGGTGGTCTGCGCCCGCGCAAAACGGGAGACGACGCGGAGACGGGAAAGGCCCCCGTCCGGGTGGACGAGGGCCTTTCCTGGTGCTGCACGAGTTGCCTCGTGTCAGTCGGTGAGCACCTTGGTCACGTTCGGGTCCACCGGGATGCCGGGGCCGAAGGTGGTGGTCACGGTGGCCTTGGCGATGTAGCGACCCTTCGAAGCCGAGGGCTTCAGACGAAGGATCTCTTCCAGCGCTGCGGCGTAGTTCTCCGCCAGCGCCTTGGCATCGAAGCTGGTCTTGCCCACGATGAAGTGCAGGTTGGAGTGCTTGTCCACGCGGAAGGTGATCTTGCCACCCTTGAGCTCGTTGACAGCCTTGGCGACGTCGGGGGTCACGGTGCCGGTCTTGGGGTTCGGCATCAGGTTACGCGGACCCAGCACCTTGCCCAGGCGACCGACCTTGCCCATCATGTCGGGCGAGGCGACGGCGGCGTCGAAGTCGGTCCAGCCATCGGCGACCTTGGCGATGAGCTCGTCGCCGCCGACGTAGTCAGCCCCGGCCTCTTCAGCCTTGGCGATGTTGTCGCCCTGGGTGAAGACGACGACGCGGGAGGTCTTGCCGGTGCCGTTGGGCAGGATGACCGTGCCGCGGACCATCTGGTCCGCCTTGCGCGGGTCCACCGAAAGCCGCATGGCGACCTCGACGGTGGCGTCCGACTTGGACGGGTTGATCTCCTTGGCCAGGGCTACTGCCTCGGCCGGGGAGTACAGGGCATCTTCGTTGACCTTCTGTGCCGCTGCTTCATAAGCTTTGCTGCGCTTTGCCATCTGCGTTGTTCTCCTTAGCAGTCGTGGTACGCGGGTCGCGCTCGACCCTTCCCACCGTCCGACTCGTGGCCGGACTGTTTGTCAGTTGATGTTGGGCGTGAGCCCGGTTCAGCCTTCGACCGTGATGCCCATGGAGCGGGCAGTTCCGGCGACGATCTTGGAGGCCGCGGCGAGGTCGTTCGCGTTGAGGTCCTCCATCTTGGTCTGGGCGATCTCTTCGACCTGCGACCGGCTCAGCTTGCCGACCTTGTCGGTGTGCGGCACGCCTGAGCCCTTGGCCACGCCTGCGGCCTTCTTGATCAGCTCGGCGGCTGGCGGGGTCTTGGTGACGAAGGTGAAGGAGCGGTCTTCGTAGACCGTGATCTCCACAGGGATCACATTGCCGCGCTGAGCCTCAGTCGCGGCGTTGTAAGCCTTGCAGAACTCCATGATGTTGACACCGTGCTGACCGAGTGCAGGACCGATCGGCGGAGCCGGGTTAGCGGCGCCTGCCTTGATCTGCAGCTTGATCAGGCCGGAGACTCTCTTCTTCGGGGCCATGTTCAGCGTCCTTTGCTTGCGTGGTGGATTCAGGCTCTCACGCCGCTTGGGCGGCGCGAGGGCTTCAACCCTCACCTGGTGTCCCTGTGCCACAGGAGCGTGACGCAGGGGGGTGGCCATCATGGCGTGATGACCGGTTCGACGTCGCCGGTCAAAGCCACCTGCGACATCGAAAGTCTTTGGTTCTCACCCGACCTGGGCCGACGACGTCGTCGGCCCAGCCACGTGAGTGAACCTCAGTAGATCTTTTCGACCTGGTTGAAGTTCAGCGTCACCGGGGTCTCACGCTCGAAGATCGAGACGAGGACCACGAGCTGACGCGAGTCTGCGTGGATCTCTGAGATGGAAGCCGGCAGGGTGGCGAAGGGGCCATCGGTGACGGTGACCGATTCGCCGATCTCGAAGTCCACCTTGATGTCCGAGGCTGCCGCGGCGGAGCCGTCTTCACCGGCGCCGTGCTTGGGTGCATCGGGCTTGCCGAGGAGGTGGTCCGAGAGCATGTCGAAGACCTCGTCGGAGCTCAGCGGGTGCGGGTCGTGGGCATTGCCCACGAATCCGGTGACTCCGGGGGTGTGGCGGACGACGCCCCAGGAGGCGTCGGTGAGCTCCATGCGGACGATCACGTAGCCCGGGATGCGCACCCGGCTCACGACCTTGCGCTGGGTGCCCTTGATCTCCACGACCTCTTCCATGGGGACCTCGATCTCGAAGATGTGGTCCTCCATGTCCTGGGTCTGGATACGGGTCTCCAGGTTGGACTTCACGCGCTTCTCGTAGCCCGCGTAGGTGTGCACCACGTACCAGTCACCGAGCTGGCGGCGCAGCGTGGACTTCAGTGCGGCGGCGCGCTCCTCGTAGGACTTCTCCTCCTCGGGCACCTCCGCGTCGGTCTCGGTCGCGACCGGCTCGTCACCCTCGCCCTCAGCCGCATCCTCGGGCTGGGCGTCGGAGTCGGTCTCAGCCTCGGCGGGCGCGGCGTCAGCACCCTCGGCGTCCTCGCCGATCTCGGCTTCGGTCTGCGCGTCCGTCTCGACAGCGGCTGAGGTGTCCTCGGCCGCTTCGGTGCCCGCTGCTGACTCGGCAGCGGCATCCTGGGCGGCGTCGACCTCTTCGGTCTGCTGCGAAAGATCCTGTTCAGACACTGTTCTCCTGCTTTCCGTGGTGCTCACCGCCACACGGCGAGCTCTCGTTCACGTGGTGGATGCCCTGGCTGCGGCATCACGTCATGGTCATCTGGCGGGCCCAGTTCAGTCCTCGGCGCCGCCATCGGCTCCGGCGGGCGGCTCGATGGGCTGCTCGACGCCTCCCGTTGAGCCGAAGAGCGCCTCAGCGCCCCGGCTGAAGACCGCGTCGAAGCCGGTGACGATCCCGATCACGATGATGACGAAGACCAGCACGACCAGCGTGTAGTTGGTCAGCTCCCGCCGGGTCGGAACGACCACCTTGCGGAGCTCGTCAATGACCTGGCGGAGGAACAGCCACAGCTTCCCGAACGGGCCCTTCGGATCGCCGCCGGCAGGCGTGGAGCCCTGATCTGGCGTCGAAGGCGACTGGGACACGAAGACTCCATCTGTTCACGGTTAAGGCGGGTGCCTAGCAGGGCAGACAGGACTCGAACCTGCAACCTACGGTTTTGGAGACCGTTGCGCTACCAATTGCGCCACTGCCCTAGGGGTAACCGACCCTCCGCCACGCTACCGCATCGAGAACCGGAGCACCGGTTTCGGGGCACGATGGATCGGAGGCGCCTGAGACACCGGTAGATCACTCTACGCCCTCGGCCCGGTGCAGGACAAACCGGTAGGCTTGAACCAGTCCATGAATCCCGAAAGGATCCCTCAGACATGACTGCTCCGAACTCACGCATCTCCGACCGTATCGGCTCCATCGCCGAGTCCGCCACCCTTGCCGTGGACGCGAAGGCCAAGGCGCTGAAGGCAGCCGGTGAGGATGTCATCGGTTTCGGTGCGGGCGAGCCGGACTTCCCCACCCCGGACTACATCGTGGAAGCGGCGCGCGAAGCGGCCCTGAACCCCCGCTTCCACCGCTATTCCCCCGCCGCCGGGCTGCCCGAGCTGCGCGCCGCGGTGGCGGAGAAGACCACCCGGGACTCCGGGTACCGGATCGAGGGCGAGGCGCTGGCGCCGGCGAACGTGCTGATCACCAACGGCGGCAAGCAGGCCGTGTACAACACCTTCGCCACCCTGCTGGACCCCGGCGATGAGGTCATCCTCCCTGCTCCCTTCTGGACCACCTACCCCGAGGCCATCAAGCTGGCCGGAGGCGTGCCCGTGGACGTCTTCGCCGGGCCGGAGCAGGGCTATAAGGTCACGATGGAGCAGCTGGAGCAGACCCTGACCGAGGCCACCAAGGTGCTGGTCTTCGTCTCCCCCTCCAACCCCACCGGCGCGGTGTACTCCGCCGAGGAGGTCCGCGAGATCGGCCGCTGGGCGGCGGAGAAGGGCCTGTGGGTGGTCACCGACGAGATCTACGAGCACCTCACCTACGACGACGCCGAGTTCACCTCCATCGCCGCCGTCGAGGAGCTGGCCGATCAGGTGGTGATCCTCAACGGAGTCGCCAAGACCTACGCGATGACCGGGTGGCGCGTGGGCTGGATGGTGGGTCCGACCGACGTCATCAAGGCCGCGGCGAACCTGCAGTCCCATGCCACCAGCAACGTCGCCAACGTCTCACAGATGGCCGCGCTGGCCGCCGTCGAAGGTCCGCTGGATGCGGTCAACGAGATGAAGACCGCCTTCGACCGACGACGCCGTGCCATCGTCAGCGGGCTCAATGAGATCACCGGGTTCTCCTGCCCCACCCCGGAAGGCGCCTTCTACGCCTATGTCGATGTCCGCGAGGCGCTGGGCCGTGAGATCGCCGGTCGCACGCCGCAGACCTCCGCGGAGCTGGCCGAGCTGATCCTGGAGGAGGCCAAGGTCGCCGTCGTCCCGGGTGAGGCCTTCGGTCCCAGCGGATTCCTGCGCCTGTCCTACGCGCTGGGCGATGAAGACCTGGCCAAAGGGCTGCGTCGGCTCCAGGACCTGCTCGGCTGATGAGCGCAGCCCCGCCCGGCTGATGCCTCCCGTCGGGCGGGACCCCATAGACTGGGCGCAGCAACCTGCCGAGGAAGTCAGGCCTGAGATTTTTCCTGGAATCCATGAAGGGACGAGCTGAATCATCATGCGCATCGGACTGCTCACCTCCGGCGGCGACTGCCCCGGCCTGAACGCCGTCATCCGCTCCGCCGTGCTCCACGGCATCAAGAGCTACGGCGACGAGTTCGTCGGCTTCAAGGGCGGCTGGCGCGGCCTCATCGAGGGCGACTACATCGACCTGCCCCGGCAGTCCGTGCGCGGTCTCTCCCGTCAGGGCGGCACGATCCTCGGCACCTCGCGGACCCACCCGTACAACCACCCGGGCGGCGGACCGGAGAACATGGCCAAGCAGCTCAAGCGCCACGACGTCGACGCCGTCATCGCCATCGGCGGCGAGGGCACCCTGGCCGGGGCCAAGCGCCTGGCCGATGACGGGATCCCGGTGGTCGGGGTGCCGAAGACCATCGACAACGACCTCAAGGCCACCGACTACACCTTCGGCTTCGACACGGCGGTCTCCATCGCCACCGATGCGATGGATCGGCTGCGCACCACCGGGGAGTCCCACCACCGCTGCATGGTCGCCGAGGTCATGGGCCGCAACGTCGGCTGGATCGCGCTGCACTCCGGCATGGCCGCCGGAGCCCACGCCATCCTGATCCCGGAGCACAAGGTCTCCATGGACCAGGTCTGTGAATGGGTCGAGCAGGTCCACTCCCGCGGACGCTCCCCGCTGGTGGTCGTCGCCGAGGGGTTCATCCCCGAAGACGCCGAGGAGGCGCTGGCAGGCAAGGGCGAAGAGTCCGACGGTCGCCCGCGGCTGGGCGGCATCGGGGACTGGGTGACTCGGCAGATCGAGTCCAAGACCGGCATCGAGTCGCGCAACACCACCCTGGGCCACATCCAGCGCGGCGGAAACCCCACCGGCTATGACCGGGTGCTCGCCACCCGCTTCGGCATCCGCGCCCTGGACCTCGTGCACGAACAGGCCTGGGGCCACATGGCGGCGCTGCGCGGCACCGAGATTCTCCAGGTCGATCTCGCCGAGGCGCTGGACGGGCTCAAGACCGTGCCCCCCGAGCGCTACAACGAGGCCCAGATCCTCTTCGGCCGCTGAACCGTTGCCCCGGACCGCGGCGCAGGACGCACCCTCCCTGCTGAGCCTCCTCCCGTGAGCCTGGCGGACCATACGCGCAGCATCATCGCGCTGGCGTGGGCACGGATGATCGGCCTCGGCGATGAGGAGCTGCTCGGCGCGGGATCCCATCACGAGGTCATCACCGCAGACGGCTCCGCGGTGGCCTTCCTGCGACTCTTCGATCACACCGTTCTCAGCGGACCCGCCGAGGTGCTGCGCCATGCCCGCCGGCGCGACGACACCGAGCTCGCCGATGAACGCCGGCTCCTGGAGCTCTCGCGTCGGCACGCCCCGGGTGCGCGCAGCCTGGGTGCGGCGAACCTGCTCTACGCCGAGGAGCCGGCCGCCCTGGGCGCCGCGCAGCGCGGGGCGATCTCCTTCGATCCGGAACATGTGCGCGCAGTGCTCGCCGCCTCACCGGCCGATGACGTGCAGGCCTCAGGGATCGCCGCGGCGCCCTGGAGCGCAGCGCTGGTGGATGAGGGCACCGGCACGGCGCTCGGCGCCGCCGGGCGGGAGCTCTGGGCCGGGATGCTGGGCCAGCTGGGGGTCCTCACGGTGCCCGATCAGCGCCGTGCCGGGGTCGGGCTGCAGCTGGCCGCGGTGGCGGCGGAGGAGGCATTCAGCGAGGGACTCGTCCCGCAGTGGCGGGCCCGCACCGAGTCCGTCGGCTCGCTGCGCATCGCCGCGGCGCTGGGGTTCAGCCCCGCCGGCTCACAGACCACCGTGGTCTTCGACTGAGCCTCCAGCTCAGCGAGACCTGCTGGGCGACCTGCTCAGCGGCGCTGTCCGCGCAGGAAGTCTCCCTTGGGACGCCCCACGGCCTGTCCGGCGTCGGGACGGACGATGACCTCCTGGGCCGCCGCGTAGAAGGTCGCAGAATCTGCGTCGCCGTCGCGCACCACCAGCTGCAGCGCCGGGTCCACCTTGCGCTTGACCAGCGCCAGCGCGATCGGGCCCATCTCGTGGTGCCGCGCCACCGAGGTGACCTTCCCCACCGGGCGCTCCCCGGCCAGCTCGGCCGGGGAGGCCTCTGGGGCGGCGGCCAGGATGTCTGAACCGATCGCCGGAAGCGTGTGCTCGCTGCCGTCGAGATGCAGGAACACCAGGCGGCGCGGTGGATGGCCGAGGTTGTGAACCCGTGCCACGGTCTCCTGACCCTTGTAGCAGCCCTTGCTCAGATGCACGGCGGTGCGGATCAGGTCCAGCTCGTGCGGGATCGTCTTCGCATCGACCTCGCGGGCCAGACGGGGTCGCCAGGCGGCGACGCGCAGCGCCTCGGCCGCCATGGTGCCGGCGAGGATCCATCCGGCCTGTTCGAGACCGTCGATCGTGGCTTCCAACGAGGTCCGCGGCACCACGTGCAGCCGCCAGGACCAGTCCGCGCCAGGGTGGTCCGCCTCGGCGACCTGGGCGTAGCTGGCCGCGCCGGGACCGAGCTTCGGCCACGGGTCCGCCCAGCCGATGACGACCTCACCGGAGGCTGAGGCGGGCAGCGGTGCGGTGGAGCCGAGCACCGCGTAGTCGGCGGTGCGGTCGGCGATCTCCACCCGGAGCATGAACTTCATCGAGTCGAGCCACTGGGCCAGCACCCCGCCGTGTGAGTTCTCGGTGATCAGCCAGACGGTCTCACCGTCGTCGACCACCGCCGCATCGTGTTCGATGCGCCCGGAGATGTCCAGCAGCAGCAGCTCGGTGGGCTCCCCCGGCTTGAGTCCGGCGATCTCCTGGGAGGACAGCGTGGTCAGCCAGGTCAGCCGGTCGGGCCCGGAGACCGTGACCACGCTGCGCTGGGAGAGATCGACGACGGCGGCGCCACGGGCCAGTGCGCGCTGCTCCCGGGTGGGGTCGCCGTAGTGTGCGGCCACCGCGGCGTCGTCACCGCCGTCAGCGACGGCGCCGGCGCGGTTCAGCAGGGGTGACTTCGAGTTCTCATCCACGGGCGGACTCCTTGTTCGTTGCGGCGAGCGCGCAGGGCGCACGGCGCGGGGCACCTGCCAGGGGCAGGCGAGAGCGAGGCTCAGGCGGTGCGCTTGGCGCTGACCTCGTCGGCGGAAGCCGTGCGGTCGAGGATCGCGGAGGCGTGGGGAACCATCTCCCCATCGGCGGCGCGAAGATCCCAGCGCCAGAACAGCTGGCTGTTCACCAGTCCGAACATCCGCGAGGCACCCGGATATTCCGCAGCGTGCTCCCCGCGCATCACCGCGTCGGTGGCCAGGTGCAGCTGCGGGCCCTTGATCTTGCCGTAGTAGAGCTCCGAGATGCTGCCCGGATGGGTGATGGTGGCGGTGATCGCGAAGGATCCGTCCTGCTCCGCGAGCTGGTCGACCTCGGCCGCGCTCTTGTACGCGGGCACCACGTCCGCCGGGTCCAGGCCGGGGCCGACATCGGCGTCGGTGCGGGCCCGGTCCAGCGACCAGAAGCCGGTCTCCACCGAGAGCGGACGCAGCCGTGCACCCGCCTCATCGGCGAGCCAGGTCTCGGCGCGGTACTCGACGAACTCCAGGCCGGTGTCACGGAATGTGACGTCCTGGGTGAAGATCGGATCGTCCTGCTCTCCCGAGCCCAGGCGGCCTTGACCGCGCCAGCTGCCGAGCAGCCAGTAGAGCGGGGCCAGCTCCGGGGTCAGGTCGGTGGGAAGCTCCATCGGGGCCATCGGCTCAGCTCCTCAGCGCGCGGTCGACACTGGGCTGTGTCTCGGTGCGGTGCAGGCGGATCAGCGCTGACCCTTGTACAACCGGGAGATGACGGTCCAGGAGATGCCGGCGATCATCAGCGTCACCAGGACCAGCAGCCCGATGAAGAAGATCTCCAGTGCGAGCAGTGAGACGTTCTGCAATGCGAGGTTCATGGGTGAAAGTGTACAACTTCACACCAGCAGAAGACGCTCCGTGAAGTAGGTCAGCGCGCCCATGGCCGCGATCGGGGCTGCGCCGACCGCAATTCCGGAGAGAATCCCCTGTGGCGGACCCTGTGCGAGGAGGAAGCGGCGGAAGGAGGCGAGCAGCAGTCCGGCCACCAGCCCGAGCGTCCCGGCGAAGAGCAGGGTCAGCTCACCCCAGGCCAAGGTCATCCCGATGGCGGCCCCGACGCTTCCCAGGACCACCAGGAGCATGGCCCACGCATTGGGCAGCGGAATCGCGGCGAGCAGGGTCGCGATGATCAGCGCACCCGCGGCCAGCGTCACCACGGCAAGCTCCCCGGACGCTCCGGTGACGGCCAGCAGGGTGGTGTCCTCCACCGGCAGCAGACCGCGCACGGCGAGGATCCCTCCGGCGTCGTCTCCCCCGTTTGCTCCTGCCAGCTCCACCGGGTAGCGCAGACCGGCCACCCAGCCGGCTCCGGTGGTGGCGATCAGCACCCCGGCGCAGGCTCCGATGGTGGACTCCAGCCGGTGCGGCCTTCCGGTGCCGCGCAGGACCTGGATCAGGAAGACGCTCATGACGCCGAAGGCCAGTGCCACGGAGGACCAGAAGAAGAGGTCACCGGCGGTCCCCACGATGCCGGCGCCGAGGGCCGCGACGACTCCGGCGCAGGCGATGACGGCGGAGAGCGAGCGTCGGGCCGAGACTCCCATCAGCTGGGGCCACCCCAGCGCGATGAGGATCGAGAGCCCACAGACCACCAGGGTCATAGCGATGGTCCCGGCCCAGGAGGCCAGGGCGAGCGCTGTGGCTGCAAGCAGGGCGGAGGCTGCCACTGGGATGTACTTCACAACAGGCCATCCTAGAGGTCCGCGCTTCGCACGTCGCATATACTCAACCCCGGATCGCTGAATCGCGTTTCCACATTGTGCAATCACCGGCGTTGAAGACCGCAATCACCGTTGACGACCCTGCGGGACCCGGTGAAGATGATGGCCCGAGGGGAAGGAGTCATGCATGGCCCAGGTTCTGCTGCTCTCAGACACCCCCGACGACGCACTGCCGCCACTGGGGCTTCTCACCCACCGGATCCGCACGTTCCCCGCCGAGGCCTCCTCCATCGTGCGGGCTCCCAATGTGGATGTGACGCTGATCGATGCGCGCACCAAGCTTGCCCACGCCCGCTCCCTGTGCCAGCTGGTGAAGTCCTCGATGCTCTCCCCGGTGCTGGTGATCGTCACCGAGGCGGGCCTGGCCACGCTGAACGAGTCCTGGCAGGCCGATGACTTCATCCTCGACGAGGCCGGCCCGGGCGAGATCGATGCCCGGATCAGGCTCGCGGCGGTGGAGACCGCGGAGGAGACCCCGGTCGGAGAGATCCGCGCCGGCGGGATCACCATCGATGAGACGACCTATATGGCCACGATCAACGGCCGCCTGCTGAACCTCACCTATAAAGAGTTCGAGCTGCTCAAGCACCTGGCTCTGCACCCGGGTCAGGTCTTCACCCGCGACCGGCTGCTCCACGATGTCTGGGGCTACGACTACTTCGGCGGCACCCGCACCGTCGACGTCCACATCCGACGCCTGCGCGCCAAGCTCGGGCCCGACCACGAGTCACTGATCGGCACGGTGCGCAATGTCGGCTACCGACTGGTGATCGGCGGTTCAGACACCGCCGGCCCCGCCGACGATGACCGGCGCGTCGCCGGCGCGGACGCCGCCTGAGCCGATGACCTGAGGGTTCGGCTCCGCTACAGTGAGCCCATGAACCCAGGCGATGTCACCCCAGAAGGTACCGAGCCGGCCGTGGTCGAGCTCAGCGACGGCGCACCCGATGCCGACCTGCACCACGCGCTGCTCGAGCTGGCCGCCGTCTCCACCGAGGCCGACGCCAACCCGCCGTTCTCGGAACAGACGCTCGTAGAGCTGCACCGCGCCGCCGACCGGCGCGAGGCCGCGTCCGCTGAGACTGCCGCCTCCCAGGAAGCGAACCGCAGTCCGCTGCGCATCGCCTACGCCTGGACCGATGCCCAGCCCGACTCGCGGCTGCTCGCCGGGGCCGGCGTCGTCGTCGAGGGCGCGGAGGGAGTCCCCGACGTGCTGGAGATGGTGGTCCGTCCAGACTGCCGGCAGCGCGGGATCGGCACAGCGCTGGTGGAGGCGCTCACCGCAGACGTGCTCTCGCCCGCGGCCGGTCGGGTGCAGCGGGCCTGGGCCCACGGCGAGCACGACGCCGCCGCCCGGCTCGCCCGGCGCTTCGGCTGGACCCCCGTCCGAGAGCTCTGGCGGATGCGACTCACCGACCTCGATGAGGCACCCTCCCCCGAGCTGCCAGAGACCATCACCGTGCGCAGCTTCCGCCCCGGTGAGGACGATCAGGCCTGGCTGACTGCGAATGCGGCCGCCTTCGCAGATCACCCCGAGCAGGGCCGGCTCACCCTGGAGGATCTGCATGCCCGGATGGCCGAGGACTGGTTCGACCCGGAGGGATTCCTGCTGGCCTGGGAGGGCGAGGAGCTCGTCGGGTTCCACTGGACCAAGGTCCAGGGCGCCGAGCTCGGCGAGGTCTACGTGGTCGGCGTCGTGCCCGGCGCCCGCGGCCGTGGGCTCGGCCGCAGCCTCACCCTGGCCGGGATCGAACATCTGCACCGAGCGGGCCTGGCCGCCATCATGCTCTACGTGGACGCCGACAACACCGCCGCGGTGGAGCTGTACAAGAAGCTCGGATTCACCAAATGGGACGCCGACACCATGTACGCCCCGACCGTGGAGCCCGCCGCCGAACCAGCCTGATATCTTGGTCTCTCGTGAGCTCCTCCGAGACCATGAGCAAGGTCCCCCGCCGCAGAACTGTCACGGTCTCCGATGACGGGCTCGACGCCGAGATACTCGCCGCCGGCGCACTGTGCTGGCGGCTCCGCCGCGGCGAGCTCGAGGTCCTGGTGATCCACCGGCCCCGCTATGACGACTGGTCCTTCCCCAAGGGGAAGCTCGATGAGGGTGAGACCCTCCCGGAGTGCGCGGTCCGCGAGGTCCGTGAGGAGATCGGGCTCAAGGTCAGGCTCGGAATGCCGCTGCCGATCACCCGTTATTCCGTGGGCAAGTCGCGCGGAGCCAAGAACGGCAGTGGAAACGGCAACGGCAACGGCAACGGCGGCAAGGACAAGGCCGTCTGGTACTGGGCCGCCCAGGTCGCTGAGGGCTCTCCGATCCCCGACGGCGATGAGGTGGACGAGACCGCCTGGGTCAGCGTGGACCGAGCCCGGGAGATGCTGACCAACCGCGGTGACGTGCTGCCGCTGGACGAGCTTGCCCGCCTCCACGACGACCAGCGGCTGCATACCCTGCCCTTCATCGTTCTGCGCCATGCCAAGGCCAAGCCGCGCTCCTCCTGGTCCCGCGCCGAGTCGGAGCGCCCGCTGGCGGCCACCGGCAAGCGTCAGGCCCGGGCGGTGGAGCGGCTGCTGGTCTGTTGGCGCCCGCGACATCTGGAGTCCAGCCCCTGGCAACGCTGCGCTGAGACCATCGCGCCCTACGTCAAGGCCCATCGAAACCGCGCCACGTACCGGAAATCGCTCACCGAGAAGCGCGCCGAGGCCCACCCGGAAAGGACCCGGACCCGGGTCCGCCGCTGCCTGGAGCTGCTGCTGCCGACGCTGATCTGCAGCCACCGTCCGGTCCTTCCGCTGATCCTGGACACCATGGGCAGCTGGCTGCAGGACCCGGACCTGCTGCGGGCCATCCCGGATGAGGACCCCTATCTGCGCCCCGGCGCGGTTCTGGTGGCGCAGCAGGCCATGGACCGCGGTGGAGAGATCGTCTCGATCGAGGTCTACGAGCCGTTCGAGGACTGACCGCTGGCGGGACTCCTGACAATGTCGGGCCGTGACGGTAGTCTCATTGCATGAGTGCGCCGAAGAACGTTCACCCGACCGCCGAGCTCAACATCGACGAGGACCGAGGCCGGGCCGAGCTCTGGGACACGATCAACGGACGCCGCACCTTCATCGGGTTCATCGGATTCACCCCCGAGACGCTCCGCGGCCAGGAGGTCACCCTCCTGCAGCACACCATCGTCCACCCCCAGCACGGCAGGCAGGGCTACGCCCGCTGCCTGGTCACCCTGCTGCTGGACCAGCTCCAGGCCGAGGGCAGGCTCTTCGCCTCCGAGTGCACCTACGTGGATGCCTACCTGCACCGCTACCCCGAATACCGCACCCTGCAGGCCACGTTCTCCTGAACTGCGGCACGCGGGTCCAGCCGCCGAACGGCCCGAACCCGCTGACAGCTCGGCCCGCTCCGACGCTCAGGCCCCGCAGGTATGCTGTGGTGCGTGAACTCGACGATCCCCACCCCGTACGAGGACCTGCTCGCAGACGTGCTGAACGTCGGCACCGCCAAGTCTGACCGCACCGGAACCGGCACCAGAAGTGTCTTCGGGCGCCAGATCCGGTTCGATCTCGCGGAGTCCTTCCCTCTGATCACCACCAAACGAGTGCACTTCAAGTCCGTGGCGCTGGAGCTGCTCTGGTTCCTGCGCGGAGATTCCAATGCGCGCTGGCTGCAGGAGCGCGGCGTGCGGATCTGGAACGAATGGGCAGGCGAGGACGGCGAGCTCGGCCCGATCTATGGCGTGCAGTGGCGCTCCTGGCCCAGCCCCTCGGGTGAGGACATCGATCAGATCGAGCAGCTCATCACCTCGCTGAAGACGAACCCTGATTCCCGACGCCACGTGGTGAGCGCCTGGAACCCGGCACAGATCGATGAGATGGCGCTGCCGCCCTGCCACATCATGTTCCAGTTCTATGTGGCCGACGGTCGGCTCTCCTGCCAGCTGTATCAGCGCAGCGCCGACATGTTCCTCGGAGTGCCCTTCAACATCGCCTCCTACGCGCTGCTCACGAGGATGGTCGCCCAGCAGGTAGGGCTTGCCCCCGGTGAGTTCATCTGGACCGGTGGGGACTGCCACATCTATGACAACCACGTGGCGCAGGTGCGTGAACAGCTCTCCCGCGCCCCCTACCCCGCACCCACCCTGGCGATCACCCGCACCCCGGACTCGATCTTCGACTACGAGTTCGAGGACTTCGAGGTGCGCGACTACCAGCACCACCCCGCCATCAAGGCCGCCGTCGCTGTATGAGCATCCGCTCCATCGCGGCCGATATCGGCATGATCTGGGCGCAGACCCACACCGGGGTCATCGGCGACGCCGGGACCATGCCCTGGCACCTGCCCGAGGACCTGGCGCACTTCAAGGCCACCACCCGCGGCGCCCCGGTGGTCATGGGTCGCCGCACCTGGGAATCCTTCCCGGCCAAGTACCGCCCGCTCCCGGGCCGGCAGAACATCGTGATCACCGCCGATCAGCGCGCCGCAGAACAGATCCGCGCGCTGGGCGGGCACCCCGTGGCCAGTCTCGACGAAGGACTTGAGATCGCCTCGGCCTCGAGAGCCGAGAAGATCTGGATCATCGGCGGCGGCCGGGTCTACGCCGAGACCGTGGACCGACGAATCGCGGACCTCGCGGTCATCACCGTGATCCAGAGCGAGGTCTCCGGTGACACCTCGGCCCCGACCCTGACTCCGGAATGGGAGCTGACCCAGCGCGAGCCTGCCGCAGGAACGCACCAGGGCGCCGACGGGCTGAGATACCACATCGAGACCCACCGACGCCGCGGCGGCCCCGCTGAGCGGCACACGACCACCTCCGGGGCCTCGTCCACCTGCCACGACACACCCGCACCCGACGGAAGCCCGAGATGACCGAGACCTCCCCACCCGCCCCGAACGCGCACAAAGCCTCCCAGGCCAGCTCCACCAATCTGATGATGCTGGGCCTCGGCGGCTACCTCATCCTGCCGTTCCTGGCCCTGTTCACCGTGACCCTGGGCTTCGTCCTGGTGCTCAATGACCGGATCATCCCGGGCCTGGTCTTCCTGTTCGTCGCGCAGCTCTGGGTGGCCGGCGGGCTGTGGGCTCATCTGTCGCGCCGTCGTCTGCTGCAGGAGATCAAAGAAGCCAGGAAGTCCGAGGAAGCCCCCGGCGTCGAGAAGTGACCCTGACGCGCTGAGCCGACTCCGCTACCCTGGAGGCATGACTTCTGCAGTGAACTCCTCCGTGTCCCCTGCCCTCTCCGCCGTGCCAGGTGAGACCCCCTCGGTGGGTCTGATCGGCTGGCGCGGCATGGTCGGCTCGGTGCTGATCACGCGCATGCTCGAGGAGGGGGACTTCGCCCACATCAACCCGGTCTTCTTCTCCACCTCCAACGCCGGAGGCCAGGCACCGAGCTTCGCGGGCGTCACGCCCGAGGAGACCACCCTGCAGGACGCCTTCGATCTGGACACGCTGGTGAAGCTGCCGATCATCGTCACCGCCCAGGGCGGCGACTACACCTCCGAGGTCTACCCCAGGCTGCGCCAGGCCGGCTGGGACGGGATCTGGATCGACGCCGCCTCCACCCTGCGCATGGCCGAGACCTCGATCATCGCGCTGGACCCGATCAACCGCGACGTCATCGACGCCGGGCTTGCCGCTGGCGTGAAGGAGTTCATCGGCGGCAACTGCACGGTCTCGAACATGCTGATGGGCCTGGGCGGGCTCTTCACCAACGACCTGGTCGAATGGGGCACCGCCATGACCTACCAGGCGGCCTCCGGCGGCGGCGCGAAGCACATGCGCGAGCTGCTGAACCAGTTCGGCACGCTGCACTCCGCCGTCGCCGAGGAGCTCAGCGACCCCGCGGCCGCCATCCTGGACATCGACCGCGCGGTGCTCCACGCCCAGCGCAACGACCTCGACGCCACCCAGTTCGGCGTCCCGCTGGCCGGTTCGCTGATCCCCTGGATCGACGCCGATCTGGGCAACGGCGTGGCCAAGGAGGAGTGGAAGGCCGGGGTGGAGACGAACAAGATCCTGGGCCGCGGCGACAATCTGGCCCCCGGGGTCACCTCCCGCGGCGCGGCAGTGCCATTCGACTCGCTCTGCGTCCGGGTGGGCGCGCTGCGCTCACACTCCCAGGCGCTGACGCTGAAGCTGCGCGAGGACCTTCCGCTGGCCGAGATCGAAGCGATCGTGGCCTCGGGCACCGAATGGTCCAGCTTCGTCCCGAACGAGAAGGAAGCCACCGTGGCGCAGCTGACCCCGGTGGCCGCCACCGGCTCGCTGGACATCCCGGTGGGGCGGATCCGCAAGCTCGAGATGGGCCCGGAGTACATCTCCGCGTTCACGGTGGGCGACCAGCTGCTCTGGGGCGCGGCGGAGCCGCTGCGCCGGATGCTGCTGATCGCGGTCGGCAAGCTCTGAGCCCTTCCGTCGCGGAGCGTCTGAGGCCGCCTCTGCAGAGCTTCAGCGCCCGGCTCGGCAGACCTGAGGTCTGCTGCTAGAGCGCGTGTCCGATCAGCACCGGCTCTTCGTGCATCGTGATGCCGAAGGCCGTGCTGACCTGGTCACGGGCGGCGCGGGCGACCGCGAGCAGGTCATCGGTGGTCGCGGAGCCTCGATTGGTGACCGCCAGCGTGTGCTTGGTGGAGAGCGCTGCGCGGCCCCCGGCGATGCCGGTCCCCTGCGCCCCGCGCCCGGCCGCCGGCCCGTCGGGCAGGCCGAACCCCTTGCCGCAGCCGGCGTTGTCGATCAGCCAGGCGGCTGAGAGCTTCACCAGCGGGGCGCCCGCTTCGTCGACTCCGGCGGAGAACTGCGGCGCCCCGTTCGGAAGCGCCGCGGCGACCTCGCGCGGAACGATCGGGTTGGTGAAGAAGGACCCGGTGGACCAGGTGTCATGGTCGCCCTCGCGCAGCACCATGCCTTTGCCCTCGCGCAGTCGCAGCACCGTGCTGCGGACCTCTTTCAGCGGGGCGCGGCGCTCGTGGTCTGCGCTCTCGGCGTCAAGGCCGAGGGTCCGGGCCAGCTCGCCGTAGCGCACCGGGGCCGAGAGCCCATCGGGGCGGTTCTGCAGCATGAACCGGACCTGCAGCACCACGTAGCGGGGTGAGCCATGCACGGTGGTCTGCTTCAGCACCGAGTCGCGGTAGCCGAACTGCAGCTCGGCGTTGGTGAAGCGCACCAGCTCGCCGCGTGCCCGGTCCCAGGCCTGGATGTCTTTGAGGGTGTGGGCCACATCAGCGCCGTAGGCGCCCACGTTCTGCACCGGCACCGCACCGGTGGCGCCGGGGATCCCGGACAGCGCCTCCAGCCCGGTGAGGCCGCGTGCCACGCTGAATCGGACGACGTCGTCCCAGTTGTGTCCTGCGGCGACGGTGAGCAGCACATCCCGGTCGCCGTGGAACTCGGTGCTGATCCCCTGGAACGCCAGCTGCAGCACGGTGCCGGGGAACCCGTCCTCGGTCACCAGCAGGTTCGATCCGCCGCCCAGGACGATGAGGGTGTCCTCGCCGCGCTCGCGGGCTGCGTGCTCTGGCAGCGGGTGCTGCCGAAGCACCTCCAGCGCCTGCTCCTGGGTGTCTGCCCGGATCCATCGACCGGCGGGGCCGCCGACGCGGGCAGTGGTGTGATCCCTGAAACGACGGGGCCACGCGAGGGGGGAGGTATCAACACTGGTCACAGACGAGAAGCCTACCCGGCGTCGCTGAAATGGGCATCTGCGCCCTGTGCGCCGTGGATCACCTTCCCGAGATAGGCCCCCGCGGGTCGCCCGGAGCAGGCGCCCGGGCGTCTCCCTCTCGGCTACTCGCCGAGAGGGTTCAGCACCCGGCGCAGGAAGTCCCGGGTGCGCGGCTGCTGAGGATCCCCGATGACTGCGGTCGCCGGGCCCTCCTCGACCACGAGACCCTGGTCCATGAAGACGACCCGGTCTGCGACCTCGCGGGCGAAGCCCATCTCGTGGGTCACCACGAGCATGGTCATGCCGGCCTGGGCGAGCTTGCGCATGCTGGCGAGCACGTCGCCGACGGTCTCAGGGTCCAGCGCGGAGGTGGGCTCGTCGAAGAGCATCAGCTGCGGCTTCATGGTCAGCGCCCTGGCGATGGCCACCCGCTGCTGCTGACCGCCCGAGAGCTGGTCGGGGCGGCGCTCGGAGAGGTGCTGGAGCCCGACGGCGTCCAGCTGTGCCAGCGCCTCGGTCTCTGCCTCGGCCTTGGACTGGCCCAGCACCCGCCGCGGGGTGATGGTGCAGTTCTCCAGCACGCTCAGATGGGGGAAGAGGTTGAACTGCTGGAAGACCATGCCGATCTGCCGGCGCATGGCGTCGAGATTGACGTCCGCATGGGTCGCCTCGTGCTCACCGACGGTGATCGTCCCCGCATTGGGGGTCTCCAGCCGGTTCACGCAGCGCAGCAGCGTGGACTTGCCGGAGCCGGATGCTCCGATCAGACAGACGACCTCACCCGGAGCCACGCTCATGTCTATGCCCTTGAGCACCTCGTTGTCCCCGAAGGACTTGTGCAGACCGGTGATGGTCACCCCGGCGGCGGAAGTGCTGCGCGCGCCGGGCACGCCCTTGGCTGAGGCGGTGTCCGGGGCCGTGGACCCCGACGTCTCGGCCTGACTCTGACTCTGGCCCTGGCTCTGGCTCTGGCTCATATTCGCGTCCATCTCTACTTCTTCCCCGTCCGGGGGGTGCGGTGCTCCATGCGGCGAGCCAGCAGCGACAGCGGCACGGTGAGCAGCAGGTAGCAGAATCCGGCGACCACCAGCGGGGTCAGCCCCGCCTGGTAGATGTTGATTCCGTCGCGACCCATCTTGGTCAGCTCGGCGGCGCCGCCGGCCATGCCGACCACGAAGATCAGCGAGGAGTCCTTGGTGAGCAGGATCGCCTCATTGGTCAGCGGGGGCAGCACGATCCTGAAGGCCTGCGGGATCTGGATGGTGACCATGGCGCGCCAGGCGGGCATGCCCAGCGCGCGGGCGGCCTCCAGCTGGCCCTTGGGCACGGCCTGAAGGCCTGCCCGGAGGGTCTCTGCGATGTAGGCGCTGGCCACGATGGCCAACGCTGAACCGGCGATCTGCAGGGTGGAGAGGTTCCACCCGAAGGCCAGCGACGCACCGAAACCGAGCGCGATGAACACCAGGATCGCAGGGATGCCTCGGAAGAACTCGATGTACGCGGTGGCCAGCCACCGGTAGATCGGGAACGAGGACATCCGCATCAGCGCCAGCAGCGTTCCGCCGAGCAGACCGAAGACGAAGCCCACCACCGTGTACTGCACGGTGTTGACCAGTCCCACGGTGATGATCTCCGGGAACATCGGTCCGATGCTCTCGACGGCGAAGAAGCTGCTGCGGATCGCTGTCCAGTCGATGAGGATGGCCAGCACGATCACGACTGCAAGGAATATCCCTGCCTGGATCCCGAGGCTCAGGCGCGCTCGGTCACGGGTTGTCATTGCCATGAGGGTTATTCGTCGCCCTCGTCCTCGGTGGCCGCGTCCTCAGCGGGCTCCTCGTCGGCAGCCTCCTCGTCGGCGTCACCCTCTTCAGGAGTGTCGCCCTCGCGGAACCAGCGGTCCTCGAGCTCTTCCATACCGCCGGAGGCGTCCAGCTCGGCGAGGACCTCGTTGACCGCAGTGATCAGCTGATCGTTGCCGGTGGCCACGGCAATTCCGAGCTGCTCACCGGTGTCGATCTCCTCGATGAACTCCGACGTGTCTGATTCGCCGGCCTGGTAGCCCAGGATGGAGATGTTGCCGATTGCGGCCTCCACCTGACCTGAGTCGAGGCCCTGGATCAGCAGGCCGGAGTCGCTGTACTCGCGCACCTCATAACCCTGCTCCTGGGCGTAGTCAGCGCCGGTGGTCTCGGTCTGCACACCCACGGTGAGGCCTTCAAGGTCATCCAGCGAGCTGACTTCAGCCTCGGTGGCGGCGAGCAGGCCAAGGTTGTCGTCGAGGTAGGGCTCGGAGAAGAGCATGTTGCCCGCTCGCGCCTCGGTGATGGTCATGCCGGAGATCGCCAGGTCGCAGGTGCCGGCGTCCAGTGCCACACCGGACTGGATGCCCTCGAATCCGGTCTGCACGACCTCCAGGTCGGCGTCCAGCGCGTCGGCGATGACCTCGGCGATGTCGATGTCGAAGCCGACGACATCGCCCTCGCCGTCGTAGTACTCGAACGGCGGGTAGGGAACATCGGAGCAGACCTGCAGGGTGCCCTCGTTGTTCAGCTCGACGTCGCCGAGATCGAGGTCCACGGTGATCTCGTTCTGCGGCTCGGCCTCGAGGGTCTCGCCACCTTCTTCACTGTCGCCACAGGCGGTCAGCAGAAGCGCTGCCAGCGCGGAGGCGCCTACGGCCTTGGCCGCGGTCTTATGCTTGGGCATATTTGGATCCTTAGGTTGATCAGCTGAAACCGATGTCAGACGGTTTCCGCGATTATACGGTGATGCTGTGTTTCAGCCCTATGTCAGCCGGGCGGAAGCTTGACGGCGTGTCTTCATCGAGGGCCGTCGCGCCGTGACCTGGGATGCATGTGAGCGGGACCTGCACGTGATCCAGAACTGAACGTGACCTAGAACTGCACCAGGGCCTGGGACTTCGCGAGCACCTTGGTGCGGACGGGCTCCTGGTGCGACTGCTGATCCGGTCCGGCCTCAGTCGCAGCTTCGGTGAGCAGCTCCACGCTCAGGTCCACCCGGACCCGGCGCTGCTGCGCATCCACCGCGCCGATCTTCCCGCTGATCTGAAGCCGGGCGGTGGCGGTCTCCGGGGAGCCCGACGCGGCGTCGGGCACCGGGACCGGCTTGGTGAAGCGGGACTGATAGTCGACGACGGCGCCCGGGTCGCCCGCCCAGACGCTGACCAGGTCCACGGCGGAGCCCATGGTGAGCATGCCGTGGGCGATGACCCCGTCCAGGCCGACCTCGCGGGCGAAGCGGTCGTTCCAGTGGATCGGGTTGTGGTCCCCCGACGCGGCGGCGTAGCGGATCAGGTCCGCCCGGGAGAAGCTCAGCTCGCGGGTGCCGATCTGCTGACCCTTCTGGAGGTCTTCGAAGACTGGGGTGCTCATGCGGCATCCTCCTCGTTGCGGACCAGCAGGGTGGAGGTCACGGTGCTCCGGGCGGCGCCGTCCTCGGCGCTGATCTGCACCACGGTGGTGACCATCGCGCCGGCGCCCATGGTGCGGATCCGCTCCAGGGTGACCTGGGAGCTCAACGTGTCTCCGGCGAGGATCGGGCTGTGGTGGGTGAAGCGCTCCTCGGCGTGGACCACGCGGGAGAAGTCGATGCCGGCCTCGTCGTCGTTGATCACAGCAGCCTCGGCGCGCTGGGCGATGATCACCGCGAAGCTCGGCGGCGCGACCAGGTCGTGGTGACCCATCGCCTGGGCGGCGTCGAGGTCATGGTGCGCGGGGTGCTCGGCCTGCACCGCGAGCGCGAACTCACGGATCGCCTCACGGCTGACCTGGTACGGCGCGGCGGGAGGGTACTGGTGGCCCTGGCGGTCTGGGTTGATCATTCAGTCTTCCTTCGCTCGACGGGAGAGGATCTGAGCGGCCTGGCGTCGGCGCAGTCCGATGGCGATCAGGTGACTCAGGATGCCGACGCCCAGGAAGACCAGACCCGTGCTGCGCAGCGCGTCGGTCGTCTCCGCGGCGTCGAGCAGCGTCGCCAGCACCACCAGGATCACACCGACGGCGGTGGAGGCCATGCCCAGGACGAGGGTGACCCGGTAGGCGCGCGTCCCGCTGGTCCACGGGTCAAAGGACTGAGTGCTCACGGCGGTCAGCTTACAGGCCTCGGCGAGGCGCTCTCGAAAAACCTCACACCACCCGGTGGGGACTATGAGGCTGGTTTATCGCGACCGAAACTCGACGATCCCCTCGCGGAAACACGGCCTTGGCACAGTGGAGCCCTCACCACCGGACCCTGAATGGTCACCGCGCGGCCCAGCCCCGCGAGACGCCAGGAAGCAGGACATCGCGATGAACCCCCAGATCTCCGCCACAGCGGCGCAACGCAGAAGTCCGGCCGCCGAGACCGATGTCGCCGCGCCGACGGATCGGCTCGTCGTCGAGGAGGGCCGCTGGATCACCAACTGGCAGCCCGAGAACTCCGAGTTCTGGGATGGCCCGGGACGCCCCACCGCGCGGCGCAACCTGATCTGGAGCGTGTTCTGCGAGTTCCTCGGATTCGCCGTATGGCAGCTCTGGTCGGTCACGGTCGTATTCCTGCCCCTGGTGGGCTTCGACCTGACCACCTCCGAGCAGTTCTGGCTGGTGTCGCTGCCTCCGCTGGTCGGGGCGACCCTGCGGGTCCCCTACAGCTTCATGGTGGCGATGATCGGCGGACGCAACTGGACCATCATCTCCGCGCTGCTGCTGCTGATCCCCACCGTCGCCATGGCGCTGACCCTGGGCAACCCGGAGACGCCGAACTGGGCGCTGTTCGCCATCGCCGCGGCCGCTGGGTTCGGCGGCGGCAACTTCTCCTCCTCGATGGCCAACATCACCTACTTCTACCCGGCCAAGGAGAAGGGCGCGGCGCTGGGAGTCAACGCCGCCGGCGGCAACCTCGGCGTCGCCGTCGCCCAGTTCACCGTGCCGATCGTGGTGACCGCGTTCGCCTTCGGCGCGCTGCAGCCGAACCTGCCGGCCGCCGGGCTGTTCTGGATCCCGTTCATCCTGCTCGCCGCCTGGGGCGCTCGGAAGTACATGCACAACCTCTCTCACGCCAAGAACGACCTCAAAGGCTCGCTCTCGGCGCTGAAGGAGAAGCACCTGTGGATCATCTCGCTGATCTACATCGGGACCTTCGGCTCCTTCATGGGCTTCGGCTCGGTCTTCCCGACCCTGATCAACATCCAGTTCCCCGAGTTCTCCAGCATCCAGGTCTTCGGCGCGGCGCTCTCGCTGGCCTTCCTCGGTCCCCTGGTCGGCTCGCTGGCCCGGCCCTGCGGAGGCAGGCTCGCCGACCGGATCGGCGGCGCCCGGGTGACCATCGCCAGCTTCCTGGCGATGGCCGGGGTCACCGCCGCCGTCGTGCTGACGCTCTCGATGGCCAACTTCTGGATCTACCTGCTGCTGTTCCTGGCCCTGTTCACCCTCACCGGGGTCGCGAACGGGTCCAGCTACCGGATGATCCCGGTGGTCTTCAGGCTCTCGGTGGACCCTGCCGACCGGGTCGGACACGAGCGCAAGGCCTCCTCCGCGCTGGGTCTGATCGGCGCGATCGGCGCCTACGGCGGCTTTGCGATTCCGCAGATCCTGCGGGTGTCCAATGAGTCCACCGGCTCCTTCGACATCGCCTTCTGGGTCTTCGCCACCGGCTACGTCGCCCTGGCCGGGCTCACCTGGCTGGTCTACATGCGCCCCGGCACCGTCTTCGCCCGCGCCAACGTCTGATGCCGGCACCCCAGACCACCCGCGAGGTGAACACCCACTGCCCGTACTGCGCGCTGCAATGCGCCATGACGCTGCGGATCCCCGAGAGACCGAGCAGCGCCGAGACGGAGCAGACCCCGCCGGGCATCACGGTGGAAGGTGCCCGGTTCCCGACCAACCGGGGGCGGCTGTGCCGGAAGGGCAGCACCGCCGCGGAGCTGCTCGGCCCACGCAGCGACCGGCTCCGCTCCCCCCTGATCGCCGAGACCGACGACGACGGCGAGCGCAGCTTCCGCGCGGCCTCCTGGGAGGAGGCGCTGGACCATATCGCGGAGCGGCTGCGCAGCATCCAGGCCACCCACGGCCCAGACGCGATCGGGGTGTTCGGCTCCGGCAGCCTGACCAATGAGAAGACCTACGCGCTGGGGAAGTTCGCCAGGGTCGCGCTGGGAACCTCGCAGATCGACTACAACGGCAGGTTCTGCATGTCCTCGGCGGCGAAGGCCTCCACAGAGGTCTTCGGACTGGACCGCGGGCTTCCGTTCCCGCTCACGGACCTCGATGCCGCCTGCACCGTCCTGCTGCTGGGCTCCAACGTGGCCGACACCATGCCACCCTTCGTGCAGCACCTGGAGGGTGCTCGATCCAAGGGTGGTCTGATCGTGGTGGACCCGCGGCGCAGCTCCACCGCCGAGCTCACCGCCGACGGCGCCGGGTTCCATGTGGCTCCGACCTCCGGCGGGGACCTGGTGCTGCTGCTGGCCCTGGCCAACGTGCTCTTCGAGGAGGGTTACACCGATCAGCGCTATCTGGCGGACCGGGTCAGCGGCACCGAGGACTTCCGCCGGTCCGCGGCCGCCTGGTGGCCCGAGCGGGCTCAGGCCGCCACCGGAGTCGGCGCGGACCAGATCCGCCTCATCGCCCGTCGGCTGGGATCCGCGGCCGTGAGCGCCCGCGACGGCGGCGATCCGGTCTTCATCCTCACCGGACGCGGCGTGGAGCAGCACCGCGACGGCACCGACACCGCACGGGCCGCGATCAGCCTGGCGCTGGTCCTCGGGCTGCCCGGCGCCCGTGGAGGCTACGGCACCCTGACCGGACAGGGCAACGGGCAGGGCGGCCGGGAGATGGGGCAGAAGTCGGACCAGCTCCCGGGGCTGCGCTCGATCAGCTCCCCCACCGACCGGGCGCACATCGCCGAGGTCTGGGGCGTGGCGCCGGAATCGATCCCAGGCCCCGGGGTCCCGGCCACGCAGCTGCTGCACACCATGGGCACCCGGACTGATCAGGGCCCGGACGGGATCCGTGCGCTGCTGGTCCATGGCTCCAATGTGGCCGTCTCGGCGCCCGACACCTCCCGGGTGCTTAAGAATCTGCGGGCCCTGGACCTGCTCGTGGTGGCCGACTTCTTCCTCTCCGAGACGGCCGCCGAGGCCGACGTCGTGCTTCCGGTGCTGCAGTGGGCCGAGGAGGACGGCACCATGACCAGCCTGGAGGGGCGGCTGCTGCGCCGTCGTCGGGCCCTGGAGCCGCCGTCGGGGTGCCGCTCGGAGCTGTGGATCTTCGCGGAGCTGGCCCGGCGTCTCGGCGTGCCCACCGGCTTCTCCACCGATCCGGCGGAGGTCTTCGAGGAGATCCGTCGGGCCACCGCGGGGGCGACTGCGGACTACTCCGCGATGAGCTGGGAGCTGTTGGACGCCGGACACGCCGGCTACTGGCCGCACCCGGCAGCCGCGGAGCCGGCCGCGGAGCGTGCACATGCCGCCGGTGCTGGCAGTGCGGCCGGTGCTGGCAATGCGGCCGGGCCAGAGCGCACCAGCACCGGGGAGCCGATCATCGGGACTCCGCGGATGTTCACCGCCCGCTTCGCCCACGCCGATGGCCGGGCGACGCTGCGCGCGATCCGGCCACGCGCCCAGGCGGCACCGCACGCCGAGGAGCTCACCTTCACCACCGGACGGCTGATGGAGCACTATCAGTCGGGCAACCAGACCCGGCGGGTGCCGGCCCTGGACGCCGCGCACCCGCAGGTGACGGTGCAGATCCACCCGGCCACGGCGCGCCAGTTCGGGTTGGCCGAGGATGGCTTCGCGGTTGTGGAGAACGCGCAGGGCGCGCTGACCGCGAAGGTCGTCTTCGACGCCGGGATCCGCGCGGACACCCTCTTCTCGCCCTTCCATTTCTCCGGCCGCAGCGCCGCCAACCTGCTCACCCGGGGCCTGACCGACCCGCATTCGAAGATGCCGGAATTCAAGAACACCCCGGTCCGAATCCGTCCCGCCACTTCCACGGAGGCAGCCGCATGACTCACCCGATCCCGCACGTGCTGGTGCTCGGCTTCGGTCCGGTCGCCGCCCGGCTGATCGATGAGCTTCTCGAGGAGGTCACGATCGGTACGCTCCGGCTGACCGTGATCGGCGCCGAGACCGAGCCGGCCTACCAGCGCATCCGCATCGGGGACGTCTCGGTGGGCCGCATCCAGCCCGCCGACCTCGCCGTGACCGACCCGCGCGCGCTTCGCGAGGCCGGCGTCGACGTGCGCACCGCGGTGACCGCCACCGGTATCGACCGAGAGACTCAGCGGGTCACGCTCGATGACGGCGGCACGCTCTCCTACGACCGGCTGGTGCTGGCCACCGGCGCGGAACCGATGACGCCCAGCTTCGAGGTGGAGTCTCGCCGCGGCGGTGCCATCGACGCGGAGCTGAAGTCCCCCGGACTGCCGGAGGGGATCCTCGCCCTGCGCGAGATGGGTGATGCGCTGCGGCTGGCCGAGGTCGTGCACCGCGGCGAACCGGTCATCGTGCTCGGTGGGGGCGTGCTCGGCGTGGAGGCGGCGCTGGCCATCGCCGAGGTCGGGGCCCCGGTGACCCTGGTGCACCGAGGCAATGTGCCGATGAACCGGCAGATCGACACCGATGCCGGGATGCTGCTGCGCCGCGAGCTGATCCGTGCCGGGGTCCAGGTGCGGGCGGCGGCGGACATCACCACCGTGATCGCTGAATCAGGCCGCCTGTCTGGGGTGCGCACCTCTCTGGGCGAGAAGCTGCCCGGCTCGTTGCTGGTCACCTGCACCGGAGTCCGCGCGCGGGACCAGCTGGCCGCCGCCTCCGGACTGCCCACCCGCTGGGGAGTGCTGACCGACCAGGCGTGCCGCAGCGTGACCGACCCACTGATCTACGCGATCGGTGACTGCGCCACCGTGGATGGGAAGGTCTCCGCGGGACTGATCGCGCCGGGGTGGGAGCACGCTGCGACCGTCGCACAGGCCCTGCGTGGGGACCTCGGGCTGGAGCAGATCATCGAGCGCGATGCCGCCGGAGCCCCGGTGCACCTGACGGCCCACAAGGGCCTGGACGTGATCCTGTTGAAGTCCCACACGCTCAACGTCGCCTGCGCCGGAACCACCGATGTGGACCCCTGGGATCCCGACTCGCCCACCGTCTCCACCTGGTCAGATCCGAAGGGCGGTCAATACCTGCGCATCGTCTCGGATGAGGACCGGCTGCTCGGCTTCGTCGCGGTCGGAATGCCGCGCTCGGCCGCTGAACTGGCCATCCATGCCGGACGAGGCACCATCCCGGTGACCGACCGCACCGCGCTGCTGGCGGCCGAGCACGCCACCCGCGAGGCGCAGCTCGGCGCGCAGGACGTGCTGTGCAGGTGCGCCGGCACCACCCTCGCCCAGGTGCAGGACGCGGCCGCCTGCTCATCCACCGTGGCGGAGGTCGGGGCGGCCTGCCGCGCCGGCACCGGCTGCGGCACCTGTCATGTGCGCATCGAGAAGCTGCTCAGCGCCGAGGCCAGGCAGCTCCCGACGGCGGTGCACGCCTGAGCGGAGCGCGCGGAGAACCAGGTCGAGCAATGTGCGAGGTCGGACAGTGAGCCTGGTCAGGCAGTGAGCCTGGTCAGGCGGTGAGCCCGGTCAGGCGGTGAGCCCGGTGAGACGGCGAGCAGGGTCAGACCGCGAGCCGGTACCCGCGCTTGACCACGGTGCTCACCAGACCGCTGACCGGCAGCGATTTGCGCAGCCGGGAGACCCACATCTCCAGGGCATGCTCGGAATCGCACTGGACCAGCACCTGCATCAGATGCTCCCGGGAGAGCACCGCCCCCTCGGCCTTGACCAGCGCCCGCATCAGCGACAACGGCCCCGGCGGCAGACGCACCGCCTGGTCGGTGAGCTGGGGGAGGCGCACCTCGGAGCCGCGCATCTCGACAGGTCCGTGCCGGGTGGTGATGCGCAGCGTCTGATGTTCCTCGAGGTGGTCACAGACCAGCTTGATCATCGCGCCCAGGCGCCAGCGCGAGGGGATGATCGGGCTGAGCCCCGCATCGTAGAGGGGTCCTGCGGTCACAGCGCCCACGGCCACCGAGACCACGTCGCCGCGCAGCGCTGCGACCAGCGCCTCCGACCTTCCGTACTGACGGGCCACCGAGAGGAACGCCTCCACTGCAGGGGCTGCGGTGAAGGTGATCAGGTCGAGCTGTCGTTCGATCACCGCGTCGATCATGCGCAGCAGGTCCGAGTCTTCATCGGGCCTGGTCCAGGTATAGGGCAGCACGGTGACCACCCTGGCGCCAGCCGCCTGGAGCCGGTGGATCTGCGAATCATCACTGGCCCCGTGCTGCTGCAGCGCCACGGTCTTGTCCCTCACGTCACGGGTCAGCAGCATGTCCACCACGGTCGCGGTGCGCTCGTCCTCGGCGGAGCCGTCGTCATCGAGGCCCGCAGCCCGCACCGCACCGCGCGCCTTGGGACCGCGCACCAGGATGGTCGCCTGCTCCAGGGCGTCGAAGAGCTCCGCGCCCAGACCATAGGCGTCCGCGGCCTCGAACCAGCGGCGCATCCCGTAGGCGGTGGTGATGACCGCGAAGTCCGGTGCCGCGTCGATCACCCGGCGGGTGTCCTGCTGCAGGGTCACAGATTCGGTCAGCGCGACGATCCGCAGCGCAGGGGCGTGCATGACTTCGGCCCCGCGCCGCTGAAACGCGCAGATGAGGTCCTCGCTGCGTCTGTCTGAGGTGACCCCGATCCGGAAGCCCGCCAAGGTCTGCGGCACCGCCGAAGCGGTCTCGGGCGCAGTCCTGACGGCAGACCCGCCATTGCCGCCGGCGGGGAGAGGGGCGTCGGAGGAGGTGATTGCGGTCATCAGAGCACCGCCCCGGCCATGGCGCGGATGACCTGTTCCCCGGCGACCGCCGGAGAGGAGTCGGTGTCGCTGCGGGCCTCGCCGGAGCAGGGCTCAGTCGCCGCCAGCCGGACCACCTCCCCGATCACCAGCACTGCCGGCGAGCGCAGCCTGGCTTCGGCCGCGACCCCGAGGATCTCGCCGAGCGGGGCGATGAGCACCCGCTGATCGGCGCTGAAGCCGCGCTCCACGATCCCCACCGGGGTCTCTCCGGCGAGCCCGTGGCGCTGCAGCCCGGCCATGGTGTGTCCCAGCGTGCCCACACCCATCAGGATCACCGCGGTGCCGCCCAGAGCGGCCAGGCCGGAGAGCTCCTGCTCGCTGAGCGGGTCGTGTCCGGAGATCACGGTGAAGGACTTCGAGACGTTGCGGGCGGTGACCGGGATCCCTGCCGCGGCGGGCACGGCGATCGCCGAGGTGATCCCCGGGACCACCGTCACCGGGATGCCGGCGTCACGGCATGCGGCGACCTCCTCGCAGCCGCGTCCGAAGACGAACGGGTCACCGCCCTTGAGCCGGACCACGCGTCGACCGCTGCGCGCGGCGTCGGTCATCATCGCCTGGATGTCCTCCTGGGCGACCCGGTGATGTCCGGGACGCTTGCCGACGTCGTAGAGCTCGGCCGCCGGGGCCCACTCGCGCAGACCCTCGGTGGGCGCGAGCCGATCGTAGAAGACGACGTCGGCGATCGCCAACGCGTCACGGGCTCGCACGGTCATCAGGTCGGCGGCTCCAGGGCCGCCTCCGATCAGTGTCACCTCTCCCAGAACCATCATGACCTTCCCTCCGCGGCTGCCAGGTTGTTGGGGACGGGGACGCCCGGGCGGGCCTCCCCCGGCTCCTGATGCGCGCCTGCCCGGGCGGCGTCTTCTCGGACCATCTCCTCGCGCACCGGGATGCGCGGCCCGGTGAGCAGCACCGGACCCTCCCCTGCCGCGGCGTCGAGCTTCTCCTGTTCGGTGGCCGGGCGGCGCTGTCCGCGCTCGATCACGTAGGCCAGTCCGGTGTCCGGGGCGTCCGGGGCGTTGACGAAGCTGCGGAATCGGCGCAGCCGTTCCGGGTCGCGCAGCGTCGCGGCCCATTCGTCCTCGTAGCCATCTACGTGTCTGGCCATGGCCGCTTCGAGGTCTTCTCCGATGCCCAGGGAGTCTTTGACCACCACGTCATGGACGTGGTCGACGCCCCCGGGCAGCTCCTCGATCCAGCGCGCGGTGCGCTGGAGCCGGTCTGCGGTGCGCACGTAGTACATGACGTAGCGGTCGATGTAACGCAGCAGCGTCGGGTCGTCGAGGTCCTTGGCCAGCAGCTGTCCGTGGGCCGGGGTGGCCCCGCCGTTGCCGCCGACGTACATGTTCCAGCCGTCGCTGGTGGCGATCACGCCGACGTCCTTCGCGCGGGCCTCCGCGCACTCGCGGGCGCATCCGGAGACGCCGAACTTCATCTTGTGCGGCGAGCGCAGTCCGCGGTACCGGTTCTCCAGCCGGATGCCCATGGCCACCGAGTCCTGGACCCCGTAGCGGCACCAGCTGGAGCCCACGCAGGACTTCACGTTGCGCAGCGCCTTGCCATAGGCCTGACCGGATTCGAATCCGGCGTCGACCAGGCGGCGCCAGATCTGCGGCAGCTGCTCCAGCCGGGCGCCGAACATGTCAACCCGCTGGGCCGCGGAGATCTTGGTATAGAGGTCGAAGTCGGCCGCGACCTCGGCGATCACCTTGAGCTTCTGCGGGGTGATCTCCCCGCCGGGGATCCGCGGCATCACCGAGTAGGTGCCGTCCTTCTGCATGTTCGCCAGGGCCCGGTCATTGGTGTCCTGCAGCGTGCCGCGACCGGCTTCGAGGATGTACTCGGCGCCGTGCTGGGCGGCCAGGATCGAGGCCACGACCGGTTTGCAGATGTCGCAGCCGAGGTTGAGCTGCGCGTCGGCGGGGGTTCCGAACCGGGCGACGATCTCGGTGAAGCTGGTCAGCTGGGTGGCCCGCACGGCTTCGAAGAGCTCGGCGCGGGAGTGGCCGAAGTGCTCGCAGAGCGCCTTGGAGACGTCGAACCCCAGAGAGAGCATCTGCTTCTCCATGATCTTCTTCGCCATCGGGATGCAGGAGCCGCACTGGGTGCCGACCCTGGTGCAGCTCTTCATCGCGGCCATGTCGGTGCAGCCGGGGGTGGTCCCGTCGCCGGTGACGGCGGATCGGATCTGTCCCGCGCAGATGTCCTTGCAGGAGCAGACCTGGGCGTCGTCAGGCAGCTCCAGGTCCAGCTCTCCGCCACCGGCGGCGGAGAGGAACGCGCCGGGGGCGGCCGGCAGCTCACGGCCCAGCAGCGGGCGCAGCGAGGAATAGGGGCTGGCGTCACCGACGAAGACCCCGCCGAGCAGGGTGGTGGCGTCGTCGGTGACCACGATCTTCTGATAGATGCCGCCGACGGCGTCGGCGTAGACGACCTCGAGCGCGCCGGGGGTCTCGGCGAAGGCGTCTCCGAAGGAGGCCACGTCCATGCCGGCGAGCTTGAGCTTCGCGGCGGTGTCGAACCCGACGAACGAGGCTGCTCCCCCGCTGAGCCGGTCCGCGACCACCTCGGCCATCGCATTGGCCGGAGCGACCAGGCCCATGGAGATGCCCTGGTAGCTCGCGACCTCTCCGATGGCCCAGATCTTCGACGCCGAGGTGGCACAGGTCTCGTCGATGACCACGCCTCCGCGCTCGGCGCAGTCGATTCCTGCCGCAGCGGCGAGCTCGTCGCGGGCGGTGATGCCGATGGCGGCGACGACCAGGTCCGCGGGCAGGTCGGGGCCCTGCGCGAACTCCAGCGTATAGCGGCTCTGCTCTGGTCCTGCCTCTGGGTCCACGGCCATCCGGGTGGGCCGGTGGCCGAGTTGGAGCCGGTAGCCCTCCTGCTGAAGCAGCCGGTTCAGGGTGCGGCCGCCGAACTCGTCCACCTGGGCGTTCATCAGCCAGGGGCGGGAATGCACCACCGTGACCTCGGCACCGAGGCCCTTGAGCCCGCCAGCCGCCTCCAGGCCGAGCAGGCCGCCGCCGATCACCGCGCAGCGGGCCGGACGGCCCAGCTCGGCGCTGAGCTCGGCGGCGCGCTGCCGGAGCCAGTCGACGTCGTCCAGGGTTCGGTAGACCGCGATGTGCTCGCTGCCCTCGATCGGTGGCCTGGGCGCGGAGGATCCGGTGGCGAGCACCAGCTCGTCGAAGCCGTACACCTCACCGGCCGCCGTGCGCAGCGTCTGGGCCTGCGCGTCAACCTGGGTCACCGCGGTGGCGGTGTGCAGCTGGACCCGGGGATCGGCCCAGAGCGCCGGGTCCCCCAGCAGCAGCTCATCGTCGAACTGCGCGAAGCGTCGGGACAGCGCCACCCGGTCATAGGGGGCCGACGCTTCCTCGGTGAACACGCTGATCCGGAGACCGACGGGGTCCCGGGCGATGAGGGCCTCGGTCAGCCGGTGGGCGGCGGGGCCGCCTCCGACGACGGCGATATGCCGCTCGGTCCCGGCCGGGGCCGAGTGTGGGGTTGCGTCCATGGGAGTTCACCTTCGCGGTAGCCGATGAGTGCGATCTGCCTTCACGTCGATCTGGCGGAGGTCTTCGGTGTTCGATAGGGGTGCGCCGGACCGTCGAGGGTTCGCCCCAGCCTAGGAACACGCGATTTCTCAGCGGTGTCGCGTTTGTAACACCAATATGACAAGGTCCTCATCTTGTTCTCAGCGCTGGTGAGATCAGCGTCATCAGGGCTTTACACGCTGGCGTTCCGGACGAAACTGCTCCTGCCTAGGCTGGGGCGATGAGCACCGCGACCACGACCGCATACACGCCCACGTCCATTGCCGGAGCCCCAGGCACCGAGCCCTTCTGGCATCGGGTGTGCCGCTTGGAGGACCTGGAGCCGATGTGGGGCGAGGCCGCTCTGGTCCAGGGCACGCAGATCGCGCTGATCCGGCTGCAGGGCGAGACGGTGCATGCGGTGTCCCAGCTGGATCCCTGCGCCGGCGCGAATGTGATGTCTCGCGGTATCGTCGGGTCCAGAGCTGGCCGGCCTACATTGGCCTCACCGATCCATAAGCAGCCCTATGACCTGGCCACCGGTCAGTGCCTCAGCGATGAGGCGCTGCAGCTGAACTCCTATCCGGTGCGCGTCCAAGCCGGATTCATCGAGGTGAAAGTCTGAGGTTTCTCTGATGACCCACGCCGTCGAAACGTCTGCCGCGTTGCTGGCCGTCTCCCACGGCACCTCCGATCCTGAGGGACAGCGCCTGGTCGCGCAGCTGGCGCAGCGGGTCCAGGAGGTCGCCGCCGCGCGGGGATGCGCGGATCCGGTCAGGCTCGGGCACGTGGATGTGCAGCAGCCTGACGTCCCCGCCAGCCTGGCCTCCCTGCCCGAGGAGATGGCCGTCGTCGTCGTGCCCCTGCTGCTCTCCGCCGGCTTCCACGTCAATGTGGACCTCAGGGAGGACACCGCCGATCTGGACCGTCCGGTGACCGTGGGCGGTGCGCTGGGCCCCGATGACCGGCTGGTGGATCTGCTGCTGCGCCGGATGGTTCAGGCCGGGGTCGACTCCGCGCGGGACACCCTGATCTTCGCCGCAGCGGGCTCCTCGGACAGCTCGGCCGTGCGGGATTGTCAGGACATGGCGGCTCGGCTCCAGGCCCGGCTGGGCCGCCCGGTCCAGGACGCCTACCTCTCCTTCGCAGAGCCCTCGGTGAAGACCACAGTGGCACAGGCGCGGAGCACCGCGCGGGGCCGGGTCGTGCTGATCAGCTATCTGCTGGCACCGGGCTACTTCCAGAAGCTGCTCGAACGCGCAGGCGCCGACGTGGTCACCCGGTCGCTGCTGCCCCAGGACTCGTCGCAGGCACCGGCGGAGCTGGTGGAGATCATCCTCGACCGGTTCGCCGCGGGACTGGCAGACCTGACCACAGCCTCGCAGGCGGCACGCTGACGGGTCCACCCGGTGCGCTGCTGCTCCCGATGAACCAGCAGATGCAGGGGTCGTGCGGAGCTGCATCGAACCGCCCGGGGCAGAGGTCCAGAGCTCTGCGTCGTGACCTCTGAGTGGTGACCTCTGAGTCAGCGGACTGCCCTCTTCGGCCTTCGCGGGCGTCATGCATGAGGTCAGCGCGTTCAGTTGTCCTGTCCCGACCGGAGAACGGTGACACAATAGGATCTCCAGCACGCCGGCATCCATACGCTCGAACGGGCAGCGCCGGAACGCGCACGTCCTGGCGGTGTCCGGGCGTCGTCTGCGTCGTGAACGCTCTCCCGAGGGCTGAGAGGCGCCCAGCACGCGGTACGCTGGCGGGGCCCTCGCGGCTGGACCCGTTCGACGCGTCGATCTCTTGCGGATCCGCTGGACCAGCTTGTGCTCCGGGACGTCTCTGCCGAGACTTCTCGGATGTCCCTCACCCCGCCGCGGGTGCGGTGCGGACACCGTCCCGCCGATGTGAAGAACCAATCGCTTTCGAGGAGGACTCCGTGGCTCGAGGAGCCCAGCGTAAGAACGTCGCGCGCACGCGCACCCGACGGCGACCCCGCCAACACGACGACGGCGGCATCATCCACCTGCTCGCCAAGGTAGTCCGCGAGGTCGAGTCCTCGGTACAGCGCGGTCTCGACCTGCCCTCGACCCGGACCAAGTTCCAGGTCGTGGCACTTCTCATGCGCGAGGAACGCGCCCGCGTCAAGGCGGAGGAGACGAAACCGGGGGCCCGGGGCGCCGAAGAGCTCAAGCGCCTCGACGGCATCGCCACCATCCTCGCGACGACGGCCGCCCGCGACCCCTCCCTGCTTGGGCTGCTCGCCGACGACGCGGTCATCTCCGATCGTGCGCGCTCGCTGCGCCGCGAGCTCCTCCAGTCCGCCGGCATCGAGGTGCCGGAAGATCCCGCCGAACAGCCCGGACAGTCCGGACAGCCCGAACCGGCCGAGCCCAAGGCGGACACGCAGCGCCGGGTGGTGCCCGCCTCGGTGGCATCTCGCCAGCTCGCGAACCCTTTCCTCGAACCTGACTACTCCGCCGTCGCCAAGCGCACCGCCGCGCCCCGTCGCCTCGTCGGCTGGGAGCTCATCGAACCGCTGATGAGGTCCTTCGCCGACGGCGGCGCACTCTCGTGCATGGACCTGCCAGAGCCGACCGCCAGCCGGGCGACCCAAGGGCTGGAACTCATGCCGCACCAGGCAAGGCTGGTCGCCGCCGCGGCGGCAGGACACCGGACGTTCCTGCTCGCCGACGAGCCCGGCCTGGGCAAGACGGCCCAGGCGCTGCTCGCCGCTCAGGCGGCGGACGCCTACCCGCTGCTCGTCGTCGTGCCGAACGTCGTGAAGATGAACTGGGCGCGCGAGGCCATGCTGTGGACGCCCAGCCGCCCCGCGACGGTGGTCCACGGCGACGGGGAGCGGATCGACGGCTTCGCGGACATCATCATCGTCAACTATGAGGTGCTCGATCGGCACGCGGGCTGGCTCCGCGAACTGGGTCTGCGCGGGATGGTCGTCGACGAGGCGCACTACATCAAGAACCGGAAGTCGCAGCGGTCCCAGAACGTGCTGCAGCTCTCCGAGCGCATCCGCACGCGGATCGCCGACCCGCTGCTCATCGCCCTCACCGGCACACCGCTGATCAACGACATCGAGGACTTCAAGGCGATCTGGCAGTTTCTCGGCTGGGTCGATGAGACCAAGCCGCTCGGTGAGCTGATGAATGCGCTCGAGCAGATAGGTCTGACACCGGCCGACCGCGGCTTCTCCGCCGCCGCGCGCGCAGCCGTGATCGACCGCGGCATCGTGCGGCGGCGCAAGGTGGACGTGGCCGCAGACCTGCCCGCCCGCCGCGTGGCCGACGTCCCGGTCGAGCTCGACGACGAGGCCGGGCGGTCCATCCGGGCCGCCGAACAGAGCCTCGTCCGTCGTCTCCTCACGCGCTATGAGCGCGCGCTGGCGGCACAGGCGCCAGGCGACGTCGTCGAAGGCATCGACCACGTCCTCGTCCGCCAGGTCGCCGCGCGGGAGCGGGCGAGCAAGACGACGAATAAGTCGAACGAGAACGTGTTCACCATGACGCGGCGGATCGGCCAGGCGAAGGCCGGCCTCGCGGCCGACTACGCCGCGCAGCTCGCCCGCAGCGCCGGCAAGGTCGTCTTCTTCGCCAAGCACATCGATGTCATGGACACCGCTGAGGCGACCTTCGCCAAGCAAGGCATCCGGTACGCCTCCATCCGCGGCGACCAGACGGCATCGGCTCGACAGAAGCACATCGACGCATTCACCAACGACCCGGACGTCGCCGTCGCCGTGTGCTCACTGACGGCCGCCGGCGTCGGCATCAACCTGCAGGTCGCCTCGAACATGGTGCTCGCGGAACTGTCGTGGACCCACGCCGAGCAGACCCAGGCCATCGACCGCATCCACCGCATCGGCCAGGAGGAGCCGGTCACGGCGTGGCGGATCATCGCCGCGCAGACCCTCGACACGAAGATCGCCGAGCTCATCGACAGCAAGGCGGGGCTGGCGGCCCGGGCTCTTGACGGGACCGACCAGGATATCCCTGACTCCGCCGACATCCAGCTCGAGGCGCTCGTCACGCTTCTCGAGGATGCGTTGAGAGAGCGGGACAGCACGCAGGCATCCTGAACGGTGGTCGCCTCAGTCGAGGTCGTCCCGGATGCGGGGCGGACGGTCCGGCCCGGATGACGAGTTGGGGCTGCTCGGGTGTGCTGCTGGGACAGCCCTGGCCGCAGGAATTCGTGAATGAGGCTTACAGGCAGCACCAAGGGACCCGGCGGAATGCAAAGTCGGTAGACCACGGGATCCGCAACGGACAGATCGGTCGGGACGCGCGTAGAGTCACGTCATGCCGCACCGCGACCATGAGGACGCCCTCCGCCGCCGCCGCTACGGCCGGGACTCGCAGGAGTTCGCCCGGGTGCTCAACCTCAGCGACGCGCTCTTCGCGATCGCAATGACGCTGCTGGTGTTCTCCACGATGGAGGCCTCCGGGGTACGACTCGACACCACGATGGGCGCCGTCTCCGGCCAGGGAGCGGAGCTGATCGCTTTCGTGGTGAGCTTCGCGGTCGTCGCGAACTTCTGGTGGGTGCACCACCGGTTCTTCGCGGTCCTGGGGTTCGTCGAGCCGGGCCTGATCGCGATCAATCTCGCACTGCTCGGCGCGGTGGCGCTGGTGCCCTACCCGACGAGCCTGCTCGGTCGGGACCCGACGCTGCGTGGCACGGTCGTGCCGTACCTGCTGCTGCTCAGTCTGATCGCGATACTGCACCCGGGCCTGCTGCTGCGCGCAGGCGCGGTCGACGCGTGGTGGCGGCCGATGCCCCAGGGGTTGTTCCGATGGGTGGTGGCCGGGTGGGGATCGAGCACGGCCGTGACGCTGCTCGCGCTGGCGGTCTCGTTCGCGGCGCCTGTGGCCGGCCTCGTGATGCTGTTGCTGACGTGGCCAGCCGAGGCGCTCGTGCGCCGGCGAGCTCCAGATGCCTACGCGGTCTGGGGTTGACCAACCGGCTACGGCGGTCGCGCTGATCGCGCAGCGGCCCGCGTCAGAAGACGACGGTGGGTCAACCAATAGTTGGCGATGCTCGGCGAAGGTGAGCACGATGGCGGTGAATTCTCCTGGCTGGTCGCACACGCTGAAGCTGATGACCCATGCGCGATCGCACGGTCACTCGAAGTGTGAGCCCCAAGCTGAAAGCGTGCCGTGTCTACCCATGCTTCAAGGTGCTGCGGCTTCAGCGATGGCGCGGAACGCCGCGATGGTCTCGTGGTCGTTGTCATCGAAGTGATGGTCAGTGCTCGACTTGACGATCACCACCTCACGGGCGGGGTTGACGCAGATGTATTGGCCCCTGCAGGTGAGGGGCCTCTGGCGTCGTGGAGGCCTCAACCCATCCGACGGGCAGCACCTGCTGCCCGTCGCGCCTCCCCTCGTTGAGGTAGAGGCGCCCCAGGCGCAGGTAGTCCCTCGACCGAGGTGCCGGTGGCGTTGCTGAGGACCTCGGCCAGGACCCCCGTGTCGGAGCTGACGTAGTTGTGGAAGTGCCGGGCGGCCGTTCCCGCTCGAGGTTGGCGTAATAGTCGAGCATGGGCTCTTCGAGAGCGAACGCACGGATGAAGATCATGTTGACGTCCGCAAGCGGCGAGTCGTAGTCCTCGTCGAACTCGACTCCGCTGGACATCGTGAACAGGTGGCGGATGGTGACGCCGTCGTAGCCGCTGCCGGTCAGCTGTGGGACGTAGTCGGTGACCTCGTCACCCAGGCTGGAGATGTGGCCGTCTGGCGCCCATGGCGTGGTCCTCACCCTCGAACCGATAGGTCGAGGGCAGAGACTGCTCGGCGCGATCGAACGCCCAGGTGTCGTCTGTGGCGGTGACACCGGTGGCAGGAAAGATCCGGTCCATCGACCTGAAGTTCTCCGCACGGTGGTCGTCGGCGAAGAGGGTGAAGAAGGTGCCGTACTGGGTGGTCAGCAGGTTGCGGCAGCCGCCACGATCGGCGGCGCGGGGGTCGCCGTCGCCTGGACCTCCAGATGGCACCATGGGTCTGCAGCAGTGGGTCCCCTGCAGCCGAGCTCAGCATGCGCCTCGTCCCGGCCCGCAGGACAGGACCTTTGGTCACTTCTGGTCGGGCATCGGCCCCTGGTGGTCGTCTGTGCGCCGTCGTACGGTGGTCGTGTCAGTCGAGTCGTCCCGGATGCGGGGCGCGCAGATGGAGGACTGCCATGAGTGACACGCGCGCCGCCGAGGGGCCGAAACGGCAGCGTAGGCCCCAGGCCACCTCAGGCGTCAGCGGCTCCAGCCCGCCGGCTCATGGTGTCCGGGACGGCCAGCCGTCGATGACTGTGTCGGTGGTCCTGGCGGTGCTCGTGGCCGGCGGCGCCGGACTGATTGCCGCCTGGGCAACCCCCCGCGGCCCGCTGAACGCCGGCGAGGTGCTGTGGTCGATGCTCGGCGCGCTCACAGTCGGCGTGCTCGCGGGAGCCCTGCTGCGCAGCCGGTGGAGCATGCTGCTGACCCCCGTGGTCTTCCTGACCGTGTTCGAGGTGGCCCGCCTCGGCACGGCCGGTGCCACCGTCGACGAGATCCGCCTCGACTCCCTCATCGCGGTCCTCGGCTTCCTGGCCGGGCGGGGCGTGCACGGGCTGCTGGTCCTGGTGCCCATGATCCTGGGCTGTCGTCTCGGCGTCGAGGTCGCGGCCCTCCGGAGGACAGGTGGTCCGACCCGGATGACCAGGTGGGGCTGGTCGGGGGTGCTGCTGGCCGGTGTGACGGTGCTGGTGCTGGCGGCCCTGGCCGCCCGCCCCGCGTCAACGGCCCCGGTCCTCGACGCCACCGGTGAACCCGTGGAGGGGAGCATCGCCGAGCTCGTCACCGTGTCGGTCAATGGGTCAGACCAGACCCTGATGATCCGCGGCTCAGACGTGGAGGACCCTGTCCTGCTTCACCTCGCCGGCGGGCCGGGGGGCACAGACCTGGGGGCCATGCGGCTGGACCCGTCGCTGGAAGAGGACTTCGTCGTGGTCACCTGGGACCAGCCGGGGACCGGCAAGTCGTACTCCGCGATCGACCCGGTCGAGGACATGACGCTGCAACGGGTGGTGGATGACACGCTCGAGGTGACCGAGCATCTGCGCGAGCGGTTCGCCCAGGATCGGATCATCCTGACCGGCCAGTCGTGGGGCACGCTCCCAGGAGTGCTGGCCGTACAGCAGCACCCGGAGCGATATCGGGCCTTCGTGGGCACCGGGCAGATGGTCGATCTCCGCGAGACCGACCAGATCTTCTATGACGAGAGCCTGGAGCTGGCGAGCGCGACAGAGGATGAGGAGCTCGAGGCGCAGCTGATCGCGCAGGGTCCGCCGCCGTATTCGGACATGCTCGACTACACAGCGATCGTCGGTACGGAGCGAACCATCTACTCCTACCCGGAGTTCGACGGTTCGACCGAGATGACCGCGACCATCTGGGTGCCGGAGAACACCTTCATGGACCAGGTGAACGCGATCCGCGGCCTGCTCGACACGTACTCCCTGCTGTACCCACAGCTGCAGGACGTGGACCTGCGCGACGAGGCACCACGTCTCGACGTCCCGGTCTACGTCGTCATGGGTGAGCATGAAGCACGCGGCCGGGTCGAGCCGGCCCGAGAATGGTTCGACCGGCTGGAGGCCCCCGCCAAGACGTGGGTGGAGCTGCCCGCATCCAGCCACCGGGCCTCCTTCGAACGGCCAGACGACTATGCAGCGATTCTCCGACAGGTCCTGACCGAGACCGCCACGTACCGCTGAAGGGTCTTGAACTCCCGGGTGGACGCTGAGACGGTCCGGCTGGAGGTCTTCCCACGGGTCCACGGCGGAGCGGACTGGCGCGCACGGGCAGTTCGCATATTCGTTGCTCAACCCCTCGCTGACGCCAGCGGATGCACGTCGGGCCCCCACGCAGTGAAGCGTAGGGGCCCGACATGCAGGTCGCCTGTGCGGCGTTCTCGGTAGCGGTGGGGGGGCTCGATCCCCCGACCTCACGATTATGAGTCGTGCGCTCTAACCAGCTGAGCTACACCGCCATACCCCGACCCTCCACCCCGCCAGGGAGGAGGAGAATCGGCTTGAATGAGAAAGACCCGCGCCGCGCAATGTGCTGCGCTGCGCGGGCTCCCAATCAGAGCCCCAAGCGGGAATCGATCCCGCGACCTCAGTCTTACCAAGACTGCGCTCTACCACTGAGCTATTGGGGCAACAGCACTGAACTCTACCACCAGTTCAGCACCGTTCAAAAATCGGTCAGAGGTGAGCTGCCTCTCCCCTGACCGGGTGTCTCCGCCGCCGCAGATCGGGACCTGCGGCGGCGAAGTCCGAACCCCTTTTCAGGGGGACGATTCACTTCCAGCGCGGCTTGCGATCCTTGTTGCCGAATCGGCTGTCGCCGGATCCTGCGCGGCCGCCTCGATCGCTCGAGCCGCCCTCACGCTTGCCGGCATAGCTGCCGCGAGACTCGCCGGAGCCGCCGCGGGACTCGGTGCCGCCGGAGGGAGCGCCGGTGTCGCGCTCCATCTTCAGCAGCTCCCCGCCGATGCGGGTCTTCGCCAGGGCGGCCCACTGCTCGGAGGAGAGCTTCTCGGGCAGCTCCACGAGGGAGTGCGTGGGGCGGATGTCGATGCCGCCGATCTCGCGGGCGCTGAGCCCAGCCTCGTTGGCGATGGCGCCGACGATGTGTCCTGGGTTCACGCCGTTGCGACGGCCGACAGCGATCTTGTACATCGCGTTGCCGGGACCGGCGGTGCGCGGTCCGCGCTCACGCTGGCCGCGCTCGCCGCGATCCGGGCGATCGCCGCCTGCACGGTCCTCGCCGACCTCACGCTTGGATTCACGGACGAGCTCGTCGTCGCGCTTCTCGTCGAGCAGCAGCGGCCGTCCGTCGTGGACCATGGCGACCAGTGCGGCTGCCACGTCTTCGGCGGGAGTGTTGTGCTCCTGGGTGTAGGAGGCCACGAGTCCGCGGTACTCCTCGAGCTCTTCCGAGGCCAGTGTCTCGGTGATCCGCTCCGAGAAGCGATCGAGCCGCGAGGAGTTCACATCCGCGATGGTCGGCATGGACATCTGCTCGACCGGCTGGCGGGTGGCCTTCTCGATGGACCGCAGCATGCGCTTCTCGCGGGGAGTCACGAACAGGACGGCGTCGCCGGAGCGACCCGCGCGGCCGGTGCGGCCGATGCGGTGCACGTAGGACTCGGTGTCCAGCGGGATGTCGTAGTTGAAGACGTGGGTGATGCGCTCGACGTCGAGACCGCGGGCGGCGACGTCGGTGGCGACGAGCACATCGATGCGGCCGGACTTGAGGTTCTCCACGGTCTTCTCGCGCAGGTTCTGCGGGATGTCACCGTTGATCGCTGCGGTGCGGAAGCCGCGGGCGGCGAGCTTGTTCGAGACCTCTTCGGTGGCCGAGCGGGTGCGCACGAAGACGATCGCGGCATCGTGCGGCTCGGTCTCGAGGATGCGGGTCAGCGCCTCGTTCTTGGCCGAGTGCTTGATCAGCACGAAGCGCTGGCGGGTGTTGGTGCCGGTGGAGGTCTTGGACTTGACCGAGACCTCGACCGGATCATTGAGGTAGTCCGCGGAGATCCGGCGGATCGCCTTGGGCATCGTGGCGGAGAACAGTGCGACCTGTTTGGTCTTCGGGGTGCGGGCCAGAATCTGGTCCACCTCCTCGGCGAAGCCCATGCGCAGCATCTCGTCAGCCTCATCGAGCACCAGGTGCTTGATCGTGGAGAGGTTCAGCGAACCGCGGGTCATGTGGTCGATGACGCGACCGGGAGTGCCGACGACGACGTGGGCGCCGCGGCGCAGGCCCTCGAGCTGCGGGCCGTAGGGGGAGCCGCCGTAGATCGGCAGCACGGTGATGCCGGGGACGCCCTGCGCGTAGGTGGCGAACGCCTCGGCGACCTGGATGGCGAGTTCACGAGTGGGGGCGAGCACCAGAGTCGAGGGCGAGTTGCCCAGCTCTCCGGCGTCGTTCGCGCGAGCCATATGGGACAGCGCCGGCAGCGCGAAGGCCGCAGTCTTGCCGGTGCCGGTCTGGGCCAGACCGACGACGTCGCGGCCCTCGCTCAGCAGCGGGATGGTCTGCGCCTGGATCGGGGACGGGGTCTCGTAGCCGAGCTTGGTCACCGACTGCAGCACCCGGGGATCCAGGCCCAGCTCGGAGAACTTCGGGCCCGTGGGCTCTTCAACGGCCTTGGGGGCCGCCTCTGCAGAGGCCTCGGCAACAGGTGCCTCAGCGGCGGGGGCGGACTCGACCGGTGCCTCAGCGGCGGGGGCGGACTCGACGGGCGCCTCAGCGGCCGGGGCGGACTCGACGACCGGTGCCGCGGCAGCTGCGGGAGCGGCCTCGACGGCCGGAACGGCCTCGGTGGTGTTCTCGGCCTCGGCGGTCGGGGCTGCTTCGGTCTCAACCTGTGCGGCCTCGGCGGGAGCCTCGGTCTCAGAAGGGGTGGCAGTCTCCGGCGTCTGCGTCGCGCCTGACTCCGTGGTGGCTGCGGTCTGCGCCGCAGCTGCGGTCTCGGCGTCGCCCGGGGTGGGCTCTGCGGAGTTGTGGTCCTGGATCGTCATGTTGACTCCTCGTCACATGTCATGCGACCGAGAGGACCCGCTGAAGATCCAGTCCCAGGAAACCTGCACAATCAACCACCGCTGCTCGAAGGGGCTGGGCGTGCCGAAAGGCAATGCACACAACCCCTGCATGGGCAGGGCAGGTTGCTTGGGTATCTAGGACGGGACTGGATCAGTCACAGGGACTCGGCCGCTTTGTCGGCTCCGGAGTCGACCCGTGGATACACACAACCCTCTACGAGCGTCCGGCCCCATGTGGATGGGGCACGCTCGGAGTCAGCAAGAGAAAACGGGATCATCCGGAGAATGCCCATTCAGTCTAGCCCAGGTCCACCCCGACTGTCGCCTTTGGAGACGAAGGTCACGTCCACGTCCCTGAGCTGGACTTTCAGTCGTCCGGTCGGGCCAGCGCCGGGCCCCGTCGCAGCGCGGTCTCCCGAATGGCGACCCCGGCACGCTCCGCGACGGCGATCACCGCGGCGCGGTCCCCGGCCTGCACGGTGCCGGGTGTGATGACCTTGAAGTAGGTGCCCGGCCGTCCCGCCGCGATGAAGCGTCTGACCCAGCCGGGCTGATCCAGCCAGCGCCCGAAGGTGGCGCAGGGGATGCGCGGGACCGTGGCTTCAAGCACCACCCGGTCCCCGATCTGCCAGCGCTCACCGGGGTGGGCGCCGTCGAGATCGATCCCGGAGAGCCGCAGGTTCTCCCCGAAGCTGCCTGATGGGATCTCCCGCCCCAGTTCCCTGGCCCACCACTGGGCGTCCTCCTCCGCATAGGCGTAGACGGCCTTCTCAGGCCCGCCGTGGTGCTGGCGGTCGGCCTGGACGTCACCATGCAGCCCCAGGGTGCGCACCTGAACCGGGCCGGAGACCGGACGCTTGTCGATCCCACTGACCCCGACCTGGCCGACGTCGTCGCGGATCAGCTGGTGCACCACGCAGACCGCGTCCACGGTCCCGGTGAGTCCCAGCCGATCTGCCGCGCCCGCCAGACAGGTCGGAGAGGACTCAGCCACGGCGCTCGAGCCCAGCGAGGGCGGTGTCGAGATCATCGATCAGGTCCGCCACGTCCTCGATGCCCACCGAGAGGCGCAGCAGGTTCTCCGGGACCGCGAGCTCGGTGCCGCGCACCGAGGCGTGGGTCATCTCGTGCGGGTAGTTCATCAGCGACTCGATGCCGCCCAGGGACTCGGCGAGGATGAAGAGCCGGGTGCCCTCGGCGACCTTGCGGGCCGCGGCCTCTCCGCCGGCGAGCTGGATCGAGACCATCCCGCCGAAGCCGCTCATCTGAGCCTTGGCCAGTTCGTGGCCGGGGTGATCGGGGAGCCCTGGGTAGAGCACCCGCTCGACGGCGGGGTGGTCCACCAGGTGCTCGGCGATGGCCTGGGCGTTGCTGCAGTGCCGGTCCATGCGCACCGCCAGCGTCTTGAGCCCGCGGGTGGTCAGGTAGGCGTCCAGCGGGCCGGAGACGGCGCCCACTGCGAACTGCTGGAAGCCGATGGAGGCGGCCAGCTCGTCGTCGGAGGTGATCACGGCGCCGCCGACGACGTCGGAATGCCCGCCGATGTACTTGGTGGTGGAGTGCACCACGATGTCCGCGCCCAGCGCCAGCGGCTGCTGGAGGTAGGGGCTGGCGAAGGTGTTGTCCACCAGCAGCAGCGCGTTGTTCTCGTGGGCGATCTTCGCCAGGGCGGCGATGTCAGTGATCGACATCAGCGGGTTCGAGGGGGTCTCGACCCACAGCAGCGTCGCATCCGGCTCGGACATCTCGGCCGCCACCCGGTCGAGGTCGGTGAGGTCCAGCGGGGTGTTCGCGATCCCCCAGTCGCCGTGGATGCGGCTGATCAGCCGGTAGGAGCCGCCGTAGGCGTCGTTGCCCATCACGATCCGCTGCCCTGGCCGGGTGACGGCGCGGATGATCGCATCCTCGGCGGCCAGGCCGGAGCCGAAGCTGAAGGCGTGGCGCCCGCCCTCCAGCGCGGCCAGCTGGGTCTGCAGCGAGGTGCGGGTGGGGTTGCCCGCGCGGCCGTAGTCGTAGCCGCGACGCAGGTTGCCGATCCCGTCGGGGGCGTAGGTGGTGGAGAAGTGCAGCGGCGGCACCACTGCCCCGAAGACCTCGTCGATCTCTTGTCCGGCGTGGATGGCGTCGGTGGCGAATCCGTGGCGGTTCTCGGTCATCGGGTCTCCTTCTCCTGGGCACCTGAGAGGTGCGCAAGCAGGTCATTGCGGGTGAGCACCCCGACGATGTCGCCGTTCTCGGCGACCAGCAGGGTGGGGTTGCTCCTGAGCTTCTTCAGAATCTGCGGGAGGGTCTCGGTGATCCCGACCAGCGGCAGGTCGATGGCCAGATGGTCGGTGACCAGCTCATCGGGTGTGGCGTGACCGACGATCAGGTCCTCGGAGAGGTCGGCGACGTCGACGATCCCGTAGACCTCCCCGATCCGGGCGACCCGCCCGGGCTGGTCGATCACCGGGACGATGTCGATGCCGTAGCGGTTCATCACCGAGACCGCCTCGCGCAGGGTGGTCTGCCGGGAGATGGAGACCACCTCGGGCATCGCGGCGGAGAACAGCGAACTCTTCGCCAGCAGCACATCCCCGGCGGTCACGGTGTCGGCGTCCATGCTCGACGCGTCCCGCTTCGTGGCGCTGGCGGCGTGGTCGGCGTCGTCGACTGTCGGGTCGGCGCCGATCAGTCCGCTCTTCACCGCGTCGGTGAGCTCCGCGGAGCTCTTCACGCTGATCTCGACCCCGGTGGAGTTCGAGACCACCGCGCCGAATCCGTGGTCGATCATCCACTGGTCGTTGAAGATCTTGCCCAGGTAGCCCCGTCCGGAGTCGGGGAGCACCGCGACGACGACGTCGTCGGGCCCCAGATCCTGGGCGAGCTTCAGCGCTGCGGCGACGGCGGTGCCGGAGGAACCGCCGACCAGGAGGCCCTCTTCGGTGGCGAGCCGTCGTGCCATGGCGAAGGATTCGGCGTCGGAGATGGCGTGGTGCTCATCCGGGATCGACGCGTCGTAGTTCTTCACCCAGATGTCCTCGCCGACACCCTCGACGAAATAGGGACGGCCTTCGCCGCCGGAGTAGATGGACCCGTCGGGGTCAGCGACCACCACGCGCACGGGGCCGCCGGGGCGATCGGCGGAGACCTCTTTGAGGTAGCGCCCGGAGCCGGTGACGGTGCCGCCGGTGCCGGCGCCGACCACCAGGTGGGTGACCTTGCCGTCGGTGTCGTCCCAGATCTCTGGCCCGGTGGTCTCGTAGTGGGAGTTCGGCGCGGCCGGGTTGGAGAACTGGTCCGGCTTGTAGCCGCCCTCGATCTCGCCTGCCAGCTGGTCGGAGATCCCGTAGTAGGACAGCGGGGACTCTGCGGGGACTCCTGCCGGGCCCACGACGACGTCGGCGCCGTAGGCGCGCAGCACGTCACGCTTCTCCTGGGCCACCTTGGGCACCGTGACGAAGACCGCCCGGTAGCCCTTCTGCTGGGCCACCAGAGCCAGGCCGACGCCGGTGTTGCCGGAGGTCGGCTCGACCACCACTCCCCCGGGCTTCAGCAGACCCGCGGACTCAGCCTCCTCGATCATCTTCAGCGCGATGCGATCCTTGATGGACCCACCGGGGTTGAGGTATTCGAGTTTCACAAGGACGGTGGCGGAGACGCCCTCGGTGATCCGATTCAGCTTCACCAGAGGGGTTCGGCCGATCAGCTCGACGACGGACTGGGCATATTTCATGCGCCCAACTCTACCGATGTCCTGAGCGGATCAGTCAGTGCCAGTCTTCTGGCGAAACTTCGCCACGCTGACCTGCGCCGGGAAAGGATCGCGGGACGGCTTATCGGGGAGCAGGGCGGCGATGCCGATGTCCCAGCCTTGTGCCACAGTGGAACCATGACCACGGCAGCGACCCCGGCGGCGCACCAGGACGAGGTGCTCCTGGACCTCGGCGGGCCGGTGGACCTTCCCCGGACGCTGTCGGTGCTGCAGCGCGGAGCCTCTGACCCGAGCATCCGGCTCGATCCCGGCGCAGCAGCGATGACCGGCGGCCCGCGCGGGACTCCTGGCGCGGGTGCGTGGATGTGTCAGCGGATCTATGACCGATCCGGGGTGCAGCTCGGAGCGGCGACCCTGCGCTTCGACCAGCGCAGCGCCTCCACCGTTCAGGTACGGGCCGCCGCAGCCGGTCCGGGCATCGACTCTGCGGTGGTGACCGATCTCGCCGCGCGGCGGGGCGCACAGATCCTCGGGATCCAGGACAGCTGGCAGGAGACCGAGCTGCTGCTCGATGCCCTCGGAGATCAGCTCTCCGCCGCCCTGGTCCGGGTGCGCCGACGACATCCGGGCGTGCGCCTGCCCGCCACCGGTGGGCTCTTCGACCAGCTGGTGACGGCGACCTTCGAGCAGAAGGTCACCCATGATCAGGCGCGCCACGGGTGGAGGCAGCTGCTGCGCCGCCACGGGGAGCACCCCCCGACCTCGGTCCTGGTGCCGACCCCGCCCTGGATGCGGCTGCCGCTGACCGGAGCGCAGCTTCGGCGGATCCCCTCCTGGGAGTGGCACCAGCTCTGGGTCCAGCCGGCCCTGTCCAAGACCATCCAGCTGGTCGCTGAACGCGCCAGGACGATTCACCAGCTCAGCGCGAACACCGGCGTGGAGACGGAGTCAGTGGCCGATCTGGGTCTGCGACTGCGCTCTATTCCCGGGATCGGGGAGTGGACGGTCGCCGAGGCGCTGCAGCGCTCCCACGGGGCGGCGGATCTTCCCTCCGTCGGGGACTATCACCTGAGCAACTTCGTCGGGGCCGCGATGACCGGTGCCCGCACGGACGACGCAGGCATGCTCCGCCTGCTGGCGCCCTATGCGCCGCACCGACAGCGCGTCATTCGACTGCTGAAGCTCTCGGGCTTCAGGGATCAGAAATATGGTCCGAAGCTGACCCCGGCGGATCACCGGGATCGCTGAGGCCTGGAGAGATCAGGCCTGCGGCTTCGGGTCCTGCTCGGCCTGGTCCTCGGCGATCTGCTTGTGCACCTCGGTCATGTCCAGGTCCTTCACCGCGGTGATGACCTCGGTGAGCTGCTCGGCATTCAGCGCGCCAGGCTGGGAGAAGACCAGGACCTTCTCGCGGAAGGCCATCAGGGTCGGGATCGAGGTGATGTTCGCTGCGGCGGCGAGCTCACGCTCGGCCTCAGTGTCGACCTTGGCGAAGGTGACATCGGGGTGCTGCTCGGAGACCTGGGAGTACACCGGGGCGAACTGCTTGCAGGGACCGCACCAGTCGGCCCAGAAGTCGACGAGCAGGATGTCGCTGTCCTCAAGGGTCTGCTGAAAGTCTGTCGTGGTCAGATCAGTGGTAGCCATGCCTCGCCACCCTACGCGAGCAGCGGCGCCTTGTCGGCCTCTCCCCTGGTGACGCGGGGCCACTTAAGCGCCCAGCGGAACCTGAGCAGGACCCACGAAGAAGGACGGTCCGGATCTTGTGATCCGAACCGCCCTTGAACTATGTGGTGGCAGATGAGGGATTCGAACCCCCGTAGGCGATGCCAGCTGATTTACAGTCAGCCCCCTTTGGCCGCTCGGGTAATCTGCCGTGCAACCACACGAAACCTCCCGAAGCAGATTTCGACGCCCCGTAAGAGGCACCCCATTACTTTAGCGACAACACTGGAAATTTTCGAATCCGACTGCATCACAGGGAGTAGGGTTGACTCCACCATCCACGCGTGCGTGGTGGCCCCGTTCTGATCATCCGCACTGGTGCAGGTCCGTACCCAGCACCCAGCATCAAGGAGCACCGTGGCCGATATCGAGGCCGAGACACTGGCTCGACACCTGAGTGAACGCAGCCCCAGCGGCATCGCTGAGCAGGTGCGGGAGCTGATCAGCGCCGGGACGCTCAGCGGAGGGATGCGTCTGCCCACCGTCCGCGACCTTGCCACGGAGATCGGCGTCAGCGTCGGCACCATCGCCCAGGCCTGGAGCCTGCTGCGGGAGTCCAACCTGGTGGAGACTCGCCGCCGCGGCGGGACCCGGATCGTGGAACCCGGCGACGTCGGCGGGCCGAGCTTTCGGAGCTGGTCCGGAGTCGACCTGCTGCACTGCAGCCCGGATCAGCGGCTTCTGCCCTCCTTGGAGGAGGGCATGGTGCGCAGCCTCAAGCAGCCGCAGCTGCACAGCTGGAGCCGGGAGCACATCCTGCCTGAGCTGCAGCGCGCGGTGGAGAAGAAGCTCGGACACCCGGCCGAGGGCCCCCGGGCACGCAGCTTCGCCGCCGTCTCCTCCGCCACCGAAGGCCTCTGGCTCGGGACCAGGTCCGTGACCAGCAGCGGTGACCTGATCGCGGTGGAGGAACCCGCCTCCCCCGGCTACCTCTCCGTGCCCAAGAGCCTCGGCCTGCGCACCATGGGGGTCCCGGTGGATGAACACGGCCCGGTCCCCGAGGCGCTGAAGAAGGCACTCGACGCCGGTGCCGTCGCGTTCGTGCACAGCCCCGGCGGCGCATTCTCTCCGCGTCACATCCTCAGCACTGAGCGCACCCAGGAGCTAGCGGCAGTGCTGGAATCCTCACCTGAGACCGTCATCATCGAAGAGGACCCGCTGGGCCCGCTGGCTGAGATGGACCCCTTCACCCATTCGTTGGACGCCCTCCTGCCCGAGCGCACCCTGCGTGTCATCGGCTTCGAACGCGCCTACGGCATGGACCTTCGCACTGCGGTCATGTCCGGCCCCAAGCGGCTCATCGCCGGGGCGATCGCCGAGCGCTCGGGCGGAGTCAGCTCGAACAGCCGCATCCTGCAGCACACGCTCGCCTTCCTGCTGCGCGATCCAGCTGCCGGTCGCCGGATCAACAGCGCCAGGACGCGCTACGCGAATCGCCGCAGGATGGCGCTCGAGGCCTTCACCGACGTCGGGCTCACCGCCCACGCGGGCCCGGCAAGCTGGGCGATCTGGGTGCAGGTCCCCGATGAGCGCACCGCAGCGCTCACGCTCAGCGCCCAGGGGGTCGTCACCGACGTCGGAACCAGCTCACACATGACCGAGCAGCCCACCGGGCTGCTGCGCATCTCCTGCGCCCAGCTGCCCGAGGACAAGGAGCTGCTCGATGGTCTGGCCCAGCTGGTGCTCCACGCCACCGAGGATGGCCTGAACTCCACCTTCGTCTGAGGAACGTCGCTTGACTCAAGACTCCGGGATCTGTTTTCAGAGCCGAACCTGGAGTCGTTCTTCATAGTGTGCGACCGCAGAAGAGGCGCTGTCCTGCCGGAGCGGCACCGCGGCCCAGGCCCAGATGCGCTCTTCCTCCGCGGCAGGAGCTGAGTCACCGTCGGAACAGTCCACACCCGCTCGGCGGTCCATCACGATTAGACTCAGCGGCACATATCCATGCCGATCAGGAGGTACACGTGGCTAAGGACTCAACGTTCGACGTCGTCTCGAAGGTGGACAAGCAGGAGGTCGCCAATGCGCTGAACCAGGCCCAGAAGGAGATCGCTCAGCGCTATGACTTCAAGGGCACCGGTGCAGAGATCGACTACTCCGGGGAGAAGCTCCTGATCAAGGCGAACTCCGAGGAGCGGGCCAAGGCCGTGGAGGACGTCTTCGGCTCGAAGCTGGTCAAGCGCGGCATCTCACTGAAGTCCTTCGACTCCGGAGAGCCCTACGCCTCCGGCAAGGAGTTCCGGATCGAGGGCACCATCAAGGAGGGCATCGACCAGCCCACCGCGAAGAAGATCACGAAGCTCATCCGCGATGAGGGCCCGAAGACCGTCAAGGCCACCATCCAGGGTGACGAGCTGCGCGTGACCTCGAAGTCCCGCGACGACCTGCAGGAGGTCATCGCGATGCTGAAGAACTTCGACGACGCCGACCTGCAGTTCGTCAATATGCGCTGACCCTCACCCGACACACCAAAAAACCCCGCTGATTGAGTTCTCCGGTGGATACGTATCCACCGGAAACCTCAACTGGCGGGGTTTATTGGTGTGTGAGGGGATCAGAAGATGATGCTCAGACCGATCAGCACCAGCGGGATGACGACGAACACGCCCAGCACCCAGGCGAAGGCCCAGACCTTCTTCTCGGCGGCCAGATCCGCCAGCCAGGTGGCGCCGCGCGGCGGGAGGTCCCGCAGCCAGGGGGTGCAGAAGATGATCAGGGTGGCCAGCACGTTGAAGAACAGGTGGGCCAGCGCCGCGGTCAGGGCGATCTCACCTGCAGGACCGTCGAACGCGAAGGCTGCGATCAGAGCCGTGACGGTGGTGCCGATGTTGGCCCCCAGGGTGAAGGGGTAGAGCTGCTTGAGCGTGAAGGCACCCGAGCCGGCCAGCGGCACGATCAGCGCGGTGGAGGTCGAGGAGGACTGCACCATCACGGTGACGACCGCACCGGAGCCGATGCCGGCGACGGGTCCGCGACCGATGGTGGAATGCAGCACCTGCTTGGCCTTGCCGACCAGCAGCACCTTGAGCAGCTTGCCGATGAAGTTGATCACCAGCAGGATCAGCACGATCGCGACGACGACCATGGCCACCCCGTGCCAGCTGCCCGGGATGAAGCTCAGCGAGTCCTCGATCAGGTTCGCCAGCGGCTTCGTGCCGGCCTTGATGGTGGAGCCGACACCTGCCAGCACGTAGGCGACAGGGCCGCCGTCGGTCCCAACGGCCAGACCGGCGGAGAAGGTGGAGAGACGCTCGAGCAGGCTGAACATCATCTCCAGCGGCAGGAAGATCAGCACGGCGATGAGGTTGAAGAAGTCATGCACGGTGGCGGCGGCGAAGCCGCGTCGGAAGGACTCCTGTTCGCGCACCATGCCGAGGCTGACCAGGGTGTTGGTCAAGGTGGTGCCGATGTTGGCGCCGAGCATGATCGGGATCGCGACCCCCAGCGGCAGCCCGCCGGCGACCAGGCCCACCGTCACCGAGGTGGTGGTCGAGGAGGACTGGGTCAGTGCCGTCGCGGCGATGCCGATCATCAGCCCGATGATCGGGTTGGTCGCGAAGGCGAAGAGGCTCTCGGCCTGATCCCCGGTGGCGATGCCGAATCCGGTGCCGATCACGTTGACCGCAGTGATCAGCACGTAGATGGCGAGGGCCACGGAGACCCAGTTCACCACGTCGAGCGTTCGCCCCGAGAGGCCGAACCGTTCGAAGGGGCTGAAGGGTCGCTTGGCGGGTGCTTCGTCTACAGTGCCGGCGACCCGCTGCGGGGCCTCCATCGACGGTGCGGACATGCAATCTCCTCTTGGAACACGAGCATTGGTGAGCCCTGCTTGAGTGTTGGCGCTGGCACATCCCGGATCCAGTCCTCGCATGTTGTGCGAGGTGGATCACAGGGGTCGATATCACTGCCGGATGAAGGGCCGTAGAACACTGTGCACCGCGTGCCCGACGAGCGTCACACGGGAAGGTGAACTGCAGGTGAACGATCAGCCGAAACCTGGCGAGCGTAGGATGTTGTTGGTCACAAGCGGGCCATCTCCACCCCTGATCCCTCCTAGGAGCGTCAATGCACCAGCACCACGGACGGCTGCGCACAGCTGGTCTGCTCGCGTTCCTCTTCGCGATGCTCCTGCTCGTCGGCGCCGTGATCGCCTATGCCACCCAGACCCCCGGAATGATCTTCGTCTTCGGGCTGATCGGCCTGGTCTCCGTGGCCTACTCCTACTGGAACTCAGACAAGATCGCACTGAAGGCGATGAAGGCCTACCCGGTGACCCGGGAGCAGGCGCCTCAGCTCTACCAGATGGTCGAAGACCTCGCGCAGCGCGCCCAGCAGCCTGCACCGCGGATCTTCATCGCGCCGGCCCCCACTCCGAACGCCTTCGCGACAGGACGCAACCCGGAGAACGGCGTCGTCTGCTTCACTGAGGGCATCCTGAACCTGCTCAACGAGCGCGAGCTGCGCGGGGTCACCGGACATGAGCTCATGCACGTGTACAACCGCGACATCCTGATCTCCTCGGTGGCCGCGGCAGTCGCCGGGTTCCTCACCACGATCAGCCAGTTCTTCCTGCTCTTCGGCGGTGGCCGCGGCAACAACCAGGGCGGCAACCCGCTGGCGCTGGTCGGTGCGATCGTCGCGGTGTTCCTGATGCCGGTGGCGGCGAGCCTGATCCAGATGGCGGTCAGCCGCACCCGGGAGTACGACGCCGACGCCGACGGCGCCGCGCTCACCGGAGATCCGCTGGCGCTGGCCTCAGCCCTGGACAAGCTGGAGCGCGGGATCTCGCGCTACCCGCTCAAGGAAGACCCCAAGCACGACGCGCATGCCCACATGATGATCGCCAACCCCTTCGGCGCCCGGGCGAAGAAGCTCTTCAGCACCCACCCGCCGATGCCCGAGCGCATCGCCCGGCTCGAAGCCATGGCTGGCCACAGCCCGAGCTGAGCCATTCCGCGCATGAGAATGCCCCCGCGCCGACGGCGCGGGGGCATTCTCATGCGCGCTTGCGCGGGGCGGCTCTCCGCCGGCAGGATCTCAGCTCTCGCGGGAGATGCGGATCATGTCTTCGCGATCGACGACCTTGACCCGTTCCCTGGCGCCGCCGTCGGGCAGCGGACCGTAGGACTCGCCCAGCGAGATCTCGTGGGCGTCGAGCTTCTGCCAGCCGTCCCAGGTGGTGTACTCCACCCCGCGGGATTCGAGCAGCTCGATCACCGCGTCCTCGGCCGGCTCAGGCGCCACGGGCAGGTGGTGCAGGTCCTCGAGCAGGCAGCCGATGGTCTCCAGAGCGTCGCCCTTGGTGTGGCCGATCAGCCCGACCGGGCCGCGCTTGATCCATCCGGTGGCGTAGATGCCGGGGACGTGGGCGCCGTCGTCGTCCTTGACCCGTCCGGCTTCGTTGATCAGCACGCCGCGCAGCTCATCAAAGGGCAGCCCGGGGATCACTGAGCCGAGGTAGCCCACCGCGCGGTAGACCGCCTGGACGTCGAAGTCCTGGAACTCCCCGGTGCCGCGCACACTGCCCGTGCCGTCGAGCTCCATGCGCTCGAAGCGGATGCCCGCGACGGCGCCGGTGCCCTGGCCGGCCTCGTCGGTGCCCTCGAGGATCTCCACCGGCTGCAGCAGGAAGTGCAGGTGAAGCTTCCGGGAGGCCTCCGTCTCGCGCTCCTCCTGCTCCACCAGCCAGTTGCCCAGGGTGTTGACCATGGTCTTGACCTGGTTGTTGGTCTTGATCGCCTCGTCGGAGCCGGCGTCGAAGTCGAAGTCCTCCTCGTAGAGGACGATGTCGACGTCGCGGCTGTGGGAGAGCTCGCGCAGCTCCAGCGGGGTGAACTTCACCTGAGCCGGGCCGCGTCGACCGAAGACGTGGACGTCGGTGACCGGGGAGGTCTTGAGCCCGTTGTAGACGTTCTCCGGGATCTCGGTGGTGAGCATGTCCTCGGCGTGCTTCGAGAGCACCCGGGCCACGTCCAGGGCGACGTTGCCGTTGCCGATCACTGCCACGCGCTCGGCGGTCAGCGGCCAGTCGCGCGGGTAGTCGGGGTGGCCGTCGTACCAGGAGACGAAGTCGGCGGCGCCGAAGCTGCCCTGCAGCTCGATGCCGGGGATGTTCAGCTCGGCGTCCTTGATCGCGCCGGTGGCGAAGATCACGGCGTCGTAGTGCCGGCGCAGGTCCTCCAGGGTGAGGTCCTTGCCGATCTCCACATTGCCGATCAGCCGGATGTCGCCGCGGTCCAGCACCTTGTGCAGCGCCTTGACGATTCCCTTGATCCGCGGATGATCAGGGGCGACGCCGTAGCGGATCAGCCCGAAGGGGGCCGGATACCGGTCGTAGAGGTCGATGCTGAACTCAAAGTCGCTCTTCTTCTGCGCCTTGGCCAGGATGTCGGAGGCATAGACGCCTGCGGGGCCGGCTCCGACGACGGCGACTCGGATAGCCCGGCCTGCTGGCCGCTGCGAGGAATTCTGGGACACGGATAGGTTCCTTCTGATTGATTAACTCAGCACAGTATGCCGTATTGGGGTGAACGTCGGCGGCGAATGACTCTGTTCCCGGTCTTCTAGACTGAAGTCATGGCTGATATGTTCCTCGACAAGTTCCGCGCCCTGGTGCCCACCTATCTCGACGCGAAGTGGACCCCTGCCGAGGGTCTCACCGTCGAGGAGCTGCGCCAGATGATCGCCGATTCCGAGCTGCCCGATGATCTCAAGGCGCGTCCGCGGCTGCCGCAGGTGCTCGAGGAGTTCTACCTCGCGCTGGGCCGCTGCGAGGAGATCATGGAGGCCTATCACTTCTTCTTCGATCCCGATGAGCTCGTCGTCGAGGACGGACATCTGCTCTTCCTCGAGGACGAGGAGGAGCGCTGGGCCTGGGGCGTCGACGTGGACACCCTCGACGTCCCGGATCCGCTGATCGTGCGGCGCAGCAGCAACTCCGGCATGTGGAACGACGAGGGCGCAACGGTCAGCGAGTTCATCTTCGACCTGCTGGAGTTCTCCTTCGAGGAGGAGGACAACCCGTGAGTGCCCCCGATCTGGCGCAGCTCTGGAGCTCCCACGCCCCGCCGGGCTACTCCTGCCCGTTCTGCGGGCTGGCCCGCGGCGAGGTGGACCACCCCGCGAACCGCTGCGAGCTCAGCGACCTGGTCTACCAGGACCCCGAGCTGATGGTCTTCATGGCCTGTGACGGCTTCGGTCCGCATGAGGGCCACGCGATGATCACCCCGGTGCGGCACCGCGAGACGCTCTATGACCTCGACGACGCGCTGCTGGCGAAGATCGCGATCATGTCCCGCGAGGTCTCCAAGGCGATGAAGCTGGCCTGGAAGCCGGAGGGCACCTCCGTGCGCCAGCACAATGAGCCGGCCGGGAACCAGCACGTGTGGCACTACCACCTGCATGTGTTTCCCCGCTACGCCGATGACATGCTCTACCGGCAGGTCAGGCACCCGGTCGACGTCGCGGTCCGCGCCGAGAAGGCGCTCCAGCTGCGCGCGGCGTTGGATCAGGTGCTGGCCAGCAGCAGCTGAACCCCGCGGCTGGATCAGCCGTCGCGCTCGACCACGGCGTCGGCGAAGGAGACCAGCGCGGACTTCACGGTGCTCTCAGGCAGCTCGACGATCGCCTGCTTGGCCCGCTCGGCCCAGCTGTGCGCCACCTGCCAGGACTGCTCGGTCACCGGGTGGGCGACGACGGCGGCCACCGCCTGCGCCAGCGCCTCGTCCGAGCTGAGGTCGGCGTCGATCATGGCCAGCAGCGCGGCTGCGTCCTGCCGGCTCTGCGGCGAGGAGCCGTCCTCGGCCTGCTGGCGCAGCAGCAGCACCGGGAGTGTGGCCACGCCTTCGCGCAGGTCGGTCCCCGGGGTCTTCCCGGATGACTCGGGATCGGCGGTGAGGTCGATGACGTCATCGGCGAGCTGGAAGGCCACGCCGACCGCCTCGCCGTAGTTCTGCAGCATCGCGGTGGTCTGCGCGGAGCAGCCCCCGAAGTGCGCCCCGAGCCGAGAGGCGGCGGCGACGAGCGAACCGGTCTTGTCACCGATCACGCGCAGGTAATGGGCGTAGGCGTCCTCACCGGCCTGCGGGCCGACGGTCTCGTGGAGCTGCCCCATGACCAGGCGCTCGAAGGTCTGCGCCTGGATCTCCGAGGCCTCCACCCCGAGCTCGGACATCAGCCGTGAGGCCCGGGCCAGGATCAGGTCCCCGGTGAGGATCGCCACGGAGTTTCCCCACACCTGGTGGGCGGCAGGCGCCCCGCGGCGCACCGGAGCAGAGTCCATCACGTCATCGTGGTAGAGCGTGGCCAGATGAGTCATCTCCATGACCGCGGCCGCACGACGGACCCGGTCATCGACACCGTTGCCGAGCATCGAGGTCAGCACCGTGAGCAGCGGGCGGACCCGCTTGCCGCCGGCCTGGGCGAGGTACCGCGCTGAGGCGTTCACCAGTTCATCGGCGCTGGCCAGGGAGCCGAGGAGATCCTCCTCGACCCGGGTCAGGGCCTCGGCGACCTCGGCGGCGAGCGTCTCGTCGTCGGCCAGGACGTCGAACCCTGCCGGGAGCTTCGCGGTCAGGGGATCAGCTGCGGATTCATTCATCGGTGTCTAGCCTATCCAGAGTCAGGATGCGGGGAGGGCGCTGGGCTTGGTGGCGTGATGAATCGCAACGATTCCACCGCTGAGGTTCCGGTACTTCACCGCGGCGTACCCGGCGGCGGAGATCTCGGCGGCCAGATGGTCCTGATCGGGCCAGGCCCGGATGGACTCGGCCAGGTAGACGTAGGCCTCCGGGTTGGATGACACGGCCCGGGCGGTCGGCGGCAGCGCCCGCATCAGGTACTCGTTGTAGACGGTGTTGAAGACCTTGTTCGTGGGGTCGGAGAACTCCATCACGGCGAGCCGTCCTCCAGGTCTGGTGACCCGCAGCATCTCGCGCAGCCCGGCCAGCGGGTCCACGATGTTACGCAGTCCGAAGGAGATCGTGACGGCGTCGAAGGTGTCGTCGGCGAAGGGCAGGTTCATCGCGTCTCCGGCGATGAAGGTCATGTCCGGGCGGCGTCGCTTGCCCACCTGGAGCATGCCGGAGGAGAAGTCGCAGGCCACTGCCGTCGCACCGGCGTCATGGAAGGGCTCGGTGGAGCTTCCGGTGCCAGCGGCGAGGTCAAGAACCCGCTCACCTGGGGTGACGTCGAGCGCGGCGACGAGCTTCTTGCGCCAGCGCTTGGTCTGGCCCAGCGAGAGCACGTCATTGGTGAGGTCGTAACGGTCGGCGACCTCGTCGAACATCGAGGCGACGTCCTCGGGCTTCTTCGCGAGGCTTGCGCGGCTTCCGGTGCTGGGGCGATTCACCTTGACATTCTCCCACATGCGCGGATCGCTCCCGCCGCCATGTCCTAGACTTGTCCAGCCATGACAGCGCTCCCCGGTTCCCTCGACGCCACCACGCTGGTGGTGGATCTGCCCCCGGGAACCACGCTGGCGGACATGCTGCCGGCCCTGGATCCCAGCGGCGTCTGGCTGCTGCGCGGTGAGGGGCTGATCGGTCTGGGCACCGCTGCGCACATCAGGACACGGGGCGCGGAGCGTTTCGCGGAGCTGGCGGAATGGCATGAGCAGCATCTGGCCCCGCTGGCCCAGGTCTCCCCGCTGCCGGAGGAGCTGACCGGGATCCCCGGCGCCGGCCCGGTGGCGCTGACCTCGATCACCTATTCCTCGGCCTCGGCCGCGGACTCACACCTGATCCTGCCCGAGCTGATCCTCGGCTCCGCCGAGGGCAGGGCGTGGATCACGACTGTGATCCGTCCCTCGGCGCTGGACGAGAGCTTCGAGGCTGAGGACGACGACGACGCGGCGCTGCGCCGGGTCCATGGTCTCCTGGCCAGGCATTCCCTGCAGCTTCAGGGCCGCCGGCTGAGTCTGGTCCCGTCACACAGCGTCGGTTCACACAGCGACGGTTCACACAGTGCGGGGCAGACGGACCGGCTCGACGCCGCCGCCGCGACCTCGCTGATCCAGGGCACCCATTCGGAGCAGCACTACCTGCGGGCCGTGCGCTCCGGGGTCCAGGCGATCGGGCACCGCCGGCTGGAGAAGCTGGTGCTGGCCCGCGACGTCGTCGTCGCCGCCGATGCCCCGCTGGCTCCCGGTCCGGTGCTGGCCGCGCTGGCCGCTGACTATGCCGACTGTTGGACCTATCTGGCCGGCGACGTGTTGGGGGCGACCCCGGAGATGCTGGTGAAGATCCGCGGTCGCGAGCTCTCCGCCCGGGTGCTCGCCGGCACCGTGGACGGCGGCACCGGACTGGAACAGGCCCGCGCCATGCTGCTGGAGGACCCCAAGCAGCGCGATGAGCACCGGCTGGCGGCCCAGTCGCTGCTGGACCAGCTGGCCCCGGTGGCGCAGCACCTGCACGCCCAGGATCCTCCAGCGGTGCTCCAGCTGCCCAACGTCTTCCACCTCTCCACCGATGTGACCGGTCAGCTCACCGCCCAGACCCCTGCGCTGCTGGTGGCCGAGCGCGCCCACCCCACTGCCGCGATCTGCGGCACCCCCACGGCCACCGCCGCCGAGCTGATCTCCACCCTGGAGGGACTCGACCGCGGGGCCTTCTCCGGGCCGGTGGGCTGGATCGATGCCTATGGCAACGCCGACTTCGGGATTGCGCTGCGCGGCGGGATCCTGGAGGAGCAGGGAACCCAGATCAGGCTCTTCGCGGGCTGTGGGATCGTGGCCGGATCGGTCCCCGAGGAGGAGCTCGCCGAGACCTGGGCCAAGATGCGCCCGATGCTCGGAGCCCTCGGCGTGCGCCAGCCCTGACCCGGCGCCGGGTCGCCAGAGGTCGGCGGAGGTCCTCAGAGCTCGGCGGAGGCGGCGCGTAGTCTGGCGTGGAAGTCGCGCAGCACGGTCCTGTCGGTGCGCACCTCGATGATCCGGATGCCCACCCGGTCCTCGAGACCGGAGAGTCCCTCGCCGAGGGACTCGAGATCCTCCGCGTAGTGGTACTCGTGGCCGTAGGCATCGGCGAGCGCCTCGATGTCCACGGTCTGGGGCGTGCCGAAGAACCGCTCCACCGCCTCGGCCTGGCCCTCCCGGCGCCCGACCGCCCCGTGCTCGAGCTGATCGAAGATCGCACCCCCGGAGTCGTTGACCACCACGATGTCCAGGTCCGGCTCGCGTTCGGTGGTCGGCAGCAACAGCGCGTTGACGTCGTGGAGGAAAGTCAGGTCCCCGACCAGCGCGGTGACCCGGGTGCTGCGGGCCAGTGCGATCCCGGAGGCGGCGGAGAGGTTGCCGTCGATGCCGGCGAGACCGCGCATCGCGTAGACCCGGCGGGCATCGTCGCGGGCGCCCAGCACGGTGCGGTTGAGCACCGCGGCCAGGTCCACGTCGCGGATCACCGAGGAGGAGCCCAGCAGCAGCGGGGTCTTCACGGTCTCGGCCACGTACTGCGCCACCCGCACCGAGGAGAGCTCCCCCTGGGCGAGGGCCTCCTGCTCGGTCAGTGCGGCGTCGATGAGCCGCTGCGCCGCGAGTCCGCGCTCGGTCCAGGCGTCATGCCAGCCTAGAGGGGCCATCGCGGCGAACTGCGCGAGGGCGAGCACGTCGGACAGCTGCCGGCGGGCGAGCCGGTGATCGAACCAGGCCTCCCCGCCGGGGGCGTACTGCACCGCCTCGACGTCGTCCCGGTTGATCAGCTGCTGGACCGGACGGGTCAGGGTGGGCCGGCCGGCGACGACGACGCGTTCGATGCTTCCCGCCAGGACGCTGGCGGGGGAACCCTCCGGTGCCTGCAGGATCAGCCGGTACCCCTGGATGGTGCCCAGATCGCTCCAGCGCGCATCGCTGCTGGGCTCGGCGAGCAGCGGGTGCCCGAGCCGCCGGGCCAGCTCGCGCGCCTCGGCCGGGGCATCGGCGCCCATGACGAAGACCGTGCGCGAGGTGCCCAGCCCGGCCTCGAACCTCGCCGCCGCCTCGGCCGGTGACTCGACCGGTGACTCGGCCGGCGACTCGGCCGGCGCCTCGGCCGGTGACTCAGGACGTGACCCGGCCGGGGAGTCGGGTTCCGCCGCGGCGGGATTCAGCGTGGCGGCTGCCTCACCACGGGCCTCAGCAGGTGTCCCACCGGCACGCTCCCCCGGGGCCCCGGCCGCAGGTGTTCCCGTGGCCGAGCTCCCGGACCTGAGGATCTCGGTGCCGATGATCTCCGCGCGCAGCTGCTCGGCGGAGTCGGTGCCTCGGCTGCGCGGAAGGAAGGGGGTCCGGGCCCAGCGCTGGGCTCCGCTCTTGCGTCCCTCCCCCGGTGCGGCGGGGACCAGCGGATCGCGGAACCCGATGTTCAGGTGCACCGGACCGGGGGCGGACCCGGTCGCGACGCGCAGCAGCAGCCCCACCTGGGTCTCGGCGGCGAGCATGTCATCGCGTGACTCCGGCTCCAGCCGCGCCTCGCCCTGTTCGAGGTGGATCTCATCTCGCACCCGACCGGCGAACATCCCCTGCTGCCAGGTGGTCTGGTTCGCGCCGGTGCCGTGCAGCTCCTCGGGCCGGTCCGCAGTGATCGCCACCAGCGGGATCCCGGAGAGATCGGCCTCCATCATCGCCGGCAGCAGGTTCCCCGCCGCCGTGCCGGAGGTGGTCACGACCCCGGCCGGGGACTTCGTCGCCATCGCCATCCCGAGCGCGGTGAACGCCGCGGAACGCTCATCGATGCGCACATGCACGGTGATCGCGCCGAGCGCCTCGGCCTCGCGCAGCGCATACGCCATCGGCGCCGACCGCGAGCCCGGGGCCAGCACGATGTGCCGCATGCTCATGGTGAGCCCGCGGATCACCCGCCGGGCCAGGCGCAGGGACTCCACGTCGTAGGCGTCATCGAACTCACGGAACGGGCGCCGGGGTGTGGTCATGTGCTCAATCCTAGAAGCTCCGCGGCGAGCACCCGGTGGGCGGCACGCAGCCGGTCGATCCACCACTGCGCCCGCTCGGGACTGACCCGGTGACGGTGAAGCAGGTCCGACGACGGCGTCACCGCACCGGGGGCCGCCAGCACGCCGGCGACCGGGATCAGCGGAGCGTGGGTCACGTCGTGCTCGAACAATGCGGCGGTGCCGAGCCCGCAGGCGTAGGGCAGGCTGGGCAGCCGGGCGGCCAGCGCGAGGCCTGCGGCCAGGCCCACCGAGGTGTCCAGCGCCGAGGACACCACCGCGTCGAGGCCGGCCTGCTCCACGATCTGCAGCGCCCGCTCCACCCCGCCGAGCGGGGGGACCTTGACCACGATCAGGTCCGCCGCGCCGAGCCTGGCCACTCGCAGCGGGTCCTCTGCCTTGCGCACCGCCTCGTCGGCGGCGATCCGCAGCGGCACCCCCGCAGAGGTGACTCCCGCGGCGGCGAGCGCCTCGCGCAGATCCGCCAGCGGCTCCACCCCGGCCACCGGCTGTTCGGCGTATTCGAAGCGCCCTCCGGAGACCTCGGCAAGCCGCTCCAGGGCCGGCACGGCTTCGGCGATGCTCCAGCCGCCGTTGGCGTCCGCGCGCAGCCCTGCATCGGGGGCGAGCCGGCGCACCTCACGGAACCGGGCGACGTCGTCGTCGAGGGTCTGACCGGGTTCAGCGACCTTGATCTTCACCGCCGGGATCGACTCCACCGCGCCGAAGCGGGTCAGCACCGACTCGACCTGGTCCGGGGAGACTGCCGGCATGGTGGCATTGATCGGGATATGGGTCCGCAGCGGTGTCCCGAACCCCCGCCAGCCCGCTTCGATCCCCGCGCGCAGCCACTGCGCGGACTCGCCGGCGCCGTACTCCGGGAACGGCGCGAACTCGCCCCAGCCGGCCGGTCCGCGGAAGAGCATCGCCTCGCGGCGGGTCTGACCGCGAAAGCGGGTGCGCAGCGGCAGCGAGACCACATGCGCCTGGGCCAGGATCTCCTCCACCTCGGGAAGCTGCCAGCTGACGTTCAGGCCTGCGGGGCCCGGGGTGTGGTGATCCATGCCGTTCAGTCTAGGCAGGGGTGGACCTGCGATACTGATGGACATGTCAGCTGCCCGCGCACTTCGTCCCCCGGCCCGGCGCACAGGCCTGTGGATCGTCTCAATCCTTCTCTGCTGCGCGGTCTTCATCGCCGTCTACGAGTACTTCGTCCGCTCCAACTCGGGGCAGTGGGTGGAATACGCGATGCTCGACGCCGCGGCGGAGCGGGTGACCTCGCTCTCCGAGCGCGGCTTCGACCTGTGGTGGCTGAGCCCGGTGATCATCGCGCTGCCGGCGGTGATCTTCCTGGTGATCGTGCTGGCCCGGCAGCGCTTCCTGGCGGCGCTGATCGCGGCTGCCACGGTGGTGGGCGCGAATCTCTCCACCCAGGTGCTCAAGACCCTCTGGCTCGACCGCCCCGACCTCGACAACGGCGTCCCCTACTGGACCGGCAATTCCCTGCCCTCCGGGCACACCACCCTGGCGGCGTCGATGGCGGTGGCGGTCTTCCTGGTCAGTTCCCCGCGACAGCGTCCCTTCGTCGCGGTGCTGGCCGCGTTCTACGCCGGACTGGTGGGTGCCTACACGTTCACCGAGACCTGGCACCGCCCGGCCGACGTGATCGCGGCCTACCTGGTGGTGGCCGTCTGGGCCCTGATCGGTGGCTGGCTGGTCATGCGCACCGGCCCCGAATGGAACACCGCGGTGGTGGACTATGAGCCCGAGACCGCCCCGCTGGCCGGACTCGCCTGGTTCCTCGGCGTGACCCTGACCGTGGTGGCGGTGCTGTGCTTCCTCTTCTCCGGGGGCTGGAGCGGGATCGCGCTCGCCGGGGAGGAGCCCAGCCTCTGGCACTGGTTCGCGGGGCTGTTCTTCTCCATCGGCCCGGGCTTCCTGATGGCCGCCGCCGGGATCAACCTGTTCGGCGCGGAGACCGGCCGGCGCCAGCGCGGCGCCCCCGTCCCCTCCCCGAAGGGTGAGACGGTGCACTACCCGATCCCACCCGAGTTCACCGAGCTCTACCGAGTCTGAGCCGGCGACGACGCGGTCTGCGCGCCCGTCGCTCAGCGGCCGCGCAGCCGGGTGATGAGCTCTCGGGACTCTCCCGGCCCGTAGGGCACGATCGGGATCGCCTTGGTGGCGTCGTTGACCGAATCGCGGATGGCCTGGGATGACACGTTGTAGCCCTGCTGCATCCTCCGGCGCATCGAAGCGACGAAGTCGGCGTCGACCTCGTGCCCGTGACCGGGGATGAAGCGGCGGTAGGCCCCTGCCATGGACCACAGCCGGCCGAGCGCGCGGACCCATTCCTTCGGGTAGGAGTCATGGAACTCCGGGTCATCGCCCTCCCGGACCAGGTCCCCGCAGAACATGATCCCGGCGGAGCCCTCGGCGCTGACGCCGACCACCAGATCTCCCTGGGTGTGGCCCCGGCCCAGATGCTCGACGACGACGTCGACGCCTCCTCCCAGCTGCAGCGTCACCGGCTCCGCGGAGACCAGGTCGGTCGCGGTCACCACCCCGGCGTCGGCATGGGCGAGGATGCGCTGCACGCCGTGGCGGCGCAGGAAGTCATTGGCCCCGATGTGGTCGGGGTGGCCGTGGGTGCTGACCACGACCAGTTCGGCGGAGCTGAGCTCACGCACTGCAGCCAGCAGTGCTTCATGGTCACCCTCGGCCGGACCCGGGTCGATGAGGACGGCGGTGTCCTCCCCCAGGATCAGTCCGACGTTGAGCGGCGTGGGGCCTCCTAGCTCGGCGAGGAAGACGTGGTCGTCCAGGCGGCGGAAGAGCGCAGATTCGGGAGCGTGGTCCATCGTGATCACCTTCTGTGAAACCGTAGTTTCCCCCATTCTGCCTCACCATCCGAACACAGGCTGGGAGGAGGCTTGGGGTGCCGTGGGCGGTAGAGTCAGCCCATTATGACTAATGACGATCTTCTCTCTACGATCAGCCTGATCGAGGACTCCGCGTGGACGTGGCTCGGCATTCCCGTGATCGTCTTCGTGGGCCTCTACCTCGGCTTCCGCACCCGGCTGGTCCAGCTGCGCCACATCCCGGACATGTTCCGGGCCATCACCGACAAGGCCACCAGCGACGAGAACGGCCGCACCCGATCGCTGTCAGCCTTCCAGACCTTCACCATCACCGCCTCCGCACGAGTGGGCACCGGCAACATAGCCGGCGTGGCCGGTGCGATCGCCCTGGGCGGCCCCGGGGCCGTGTTCTGGATGTGGCTGATGGCCATCTTCACCTCGGCGGCCTCCTTCGTGGAGTCCACCCTGGCTCAGCTCTATAAGGTCCGCCGCTTCGACACCTTCAAGGGTGGGCCCGCCTATTACATCGAGCGTGGGCTGGGAACCCGCTCCGGCGGCATCGTCTTCGCGTTGATCTTCATCTTCTGCTTCGCGCTCTCCTTCACCTCGCTGCAGTCCAACACGATCGTCGACGCCGCGACCGGTGCGGCCACCGAGCTGGGCATGGATGACACCACCAGCCTGGTCTGGATCCTCGCCGTGGTGCTCACCGGGCTCACCGGGCTCGTGGTCCTAGCCGGACTGCGCCGAGTGGCGCAGGTGACCCAGCGGGTCGTCCCGATCATGGCGATGACCTACATCCTGCTGGGACTGGTCGTGGTGGCGTTCAACATCGAAGCGATCCCGGCGGTGTTCGGGATGATCTTCGGCGAGGCGTTCAACTTCACCTCCGCGGCGGGCGGCGCCCTCGGCGCGATGATCTCCGCCGGCGTCCAGCGCGGCATGTTCTCCAACGAGGCCGGCATGGGCTCGGTCCCCAACGTCGCGGCCACCGCCGACGTGTCACACCCGGTCAAGCAGGGGCTCGTGCAGACCCTGGGGGTCTACCTGGACACGCTGATCATCTGCTCGGTCACTGCGTTCATCATCCTGGTGACCTTCCCGGATCAGGCGTTCCGGGCTGAGACCAACGTCGGCGGTGAGCTGACGCAGGCGGCGCTGACCGCGAACTTCGGAGCCTTCGGCGCGATCGCGCTGGCGGTCATCATCCTGCTGCTGGCCTTCACCTCGATCCTGGGCAACTACTCCTACGGTGAGATGAACGTGCTGTTCATCTCGAACTCCGAGAAGAGCCGCAAGATCTATGCGGTGGCACTCACCGGCGTCGTCTTCCTCGGCGCGATCATCCCGGTGGACCTGGCCTGGGCCATCGCCGGTGTGACGATGGTCATCATCGCGCTGTACAACCTGGTCGTGATCACTCTGCTGGGCGGCACCGCCGTGCGCCTGCTCAAGCACTATGAGGCGCAGAAGCGACAGGGTCTCGATCCGCTGTTCCTCGCCTCTGACATGCCGGATCTGCGCAACATCGAGTGCTGGACCGAGGCCGACATGGCCGACCACCGGACTGAGCCTGCACCCGCGACGTCACCCGAGTCAGAGTCGGAGCGCGCGCACACCCACCGCTGAGAGGTGCGGCAGAATAGCCGCATGCCTTTGTACCAGAGAAACCCGGCCTTCCACCTCGAGCGGTGGGTGGCCGGGTTTCTGCTGTGTGTGGCGCTCTTCGGGGTGCTCTACCTCGGCGCGGTCCGCACCGGACCGGGCCAGCTGCTGGACCAGATGATGCAGCGCACCGCCTCCGGGACCTGGAATCCGCTGCCGCCGCTGAGCCCGCAGAACGACTGGATCACCGCCTGGATCCTGCTGCCGCCAGCGCTGGCCTGCGCGGCACTGGCGCATCAGCGCGGGCCCCACCAGCGCTGGCTCATCCTGCTGTGCGGGGCCGCGGTGGCGCTGGGCGCCAATGTCACCACGCAGGTGATCAAGCTGGTCTGGTCTGGGCGGCCCACGTTGGTGAGTCTGAGCTCGGAGTGGCCGGCCAACTCGCTTCCGAGCGGTCACACGACCATGGCCGCGGGGGCCGCGGCGGCGGCGTTCCTGATCTGCCGACCACGGGACCGCGCCTTCTGGGGGGTCCTGGCCGGGCTCTGGGCCGCCGGGTGGGGCGGCTACATCTATATCGAGGGCTGGCACCTGCCCAGCGACATGATGGCGGCCTACCTGGTGGTGGCGGCGTGGACGCTGCTCGGCGGAGCCGTGGTGCATCACGTGGAGGCGCGAGACCCGGAACTCGCGCCGCTGCCCGCGGAACCGGGAATCCCCGGGGGACGTCAGGCGGGACTGTCCCTGACGCTCGGCGTGATGGGCACCGTGCTCGGGCTCGCCGCGCTGCTCGGGCCGGTGGCTCGCCATGGGCTGGCCGAGGCGACCGCCTCACCGACACCGTGGCTGTTCCTGGCCGGAGCCGCATTGTCCTCCGCGCCGGCACTTCTGCTCAGCGCGGCGCTGATTCCCCTGTTCTCCAGCGAGACCCGGCGGCTGACCCGCACTGCTCGGAAGGCCTGAAGGCTCCTCGCCGGGCAGAGCAGAACCGCCCGGTCCACAAGTGAACCGGGCGGCGAGCAACGGGTGCGCAGGGCCCCGTGCTGCGGGCCTGCCGAGACCCAGAAAGGGTCAGCGGGGGCGGTACTGGTTCATGATCGGGCAGTCCATCGGGTCGGCGTAGCCGAGACCCACGCGGTTGAGGTAGGTGACCACCATTCCGTAGGACTGGACCAGTCCGGTCGCGGTGTAGCTGATGCCCCTCTCGGCGCAGAACTCCTCAACGATCGGCTTGACCTTGTGCAGGTTGGGGCTGGGCATCCGCGGGAAGAGGTGGTGCTCGATCTGCAGGTTCAGCCCGCCCATGGCCACATCCATGGCCCGACCGCCCTTGATGTTGCGGGAGGTCAGCACCTGGCGGCGCAGGAAGTCCATGTCGGAATCCTTGGGGATGATCGGCATGCCCTTGTGGTTCGGGGCGAAGCTGCCACCCATGTAGACGCCGAAGACCAGCAGCTGCACGGCCAGGAAGCCGAGTGCCAGGCCGGGGCTCATGGCCAGGAAGATCAGCACCGGGAAGCCGATCAGCCGCACGGCCAGCATGGCCAGCTCGGTCTTGCGGCGCTTGAGCTTCTTGGCGGTGAATACGGTCTTGAGCGCGTTGTAGTGCAGCGCGATCGCGAAGAGGGTCAGCAGCGGGAAGAACATCCAGCCCTGACGGCGGGCGAGCCAGCCCATGAAGCCGGTGCGCTGCGCAGCGTCCTCGGCGACGAAGACCAGGGCGCCGGGGGCGATGTCGCCATCCTTGCCGATGGTGTTCGGGTTGGCGTGGTGCCTGCCGTGCTTCTTGGTCCACCAGCCGTAGGACAGGCCCACGATGAGGTTGCCGGTGACCCGGCCGAACCACTCGTTGCGCTTGCCGGTGCGGAAGACCTGCTGGTGTGCGCCGTCATGGGAGAGGAAGGCGACCTGGGTGAGCAGTATCCCGAAGAACGCGGCGAGGGCGAGCTGCCAGAGACTGTCACCGAGGGTGAACATCGCCACGAAGGCACCGGCGAAGGCCAGGGTCAGCACGATCACGCGGAGCACGTAGCTGGAGGCGCCGCGGTCCATCAGGCCCTCATCCTTGACCCGCTGGGCGAGTTCGAAGAATTCGTTGACCTGCTTGTTACCTGCTGGGCGCACCCGCTCGGGGCGGCCCTGCGCGGCCTCCGACCGTGTCTCAGTGATTGTCATGCTCCTACGTTATCGAGCTGAGACCTCCCGCGCGTCACCCGGCGGAGCCATCTTCACCCCCTACCCGGGTAGGGGGTGCGCGGGGTTCACAGCGGGAAGGAGGCGCGGATGAAGTATCCGCCGTCCGGGGTCTCCCCGGTCTCCACCGTGCCGCCGACGGCGCTGACCCGCTCCCGGATGCCCTCCAGTCCCAGGCCGGCGCCCGGCGCGGGCACCGAGACCGGGTGCGGCGGGGCGGTGTTGCGCACCTCGATCAGCAGGTGGCGGGTGTCCGCGGGCTCCGAATCCTTGTCGGACTCTCCGATCAGCTCGGCGCTGACCTCGATCGTGGAGGAGGGCGCATGGCGCAGCGCATTGCTCAGCCCCTCCTGGACCATCCGGTAGGCGGCGAGGCCGACGGCGGAGGACGCCTCCACGACGTCGAGCCCGGTGACCCGGATCGGGGTGCCGGAGGCGCGGGTGGCTTCGACCAGCGAGTAGATCTCCGCGAGCCCCGGGGTCGGCCCGGTCGGTGCCTCCTCCTCGCTGCGCAGGGTGCCCAGCAGCATCCGCATCTCCCCCAGCGCCTGCCGCGAGGACCGGGCGATCTCCTCGAACTCCTGCTGCGCCTCCGGCGTGATGGAAGGGAGCCGGTAGCGGGCGGTTGCGGCCTGCACGCTGATCACCGACATGGAATGGGCGACCACGTCGTGGAGTTCCCGGGCGATCCGGTTGCGCTCCTCGAGCTCCCGACGACGCCGGCTCTGCTGGGCGCTGGTGCGTTCGGAGACCTCCAGCCGGTCGGCGTCGCGGATCCACTGCCGGGTCAGGCTGCCGAGCACGGCGACGCCCCCGCCGACCGAGGCGAACACGATGCCGGTGCTCACCGCCCCGTCAGGAAGCTCCGGGGCCGCCATGACGATGGCCGCGAACGTGAGCAGCGCGCTGGCCGCCCAGCCGCTGGCCGCGCAGTACCAGGGTTCGCGCAGCGCCGCGACCAGGATCACCCCGCACTGGATGAGCATCGCGGTGACCGGCCAGGGCCAGATCCCCACCCCTGCCTCCGCGGTGGCGCCCATCAGTGCCGCCGAGACCAGGACCGAGGCGCCGATCCCGGCCCAGGGGAACTTCAGCGTGAGCACCAGGCTCAGGCAGTGCCCCAGGGTCAGCACCAGGGCGAAGGCCGGGTGGATCCCATAGACCGTGGTGGTGAGCGGCCAGGCCACCACGAAGAGCACCACCGCGGCGAAGCAGATCCCGATCCAGGACCAGGCGGCGGCGCTGAAGGAGGCTGAGGACTCCTCGACCCGGGCTCCCGGGCGACCCACGGCGGCGCGGGAGAGCGTGCGCTCCAGCGGATGCGCCTGGGGGTGTTCCAGCGGGATCAGTCGGCCCCGGCCGCCTGCGCCGAGCAGGCTCGTGGCCAGCAGCGCATCCAGTGCGGCCAGCCCGCGCATCACGGCGGGCAGGGTGACCAGGAAGACCACGCCGAGGATGAAGAACACGGCGGCGTCCAGCACGTACTGCCAGAACCCGCTGGCCGGCACCAGCGCGGGTTCGATCAGCTCCAGGATTCGGATCAGGCCCCGTTCGCCGGGGATGAATCGGGACCAGAAGAAGTAGGTGAGCCCCACCGGGCCCATCAGGATCCAGAGGGCCGCCACGACGAAGGTCACCAGCCGCACCGGCAGCGCGAGGATCATCTCGAAGATCAGATCCAGCCAGCGGCGAGGGTCGGCCACCGGGCGCAGTCGACCGGCCAGGCCCGGGTCCCTGGGCCGATAGCTCACCGGGGCGAGCACCGCGCCCCAGATCCGCAGCCGACGCCGGGAGAGCTCCGCGAACTCCGAGGCTGTGACCAGGGCCAGCGGAAGCACCAGGGCACCCACCCACAGCGGCGCCGTCGCAATGGAGACCGCCAGCAGGGTCATCAGCAGGCTGGCGCCGAAGAGCGCGATCGGCAGCCCCGGCAACACATAGGCGCTGTCGCGCAGGAGCCGTCGGGTCAGGGATTCAGGTCGAGGGCTGTGCACTGAGGAATCCTGGGCTGGGGAGGCATGGTGTTCACATCACACCATAGGCATCGGCGAGCGCGGTACCGGGGTAGCGTTGAAGCATGCCCCCCGCCGTCTCCGCCGACTCCTCGGCCCCGCTCTCCGGCTCTGCCATCCGGGTGCTCATCGTCGATGACCAGTCGATGATCCGCGCCGGCTTCGCCGCCCTGCTCGACGCTCAGGTGGACATCACGGTCACCGGCACCGCCGCCGATGGTGAGGGGATCGAGGAGGTGGTGCGCGGCACCACCCCAGACGTCGTGCTGATGGACATCCGGATGCCGAAGGTCAACGGTCTCGAGGCCACCCGGCAGATCCTCAGCATGGAGGGGACTCCCCCGCGGATCCTGATGTTGACCACATTCGACGCCGATGAGTACGTCTTCGACGCGCTGCGCGCCGGAGCCAGCGGCTTCCTGCTCAAAGATGCCACCCCGGAGGAGCTGGTCCAGGCCGTCCGGGTGGTGGCCGACGGCGACGCGCTGCTCTCGCCCAAGATCACCCGCACCCTGATCGCGGACTATGCTGCCCGCCCGACGGCGACCCCGGTCCAGTCGCGGCTGCTCTCCGAGCTCACCGAGCGTGAGCAGGAGGTGATGACCGCGGTCGCCCGTGGCCGGTCGAACGCGGAGATCGCCGCTGAGCTCTTTCTCGCCGAGCAGACCGTGAAGACCCATGTGTCGCGGATCCTGACCAAGCTGGCGCTGCGCGACCGGACCCAGATGGTGGTCTACGCCTATGAGTGCGGGCTGGTCCGCGCCGGGGAGTGATGCGGACTTCGGCGGTCTGATTGAATGGCGGCATGTCTGATTCAACTGCCCCGCAGGCCAAGAAGGTCCCCACCGAACGCACCCATCACGGGGACACCTTCGTGGATCACTACGAATGGCTGCGGGACAAGGACTCCCCCGAGGTCCTGGCACATCTGCACGCCGAGAACGCCTACGCCGATGCGGTGACCGCCGCGCAGAAGCCGCTGCGCGAGACGATCTTCAACGAGATCAAGCACCGCACGGTGGAGACCGACCTCTCGGTTCCCTCTCGCCGCGGAGACTGGTGGTACTTCACCCGCACCATCGAAGGCGAGCAGCACCCGGTGTACTGCCGGGTCGCCGCCGGCAGCGCAGCGGAGACCGAGCAGAACGACGTCGAGCGCGGGTCCTGGACTCCGCCGCAGGTCGAGGCCGGCGTCGTCCTCCCTGGTGAACAGACCTTCTTCGACACCAACGCCGAGGCCGCGAAGCACCCCTTCTACCAGCTCGGCGGGATGTCGCTGAACGCCGAGGGGACGCTGCTGGCCTACTCCGAGGACACCTCCGGCGACGAGCACTACACCGTGCGCTTCCGCGACCTCACCACCGGGGAGAACCAGCCCGAGCAGATCAGCAACGTCCACGGCGGACCCGTGCTGGAGCCCTCCGGCGCGCGCGCCTATTACATGGTGGCCGACGCCGCGTGGCGGCCCCACCAGCTGTACATGCACACCCTGGGCACCGACGCGGAGCAGGATCGGCTGATCCTGGAGGTCAGCGACGAGCAGCTCTGGACCGGCGTCGGGCTCTCCGCGGACAAGCGGGAACTGGTGATCATCTCCGGGAACTCCGAGTACGACGAGTCCCGGCTCCTCGACGTCACCGACCCGCAGGCGGAGCCGGTGCTCTTGATCAGCGCCGAGCAGCGCCTGCTGCACAGCATCGACCCGATCGAGCTCGACGGCGAGCGCCTGCTGCTGGTCACACACAATCAGTCCGGACCGAACAACGCCCTCTCGGTGACCACCGCCGCGGCGCTGACCGCCCAGGACTCGAACGCCGCGCCGAGCGCTGACCGGCCGCTGGACCTGGGTCGGCCGGTGCTGCCGCATGAGGAGACGGTCAAGCTCGAAGGCGTGAGCGTCACCGCCGCGCAGATCATCGTCACCGCCCGCCGGGACACCATCGAGTCCATCCAGCTGCTCAGCCTGGAGCAGCTGCGCGCGGCGCTCGCCGGCGCCGACCCGGTGCCGACCTCGACGTTGCCCGGCCCGGAGTTCGACGAGGAGCTCTACACCTGTGCGGTGATCGCCGCGGAGTACGAGGCGCCGCTGTTCCGGGTGGCGTATGAGTCCTGGCTGACCCCGACCCGGATCTATGACATCGACCATGAGACCGCGGAGCCGCTCCTGCGCCGGGAGACCCCGGTGAACGACGTGGATCTCGGCGCCTACCGCGCCACCCGGATCTGGGCACCCAGCGGGGACACCCGCGCGGACGGCTCGGCGATCGCGATTCCGGTCACGGTGCTGCATCATCTCGATGTCGCAGCCGATGGCACGAATCCGACGCTGGTCTACGGCTATGGCTCCTATGAGATGAGCATGGATCCAAGCTTCGGAATCCCAAGGCTGTCGCTGCTGGACCGCGGGGTCGTCTTCGCGATCGCGCATATCCGGGGCGGCGGTGAGCTGGGCCGCGGCTGGTACGAGGACGGCAAGAAGCTGAAGAAGACCAACACCTTCACCGACTTCATCGCAGCCACCGATCACCTGATCACCCAGGGCTGGGCTGATCCGGCACGGGTCGCCGCGCTGGGCGGCTCCGCCGGCGGACTGCTGATGGGAGCGGTGGCCAACCTCGCCCCGGAGAAGTATGTGGCGATCCTGGGGCAGGTGCCCTTCGTGGACAACCTGACCACCATCCTGGACCCGGAGCTGCCGCTGTCGGCGCTGGAGTGGGAGGAATGGGGCAACCCGATCACCGACCCCGAGGTCTACCGCTATATGAAGTCCTACGCGCCCTATGAGAATGTCCGCGACCTGGCATACCCGGCGATCGCGGCGGTGACCAGCCTCAACGACACCCGGGTGCTCTACGTGGAGCCCGCGAAATGGGTGCAGGTGCTGCGCGAGCACCAGCGCGGCGAGGCCCCCGTGGTGATGAAGATCGAGATGGAAGGCGGCCACGGCGGGGCGTCGGGCCGGTATGAGACCTGGAAGGAACGCGCCTGGGACTACGCGTTCATCGCGCATCACCTCGGCGCAAGCGAGCGTCTGGGCGCCGGTGAGATTCACAGCGCCGTTGAGATTCCCAGCGCAAGCCAGCCGCGCCGATGAGCCCTGCCGAGACCGAAAGCCCCGGGGACCCTGCGGAGCCGGGCAGCTCGAGCCGACATTCAGCCCCGGAGGTGGACCCGGCCTTCGCCTGGGTGACGGACCCGGAGCTTGTGGCGATCTATGACGTGGAGAACTCCGGGGGCTGGGACCACGAGTTCTACCTCGAGCTGGCCCAGGAGCTCGGTGCCGCCCGCGTGGCCGATATCGGCTGCGGCACCGGGGTCTTCGGGATCCTGCTGGCCGAGCATGGCATCGAGGTCACCGGTGTGGACCCGGCGGCGGCGATGATCGACGTCGCTCGCTCCCGGACCGCCGAGTCGCAGCTGACTCCGCCGCCGCGCTGGATCCACGGCTTCGCCGATCAGCTGGAGGCGCAGGCGGCGGACCTGGTCGTCATGGAGGGCCACGTGGCGCAGTACTTCCTCACCCGGGCCGACTGGGAGGCCGTGCTGGACCACGCCTTCCAGGCGCTGAGGCCCGGCGGGCATCTGGCCTTCGAGGTGCGCAACCCGGCCGCGCTGGAGCTCGACGCCTGGGATCCGGAGTCCACCCGGGAGACCCAGCCGCACCCCGACGGCGGAGAGTTCACCTCCTGGATGGAGATCGTCCGCGTCACCGAGGACCCGGCGGACGGCGCGCTCATCACCGCCCAGGCGCACAACATCCTGCCCGATTCCCGTGAGCTCATCGCCGAGGAGACGCTGCGCTACCGGCCGCTGTCGGTCCTGCGCCAGACGCTGAGCGCCGCCGGGTTCCGCCCGGTTCAGCTCTGGGGCGACTGGGACCGCGAAGAGCTCAGCGATGACTCCCCGGAGATGATCTTCCTGGTTCAGAGGCCCGACTGATCCCCCTGCTCGGGAGGCTGCGAGGGGCCGCCGAGTCGGTGAATGACAGCCTCGCTCAGCCGACCGGCCAGCGTTCCTGCCGGTGGGCTGAGTCCCAGAACATCCACTCGTACTGACTCGCCCGGCGGTAGGCGGCGTGCATCGCGGCCCGGGTCTGCTCGCTGGCGGTCTCCGCCAGCTCGTCGACGACCTGCTTGGCAGCTTCGGTGAGCTCGTGGAACTCCGGATCCCCGTAGGCGCTGATCCAGTCCGCGTAGGGGTGCCCATCGAGGGTCCCGACCCGGGCCTTGAGACGCGTGCCGACGTCGTCGTAGATCCAGAAGCAGGGCAGCACCGACGCCGCCAGCACCGGCAGCGAGCCGGCCGAGACCAGGGCGAGCTCGTAGGAGGTGTAGGCGACGGTGGTCGGTGAGGGCTGCACCGCGGAGAAGTCCACCACATGGGTCGCGTGCAGCGCACGCTCCTCCTCGATCGCGCCGGCGGCGGCTCGCGACCAGAACATGATGTGCTCTGGGTCGGTGGACTGAACGGCGCAGGCGGCGAGCGCCCGGGCGTATTCGGTCAGGTACAGCGCGTCCTGGCCCATATAGTGCTCGAAGGTCGCCCGCGGCAGCGACCCGTCTTCGAGCTGCTGCAGGAACGGCAGCTTCTCGATCTCGGCACGGATTGCCTCCGTGCTCGCCCAGGCTTCCTCGGTGAAACGCTTCCCGGTCATGCTCTCCCTCTCCAGCACCGCCTCATCAGCGGCTTTGACTGTGGTCCAGGCCCACTCTCTCCCGAGACATCGTAGAGCGTCGCGAAGATCCGCGAGCGAGATCATGACGACGACGCACCCATGCTCCTCGGTAGACTCGGCCATGTGACCGGATCCGATACCCCCAGCAGCCCGACCGTCCCCAGCCTGCCCGCGAAGGTCTCCGACATCTTCGACCCGTGGCAGTGGCGCACCGTGGAGGGATTCGACTTCACCGACGTCACCTACCACCGGCGCGTGCAGCGCGACGAGGACGGAACGATCACCGCAGATCTCCCAGCGGTGCGCATCGCGTTTGACCGCCCCGAGGTGCGCAATGCCTTCCGGCCCGGCACCGTGGATGAGCTCTACCGTGCCCTGGACCATGCCCGGATGACCCCAGACGTGGGTGCGGTGCTGCTCACCGGCAACGGACCCTCCCCCAAGGACGGCGGGCACAGCTTCTGCTCCGGCGGGGACCAGCGCATCCGTGGCCGTGACGGGTACCGATACGCCGAGGGCGACACCGCCGAGACCATCGACCCCGCCCGAGCCGGGCGGCTGCACATCCTCGAGGTTCAGCGGCTCATCCGCACCATGCCCAAGGTCGTCATCGCCGTGGTCAACGGCTGGGCGGCCGGTGGCGGGCACTCGCTGCACGTGGTCGCCGATCTGAGCATCGCCTCATCGCAGCACGGGAAGTTCAAGCAGACCGACGCCACCGTGGGCTCCTTCGACGCCGGCTACGGCTCGGCGCTGCTGGCCCGCCAGGTGGGTCAGAAGAAGGCCCGCGAGATCTTCTTCCTGGCTCGTGAACACTCGGCCGAAGAGATGGTGGCCGCCGGCGCGGTCAACGAGGCGGTCGACCACGAGCGGCTGGAGGAGGTCGCCCTGGGCTACGCCACCGACATCGCCAGGCAGTCCCCGCAGGCCATCCGGATGCTGAAGTTCGCCTTCAACGCCCCCGACGACGGTCTCGCCGGCCAGCAGGTCTTCGCCGGGGAGGCCACCCGTATGGGATACATGACCGATGAGGCGGTGGAGGGCCGCGACGCCTTCCTCGCCAAGCGCGAACCCGACTGGTCTGAGTTCCCGTACTACTACTGATCAGCCGCATTGATCCATGTCAGCGCCTGATGATCACCCTACCGGGCGCGCGCCGGGCGTCGAGGACCCCGAGCGTGGAGATTCAGACGTCTTCACCGTTGAACTCGGCCCTGTAGGACGAAAATCCCGACGTTGTGCACACGGCTCTCGCGTAGTCTTGACGTATCTCCCTGAGGTGAGAGCGCCTCGCTCCCAGGGCGACTGGAGAGGGGGGGTGCTTCCGTGATGTTCCACGAAGCTGCGGCGACCCATGAGCCGTGGGCACGAATTCACTCCTGGTCGTCCTCTCACCCAGGTCGCCAGTCCCATCCCTGCCGCGCCAACCCCCGAGCAGGGAACGCGTTGCGGGACCGGCCACGTCTGCGGTTGTGGTCGTGGTCGTGGTCGTGGCTGAGAGCATCGAAACGCCACCGCACCTACAGCATCCATATCCTCTGGGGTCTGCCGACGTTCGACCTGGCCATCACACAGCCGGAAACGATCGAACCCACAACGAATGTGCTGCGGGTCAGGCCTATGGACGAGGGAGTCATGGCCTTCAAGGCGCTGATGCGCGGACAGGAGACCGGCCTGAAATGAACTCGAGTTCCAGTCTGAACCCCAATGGAACACATTCGCGCGCCAGCCCGGTGCAAGTCGGACCTGATCCCTCAGCGATGGCCACCCGGACGAGCGGCAGCGGCCAGCGTCACGAGGTCACTCTGCGTTTCCTTGCCGCGCCCACGGACCGCGGCAAGGCCGGGACCGTTGATGCCGGTCGGGTCCTGGAATGGGTGGACAAGGCGGCCTTCGCTGCGGCCACCGGTTGGTCCGGCAGCTATTGTGTGACCGCCTACGTCGGCAACATCCACTTCCACGATCCGGTCCAAGTCGGCGAGATGGTGGAAGTCACCGGCACCGTGCTCTACACGGGCCGGACCTCGATGCATATCCAAACGATGGTCCGCTCTGGCGACCCCAAGACGGGACACCTCGAGGAGCGCGCCCGTTGCCTCGTCATCTTCGTGGCGGTGGACGCGAACGGCCACGCCACGCCGGTGCCGGAATTCGTCCCCCACACCCTGGAGCAGCAGCGTGCCCGCGATTACGCCATGTCACGCGTCCCCATCCGCAATGCAATCACGGCGGCGCTGAAGAGCCAGCGCTACACCGACGCAGGCACCGCCGAACGCGTCACGCTGCGTTTCCTGGCAGAACCCACGGACGTGAATTGGGGCGGCAAGGTCCACGGCGGCGTCGTCATGGAGTGGATCGACACCGCCGCCTACCTCTGCTCGTCCCGCTATTGCGGCCGAGACACTGTGGCGGTGTTCTCCGGCGGGATCCGCTTCACCCGCCCGCTGCGCATCGGGGACCTCGTCGAGGTGGAAGCCCGACTGATCTACACCGGCAACAAGGGCATGCATATCGCCGTGGAGGTCCGCTCGGGAGACCCCAAGGGCGGCGAACTCACCCAGACCACGAATTGCATCACCGTCATGGTCGCCCGCGACGAGAACGGAACTTCTGTCCCCGTTCCTCCATGGGAGCCAGTCAGCGAGGAGGACCGTGAGCTCTGGACGCATACCCGCACCCTGCTGGAGATCCGGAGCCGCGCCCCCGGCAGTCGTCTCCCTGACCACCTCCTGAACGATGCTGAAGCGCAGGACTACAAGTGACCGGAGCGCCCCGTTCTCACACACCCCGCACGACGTCACCCGCCTCAGATGTGACCGAGCCCGTCCCGGAAGTGCTGGTCCCGCTTCCCGGTCTCGAGTCGGGAACCGGCAACCCGGCTACTCCGCCCGGCACGCCTCTGACTCTGAGACCCCGGGCACGACCACCGGATCCGGCTCCAGTTCACCCGACGCGGTCTCATCAACCGCCTGCGATGAGTCATCGGGGCGCAACTTTGCACTCCACAGAAGCACCATCGGTCTGGCACACCATGTCGCCTGAAGCTGTACCCCTCGCGAGCGTCTTGGTGGATCCGCCGGGCCCACAACGCTCTGGGCTCTACTCCCGTATGTGGATGGACGCGGATGGGCAGAAGTCCGCAGCTTCTCGGACAAGGTCGTGCTCTGCTTCGGGAGGACTCTCATTGAGCAGCTCCACTTTGCCGTCGTCGGCACGCTGTGCGAACACGTTCGGTGCTGACAGCACACATTGTCCGGCTGCAACACAGGTGTCCTCGGTGGTCGCAATCTTCACGGCGATGGTCCCTTCTTCCTGCGATGGAACTGGTCCGTTGATCGAATGCTACGCGGGGTACCCGCGAGGATCTAGACCAAGGGTCACAGCACACCGATGGAGTCACGATTCATGCCCCTCCCCGAGACTGCACGAGGCAATCGAGCAGATAGGGTTCAGTCCGCTCTCACGAGAGGATGTGTGCCGGAGCCGCAGCATCCAGCTCCGCTTACTACCGTCAGGGCTTGGCCGGGACGTTGTCACAGGTCTCTTCAGCGGCCTTTAACCGAGCCAGCCCGTCCAGCAGCAGGTCGAGGGTGAACTCGAACTCTGCCTGACTGTCCCACCACCCCAGGATCAGGTCGTGCGCCGAGCGCACCTCCGCCTCTGCCATAGCTGCGAGGTGGAGCATCATCGTCGCGAAGCTGGCCGAGCTCGCCGGGTCCGCCACGCCGTCGATCTGACCCGCCGGCGCGCTGAAGGGCTCCTGGACGAATCCGAGGATCATGCTTCCCAACGCATGCAGGGCGCGGTGGGCCAGGTGATAGCTGAAGTCGCCCTCGACGAACGTCACCACAACAGCCTCGTATCGACGAAGGGCGCCGAACGGAACACTCGAGCCCGACACCATGAGGCTCGAAGCTCACGGATGGCTCAGCATGATCTCCCGCGAGACCAGGCAGCGTTCGCGCACCAGGCGTCGCCATTCGGCGGGGCCGGTCGCATCAAACCTGCGAAGCTCGACGTCACCCTCGGCCAGCTGGTCGACAATGACTCGCTCGCTCGCGCAGGCATCGCCCTTAGGCTCGGAATCGTTCTCACCCAGGCCCTCGTCGCGCTGTGGCTGTTCAGGCTCTTCCGCACTGTCAACGTGGTTGCGGCGGGAGCCGTCATGGCCTTCGGACTCGTGAACGCTGTTGCGATCCTCACGAGCGCGGCTATCATCGCCACCGCGCAGAGTGTCGCCGGCGTACCCCGGCTTGGCGCCGGGAGGCGCCGCCGAGGCGACCGTTCAGTTCGCCTACGCCTTCAGCGCGAACATCCGGGACGCGACGGCGATCTTCTTCGGTCTGTGGCTCACCCCGATGGGTCCGCTGGTGCTGGAATCACAGTGGATGCCCCGACCCCTGGACTGGCTCCTGATCGTGGGCGGCGTCGGGTACACGTTCAGCGCGTTCGGGATCCCCGTTCCTGCCCGACCTCGACGTCGTTGCTGAGGCGATGACCATTCCCACAGGAATCGGGGAGTTCTGGCTGGCTGGCTGGCTACCTGCTCATCCGCGGCATCCGGCGCCGGGAGGTCTCAACGGCACCAGGCCCGATGTCATCGAGACCCCGCGTGAGTTGACGCCGCAGACATCACTTCCGTGCGTTCAGCAGCTCCGCGAGGTGCATCGCCGGAACATCAGCGAGGTCATCGAGCTGGATCCGGCAGGACATCCCGTCCGCGAGGACCACGGTGTCCCCACCACGCTGCTGCTGGTCCCGCACCGCTGGCATGAGGTAGGTCTCGGCGACTGCGACGGAGGTCTCATAGTGACCCTTCTCCACGCCGAAGTTCCCGGCGAGCCCGCAGCATCCCGCGACCTTGGTGATCTCGGCGCCGGCCTTCTCCAGCAGCGCCCGGTCAGCTTCCCACCCGATGATCGCCGACTGGTGGCAGTGCGGCTGCGCGACGACGTCGACCCCGTTCAGGTCAGGCAGCCGCACCCGGCCCTCGCCTTCCAGACGGGTGAGCAGCTCGGCAAAGGTGAGCACTCCCGCAGCGACGGTTCTGGTCTGCTCGCTGTCGGAGAGCTCCAGCGCGTCACTGCGCAGCGTGGCCAGGCAGCTGGGCTCCAGGCCGATCACCGGCACCCCTGAACTGACATAGGGGGCGAGCACCTCGACGGCCTGGGTGATCCGCCGACGGGCCTGGTCCAGCTGACCGGTCGAGATCCACGGCAGCCCGCAGCAGCCCTCCTTCTGGATCAGCCGCACCTCGAGGCCCTGTGACTGCAGGTATTCGATCGCCGCCAGCCCGGACTGGGGAAAGAAGTGGTTGGTGAAGGAATCGGCCCAGACCCATACGTCGGGCCGGTCGGTGCTGTTGGGACTGGCACTGTTGGTGGGGCTCAGCTTCTGCTCGGCTCGGCGCAGCGTCCGGCGCGCGAACCTCGGCACGGACCGGCGCTGATCGATGCCGGCAACCCATTTCGCTGCCGCGGCGAGCGGGGTCAGCTTCATCATCAGGTTCGCCACGGGCGCCACCGGTGCGGCCAGCTTCGCCCAGACGGGGAGTCGTCCCAGGACATAGTGGCTGCGCGGGCGCAGCCGGCGCCGCGGGAGCCCGTCTGCGTCACGGTCGTACTTCTGGTGCAGCGCCTCGGCCTTGTAGGCGGCCATATCCACCCCGGCGGGACAGTCCGAGGCGCAGCCCTTGCAGGACAGGCACAGGTCCAAGGCTTCGTGCACCGCGGGGTCGGCGAGCCCGTGCACCAGCGTCCCGTCCATGGCCTCCTGGAGGACGCGGGCCCGGCCCCGGGTCGAGTCCTTCTCCTGAGTGGTCGCCAGATAGGAGGGACACATGACCCCGTTGGTCTTCGGCGCCACGCAGCGGCCGACGCCGGAGCAGCGGTGCACAGCGGCACCGTAGTCGCCGTCGTCGTGAGTCATCAGCAGTCCGGGCCAGGGCAGGGTCTGCTTCGGCCGGGTGGGGCGGATGTCCTCGGTGTTGGGCCGGGCGCCGGTGCCGCCGGGCTGGCCCGCTCGGGCGCCGTCGGTCTGCGGACCCGTGATGATCCCGGGGTTCAGCAGATTCTGCGGGTCGCAGATCCGTTTCGCCTGGGCAAAGAGATCCAGGGAGGTCTCGTCGTACATGAAGGGCAGCAGCTCTGAGCGCACGCGTCCGTCACCGTGCTCCCCTGATAGCGATCCGCCGTAGACGGAGAGCCGTTCAGCGCAGGCCAGCATGAACTCTCGGAACACCCCGGTGCTGGAAGGATCTCCGTGCTGGAAGGGAAAGTCGATGCGGCAGTGGATGCATCCGTCGCCGAAGTGACCGTAGGGGTAGCCATGGAGGCCGAATTCCTCCAGCAGCGATTCGAAGTCTCGCATCCACGCGCCGAGGTGCTTCGGGGGCACCGCGGAGTCCTCCCACCCCGAATGCGCCGGGGTGGCCAGACTGATTCCGGCCAGTCCCGCCCCGTCCTCCCGGATCTTCCACAGCGCGGCGGCCTCGGCGGGACTCTCGATGAATCGTGTGTCCACGGCAGCGGACGCGGTCCTGACCTTCTCGATGACCGCGCTCGCCGCCTCTCCTGCTGCCTCTACGAACAGCCAGCTCTGGCCTCCGGGCAGCTGCGGGACGGGCTTTCCGGCCGAGCGGACCAGAGCTACCAGTCGGGAGTCCATGCCTTCACAGGCGATCAGGCTGTTGGGCCCGAACTCGCTGTGGACCGCGTCAAGGATGTGCGGGACAGCGTCGGCTGCCTCGCTGACCGAGTCGTAGCCGAGCACAAGAAGGAGCCGACGGGGGTCATCGACGACCAATCGCACCTCGGCCTCGAGCACCGTTGCCAGCGTGCCCTCGCTGCCCACCAGGAACCGCTCGATGCGCCTCCGGTTCTCGGGCAGCAGGTGCTCAAAGCTGTAACCGGAGACCTGGCGACTGAACTGCCCAAACCGAGTGCGGACATGAGCCAGATTGCCCTCGGCCAGGCCGAGCAGCTTCTCCGCCGTCACTCCCTGCGCCGTGCCGCTGCGTGAGTCGAAGCTGCCCACCTCTCCGTTGCCGAAGAGCACGGTGGCCGCCTCGACGTTGTCCGCGGTGCGACCGTATCCGAGTGCGCGGGAACCACAGGCGTTGTTGCCGATCATCCCGCCGATGGTGCACCGCGAATGGGTCGAGGGGTCGGGGCCGAAGCGCAGGCCATGCGGTGCCGCTGCGCGCTGCAGGTCCGCGTGCACCACCCCCGGCTCGACGGTGGCGGTCTGGGCATCCGGGTCGATGGAGATGATGCGCTTGAGGTCTCGGGTGTCGACGACGATCCCCTCGCCCACGGCATTGCCCGCGATCGAGGTGCCGGCCCCGCGCATCGTGACCGGCGCGCCCACCGATCGCGAGATCTCATGGACGGCGTGGAGCTCGTCGACGTGTTGGGGCCGGACGACCACCGTAGGCACCACGCGATACAGGCTCGCATCGGAGGAGTACATGCCGCGCGCCAGCACAGAGGCATCAACCTTGGACACTCCCGCGCGGATCAGCTCCTGAACCAGGTATTGGGCGGTTTCGCTCTTCACCGACAGCTCCACTACATCCCCTTCCACACAAGATTGGTCTGATCACCAGTCATCTGACCTGCACAGCGATGCAGGCTTCAGCCTCCATCGCATACCTGCATTCTGACCGACCGCCAGTCCACAGTCACCCCCGGAGCAGCACTTCCTGCACGAACCAGCCGCACGGACCCGCTCCACGGCAGGATCACCGTGGCAACCGAGATCTCCTTCGGTGCTGCCAGCAGCACTGTGGGACCAATGGCCCTGTGTCACCTGTGCGATACCCGCCACAGTGGAGTGAGCTCCGCGAAACAGCGAGCCATGAGTTTAGGGAGCGCCTGTGAAACCCAGCGAACAGACCGCATTCGAACATGAACTGGAAACGGCCGACGACCGGACCCCGCTCACGCATACTCAGGAATCGAACATCCAATCGGAAGCCAATGCCGCGATCGTGAAGGCTCTGGCGCGATCAACGAACAGCCCCAGCACGATCGAAGCCCGGGTGGAGAACTTCACAGCAGTTCTCACCGGTCAGGTGGACTGGAACTTCCAACGCGAACTCGCGAAACGGGCCGTTGAGAACGTCGCTGGCGTGGAGCATGTGGAGGACCAGACCACGCTCCGGGTGCGGACCCCCATCGAAAATGCCGCGGACCGGGTCAAGAAGGCGATGTCTCTCAACCAGAAGATCGACGCGAGCCACGTGATCGTCACCATCACCGGCAACACTGCGGTGTTCACCGGTTATGTGAGATCACTGGCTGAGAAGAAGCAGGCCAGCCTCGCCACGTGGGTCTCTCCTGATGTGACTCGGATCGACAACCGCCTTGCAGTTCGTCGAATCCACTTCGCACCCTTTCGGCGTCGCAAGTGAAGCGGCATCAATGCGGCATCGCAGATGCCCTCCCCTCGTGCAGGGCGACGGATCCGATGGTGTGCAGACCCTGGAGCCACGGGGCCCCTTCAGCGTGTCATCCAAGCTGAACGCTCCGAGCCCCATCACTCACTGAGATCCAAGAAGACGAGCGGGCGAACACCTGACAGGGGCCTTCGTCCGCACCCTCCGAACAGGCCCCTGTGGAGGTCCGCAATGGAGAATGACACCCACTCGGCGCCACGCCCCCTGGCCTTCGACCCCGCCGCGCGCGACCTGGGCGTGCTGGTCGGATTCGACGGCTCCCAGCAGTCCATCCAGGCGCTGCACTACGGCGCCATGGAGGCTCAGCGCAGCGGTCGAAGGCTGACCATCGTGAGCGCGTACAGCGTGCCCGCTCCGGTCGCAGCCACGATCGGGGCAGTGCCGGACAAGTTCGAGGCCCAACACTCCGTCGTTGCCGCGAAGGCTCTGCTCGATGAGGCGCGGAGCTATCTTCAGGACTACCCGGGTGAAGTCATCTACCGGACCGAACGCGGAGACGCCGCAGGGGTGTTGGTGGATCTCTCCACCGTGGCGGAGCTGGCAGTGGTGGGCGCCAGGGGTCGCGGCGGATTCGTGGGACGGCTCCTGGGCTCCGTGTCATCGGCGCTCCCGGCCCATGCTCGCTGCCCCACCGTCGTCGTCGCCCGGCAGTACAAGATCACTGATGCGGCGGGCCCGACCCGCTTCGAGCCGGTGCCGGACGAGCGGCCGGTGATCGTCGGCATAGACCGTTCGCCGCACAGCAGGATCGCGGCTCTTCAGGCGGCAGAGCAGGCGCTGAACCGCGGCACGGTCCTGCATCTGTTGATGGCTCTGCCCACCCTGGAGGGGTGGTTGGACTGGTATCCAGGACTTGACACCCCCGACCAACGCATCATCGACCAGCGCAGATTGCAGCTGGAGGAGTCACTGGCGGCAGAAGTCGCGTGGCTGGGCCGACACTATCCCTCGCTGACCATCACGGCCGCGGTGAAACCTGGGGATCCGGTGGCACAGCTGAGCAGATCCACCCACGAGGCGCAGCTGACCGTGGTCGGCACCCGAGGCCGCAGCGGATTCACCGGGGTGCTGCTCGGTTCGGTCTCCCGCGGTGTGCTCCTGCGAGCCGCTGGTCCGGTCATGATCGTCCCTGAACTGCAGGACGAGCGATTGAGTGACCAGCCCGACCTCATCCGGTGAGTCCTGAGAAGATCACGGTGCGCTTTGATCCCTTCGGGCAGCGCCGGTCCGTTGCCCGGGTGGCCCGGTCGATTGCGGGCGTGGGACATAGACATCCGTGACGGTGATATCGATGCCGTCGACGTCGAGAGCGGCGTGGCGCGTCAGCGCGTCGAACAGTCGGTCGCGCAAGGCGTGGACCAGGTCTGGCAGCGGATGGCCCCACCGGGCACTCAGATTGACCTGGACTCGGACTCCAGAGCTAGGCGTCTCGCGGTCTCCCTGAACCTGGCACCGACCGATCGTCACACCTGCCACGGAGTCTCCGGTGGAGCGAATCAGTGCCAGCACGAAACCCTCGGCAGTCGGGGTTGGACCCTTGACGGGTATGGACAGCGGCTCCTGCGCTCTGGGCTCCACGCGGAGCCGCGCCACGAGGCGGTCCAGCCAGAGCGCACCCACGCTCTCGGCCCGGCAGATGTCGTCCTGGGCGAGGCGGTCGGTGAGACTGTCCAGGCGTCGAAGGCCTTGAAGGCTGGATCGACATCTGGGGCAGTTTCGGACATGGGGCTCCAAGTTGGGCTCGCCGGTGCGCAGGTACTCGTTGAGGTCTTCGAGTGAGTGCCTGTAGCCGGGATGGGTGGGCACCGAGGTCATTGCCACGCCTCCATTTCTCTAAGCAGGGCGGCACGCGCCCTGGACAGGTTCCCTCGGACGCTATGGATGCTGATGGTCAAGATCTCTGCGATCTCTTGATATGAGTGCCCGCCGATCTCTCTGAGGACCCAGCACTGCCGCTGTTGTTCCGGCAATCGGTGCAGCGCCTCGGAGAGTGCCTCCAGCAGACAAGCTTCGATGGCAGAGCTCTCAGGGGCGGGACTGTCGTCGACGGTTCCGGGTTCAAGGTCCTTGGGTGTGGGGGTCGTGCGGCGCCGACGCAAGAGGTCAATGCCGCAGTGGCTGGTGATGCTGAGAAGCCAGCCTCGCAGAGCAACGGCATCCCTGAGAGTGGGAAGCTGCCGCCATGCCTGCAACAGGGCTTCCTGGGTGATGTCCTCCGCGTCGACGGCTGCCCCCGCAAGGCGCCGAGCGTAGGCGTACACCATGGGACCGTGTCTGCGGACCAGGACCTCAAAGGCGTCCACGTCGCCATCGATGGCGCGTTCGACCAGAAGCACATCTGTCTGTTGCGCCAGGTCCGACGAGCCCGGCGCCTCCGGCCCGTCCATCGCTCCTCCGTCCCAACACCTACCAATGCCACGTGATGGTGATCACAGTCTATCCAGCGACCCCTGTCAGCCCGAGCATCGCTTTGTGTCTTGCAGCGGCTTATATGGGCTCCGCACTCCTGGCGGCCGCCGGGAGCCGCGATTCGGGAAGGGGCGAGAGGATCAACGGGGGCGCCCGGTGCGGGTCGAGCGCGAACGTGGGCCGGCTCTGATGTGGACCAAGATCGGGATCAGCTCCCCCAGCAGCGTGTCCAGGCCCGCGATCGCCTCCTCCGCCGTGGCGGCGATCCGCCGGGGTGACGCGCCCCTGCGGGCACGGACGACCATCTGCACCCCGTAGCCGCCCTTGATCTTCCACGAGGACACCCTGAGGGAGAGGACTTCGCCATCACCTTCCATGGCCTCCCTGATGGCTCGGGCCGCCAGGGAGTGGTCCACCGTGGTGGTGCCGCTGCTCGTGCTGCGGACGCCGAGCCTGTCGCTGCGACCACCACCCTGAGAGAAGATCCAGCGGAGCAGGAGGAGGATCGCCAAGACCACGAGACCCACCAGTGCCACGGTCCACCAGCTGATGCCTGTGTCCCCCATCGGTGCCGATCGGAGCTGCTCCAGGACCCATGCCCATGTGTCTGTTCCTGTGCGGGACCAGGCCTGAGCAATGCTCGGGTTGAGCCCCGCGGCAGCGGTGAGCGTTCCCGCAGCGATCAGCAACACTCCCAGCAGGGTGATCAGCAGCCGGTTCAGGCTGCGCGGCGTGCCGTTCATCCCCCCACCACCCCCCGGTTGCTGACATGGACCCTCACGGCCGGTTCCGGGCGCAGCCCATAGGAGGCCAGCTCGTGGCGAACCGCCTCCTCCACGGCCGCCTGGTCGAGTGCCACCCCCGAGGTGGGCCGGAGCCTCACGTCCACGCCGCGGCGCCTCACCGCGGTGGTGACCTGTCCCGGCAGCAGTCCAGCGGCCTTGCGGGCCGCGCGAGACAGCGCCGCGGCGATGACCTCGTCATCGACCACCATGGCGCTGCGTTCGCTGGGAAGAACGTGGCGGGGCCGGCGACCCGGGAGGATTCCGACCAGCACCAGTGCCAGGCCGATCAGCGCCAGCCCCACACCGGCACCCACAAGTCCCGCGGGTGTGGTGTGCTGCGGCACCGCGATCAGCCACTCGCCCATCTCAACCGAAGAGACCAGCAGTGCCGGCGCGTCGAGAGCAGAAAGCACGGTTTCTGCCCCCACCCACACCAGCACAAGGATCAGCAGTGCCGCAGTGACCACCGACGCCATGGCCCGCGAGGAATGGGTGGTTCGGCGGGCGACCCGTCGCGCAGGAAGTGTTGTGCTCATCGGCGTCTTCCCTGCCGCGCCAAGGGCTCACCCATCAGGCGGAGGTCGACCCGCCCGACCACATATCCCGTGAGCAGACGCGTCTGCTCGATGATGCGTCGGCGGTTTGCCTCAGCGCGATCGTAGAGCGAGCCCTGTCCACCGCCATCCGAGATGCGTCCGATCCCACGCAGCGGCGACACGGCCATCGGGACGGCAATCGAGACCCAGAGCATCCCCTGGTCATCGCGAAGCTGGGCCTTCAGGCTCTGTACCGGCACGCAGAAGACGTCGGCGGTCACCGCTTCCACGACTCCGGTCAGGGCCCGTGAGCTGATCCTGGTATGGCCGACACGCCGATGCACCGCACCGGAGGTTCCTGATGGAACGAGTCCGACCTCCGAAACGGTGCTCATGAGGAGCGCTGACCGCGCAGGGCGTCCATCACGCCGGCAAGATCGAGCCGACCCTCCACGATCCGGCCCAGCATCGCCCCGATGACCGTCGCAACGGCAACCAGCAGAAGTCCCCAGAAGCCGAACACGAGGAGCGTGAGCGCCAGAACCGCTCCGATGGCCGCGCCGGAGACGGTGGCACTCATGAGACGCGAGAGCCTCTGGACTCGGGCGCGTCGTCACTCTCGTCCGCCACCTCGGGGAGATGGATGTCACTGATGACCACGTTGACTTCGGTGACCTCCATGCCGATCAGCTCTTGGATCACGCCGTAGACGGCATTCCTGACGTTCTCGGCCACCTCCTGCAATGGGTACGGGTACTCCACCACCAGGTTCAGATCTGCGGCGACCTGGGTCTGACCGACTTCGACCGAGACCCCCTGCGTGAGGTTGTGCTGGCCCACGACGTCGCGCATCGAGCCGATCGCGCGTTCAACGCCACCGCCCACGGCCCACACGCCGGGAACCGCTACCGTGGCGATGCCGATGATCTTCTCCACCACGTTGTCCACGATGGTGGTGGACCCCCTGCCGCCGTCTTCGGACTTCACCACGGTCGCGGACCCCGCCGCCGCGACGCCAGGCTTACCCGAGGTCGGCTTGTTCTGAGTCTGAGTAGTCACAGTAATCACTCCATCGTGTAGGTCGTGCCTGATCATCGTGGTTGATGGTCACACTGATAAGACGCATCCACGTCAGTCATCGTCACGCCTCCAGACGTGTCGGTCACATAACGATTGCCGGTCACCGGCTCAGCGTTCGGCGCCTGGCGCCTGGCGCACCACCGTCGCAGCCGCATCGGTCTCTGCACTGGATGCCCCTCTGTCCGGCCACGATCAGGTGGATCAGATGACGACGCTGATCGGCAGCGGCAACCGGGACCACTCGCTGGAACTGGCATTCAGGGACATGGTGGGGATGTCTGTCCTGGTGGTTGTCACATTCCGGCAGGCCCCGAGGTGGCAGGAACGCAGGGCCCTCGCCCGCACCTGGCCTCGGGAGGGGCACCGGACATCATGGTGCGGGAGATCAATGCTCTTCCTGCCGCGCCCTGAAGCTGATCACACCAGGTCCTGAGCACTGCTGTGGTTCAGCCCGTCGGCGAAACGAGCGAGGAGCACCCCCAGTCGCTCGACATCATCCGGGTCCCATTCACGCACCTGGTCGGCGAGCCATGCCGTGCGGGTCGTCACCGCGCGCTGGCGCAATGCGGAGCCAGCAGGGGTCAAGACCAGGGCAGTGCGCCGGGCGTTGACGCCAGACGGGGTGCGGTGGAGGAGTCCTGCTTCCTCAGCGCGATCCACGAGGCGGCTGGCGGTCGAAGCGGTCACATCAGCCAGATCAGCGACATCTCCGACGGTGACTTCGCGGTGCTCATCCGCTCCTCGGGCACAGGCCTCCACGACCAGCAGACTCGACATCTCCACTGAGGCGCTGCCATCGGCCACCAGTCGATTGCGCGAGGCCCCCCACAGCCGACGCAGCCGAATCAGCGAATCATCGAGCAGGTGCAGATCAACATCCATATGTGTACCATACACATATGAGTCCGCCGATACTTGTCACCGGGGCCACCGGCAACGTCGGCGCCCCTCTGCTCCGGGCACTCCGCCAGGCCGGAGCAGAGGTTCGCCCGGCCTCCCGAGGCAACCAGGACCCCGAAGGCGTGTCCTTCGACTTCACCGATTCGAGCACCTGGGGCCCGGCGTTCGCCGGAGTGCAGTCGATGTTCCTGGTGCGTCCGCCGCAGATCGGCGATGTGCGCCGCGGGCTGGTGCCGACACTCAGGGACGCGCGCTCACGGGGAGTGCGGCACGTGGTTCTGCTCTCCGTGCAGGGAGCCGGGCGCGTACCCGCGCTGCCCCACGCGGGACTCGAGCGATGGCTGCGAAGATCCGGTTTGAGCTGGACCTTCCTGCGTCCCTCCTATTTCGACCAGAACCTCTCCACCGTCTTCGCCGCGGACATTCGCGAACGCAACCAGATCATGGTGCCCGCCGGCGGAGGTCGTACGGCATTCGTGGACGCCCACGACGTCGCTGAGGTCGCCGCAGCGGCGCTGCTGGACCCCGCACACCACACCGACCGGATCTGGACGCCCACCAGTGACGAGTCCCTGACCTATGACGAGGTCGCCGAGGTGCTCAGCTCCGTGCTGGGCCGCACCATCACCTATCGGCGGCCCAGCACGCTCGACTACGCCCGGCATGCCCGCACGACGCTGGGCTTCGATCCTGCAATGACTGTGGCCACCACCATCATCCACTCCACCGCCCGACTGGGACTGGCAGGGCACCTCACCGACGACATCCGGGCCGTCACCGGCCGGGCACCCACCACCCTGAGGGAGTTCGCGCTGCGCGAGCGCGCCGCGTGGGAACCCCACTCCCCTCTTCAGACCCCGCAGAAGAAAGGCCGAACATCATGAACGTCACTGTGCTCGGAGGAACCGGCAGGACAGGTCGACTGCTGGTGGAAGAACTGCTCCGACGAGGCCACCAGGTCACGGCGCTGGTTCGTGACCCGGACAGGGCTCCGGAGCACGCACGGGTGGTCATCGGGGACAGCCGGGACCCACAGGCGCTGGCCGAGGCGCTGGTAGGAGCCGAGGCGGTGATCTCGACCTTGGGCCCTGCACGGAAGCAGAACCAGCTGCACCGGCAGACCGTCGAGCAGCTGGTGCCGGCGATGCGAATGGCCGGGGTGCGCCGCTACATCGGAATCAGTGGCGCCGGAGTCGACGCCGACGGGGACTGCAAGAGCCGACGGGACCGGGTGATCTCCGCAGCCATGGGCCTGTTCGCCCGCTCCTTGGTCGCTGACAAGACTGTCGAGCTGGCCACCTGGCAGGACACCGAGCTGAACTGGACCCTGGTGCGCCCACCCCGACTGATGGACGGACCCGCTACCGGCGGCGTCGAACATGATGCGCACGTGTCAACACGCTCCACCGGTATGCGCCGGACCGATCTCGCGATCTTCTTGACCGACGTGCTCGACCAGGAGATCTACGTCCGGCAGGCCCCGTTCGCCGCCACCCGATGACGCTGCTGGGCTGGAACCCTCGAACGCGGTTCGGTCCAGCATGACCATGTCCAAGCCAACGATGTCCACGACGGCGGGACTCTTCGTGACCCTCACCGGGGCCATCGTGGTGTTCCTGACGCCGTGGTCCCCGCCACCCTGGCCGTCGTCGTCGCGGCACGGAGCAGGTTCGATAGGCCCGATGAGTCACTCCGCTGCTGCGGGGGACGCGCAACGGCAGCAGGACACTGTCGGAGCGACCGACGCCGGGGACCCGCATGGCCGCTGGTGGAGACGATGCCGAACCTAGGCGCCATGTCCCGATCGCACCCTGAGCACCCGCATCTCCCTGGCTGAGGAGCACAGTTGCTAATCTTGGCTCATGTTGCCTTGGTTTGCGTGGATCGTCATTATCGCAATCGTCATGTTCACCCTCGCCCAGATCGTGAGCATGGCCACCGGTAGGCCACTGCCAGGGGGCTCCGACGCGGCGGATGAGATCGAGACGCTGCGCAAGCGGGTCAAGAAGCTGGAGAAGGGCGACAAGGGAGAGCTCGAGCGCCCGCAGATCCCCACCAAGTCCGAGGAGAACTTGTCCGCCGAGGACCGCTGGCGCCTGGACATGCTCGAAGCCCGACTGGAAGAGCTGGAGAAGCGCAGACGAGATGACCGAGACAAGAAGGACGACGGCGGCAGCTGAGGTGCCCGAGACCACCTCGCCGACCGACTCCTGGGTTCCCGCGGCACTCACCGCCCTCGACGCCGCACTGGGCTCAGCTCTCGACGCCGGAGCTGCCCTGCACCGAGAATCTGGCCCCGCGGCTCCCCCGCTGGAGTTCCAGCCCGCTGACGCCACCGGCGTTCCCACCTGGACCTCACGCCACGACGTCCCCGCCGACCTGAGGGCGGTGATCGTGCGCACCTCCGGCTCCACCGGCACCCCGAAGCAGACGCTGCTTCCTGCCGCGGCCATCCACGCCTCGGTCACAGCCACCGCGCAGGCGCTGGGCGGGCACGGACAGTGGCTGCTCACCCTGCAGCCGAGCTATGTCGCGGGCCTCGCCGTGCTCGCCCGCAGCCTCGCCGCCGGCACCACTCCGGTGCCGCTGCTGCAGCACACCACCGATCCGACAGCCTTCACCCAGGCCGCCCAGCAGCTCTCGGCCGCACGTCGGTTCATCTCCCTGGTCCCCACCCAGCTGCAGCGCCTGCTGGACCATGTCCCGCAGGATGAGGCACTCACCGCGGCGCTCGCCCGCTTCGACGCGATCCTCTTGGGCGGCGGCGCCTCCTCCCCGCAGCTGCTGCAGCGCGCAGCGGCGCATGGGCTCACCGTCGTGCGCACCTACGGGATGAGCGAGACCTGCGGCGGCTGCGTCTACGACGGCCGACCCTTGCCCGGCGTACATCTCGAAATTCAGGACGCCGAAGACGCAGGCTCAGGACGAGTGCGGATCAGCGGGCCCATGGTCGCCTCCGGCTACATCGCCGACCCGGACCTGACCGCGGCGCACTTCGACGTCGACCCCGAGTCCGGGCAGCGCCGCTTCCTCACCGATGATCTGGGCGAGGTCCGCACCGACGCCGCGGGTCAGCTCCTGAGCATCTCGGGCCGAACCGATGACGTGATCAACACCGGCGGGGTCAAGGTCTCCGCCGAGCGCGTCCGCTCGGTTCTGCTCAGCCACCCGCAGGTCCGGGAGGCCTTCGTCGGCCCGGTCCCGGACCCCGAGTGGGGACAGCAGATCAGTGTCGCCGTCACGCTCACCGCGAGCATCGGAGCGGATGCGCGCTCATACTCCGGCGCCAGCGCCGGCCCGATCCCCGCCCCTGCGGCACCGAGCGCCGAGGAGGTCCACCGCGAGCTCACCGCACGGGTGCGTCAGGCTCTGGGCCGCGCGGCCACCCCCAAGCGGCTGCTGATCCTTCCTGAGCTCCCGCTGCTGGCCAGCGGCAAGCCTGACCGGCAGCGGCTGCTGCGACTGCTCAGCGAATCACCGTCCTGAGCCGGTCCGACACAGAGCGGGCGGACCGCGCGCTCCGGCCCGACACGGGAGCGCTGAAGATGAAATACCGAGCTATCCGCGCGTCACCGCGTAAGAAGACAGCAACGAAAGGACACGACTTGGCAACTGTGAAGGAATGGGTCGCGGGAGCACGGCCGCGGACCCTGCCGCTGGCGGTGGCCCCGGTGATCATCGGCGCCGCCGCCGCGCACGCACTGGGAAGCTTCGATCTGCTGATCGCGGCACTGGCCCTGGTGGTGGCGCTGGCGCTGCAGGTGGGCGTGAACTACGCCAATGACTACTCCGACGGGATCCGCGGCACCGACGACGAGCGTGTGGGGCCGATGCGGCTGACCGGATCCAAGGCGGCGAAGCCTCGGCAGGTCAAGGACGCCGCCTTCGTCAGCTTCGGTCTGGCCTCGCTGGCCGGGCTGATCATCGTGATCCTGACCGGGATGTGGTGGATGCTCGCCGTGGGCGCCGCCTGCGTGCTGGCCGCCTGGTGGTACACCGGCGGGTCCCGGCCCTACGGCTACCGCGGACTCGGCGAGATCATGGTCTTCGTCTTCTTCGGACTCGTGGCCACCCTGGGCACCACCTGGGCCATGGCCGCCGAGCTGAGCGTGGGCGCCGGCATCGGCGCCGTGGGCTCAGGACTGATCGCCGCGGCGCTGCTGATGGCCAACAACGTCCGGGACATCCCCACGGACCGCGAGGCAGGAAAGGTGACCCTGGCCGTCCGGCTCGGGGAACGCCGTGCCCGGTTCAGCTATGTCGCCATGGTGGGCCTCGCACTGGTGCTGCCGCTGGCGCTGCTGGTGCACAGCTGGTGGTTCCTGCTGGTGCTGCTGGCCTTGCCGTTGGCGCTGGGACCGGCGCGGATCATGCTCTCACCGCAGAAGAAGGGTCCGGCGCTGATCAAGGTGCTGCAGCTGACCAGCCTGATCGGCATGGCCTTCGCGCTGACCTACTCGGCGGCGCTGGTTCTGAGTTGACCTGGTTCTGAGGTGACCTGATCCTCAACCGGCGGGGAGCCGAGCTGACCGTGCGCCGAGCGGATCCTCAGCTCAGCTGCGCGGTGCGGGCTGGGGGCCGCCGGCGTCGTCGTCGTCATCTGAAGACTTCTTCCGGCTCTCCCCGGCGTCTCCACCTTTGGGCCGGCCATTGCTGGGGCCGCCGTCCTGGGAGCTGGGCTCACCGGCGTCCTCGGCGGAGGAGCTCCCCGCCACGGCCGCATCGGCGGCGTCGCCGAGCTCCCTCTCACGGGCGTCCTGGGTGCGGGCGTTGAGCTCTCGCTCCTTGCGGCGTGCTTCGGCATCCCGCTGGCGCTGCTCCTCGGCGCGCTGCCGCTGGCGGCGCTGGATCTCCACCTGGCGCAGGAAGTCGGGGTCATCATCGGGTGAGCGGGGCCGGCGCGGGGCCTGGCCGCCCTTCTTCGGGGCGCGGACACGTCCGAAGCCCAGCCAGAGGCTGGCACCGATGATCGGCAGCAGCACGATCACCGCGATCCACGCCACCTTGGGCATCACGCGGATCCGATGGCGCGGGGTCTGCAGGCATTCGACCAGGCTGTAGATCAACAGCCCCAGCCCCACGATTCCCAAGCCGATAATGATCCTGATCATCTCTCCAGCGTAGTTGATCTGTGAGCTCGGATTCACCAGCGAGCGGACCTACACTGGGATCATGTCTGTGCTGAAATACTCGCTGCTCCGCCTGGGTGCCTTCTTCATCGTGTTCGCCGCCTGCCTGATGTTAGATCTGGGCCGATACACCGTGATCTTCGCCCTGATCGTCGGCCTGATCGTGTCCTGGGCGCTGGGCTACCTGTTCTTCAACAGGCTGCGCCTCGAGGCGGGACAGGAGCTGGCCCGCCGCTTCGGCGGAGACCGCAAGCTGGGCAGCTCGGAGCTCGATGACAATCAGGCAGAAGACGCCCTCGCCGAGGACTTTCACCTCACCCAGGAGAAGCTCCGCGCGCAGCAGCGCAGCGCAGAGGAGCAGGGACCCCAGACCGAGTCCCCCCGCTAGTCAGCCAGACGGCGGGCCGCTGGGCAGCCCGCCGTGCAGCCTGCGCCGGCAGACCGCCGTGCGGTGAGTCCGCCTCGTGGCCTGCATCCGGCAGGCCGACCTGCTCTGGTCGGCCGTCCTACTCCGGCAGGCCCGCGTAGGAGTGCAGTCCGGGGAAGTAGATGTTGACCACGGCGTAGTTGAAGATGATGCAGCCGTAGCCGATGATCGAGAGCCAGGCCGCGCGGTTGCCGGTCCAGCCGCGGGTGGCGCGGGCGTGGAGGTAACCGGCGTAGACCACCCAGATCACGAAGGTCCAGACCTCTTTGACGTCCCAGCCCCAGTACCGGCCCCAGGCCTCTTCGGCCCAGATCGCGCCGGTGATCAGCGGGCCGAGGGTCCAGAACACGAACCCCACGGCGTTCATCCGGTAGGCCCAGTTCTCCAGGGAGGTCGCCGAGGGCACCAGCCGCAGGAACTGCCAGCCGCTGCGCCTGGTGGTCTCCCCCGCGGCCTGTGCGAGCTCGCGCCGGTGCTGGATCAGCTGCAGCACGTTCATCGCGAAGGTCAGCGTGAACAGCGAGATCGCGAGCACCGCAAGCGAGACGTGGATCGCGATCCATGGGGTCTGCAGCGCGGGCTGGACATGTGCCAGCGGTGTCGGGAACCCGATGGTGGCCGCGGCCATCATGGTGACCACGAGGCCCAGTGCGAAGGTCCCCAGGAAACGGACATCCTTGCGGGTGAGCACCAGCAGATAGACCGCGGCGACCACCAGCGCGCCGGTGGCCAGGAATTCGTACATGTTCGCCCAGGGCACCCGGTTGGCGGCGATGCCGCGGGCAGCCACAGCGAAGGTGTGCGCGGCCACTGCCAGGACTGTGAGGGCGACCGCGACATTGGCGAACGGGCGAGGCGTGCCCAGGTAGGCCATCCCGTCGTCGACCAGCTCATCGGCGGGGGCGGCCGCCACCGGCTGGTCGGCGCCAGCCCCGGTGCCGGCGCCCGCTGCTGCGCCTGTCGAAGATTCTGCCCCGACGAGCTCGCGCTCGGCGGCGTTCTCTGCCGCCAGCTCATCCTCCACCCGGCGGATCGTCGCGGAGCTGCGGATCATGTCGACCGCGAAGAGCATGAACGCGGCAGTGTAGATGAACGCGGCGATCAGCATGAACAGTTCGCTGTACTGCGCCAGTTCCATATTGATGGATTGCATCAGGATTCCTTCTCTGGGGCGCGCACCGGCCACTTCTTCTCGAACTGGGTGCGCAGGGCAATGTTCTCATCTCGCAGTCGAAAGTCCTCGCCGCGGGAAAGCAGGCCGTAGCGCACCAGGGTGCGCCCGACGGATGTGGTCTCCACAGTCACCCAGGCGCGACGGCGGCGCAGGAACAGTGAGAGCACCAGGCCGCCGAGGGCGGTCAGCGCGAAGATCAGCACTCCCTGCTGCGCCGGGTTGTAGTGGATGTCGACCGCGATGTAGTCCTGGACCCCGTCGAAGCTGATCGAGCCCATGCCTTCGGGGAGTTCGTGGGTCTCACCCGGGGAGAGCACGATGCCGCCGACGTCGAGCTCACGGGAGTTCAGCGTCTCCAGGGATTCTGTGTCGAGCACGTAGACGTTCTGCGCGAGCCCGTCATCGAGACCGAGGTCGCCGTAGTAGGAGTTCAGCTGCAGCTCCGGGTTGCCCAGCTCGGGGTCCACGGAGACGGCGAGGCCGTCGCCGGCGTCCTGCGAGGTGGGTAGGAACAGGCCGACGAAGCCGAGCTGCTCGGGGGAGGCGTCGGGCGCCTTGATCACCGCCATGGAGGTGTAGACCTCATCCTCCGGACGGGTGACCACCGGGCCGGAGAAGGCGACCTCGCCGTCGCCGTCGCGCACCGTGACCTCGGGGGCGTAGCCGTTGCCGACCAGGAAGACGCGGACGCCGTCCATGGTCAGCGGCTGGTTGACCTTGAGCTCCTCGGTCTGCGGCTCCCCGTCCGAGCCGAGCCGGGTGGTGACATCGGCGGTGAAGTCCAGGGCCTGGCCGAAGTGGGTGGTCGATTCCCGGTCGAAGACCCGCTCGAAGGCGTCGAGCCGGACCGAGAAGGGCTGCATCTGGTCCTCGCTGAAGTACGCACCGGGGTAGAAGTTGTCATAGGCGACCAGAGCGTTGACGAAGCTCTCGTCCTCCACCAGGATCTTCTGCCCGCGGTAGCTGAACATCGAGCCCAGCGCCACGCAGATCAGCACACCGACCAGCGCCACGTGGAAGAGCAGGTTCCCGGTCTCCTTGAGGTAACCCTTCTCGGCGCCCACCGAGGTGCCGCGGACCTCGACCCGGTAGCGCCGGGCCTTGAGGATCGCTGCCGCGTCCTGCAGGGCCTCATCCGGAGCAGGTCCGTCCTGGGCGTCGCCGGCGGCGCCGGACTGCAGCTCCAGCGCCCCTGACTCCGGGAGGCGCTCGAGCCGGCGCGGGGTGCGCGGCGGCGCGGAGGTGATCTGCTGCCAGTGCTTCTTCGCGCGCGGCAGGATGCAGCCGATGAGTGAGATGAACAGCAGCAGATAGATCGCGGAGAACCAGATGGAGGAATAGACGTCGAAGAACTGCAGGAAGTCCAGCACCTCCCCGACCCCGGGGTTGTCCTCGATCCAGGTGGCCACCGCGAAGGAGTCCTGCACCCGCTGCGGGAATATCGATCCGGGCACGGCGGCCACGGCGAGCAGCAGCAGCAGCATCAGCGCGGTGCGCATCGAGGTCAGCTGGGTCCAGGCCCAGCGCAGCATGCCCTTGGGGCCCAGTGCCGGGGTGGTGACCTGGGTCTTTCCGCCTGACGGGCTGCGCGGGTCGTTCTCGGCGGCCTCGGGCGCGTCGCGGTGCCCGGCCGGCATATAGGTGTTCTCTCGTTTTTCCGCCATCAGATGGGCAGCCTCACTTCATTGGCGAACCAGTCCTGCAGGGCATAGACCCAGGTGTTCCAGATCCCGGAGAGCATCAGCAGCCCGACCAGGATCAGCACGGCACCGCCGAAGCGCATCACGGCGACCTTGTGCCGCGTGAAGAACTGCAGGGTCGTCATCCCGCGCTTGAGACCCATGCTGATCAGGATGAACGGGATCCCGAGTCCCAGGCAGTAGATGAACATCAGGAAGGCTCCGCGGCCCGGATCTCCCCCCATCGGCGTGGCCAGGGCGAGCACGGCGGCCAGGGTGGGGCCGATGCAAGGCGCCCATCCGATGCCGAAGGTGGCGCCCAGCAGCGGCGCGCCGAGCAGCCCGTCCGGCGGGCGGCGCTCGATCTTGCGCTCGCGCTGGAAGAAGGTGAAGGCGCCCATGAAGACCAGCCCCATGATCACGACGACGCCGCCCAGCACCTGGGTCAGCCAGCCCCCATCCACGCGGAGCCAGACGATGGCCTGAGTGAAGACCACCCCGATGAGCACGAACACGACGGAGAAGCCCAGCACGAAGAGCGACGCGCCGAGGACCATCCGTGATCTGCGCCGCTCGTGCAGCTCAACGCCGGAGAGTCCGGTGACGTAACCCAGGTAGCCGGGCACCAGCGGCAGGACGCAGGGTGAGAGGAAGGAGACCAGCCCGGCGAGCAGAGCCACCGGGGCAGAGATCAGCAGGGAACCGTCGAAGACGATCTCGGCGAAGCGGTTGTCGGCGGTTCCGGCCAGCGGCGCCGCGAGGAACAGAGTGTCCATCACTGCTGCGCTGGCTCCGGCGCGGCGAGGCTGGAGGCTGCGGCCTCAGACGCGGCGGCGTCGGCGTCTTCGTCGAGGGCGGAGTTGATCAGCGCGCGCAGCGTGCCGGGCTCGGCGATCCCCAGGATCCGCGCGGAGACCCGGCCCTGCTTGTCCAGCACAAGCGTGGTGGGCACCGCCGAGGGCGGCACATAGTCGGTCATCGCGAGCATGACCTCACCGCTGCGGTCCTCCATAGAGGGGTATTCGATGCCGAAGGTGCGCTCGAAGGCCTCCGCGGTCGGCTGGGTGTCGCGGGTGTTGACCCCGTAGAACTGCACACCCTCGTCGGTGAACTCCTCGTCGAGGTCGGCCAGGTCGGGGGCCTCCACGCGGCAGGGGGCGCAGGCGGCGTACCAGAAGTTGATCACGGTGACCTCGCCCTCCCAGCGCTCGGGGCCTACGGCGGAGCCGTCGAAGAGCGTGGACTCAAACTGCACCGGTTCGCCGCGGTCTTCGGCGGCCAGCTCTTTGACCGAGCCGTCGCCGGCGACGTAGTTGGTCCCGTCGTTCGCGGCGCGCTGGCTCAGCTCATCATTGGCGGAGCTGCATCCTGCGAGCGCCAGGGCCGAGGCCAGGCCCACTGCGGCCAGGGCGCGGAGGCGGGATGTCCGGGAAGTTCGCTTGTTGAAGACGGTCATGCGCTGCGGTGTCCAGATCTGAAGAGGGAGTCAGGGTCAGCCGAGCACTAATTCTACAGTCCGTAGAAGTGCTGCCGGGGCCATAAGTCACACAGCGGTGCCTGGCGGAGGGATTGGACGCTGAGTCAGGCGCGAGCCCGGCGCCGGTCAGGCGCCGGGGAGGTTCGTGGCGTCCTTGAGCAGCTCGCGGTTGGGCTCGGCGTAGCTGACGGACTCCACACCGCCAGGGCCGATGTGCAGCGAGGTCACCGAGGTCAGCGAGCACTCGCGGTCGCGCGGGTCGTGGAAGAGCGGGCGGCCCTCGGCCCAGAGCCGGGTCACCCAGATCGGCAGCTGATGGGAGACGACGACCACCTCGGCCCCGTCGCCATGGGCGGCGACGGCCTGGTCGGAGAGGTCCTTCACCGCGGCGAGCACCCGGTTGACCTGGGACGTGTACGGCTCACCCCAAGAGGGTCGCAGCGGGTTGATCAGCAGCGGCCACCAGCGTGGGTTCTTCAGCTGCTGTTTCACCTCGGAGAGTCCTTCGAAGGCGTTCTCGGCCTCGAGCACCCTCTCCTCCACGGTGACGGGAAGTCCCAGACGTGCGGAGATCGGGGTCACCGTCTCCTGCGCACGCTGCAGCGGCGACGCGGCGAGCATGTGAACCGGCCGGCCGGCCGCGGCCCGCTGTTGGAAGTGGTCGGCGATCCCCTCCGCCATCTGCTGGCCCAGCTCAGAAAGACCGAAACCGGGCAGCCGTCCGTAGAGGACCCTGCCTGGATTGTGGACCTCGCCGTGGCGCACCAGGTGCACGGTGGAGCCGGCCTGTGGCGCGCTGAGTGGATCCGTGATGTCCCGAGGTTTCATGGGGCACAGTCTTGCAGAGATCTGCGCGGCCGCCGCACTTGCGGGAGCGCCCAGGGTGGGGTGCGAACCTGGCCGCCGATACAGTAGTGCTGAGATCGGACCGTGGCAGCGCCGCGGGTCTTATAGGTGCCCAGCGTGCTGACCAGGACCGGGCGCAGAGGAGGGACAGCATGAGCAGCACACCGGAAGAGAATCGCCCCCCGGAGCAGCCCCGCTGGGGTCAGCGCCGACCCGAGGGCTCTGTCCCGCATCAGGAGCCCGGACAGGGCTCGGATCCTGGCCGGGGACAGTCCCCGGGGTACGGACGGTCTGCCGGGTATGGCGAGTCGGCCGGCTACGGCCAGCCCCCCAGCTCCGGCCAGGCAAGCTACGGCGAGGCAAGCTACGGCCAGTCGAATTATGGTCAGCCCGGTGGTGGTCAGTTCGGCTACGGAACGCCGCAGGGGCAGCTCCAGCCCGGCTATGGTCAGCACCCCGGCGGCGGGCACGGGCCGGGGGCTGTCCCCACCCGGAAGCCGAAGCGTCCGCTGACGCTGATCCTGGCCATGGTGCTGATGCTCCTGGCCGGCGCCGCGACCCTCACGCTGAGCATATTGAGCTTCCTGGACTTCACCTCGATGGACCCGCAGGACATCGATCCGTTCTGGACCCAGGTGGCGGAGGAGTCCCAGGCCCAGCAGGGCCCGGGTGCCGAGGAGCTCAGCGTCCAGGACCTGATGCTCGGGCTCGGAGTCATGGTGCTGCTGGGCGGGATCATCTTGGCTGTGCTCTACACGGTCTTCGCCTTCGTCGGCACCATGACGGGCAATGTCGGGCGGATCCTGGCCACGATCTTCCTCGCCGGCAGCGTGTTCATGATTCTCTTCGGCCCCGAGAACCTGATCGTGACCGGACTGAGCCTCGCCGCCATCGTGGCGCTCTGGCTGCCCGCCAGCAATGCCTACGTGCGCGATCGCAAGGCCTGGAAGGAATTCTCGCGGCCCGGGAACCCCTATGGCGGTCCAGGTCAGCATGGCCCGCAGAACCCTCAGGGCTGGGCGCCCCAGCAGCCTGACCCGTACCAGCAGCAGAGCCCCTCCCAACAGCAGGGCCCCTACCAGCAGAACCCCCATCAGCAGGGCCCGCCGCAGGACAACCCGTATGGAGGATCTACCCCACGGTGATCGTCCCGGAGCTGATGCCGGCGAGCGTGTCCACCAGCAGCCGTCGCTCGTGCACCTTGATCCGCTCGTGCAGCGAGTCCTGGTCATCGTCCTCGCGGACCCGCACGGCCTCCTGGGCGAGGATCGGCCCGGTGTCCACCCCGGCGTCGACCTGATGCACGGTGCAGCCGGTGACCTTGACCCCGTGGGCCAGGGCGTCGCGCACCGCGTGTGCACCGGGGAAGCTCGGCAGCAGCGCCGGATGGGTGTTGATGATCGCAGCGCCTGCGTTCGCGAGGAACTCGGTGCCCAGTATCCGCATGAATCCGCTGGAGACCACCAGATCAGGAGTGTGGGCGCGGACGGCATCCGCCAGTTCCATGTTCCACGCGGAGCGGTCCCCGCCCTTGACCAGCGGCACCGCGAAGGTGGGGATCTGCGCCGTCGTCGCCCGGACGAGCCCGCCGCAGTCGGGGACCTCGGACCCTACGGCCGCGATCTCGAGGTCCAGCTCACCGCCCTGCACAGCGTCGATGACGGCTTGGAGATTCGTCCCCGAACCGGAGACCAGGACCACTATTCGCATGACCGCCAGCCTACTGCCGGTTCTTCGCCTCGGCAGTCCCGACCCGTGCAGGGACCCGGATAGGGTGGTGGACCATGAGCACCCCATCACCAGGCCGGAGCCGCGCCACTGACCTTGATGAGTCGACATTCCGCTTCTATGGCCGCTTCACCGGGTGGCTCGTGCTGGCCCTGCTGCTGAGCTATCTGGGTCTGCAGCTGCCGCTGCCCTGGCGGCTGCTGGCAGTGGTGGCGGGCCTGGTCGGCTTCGCCGGCGGGATCATCCTGCTGGTCCAATGCTTTCGCAGGCGGCTTCCGGTGATGATGCACGTCAGCGCGATCGCGGCTCTGCTGTGCTGCGGGATCTTCACCTTCACCGCCGGCTCGCAGGCCATCTTCTGGCAGGCCACGGTGGACTTCGATGACTGCAAGGCCAGCGCGCTGACCGAACGCTCGATGGACCGGTGTCTGCTCGAATACGAGGACGGCATGATGAGCTCGATCCCCGGTTTCGGGCGCTGAGAGTCAGAACAGACCCGCCGGGCTCGGGTGCGTCTCGGACGATCCTCGCTCGAGCCTCGGGCAGCTCTGCTCAGCCTGTGGTGCGGCGGCGGAGCCTCTGCCCCGCCACCGAGACGCTGTAGCCGAGGATGGCGCCGAGAGCGACCCAGACTCCGAGCATCCCAGCGCTGAGCAGCGCGTGCGGACCGATGTCGGTCATCCGTCCCACCCCCAGCGAGATGTGCGAGAGCCACAGCGGCCCCACCGCCAGCAGGGCGGTGACCAGTCCGGTGAGGACTCCGAGCGAGAGGGTGGACAGCACCGCCGCCAGTGGACGCCAGGAGATCCGCAGCGTGAACCAGTCGTCCAGATGGTTCTCCCCCTCACGCATGAGCCACCAGCCGGCGAGCACACCGGCGAGCACCGGCAGACCCAGCACGAAGAGCCCGTACGGGTGGGCCTCCACCGGCAGCGCGGCGAGCACCGGCACCGCCGGCACGGCGCCCAGCTCGGTGCCCAGCGGAGAGACCAGCGATCCTGAGCCCAGCGCGAAGCCGGACCCGGTGGAGTAGGCCAGTGCCCAGAGGATGAGGTTCGGAGCCAGACCCAGATGTAGAATGGTCAGCCCGAGGACACCTGCGATCCCCGGGTTCAGCTGCTCATAGACGTTCGCGATCTGCATCCACTGCACGCCCAGCTGCCCGGCCAGCAGCAGCGCCGCCAGTCCGCAGGCGGCGACGAAGCCGACCAGGCCGGCCCGGCCCACAGCCCAGGCGTAGGACCCGGCCCAGCGCAGCCGCTGAGACAGCTCGTCGATCCGAGCCTCCAGGTCCGTGCCGATCATCCGCGCCGCGCTGCGCGCCTCGGCGTAGCAGCCGGCGAGCGCCGCCAGACTCATCAGCACCGCGGCGCAGAGCGCCGCCAGCCAGGGCATCACCTGGAAGGTCGCGGCCTGGGCCACCCAGGCGATCCCGGCCGCGCCGGCCGCGTATCCGAGGATCAGCGGAAGCAGCCCCTGCCAGAGCTGATCTGAATAGGAGCCGCGGGCGATCCGCCCGCCGGCCCGCCAGCCCAGCCACAGCGGGATCAGCGTCAGGCCCAGCGGCACCAGGTGGAACCAGCCCCCGCCGGGGACTTCCAGGGCCCCGCCCAGGGCGCCGGGGTCGAGGGTGATCACCAGTTCCACGGGGGTGCCGTGCAGCACCAGCCACACCTGCGCCGCCAGGGATACCACGAAGTTCGGGTTGAACGCGGAGAAGCCCCCCGCGAGGCTCATCACGAGCACCGGCAGCCCCACCAGCAGGATCGTGATCAGCAGGATCTGCGCGGCCTCGACCAGCCCGATGAGCCACAGCGGAGGGGCGGGCAGGCTGAATCGACGCCGGGTGCGGGTCGGCGGCTTCGCTGCTGGAGTCGCGGCGGCGCTGGGTTCGGTGTCGGTGGTGGCCATCGGTCCTATCGTGCCAGCAGGGACCGGTCTTCGGCTGGAGCAACAGGCCTCAGCCGAACATCAGTCGCAGACCTGTGATCAGCGCCATGATCGAACCGATGAAGGCCAGGATCAGCACGAGTCGGCGCACCAGCGCCTCGTCGATGCGGCGCTGCAGCCACTCCCCGATCACGATCCCGAGCACGATCGCCACCACGGACCCGGCCCAGGCCCACCAGGGCAGACCGGGGAGCGCGCCGTCGTCGAAGGACCATTTGATCCCGAAGGAGCCCAGCGAGAGCAGGATCCAGATCGGCTGCAGCGTGGCGATCATCGACATGATCGGCCAGCGCGAGAGGACCGCGTAGATCGTCATCGCGGGGCCGCCGACCCCGGCGATGACGGTGCCTGCTCCCGATCCGATGCCCGCGATCACCCGTGTGGTGGCGCCGTCGGCCTGGAAGGTGATCCGACTCAGCAGCATCGAGGTGATCAGACCGATGATCACCAGGGCCGCGACCACCACGTAGAGCGGCCCGGCCGAGGAGTTCACCGAGATCCACGCGGCGGCCGGCATCACTGCGAGCGCCGGCAGGCCCAGCCAGAGCACCTTGCGCCATTCGATGTCGCTCCAGATCCGTGGGAGCACCAGCATCGGCGCGAAGATGCTCAGGAAGTTCACCAGCATCACACCCTCGTGGGCGCCGATGAGCACGACGAGAAAGGGGGCCATGACCATGCCGAAGCCGAGTCCCACCAGACGTTGGATGACTGCGGCGAGCAGGACCAGGCCGACGACGGCGAGAGGGATCAGTGCTTCCACCTGGTCACCTTATCCGCTGGTGGGGAAAACGTTTGAGCAGCGTTCACAGTGCGGTCACGGCCACGACGGCCCGCGCTTCTCCGGCCTGCCTAGCCTGAGGGCGTGAGAGTTGTCGTGGTGACCGAATCATTCCTGCCCCACATGAACGGCGTGACGAACTCCGTGCTTCATGTACTCGCCCACCTACGTCGCCGCGGCGATGACGTCACCGTCATCGCCCCCGCCGACACCATGTTCGACGCCGGCCCGCGGACAGAGTCCGGCGGCCCGGGCGGAGAGCTCTGTGAAGGCTTCCCGGTCATCCGGGTTCCCTCGCTGCCGCTGCCGGACTATCCGAAGGTCCGGGTCGCAGCGGGCTTCGTGACCCGGATCCGCCACCTGCTCGAGCAGATCCGTCCCGACGTGGTCCATGTGGCGTCTCCCTTCGTGCTCGGCTGGCGCGCGATCCAGGCGGCGGCCGCGCTGGGAGTGCCCACCGTGTCGATCTACCAGACCGAGGTGCCCACCTATGCGGCGCGCTACGGACTCCCCTGGGCCACGGAGCTGCTCTGGCAGCACGTGGACCGGATGCACACCTCATCCACGCTGACTCTGGTCCCGTCCTCCTTCTGCCGTGAGCAGCTCACCCGGCGCGGCATCAAACGGCTGAAGACCTGGCGCCGGGGCGTGGACACCGCACGGTTCTCCCCGGAGCGGCGCAGCGCGGAGCTCCGGGCCCGGATCAGCAGCCCGGCGGCCGGTCCAGACGGCTCAGCAGCCGGTCCGGGCGCTGTCGGGACAGACACCGGCGAGAAGCTGATCGGATTCGTCGGGCGGCTGGCCTCGGAGAAACAGATCGAGGACCTGGCGGTGCTCGACGCGCTTCCGGGCACCCGGCTGGTGATCATCGGCTCGGGGCCGCAGGAAGATGCGCTGCGCCGGCGGCTGCCCCGCGCGCACTTCGCCGGCTTCCAGTCAGGCGATGATCTGGGCGCCCATGTGGCGAGCCTGGATGTCTTCGTCCACCCCGGAGAGGCCGAGACCTTCTGCCAGACCATCCAGGAGGCGATGGCCGCTGCGGTGCCGGTGGTCGCGGTGGGCCGGGGCGGACCGCTGGACCTGGTCGACGTCGGACGCACCGGCTGGCTCTACCGCCCCGGTGACCTGAACGGGCTGCGCTCCGCGGTGGAGCACCTGGTCAACGATGACGCGGCCCGCCGGGATTTCGGACTGCGCGCGCACGAGAGCGTGCAGGGCCGCACCTGGGAGGCGGTGTCCAATGAGCTGATCGGGCACTATGCCCGCGCCGTGGAGGTCAACCGACGGGTCCGCACGATGCACGCCCGGCCGCGGCGCTCCGAGTCCTGGGCGGCCGAAGCGACCTCGACCAGCTGAGCCTCAGAACAGGGCTGCGCTCAGCGCCGGTTGAACCTCAGCGCCGGTTCAACCTCAGCGCCGGTTGAACCTCAGAGAAGGCCGTGCTGGGAGAGCTTCGCGGCGATGTCCTTGCCGTCGGGGCCGTAGATCCACGGGATCCGCCGATCCCCGGCGAGCTGGACGGCGTCGTTGGGCTCGGTCGGGTCGCCGTAGTTGAGCAGATCGTTGCCCACCGGGTCCTCGGCGCGGCCACCTGCCAGCATCGCCTCGGAGTACGTCAGCTCGCGGATGATCACCGCGGTGACATGTTCAGGATGGCGGCGGACGAAGTCGGCGTAGATGCTGGGGTCGTGCTGACCGTCGTCGCCGATCAGCACCCAGGACATCTCGGGGAAGTCCTGCGCCAGGCGTTCCAGCTGCTCCGCCTTGTGCTGCTGGCCGGAGCGGAACCAGCGGTCCGCCGTCGGGCCCCAGTCGGTGAGCAGCAGCGGCCCCTGCGGGTAGAGGTTCCGGGTGAGGAACCGGGTCAGCGTCTGCGCCACGTTCCAGGCACCGGTGGAGATGTAGATGACCGGGGAGCCGGGGAAGCTGACCATCAGCCGCTCCATCATCACCGCCATGCCGGGGGTGGGTGTGCGGGCGTGCTCGTCCAGCACGAAGGAGTTCCAGGCCGCCAGCAGCGGCCTCGGGAGCGTGGTGACCACCACGGTGTCGTCGATGTCGCAGACCACACCGGTGAGCGTCGCATCATCGATGATGTGCACCTCGGCGGTGGTGGCCTCGCTTCCGGGGGCACGCAGGGTGACCTGCTGCCAGCCCGGCTCCAGGTCGACCTTGATCACCGCATCCACGATCCCGCCGCGGTCAGCGACCACCTCGAACTCCCGGCCGGCGATCTCCACCGTGATCTCCGCAAAGGGCACGGGGGCGGAGACGAAGTTGCGCCAGCCGCGGACCCCGTCGGCGATGACCTTGGCCACGCGGCGGCCGTTCTCGAAATCGGAGTCCGGGGCCATCACCACCCGGGAGAACACGCGGACCCAGCGCCGACAGCCGTAGCCGGTCATCGAGAGCATCGTGACATTGAGCCCGCGCCGGCGCGCGAGTCCGAGCCGGAACTGGTGCCAGCCGTCCTCGGTCTTCATCACCCGGTTCCGGGTGCGATCGCGGTAGTGCGATAGCACGGCGGCGTTGTCCTGAATAACCTCAGTGGGCTCTGGGTTCGTCATCGGCTCGATCATACCGGCTTGTGCGCTGGGCCACTGCCGCAACTCCCAGGTGGCAGGTGGGTAGGGTGAACCTGTGCTGAACACCACCGCTCCCCGCCCCGACCCGCGCCAGCTGCGCACGATCGCCCTGGAGGCCGCAGAGGCGGCCGGGGCCCCGCTGGTGCAGGCCTTCCGCGCAGTCCCCGACGACCCTGAGCCTGGCACCGCGGGCCCCGGAAGTGCGGGTTCCGGAGGTGCTGGTTCCGGAAGTGTGGCGATGGGAGTGAGCACCAAGACCAGCACCCATGACCTGGTCACCATCCATGACACGGCCACCGAGGACGCCCTCGCCGCCGCACTGACCGCGGCCGTCCCGGACTCCTGGATCACCGGGGAGGAGTCAGGCGCCCGCGGCAGCGGCTCACTGGAATGGATCATCGATCCCATCGACGGGACCAGCAACTTCGCGCACGGCTTCGCGATGTTCTCGATCTCCATCGCCGCGGTCTTCGCCGGCGAGGTCATCGCCGGTGTGGTCCACGACCCGATCAATCGGCTGAGCTTCTCCGCCGACGATGACGGCGCCTACCTCTCCTGCCACCAGCGGGCCGAGACCCGGTTGGGAGCCTCCCGCAGCGCCCCGCGCACCGGTGCGCAGCTGAACCTGATGACCAGCTACCCCTCCGCGGAGGTGCTGGCCCAGGAGGGGCCGCTCGCGCTGGAGGCCTTCGCGGAGATGGTCACCAGCTTCTCCACGGTCCGCCGGGTGGTCTCCGGAGCGTTGGAGCTCTGCCATGCCGCGGCAGGATGGAATGACGTGGTGCTCGGGGTGGACACCAAGCCCTGGGACATCGCGGCAGGGATGCTCATCCTGCGTCGCGCCGGCGGCACCTACCTCGCCCTCGGCGGGAGCCCCGAGCCCCTCGCTGGGGATGCGGAGCACCTCGACGGGACCGCTGACCACCTGGCCCCGGACTATCTGGGGCTGGGCCCCGGGGTGGACTCCCCCGCGGCCCACCGACTCTTCAGTGAGGCCAGCGCCCGGCGTCGTCGGTTTAGCCATTCCTGAACTTCGTCACAGGCCGTTCAGGAGTCCCGGACGCGCGAAGATCGGGAAGACTGAGTCCAATGAGACCAAGCGAGCCCGCAGATTCCGCCGCCGCGTCGCGCGCACCGCGCACGCAGAACGCCGGCCCGACGACTCGGCAGATCCGTCGCTGGCGGAAATACCTCGCCGATGAGCAGGCCGAGGGGCGGCTGTACACCGCTCTCGCGGAGCGCAAGCGCGGTGAAGAGCGTCAGGTCCTGCTCGGCCTGGCCGCGGCGGAGAAGCGCCATGAACAGCATTGGCGGGATCTCCTCGGACCCGACGCGGAGCGGCTTCCCGCCCCCTCGGCCCACCGGGTCCTGCTGGGCTGGATGGCGCGGATCTTCGGGTCGGTGTTCATCCTCGCGCTGGCTCAGCGCGCCGAGGGCGGCTCCCCCTATGACGGCGATGACGACGCGACTGCGCGGATGGCCGCCGATGAGGCGATCCATGAAGAGGTCATCCGGGCACTGGCCACGCGCGGTCGGGAGAAGCTCTCCGGTGGTTTCCGCGCCGCGGTCTTCGGCGCCAATGACGGGCTGGTCTCGAACCTCGCGCTGATCGTGGGCATGGGTGGCACCGGTGTGGGGTCCGGGGTGATCCTGCTGACCGGGCTCGCCGGGCTGCTCGCCGGGGCGCTGTCGATGGCCGCCGGCGAGTTCGTCTCGGTGCGCAGCCAGCGCGAGCTGCTCGACGCGACCCGCCCCACCCAGGTCACCCTGCGCGCCGCCCCCGACCTGGACTTCGACCATAACGAGCTGATCCTGGTCTACCGGGCCCGCGGCATGAGCGAGGCCGACGCGGAGCATCGTGCGCTGGAGCGGCTCGACGTCTTCACCTGCGACTGCAAGCCCGAGCTCTCCCACGATCCGGAGCAGTCGATCGATTCCCACGCCATCGTGGGCTCGGCCTGGACCGCGGCGGGCTCCAGCTTCGTGTTCTTCGCCGTCGGCGCCCTGATCCCGGTGCTGCCCTACCTGCTGGGCAGCGAGGGGACCACGGCGATCCTGATCGCCAGCTCGCTGGTCGGGGTCGCGCTGCTCGCCACCGGCGCAGCCGTGGGGCTGCTCTCCGGGGCTTCCCCGCTCAAGCGCGGGCTGCGCCAGCTGTGCATCGGCCTCGGCGCCGCCGCTGTCACCTACCTGCTGGGCTCGCTGCTCGGCGGAACGCTGGTCTGATCGGCGGCCTCATCAGCGGCCCGCTCGGGCGCCGCCTCCCGCCGCAGCCGGCTCTTCTACGCGATGTAGACACGGTCTAGACTCAGGGGTGCACAGCGAAGTGCATCACCGACTGAGAGGCGGCGGCAATGTTTGAACACGCTGAGGGCGAACCGATCCTGGTGCTGAGCGAGGACCAGTGCTGGTCCCTGTTGGAAGGCGTCCAGCATGGGCGTCTGGTCACCGTGGTCGGCGGACGGGCCGACATCTTCCCGATCAACTGCGCGGTGCAGGACCGCACCATCGTGCTGCGCACCGCTCCCGGCTCGAAACTTGCGGAGATGGCCATCAACGAGAGCGTGGTCTTTGAGACCGACGGGATCCTCTCGGATCAGGCCTGGTCGGTGGTGCTGCGGGGCACGGCGGCCCGCCTGGAGACCTCCGCAGAGCGGGAGGCCGCCGAGGAGCTGAATCTGAAGCCGTGGGTGCCGACTCTCAAGGACTTCTTCGTGCGGATCCGCCCGGAAGAGATCAGCGGGCGCCACTTCCGCTTCGGCGAGCATCCGGAGCGGGAGCTGGGCGAAGGCTCCGAGGGCGGCTGAGCCCTCCGTCGTCGCTGGGATGCTCGCTGCGCTCCGGGTGATCCCGCTGCGCAGCGCCCCGCGGACCCCTGGCACAGACCAGAACGGGGCCGTCCCTGATGATCAGGAACGGCCCCGCGCTGCGGTGTCTGTGAGCGTCAGCCCTTGAAGACCTCGCGAAGCAGCGAAGCGGTCTCGGACGGCGTCTTGCCGACCTTCACGCCTGCAGCCTCGAGGGCCTCCTTCTTGCCTTCAGCCGTGCCCGAGCCGCCGGAGACGATGGCGCCGGCGTGGCCCATGGTCTTGCCCTCGGGTGCGGTGAAGCCAGCCACGTAGCCCACGACGGGCTTCGTGACGTGCGCCTTGATGTAGTCGGCTGCGCGCTCTTCAGCATCGCCGCCGATCTCGCCGATCATCACGATGGCCTTGGTGTCCGGATCGTTCTCGAAGGCCTCCAGCGCATCGATGTGGGTGGTCCCGATGACCGGGTCGCCGCCGATGCCGATGGAGGTGGAGAAGCCGATGTCGCGGAGCTCGTACATCATCTGGTAGGTCAGCGTCCCGGACTTCGAGACCAGGCCGATGGGCCCGGCTTCGGTGATGTTGGACGGGGTGATGCCTGCCAGCGCCTGACCCGGGGTGATGATCCCGGGGCAGTTCGGGCCGATGATCCGGGTGACGGGCTTGCCGTCGGCACCGGTCTTGGTCAGCGAGAGGTTGAAGAACTCCGCGGAGTCCTGCACCGGGATGCCCTCGGTGATGACCACGAGCAGGCCGATGCCGGCTTCGATGGCCTCGACGGCGGCATCCTTGGCGAACTTCGGCGGCACGAAGGCCACCGAGACGTCAGCGCCGGTCTTCTCCATGGCCTCGGCCACGGTGGCGAACACGGGCAGCTCGACATCGTTGCCGGTCTTGTCCTTGTGGGACACGGCGGTGCCGGCCTTGCGAGCATTGACGCCGCCGACGATGTTGGTGCCTGCTTTGAGCATCAGGGCGGTGTGCTTGGTGCCCTCGCCGCCGGTGATGCCCTGGACGATGACCTTCGAGTCCTTGTTCAGGTAGATAGACATTGTGTGAGCAGGTCCTTACTTGTCAGTCCGCGCGGAGTGCGCAAGTTCGGCAGCCTTGTCGGCGCCGGCGTCCATGGTGTCAGCGGTGGTGACCAGCGGGTGGTTCGCCGCTTCCAGAATGCGGCGCCCCTCCTCCACGTTGTTGCCGTCGAGGCGGACCACGAGCGGCTTGGTGGCGGAGTCCCCGAGGATCTCCAGTGCCTTGACGATGCCATTGGCCACGGCGTCGCAGGAGGTGATGCCGCCGAAGACGTTGACGAACACGGACTCGACCTGCTCATCGCCGAGGATGACGTCGAGGCCGTTGGCCATGACCTCTGCCGAGGCGCCGCCGCCGATGTCGAGGAAGTTCGCCGGCTTCACGCCGCCGTGGGCTTCGCCCGCGTAGGCGACGACGTCGAGGGTGGACATGACCAGACCGGCGCCGTTGCCGATGATGCCGACCTGACCGTCAAGCTTGACGTAGTTCAGGTCGTTGGCCTTGGCCTTGGCCTCCAGCGGGTCCTCGGTCTGCTCATCCACGAGCTCCGAGTGCGCCGGCTGACGGAACTCGGCGTTCTCGTCGATGGTCACCTTGCCGTCGAGGGCGATGATCTGCCCGTCGCCGGTCTTCACCAGCGGGTTCACCTCGACCAGGGTGGCGTCCTCCTTGGAGAAGACGGTCCACAGCTGGATGAAGGCGTGAGCCAGCTGCTCATGCTGCTCTTCCGGGAACCCTGCCTGCTCGGCGATCTCTTTGGCCTTGGCCGCATCGATGCCGGTGTTCGGATCCACGCTCACCCGTGCCAGTGCCTCGGGCCGCTCTACGGCGAGCTGCTCGATCTCCACGCCGCCCTCTTTGGAGCACATGACGAGGTAGTCGCGGTTGGCTCGGTCCAGCAGGATCGAGAAGTAGTACTCATCTGCAATGTCTGCACCCTGGGCGATCATCACGCGGTGCACTGTGTGCCCCTTGATGTCCATGCCCAGAATGGCTTCAGCATGCTGCTGCGCTTCATCGGCGCTCTTGGCAAGTTTGACGCCGCCGGCTTTGCCGCGGCCTCCGACCTTTACCTGAGCCTTGACGACGACGGTGCCACCGATCTTCTCGGCGGCCGCCTTCGCTTCTTCCGGGGTCTGCGCCACGATTCCGGCCAGCACGGGAACGCCGTGTGCCTCGAAGAGATCGCGCGCCTGGTACTCATACAGGTCCACGTGTGTGTCCTTCTGCGTCGAAGTCATCTCTACATGTGAAGGTCGACGGCGTCGCGCGCTTCACGCGCAGCGCTCAGCTGACCTTCTCCAGTGGAGCATATCGCAGGAGGAGTCGCTTCTCAGACCCGGAGAAGCTCACTTTGGCCACGGTCTTGGCCCCGGAACCTTCGACGGCGAGCACCTCGCCCAGCCCGAAGCGTTTGTGGCTGACTCGGTCACCGGGACTCAGGCTGGGGATCTCACGATCCGGATCCACCTGGCTCGGCGCCGCGCCGCGGGTGGCCCCGGGCAGCGAGGAGGAGGTCTTCGTGCTGTCGGCCGCGCCGTAGATGGTCGCGCCGGAACGTGGCGCGCCGGAGTTGTAGGAGTTCGATCCTGAGCCCCAGCCGCCGCTGAGGCTGCCGGCGCCGCCCTGGATGGAGCCGCCGAATCCAGATGATCCGAACCCTGCCGAGCCGAAGCGAGGGCCGCGGGAGGAGGTGGAGGACGCGGCGCTGACCTCGATGAGCTCCTCAGGGATCTCACCGAGGAACTGGCTCGGCGGGTTGAACTGGTGCTGGCCCCACAGGTGCCGGGACTCGGCCCGGGAGAGGTAGAGCCGCTGCCGGGCGCGGGTCAGCCCCACATAGGCCAGCCGGCGCTCCTCGGCGAGCTCCTCGGGATCCGACATCGAGCGCGAATGCGGGAAGATCCCGTGTTCCATGCCGGTGAGGAAGACCACCGGGAACTCCAGGCCCTTTGCGGTGTGCAGGGTCATCAGGGTGACCTGGCCCTGCTCCACGGCCAGGCGCTGGGACTCCTCGTCCCCGGCCGAGGGGAGCGCGTCGGCGTCCGCGACCAGAGAGACCTGTTCCAGGAAGTTCGCGAGCGCACCGGGGCCCTCCTGCAGGTCGGCGCCGACGAACCCTGCCTCGCCCGGCGCCGCAGAGTCGACCTCGGGCTCGAGGAGGTCCTCTCCCTGCGTCACTCCCCCCTGGCCGGCGTCGCGTGCGGAGTCTGCGGCGGCCGCCTCGGTCTCGTACTCCTTGACCACCGCCACCAGCTCACCGAGGTTGTCCGCCCGGGACTCGTCCTGGAGGTCCTTGGACTGGCGCAGCGCTTCAAGCATGCCGGATTGTTCCAGCACGGCTTCGAGCACCACCGAGGGCCGACCGTCCTGGTTGAGCTGGATCAGGTCATCGATCATCCTCACGAAGGAGGCGATGGCCTTGAGCGAGCGGGTCGCGATCCCGGGGGCCTCCTCGGCTCGGCGCAGCGCCTCCAGGAAGGTGGTGCGGTCACGCGTGGCCAGCGTGGCCACCGCCCCTTCGGCCCGTTCCCCGATCCCGCGCTTGGGCTCGTTGAGGATCCGGCGCAGATTGACGTCGTCGTCAGGGTTGTTGACCACCCGCAGGTAGGCCAGCGCGTCCTTGATCTCTTTGCGGTCATAGAACCGCGTGCCGCCGATGACCCGGTACGGAATGCCGCGGTTGATCAGCCGCTCCTCCAGCGAGCGGGACTGCGCGTTGGTCCGGTAGAACACGGCGACGTCGGATGGCCTGATGCCTTCGGCGTCACCGAGTGAGTCGATGGTGCGCGCGATCCACTCGGCCTCGTCGTTCTCCGAGGGGGCCACGTGCAGCACCACCGGGGAGCCCTCGCCGAGCGCGGTCCAGAGCTTCTTCTCGGTCCGGTTCGGGTTCTGCGAGATCACCGCGTTGGCGGCGTTGAGGATGGTCTGCGTGGAGCGGTAGTTCTGCTCCAGCTTGATCGTGGTGGCGTCGGGGTAGTCGCGCGCGAATTCCACGATGTTGCGGATGTCGGCACCGCGGAACGCATAGATGGACTGGTCCGAGTCGCCGACCACGGTCAGCTCCGCCCCGGGGGTGGGGACCTGCGCCATGGCGTCCCCGCTGGTCTCGGTGGGGCCGGTCAGCTGGCGGACCAGCCGGTACTGGGCGTGGTTGGTGTCCTGATACTCATCGACCAGCACGTGCCGGAATCGCCGCCGGTAGCTGTCCAGGATCCGCGGGAAGGCGTCGAACATGTAGACCGTCTCGGCGAGCAGGTCATCGAAGTCATAGGCGTTCGCCGCGCGCAGCCGTTCGCTGTACTCCCGGTAGACCGTGGCGACCGCTTCGGAGAACGGCTCGTGGGCCGCGGTGGACTGGAACGCCTCGGCGTCGATGAGTTCGTTCTTCAGCGCCGAGATCTTGTTCTTCAGCGCACGCGGGGCGAACCGCTTCGGATCCAGGTCATGGGACTTCGCGATGGTGGTGATCAGCCGCAGCGAGTCCGCGCTGTCGTAGATGGTGAAGGTGGTTCGGCGACCCAGGTGGGCGGCCTCCGCGCGCAGGATCCGCACGCAGGAGGAGTGGAAGGTGGAGATCCACATGCGTTCGGCGGGTGGACCGATCATCTCCGCGATGCGGTCCTTCATCTCCCGGGCAGCCTTGTTGGTGAAGGTGATCGCCAGGATCTCATGCGGGCGAGCAGCGCCGCTGCGCAACAGGTGCACCACCCGGCGGGTCAGCACCCGGGTCTTGCCGGAGCCGGCGCCGGCGACGATCAGCAGCGGGGAGCCCGAGTGCAGCACGGCCGCCTGCTGCTCCGGGTTCAGCTCGGCGACGGCGTCGGCGGGGGCCTCAGCGGCTGGCGGCTGGTCCTGCTGCAGGACGGCGGCGCCGCCGTCGTCCTCGTGGGCAGGACTGCCTGCGGCGCTGGGGCTGGAAGGCCTGCGAAGACGTTCGGCGGGTGTGGCTTTCGGCGGGGTGAAGAGGAAATCCATGGTGGCCCCAGTCTAAGCGCCGGAGCTGACACCCACTCGGCGTGGAGGGCCGCTGAACCTCTGCCAGACTGGAGGCGAAGCAGATCTACTCAGGAGGGTCATGTCCAAGCGGCGCAAGAAGGTGCGGGGCAACCCCGCACGCGAGGCCACGGAGCCGGAATCCACAGGAGCCCCCGGGACCCCGGGCGGGCTCCGGGCGTTCCGCCAGGCGCGCCGTGAGGGGCGGGACATCTCCACGACGCCCAAGCGGCGCGACGACGTCCAAGACGGATACCTCAGCGCAGCCAGTCAGCGCGCCGGTGAGGGGACAGACTCCAATCCGCACCTGCTGCTCTACGCGCTCCTGGGGCTGACGGCCCTCCTCTTCGCGTACCTGCACCTCTATGCGCTGCCGCAGATGAACTATTTCGCCGGCGGCTTCTCGATGCCCGACAGCCGACTGCTGGGTTACTCGGTGGATGACATCGAGCGGCTGCGCAATGTCATGGACTCCGACGGCACCGGTCAGCTCAGCTTCCTGCACCGCACCGCCGGCATCCTCTTCCCGCTGTTCTTCCTGCTCTCGAGCTGGGCCGTGGTCGGGCTGGTCATGCGCCGCGGACTCCTACGCTGGCTCGTGCTCGCCGGCGCGGTGATCTTCGCCGCGGTGGACATCACCGAGAACTTCCTGATCGATCGGATCCTGACCATGGAATCCCTCGATGCCGGACTTGTGGCGGCCGCCTCATGGTTCACCGTGGTCAGCTGGGCGCTGCTGATCATCCTGGGGGCCGCGGTGGTCGGGTCAGTGGTGATGAGCCTGCTCCGGAAGGGCGTGGAACGCCCCTAGCCTGAGGCCACCCGCGGTTGGGCGGCGCCGCAGGTAGGATGGTTCGGTGCCGCGCTGGACTCGCGGCGCGCGGTGAACTTTCATCGCTCCACCCTCCGTAGCTCAGGGGATAGAGCACCGCTCTCCTAAAGCGGGTGTCGCAGGTTCGAATCCTGCCGGGGGGACCACTGAAAGCACTAGTCAGGGCGCTTGATGGCACGATACGGCGTCTACCGATTTCGAGCCAGTACGCAGTGAGCACGCAGCGGCTTCGATCCGATCCCCGAGGCCGGTCAGATCGTCCTCATAAAGGTCCGCGCAGGCGTCAAGTGTGAGAGCCGCTGATTCGTGGCCGAGGACGCGCTGCAACGCCTCGATCTCGGCTCCACCCTGGATGCGAGAGACGCACACGTACACAGCAGATCCTGAATCCGCATGACCAGCTCCCCTCATGCCGCGGAGACCGTTCGGAGATGTCGGACAGGTGCAGTGTCGCAGAACACATCTACAGTAGACCTAGCCGGTCTACTCAGGACCGGGGCCGACTAGAGGAGAGTGAGCAACATGCCCGAGACCAATTTCCAGGATGAGGTTCTGAACAAGCTTCGGTCGTTGGAACAGTCGATTCAAAGGATCGAAGCCGAATTGCTGCTTGTCAAGAATTACCAGCAAAATTTGGGAGAAGATCACACCGATTACGCAACTCGAGAGTCCACGACCGATACGCGATGAGGTTTGAGCTGGATTGAGGCACCTCAAAAGACGAAGACAAAAGAAGCGTTTTGATTTTCTTCTGATCTAAGGTATCGACACTCTCGCATTTTCTTATGCATATACTTTTTTGTAGTCTTCGTAAATACATCTACTGCTGTAAAGCTTATCGGAGAGGGCCGGTCCTGGTGACCGGCCCTCTCTCCCGTCCCGGAGCCGATCGTGCACAGGCCTGCTGAAGCGGGTGTCGCAGGTTCGGATCCTGCCGGAGGAACCAGAGGTCAGGAGATCAGATGGCGCGAAAGGCGCCTCGGTCCGCTGCGCCGCCAAGTGTGACCTTGCCCCGGATCAGGAATCGAAGCCGCCTCCGCACGGTTGCCCTGGGCAGAACACATCGGGCGTCGCTTCCAGGAAGCGCGCCTGCCGCCGTGCATGAAAGGACCTCCCCATGACTTCTTCCACCCAGGCCAGCCAGGTGCAGGACAAGCTCTTCTCGCCGCTCTCCCTCGGTGCCGTCGAACTGCGCAACCGACTCGTGATGGCCCCGCTGACCCGGATCCGAGCCGAGGAGGACGGGGTGCCGAACGAGATGATGGTCCAGTACTACACCCAGCGCGCCTCGCTCGGTCTGATCGTCACCGAGGGCACCTTCCCGGTGATGGAGGGGCGCACCTGGATCGGTCAGCCCGGGCTGGAGACCGCCGAGCAGGTCGCCGGCTGGCGGAGGGTCACCGAGTCGGTGCACGCCGCGGGTGGCAAGATCGTCGCCCAGATCATGCATGGTGGCCGCATCGGCCATGAGCTGATCTCCGGCACCGGCCGCGTCGTCGCACCCAGTGCGCTCGCCGCGCCCGGTGAGATCCGCACCCCGGAGGGCAAGGCGCCCCACCCGGTGCCGCACGCGCTGAGCGCCGAGGAGGTCGCGCAGACGATCATCGATTTCACCGAAGCCTCGCGCAACGCGATCGAAGCAGGCTTCGACGGTGTGCAGCTCCATGGCGCCAACGGCTACCTGCTCCATGAGTTCACCGCCCCGGGATCGAATGCCCGCACCGACGGCTACGGCGGCTCCCCCGAGAACCGCGCACGACTCTCGGTGGAGGTCGCGGCGTCGGTGTCCGAGGCGATCGGCGCGGACCGCACCGGGATCCGGCTCTCCCCGCAGCACAACATCCAGGGCGCCCTGGAAGAGGACCACGACGACGCGATGGCCACCTACCGCTCGATGGCGGAGGGCTTCGCCCCGCTGGGGCTGAGCCACATCGACGTGCTCAACGCGGACCCGGCGAGCGAGATCGTGCAGCTGATCCGCCTCGTCTCCGGTGCCCCGCTGATCGCCAATTCCGGCTTCGGGGTGCAGACCACGCGCGAGGAGGCCGTCCGGCTGGTCGAGCAGGACCTGGCCGAGGCAGTGGGCGTGGGCCGCTCAGTCATCGCCAACCCGGACCTGGCCCGGCGCTGGGAACTGGGACTCGAGGAGAACGAGCCCGATCCCTCGACGTTCTACGTGGGCGGCGAGCGCGGCTACACCGATTACCCAGCCCTGCAGAGCTGAACGCTGCCGGACTGGGCGCTGCGGGACCCCTCGAAGTGCACGCGCCCTGACTCGTCGGCAGTCTCATCCTGGGAGCGCCGTTGCTCCATTCGATGAGCCCGAACCCGGTGCAGCCGAAGCCGAAGACGTGATCTCGCTGCCGCACCAGCAGGTTCCGGCCGGTGCGCGGGGCCCCGTCCGCATCGGTCAGGGTCGGCGCGGTATTGCTGGCCCGCCGATACCAGCCGTCGCGCTGGGTGGATCCCGTGCCACGACGCTGGGAAATGGGCATGCAAAGAGACCGGCCCCCTGATCTCACAGATGCAAGATCAGGGGGCCGGTCTTTTGAGGTTCTGTTCATCGAACCCGAGATGCTCAGCGTCCGACGGCTATACAGCCATCTTCGGCGAACTCAGTGAAGCTCAGAGAGGGTTGACGTTCTCAGCCTGAAGACCCTTGGGGCCGCGGGCGGTCTCGAACTCAACCTTCTGGTTCTCCTCGAGGGAACGGAAGCCGGAAGTGGTGATCGCGCTGAAGTGCACGAAGACATCGTCTGAACCGTCTTCGGGAGCGATGAAGCCGTAGCCCTTTTCAGCGTTGAACCATTTAACTGTGCCTGTAGCCATGATGTTTCCTTAATATACTTGCTCTTGCTACGCATCGATCTCACGATGCATGTTCCGCAGCCAACCTGGCCGGTCGAATGCGGTGACTATTCGGGCGACCGCATAAGTGTGGAAGCCCTTGTAGTACTCCGTCAGCCTACGCTAATAATCGGCTGGGGTCACTACCGGTGTCCGGAAGGCGTCATCGCGCGTCTCATGGGGCCGTCGATTCGACCCGTGCACGCCCTGATTCAGCCGCCTGGGCATCGGCCTCCGGGGAGCGCGCCTCGAACCGGACCATCATCGCCTTGAAGCCGGGGGTGTTGGACTCCCGAGCGACCAGATTGCGGTGGGTCAGGGCATTCGCCTCGGGATAATAGGCCGCGACGCAGCCGCGGGCGGTGGGGTACGCCACCAGGTGGAAACGTTCGGCGCGGCGCTCCTCACCCTGGAACACCGAGACCACGTCGACCAGCTCGCGGTCCGCGAAGCCGGTCTCGGACAGGTCCTCCGGGTGGATCAGGATCACCCGCCGGCCTCCGGAGATCCCGCGGTAGCGGTCATCGAGGCCATAGAAGGTGGTGTTGTACTGATCATGGGAGCGCATCGTCTGCAGCACCAGGTGTCCCGGTGGCGGGGTCAGATACTCCAGCGCCCGGACGGTGAACCCTGCCTTGCCGTCTGCGGTGGCAAAGGAGCGGTGGTCCCGCGGCGGGTTCGGCAGCACGAATCCCATCTTGTCCCGGATCCGCCGGTTGAAGTCCTCGGTTCCCTCGACCACCCGTGAGGCGTGGTCCCGGATGACGTCGTAGTCCTCGGCCATGGCCTGCCAGTCGACCACATGGTCGGGCCCGAAGATCGCCTCGGCCATCCGCGCGATGATCACCGGTTCCGCGAGCAGGTGGTCTGAGACCGGTTCGAGACGCCCACGGGTGGAGCTGACCACCGACATGGAGTTCTCCACCGAGAGGAACTGGGCGCCGCCGGGGTGCTTGTCGTCTCGGTCGGACCGGCCAAGCGTGGGCAGGATGATCGAGGTCTGGCCGTGGACCACGTGGGAGCGGTTGGGCTTGGTCGAGATGTGCACGGTGAGCCCGGTGCGCTTGAGCCCGGCCTCCATCACCGCGGTGTCGGAGTTCGCCGCGGCGAGGTTTCCTCCCATGGAGACGAAGACGTCGACGTCTCCGGAGTCCATGGCGGACATGCCGTTCGTGGAGTCGTAGCCGTGGGCGCGCGGGGAGCGGATGCCGAACTCGGTGTCGAGCCGGCTGAGAAACGGCTCGGTGGGCCGCTCCCAGATGCCGAAGGTCCGGTCGCCCTGGACGTTGGAGTGCCCGCGCACCGGGCAGGCCCCCGCCCCGGGTTTGCCGAAGTTGCCCTGGAGCAGCAGCAGGTTGACGATCTCCTTGATGGTGTCCACCGAATGTGGCTGCTGGGTCAGTCCCAGCGCCCAGCAGAATATGGTCGCCTTCGAGGCCGCCAGCAACTCGGCGATGTGCTCGATCTCGGCGCGCTGCAGCCCTGTGGCCTGCTCGGTCTCGGCCCAGTCCAGCGTCGCGCGGGCCCGGCTGTACTCGGCGAAGCCCTTGGTCTTGGACTCCACGAACTCGCGGTCCACCACGGATCCGGGATGCTCCTGCTCCTTGCGCAGCAGAAGATGCCCCAGCGCCTGGAACAGTGCCTGATCCCCGCCGACCTTGATCTGCAGAAACTCGTCGCTGATCCGCTCACCCTCGCCGACCAGACCCTTGGGGGTCTGCGGGTCCTTGAACCGGAGCAGTCCGGCCTCGGGCAGCGGGTTCACCGAGACCACCTTGCCGCCGTTCTTCCTTGCCTGCGCCAGGGATCCGAGCATCCGCGGATGGTTGGTGCCCGGGTTCTGCCCGACCACGAAGATCAGCTCGGATTCTTCGATGTCTTTGAGTGAGACGGTGCCCTTGCCGATGCCGATGGTCGGGTTCAGCGCCGTCCCGGAGGATTCGTGGCACATGTTCGAACAGTCCGGCAGGTTGTTGGTCCCCAGCGAGCGTGCCAGCAGCTGGTACAGGAAGGCCGTCTCGTTCGCGGTGCGACCGGAGGTGTAGAACATGCACCGCTCCGGCGTCGTCGCCCGGACGTGGGCGCCGATGGTCTCAAAGGCCTCCGCCCAGCTGATCGGCCGGTAGTGGGTCTCCCCGGCGTGAATCACCATCGGGTGGGTGATCCTCCCGGACTGGCCCAGCCAGTATTCGGTCTTGGTCTCCAGCTCGGCGATGGAGTGCTCCGCCCACCACTGCGGGGTGACCACCCGGGTGGTGGATTCCTCGGCGAGCGCCTTGGCGCCGTTCTCGCAGAACTCCACCGGCTTGCGCTTCGTCTCGGTGGGCTCGGGCCAGGCGCACCCCGGGCAGTCCACCCCCTGGGGCTGGTTGACCCGGTACATGGACCGCACGGTGCGGGAGAGTCCGCCCTGGGCCATGCCGCGGGAGAAGGAGACCTCCACCGCCTTGAGCCCGGCCGCGTAGGCCTTAGGCTCGGTCACCTGCAGGGAGTCTTCGTCGATGTCCTCGAACTGCGCGGCGTGACCGCGGACTGATTCATCGCGCACCTTGGTCATGGCTTCTCGTCCTTCATCTCGACTCGTTGTGAGTGGGTGTAGAGGTTGATGGACCCGCCGCGGGAGAATCCGGCGAGGGTCACCCCGGAGCGTTCGGCGAGGTCCACCGCCAACGACGACGGCGCCCCCACGGCGCTGAGCATCTCGATCCCTGCCAGTGCGGCCTTCTGCACCAGTTCGAATGAGGCCCGGCCGGAGACCTGCAGCGCGGTGCCGCTCAGCGGGAGCCGGCCCTGGGTCAGGGCCCATCCGACCACCTTGTCCACGGCGTTGTGCCGCCCGACATCTTCACGCAGGCACAGCAGCGCGCCGTCGGCGTCGAACAGCCCGGCGGCGTGGACGCCCCCGGTCTTGCCGAAGAGGGTCTGTCTCTCGCGCATCAGCTCAGGAAGCTCCAGCAGCACACTGGGGCTCAGCCGCAGCATGTCGGTCCTGCACGGCGGCAGGGTCTTCTCCACCGCGTCGATGGAGGTGGTTCCGCAGATCCCGCAGGCCGAGGTGGTCAGCACATTTCGGGTGCGCAGCAGCGAGGTCGGCGCCAGCGCGGGGTCCAGTTCGGCGTCGATGACGTTATAGGTCTGATTGCCCTGCTCGTCGGTGCCGGCGCAGTAGCGCAGGCTGCGCAGGTGGTCCTGGGAGCTGATGATGCCCTCGGCGACCAGGAACCCGGCGACGAGTTCGAAGTCATGCCCCGGGGTGCGCATGGTCACGGTGAAGGACTCCCCCGCCAGGCGCAGCTCCAGGGGCTCTTCGACGGCGAGCAGATCGATCTTGCTGCGGGTGCCGTCGGCGCGCAGGGTGATCACGCGACGACGTTCGATCAGCCGTCCCATTCCAGGCCTTCTTCCCGCTGTCCGGGCACCGGGAGGCACACCACCGGGTCACCCTGCGCCAGTCCGCCTTCTGGCACGAGTGCCAGCGCATCTGAGTCGGCCAGGCCGCGCATCATGTGCGCCCGGCTGTGACCGGCGGGCAGGACGCCCTGCGGGCCCCGTCGCACGGGCAGCAGTCGGACGCCGCGGCGCGCACCCGGCAGCTGCGCTCCGGCGGTGCGGCGCAGCGTGGGCGTGCGAGCCTCGGCGGGGATTCCGCGCAGTGCGCGCAGCAGCGGCACTCCCAGCGCGGTCAGCGCGGAGAACCCTGCCAGGGGATTCCCGGGGAGTCCGAGCAGATACAGGGGGCCCTCCTCGCGGGGAAGCTGGGCGAGCAGCACCGGGTGGCCTGGGCGCATGTCCACCGAATCCACTTCCAGCTGGGCTCCGAGCATGTCCAGGGCGGGTCGCAGCGCGTCGGCCCGGGAGTGGGCCGTGCCGCCGCTGCTGATGATCAGGTCGGTGGTGCCGGCGGCGGAGATCTGCCGGAGGGTGCGGGCCAGCGTCTCGGGGTCGTCGCCGAGCCGCTGGGATGCCACCGACGCGGCTCCCAGCTCCTTCAGCATCTGCGGCAGCGCCAGGCCGAAGACGTCGCGCACCTGTCCGGGAGCCGGTGTCCCGCTGGTGGTGACCTCCGCGCCGGTGAGCACCAGCTGCACCCGTGGTCTGCGGATCACCGTGAGGTAGTCGTGTCCGGCGACGGCGGCGACGGCGGCGCGCGCCGGGGTGAGCACGACGCCGGCCGGCACCAGCTCATCCTCGGCCCGACACTCCGCGCCGGCTTGGCGGACGTTGCGCTGAGCAGCGGTGTCCGGGCTGGTGCGCAGCGCCCGCAGCCGGTCCCCGTCGATGACACCGTGCTCGGAGCGCAGCACCGCATGTGTTCCCGCCGGCACGGGAGAGCCGGTGAGCACCTCGGTGGCTTCTCCCGGCCGCAGCGGGGTCGGGCGGGTCGCGGGGCTGTGCGCGCTCTCCGGTCGCAGCGCCCAGCCTGAATCTCCGTCGGGGAATGGCAGCGACTCCGCGGCCAGGGCCCATCCGTCCATCGCGGAGGTCGAGACATGCGGGATGTCCTGCAGGGCCAGCACCGGGTCCAGGAGCACGCTGCCGATGGCCTCCTCGAGGCTCATCCGGGCAGGGGCCAGCGCATCGAGGGCAGCGGCCCGTTCGCGGGCCTGCATCAGGGTCATCATCTCTGCTCGGTGCCGGTCAGCCCACGGCGCCGGAACGGCGCTCGAGCAGCTGTGAGGCCACCCGGGAGGCGGCGCGGGAGGCGGTCTGGAAGTCAGCCTGCCCGGTGGCCTCGGCCAGGCCGGCGACGTAGCCGATGAGATAGGTGGTCACCGGCGCCGCGGGGCGGACCACGGTGTGCGCCGCCTGGCCGGCGAGGGCGAGGACGGCGTCGATATCGATCTCGATGCCGTCTACCTCGAGGTGGTGGGCGAGCTCCTTGACCCAGAGCTCGATGGACTCATGCGGTTCAGTGGATTCTGCGGTCATTCCGACTCCTTCATTGACGCTGCCTCCAGAATCTCACAGCCGGGCAGGTCAGGGCAGATGGACGCCGAGCCGGTGTGCGTCGTGCAGGGTGTCCACGTCCTCGCTGAGTCCGCGGGGAACGACGGGGTGGCGCAGCCGGGCGGCGTCTTCCAGTCCGCTCAGCAGCCATCGGAGCGGGCGGTGCTCGACCTCCTCGGGGGTCAGCGCTCCGGCGCGGCGCAGGAGCCAGCCGGTGGGCACCGCGGCGCTCAGATACTGATGCCGCCCGCTGTCATCGCAGGGCAGCAGCGCGGCTGGTGCACCCTCTGGATCGTCGGTGCCGGTGGCCGCTTCTGACTGTGCGGAGTCCTCCAGCTGGCCGAGGAGCCAGTCCAGCAGCGGTGCAGGTTCGGTCAGGTCCACCGCGAGCAGCAGGGTCCACCCGGCGGGAGCTGCGCCAGCGCTGGTGTCGCGCTCGTGGCGCTGCAGCTCGACGGCGCCAGCGAGGACCCCCGCGGCGGGTCCCGCGAAGGCAGGGGTCTCACGCACCAGCGGGACCGGGGTCGGGATCTGGGGCTTGAGCGAGGGGGGCCCCACCACCACGGTGCGGATGTCTAGACGCTGAAGCTCCTGGAGCCAGCGCTGGATCTGAGTCTGCTGCCCGCGTCGGAGCAGAGCCTTCTCGACCCCGCCCATCCTGCTTCCCCGTCCCCCGGCGAGCAGGATCGCGGACAGCTTGACCGCGGAAGGCTGCAGTTCTGGGGGGTGCGTGTCAGCGGAAGGAGGCATGGGTCAAGAATGGCATCCAGGCGTCGCGGGGGGCGTCGAGCTCCACCGGCATCCAGACGTGATGAGGGGGCGCCTGGGGGGTGAAGCTCAGCGTCCAGCCGAGCTCGTCGAGGGTCTTGCTGCCCTTGCGCGCATTGCAGGTCCCGCAGCAGGCGACCAGGTTTTCCCAGCTGGAGTCTCCCCCGCGAGCCCGTGCGATGACGTGATCGACGGTGGCCGCGGGCCGGGCGCAATAGGTGCACAGGCGCCCGTCCCGGCGCAGGATGCTTCGTCGCGAGGGCGCCGCCGGACGTCGCCGGGACACCCGGACGTAGTGGTGGAGCAGGATCACGGCCGGACGCGGAACCAGTGACGAGGGCGTGGCGATCGGGGTGTGATCCTCGGCGAGCACGCTGGCCTTGCCGTGCATGACCAGCACGGCGGCGCGGCGCGAGGTGACCACGCTCAGCGGCTCATAGCCTGCGTTGAGCACCAGTGTGCGCATGTCGGGGCTCCCGTGCGTTCACCCCTGCTCGTCGTGCTGCCGGTGTGTGCGCCTCCAGGGCGCTTCTCGGCGCGGTCCTCACAGGGTTCAACAGCATTCTGCTCTGCCTGTACAGGCTCAATATAGACCGTGCTGACCATGATGCCCACTTGATGACGTGGCAGGCGCCGACACAGAAGCCGCAGGGCGCGATCCCTGTGAGGATCGCGCCCTGCGGCCGAGGTCTGTTCACCGCCGTGGCGGCAGAAGCATCAGTTGACGCTGAGGTACATCGTGTTGGACCAGTACGGGGAGTTCAGCGGGTACTGAACGGTGCCCACGCGAGGGTTGTTCGCACCGATGAGCTGACCGTTGCCGACGTAGATGGCGGCGTGGCTGCCACCGTTCTGGATGACGATGTCGCCCGGGGATGGCGAGGAGACCTGGCGCATCGACGCCATCATCCCGTAGGTCGTGCGGGGCAGCGAGACGCCAGCCTGGTTGTAGGCCCAGTTGATGAAGCCGGAGCAGTCCCAGCCTGAGGTCGTGGTGCCGCCCAAGGAGTAGGGGTTGCCGACTCCGGCGTAGGCTGCGCCCACGATCGAGCCGTTGCCACCGCTGGAAGAGGCAGGGGCCTCGTCCTGTGCGGAAGAAGTGGAGGCGACCTGGGTGTTGCCCTGTGACTGCTGGCCGGTGCTGGCCTGCGAGTTAGAGCTCGACTGTGAGTTGGAGCTCGACTGTGAGTTGGAGCTCGACTGCTGGCTCTGCTGACCGGTGTCGGTCTGCTGAGTCGGCTGCGGGGCACTGGCCTGCTGGGCCTCCTGCACTGGGGCCTCTTGGGCCTCCTGCACAGGGGCTTCTGGCTCGGCCTGCGGGGCGGCGGGAGCAGCCTCCTGGACCTCTTCGACGACCGGAGCGGGCTCCGGTGCGGGAGCGGGCTCCGGTGCAGGAGCGGGCTCCGGTGCAGGAGCGGGCTCCGGTGCAGGAGCGGGCTCCGGTGCAGGAGCGGGCTCCGGTGCGGGGGTGGAGGTCACCACGGGACGGTCGAAGGAAAGCTCGACGTCCTGGGAGGCGCTCACTGCCACAGCGGAGGTGGCGCTGGCGCGCTCCACGCTGAGACCGGATGCGGTCACGTCCAAGGTGGTGACCTCGGGGACCTGGATGTCGGTGCCGGCGTTCGCGGCGACTCCTGAGGAGATCACGAGGCCGGATGCGGCGACGGCAGCTGCCGCGCCCCGTCCGACGGTGCCGGCGTTGGATGCCACGGCCTTTGCCAATGATGGCTTGGCCTGGCGGCGCCGGTCACGGCGTGAGACGAAAGTCATGTCTGTCACTTCTCTGGAAACCTCTCCCTGTAGTTGCGGGGCCGCCTAAGTGAAGTGCGAGCCGGGAAGCTCACTGTCTTCAGGTCCTGATCGACCGCGATGCCCTGCACCCTGCCTTGCGGTAGTTTTCGTGGAACAGCTCCGGTCAGCGGCAGGAGAAGATCTGACTGGAGGCGCTGCGACTTCGGACATCGGCCGCGAGCACGACTACGACGTTATAACAGATCGATAAAATTGTCACGCTCAGGTCACGGTCGGTGCACAAGTCCCAGGAAGCGCCACGATCAGACACGGGTCATTGCGCTCTTCCAGCACGGGGAATCCTCACATAATTACTAGTCAGCGCGATTTATGCGAGTTTCATTGAGGAAACGAATCGATCACGAGAGCTTTGTCATACCGTGACCTTGTGCTTCATCTCACCGTGACATTGCCGTGTTCGGGTGCCTCGGGAGGGCGTTCAGGAGGCCGTTGACTCTTCCACGAACAGATGCTGGGCGACCTCCAGCGGCAGCTCGACCTCCAGTTGTTCTTCGGCCGCGAGCACGACCTCCAACATGACGTAGGCCTGATTCACCCCGCGAAGCCGCACCACACCGCCGGGACGCAGTCCGGCTTCGAGCAGCTGCTCGAGGACCTCTGGCTCCATCTGGATGGACTCCGCGAGGCGCTTGACGATCCAGAGCGCAGAACTCTGCCCCGTCGGGTCCGCCTCCGCGACCTGACGCAGAGTGATCTTCGTCGGAACGGGAGGCTGCTCCGCGAGCACCACCCCCAGCTTGTCCAGTCCGGGGATGGGATTGCCGTAGGGAGATTCCACCGGGGACTGCAGGATCTCCACCAGCCGGCGCTCCACCCGCTCGCTCATCACATGCTCCCAGCGGCAGGCCTCCTCATGGATGTACTGCCATTCCAGCCCGATCACATCGGAGAGCAGCCGTTCGGCGAGGCGGTGCTTGCGCATCACCTGTACGGCGAGGTCGCGGCCGGACTCGGTGAACTGGAGGCGACGATCCGGGGTGAGCACCAGGAGCCCATCGCGCTCCATGCGGGCCACCGTCTGGGACACCGTGGGGCCGGAGTGCTCGAGCCGCTCGGCGATCCGAGCCCGCAGCGGCACGATCCCCTCCTCTTCGAGATCCAGGATCGTACGCAGGTACATCTCAGTGGTGTCGATCAGATCGGTCACGTATGACTCACTCTCCTGCGCCGGGCCTTGGTAACGTGAGCCTCGGCGCTGTTCGTCCTGGTGGAAGCAGCTGCTGTACAGCATAGTTCCGCACCGGAACCCCTCGGCAATGACGCTGACCGATGCGACCACCGAGGACCCCGTGGGCCCACCAACTCTCACCGATCTAGGAGTCTCCATGTCCCAGCGCGTCACTATTCCGCACGAGATGCTTCCGCAGGACGGCCGCTTCGGCGCCGGACCCTCCAAGGTGCGTTCGGCACAGGTCGAGGCGCTCTCCGCCGCAGGTCGAGAGCTGCTGGGCACCTCCCACCGCCAGGCGCCGGTGAAGAACCTGGTCGGCGAGGTGCGCGAGGGCCTGCACACCTTCTTCGGCGCCCCCGAGGGCTACGAACTGATCCTTGGCGTGGGCGGCTCCACCGCGTTCTGGGACATCGCGTCCTTCTGCCTCGTGGAGAAGAAGGCCCAGCACCTGTCCTTCGGCGAGTTCGGCCACAAGTTCGCCAAGGCCACGGACAAAGCCCCGTTCCTCGAGGCCTCCAGCATCCTGACCTCCGAAGCGGGCACACTGCCCTCACCTGAGGCGGAGGCTGGCGTGGATGCCTACGCCTGGCCGCACAACGAGACCTCCACCGGAGTGGCGGCACCGGTCAAGCGGGTCACCGGGGCCGACGACGGCGCGCTGGTCCTCATCGACGGCACCTCCGCCGCCGGCGGGCTGGCCGTGGACGTCACCGAGACCGATGCCTATTACTTCGGTCCGCAGAAGAACTTCGCCTCCGACGGCGGACTGTGGCTGGCCATGATGTCACCGGCAGCCCTGGAGCGGGCCGAGAAGCTGGCGGCCGCCCGCTGGGTGCCCGATTTTCTGCAGCTGACCACGGCCATTGAGAACTCACGCAAGAACCAGACCTACAACACTCCGGCGCTGGCGACGCTGGTCACGCTGAACGAGCAGGTCCGCTGGCTCAACGGCAACGGCGGGATGGACTTCGCCGCCGCCCGCACCGCAGACTCGGCGGGCCGGGTCTACGCCTGGGCCGAGGCGCATGAACTTGCTCAGCCCTTCGTCACCGAACCGGCGGAGCGCTCGAATGTGATCACCACGGTGGACTTCGCCGAAGAGGTGGATGCCGCCGAGCTGGCCAAGACGCTGCGCGCCAACGGGATCGTCGACGTCGAGCCGTACCGCAAGCTCGGCCGCAATCAGCTGCGGATCGCGACGTTCACCGCCATCGAGCCCGAGGACGTCACCCGGCTGCTCAACTGCATCGATCACGTGCTGGGGCGCTGACCCGATACCGCGGAGCGGGGCAGGCTCAGCCTTCGTCGGCTTCGGCCTGCTCCGCCTTGTGCGCTTGCTTCTCCTCGTCGTTCATCCGCTCGAGCCAGGGCACCCATGGAGGAGCGATGAGCGCGTCCTCGCCGGGAAGCAGCCCGATCTCACAGACCGTGACCTTCTTGACCCGGGGTGCGCGGGCCACGGTGACGAACCATTCCCAGCCTCGGTAGCCGGGCTTTGCGGCGGCGAACCGGTGCGTGAGCAGCCGGTCTCCCTCTGCGGTCACGCCGAGGTGAGCTCCCACTTGGGCGGGATCGGTGATCTCGTAGAGCGCATCGTGGGCGAACTCCACGGCATCGGCCAGAACCGGGTCCACCTTCGGCTTCCCCGGCCGGCGCGTGCGCGCGACCGGCTGGTCGCTGGTCTTGACGGCGCCGGTCTTGATGGCGCTGGTCTTCTCGGTGCTGGCGGCCTCAAGGCTGGCCTTCTCGCCGACGGTCTGCTCAGAAGTCTGTTCAGTCATGATCAGGCATCAAACTCATCGGCCACGCGGCGCAGCATCGAAGCGATCTTCTTCGACTGCGCCGTCTGCGGGTAGTGGCCGTTGCGCAGCGCACCGGTGGAGTTCTCCAAGACGTTGACCAGGTCCTGGACCAGCTCGGCCATCTCATCGGCCGGCTTGCGGGAGGCGCGAGCCACAGAGGGCGCTTCCTCGAGCAGTCGCACAGAGAGCGCCTGCTTGCCTCGCCTGCCGTCGGCGATGCCGTATTCCATGCGTGCGCCCGCTTTGACGCTGGGCACTCCCGCCGGCAGGGCAGAAGAGTGCAGGAACACTTCCTGGCCGTCATCTGAAGTCAGGAATCCGAAGCCCTTCTCGGCGTCGAACCACTTCACTTTCCCGGTTGGCACGGTGCGCTTACCTCATGAATCATCGGAGACGGATACTGATCATCAAGGCCTCTAGAGTACCGCCGTCCGCGCCAGAGCCCGAACTTGGGCACAGGACTCCCGGTGCTGCGCGCTAGAATCGCAGCATGTCCCCAACGACGACCGCCGCCCATGGCGCGAACCGGCGCAGCGGCTCCCGCCCTGCGCAGGCGCTGCTGTGGTCCGGAGTGGTGATCACCGCCCTGTCCGGGATCGCTCTGCTGGTCATCCTGAGCCTCTACTTCATGGAGACCGACCCGCATCCCGCGTTCTACGTCGCCGCCCTATGGGGCTTTCCGCTGGGCTTCGCGCTGCTGATCGCTTTTCTGCTGCTCTCGGTGAACCGGCGCCGCCGCGGCACCGGCATCGGCTGAAGTGTCCCTGCTCAGCCTGGAAGCTCTGCTTGAGCGCCTCGAGACGTGGGACGAGAGCCGACTGGCCGCACTGCTGCGACTTCGGCCCGACCTGCTGCAGCCCAGCCCCCATGATCTGACCACGCTGGCGGTGCGGGCCGGATCCGAGGCCAGCCTCCGGCAGCATCTGCAGCGCCTGGATGCCCCGACTCTGCGCGCGGCCGCTGAGCTCTCCCGCGCTGCGGCGCAGTCGGTCCCGGCCGGTCGCGTGGACCCATTCACCCTGGACGCCCTGCAGGCGGCGGGACTGTTCTTCGAGGCCTCCGCTGAAGCGGGCGGCGCAGCGGGGCCCGCGCAGACCTTGGCGACGCCCGCACGGCTCCCGCACATCTTCGATTCGCTCACCGCACATCTGCCGCAGCTCGTCGAGACCCTCTCGAGTCAGCGCGCTTCAGTGCCGAGCCCGGCCGGCGCGAAGGCCGCGGTGACCGAGAACGCCTCGCTCTCCGCCATCTTCGAGCTGCTCGACGACGTCGCGGAGCTGCTCGCGCTGCTGTCCGACTCCCCCGCCGTGACGCTGCGCACCGGCGGTGTCGGCATGCGCGAACTGCGCCGGATCGCCGCAGCGTCAGCGCGGTGGGGACCCTCCGTCCCGGCGGGCTCGGCGCGTGGCCGCGCCGCCGCGGCAGCGCTCGGGGCCACGGCGGGCTCCGATGCCAGTGTCGGGGAGATCGGATGGCTTCTGGAGCTCACGGCCGCCTCCGGGCTGATCGAGCTCGCCGACGGCCAGGCGTGGTCCCCGAGCCGGCTGGCTCAGCAATGGAGCGCCGCAGCACGCCATCACCAGCACCAGCTGCTGGTCTCCGGATGGTTGCTGGCACCGCGCGCGCCGATGCTGCTGCGCGGACCCCACCCGACGAGCCGGATCGCCCCGACGCTGGGCCTGGACCGCCAGCGCGGGGATGCCGAAAGACTTCGTCGCGCACTGCTGGGCACCGCGGAGACGCTCAGCGCAGACCCCGCAGGGCAGGGCGGACAGCTCTATGCACTGAATCTTCCCGAGAACGATCTTCCAGGCCTCGATGCCCTCACCGGTGCGCTGCCGCGCCGACTCGCATGGGACCGGCCGCTGCTGAGCGCGCGCGTGGCGCACCTGCTGCCCTGGCTGGTCCGCGAAGCCGAACGACTCGGCCTCTTCGCCGTGGGTGCGCTGAGCACCACAGGGGCCGCGCTGCTCGACGGGTCGGCGCTGCCCGACGGGGTCCGCGAGGATGTCTCGCCGAGTCCCGGTGCGAGCTGGCGACCGGGGCTGAGCCGCCTCGCCGAGCAGCTGGCCTCCTCCATGCCCGCCCAGGTGGACACCATCTTGGTCCAGTCGGACCTCACCGCGATCGCCACCGGCGCGCTCTCCGCCCCGAGCACAGCCGCGCTGGCAGATTTCGGCCAGCGCGAAGGCCACGGGGCCGTGCCGACCTATCGGTTCAGCCCCGACTCGCTGCACCGCGGACTCACTCGGGGATGGACCGGGCCCGAGATTCTCGCCTGGCTCGAGGCGCACAGCCTCACCGACGTGCCGGCGTCGCTGCGGACCCAGGTCGAGGATGCCGCACGCACCTGGCGCGGTGTGCAGATCGGAGAGGCGGGCGCCTGGCTGCGGGTCACCGACTCCCAGCAGCGTGACGCCCTGCTCGATGATCCGGTGCTCCGTGGACTCGGGCTGCGCGTGCTGGCCGAGGACATCCTGGTCTGCCGCGCCCCCGCGGCCGCGCTTGAACAGGCCTTGGCGGAGGCAGGCGTCGACACCGCGCGGCACACCGAGGCCGAACCAGACCAGAACCGCAGCGCGCAGACCGGGACCTCCGCCGAGCACACAGCCTCCTGGGCACTGGAGACCTCACCCTGGGAGCAGTCTCCGGTGCGGATCACCAGCGCGGAGCCCAGCGCCCTGGACGAGACCCGGCTGGGGGCCACCGCGGCCGCGCTGCGGCAGGCCGGGCGTGCGGCGCCGGCGTCGTCCTCGGACTCTGCGGCGACCCAGGATGTCATCGGCACGCTGCGCTCGGCCCTGGCGGCCCGGCGCGAGGTGACGCTGACCCGGGTGTCCCCGCAGGGCAGCACCCACCGGCTCACCGGGGTGCCCACCGGGATGAACGCCGGGCGGGTCAGGATCCGGGTGCGAGACGATGAAGGCGAGGCCACGGTGATGCTGCACCGCATCGCGGCCGTCGAGGAGACCGCCGCGGATCCCGCAGCGGGCCTGACGAGCGGCACCGCTGCACAGGAACGCGACATGGAGGAGAACAATGGCTGATGGACCGCTGATCGTGCAGTCGGACAAGACCGTGCTGCTGGAAGTGGATCACCCGCAGGCCGATGCCGCGCGCCGGGCCGTCGCCGCCTTCGCCGATCTCGAGCGCGCACCGGAGCACATCCACACCTACCGGATCACTCCGCTGGGCCTCTGGAACGCCCGCGCCGCCGGCTTCGACGCCGAGTACGTGGTCGACACCCTGCTCAACCACTCCCGATTCCCGGTGCCGCACGCGCTCTTGGTCGATATCGCTGAGACGATGAGCCGCTATGGGCGGCTGCGCCTGGAGAAGGACCCGGTCCACGGGCTGGTGCTGCGCAGTCAGGAGCCTGGGATCCTGAGCGAGGTGCTCCACGCCAAGACGCTGACCTCCCTGCTCGGACCCGAGATCGATGAGAACACCGTGGCGGTGCATGGACAGGCCCGCGGTGAGCTGAAGCAGCAGCTGCTGCGCCTGGGCTGGCCCGCCGAGGATCTGGCCGGATTCGTCGACGGCACCGCGCACCCGATCGCGCTGCGCCAGGACGGCTGGACGCTGCGCGGATACCAGCAGGAGGCGGTGGACAACTTCTGGCAGGCCGGCTCCGGAGTCGTCGTGCTGCCCTGTGGGGCCGGCAAGACGCTGGTCGGTGCCGCGGCGATGGCCACCTCCGGCACGATCACGCTGATCCTGGTGAACTCCACCGTCTCGGCCCGGCAGTGGAAGGCAGAGCTGCTCAAGCGCACCTCGCTGACCGAGGAGGAGATCGGCGAGTACTCCGGGGCCAAGAAGGAGGTCCGCCCGGTGACCATCGCGACCTACCAGGTGCTCGCGGCCCGCAAGAACGAGCTGTTCACCCACCTGGAGCTGCTCAACGGCCACGACTGGGGACTGATCATCTATGACGAGGTCCACCTGCTGCCGGCCCCGATCTTCCGGATGACCGCGGACCTGCAGGCCCGGCGCAGGCTCGGGCTGACCGCCACTCTGGTCCGTGAGGACGGCCGGGAGCGCGAGGTCTTCTCGCTGATCGGGCCCAAACGCTATGACACTCCCTGGAAGCAGATGGAGGCCCAGGGCTGGATCGCCCCGGCGACCTGCATCGAGGTGCGCACCGACATGCCGCGCAGCCTGCGCATGGAATACGCCTCCGCCGCGGACAAGGAGCGGCACCGGCTCGCCGCCGGGGCCGAGGTCAAGGATGCCGTGGTGGCCCGACTGGTGGCACGCCACCGCCACCGCGGTGAACAGGTGCTGGTGATCGGCCAGTTCGTCGAGCAGCTCCAGCGCCTCGGCGAGCAGCTCGGCGCGCCGGTGCTCACCGGATCGGCCTCCGTCGCCGCCCGGCAGAAGCAGTTCGACGCCTTCCGCGCCGGCGACCTGGAGGTGCTGGTGGTCTCCAAGATCGCGAACTTCTCCATCGACCTGCCCCAGGCCTCGGTGGCGATCCAGGTGTCCGGCACCTTCGGGTCCCGCCAGGAGGAGGCGCAGCGCCTCGGACGGCTGCTGCGCCCTGGCGAGGCCGCCGAAGGAGAGGACCCCAAGCGGGCCCACTTCTATTCGGTGGTCACCCGCGACACCGTGGACATGGAGTACGCGGCCCGACGTCAGCGGTTCCTCTCCGAGCAGGGCTACGGCTATTCGATCCTCGATGCCGAAGACATCGTCTGAACCCACGAGAACACCACCCGACGAACAGGCAATGTCCAGCAAGCACCCAGAAATGGGGGTCAAGCTGGAGGGGTGACTGAAAAGACTCCTGAAGCGAAGCTGCTCGTCGTCGATGACGAGCCCAATATCCGAGAGCTGCTGGCCACCTCGCTGCGGTTCGCCGGATTCGAGGTCGCCGCGGCCGGCAACGGTCGCGAGGCGCTGGAGACCGCCGAAGAGTTCCAGCCCGATCTTGCAGTCCTCGACGTGATGCTGCCCGATATGGACGGCTTCACCGTCACTCGTCGGCTGCGCGCCGCCGGCAAGCATTTCCCGGTGCTCTTCCTCACCGCACGCGATGACACCGATGACAAGATCACCGGCCTCACCGTGGGCGGCGACGACTACGTCACCAAACCCTTCTCCCTGGACGAGGTCGTCGCCCGGATCCGCGCCGTGCTGCGCCGCACCGCGCCGTTCGAAGATGAGGACGCCGTGATCGTCGTGGACAACCTCGAGCTCGACGACGACGCCCATGAGGTTCGCCGCGGAGGCGAGATGGTGGAGCTCTCCCCCACCGAGTTCAAGCTGCTGCGCTACCTGATGATGAACCCCAACCGGGTGCTCTCCAAGCAGCAGATCCTTGATCACGTGTGGGAGTACAACTTCAACGGCGATGCCTCCATCGTGGAGTCCTACATCTCCTACCTGCGCCGGAAGATCGACTCCGGCTCCGAAGGCGCTCCGATGATCCAGACCAAGCGCGGCGTCGGCTATGTGCTCCAGACCTGGGAGCGCCGTCAGCGCTCGCAGGGCCTGTAACAGACCGGCTGAACCTGTACGGGTTCTCGCCCCGATTCGCTGCGGCACGTAAGGTCTGCGTATGCGCCCGTTCAGCTCCGTGACTCAGACCTGGCGCAAGGCTTCACTGCGGACCCAGCTGGTGCTGATCATGTCCGGGCTGCTGGTCCTGACCCTGTTCGTGACCACCTTCGTCTCGGCCTCGCTGTTCCGCCAGGAGCTGCTGCGCAACCTGGACGAGGACATCTACGCCAACGCGAACAACGTCTCGATGTTCCTCACCCGGCGCAGCCCCCCGGAGTTCGGCGACACCCAGTCCATCCTGCGCTTCTACGGGATCCTGATGGATGAAGACGGCGAGCTGCTGCAGGCCAACTCCACCCACCCGGCCGGCTACGGCGGAGACATCCCGCAGATTCCCAGCATGACCTTCGATGAGGTCTTCGAGCTCTGGCAGCAGGAGGAGCACCTCGACGTCCCAGGGACCCTGGAGGGCTCCCGCGGCTGGCGCGTGCACCTGATGCCCCTGGAGAACGGGGAGGACAGCCTGGCGGTCGCCCTGCCGCTGGAACAGGTGGAGACCTCCGTGGAGCGGGCCACCTTCCTGGTGGCCACCATCGGGCTCATGGCCACCCTCGGCGCCTCCACCATCGCCTACGCCCTGGTCACCCGGGCCTTCCGCTCGCTCTTCCACGTGGAGAAGACCGCAGCAGAGATCGCCGCCGGAGACTTCTCCAAACGCGTCGAGACCGCGGCTCCGGCAGAGACGGAGATCGGCCGACTCTCGCGCTCGCTCAACGTCATGCTGGAGCAGATCGAGACCGCCTTCCAGGCCAAGAGCACCTCGGAGGAGAACATGCGGCGGTTCATCCAGGACGCCTCCCATGAGCTGCGCACTCCGCTGGTGACCATCCGTGGGTTCTCCGAGCTCTACCGCCAGGGCGGGGTCAGTGACAGCCCCGAGGCCGTGGGCATGGCCATGGGGCGGATCGAGTCCGAGGCCAAACGAATGGGTCAGCTGGTCGAAGACATGCTGACGCTCGCCCGCCTGGACGAGCAGCGGCCGCTGCAGAAGGCGCCGCTGGACCTGAACCTGATCGCCCACGACTCCATCATGGACCTGGCCGTCAATGCCCCGGATCGAGAGACTCGGGTCATCGGGCTCGACGGCGGCTCCCCCGTACCGGCCCCCGCCGTGGGCGACGAGGGCAAGATCCGCCAGATCGTGATGAACCTGGTGACCAACGCGCTGCGCTACACGCCTGAGGGGACTCCGCTGGAGATCGCGGTGGGCACCCAGGAGCGCCCCGATTCTCAGATCGATGCCGTGCTGGAGGTCCGGGACCACGGTGACGGGATCGCCGAGGAGGACGCCGCGAAGATCTTCGAGCGGTTCTACCGGGCGGACAACTCCCGACAGCGCGAGACCGGCGGCACCGGTCTGGGGCTGGCCATCTGCGCCGCGATCGCCGCGCAGCACCAGGGCACCGTGCGCCACAGCCCCACGGAGGGCGGCGGTGCCACCATGACCCTGCGGCTGCCCATGGTGGCCCTCGATGACCAGAGCGACCATGAGACGGACATCGATGAGGAGGAGCTGGACCAGCTCCGTGCAACAGCCCGAGAGCGGCGCACTCCCGAATGAGCGTCGGCGCCTGAGCGACGCTCAGGACCGCAGTCTTCCCCAGTGAGACGACTCGACTCCGAAGGATCCCGGCCCTCCACAGCGCCTCGGGCGCAGCCCTGCGCCGATGACGGGCTGGCTACTCTTCTCAAGCACGGGCGGGGCAGCGGGCCCCGCCCGAACCCGATCCGCACCGGCCGCGCCGGTCACCCGAGGAGAGAACCATGGCGATGCTTCAGATCGACACCGCGGAGCTGCTGGCCAAGAGCCAGACCGTGGAGGCCACGCTGGGCCGCATCCAGACCGATGTCAGCTCGATGGAATCCCAGCTCCGTCAGCTGCAGGATTCCTGGAAGGGCTCCGCCTCCACGGCGTTCCAGGATGTGCTGACCCAGTGGCGCGCCACCCAGGCGCAGGTGGAGCAGTCGCTGGCCAGCGTCCGCCAGGCGATGGCCTCGGCCTCCAGCCAGTACGAGGAGACCGAATCGGCGAACACCCGGATGTTCGGCCACTGAGCTACTTTCAGCTGAGCACGGCCGCAGCCGGATGGCCCGGCCGGAGTCCGTACAACACCAGAGAGCCCCGCCGCAGACTTCGTCTGCGGCGGGGCTCTCTGGTGTGCGGCGGGGGCGCCGGTGATCAGGTGATCACATCATGCCGCCCATGCCGCCCATCGGGTCCATGCCCTCGGCGCCGGCGCCGGCCGAGTGCTTCTCCGGCTTTTCGGCGACGACGGCCTCGGTGGTGAGGAACAGCGACGCGATGGAGGCGGCGTTCTGCAGTGCAGAGCGGGTCACCTTCACCGGATCGTTGACGCCTGCTTCGAGCAGGTTCTCGTAGACACCGGTGGCGGCGTTGAGGCCGTGACCATCGGGGAGTCCGCGGACCTTCTCGGCCACCACGCCGGCTTCCATGCCGGCGTTGATGGCGATCTGCTTCAGCGGGGCCTCCACGGCGAACTTCACGATGTTCGCGCCGGTGGCCTCGTCTCCGCTGAGCTGCAGGGTCGCGAAGGCGCGGGCGCCGGCCTGGATCAGGGCCACGCCGCCGCCGGCGACGATTCCCTCATCCACAGCGGCCTTGGCGTTGCGCACGGCATCTTCGATGCGGTGCTTGCGCTCCTTGAGCTCGACCTCGGTGGCGGCACCGGCCTTGATGACTGCCACGCCTCCGGCGAGCTTGGCAAGACGCTCCTGGAGCTTCTCGCGATCGTAGTCCGAGTCGGAGTTCTCGATCTCGGCCTTGATCTGGGCCACGCGGCCCGAGATCTCGTCGGCTTCGCCGGCACCTTCGACGATGGTGGTCTCGTCCTTGGTGACGACGACCTTGCGAGCGGTGCCGAGCAGCTCCAGAGTGGTGTTCTCCAGCTTCAGGCCGACCTCTTCGGCGATGACCTGACCACCGGTGAGGATGGCGATGTCGGCCAGCATGGCCTTGCGACGGTCACCGAAGCCGGGGGCCTTGACGGCCACTGACTTGAAGGTGCCCTTGAGCTTGTTGACCACCAGTGCGGCCAGCGCCTCACCCTCGACGTCCTCTGCGATGACCAGCAGCGGCTTGCCGGACTGCATGACCTGCTCGAGGACGCCGATGATGTCCTTGACCGAGGAGATCTTGGAGTTGGCGATCAGGATATAGGGGTCCTCCAGGACTGCTTCCTGGCGCTCGGCGTCGGTGACGAAGTAGCCGGAGAGGTAGCCCTTGTCGAAGCGCATGCCCTCGGTGAGCTCGAGCTCGAGACCGAAGGTGTTGGACTCCTCGACGGTGATGACGCCTTCCTTGCCGACCTTGTCCAGCGCCTGAGCGATCAGGGCGCCGATCTGGGTATCACCGGCGGAGATGGAGGCGGTGGCAGCGATCTGCTCCGTGGTCTCGATCTCCTTGGCGGACTTGAACAGCTCGGCGGTGACGGATTCCACGGCGAGGTCGATGCCGCGCTTGAGCGCCATCGGATCGGCGCCGGCTGCGACGTTGCGCAGGCCTTCCTTGACCAGGGCCTGGGCGAGGACGGTGGCGGTGGTGGTGCCGTCGCCAGCGACGTCGTCGGTCTTCTTGGCGACCTCCTTGACCAGCTCGGCGCCGATCTTCTCGTAGGGGTCGTCAAGGGTGATCTCTTTGGCGATGGAGACACCGTCGTTGGTGATCGTGGGTGCACCCCAGGACTTCTCCAGCACGACGTTGCGGCCGCGGGGACCCAAGGTGACCTTGACGGCATCGGCGAGGACGTTCAGTCCGCGCTCGAGGCCGCGGCGGGCCTCTTCATCGAATGCAATAGTCTTTGCCATAGTGGCGTGTCCTTCCTGGACTCGGCTTGTCTCAAGCCGTGGTGTGTGACTGTCAGACGTGTTCGCGTCTGCTGGGTCGAACCATTCCAGGTGCCCGCGACGGACGGCCGTCCCCGCGTCACCGGGAACATCTATATGGCCTCACCTGCTCAGGTTCCTCTAGCAGTCTCGACACGAGAGTGCTAAACCAATTTTTAGCACTCTCCCCTACCGAGTGCAAACCTCTGCGCCGATGGCAGATTGTGCCGCCGCTCTCGCGCAGGAGGGCCGGGCTGGGACGGCGGAGCGGAACTGCCCCTGAACCTGATCTCCCAGCCGCACAGGAACCAGACGGTACCCTTGAGGCGTGATGGAGCATAGAGATTCAGGCGTTGCCGCCGTGTACGAGGTCCGCCCGATCAGCGCAGAGGAGCACACCAGCTTCCTGGCCGACCAGAAGACCGCATCGTTCCTGCAGAACCCGCGCTGGCCCGCGGTGAAGAAGGAGTGGCGGGCCCAGAGCCTCGGAGTCTTCGACGCCAGCGCCGGAGCCGAATCCGCCCCGGTGGCCGCCACGCTGGTGCTCTTCCGTCGGCTCCCGATCCCCGCGGCGGTGCCGCTGCTCGGGAACAAGACGCTCGCCTATCTGGCCGAGGGCCCGGTGCTGGACCCGGCCGCTGATCTGGAGCAGCTGCTCCCGCCGCTGCTCGCCCATCTCAAGGCCTCCGGCGCATTCCTGATCCGCATGGGCCTGCCCTCGGTGCTGCGCCGGTGGGAGGCCAAGGAGGTCCGCCGCGCGCTGGCCGCCGGCGAGAACACCAGCATTGAAGAACTCGACCCGCTCGAGGTCGATCCGGCCGGCGCCGCCCAGGCCGCCCAGTGGCAGCAGCAGCTGCGCGCACTGGGCTTCAAGGCCCCCGCCCCGAGCACCGACTTCGAGGCCGGGCAGCCCCAGTTCCAGGCCCGCATTCCACTCACCGACGAGACCGGCGCCACCCTGCCCATCGATGGCGTGCTGGCCCGCATGGATCAGTCCTCCCGCCGGCAGACCAAGAAGTCCACCCGCTCCGAGCTGAGCGTCAGCGTCGGCGACGAGTCAGACCTCCCGGCCTGGCACGCGCTCTACGCGGAGACCGCCGACCGTGATGACTTCACCGGCCGGCCGCTCTCCTACTTCCAGGACATGTACCGCGAGCTCAATGCCTCGCCGCTGAGCGAGTGCACCCTCTACCTGGCGCATCTTGAGGATCAGCTCCTGGCCGCGGCGATCTACGTCCGGCAGGGAGAGTTCGCCTGGTACGTCTACGGCGCCTCCTCCTCCGAGGAGCGCAAGCGCTACGCCCCGCGCGCGCTGCAGCTGCGCCAGATCGAAGACTCGCTGGCCGCAGGCTGCCAGTGGTTCGACCTCGGCGGGCTCAGCCCCTCGCTGGACCCTGAGTACCCGCTGGCCGGGCTCACCCGGTTCAAGACGACCATGGGCGCCGATGTGGTCCAGACGCTCGGCGAATGGGACTACCCGGTCAATCCGCTGCTGGCCAAAGCGTTCAACCTGTACATGTCGCGCCGCTGAGCGGGACCGCTGCGGGCGATCAGGCGCCGCTGGTGCGTTCTTCCTCCAGGACTCGGTGCCCGATGCTGAACGCGGTGTTCGCCGCGGGCACCGAGCAGTAGATGGCGCACTGCAGGAACACCTCTTTGATCTGATCCTCGGTGAGCCCGTTGCGCAGCGCCGCGCGGATGTGCATCTCCAGCTCTTCCCAGTAGCCGCCGGCGATCAGCGCGGTGAGGGTGATCACCGATCGGGTGGGCCGGTCCAGTCCGGGGCGGGTCCAGATCGATCCCCAGGCGTAGTTGGTGATCAGTTCCTGGAAGTCCTCGGTGAAGGTGTCCTTGCGGGCCTCGGCGCGGTCCACGTGGGCGTCGGAGAGCACCTCCCGGCGCACCTTCATTCCCTCCTGGTAGCTGGAATCAGTCATCGAGGAACTCCTTGAGCAGTCGGGCGGTGGCTTCGGGCGCTTCGGCTGGGGCCTGGTGAGCGACGCCGTCGAGCACTGCGGTCCTCGTGTGCGGGGCCGCGGCGAGGTCCCGGACCGCCGAGGGTGGGCAGACCGGGTCCTGTTCCCCGCTGATCACCAGCAGCGGGCGGGCGACGCCGGAGAGCTCGGCGGTGAGGTCGTAGCGGCCAAGGGCGCGACAGGCCTGGGCATAGGAGTGTCGATCGGCGTGCTGCAGCGAGCTCAGCAGTCCGGTGACCACGGCCGGATGCCGGGCCATGAACCCCGGGGCGAACCAGCGCTGGGCCGAGCCTTCGACCATGGTGGGGGTTCCGGCCTGCGCGACGAGCTCGGCGCGTTCGCTCCACATCTGCGGGTCACCGATCTTCGCGGCCGTGCACAGGGCTGCCAGCCGGGTGAACCGCGTCTGCGGGCGCAGCGCCAGGGTCAGGCTGACGGTGCCGGCGATGGACACCCCGGCGGCGTAGACCGGAAGATCCGCAGGCATCCCGTGGGACCTGGCGAGCTCAGCGACCAGGTGCTCCACGGCGTCGGCGAGGTCGGTGATCTCGAAGGGCTCGGGATGGGGCTGCGCGTCGCCGTGGCCCGGCAGGTCCCAGCCGATGACGGTGAAGGCCTCCTGGAGATGCGGCACAGCACCCTCCCAGAGGACGGCGACGCTGGTCCCCAGGGAAGGCCCCAGCACCAGCACCGGGCGGGTCCCGGCGGCGAGATCCTGCACGGATCCGGAGAGCAGCTGCGGGGTGAGAGTCAGTGCGGTCCCTGACTCAGACGCCGTCGGCTCAGACACAGTTGGCTCAGGCATGGTCGGTGGGTCCTTCCGGCTGCGCGGCAGTCTGGTTGAAGTCCTGCTGGTTGAAGTCCTGCTGGTTGAACTCATCGACGGCGGCATCGATGAACTCTTGGGCCCGACCCAGGTACCGGTGCGGGTCGAGCAGCCGATCGAGATCCGCTGGAGCGATCGAATCACCGAGATGCTCCTCCAGCAGGCCGCGCAGGCCGACGCGCTCGACGGCGCTGCGCCGCACCACATCCTGCAGCGCCTGCCTGCCCCCGGGGAAGGAGCTGCCCAGGCGCGCCATGAGCCGCTCGCTCAGCACGGCGTCGCCGCTGAGTCGCAGATTCACCGCCATGGCCCCGGGGTCCACCACGAGGCCCTCGAACAGCTCGGCGGCGCGGGTGGCGGCACCGCCGCTGAGCCGGGCCAGCTCGACCAGGCTCGGCCATTCGGCATGCCAGCCGCCCGCCGGGCGTTCATCCTCTGCCGTGGCCGCGGCCAGGTAGAGCGTGCTCAGCTGCCCCGGACCAGCCAGGGCCGCCGAGCGGATCAGGGTGGAGAGCACCGGGTTCTGCTTCTGCGGCATCGCCGAGGAGCCGCCGCGGCCAGGCACCGTGGGTTCGCGCAGCTCGGCGACCTCAGGACGCTGCAGGGTGAGCACATCTCCCGCGGCCTTTCCCAGCGTCGCGAGCAGGCCGGCGAGCGCTGCGGCGAGCTCAAGGATCATCTGACGCTGGGTGTGCCAAGGTCGCGGCATCGCACGCAGTCCCAGGCGGGCCGCAAGATCGGTGGTCAGCGCGGCGGCTCGCTGCGGCCCGAGTGAGTCACTGAGCGAGGCCTGGGTGCCCACGGCTCCGCCCCACTGCAGCGGCAGCTTCGCCGCGGCCAGCTCCAGCCGCTGGATCGCCTGGGTCAGCCCATCGAGCCAGCCGGCGCAGCGCAGCCCGAACGTGGTCGGCAGCGCGTGCTGGGTCAGCGAGCGGGCCACGCAGACGGAGTTCCGGTGTTCTTGGCTGAGCCTGCTCAGCGCTGTTCCTGCCCGGCGCGCGTCGCTCAAGAGAGCCGCAACGGACTCGCGGCACAGCAGCATCAGCGCCGTGTCGAGGATGTCCTGGCTGGTGGCTCCCCGGTGCAGCGCAGCATCGGATTCACCGGCCTCGACCAGGGCGCGGCGCACGGCGGCCAGCATCGGGATCACCGGGTTCCCGCCGCCGGGACTCTGCGACGCGATCTCCTCGACGCTGAGGCCGGCCCGCGCGGGGTCCTCGCTGATCGCCACGATGGCCGCGGCACTGGCGGCAGGGGCCTCGCCGGCATCGGCGAGCGCCTGGGCCCAGGACGCTTCGACGCGCAGCATCGCCCGCAGGATGGACTCCTCGGACATCAGCTGCGCCGTCGCGGTGCCTGCCCACACCGGGCTGAGGATTCCGTAGGGTCCGGTCATGGCTGGCGGCACGCTCCTGTCGATCACTCCACCGGGCCGGTGAACTGCGGGGTGTTGGGGTAGGTCAGGAACACGGTCTCGTCTGCGCCCTGAAGGTGGATGTCGAAGCGCAGGCTGCCATCGGACTCCCGGGCGGCCATCAAGGTGTGGCGGCGATCCTCAGACACCGAGCTCAGTAGCGCGTCCTGCTCGAGGGCGGCGGCGTCGGCGGGCAGATAGGCCCGGGTGAAGAGCCGATCCATGAGCCCGCGAGCGAAGATCGTGACCAGGACATAGGGTGCGACGCCGGCGCCGGTGCTGCCCGGTTCCACCGTCGTGAAGGAGTAATGGCCCACGCCGTCGACGGCGGCGCGGCCCCACCCGGTGAAGGTGTAGCCGTCGCGGTGCAGAGACCCTGGCTGCCGCGAGATCGCCCCGTGCTCATCCGGCTGCCAGATCTCCAGGAGCGCATCGGGCACGGGCACGCCGTCGCCGTCGTAGACCGTCCCGTGCAGCCGCACGGCTCCCGGGTGCGAGCGGTCGACGAGTGCCTCCCCGCCTGGATAGGGCAGCGCGAAGCCGAAGAAGGGTCCGACGGTCTGGGCGGGGGTGGGGGTGAGTTTCATGTTCAGTGCTCCTCCTCCTGCTCGGCCCAGGTGCGGTTGCTTCCGGAAAGGACGATGTCCCAACGGTAACCGGTGTTCCATTCATGCTGGGAGACCGAGTGGTCGTAGGTGGCGACCAGGCGATCGCGGGCGGCCTGGTCGGTGATGGACTGGTAGATCGGGTCCAGATCGAAGATCGGGTCCCCGGGGAAGTACATCTGGGTCACGATGCGCTGGGTGAAGTCGGTGCCGAAGAGCGAGAAGTGGATATGGGCCGAGCGCCAGGCGTTGTGGTGGTTCTTCCATGGATAGGGCGCAGGTTTGATCGTGGTGAAGCTGTATTCCCCATGGGGGCCGGTCAGCGTGCGCCCGACACCGGTGAAGTTGGGATCCAGCGGGGCGGGGTGCTGGTCGCGCTTGTGCATATAGCGCCCGGCGGCGTTGGCCTGCCACATCTCCACGAGCTGGCCGGCGACGGCGCGGCCCTCACCGTCGAGGACCCGGCCGGTCACGATGATCCGTTCACCGATGGGCTCGCCGTTGTGCGCGATGGTCAGGTCCGCCTCCAGCGGGGAGACGTCGCGATGGCCGAAGGCCGGGCTGTAGAGCTCGATGTCTTCGGGGTCCGCGTGATGCAGGGACTTCGTCGGGTGCCGCAGCAGCGAGCTGCGGTAGGGCGGGAAGTTCAGCCGGGCGTTGGTCTCCACCTGAGCGCCGGCGTCGCGCTGGGCTCGATATTCGCCGTGGATGGCGGCGATCTCCGCGTCGATCTCCGCCTGGGAGACTGCGGCGGCGTCCGGGTCTGTGTTCTTCTCGGCCATCGGGCTCTCGCTCCTTGAAGGGGATCAGCGGCGTACGTCGCCGAGGTGTGACGTGGTTCTCACTCAGTCTGCCCGGCCTGCAGCACCGGCCGCCACACGATTGCCATTCAATGGCCCATGCCCTCCAGGGCGCGCGTGATTCCGCGGCCGGCGGTCTGCAGCGCCATCAGGAACTGCGGGATCTCCCTGGAGTCGCGCGGGACGACCACGGTCAGCGCCGCCACCGCGTGGCCATCGGCGCCCAGCACCGGAACCGAGACGCCGGTGGTCTCGGCATTGATCATCCCGCTCAGCTGCGCATGACCTCGGGTGCGCGCCTCGGCGAGCTCGCGGCGCAGCTGTGGCCGAGACTCCTCGATCAGCTGCCGCCGCGGATCCCACCAGCCCTCCACCACGTGGGCCGGGGAATGGGCCAGCAGCACGTGCCCCATCGAGGTCAGGTGCGCCGGCATGGTGGTCGCCACCTCGGCCGGGTTGACCACCGCGCCATGACGGGAGAGCCGCTCCACGATCAGCACCCCCTGCTCATCGAGCACCGAGAGCTGGGTGGTCTGACGGACCACCGCGTTGACGTCATGCATGAAGGGAAGCGCCGCCGCGCGCAGCGTGCGGCTGATCGGGGCGCTCTGGGCGATCTCCCAGAGCCGCTGCCCCAGGACCAGCTCCCCGGAGGCCGCGACGGCGAGCAGGCCGTGCGCGCGCATCGTGCGCAGCAGCCGGTATCCGGTGGTCCGGGGCAGCCCGACGGCGTCGATGAGCTCCCCGGCGGGAAGGCTGGTCCGGGTCTCGAGCGCCGTGAGGATCCGCATCGCACGATCCAGCACCGCGTCACCGCTGGGCGAGTTTGCCATGGGCCAAGCGTAGTCGCGGCGCCGCGGGGTCGAGACGCCCCTCCGCGGCGCACCATGGGGCCCATCGTCCAGACGCACCGTCAAGGCCGATCCCATTCATCGAGACGTCCACGCCTGTCCATCCCGCGCAATTGTGCCCTGGGTCACGAGCGGCTAGCGTCCAACAGGTTCTGTGAGCTGAGCCACGGAATTTCACTGCCGTGCAAGGAGATCCCCATGACCCAGACCAGCCTCCGCGAGTCGATCGACTCCCGACCGATGAGCCGCTACCAGTGGTTCGTGGTCGCCCTCGCCACAGCCCTGATGGGCCTGGACGGCTATGACGTGCAGGCCATGGCGTTCACCGCGAACCCGGTCTCGGCCGACCTCGGCCTCACCGGAACCGAGCTGGGCCTGCTGCTCAGCGGAGGGCTGATCGGCATGGCGCTGGGCGCGATCTGGGTGGGCCCCTTCGCGGACCGCTTCGGACGGCGTCGGATGCTCATGATCGCGATGATCATCAATGCCGCCGGGCTCTTCCTCTCCGCCACCGCCTCCTCGATGCCGGAGCTGATGGCCTGGCGGGTCATCACCGGGCTCGGCGTGGGCGGCATCCTCACCTCCGGCACCGTCCTGGTCTCGGAGTACTCCAACGCCAAATACCGCGGCCTGTGCATGAGCATCTACGCGGCCGGCTACCCGGTGGGCGCGACCCTGGGCGGTCTGGCCGCCATCCCGCTGATCGGGACCATCGGCTGGCAGGCGGTCTTCCTGCTCGGCGGTGCCGTGACCGTGCTGGCCGTGGTCTTCGTCTGGCTCAAGATGCCCGAGTCCCTGGACTTCCTCGGCGCCCGCGCCACCAGCCCACAGGCGGCAGGGGACGGCTCTGAGCAGCGCCGCGCCGAGGACATCGCCGCACGGATGGGGATCACCGGCCCGGTGGTCCTGGAGAACTACGACACGGGTGACACCGAGACGCCGGGCAGCTCCAAGAACTCCTACGCCGCGCTGTTCAGTCCGGAGAACCGGCGCAACACGCTTCTGCTGTGGGCGATGTTCTTCATCGTGATGTTCGGCTTCTACTTCGCCAACACCTGGACCCCGCAGCTGCTCACCGAGGTCGGCTTCTCCACCGATGAGGGCATCATGGGCGGGATCATGCTGATGATCGGCGGCACCATCGGTGCGGTCCTGTACGGGGTGTTCGCCTCCCGCTGGGACGTGCGTCGAGTCCAGGCGGTCTTCGCCATCGGCTCCGGGGTGATGTTCATCGTGTTCATCAACGCCACCGCGTGGCTGCCGGCCGCGCTGGTCGCCGGCGTGCTGCTGGGCATGATCATCAACGGCTGCATCTCCGGCATCTACACGATCGCCCCGATGACCTACGCGCCACGGCTGCGCTCCACCGGGGTCGGCGTCGCCCTCGGCGTCGGCCGCACCGGCGCCATCATCGCCCCGATCGCAGTCGGAGCGCTGCTGGACCTCGGCGCCACCCCCACCGCGCTCTACACCGGCGCCGGGATCATCGTGGCACTGGCCGCCGTCGTCGTGCTGCGGATCTCGCTGCACCAGCGCACGGCCAGCGCGCTGCGCGCCGACGCGCTCGCGGCGCGAGAGTGAGCCGGGACCCGGCCGGGGCCGCGGAAGCTAGCATGTGATCCATGGCGAACTCCCCCACCGGTGATTCGGTCCTGGCCCGGCTTGACCGGGTGCTCTCCACCTTCTCGGCGGCCGACAGCCTGCTCACCGCGGCCGAGATCGCCCGGCGCACCGGCCTGCCGCCGGCCACCGCGCACCGGCTCTGCCGCGACATGGCCGAGCTGGGCTGGTTGGAGTCGCTGCCGGCCGGGTACATGGTCGGCACCCGCCTCTGGGAGATGACCAACCGCTCGGCGCCGACGATGAAGCTCGCCGTGCGCGCCCGACCCTACCTCTCCGATGTCCACACCGTGATGGGTCAGCATGTGCAGCTCGGGGTGATCGAAGGCCACGAGGTGCTCTTCGTGGACCGACTCTCGGCACGGGAGGCGCCGCGCATCCACGGCGGGGTCGCCGGCCGACTGCCGCTGCACGTCTCGGCCACCGGCCTCGTGCTCCTGGCCCACGCCTCCCCCGAGTTCCGCACCTTCTACCGGACCCACCATCAGGACGCGTCACCTGGTCAGATCATCTCCGAGGACCGGCTGGAACAGGTCCGCCAGCAGGGCTACTGCGCGCAGACCGGCGTGATCGAGCGCGAGGTCACCGGAGTCGCGGTGCCGATCCGGCAGCGCGGCCGCTCCGTGGTCGCCGCCCTGGGCGTGGTCACCGACGACGACGACGTCGCCCGACGCCCCGCACCCTGGGTGCAGATGCTGCAGATCGCCGCACGGGGCATACAGCGCGAGATCAGCGGCAAGGGGTGAACCGCGCCCCGCGCTGCCATCGCATTCAATGGGATCTCTGTGGCGCTGGGCACATCTGCTGACCAGACTGATCTGCACAGGGTCGAACCGGCCCAGGAGAAGGAGAGACATGACCGCGCACACCACCCGAGTCGACGTCGGCATCGTGGGCGGCGGCCCCGCAGGGCTGATGACCGCGCTGCTGCTCAAGCGACGCGGCATCTCCGCCGCCGTGATCGAGACCCGCACGAAGGACACGATCCACCACACTCAGCGTGCAGGGATCCTCGAAGCCGCCACGGTGAACATGCTGGTGGACGCCGAAGTCGGGTCACGAGTGCTCACCGAGGGTCATGAACACGAGGGCACGGTGCTCAGCTTCGACGGAGAGCAGCATCGCATCGACTTCCAGGCGCTGGTCGGACGCTCGGTCTGGCTCTACCCACAGAACGAGGTCTTCTTCGACCTCGCCAACGCCTGGGAACGAGAAGGCGGGGAGATCCACTGGGCCGTCACCGACACCCAGGTCCACGGGATCGAGACCACGTCTCCGCGGATCAGCTTCACCGACGCGCACGCTCAGGCACGCAGCATCGAGGCCGACCTGATCATCGGCACCGACGGGTCCCGCTCCATGTGTCGCAGGCTGATCCCCGAGGAGGTGCGCACCGACCACTTCATCTCCTACCCCTTCGCCTGGTTCGGGATCCTCTGTGAGGCCCCACCGACCGCCCCAGAGCTGATCTACGCGAACTCCGAGCTCGGCTTCGCACTGATCTCCCAGCGCAATGAGACCGTCCAGCGCATGTACTTCCAGTGCGACCCGGACACCGATCCGGACAGCTGGTCCGAGGACGCGATCTTCGACCACATCCAGCAGGTGCTCGGCACCGAGGGCGGCGTCCAGCTCAAGCGCGGACCGATCATCGACAAGACCGTGCTGCCCTTCCGCTCCTATGTCTGTGACCCGCTCAGCCACGGCCGGCTGGCTCTGGCCGGCGATGCCGGCCACACCGTCCCGCCGACCGGGGCCAAGGGTCTGAACCTGGCCTTCGCCGATGTGCGGGTGCTGATTCCGTGCGTGGAGGAGTTCATCACCGAGCTGCGCGCCGATGCGCCCGGCCATGAAGGAGAAGCGGCCGAGACCCCGGAGTCGCTGCGTCGATACTCCCGGACCGCACTGGACCGGGTATGGAAGGCGCAGAACTTCTCCTACTGGGCGACGAACCTTCTGCACCGTCAGCCGGACGAGAACCCCTTCACCCACCGGCGTCGCCGCGGCGAGTTCGACGCGATCACCGGCTCCGTGCACGGCCAGGCCTATTTCGCGGATTCCTACACCGGCTGGAGCGACTGACCCTCCCGACGAGGCTCGGACCGCGAGCGCCGCGGCTATCTGGGCTCGAGCCGGATCGCGCCGTCGAGCCGGATGGTCTCGCCGTTGAGCATCGGGTTGGCCACGATCTGCATGACCAGCTGGGCGTAGTCCTCGGGCGCACCGAGCCGGGCGGGGTGCAGCGTCTTGGCGCGCAGCGACTCCTTGGCCTCCTCGGGCAGACCCGCCATCATGGGGGTCTCGAAGAGTCCGGGCGCGATCGTCATCACCCGGATGGCATGCCGGGCGAGCTCGCGGGCCGCCGGAAGGGTCAGCGAGGCCACTGCCCCCTTCGAGGCCGCGTAGGCGATCTGACCGATCTGACCCTCGAAGGCGGCCACCGACGCGGTGTTGATCAGCACCCCGCGCTCGCCGGCGGAGGGTTCGTTGTCCCGCATCGCGGCGGCGACCTGCGCCATCAGGTTCACCGTGCCGCCGACATTGACGGCGAGGACACCCATGAACTGCTCCTGGGAGAGCGGGCCGTCTCGACCCAGCAGCTTTCCCGGGGTGGCCACACCGGCGCAGCTCACGGCAACCCGCAGCGGCCCCCGCCCGGCTGCCGCAGCGACGGCCTCGCGAGAAGTGGCCGGATCCGTGATGTCCCCGGGGCAGAAGGCGGCGCGTCCACCGAGCGAGGACACGGCGTCGGCCCGCTCCGTGCTGCCCTCGGCGTCCGGGAGGTCCACGACCACCACCTGCGCGCCCGCCATGATCAGGGCCTTCGCCGTGGCATGGCCGAGGCCCGAGGCTCCTCCGCTGACGATTGCGCTGGCTCGTGTCAGTTCCATCCGAATCTCCTTCATCGAGTTGGTTCATCCACGCTGAGCATGAGGGCAGACCTTGCATGAGGGTGATCGCCGGGGTGGAGGGATCCACTCCCCCGGCGATGTCCACCCGGCCCAGCGCGTCCGCAATGGCGACGGTGCCGGGCTGGACCCGGTCATGATGCCTCATCCTCTGCCGATTGGAGCTCCCTGGCTCGAATACCGGTCGCAAGCTCGATAGTTGCACTTCCAATAAGTTGAGTTTAGGCTAACACAGTGAGAGCTGAATCACATGCGATACCAGGTCGATCAGCCCCTCGCCAGGCATCCCCGAGGCTGATCTCGACGCGAAGGAGCACGTCCATGACGGATCTGACCCACTTCATCCACGGCAAACACATACATGGCACCTCAGGCAGGAGCCGCGAGGTCTTCAACCCGGTCCGCGGCGAAGTCACCGCCGAGGTGCCCCTGGCCAACGCCGAGGAAGTCTCCCAGGCCATCGATTCCGCCCTGGCCGCGTTCGGAGAGTGGTCGGCTCTGAACCCCCAGCGGCGCGGACGCATTCTGCTGAAGTGGGCCGACCTGATCCATACCCACCGTGATGAGCTTGCCGAGACGCTCTCCAATGAGCACGGCAAGACCTTCGACGATGCGTTGGGCGACATCCAGCGCGGCGTGGAGGTCGTGGAGTTCGGCGCCGGAGCTCCCCATCTGCTCAAGGGCGAGTTCTCCCACGACGCGGCCACCGGCATGGACATCCACAGCCTGCGCCAACCTCTCGGAGTCGTCGCCGGCATCACTCCGTTCAACTTCCCCGCCATGATTCCGCTCTGGAAAGCCGGAACCGCCCTGGCCGCGGGCAACACCTTCGTGCTGAAACCCTCGGAGCGCAACCCCTCGGTGCCGCTGCGCCTGGCCGAGCTCGCACTGGAGGCGGGCATGCCGCCCGGCACGCTGAACGTGATCAATGGGGACAAGGAATCGGTGGACGCCCTCATCGAGGACCCCCGGGTGAAGGCCATCGGGTTCGTCGGATCCACCCCCGTCGCCCAGTCCATCTACACCGCGGCCGCCGCCCGGGGAAAACGCGCACAGTGCTTCGGCGGCGCGAAGAACCACATGGTGATCATGCCCGACGCCGATCTCGATCAGGCCGCCGACGCGTTGATCGGCGCCGGCTACGGCTCCGCCGGTGAGCGATGCATGGCCATCTCGGTCGCCGTCCCCGTCGGCGAGGCCACCGCTGAGGCGCTGCGAGCCAAGCTCCTGGAGCGCATCGAGAAGCTCGTCGTCGGACCCTCCCTGGATCCCTCCAGCGACTTCGGTCCGGTGGTGGGCGCGGACGCGAAGCAGCGGATCGAGGGCTACATCGGGCTCGGCGTCGAGGAGGGTGCTGAGCTGGTGGTGGACGGGCGCGGCGTCGTCGTCGAGGGCCACCCCGAGGGGTATTGGATCGGCGCGACGCTCTTTGATCACGTCACACCAGCGATGCGCATCTACAAGGAGGAGATCTTTGGTCCGGTGCTGTGCATCGCACGAGCCCGGGACTATGAGGAGGCCCTGCGGCTGCCCACGGAGCACGAGTTCGGCAATGGGGTGGCGATCTTCACCCGCGACGGCGACACCGCCAGAGACTTCGCCTCCCGGGTGGAGGTGGGCATGGTCGGCGTCAATGTGCCGATCCCGGTGCCGATCGCGTATTACACCTTCGGCGGCTGGAAGGCCTCGGGATTCGGCGACCTCAATCAGCACGGTGCGGATGGACTGAAGTTCTACTCCAAGACCAAGACGGTCAGCACGCGCTGGCCCTCCGGAACCAAAGAGGGTGCGAGCTTCATCATGCCCGAGGGGAGCTGAGCGATGGCCGCTGAGGTGCTCTTCGAGGCGCGCGGCACCCTCGGCGTCATCAGACTGAACCGGCCCGGGGCGATGAATGCGCTGAACCTGAACATGGTGCGACAGATGCTGCACCAGCTGCAGGAATGGCGCGATGCTCCGGGCGTCTCCCAGGTGCTGGTCCTCGGCGCGGGAGACCGTGGCCTCTGCGCGGGAGGCGACGTGCGCAGCATCTACGAAGACATCCGTGCCACTCGGGCGAGCGGCCGTGACGACTACACCACCACGGAGTTCTTCGCCACCGAGTTCCGGTTGAACCACCTGATCAGCCAGTATCCGAAGCCGTATATCGCCTTCATGGACGGAGCCACCCTGGGCGGCGGCATCGGCATCTCCGCCCACGGCCGCCACCGGGTGGTCACCGAACGCACGAAGGCCGGCATGCCCGAGACCACCATCGGATACTTCCCGGACGTCGGCGGGACCCATCTGCTCGCCCGCTCACCGGGACGAGCGGGCCTCCACGCGGGCCTGACGGCGGGCATCTTCGGCGCCGCCGACACCATCCACCTCGGCCTGGCCGACGTGTACGTGCCCTCCGGCAAGCTGGCGGCGCTGGCGGAAGCCCTCGAGCAGGAGACGTTCGACCAGGTCAAGGCAGGCTTCACCGAGACCCCGCCGGTCGCCCCGCTGCGGTCCGCGCAGGACTGGATCGACGACGCATATTCCGCCGAGACCGCGGAAGAGATCCTCGAGCGGCTGGCGGCGTGGGGAGCGACGCACCCGGACGCGGCGCGGGCCCGAGAGGACATCCTGAGCAGGTCCCCCACCGCGCTGAAGCTGACGCTCCACGGGATCCGCGAAGCCTCACGTCTGGAGCTGTCGGCCGCCCTGGTGCGGGAGTATGCGGCCGGGCAGCACCAGCTGCGCGGCCATGACTTCGCCGAAGGCATCAGGGCGCAGGTCATCGACAGGGACCGCAGCCCACGGTGGGACCCGGCCACCCTGCCGGAGGTCGACGAGATGAGGATCGAGGAGCACTTCCTGCCCGGCCCACATCCGACCTTCGAGCTGTTTTCACCGATTCAGGAGGCACATTCATGAACAGCACCACACACGACGTCGACACACACCCCACCGTGGCGTTCATCGGACTCGGCAACATGGGCGGCCCGATGGCCGCGAACCTCGTCCAGGCCGGTGTGCAGGTCTACGGGTTCGACCTCAGCGCCGAAGCCGTGGAGACCGCCCGCTCCAAGGGAATCGATGTCGTCACCGACCCTCTTGACGCCGTCGCGAGATCTGAGGTGGTGCTCACGATGCTGCCCTCGGGTCAGCACGTGCTCTCGGCCTATCGGGACTCACCGGGACTGCTCTCCGCGGCCAGGCCAGGGACGATCTTCCTGGACTGCTCCACCATCAACATCTCCGAGGCGCAGGAGGCTGCGGAGCTGGCCGAGCGCGCGGGATTCCGGGCCGCCGATGCACCGGTCTCCGGGGGCGTGGTGGGCGCCGAGGCCGGCAGCCTCGCGTTCATGGCCGGAGGCCGTCTCGAGGTGTTCCAGGAGGTCCTCCCGCTGTTGGAGATCATGGGCGCTCGGGTGGTCCACTGTGGCGGCAGCGGCCTGGGCCAGGCTGCGAAGCTCTGCAACAACATGATCCTCGGCATCAGCCAGATCGCCGTGGGTGAAGCCTTCGTTCTGGGCGAAAGGCTGGGGCTGGACCACCAGGCGCTCTACGACGTCGTGTCCAACGCGTCGGGTCAGTGCTGGGCGCTGACCACGAACTGCCCCGTCCCAGGTCCCGTGCCGACCTCCCCCGCCAACCGTGACTTCACGCCTGGCTTCGCCGGCGCCCTGATGGCCAAGGACCTCACCCTCGCCACCAACGCGTTGGACCAACAGGGGGTCGATGCACAGCTGGGAAGACTCGCGGCGGCCATCTTCTCCGAGTTCGCCCAGGGTCCCGGGCAGCGGCAGGACTTCTCCGCCATCATCAACACCATCCGAGACAACTCCCACAACGCAGGAGCGTGAGGCATGACCGAATATTCGACGATCCTGGTCTCGACCGAAGCAAGGGTCGGCAGGATCACGCTGAACCGGCCCGAATCCCTCAACGCGCTGAACACCATGATGATGGAGGAGGTCGTCCACGCCGCCGGCGTCTTCGACGCCAGCCCCGACATCGGGGCGATCCTCGTCACCGGCTCGGACAAGGCGTTCGCGGCGGGTGCCGATATCAACGAGATGTCGGAGCAGGACCATCCGGGGATGTATGCCGCGGACTGGTTCCGCCGCTGGGATGACTTCACCCGCCTGCGCACCCCGATCGTGGCTGCCGTGAACGGCTACGCCCTGGGCGGCGGGTGTGAGCTCGCGATGATGGCCGACGTCATCGTGGCCGGAGAAGGTGCGAGGTTCGGTCAGCCCGAGATCAACCTGGGGGTCATCCCGGGGATGGGCGCCTCCCAGCGGCTCACCCGATCGGTCGGGAAGGCCAAGGCGATGGATATGATCCTCACCGGGAGGCACATCCACGCCGATGAAGCCGAGCGCATCGGCCTGGTCTCACGAGTCGTGGCAGACGAAGACACGGTCGCGGAAGCCACCAAGGTCGCTGAGCTGATCGCCTCGAAATCCAAGCCGGCTGCGCAGATGGGCAAGGAGGCCGTGGGTGCGGCCTTCGACTCCACGCTTCATCAGGGCCTTGCGTTCGAGCGGCGGATGTTCCATTCGCTGTTCTCACTCGAGGATCAGTCCGAAGGCATGAGCGCGTTCATCCAGAAGCGCGAACCTCAGTGGAGGCATCGCTGACCCGGCGGTTCAGGACGGGAAGTCGCCCGCTCGCTGGCGGAAGTTCGCCAAGATGGTGTTCAGCTGGTCGATCTCCTGCGACTCGAACCCGGTGCGCTCAAAGAGCTGCTCATTGAGCGCCTTGGTCGCCTGTTCGGCCACCTGCTTGCCCTCCGGGGTGAGCACCAGGAGCATTGCGCGCCGGTCAGAGTCATGCGGCTCGCGGCGCACCAGACCCGCCGACTCCAGCCGGTCGACGGCGTTGGTGATCGACGTCGGATGGACCTGCAGCAGCTGGCTGGCCTTGTTCATCGGCAGCCGCTCTTCTCGGGAGAACCCCAGCAGCGCGAGCACCTCATAGCGGGCGAAGGTCAGCTTGAACGGCTTCAGGATGTCCCGTGCTCGCGCCAAGAGGATCTGCTGCGTCCGCATGATTGCGGTGACCGCCGCCGCGGGGGCGGCCGCGGACGTCCATCCCTGCCGCTCCCAGTTCTTCTGGATCTCAGCGATCGGGTCCTTGGCAAGCGGGGGGTGCATGTAGGCGTCTCCTCTTCCGTGCTCGGTCCGACCATTGTGGGGATGGACCGGAGTTTATCTGGGAATCATCTGATGTCGGACCTGCGCCGAGGGCTGAGGCCTCACCGTGGCCCCGGCTCTGGCTCAGGCGGGCAGCGTCATGGGCGCCTCAGTCCCAGATCGGCTTCTCGGTACTCCACCCCGAATCCCTCCAGTCCCTCACTGGCTTCGGCGCGCCGCTCCTCTGCCTGGCGCAGCTGGACCCGCCGGATCTTCCCCGAGATCGTCTTTGGAAGCTCCGCGAACTCGATGCGCCGGATCCGTTTATAGGGCGCCAGCTTGTTCAGCGCGAACTGGAGGATCTCCGCCGCGGTGGCCTCGTTCGGCTCCCACCCGGAGGCCAGCGTCACGTACGCCTTGGGAACCGCCAGCCGCAGCTCATCCGGTGCGGGCACGATCGCGGCTTCCACCACGGCAGGGTGCTCGATGAGCACGGATTCCAACTCGAACGGTGAGACCTTGTAGTCGCTGGACTTGAAGACGTCATCGGCCCGTCCCACGTAGGTGATGACGCCGTTGCCGTCACGGGAGGCGATGTCCCCCGTGTGGTAGTAGCCATCGCGGAAGACCTCGGCGTTCTTCTCCTCCGCGCCGTAATAGCCCTTCATCAGACCGACCGGCCTCGGGTCGAGGGCGAGACAGATCTCCCCCTCCTCGGCCTCCTCACCCGACACCGGGTCGATCAGGGCGACGTCGAATCCCGGCAGCGGGACACCCATGGCGCCGAACTTCACCCGCCGGCCCGGAGTGTTGGCGATCTGCAGCGAGGACTCGGTCTGTCCGAAGCCATCGCGGATCGTGCACCCCCACGCCCGCTGGACCTGTTCGATGACCTCCGGGTTCAACGGCTCTCCGGCCGAGACCGTGACGCGCGGTGGATTCTTCAGCTGCGCGAGGTCCGCCTTGATGAGCATCCGCCAGACCGTGGGCGGGGCGCAGAAGCTCGTGACCCCGGCGTCGTCCATGGACCGCATCAGCGCCGCGGCGTCGAACTTGCTGAAGTTGTACAGGAAGATGGTCGCCTCCGCGATCCACGGCGCGAAGAAGTTCGACCACGCGTGCTTGGCCCAGCCCGGCGAAGAGACGTTCAGATGCACATCGCCGGGCTCGAGCCCGATCCAGTACAGGGTTGAGAGGTGCCCCACCGGGTACGAGGTGTGCGTATGCTCGACCAGCTTCGGCTTCGACGTCGTGCCGGAGGTGAAGTACAGCAGCATCGTCTCATCAGCGGCAGTCGGCACGACCTGCTCCAACTCCGGTGAGGCCGCGTAGGCCTCCTGGTACGAGTGGACGGTGCGGCCCGACACCTCAGGCCGCACCGCTGCCTGCCGATCGGCGTACACGCCGGGCACGTGGATGAGCGCATAGTCACCCTCGACCTGCGTGAACTTCCGCAGCGTCTCGGAATCTCCGACGATCCAGCTCGCTTCGGCCCGACCGACTCGGTCCTGCAGGTCGTGTGGGCCCATCTGAGTCGTGGTGGGGATCAGCACAGCACCGAGCTTGATCGCGCCGAGCATCGTCTCCCACAGCTCGACCTGGTTGCCGAGGATCAGGATGATGCGGTCGCCTCGCCTCACCCCGATGCTGGTCAGCCAGTTGGCCACTCGATTGGAGTCTTCGCGCAGCTGCGCGAAGGTGCGGGTGAGCCGAGACCCATCTTCTTCCATGATCACCAGCGCGTCCTGACCCGATCGTTCGGGGCTCTTCGCCACCTGATCGAACCAGTCGAAGCCGAAGTTGAAATGCGTGAACCGAGGCCAGCGGAAATCCCGGCGCGCGCGCTCCCAGTCCTGCTGCGCACCGACGAGCTGGTCCCGAGCTGCGCGAAACTCTTCGGTCACTGTCATGGCGCTCCTCCTCGAGGTCTGTGTGATTTTGGTCACTCTAGAATATACTTGGAAGTCATATAGTTGGTAAAGATGCAGTTTTACGTGCAGTGACATGGCGGCCCGCCCACCCAGCCCCGGATCCGCCGGATGACAAGGAGACCTCGATGACCAAGCAGGACGCCCACGCTGCCGCAGACCCCATTTCCGAAGACCCTGATCTGATGCACCTGGCCCGCCACCTCGGTCCGGCAGAACGTGACCGGCTGACCGTCATCGACGAGTACGCGCAGCGCAACATTCGACGCCAGTCCCTCGAACCGTGGAACGACGATCGCCTTCCGCTCGACATGCTTGCAGGGCTGGGCAGCATCGGACTCGGCGAACTGCACCTCGACGGTTCCTCACCGCTGCTCCGCGGCCTTGCCCACACCGCGCTGGCACGCGCCGACGTCTCGATCTCTGCGGTCATCGGCATCCACAATGAGCTCATCGTCGGCATGATCCAAGCCCTGGGCTCGGAGCGTCAGCGTGAGGAATGGCTTCCGGCCCTGCGCCGGCTGCGGGCCTTCGGCGCCTTCTGCCTCACCGAGCCTGAGCACGGCTCCGACGTGGCCGGCGGACTGGCCACGTCGGCGACTCTGCGCGGCGGACAGTGGCGCATCCAGGGGTCCAAGCGTTGGATCGGCATGGGCACGGTGGCCGACGTCGCCCTGGTGTGGGCGCGAGACACCGCTGACGGGCAGGTCAAAGGCTTTCTGGTGCCCACATCGTGTGCGGGATACCAGGCCCGAAAGATCACCCACAAGACCGGACTGCGCATCATGCCGAACGCCGACATCGAACTTGATGTCACCCTGCCGCAGGACGCCCTGCTGCCAGGGGCGACCTCGTTCACCGCCACGAACACCGGACTGCGAAGCTCACGGGCATGGGTGGGGTGGCAGGCCGTCGGCGCCCAGCAGGCCCTGCTGGACATCGCACGGGACTATGCGAAGAGGCGCGACCAGTTCGGTGCACCCTTGGCCTCTTTCCAGCTCGTCCAGGCCGCTCTGGCCAAGGTCGCCGGAAACCTCGCGGTCTCGACCTCCTTCATGGCCGAGCTCACCCGGCTGCAGAGTGACCGCGAGCTGACCATGATGCACGCGTCCCTGGGCAAGGCGACGCTGACCCGGCTGGCACGAGAGTCCGCCGCCGCCGCGCGGGAGATCTTCGGTGGGAACGGCATACTGAGCGATCACGAAGCAGCCAAGATCGCAGGAGACATCGAGGCGATCTATACCTACGAGGGCTCCCATGGCATCAACCTGCTGATCGCCGGTCGTGAGCTGACCGGAGTCTCCGCCTTCGCCTGACCTGGGAGGCCGGGACGAGCGAGCACCACCCCTTCGGAGCACGGTCTCTGAGCGGGCTCAGCCCTCGTACTCGTCCCCGATGATCAGGGTGACGAAGCTGGCCTGGTCGTGCACTTCGACGGTGTCGACCCCGAAGCTCTCGGCAAGCTCCTCGGCGATGGCCTGCTCTGCGTCTCCGGAGCCTGCTGGGTAGACCACGGCCGGAGTCTCGGCGCGTTCCTCGAAGCCCCAGTCGCCCTGCCAGACCACGTTGTAGTCGAGCTCCTCGAGCTCGGCGCCCATCGCCGTCGCGCCACCCTCGGCGCCCTGGTAGTTGGCCACCTGGACCGGGGTCTCGGTGTCGCTGGCCGGCTGTGGCCCGGCGGGCTCCTCCGTCTGGTCCGCATCGCCCTCGGCGCCGTCATCGGCCTCGGCGTCATCCTCGGCGTCGTCCTCGGATTCGGACACCGCCGCATCCTGATCCTCGGCGGTGCTGTCCGGGTCCGAGTCGGAGAGCATCGGCACGATGAAGTAGGCGAAGGCCCCGACGAGCAGCACGAATCCAGCCAAGAGCCCGATCCAGCGCAGGCCGCTGCCACCGGCCCCGCCCGTTCCGGCTGCGCCTGGAGCCCGATGCTTGCCGGCCTCCCCGGTCTGATACGGGGGGACGTCGTCGAACTCGTCGTGCGGGTGCTGGCTCATAGGTCCTGTCCTCAAAGTGCGGGGGCGATGCTCGGTGCTGCTGATCTCGACCTTGCGTCAGCGGCGGGTCGCGCGGGCGCGGTGCCGGGCATCCCGCTGCCGGCGCAGGCGTTTCACCAGCATCGGGTCGTGGGCCAGCGCCGCCTCCGTGTCGATCAGCAGATTCAGCGCCTGGTAGTACGCCACGGCTGACATCTGGAGCGCATCGGTGATGGCCTCGTCCTTCGCGCCCGCGTACTTCCACCACTGGCGCTCCAGGTCGAGCATCTTCTTCTGCTGTTCAGTGATCATCTCACCGTCATCCTACGGCTGGGCAGCGCGCATTGCAGGAATATCGGCCCTCGTGGGCTCGACGGTGTGTTCAATCGGCTGAGCTGTCTATGGTGGAGGCGATGACACCTGAGACTGAACTGATCGCTCCGCTGGAAACGGGCTGGCAACGTGCCCTGGCCGGCGAGTCCGCCCACTTCGAGACCGTCCTCGAGGAGCTGGCCCGCCGCCGTGACGCCGGGGAGCAGGTGCTGCCTTCCCCAGAGCTGGTGCTGCGCGGCTTCCGTCAGCCCTTCGACGCGGTGAAGGTGCTGATTCTGGGTCAGGACCCCTACCCGACCCCGGGACATGCCATCGGCATGTCCTTCGCGGTGGACCCCGCGGTGCGTCCGCTGCCCCGCAGCCTCGGGAACATCTTCACCGAGCTCGAATCGGACCTCGGGATCCCGAAGAGTCCCCACGGCGATCTCACCGCATGGGCCCGGCAGGGGGTGCTGATGCTCAACCGGGTGCTCACGGTCAGCGCGGGTTCACCGGCCTCGCATCGCGGCATCGGCTGGGAGCAGATCACCGAGGCGGCGCTGCGCGCGCTGGTGGATCGGGGCACTCCCCTGGTCTCGATCCTCTGGGGCGCCGACGCGCGCAAGCTGGCGCCGGTGCTCGATTCCGGCGAGCACACCGCGGTCATCACCAGCCCCCATCCCTCACCGCTCTCAGCGCGACGCGGGTTCTTCGGCTCCCGACCGTTCTCACAGGCGAATGAGGCGCTGCGCCGGCTCGGCGAAGACCCGGTGGACTGGCGACTGAACCCCGACGGCTGACCCCGGCGCAGCACCGAGCAGCGCCGAGCAGCACCGAGCAGCACCGAGCAGCGCCGCGAGGTCCGCGAGCGCGGGTCGGTCAGCGGCGTCGGGTGCGCGATCGTTCGTGGGACTGCAGTCCTGCGGTGAACGGTCTCATCAGCACGTCGCCGAGCACGATCCCGGAGGCGATCGCCATGATGATGATCAGCGCGTTGAACAGCTCGGTGAGCCCGTCCATCATGTGGACGGTCGTGGATTCGATGGCGATCTGATACATCCCGCGGAAGACCATCAGCCCGGGGAGCATGAACATCATCGCGGGCACGGCCACGACCAGCTGAGGCGACCCCATGCGCAGGGCGAGGACCCGGCCCAGCGCCCCGACCACCACGGCGCCGAAGACCGGGGTGACGCGTTCGCCCAGGCCGATGATCTCTGCGGCGTAGAAGGCGCAGAATCCCAGCGCGGAGACCGCACCGATGGGCAGCAGCATCCGCCAGCTCGCCTGTTCGACGACGGCGGCGGCCATCGCCGCCAAGAACACCAGCGCCACCAGCACGGTGGGGTGATACATCCGAGTCAGACCCACCGCCACCTCGACCTCCGGGGCGCCGAGCAGATTCGCGATCGTCACGGCGGCCATGATCCCGGCGGTCATGCCGGCGAAGGCGATCATGGTGGACATCAGACGACCGGCCGCGGTGATCGGGAATCCGTTGATCCCGTCCTGGATGGCCGAGACGATCCGCGCGGAGGGCAGCAGGATCATCAGCCCGCCGGCCACCACCATGGAGGGACGGATCGGCATGTCCATCGCGAAGGCCCCCATGGCGAAGGAGGTCGCGACGAACCCGCCGGCGGCCAGGCAGAAGAACTCCGGGACTCGCCGGGTGGCCAGCAGCCGGACGGTCCAGAGCACGAGGATGGTTGCGGCGAAGCCGAGCGAGGCGTCCAGCAGCGGAGCCCCGAGGAACGCCGCGAAGAAGCTGGCGAAGATCGCCCCGCAGATCGTCACCATCCAGCGCGGGTAGGGCTTGGGCTCGCGGATGATCTCGCGAAGCCGCTCCTCGGCGTCGCCGCGGGTGAGGCGACCGGCGATGATGTCGGTGACCAGCTGGTGCACCGAGGCGAGCGCTCGGAAGTTGTTCGACCATGACCGCACCACCCGCACCCGGGAGTAGGGGATCTTTCCGTCAGGCGCCCAGTTGAGGCTGATCGACTGGTTGGTGATGTCGGCGTCGGTGTTCTTCATGCCGAACGCCGCGGTGACGGCGATGATCGAGGTCTCGACCTCGAGCGCGCCGGCTCCGTAGCGGAACAGGGCCTCGCCGAGGTCCAGCACGAAGGCGATCGTGGCCAGCTCGTCGGTCTCGACGTGCGCTTCGGCCTGGTACGGGTTCTCGAACGGGGTGCCGGCGAGCCGGTCGATGATCGGCACGGTGCCGGTCGCCGCGCGCTCAGCCTGCATGATGCGTCGCAGCACCTGGGGTGAGCGGGGCCTGCGGTCGAAGACCCCGGGGTCGAAGTCGGGGTCGCGGCGAGCCGAGCCGCCCAGCCGGGACTTGAACCAGGAGGGCCGCGGCACGGCGGGGCGGCGCGGAGATTGGCTCACCGGTGATTGCCGCAGCGGTGCGCCCGGCGCGCCGTGCGGCAGGTTGATCAGACCCGAGGAGTCCGGTCCCTGCGCATGCTCGCCGCGCTGGGCCCAGGAGGTCGTCGTCTCCTGCGGGCCGGTCGGGATCTGCGGGCCCAGCGCATCGGTCTGGTGCCAGTCCCCGGTGACGGGGAAGGCGTAGTGGTCCGTGGGCGCTGTCGCGCCGTGCGGGGTGGTGTAGGACTGCTCGAAACTGGGGTCCGCGACGTATTCGTGCCGGGCCGCTTCGTTCTCGTGCTGCTCCGCGGCACGTGCCACCGCCTCGGCGTCGTATTCCTCCCACTCCAGCGCGGCCTCGGCTTCGGCGGAGGCGTGCCAGGAGGAGGCGAAGGAGCTGCGCAGCGTCTGGACGAACCCGGTGGGGGTCTCGTCGAGGATCTCCTGGGTGGAGTGGACCACCGGGATGTTGGTGACGTCGGCGTTGGGCTCGGTGCGCACGGGGTCGATCGCCTCGGCGACGTAGCCTCCCGTGGGATGCCGTTCAACGTGTTCGAGTGCCACGAACCCTCCTCGCAAGCAACATAACCACAAAAGGACCCTGGCAGATGCCGGGGCCTTGAGGGGTGTGTGAATGATGGTGCCTGGAGTACAGGCGAAGAAAGTGGATCTGAATGGACTCGAACCATCGACCTCTCGCGTGTGAGGCGAGCGCTCTAACCAACTGAGCTACAGATCCTGAGGCACCTGCGCGCGGAATCCCGCGTTCACGTGCCTCAGAAGGTTACCACCTGTTCAGACTCAGGACGAAACCGACGCCAGCGCCTCCGGGATGGGGGTCTCGCCGTCGAGGAAGTTCACCGTGGCGCGCACCGCGGAGCCGCTGCGCAGGGTCTCGGTGATGACTTCGGCGACGTTCTCCCGGGAGGTGTCCACGGAGGCGCCCTCGGCGGACATGGTCTCGCCCGCGGTGGCCGGATCGAGCACCGTGATCTTCGCGCTGGCCGGCTCCAGGGTCAGCGAGCCGGGACCCAGGATGGTGTAGTCCAGGCTGGTGCCGCGCAGGTGCCTGTCGGCCTGGTGCTTGGCCAGCGCGTAGGGGTAGAACGAGCTCGTCGGGTCCACCGTGTTGATGTCGGTCTCGCTGCGGGCGTAGGAGACCATCACGTAGCGGGAGACGCCCGCCTCGGCGGCGGCATCCATGCTGCGCACCGCGGCCTCATGGTCCACGGCCTTGGTCCGGGCTGGGTTCCCGCCGCCGGCACCGGCGGCGAAGACGACGGCGTGCGCGCCGGCGAACGCCTGCCCCAGCTCTGTGGAGCTGGCGGACTCGATGTCGAGGACCCGCGGCGTGGCGCCTGCGTCGGTGATGTCCTGGGCCTGGTCGGGATCCCGGATCAGGGATTCGACGGTGAAGCCGGCGGCGACCAGCTTCGGTGCTGCCAGCAGTGCGATCTTGCCGTGGCCGCCGATGATGACGACGCGCTGAGATTCAGCCATGGGATGCTCCTTCGCGATCAGGGGGTGCCTGCTCGAATCGGGGTCCGCCGGGTGTGCGTGCTCCGGACGGTTCTCTCCTCACAACGTCTGCGCGCCTGCACTATTCCTTAGACTGTGTGGCGTGTCAGCCCCTTATCCGCCTGTGAGCACCTCCCCGCCCGTCCCGCTGCGCCGCTCCCCCGCGCTGCGGACCGGGCTGTCCATCGCCGCCGCGATCTCGCTCTACGGCGTCTCCTTCGGGGCGCTCTCCACGGCGGCGGGAATGACGCTGTGGCAGACCGTGGCGCTCTCCGCGCTGCTCTTCAGCGGCGCCTCCCAGTTCGCCTTCATCGGCATTCTGGCCTCGGGCGGCACCGGGGCGGCGGCGCTGGGCGCGGCCACGCTGCTCAGCGGGCGCAACACGATCTATGCGGTGCAGATGAAGGCGCTGCTGAATCCGCGGGGATTCAAGCGGCTGGCTGCGGCCCAGGTGACCATCGATGAGTCCGCGGCGGTGGCGATGTCCGCCCCGGATCCGGTGGAGCAGCGTCGCGGCTTCTGGGGCGCGGGCATCGCCTGCTATCTCTTCTGGAACCTCGCCACCGTGCTCGGCGCGCTGCTCGGTGATGTGATCGCCGAGCCCGAGGCGCTGGGGCTCGACGGTGCCGTGGTCGCCGCCTTCCTCGGCCTGCTGTGGCCGCGGCTGAAGTCCCTGGACGCCTGGGCGCTGGCGGTGCTGGCGGCCCTGGTCACCACGGTCACGATGCCGCTGCTGGCACCCGGGGTCCCGGTGCTGGCCGCCGCCGTCGTCGCCGTGGTGTGGGGACTGGCGTCGAAGGGGGTCCGCGCATGAGCCTGTGGTTCTGGGTCCTGGCGGCCTGCGCCGCCGTGTACGCCACCAAGCTGCTGGGCTATCTGGTGCCGCAGAGCTGGCTGAAGCATCCCGCCGTGGGGCGGGTCTCGGCGATGCTCACCATCGGGCTGCTCGCCGCTCTGGTGGCGATGAACACCTTCTCCGCCGAGCAGTCGGTGACCATCGACGCCCGGCTCGGAGCGCTGCTGGCCGCCGCCGTGGCGCTGCTGCTGCGCGCCCCGTTCATCCTGGTGGTGCTGGTCGGGGCGGCAGCGGCTGCCGGGATCCGCGCCCTGGGGTGACCCGGGCGCGCCACGCGGCCGCCTCGGGGCGGGAGACGCGGCGAGCCCCCCTCCCGCCTGCAGGTGCAGGCCGGAAGGGGGCTCGTCGTGGCCCTGGGACGCCAGGAACGGGGAGGGCTCAGGCCTGGGTGCTGGACCCTGCCTGTGCGCGATCCTCGATGCCGGTGTCGTCGGTGTCGGCAGCTTCGCTGTCCGCAGCGCCGGTGCCGGCCGCCTCAACATCGCCAGCCTCGGAGCCCTGACCCTCGGCCGCGGGGGTCGCCCGCAGGGTCGTGGCGAGGATCAGCGTGCCGATGCTCAGCACCGCAGCGAGCCGGAAGGCCACGCGGAAGCCCTCGACCGCGGCGTCGTCGGGGTTCATCCCGGAGTTCACCGCGGCGGCGGTGCCCAGGCCGACGGCGGCCACCAGTGCGGCCGTGCCGATCGCGGCGGCCAGCTGCTGCAGCGTGTTCAGCGCGGCGGTGCCGTGGGAGTACAGCGCCTTGGGCAGCGGGTTCAGCGCCGTGGTGAAGGCCGGGGTGAACAGCAGCGCCAGGCCGGAGGAGAGCAGCAGGTGCAGACCCAGCACCATGGCCACCGGGGTGGTCGGGGACAGCAGACTCATGCAGAACAGCGCGACGATCAGGATCGAGGCACCCGGGATCACCAGCGGCTTCGGTCCGACCCGGTCGTAGAGGCGCCCCACGAAGGGCGCCATCAGCGCCATCAGCAGACCGCCCGGAAGCATGATCAGACCGGTCTGCAGCGTGTCCAGTCCGCGGATGGTCTGCAGGAACAGCGGCAGCAGGATCAGCGCGCCGAAGAGCGCGATCATCATCAGCAGCATCATGCCCAGGGCACGGGTGTACATGGTGAAGGCGAAGGGCTTCAGGTTCAGCAGGGCTGAGTCGGTCTTCTGCAGCTTCACCTGGAGCAGCGCGAAGGAGATCAGGCAGAGCACGCCGACCACGAGGACCACGATGGCCAGCGGGTCCACGCTCGGAGCCGCGTCCGCGGAGACCTCCTGGGTGCCGTGTCCGCCGCCGATCTGGCTGATCCCGTAGACCACGCCGCCGAAGCCGGGGACTGCGAGCAGCAGCGAGGGGATGGAGAGCCGCTTGCCCGCCGTGCCGGGGTCCTTGTTCAGCCGCGGCCGGCCCAGGAACAGCGCGATCACCGCGATGGGCAGGATCACCAGGAAGAGCCAGCGCCAGTCGGCGAGATGCAGGATCAGACCCGAGAGCGCCGGGCCGGTCGCCGGAGCCACCGAGATCACGATCGAGATGTTGCCCATGACCACGCCGCGGCGGCGCAGCGGCACCAGGGTGAGCACGGTGGTCATCATCAGCGGCAGCATGATCGCGGTGCCGCTGGCCTGGACCACCCGGCCCGCCAGCAGAACCTCGAAGCCCGGGGCGGCGGCCGCGAGCGCGGTGCCGAGGATGAAGAGGCCCATCGCGGCGGTGAAGACCGCACGCAGGCTGTAGCGCTGCATCAGGAATCCGGTGATCGGAATCACGGTGGCCAGGGTCAGCATGAACGCCGTGGTGAGCCACTGGATCGTCGGCTCGGTGACCTGGAACTCTTCCATGAGCGGCTGCAGCGCGACGTTCATCAGGGTCTCGTTGAGGATCATCACGAAGGTGGAGACCAGCAGCGCACCGATGGTGAGCTTGTCGGCCGAGGGCAGCCGGCCGTCGTCGTGCGGAGGTGTGGGAGCCGCACCTGGAGCCTTCACCTGCGATGGGACATGATTCGGTGAAGCGGGCACGGATCCTCCATAGAACACTAAAGAACCCCAGAGCGGGTCACCACTGGGGTGATACCACTCTGGGGTTGAAAGAGCCCCCTGCCGGGTTCGAACCGACGACCTGCTGTTTACAAGACAGCTGCTCTACCAGCTGAGCTAAGGAGGCGCAGCGCCCTGCCATGCAGGGCGCCAGTCACTGATGGTATCAGTTCCTCAACATCAGCTTTCGGACTGGTATTCCTCGATGTGCTCATCGACCAGTTCGCGGAACGGACGCTCGGAGTCGGCCCAGGAGACTTCGTCCACGTACACGCTCGGGGTGCCTTCGATGCCGGCGGCCTGGGCGTGGCGGGTGGTGTAGCTGGCGAAGGCGCGGTAGGTGCCGTCCTCGATGCATTCACCGATGTCAGCGCCGAAGGTCTCGTCGGCCAGCTGGGTGAGCTGGTCGTTGGACATCTCATCGTTGTTGACCCGGTTGGCGGTGACCGCTCCGAGGTACTCGGAGTAGCTCTCCGGGGACTCCTCCGCCATGCAGGCGAAGGCGTTGGCCGCACGAGCGGGGTAGTTCGTGGAGGAGGAGAGGTAGGCGACCGAGCGGTACTCCACGGTGACCAGACCCTCGTCGAGCCACTCGCCCATCTGCGCCGAGTGCTCGGCTTCGAAGTTGGCGCAGTGGATGCAGTAGGCGTCGGTGTAGATGATGATGTGCGGAGCTTCGCCGGCTTCACGCTCAGCAACCCCGGGAGGCAGCTCGGAATCGGGGTCCTCGACGTTGGATGCGTCGATCTGGCCGAGGTCGTCGCCCTCGGCGAGCTCGGTGGAGGAGCTCAGCACGAATCCGCCCTGCTCGTTGGCGGCCGCGGGGGCCGGGCCCTCGCTGGGCGCCGCCCCGGAGTCATCACGGTTGAGCACGAAGATGGTCAGTCCCACGACGACGGCGAGCGCCACCACGACGACGCCTACGCGCAGCAGCACCGAGGTGAGCTTCTGCTTACGCTCCTGCTCCTGCTGCATCTTGCGGGCCTGTTCGCGCGCATTGGCGCTGCGAGGGGATTCTGAGCTGCGAGCCATGGTCTTCTCCGGTGACTGATGTGGATCATGACTGTCCCGGCGTGCCTGGACAGTCATCGGTGTGTGGCTGATGTCGTGATCGTGCCGTGATCGGGATCCGGCAGTGCTCAAGATACAGGGTCAGGCTCAGGCCGGATACCAGGGTATAGGCTCATGACGATGGCTCCGCTGTCGCCAGGGGGTGTCTGCAGCTACGCATGAAAGGTGTGTCTCGTGCCAGAGAATATCGAGAACGGCAACGGCTATGACTTCGTGGTGGTGGCCAACCGTCTGGCCGTCAATCACGTCACGAACGAGGATGGGACCACCGGCTGGGAGCGCTCCCCCGGTGGCCTGGTCACTGCCCTGGCCCCCCTGATGGAGAGCTCAGAAGGCGCCTGGGTCGGTTGGCACGGCGCTGCCGACGACGTCCTGGAGCCCTTCGACCACGGCGACATGCATCTGGTTCCGGTGCCGCTGACCGGCGATGACATCGAAGATTATTACGAAGGATTCTCCAACGGCACGCTCTGGCCGCTCTACCACGACGTGATCGCTCGTCCGGATTTCCACCGGCACTGGTTCGAGGCCTACCGCCGGGTCAACCAGCGCTTCGCCGAGCACACCGCCGAGGTTGCCGCCCACAAGGCCACCGTCTGGGTCCAGGACTACCAGCTGCAGCTGGTGCCCGCGATGCTGCGCGACCTGCGCCCCGATCTGACCATCGGCTTCTTCAACCACATCCCGTTCCCTCCCCCGGGGCTCTTCGCACAGCTGCCCTGGCGCCACTCGGTGCTGCGCGGACTGCTCGGGGCGGACCTGATCGGCTTCCAGCGCGCCTCCGACGCCTCGAACTTCCGCCGCGCGGTGCACAACCGGATGGGCTACTACGTGGAGGACGCGACGATCCACGTGCCGCTGCAGACCAACGCCCCGGATCATGGCTCCCCGCTGGTCGGATTCAACGCCGATGCTGACCGTGGCACCGCGGTGCGGGTGAACTCGGCCCCGCCGGCGGGGGTCGCCCGCCTGGTGGAGGCCAAGGAGTTCCCGATCTCCATCGACACCGCGACCATCACCGCGCTGGCCAAGCGCGAGGACATCATCGCTCGCTCCCAGGAGATCCGCGAGGAGCTGGGCAACCCGGAGACCGTGCTGCTCGGGGTGGATCGACTGGACTACACCAAGGGCATCCGGCACCGGATGAAGGCCTACGAAGAGCTGCTGCAGAACGGGTCGCTGACCGTGGGCCAGGTCTGCATGGTCCAGGTGGCGAGCCCCTCCCGTGAGGGGGTGGAGAGCTACCGCCTGCTCAAGGAGGAGATCGAACAGACCGTGGGCCGGATCAGCGGCGAGTTCGACACGCTCTCCCACCCGGCCATCCGCTACCTCCACCACTCCTACCCGGTCGAGGAGATGGTGGCGCTCTACATGGCCGCCGACGTGATGCTGGTGACCGCGCTGCGCGACGGGATGAACCTGGTGGCCAAGGAATATGTGGCGGCACGGCGCGGCGACGACGGCGTGCTGGTGCTCTCGGAGTTCACCGGCGCCGCCGATCAGCTGCGCCAGGCGCTGCTGATCAACCCCCATGACGTCGAGGAGCTCAAGGCCGCCATCCTGCGCGCGACCACCATGGACAGCGACGACGCCAGCGCACGGATGGAGAATCTGCGCCGCCAGGTGGTCCACCACGACGTGCGGCGCTGGGCGACTGACTTCCTGGACCGTCTGGGCGAGCTCACCGGCTCCGCGATCGTGAAGGACTGAGCATGGAGGCGTCGCTGAACATGGAGCAGTCGCTGAGCATCGCCCTGGAGCGATTCGCCGATCTCCCCAAGATCCTCATCGCCCTGGACTTCGACGGATGCGTGGCCGAGCTGGTCTCCCACGCCGCCGCCGCACGGCCGGTCCCGGAGAACGCCGCGGCCATCGCAGCCCTGGCAGAGATGGAGGGCGTGGACATCGCCTACGTCTCCGGGCGGTCGCTGGAGTCGCTGCGCGAGCTGGCCAAGCCGCCCCACGGCGCGCTGCTGATCGGCTCCCACGGCGCGGAGAAGGACCTCGGCGAGGATGCCCCAGGACTGGAGCTGAACACCACCGAGACGATGGCCCGCGAACAGATCATCTCCACCCTCGAGGAGGTGGCCGCCGACGCCGAGGGCGCCTGGGTGGAGCACAAGCCCGCCGGTGCCGCCCTGCACGTGCGCAAGGTGGCAGGAGATGAACTGGGTGAACGGGTCCTCGAACACGGCCGGGCAGCGTTGTCGCTGGTCGACGGCGCCTACCTGAAGAACGGCAAGAAGGTGCTGGAGTCCGTCGTCGTCCTGGCCACCAAGGGTGAAGGGATCACCGAGCTGCGGGAGCACACCGCCCCTGACGCGGTCCTCTTCGCCGGTGACGATGTCACCGATGAACACGGCTTCGCGGTCCTCGACGGCGAAGACATCGGCATCAAGGTGGGCGACGGCGAGACCGCGGCCGGCCACCGGATCGCCGAGCCGAGAGATCTCGCCGCGGTGCTGCGCCTCATCGCGCAGCGACGCAGCACCTCCCGCTCGGACACCCGCCCGACACCCTAAGGACTGCCCATGATGACCATCCCCGGTCTCGGACTCACCGCCTCAGGAACCATTCCTCAGGAGCTGCTGGACCTTCCCTGGCATCTGCCGCTGGAGGAGTGGCCCGAGGACATCATCGCCGCCCTGCCGCGCGGCATCTCCCGACACATCGTGCGCTTCGCCTACCTGGGTGGATCGGTGATCGCGGTCAAGGAGACCTCTGAGCGGGCCGCACGGCACGAGTACCGGATGCTGCGTCAGCTGGGCAAGCTCGGGGCCCCCTGCGTGAAGCCCGTGGCCGAGGTCACCGGCCGCACCACCCCGGAGGGCGAAGAGCTCTCTCCCGCCCTGGTCACCCGGCACCTGCGCTTCTCCCTGCCCTACCGTGCGGTGTTCAACCAGATGATGCGCAAGGAGACGCTGCGGCGGCTGATCCACGCGCAGGCGCTGCTGATGGTGGAGCTGCACCTGATCGGCTTCTACTGGGGCGACGTCTCCCTGTCCAACACGCTCTTCCGGCGCGACGCCGGCGCCTTCGCCGCCTACCTGGTCGACGCCGAGACCGGTGAGATCCACCCGAAGCTCTCCACCGGTCAGCGCGAGCACGACCTCGACGTGGCCCAGGTGAACATCGCCGGGGAGCTCATGGACCTGATGGAGGGCGGCATGGTGGACGAGGACGTGGATCCGATCGCCACCTCGCACCAGTTCATCGACGCCTACCGCGGACTGTGGCAGGAGCTCACCGGTGACACCGCCTTCAACCCGGACCAGCAGTGGCTCATCGAGGAGCGGATCCGGAGGCTCAACGAGCTGGGCTTCGACGTCGAGGAGTATGACATCCGCACCATGCGTGAGGATTCCAAGCTCCTGCTCCGCCCGAAGGTGGTCGACCCCGGCCACCACCAGCGGCGACTGATGAACCTGACCGGACTCGACGTCCAGGAGAACCAGGCCCGGCGGCTTCTCGGCGCGATCGACGCCTACCGGGCCCAGACCGACCCGCATGGGGACGAGGCGGTGGCGGCCCACATGTGGACCCAGCAGGTCTTCGAACCGATGATCTCCCAGATCCCCAAGGAGCTGCGCAACAAGCTGGAGCCGGCCGAGATCATGCACCAGCTCATCGATCACCGCTGGCGGCTCTCCGAGCGGGAGCACCGCGATATCAGCCTGGACCAGGCACTTCCCTCCTTCATCGACGAGGAGCTCAAAGGCCTGCGCGACGAGGCCACGCTGATGATCAATCCTCCCGGGGACGTGATCGATCAGCTGGACCGGCTCAACCGTGGCGAGGGCTGAGCCGGCTCATCCGGCGGCCGATCTCCACCGCGGTGCGGCGCATCAGCGGCACCGCGTGCCGGACGAAGCTGTCGTGCATCCGTCCGGTGGGCCCGGAGACGGAGAGTCCCATGGGTGAGGGTCCGTGTGGGACGACGACGGCGAGGCAGCGCACTCCCATCTCCTGCTCCTCGTCGTCGAGGGCGTAGCCCTGGGCGGCGATCCGCGGCAGCTGCTCCAGCAGCGCATGCGGGCGGGTCAGCGTCTTCTCGGTCAGCGAAGGCATGCCGGTGGCGGCGAGGATCTCGCGCACCCGCACCGGGTCCATCCCGGCCAGCAGCGCCTTGCCCACTCCGGTGGAGTGCAGGTGCGCTCGGCGCCCCACCTCGGTGAACATCCGCATCGTGTGCGGCGAGGGGACCTGCCCGATGTAGACGATCATCTCCGATTCCATGGCCGCCAGATTCACGCTCTCACCGAGCTCCGACACCAGTGCCTGCATCTGCGGCACAGCGGGTCCGCCGAGCTGCCGGGTGGCGGACTCCCCCAGCGGCACCAGGTTCGCACCCAGCGCGTAGCGCCTGTCGCTGAGCTGATGGACCACCCCCACACCCATCAGCGTGTGCAGGAGCCGGTGCACCGTGGGCCCGGCGAGACCCGTGGCGGCCTTCAGCTCCCCGGCCGTCGCGGACCCGCCCAGGCCGGCCAGCACATTGAGCAGATTGAAGGCGCGCTCCACGACCTGCACCCGCTGAGAGTCCGCATTGCGGACATTGGCTTCCATGATGCGAACTCTATGCCAAGAATGGTGTGAGCGAGAGCACCCGCGTCGCTGTTTTTCGGCGACACAGTTTTTTCATCCCTGCAAAGGAGCAGCGCATGAGCATCACCATCCACGCCCCCTACGAGGTCCCGGGCACCGAGGCGATCCTCACCGATGAGGCCCTGGCGTTTCTCGAAGAGCTCCACACCCGGTTCGCAGGAACCCGCAACGAGCTCCTCGAGGACCGGCGCACCGCGCAGGCCCAGGCGGCGAGCTCCGGCACCGTGGACTTCCCGGCCGAGACCGCACAGGTGCGCGAATCGGACTGGAGCGTCGCCGAGCACCCGGCCGCGCTGCAGGATCGCCGGGTGGAGATCACGGGTCCGCCAGCCCCTGCCAAGATGGCCATCAACGCGCTGAACTCCGGCGCCAAGGTCTGGCTGGCCTGCCTTGAAGATGCGCTGGCACCGAACTGGTTCAACGTGATCGACGCTCAGCGCAACCTCGCCGGCGCCGCATCAGGAACCCTCGAGTTCACCTCGCCGGAGGGCAAACAGTACAGCCTGCGCGATGACATCACACTGCCGACCGTGGTCGTGCGGCCGCGCGGCTGGCACCTGCCGGAGAAGCACCTCCAGCTCGACGGCACGCCTGCCATCGGCGCCCTGGTGGACTTCGGACTGCACTTCTTCCACAACGCGAAGACCCTCACCGAACAGGGCCGCGGCCCCTTCTACTACCTGCCGAAGCTGGAGCACTATAAGGAAGCCCGGCTCTGGGATGAGGTCTTCAGCTTCGCCGAGGAGAAGCTCGGCATCCCCCATGGCACCATCCGCGCCACGGTCCTCATCGAGACGCTGCCCGCCGCGTTCCACATGGATGAGATCCTCTATGAGCTGCGTGATCACGCCTCCGGGCTCAATGCCGGACGCTGGGACTACCTGTTCTCGATGATCAAGTACTTCCGCGCCTCGGGCGAGAAGTTCGTCCTCCCGGATCGCGCGCAGGTGTCCATGACGCAGCCCTTCATGCGGGCCTATACCGAGCTGCTGGTGAAGACCTGCCACAAGCGCGGCGCCTTCGCCATGGGCGGGATGGCAGCCTTCATCCCGAACCGGCGCGAACCCGAGGTCACCGCCAAGGCCATCGAGAAGGTCCGCGACGACAAGTCCCGTGAGGCCGCTGACGGTTTCGACGGCTCCTGGGTCGCCCACCCCGATCTGGTGGACCTCTGCCGTGACGAGTTCGACGCGGTGCTGAAAGACCAGCCGAACCAGCTGGCCCGCCAGCGCGACGACGTGGACGTCTCGGCGGCGGACCTGCTCGACGTCGCCGCCGCGGAGGGTGACGTCACCGAGGCCGGGGTGCGGATGAACCTCTACGTCGCGGTCTACTACACCGCCATCTGGCTCTCCGGCAACGGTGCCGTGGCGATCCACAACCTGATGGAGGACGCCGCGACGGCCGAGATCTCCCGCTCCCAGGTCTGGCAGCAGATCCACAACGGCACGATCACTGCCGATACCGGGGTGAAGGTGACCCCCGACCTGGTCACACGGCTGCTCGATGAAGAGGTGGAGCGCCTGCGTGGGGAGATCACCGACGCGGACACCTTCTCCAAGTACTTCGAGCCCGCAGCCGGCATCGTGCGCGCCCTGGTCCTGGACGAGGAGTACATCGACTTCCTCACCCTGCCGGCCTACGAGCTGATGCCCTGATCGGTTCGGTCTGATCAGACTGGTCTGATCAGCAGTCTCTGCAGGCCATGGAGGTAGATACGTTCTGCCTCCATGGCCTGCGGTGCGTCCGGGGCCTGGCCGGCGGCGGTTGCAGTGGCGGTGGCGGTGGCGGGGCGTTCAAGCAGAGCCTGGTTCTGCTCGGTGGCCACCGCCCCCAGCGCGAAACGCATCACCACAGCGGTCGTGTCCCTCGCCTCGTCCCGCGGCCATCCCGCCGTGACGAGCCGTTCAGGCAGCAGCTGGGCCGGCGGCAGGCTGACATCGAGCGCGTAGGCCAGCAGCAGCAGATCGCCCACGTCGCGCAGCGGCAGCACGAGTTCCCGGAACCGCAGCATGAGCTGCAAGGCGTCACCGGACTCGGTGCGCAGCGGCGTCAGGATCTCGTGGGCCACCGTGCGCAGCAGCTCTTGTTTGCTGGGCACGTGATAGTAGAGGGCGCCCGGGGCGACGTCGAGCTCCTTGGCCAGGCGACGCATGGACACGTCCTGGAGGCCGTACTGGATCAGCAACGATCGCGCCGTCCTGATGATCAGCTCCAGGGAGAGTGCCAAGGGTGATAGCTCCTCACGGAATCAGGGGCGAAGAGTCGCAGACTCGAGACGGGCATTGGGTCGTCACCGACGCACCTACAGGCCGCTGTCGCGGAAGAGCTTCTCATCGGGGTCCGTCATGGACTCTTCGATGAGCCATCGGTTGGTCTGCAGCGCCTGCAGGTTCTTGGACACCAGGGTGTCGCGGGTCTTGGCCACTCCCTCGGCCAGCAGACCGATCTGCGCCTTGAACTCCGCCGCGTGGCGCGGCTTCTCGTTGTCGGGCAGGGCCAGGAACAGCTCCAGGGTGCGCGGAAGGTGCCGGTGGATGGTCCGATTCACGGCATCCTGGTGAGCCGGGTACCGGGACAAGGCGTCCCAGCGCTCCACGATCTCCTCAAGCCCGACCACCATCATTCGCAGCTGACCCTGGGTCGAGGGCGGCAGCTGCGCTGACCGGCTGCGCACCGTGGCGCTGATCGCGGCCAGTTCGTCCTGCAGCCGCTGCTGGTCATCATTGAGCCGCACGGATCGGCGCAGACGGCTCTGCGCACGGCCGACGACGGCGCCATATGTCCCTGCGGCGGCCGCACCGCCTACCACGGTTCCGGCCAGGATCGCCCAGAGGTTGGGGAGCATGATGAGCAGCATGAGACCGAACCCGAGCAGGAAGGCAAGCAGGGGAAGGGCGAGATGCGTACGGCGCTGGGCGTCGGTGCCCTGATGTTCGCCGCGCGAGAGTTCAGAGCCGATGACGACCTCCTGCTCATGCTGCTGAGTATCAGTACAGGATATATCGCGGTGATGGACAGACTCTGAACACCGAGGCGGGACCCCTTCCCGATGGAGATCTGCTTCTGGAAGACCGCCATACTGATTCTCGACCAGCGGTCAGTTGGGGTCTGAGATCTGCCGGAACGCGTCGCACCTGCCATGCGGCGCCAGCCCCGGAGACGTAGTCAGCTTGGGACTCATGGGCACGCTTACCGAGGAGTCCATGTCGGGCCGCCTGAGCTGCGCCGGATGCCGTGGTGCTGGGGCACCGAGCGCTAGTCGCTGGAATCCTGGCCACCGGACGAAGGAGATTCCTGGCGCTCAGCGAGGGACCACCACATCTCCAGCTCCAGCTCCCGCTTGACGTGGCCTGACTTAGGCGTGTCTTTGACCTCGACGGAAAGGCCTATCTGTTCTTCCGCTCGGATGCGCACCCGCTGACCATCGAGAGACAGGTCGATATCCCCTTCCCGGATCTGGTCTGCGAGGACGTTCAGGAAGTCTGCCAGCTCAGCACGAGTCAGCACCTCCTTGCACTTGAGCAAGGTCCTGGCATTCGATGACATATCGACCTCCTGTTGTTCTGTGCCCGAGCCGCATCGGCACATGCGTATGAAGTTCTCGGCTCTCGACCACCTAGGGCCAACGTCAACGGACCCCTCCGCGATCAGGAAGCCGGGCGGGCAGGCCAGCGGCTCATGGCCGGACCGGCCTGACACCCATTGTCTACCGTGACGGAAGAGTTGGCCACCGGTCTTTGGCCTGGGACAGAGCCAGTCAGGTCAAGACCGGAACACCGACGCGCGCTCGGATCGGGTCAGGGGCTGGGGCTGTGCTGGGCCTACGCGCTGGACGGTGATCCACCCTGGGAGGACGGCTGCGCATCGACTCGATAGCGTCGCTCCAGCACTGCGACGACGACCCACGCCATCACGGCACTCACTACGGTGAACGGAGTCCCCGGAAACAACAGCACCAGGGCGAACCCGGCCGTGTTGTTCAGACCATGCAGGAGCGCGGCGAGGGCGAGGGAGTTGCTGCGCTCATAGACCAACGCTGTGATCCATGCCATTGCGACGATGCTCGCGGTGAACCCGCCGATGGTGAGGACCATGACCGGCCCAAGCTGCCAGTACAGCATCACCATCAGCGGGTAGTGCCACACGGCCCAGACGAGGCCGCCCTTCCAGGCGGCGCCCCAGAAGGTGGCGTCGTGCTCCCGGAGCACGGGATGCAGGAACCCACGCCAGCCGAACTCCTCGGTCCCGCTGGTCAGGAGGTTGGAGACGAAATAGACGCCGACAGCCCCAACCGCGGCGCTCGCGGAGACATCCGCCACAGCAATGCCCGAAGCCATGGTGACCACGAACGCAGGCACTGCTGTGACGACGGGTACGGCCGTCGCCAGGAAGACGGTCTCAGGAGTCGGCCGCCCCCAGAAGGGCCGGTACCGGCCGACTGCCAGATAACCGAGCAGCGGTCCGAAGACGCCCAGAGCGAAGAGGAGCTGCGGAAGGAATCCGACCGCACCGATCATGGCCCAGACATCGACGAGCGTCATCTGCGGGGTGACCGGTGCCGCACGGACATCCCCGAGCCACCACCCCCCGATCCATAGCAACCACGTCCACCCGAAACTCACCAACAGGTAGGTGGCGACGCCTCGTCGAGCCTCCATATGAATAGGCTAACCACGCGTGGAACAGCGGCCAAGGGCCGCAGGTCGACCCTCCGATCACCGGCCACGACTCGGGCTCGACCTGAGTGGAGGCGATCGACACCTGGCTGAGGTCTGAGCTGCCGAACTTCGGCTGGCCGGGCAACATCTCGTGGCCCGCCCTCAGAGGGGAATCAGACAGCAAGAAGGGCCGCTGCTCCTACATCTCTGTAGGTCAACGGCCCTCAGCCGACATGGTCGGGGTGACAGGATTTGAACCTGCGACCTCGTCGTCCCGAACGACGCGCGCTACCAAGCTGCGCCACACCCCGTAGTCCTGCACTCTGGAAACCATCGGCTTCCCGCACACAGATCTTCATCTTAGCCAGGAACGTGTCCACCGAGCAAAACAGCTGAAACATCCCTGGATACAGGTCAAGCCCGGTCCCCCGAAGGGGACCGGGCTTGAACCCTCTCTACCAAATAGTGTCCGGCGGCGACCTACTCTCCCACACACTCCAGTGTGCAGTACCATCGGCGCAGTGGGCCTTAGCTTCCGGGTTCGGGATGGGACCGGGCGTTTCCCCCACGCTATGACCGCCGTAACTCTAGAACAACACCACTTCCCACACCACCACACGCACCAGATCACCACGACCTGACACCCGCAACAGGGGTACTGAAGATGCTGTAAACCTAAACTCACAACAACACTATTGAACTACACACACCTGCCACACCATCACACAGTGATGACACGCAGGGGTGGTCTGACTCTGACCCACACACCCACACGCCTCAAACAAGAGACACCATGGGTCATGCGGGGTTGTTGGCAGAGAACCGCCTAGTGGACGCGAACACGCAGTGTTCAATTAAAAATTCACCGAGCACACATTGAGTGTGGTGTAAGTGGTCGGCTTATTAGTACCAGTCAGCTTCACGCATTGCTGCGCTTCCACATCTGGCCTATCAACCCAGTAGTCTGG
>NZ_JAJOYW010000003.1:0-388390 GCF_022565835.1 Nesterenkonia sp. DZ6
GCGGCGGCGCGCAGCCACAGCGGCACCGCCACACGCCCGTTCCCTGCGGAGCGGGAACGGGCGGCGGTGCGCGCTGGAGCTTTGGCCGGGGCGGTGATGGGTCAGCCCACCAGACCCGATTCGACGATCATCTCCACAGAGGTCTCCAGGTCATCGAGACGGTTGAGATCGATGTCCGGCGCGTCGAGCTCCTCGAGGCTCGGCATGCCCTCAGGTCCGTCCACGCCTTCGATCATCGGGTACTCCGCGGTCTCCTCAGCGAAGTAGGTCTGACCCTCGGTGCTGAGCATGAACTCGGCCAGTGTGGCGGCGGCTTCGTTCTCGGAGTTCAGCACCCCGACTCCGGCCACGTTGACCAGGGACCCGACGTCACCGCCGCTGAAGAGGTGGTTCGCCACGTTCAGCTCGGCCGGGTCCTCGCCGAGCTCCTTGGCGCGGCCGTAGAGGTAGTAGTGGTTCACCAGGCCCATCTCGATGACCCCGTTGGCGACGTCGGTGACGATCTCGCCGTTGCCCTCGCGGATCTGCGGGTCGTTCGCGGCCAGGTCGTCGAGGAAGGTCTGGGTGGCCTCTTCGCCTTCGAGCTCGCGGTGGGCGGTGACGAAGGACTGGAAGGACGCATTGGTGGGGGCCACTCCGACGCGACCGGCGTACTCGGGCGCTGTCAGCTCATCCACACTCTCGGGCAGGTCGGCCTCCTCCACCGTGTCGGTGTTATAGATCAGCGTGCGTGCTCGTCCGGAGACGCCCACCCACTGGTTCTCGGCGTCACGGTAGGCCTCCGGCACCTGCTCGAGCAGCTCGGCGTCGAGCTCCTCGAAGAGGCCCGCTTCGGCCACGGCGCCGAGGGCGCCTGCATCCTGGGCGAGGAAGACGTCGGCTGGGGAGCCTTCTCCCTCCTCCAGCAGCTGGGCGGCCAGCTCGGCGGTGTCGCCATAGCGCACCTCGACCTCGATGCCGGTCTCTTCCGAGAAGGTGTCGATGAGCGGCTGGATCAGTTCCTCGTTGCGCCCGGAATAGAGCACCAGGCTCTCCTGCTCGGCGGAGGTCTCGTCACCGTTCGACGCCGGCTCAGTGGTATCGCCACAGGAGGTCGCGGTCAGGGCGACAAGTGCGCCCAGAGTGACCACCACGGAGGTTCTGCGCATGGATGGTGTTCCTTCGTCTCGCATCGGGGGGAGGGGCTCGCCGATGCGGCCCTGACTGGTCTGATACAAGGCTACCCTAAGATACGCAAGGTTGGTGTGTCTTAATTGAATAAGGCTCTATGTTGAGCGAGGAGACCCAGGCGCACCCGGCACAATGGTGCAGGTGATCCCCCTCTTCCTGGACTGTGACCCCGGCATCGATGACGCCCTCGCGCTGGGCTGGCTCTTCTGTCAGGACGACGTCGAGATCACCGGTCTCGCCGCCAGCGGCGGCAATGTCTCCACCGCCCAGGTGCTTGCGAACACGCTGGGCTGGCTGCAGCTGGCCGGCCGCACCGACCTGTCGGTCCACGTCGGGGCTGAACACCCGCTCGCCGGGGTGTCCGAATACGCGGAGGAGACCCACGGGGACACGGGCGCCGGCTACGCCCGGCTGCCCACCGGCAGGATCACCGCCGATGAGCTTCCCGCCGCGCAGGCCTGGGTCCGAGCGGCCCACGCACACCCGGGCGAGCTGATCGGGGTGCTCACCGGCCCGGCCACCAACCTGGCCCTGGCGCTGCGGCTGGAACCGAAGCTTCCACAGCTGCTGAGGCGGCTCTTCATCATGGGCGGAGCATTCAACTACCGGGGCAACACCCGACCCACCACTGAGTGGAACGTCAGCTACGACCCCGAAGCCACCAAGGCCGTGATCGACGCCTTCGGCGAGTCCACCCACCTGCCGGTGATCGGCCCGATAGAGGCCACCGAAGCGGTGGCGCTGACCCCGGTGCGGCTGCAGCAGATCCTCGACGGGACCAGCTCGGAGGTCTGGTCGGCCTGGCTGGCCCAGCTCGCGGAGGCGCTTCGGTTCTACTTCGAGTTCCACGAGGCAGATGGCCACGGCTACCTCGCCCATGTCCATGATCCCTATGTCACCGCCGCCGCGGTGGCCTGGGCCCGGATCCAGAACCACGGCGAAAGCCCCTCCCCGGCGGCAGGACCTGAGCGGGATTCGTTCCCGCGCGCCACAGACGGGATAATTCCCTGGGCGCGCAAGACCGAGAAGGCAGCGGTCGACGTCGAACTCATCGGCACGCTGACCCGTGGCGAGACCGTGGCCGACTGGCTCGGCCGCTGGGGCCGTGCGCCCAATGCGGAGATCATCCGCAGCCTGGACGCCGAGGCGTTCCTGGATCACCTGACCATCACCTTGAGAAGAGGACCACAACATCATGGCTCACACTGACCCGCACTCTGGGCAGGGGTCCGTCACCGCGGCGGATCCCGGAGAAACCCCGAAGACTCGCGCTGCTGAATCCCGCACCACCCGCTCCCGCGCCTCCAAGGCCCGCACGCCCCAGGCGTCCACGACAGATCGCGCCGGGAACCACATCAGGCCCGCTCCCCCGCTGTGGTCCGTCCTGGCGCTCACCGCCGGTGCCGCCGTGATCGTCGGCACCTACCTCTGGGTGCTCACCACCCAGCCCGCCACTCTCGGCGCCGACCTGGGCAACACCACCCTCGGTGTGATGGTCGGATACCTGCTCGGCGCCGTGCTCATCGCCGCCGGCACGCTCCCGCGAATCCCGCGCAGCGTGCTCGCCCTGATGCCGGTGATGATCGCGCTGAACATCGCCACCGGACAGATCGTCGGCACGATGACCCCCATCCCGCTCTACCTGGACTCCCTGGGCACCGTCATCATCGGTGTCATCGCCGGCCCCGCCGCCGGCGCGCTGACCGGCATCCTGACCAACGTCATCTGGGGCGTGACGATCAACCCGACCGTCATCGCCTTCACCGCCGGCGCCGCGTTCATCGGCGCCGCCGCTGGCTGGGCCGCTCGACTCGGCGGCTTCCGCCGCATCTGGTGGGCCGTCATCGCCGGCGCCCTGGCAGGGATCCCCGCCGGCCTGATCGCCACCCCGGTGGCCGCCTTCATCTACGGCGGCGGACTCGGCGTGGGCACCGGCAGCGTCGTCGCCGCCCTGCAGGGCGCGGGCGCCTCGATGCTCGGCGCCGCCACCATCCAGGGACTGGGCAGCGACATCGCCGATAAGGCGATCATCTTCGCGCTGGCCTTCCTGGTGATCGCTGCGCTGCCGAGCCGGCTGCGCAGCAGGTTCCCCTTCACCGAGCACTCCAAGGTGAAGAGCTCGGCTGCGAAACGCGCCGCCGCGAAGCGGTCTGCGGCACAGGGCACGCCGCCGGACACCGCAGGATCGTCGCATGCGGCTGCATCCAGCCACTGAGCTGGTCCTGCTCGGCTGTGCGCTGCTGCTCGTCTACGGAGTCCCCTCCCCGCTGATCCCGGCCGCCGTGCTCATCTGCGCGGTGGTCACAGCGGCGGCCTCCCCGCGGGTCCGCTTCCGCAGCTGGCTGCTGACCCTGGTGGTGCTGGCCGGACCCATGCTGGTCATGGTCGGCATCATCCAGGGGCTCTTCTACCCCGGCGAGCAGGCCGAGGTCCTCGCCGAGTTCGGACCCGCCGCGGTCACCGTGGAGGGCGTCGCGCTGGCGATCCAGCTCTGGCTCCGGGTCGCCGCGATGGTGGCCGTCTGCGCGCTGTTCGCCTTCGGGTCTGACCCGACGCGTGCCTTCGACGGCCTGCTGACCCTGCGCCTGCCCCTGTCCCTGGCCTATGTGTGCGCCGCCGCGATGAGCCTGATACCGCTGGCCCAGCACCGGGTCCGCGCCGCCCTGACAGCCCGCTCCGCCCGCGGCTGGGACACCGACCGGCTGCTCGTGCGGCTGCGCCTGCTCACCGGGGTGCTCACCGGACTGCTGGTCACCGCGATCACACAGCTCGATCAGCGCCATGACGCCCTTTCTCAGCGCGGGTTCGGCCAGGCCGCTCACCCCACCCCGGCCCGGTTCTATCCCCAGGGCGCGGGCCAGCGCGGACTGCGCTGGGGCGCCGTCGTCGGCTCAGCTCTGCTGGTGGTCGCCTCTCTGGCCGGACTGCTGCCGCTGCCTTCTGCCACCGAGATCCTCGGAGTCTTCGATGCCTGACCCCGCGCCGTCCTCCTCCGCCCTGCGGCCGCTGCTGCGTCTGACCGACTTCGGGTTCCATTACCGCGGCGCCGAGACTCCCGCTCTGGAGGCCGTGGACTTGGGTCTTCGCCCCGGTGATGCCGTCGCGGTCCTGGGCCCGCAGGGAGCGGGCACCTCCACCCTGGCCCGTGCCGCCGCCGGACTGCTCGGCGAACACGGGCACAGCACCGGCGTGCGCGAGCTGCGTGACCAGACCGATGGAGGGCACTCCTCCAGCGGCGAGCACGACGGTGCTCACGTGCGCGGCGGGGTGGGGATGCTCGGCGACGACCCGGAGGCCCAGCTCACCGGGCTGACCCGCACCGTCCGAGACGAGGCCGCGCTTCCTGGGCGGCTGCTGGGGCTGCCCCTGCCCGAGTGCCTGGAGCGCGCCGATGCCAGCCTGCAGGCGCTGGGCATCGCTGGCCTGGCTGAACGAGACCTCTCCACGCTCTCCGGCGGGGAACGGCAGCTCACCGCCCTCGCCGGGCTGCTCACCCTGCGCCCGAGCGTCCTGGTGCTCGATCAGCCCTCCCAGGCCCTCGATGCCAGCGCACGACGGCGCCTGGCCCGGTCCCTGCGCGAGTTCCGTGACGCCGGGGGCGCAGTGCTGCTGACGGGGCATCAGCACGATGACCTCACCGCCGCCTGCGACGAGGTGCTGTTCCTCGACCAGGGGCGCCCTGCCACGATGACCCCGGGGGGTCTGCTGCCGGTGGCGGAGCTGACCCGGGCGCAGTTGGACGAGCACGAGATCTGGGACGTTCGCCGCACCCCGGCTGCGCAGAGCGAGCCATCCGCGCCGACGCCCGACCCTGGCCAGGAGGTGTTGCTGCGCGTGCGGGAGCTCTCCGTCCAGCGCGACGCCATCCGGGTGCTGGACGGCGTCGCGCTGGACCTGCGCGCCGGGGAGGTGGCCGTCCTGTTCGGCGCCAACGGGTCGGGGAAGTCCACGCTGCTCAGCGCCCTGGCGGGACTTCTTCCCGCAGAGCCTGGGACCAGGATCATCGGACCAGGCGGCGTCGAGCTCGCCGCGGCACCGGCGCATCGCCGCGCGGACCACCTGGCCTGGGTGGGCCAGGATCCCGGAGACCAGCTCTCCGCCTCCACGGTGCGCGCGGAGCTGATGCGCGCGGCCCCGCTGGGCCCGGGGGGACGCCGGCTCAGACGCGAAGACCGGCAGCGCGCACGGGCGCAGCGAGAGCTGGACGTGGAACAGGTGATGGAGACCGCAGGGCTCAGCACTGACGCCGAGGAGCATCCCTATGATCTGGTGCCCGCCCAGCGCAAGGACTGCGTGATCGCGTCCGCGCTGCTGCTGAAGCCCGCGGTGCTCCTGTTAGATGAACCCACGCTGGGCCGGGATGCCGCCGGGATGCACCGATTGAGCTCTCTGGTCCGCGGGTTCACCGCCGCGGGAGGTGCGGTGCTGGTGGCGACCCACGATCAGCGCTGGGCGTCCGAGATCAGCGATCACCAGCTGCGCCTGGACGCGAGCAGCTAGAGAGGCAGTGATTCCCAGGTGTCCACCATGGCGGGCACCACCGAGACGACCAGCAGCCCGGCCATGACCAGGTTGAAGATCAGCATGTGCGCGGGCTGCGAGATGATCCGGCCTGCGCCCACGCCCAGCAGCGTCCACGCCACGGTGAAGGGGGCGCCGAAGGTGCAGGCCACCAGCGCGATCACCGCAACCTCCAGCATGAAGGAGTCCCAGAAGCCGGTGAAGGTGCTCAGCGCGGCCACTGAGAGGGTCCACGCCTTGGGGTTGACGAACTGGAACAGCGCCATCTGCACGAACCCCGGCGGCTTGGCTCCGGGGTTCGGGGTCAGCGTGGTGGGTCCGTTGGCGATCTTGAAGGCGAGCCAGAGCAGGTAGAGGATCCCGACGGGGCGCAGGATGTCGAGGATCACCGGCCACTGCTCGAGCGCCTGGCCGAGGCCGATCCCCACCAGCAGCACCATGGACGGGAAGCCGAGGTTCACTCCCAGGATCGCCGGCAGCGTCCGCTTGAAGCCGTAGGCGGCTCCGGAGGCCATCACGATGGTGTTGTTCGGCCCGGGGGTGCCGGCGCCGGCCACCACGAAGAGCATCAGAGAGAGAATCGCCACTGGACGAGACTACTCTGCCAGCACCTCGGCGCTCTGCGCGAGCGCGATGATCTCCTCGGTCACCCGTTCGCGCAGTCGCGGGTCCAGCCGCTCGGTGGAGAGCGCCTCGTAGAACCACAGCCCGTCGGCGGCGAGCCGCGCGATGAAGCGCTGGACCGCAGCGGCCTCCGCGGCGTCGTCGTCGAGGGCCTGGGTCTCTTGGGTGCCCGTGGACAGCGGAGCTTCAGCGGGCCGGGGGACTCCCGGCGGCTGCGGCGCCCAGCGGGCGAAGACCTCGTCCCAGGCGGCGTTGGCCACCGGATCCTCGGAGGCCTCGAGCATCAGCAGCAGCTCCGCGCGCTCGGGGTTCTGGGAGAGCCGCACGAAGGCCCGGAAGCGTTCGTCGCGGCTGAGCTCCTGGGCCGTGCCGCCGGCCTGGGCCTCCAGCGCCAGCTCCCAGTTCTGCGCCACATGCCGGTGCAGGCCCAGCAGCAGCTCCTCCCGTGAGGGGAAGTGGTAGAGCAGCCCGCCCTTGGTCATGCCGGCCTCGGCAGCCACCGACTCGTAGGTCAGCGTGGTCACGCCTTCACGCTGGACCACCCGGGTGGCGGCGTCGAGGATCTCGCGGCGTTTGGAAGGTCGCACAGGGTTGGATCTCCGATCGGTGGATGCTCATGTGCTTCTCGGTCTTCTCGAGGGTCCGCAGTGGTCGTCGGGGATTCTCAGTGGTTGTCGGGATAGGCCTGGGATTCGGTGCCCGGGGTGTAGCGGCGCAGCATCCAGGACGACGCGACGGCGGCGAGCACCATCACCACGGCGACGCCGATCAGCACGCCCAGGTAGGCGACGTCGAAGGCCTCGGCCGCTGCCGCCATCGCCGGGGCGTCCCCGGATTCGAGCACCGCGGCCGGGGCCTGGCCCGCGTACTGCTCGGCACCTGCGGGCAGCACCAGGACCCGGGTGTAGACGAAGGTGAGCAGGCTTCCCAGCATGGCCACCCCGACCAGACCGCCGAACTCGTAGGAGACCTCCTCGATGGAGGCCGCCATGCCGGCGCGGCGCGGTGGGACGTTGCCCATGATCGCGGTCGAGGCCACCGACATCGAGGCGCCCAGGCCGGCGCCGAGCACGCCGAAGCTGACCACCAGCAGCACCAGCGAGTCATCGATGACGGCGTAGATGGAGACCAGTGCGCCGATCGCGGCGAGGACCATGCCGCCGCCGATCAGCGTGAGCAGGCCGGCGCGGTGCAGGATCGCCCCGCCGAAGAGCGCGAAGGGCAGTGAGCCCAGGGCCAGCGCGGAGACGATCAGCCCGGCCTCCAGCGGGGAGAAGCCCTCGACCAGCTGGAAGCGCTGGGTGGTGCCCAGCTGGACCCCGACGATGGCGAAGATGCTGGCGCCTGCGGCGATGACACCGCCGCTGAATCCGCGGTTGCGGAAGATCGTGAAGTCCACCAGCGGCTCGGCGGTGCGGTTGAGTCGCATCTGGCGCCGGGCGAAGACGGTGAGCATGACGGCGGCGACCACGATGGAGACGATGAAGCGCAGCCAGTCCACCGGGGTCTCGGCGATGGTCTTGATCGCCAGCACCGCGGCGGTGAGCCCAAGCATCACCTGGGCGGAGGAGAGCCAGTCCCAGTGCCGGCCGGGGTTGGCCAGGTTCGGCGGGCCCACCAACAGCATCAGCACCAGGGCGGCGGCGACGATCGGGACGTTGACCAGGAACACCGAGCCCCACCAGAAGAACTCCAGCAGCACTCCGGACACGATCGGGCCCAGGGCCATGCCCACGGTGGCCACGGCGGCCCAGATGGCGATGGCCATATTGCGCTCACGCTCCACTGAGAACGTCAGTCGGATCAGCGCGAGCGTGGCGGGCATCATTGCGGCGGCACCCACGGCGAGGAGCGCGCGGGAGGCGATGAGCATCTCGGAGCTGCCGGAGAAAGCGGCCAGGATCGAGGCCACTCCGAAGATGCCGAGGCCGACCTGGAAGATCCGTTTGTGCCCGAACCGGTCGCCCAGCGCGCCGGATCCGGGCAGCAGCCCGGCGATCACCAGCGGGTAGGCATTGATGATCCACAGCTGCTGAGAGGAGGAGGCGCCGAGCTCTGCGGTCAGGGTGGGCAGGGCGGTGTAGAGGATCGTGTTGTCCAGGGCGATCAGGAACAGCGCCGAGGAGACGATGGCGAGCAGGGTCCAGCGCTGCCACGCGCTGAGGGCATGGCGATCGACATGCACAGGAGAAGGAAGGGTCATCACCCGAGTTACTATACTATACGTCCGGTATAGTTACTGGTGAGGTTGATCACCCAGCAGGGTGTCCAGCGTCTGCAGTGCCGGGGTGATCCGGGTCCTCCAGCGCCAGTCCGCCTTGGGGTCGGCACGGGAGGGACCGCCGTTGATCACACCGATGGGCCGATCCGACTGGTGCATGGTCAGCGCGATCTTGAATCCGCTCATCACCGCCATCGAGCTGCCCACCACCAGCAGCGCCGAGGACGCGGCGACGAGTTCCTCGACCGCGGCCTTGCGCTCGGCGGGCACCGATTCGCCGAAGTAGACGACGTCGGGCTTGAGATTCTCGGAGCCGCAGACCAGGCAGGTGACCATGTGAAACTTCTCCACCCAGGACTGATCCAGGGTGACGTCGCCGTCGGGGTTCACGTTCTCGGCGGCGGCGAAGGCGGCCTCGGCGTAGCCGGGGTTGGCCTCCTGCAGCCGCGCGTCCAGCGAGGAGCGGGCCTCGCGGTTGCCGCAGGTCAGGCAGATCACGGAGTCCATGTCGCCGTGCAGGTGGACCACCGGATCGGCCCCGGCGGCGCGGTGGAGACCGTCCACGTTCTGGGTGATCAGTCCGCTGAGCAGCCCTTCAGACTGCCAGTCGGCGAGCAGCTGGTGGGCCGAGTTGGGCTCGGCCTGGTGCATCTGGCGCCATCCGACGAAGCCACGGGCCCAGTAGCGACGGCGCGAGGCGGCGTCGTGCTGGAACTCCTGGTAGGTCATCGGACGGTGACGATGCAGGGACCCCTGGGGGCCGCGATAATCCGGGATGCCGGAATCCGTGGAGACGCCCGCCCCGGTGACGCAGAGGACGTCGCCCAGCTCGAGCATCCGCCGGATGCCCTCACGGGCGATCTCGTCGGGCTGGGGCTCGGCGGTGTCCTTCACCACCCGGGCTATGGATCGGAGCGCTGCCCTATGGGCGTTCTCGACGGGTTTGGTGAAGGCCGCTGGAGTGGGCTCTTCCACGGGTCAGCGCCCGTACTTGTCCTCGTACGGGTCAAAGCCGCTGCTGCGCTCTTCGGCGTCCGCGCGCGCTGGGCGGCTGGACGAATCCCTGTCACCACGGGTTTTGGCGAGCTCTCTCTCAAGAGCGGTCAGGTCGGTGTCCGGAGTGTAGTACTTGATCTCCCGAGCCTGCTTCGTAGCTTTCGCCTTCTGACGGCCACGCCCCATAAGCGAGACCCCCTCTGTCTTCTCGTATCCCTGGTGCGATGCCGGGCAGGGGCTATCGCGGGATTATCTGTGTATGAAGTAGTTCGTGATCCTAGGTTAACATGACTGGCGCTGCGCCGTCGTCCGAACTGTCCTTCGAGCGAGCACGATCACACCTTTCAACGCCAAGATGGCGTACTCTGTTCCGCACGGTCCAAAGAAAGTACCGACCGCTGCGACAACGCCATCCGACGATCTCGGTGGCGCGGCAGACGATGCACCTTAGCTGAGCCCCTGGCCCCCGCCGTGAACCGCGGGTGCGGCCGCGATGGGCCAGCTCTGCGCGTGCAGCCCCATCACACTTCTTCCAGGAGACACCTCCATGTCCACAAATGACCGCGCGGCGACGGCGCCCACGGCCCCCACCACTGATGAGATCTTCGCTGCCCACGAGGGCGGCAAGCTCAGTGTCGAGACCACCATGCCGCTGGACTCCACGCGCGCACTCTCAATCGCATACACCCCGGGCGTGGCGCAGGTCTCGCGCGCCATCCACGAGACGCCGCAGCTGCAGGCCACCCACACCTGGGCCGACCGCCTGGTGGTGGTGCTCTCCGACGGCACCGCCGTCCTCGGGCTGGGCGACATCGGCCCGGCCGCCTCGCTGCCCGTCATGGAGGGCAAGTCGGCGCTGTTCAAGGCTTTCGGCGGCCTCAACTCGATTCCCCTGGTGATCGATACCAACGATGTGGATGAGATTGTAGAGACCATGGTGCGGCTGCGCCCCAGCTTCGGGGCGGTGAATCTCGAGGATGTGGCGGCTCCACGCTGCTTCGAGCTCGAAGCTCGCCTGATTGAGGCGCTGGACTGTCCGGTGATGCACGACGACCAGCACGGCACCGCCGTCGTCGTCCTGGCCGCTCTGACCAACGCCGCACGCGTCACCGAACGCGAGTTCGCTTCGATGCGCGTCGTGATCGCGGGGGCGGGAGCCGCTGGGATCGCGGTCACCGAGATCCTGCTCGGCGCCGGCGTCGGCGAGGTGATCCTGACCGACTCGCGCGGAGTGATCCATGAGGGCCGCGAGGGGCTCAGCGAGATCAAGACCCAGTATGCGCAGCGCACCAACCGCAGACAGGTCAGCGGTCAGCTCGCTGAGGCGCTGGACGGGGCCGATGTGTTCATCGGCGTCTCCTCCTCCAGGGTCCCCGAGGAGGAGCTGGCCCGGATGAACGATCGTGCGATCGTCTTCGCCCTGTCCAATCCGGACCCCGAGGTGATGCCCGAGGTCGCCAAGCGCCACGCAGCTGTGGTGGCCACCGGCCGCTCGGACTACCCCAATCAGATCAACAATGTGCTGGCATTCCCGGGAATCTTCCGCGGGGCGCTGGACGCAGGAGCACGCCGGATCACCCAGGAGATGAAGATCGCGGCGGCGACCGCGCTGGCGGACCTCGTGGGAGATGAGCTCAGTCCGGAGCACATCGTGCCCTCTCCGTTGGATGCACGCGTGGCTCCCGCCGTGGCTCGAGCCGTGATGGACGCGGCTGCGGCAGCGAAGGCGCCAGGGGCGACGGCTGCAGGGCACGGGGTATCGGCCGAAGTCTCGGCCTAGCGGCCCTCGCGGAGGTCGGGGAGGTGGACCTTACTCGGCGGGCGGTGGAGAATTCGGTCTATGACTGATCTACCGCTTCTGCCGGAGTCCGACCTGCCCGAGCTGCGCTGGTGCTCGGCCTCCCTGGACGGGCTCGGCGCCATCGTGGCGATCTACTCCCCCGAGGACGACACGATCCGGGCCGCTTCGCTGGCCCAGGCTGCCGGTGACGAGCCGGAGGTGGCTGCGATCGGGCGGGTGTTGGAGCAGCTGATGGACCAGCTTGAGGTGTTGGCCCCGGCCACCGCGGCCCGGGAGATGAAGCCGCTGCCTGCGGGCACCGGACAGGTTGCTGAAGCGGTGGCGGCCTATGCCGCGGGCGACCATGCGGCCCTGGATGAGCTGGCCGTGGTGCAGCCCGGCTCGGGCTACCGCCAGGAGGTCTGGGCGGCGCTGCGCGACGTTCCGGCCGGGGAGACGGTCTCCTACGCGGAGCTCGCCCAGATGGCCGGCCGCCCGCTGGCACACCGAGCCGCGGCAAGCGCCTGTGCGAACAATCTGGTCGCCTTCGCGGTGCCGTGTCACCGCGTGATCCGCTCCGACGGCGGCCTCGGCGGCTACGGCTTCGGCGGCATCGAGACCAAGCGGGCGCTGCTGGCCCGCGAAGGCCTCCTCCTGAGCCGCTAACCTTCCTGGCTGCCCAACCTGCGCAGTTGAGTTCTCCGGCGGTTACGTACCGACCGGAGAACTCAACCAGCCATGAGGATCGGCGCGGGCACGAGGCCTCCGGGCCGTGACAGCTTGCAGATCGCTGGTGCAGACTCGGGCTTTTCGGCACTGGAGGACGCATGGCCAGGGAATTGGTATGGACAGGCTTCGTGTCCCTTGATGGCGTGGTTGACTCCCCGGGCGCCACCAGCGAAGGGCACCCCAGCGGCGGGTGGGTGCCCCGCACAGAGTTTCTGCCCGAGGCGTTCTCGCTCAAGGACGAGGAGCTGGAGGAGACGACGGCGCTGATGTTCGGCCGCCACAGCTACGAGGCCTTCGCCCCGATCTGGCCAGGATCCGAGGATCACGCGGCGTACAGGGATCTGCCGAAGTACGTGGTCTCGACCCGCCTGGAGGAGGACGCGACCATCGAGGGCTGGGGACCGATCACACTGCTGCGCTCCACCAAGGACGTGGCCGCCGTCAAACAGGAGGACGGCGGTGCAGTCTTCATCCACGGCAGCGCCGCACTGGCGCGAAGCCTGATGCACGCGCGCCTGATCGATCGCTACAACCTGCTGATCTTCCCGGTGCTGCTCGGCGCAGGAAAGCGACTCTTCACCGCCGAGGAGCGTCCGGCGACGAAGCTGACCCTGCGCGAATCTGCCCACTACCCCAACGGAGTCCTCAAGGCGGTCTACGACGTCCACCGCTGAAGCCTTGCCTCTACTCCCAGGTGGCTGAGTTCTCCGGCGGTTACGTACCGACCAGAGAACTCAACCACCCAGGAAGGATGAGGGTCAGGACTTCTTGGTCACGGTGAGCCCGTGCACGGACTCCCCTTCCAGGGTGAGCTCCTGCCGGTCTACCAGGACGGTGTCTCCGTCCTCGACCTCCCCGGAGAGCAGCGCGCGCGCCAGCTGGTCGCCGATCTCGCGCTGCACCAGTCGGCGCAGCGGCCGAGCGCCGTAGGCGGGGTCGTAGCCGGTGAACGCCAGCCAGTCCCGGGCGGACTCGGTGACCTCCAGGACCAGACGCCGTGCGGCCATGCGCTCCTGCAGCAGCCCGATCTGCAGCTCCACGATGCCGCTGAGCTGTTCCATGCTCAGCGGATCGAACATCACGATGTCATCGAGTCGGTTGAGGAATTCGGGCTTGAAGGAGGCATGGACGACGTCCATGACCCGCTGATGCTTGATCTTGGTCTCCAGGGTCTGGTCCACCAGGAACTGGGAGCCCATGTTGGAGGTCAGGATCAGCACCGTATTGCGGAAGTCCACGGTGCGGCCCTGGCCGTCGGTGAGCCGGCCGTCATCGAGGACCTGGAGCAGGATGTCGAAGACCTCGGGGTGGGCCTTCTCCACCTCATCCAGGAGCACCACCGAATAAGGACGACGCCGGACTGCTTCAGTGAGCTGGCCGCCCTGGTCGAAGCCCACATAGCCTGGGGGCGCACCGACCAGCCGGGCCACGGAGTGCTTCTCCGAGTATTCGGACATGTCGATGCGGATCATGGAGCGCTCGTCATCGAAGAGGAACTCCGCGAGCGCCTTGGCCAGCTCGGTCTTGCCCACGCCGGTGGGGCCCAGAAAGAGGAAGGAGCCGGTGGGTCGGTCGGGGTCGGAGACGCCGGTGCGCGCGCGGCGAACGGCGTCGGAGACCGCCCCGACAGCCTTGGTCTGCCCGATCAGCCGCGAGCCGATGAGCTCCTCCATCTGGAGCAGCTTCGCGGTCTCGCCCTGCAGCAGCCGCCCGGCAGGGATGCCGGTCCAGGCCGAGATGACCCCGGCGATCCCGTCGGCGTCGACCTCGTCGGCGACCATCTTCTTCTCCGGGGCCGGGGTGGAGGCGTCCTCCTCCTCAGCGGCGGCCAGGTCCTTCTCGACCTGCGGGATCTCGCCGTAGAGCAGCCGGGAGGCCTCGGCGAGGTCGCCGTCGCGCTGGGCGCGTTCGGCGGCGGACTTCAGCTCGTCCAGGGTCACGCGCAGCTCACCGGCGCGGTTGAGCTCGCCCTTCTCGGCCTCCCAGCGCGCGGTGAGCTCGGCGAGCTCCTCCTTGCGGTCGGCCAGGTCCTCGCGCAGGGTGATCAGTCGCTCGGCGGAGCCGGCGTCGGTCTCGTTCTGCAGCGCGAGCTCCTCCATGGTGAGCCGGTCCACCACTCGACGCAGCTCGTCGATCTCCACCGGGGCGGAGTCGATCTCCATGCGCAGCCGGGAGGCGGCCTCATCGATGAGGTCGATGGCCTTGTCCGGCAGCTGACGGCCGCTGATGTAGCGGTCGGAGAGGGTGACGGCGGCGACCAGGGCGTTGTCGGCGATGCCCACCTTGTGGTGCGCCTCGTAGCGCTCCTTGATCCCGCGCAGGATCGCGATCGCGTCGGGCACCGAGGGCTCTCCCACGTAGACCTGCTGGAAGCGGCGCTCCAGGGCGGCGTCGGCCTCGATGTTCTCGCGGTACTCATCCAGCGTGGTCGCACCGATCAGGCGCAGCTCCCCACGGGCGAGCATCGGCTTGAGCATGTTGGAAGCGTCCATGGAGCCCTGCGAGGCGCCGGCTCCGACCACGGTATGGATCTCGTCGATGAAGGTGACGATCCTGCCTTCCGCGGCCTTGATCTCCTCGAGCACGGCTTTCAGCCGCTCCTCGAACTCCCCGCGGTACTTCGCACCGGCGATCATCGCGCCCAGGTCCAGCGAGATCAGCGTCTTCTCACGCAGCGACTCCGGCACGTCACCGGCGACCATGCGCTGGGCCAGGCCTTCGACGACGGCGGTCTTGCCGACGCCGGGCTCGCCGATCAGGACCGGGTTGTTCTTGGTCCGGCGCGAGAGCACCTGGACCACCCGGCGGATCTCCGAGTCACGCCCGATCACGGGGTCCAGCTTGCCCGAGCGCGCGATCTCGGTCATGTCCGTGCCGTACTTCTCCAAGGCCTGGAAGGTGTTCTCCGGGTCAGGAGTGGTGACCTTGCGGTCTCCACGCAGCCCTGGCAGCTCGGCCTTGAGCGCCTGCAGGGTCGCGCCGGCATCCGCGAGGGCCCGGCCCACCGCGCCGCCGTCGGTGGCCGCGCCGATCAGCAGGTGTTCCGTGGAGACGAAGTCATCGCCGAAGTCCTCGGCCTGCGCCTGGGCAGCCTTGATGACGTTGAGCCCGGCGGGCGAGAACTGCGGAGCGGCGACGGAGTCCCCGCGAGTGGCGGGCAACGCCTTGATGATGGCGGAGGCGCGGGTGCTCACGGCGTCGGGATCGACTCCGGCTGCCTTGAGCAGCGCGACGGCCATGGATTCGCGCTGATCCACCAGTGCCTTGAGGATGTGGGCCGGCTCCACCTGCGGGTTGCTCGCGGTGTTCGCGTTCATTGCGGCCGCGGAGACGACCTCCTGCGATTTGGTCGTGAGTTTGACGTCCATGTCTGCCCCTCCCAGTGCGTGGTGACGCCGGTTGCACGACGGCGCCGAATAAACTTGAGTCAATAGTACTCAACTTTGAGTTGGGCGGAAGTATTCCATCGCCGGCAGGCGGTCCCGCGATCACTTACCACCGAAACAAAAAGACTAGGGTCAGCGAGTTTAGCTATCGGCTTTGACGCCGTCAGCCCGCAGTTCAGAAGCACCGGCCAAGTCTCCCCAGCCACTACACACGGCCTAGGGCGTCGATATCTTCCAAGAAGTCCTGCTGCACTTCGGCGCTGACGGTGGTGCGGGTTTCAGAGATTGCGTCGAGGTAGTCCTGTGTAGAGGGTCCCTTCCGCAGCGCCTCCCGGGCCGAAGCCGTACCGACTGAAGCCAGCCGGCCGTCGTCGTACACTGCTTTTTCCAGTGCCTGCTGGGAGGCACTGCGTGCCGCGTATTCGATATCCGCAGGGGAGAATCCTTCGGTGCGTGCCACGAGCAGTTCCACGTTCACGGCGTCCACTACGGGTGACGGGACAAAGCGCTGCCACATGGCTTCGCGGGCCTGCCGGTCCGGCAGTCCGATGGGGATGACGTAGTCGAAACGGCCGTGGCGAAGGAAGGCGGTGTCCAGCGCGCGAATGAAGTTGGTAGCGCAGACCAGTAGGCGCCCGGGCTGTTCGCGGAAGGCCGGGATGATCTTGAGGAGCTCGTTGGTGACTCCCTGCAGCGGCGAGGGCGGTTCGCCGGAGCGCTGGGAGGCGATTTCTTCCACCTCGTCGATGAACACCACGGCGTGCTCCAGGTCGGCGATCTCGAGGAACGTTTCGCGCAACGCTCCCGCCAGGCCCTGCGGGTCGGCGGCGAGGCGGGAGGGAAACACTTCGACGAAGGGCCACTCGAGGCGGGAGGCGATGGCTTTGGCGAAAGTGGTCTTCCCGGTGCCGGGCGGGCCGAAGAGAACCACGGCGCGCGGCGGCACCACGCCGAATTCGTCCGCGAGGTCCGCTTCGGCAAGAGGCAGGACGAGCCGGCGCTCGAGCAGTTCCTTCTCCTTGCGCATTCCCGCGACGTTATCCCATAGGTCCCGGGCGAGGACGCGTCCGCCGAGCTGGCCGAGTGCGCCGAGTTCCTGGCGTTGGACGGGTATGGTCCGTTCGAAGTATCGCAGGTTCTGCTTCAGGGCGAAGCCGCGGCCCAGGAAGGCCTCCACGCGGGTTTCGGATTCCGGGATCAGCGCCGAGAGCTTGTTCAGCCCGTGCGGTGCCATCCGGTTTTCGACAGCGGCCAACAGCGCGGTGCCGACTCCCAGGTCGGAGTATTCGGGCAGGGTGGCCAGGAATACGATCCAGCCCTGATCATGTGCCGCGCGGCCGACGGCGGCGCCCACCACCTGCTCACCCTGCACCGCCACCACAGCATGGTCCTTCTCGCACGAGGCCACTACTTCAGAGATCGCGTATACCGGTTCGAGATTGTGGGACTTGAGCGTTTCCCAGAGGTGCAGGATCCCGTCAAGGTCCGCTGAGTAGAAGTCCCTGATCCGCCAATTGGTCATGACGTCCCTCTTTCTGGTGTGAATCCTTCTGGACAGCGCATCGTTTTCGGATTCAAACTGAACCGGCCCAGGTTCGATGCCGCTACTTTGCGGGTTCGGGCTCTCGAGTGAGGGCCTGATTGTGGAGCTTCTCGAACTCTATCGGGGTGAGCATCCCAAGAGTCCCGCGGAGTTGCCGATTGTTAGACCAGTCGACCCAGCCAGCAGACCCAGATTCCAGATATTGCTGGCTCGATGATCATCGCGTTTCGACACAGGTTGGCTAGTCGCTTATGTACGCTGAGCGCTTCGAGGAGTCCGTAGTGCAGTTCCGGATCGTCGTAGCGCTCGGCGAGCTTGGCTATGGCCTGGACCAGGAGCAATCATCGCGCTATAGGAGCCAGCTTGAATACGTCGCAGTTCTCGCCGGGAACAACTAGCCGCTCTTTATCGGACACTTCACATGTTCGGCTTCCCGCCCGTCGCATCGAGCCTTCACCTCAGTTGCGCATGTGGCTCACCAAACGGTCCCGGGCGAGCCAGCTTCTCCACAGAACATCTCAGCGAGCCCCTCGCGACGACTGTTTGAGCTCCCCTGCGTTCGCGCCTGGGGATTACGACAAGTAAGTGAGACAGACCGCGTCTCAGCGCAATGTCATTCCCCATGTCAGCGGCCGACCCGTGTGACAAGATCCGCAGGACCCCACATTAGGATCCCGTTTTTCGTGTCACTGTCTCAGTTTCGTGTCACGTGCGTGTCACCCTCCCGATATCGTGTCACCGCGAGAATAGTGAAGGCATGGACGCTCAACTTCTTTTGAGAACCAAGCTGGAGCACCTCTCCCAAGAGGGAACCCTGGTTGAAACCACTGTGGGCGCTGTAGATCAACACCGGCTGTCAAGAGCCCTGCCGATCCGCGAACCACGCACCTATCGCAATCAGCGCCACTACTCGGGCTTGTTCTGGTCGAGCACCACACGAGGCCACGTGCCATACGAAAGCCTCCTCGAACTCGACCGACTTTGGGTAGCAGACTTTGACCCACTCGTCTCGTGGATTGCAGCGCAACCAATGTGGATTCGCTGACGCCATCAAACCCGGGGCAGACCAGACTCTCCATCAATCCCAGTACGGTTCAGACCCCTATGCGGGCATCGAGTCCTGGAGTGGACCATGAGTGTCCTCAAGGCGACCGGTCTACGGGCGCCCGTGCGTCGGAGGAAAGCTTCTCGTCTCGTGGAGGGTTTCGTGGCGCCTCTGGTTCACCCCGGAGTGCGCGGCGTTCTGGTCTCGCAGAGGCCAGCGCGTCCTGAACACCGCCGAACCCAGACAAGACGCCCTGCTACCCGACCAGACGGCTACTGCGCGGCGGTGGAGAGCCCTACGAGCTCAGCGCTCTTGTCCCACAGTCCGGCTGCCAGTTGCACGTCCGCGGCTTGAGGGTTGGTCTTGGCGGTCTTCTGCTTCTCGTAATACTCACCCGCGACCCACTCCCGGCCCGGCGCGCCCGCAGCAAGCCACACCAGGGGTAGCGCGCCCTGCTCGGGGCTGATGAGACCAGTCATTCGTCCCAGGGGGGTCTGATAGATGAACCGCATCACGCTGGTGGTATCTGAAGCGAAGCTTGTCATCACGTTTCCGGGGTGGAAGGCGACCGCGGAGATTCCCTGGTCGGAGAACCTGCGGTCGAGTTCCTTGGCGAAGAGGATATTGGCCAACTTCGCGTCGCCATAGGCCTTGTTCGCGGAGTACCTCCGCTCGTTATTGAGGTCATCGAGGTCGATCCTGCCGAAGAAACGCGCGCCCACACTGGACGTGTTGATGACCGACGCTTTGCTCGCCGTGAGCGTGTCCATCAGGAGGTTGGTGAGCAGGAACGGCGCGAGGTGGTTCACCTGCAGCGTCTTCTCGAACCCATCTTCAGTGCGAGTCTGATCCCCGAAGATGCCGCCGGCGTTGTTGACAAGAACGTCTATCCGGGGATATTGGTGCTTCAAACGCGCAGCAAGTGTCCTGACCTCGGAGAGCCTGGTGAAGTCAGCGAGGAAGAACTCGGTGTCGAGCTCGAGCGCCAGGGTTTCGGTCTTGTGCTTCGAGCGACCCACAAGGGCGACCTTATGGCCGTCTGCGACGAGCTGGCGGGCAGCTGCAGCTCCGATCCCGTCGCTGGCCCCAGTGAGGATGATGGTTTTTTCGAGCATGGTCTCTCTCCTTGATGGACGAATCTCTGATGGCAGTGGCTGCGCGGAGCGCTGAGTCAGACGGCGAGAGCGTGGAGCACCACTGAAGCGAGGACAACCATGAACACGATGATGTCAGCAACGAACGGGCCGGAGCTTCGCTAGCCGGCGCGGACACGCTCCACGACCAGCTGAAACGCGGACCCCGCCTAGGGCGTGGAGCAGTTGACACGTGATCGCGCAGCAGGTCCGATCTAGCCTAAGGAGAATCCTTCACGCTGCCCGCAAGTCGGTCGGTAACCGCGCGTGATCCACCTAATCGACGTCTTGCGCCCCTGTCATCGCTGGGATGCCCGTTTACCCCGCCCGACAAAGATGCCCGCAGGGGTGCCCTATCCGCTACACCTATCTCCATACTTTGGGACCCTCAGGCAATAGAGACACTGCTGCACCCTCACCTGGGGTAGTCGGGACGTAACCGCAAACGAACCTGAGGATTGCCACAAGTTGAAGAGACTGCCCATGCCCGCGAGAAATGTCACTTCCCACGTCAGCGCCTGGCCCATGTGACAAGATCCGCGGGATCCAACACTTGCGCAGGAAGTCGCACAACGTGTCGGTCGTCCCACTCATCTGGCGAAGAATGACCCTTGTCACACGAGTCGCTCTGGCGCACTTCTTGAGACCACCCTCGAATACGTCGATTCTGTCGGCGTTCGGACACTTACGACTCTGGGGCAAGTGCACGAGTCACGACTCTCACGAGGCCTGCCTGTTCGAACTATCCGTAGCTACCAGAATCAGCGGCCGCGACCAGCACGCCTCAGGGGGTGTCGGCCGGGAGGGAGCGCCCGGCACGGAGCGCGGACTGCCGTTCCCCCAATGCGCCGGTGACCCGCCACAGGACATCGTTCGCAGTCTTCACATCCTCCTGCGAGAGCCCGTGGGTCGCTCGAGCCACCATAGCGATGAAGTCGGCGTGGATCGCAGAGATGGTCCGATGTCCTTCGCTGGTCAGCTGCAGTCGCACACTGCGCCGGTCCTCCGGGTGGGTGACGCGTCGCAGCAACCCTGCGGCGACGAGGCGTCTTGAGATGCCGGTGACCGCCCCGCCGGTCAAGGCGAGATGGCCAGCCAGCTCCTTGGGGGTCAGGTCTCCCGATTCGGCGATGCGAAAGAGGCCTCGGAGGTCCGTGGTGGAGAGGGAATGCGCCTCTGCGAGGCGTTGCCGCTCTTCCTCAAGGGCCCTCAGGAGGTGGATGGCCGCGTTGGGGAAGCCTGTCAGTATGTGCCTGTCGTGCTGGTTCTGGGGCATCTTTCCTCCTGTCGAGGCTAGGACATGTGCGCTACCCGCTCGGCCATCGTGTTTCGCCTGATCCTACGACAGCTGGTTGATCGATCGTCGGCATATAGTTTAGTATGTCAAATATCCACTAAAGTATCGCCGCAGCTTGCAAGGTGGAGCGCGGCCTTCCCGATGGAGGACTCGTGATACCCGAAACCCTGACGCAAGGACAGTTCGACACCGTCTACAACTTCCTGTCGCTGGTCATCGCCTCGCAGCTCTTCACCGCCGTGTTCCTGCTCATCTGCCTGCCCCGGATCCTGCCCCGCTACCGGCAGGCCATCACCGTGGCCATCGTGGTCTGCGGCATCGCGGCATACCACTACTTCCGCATCTTCGACTCCTTCAAGGAGGCCTTCGTCTCTGACGCCGTCGGTGGCGACGGCATCTACACCCAGGCGGCAGGCGCCTCGTTCAACGAGGGCTACCGGTACGTGGACTGGCTCTTGACGGTGCCACTGCTGCTGGTCGAGCTGATCGCGGTGCTAGCACTGGCCAGCGCGTTGCAGTCCAAGTTGCTGTGGCGACTGGTCCCTGCAGCAGTACTGATGATCGCCCTCGGATATCCAGGCGAGATCAGCGACGACAACACTGTCCGGGGAGTCTTCTTCGGGCTCTCGATGATCCCGTTCCTCTACATCCTCTACGTGCTGTTCGTCCAGCTGACCGCCTCTCTCGACCTGCAACCGGCGGGCGTACGTCGTTCGCTGAGCAACCTGCGCTGGCTTCTGCTGGGCAGCTGGGCGGTCTACCCTGTCGCCTACCTACTGCCGATGCTCAACGTCTCCGGGGCGGATGCCTGGGTCGGCCAGCAGATCGGCTACTCGGTGGCTGACATCACTGCCAAGGCGGTATATGCGCTGATCATCTACCGGGTGGCCCGGATCAAGTCCTTCGCCGACGACCCCGCGTTCGCGGACCGTGAGCTGTCCCACGGTGTTCCCGCGCGGGAAACCGTCTGACGCCGGCATTATTGGCCTCGCAATAGCCCTCTAGCAAGTCGGGCAGCAATGCACGACCTGCCGGAGGACTGCTGCCTCTCGGGCGTTACCCATAGGGTCAGCTCCTGCGTACCCACTTCTCCTCCTGGCCGAGGGCGCCGAATCACCACGCAAGTCACGCAGGGCAGGAAGAGTTCCTTGTGCCCTACGTCTTCACGCAGGTCGGGACCATAATCAGGGGTACCCCTGGACTCACCCTACGACTTTCGGGGTTGCCAGTCTGGGGCCAGACCCAGAGGGCTCGAGTAGGACAACTCTGAGGATTTCGACACGTTAGTGAGACAGACCGCGTTCCATCGAGATGTCCCATCCCATGGCAGCTCCGGCTGCATGTGACAGGACCGCGAGATCCGTCAGGTAGAGGTTCCCGCTTAGGGCGGACTTGTCCCAATGAATTGGCCACCGCGTGTCAGATTTCTCAGAGACCGGTCATACCGGCGCTCTAGGGGTGTGGGCGGACACGATGCGTCCCTCCGATGCTGCACAGTCGTCGGTGACGACGTCGCGACGACTTGGGAACAGGCACGTGCCGACCTGACCGTCGCGGGTCTCCCGATCCGAACCCCACCCAACCGTTCACGGACTCTTCCGAGATGGAGCCTGGGGCAACGGTTCGTGGCTCCTAGGCTCCATGCATCTCCAGCGGCCTTTCCTCATTAACAAAGAGATTGTGCGAGCTCCATGCTGCGGTTCGCCCTTGGCCTGCCGTATTCGGACCCTCACCCCGGAGCGGACAGTGACAAGCCGAATGACATCGCTGCCGCCCAGAAGGTCCAACCCGAAAGGGAACCTCCATGTCTCCTCTGCCTCAGCAACACCACGAAGCCACCACCCGCACACCCCGCGCCAAAGAAAGGCAGTCTTTCGATATCGATACAGTTTTAAAGAGGCGCTGATTTACACATTTATTACTTGAAAGTTAGGCCAGAGAAAGATCTTCGCAGTATGGGTGATCTGGGTTGCTCTTAGATCGTCGCCTCTGGGGCCCCGGGACGTATGGTCCCGTTTCACACCATCATCTTCAAAAGGATGACGGTCCGAATCTTTGCCAATGCCGAGCAGGCGGGAACCTCCGGGTGAAGCGGATCGGTGAGCTGAGAAACTTTTTTTGGATTTTCACCATCCGATCCTGCCGTCGCTCCGAACTCCGCGTACATGGCCTGGACGCGACCACGATCAGAGGCCGTGCGACAACACCACTGTGACGAGGAGTCCCTCAAATGTTTAAATCCAAACTGTTCGCCGTTCCCACCCTCGCGCTCGGCGCAATGCTTCTGGGCGCAGGCCCAGCCATGGCCCACTCCGAGCACGGCGGAGCAACCGATGGCGCCGCCACCTCGACCTCCAGCGGGTCCTGGTCCTTCCAGGCCAACCTGGACCCGCTGAACAACAGCGGCACCGTCGGTGACGTGCTCATCGAGGGCCAGGGCAACCAGGCCACGGTCTACATGACCGTCGACGGCGCAGCCGAGACCTTCATGGACGGACCCTTCCCCCACGCCCAGCACATCCACTTCGGCGCCCAGGGCACCTGCCCCGGCCCCGAGGCTGACGTCGACGGCGACGGCGCCATCAACGTCGAAGAAGGCGCACCCTTCTACGGCGGCATCGGCACCTCACTGACCACCGAAGGCGACACCTCACCCGACTCCGGTCTTGCGGTGGAGCGGTTCCCCGGGGGCAGCAGCTACACCTACGAGCGCAGCCTGGAGATCCCCGATGACGTGCTGGCCTCCATCGTTGATGGCACCGGCGTCGTCGTGGTCCACGGCGTGGACCCGGCCGTGCTGACCGAGGAAGCCGCGAACAAGCAGAGCGAGCTCGATGAGTCCCTGCCCAACGCTGCGACTCTTCCCGCTGCCTGTGGCACCCTGACCGCCTCACAGATGGATGGAATGCCTGAAGGCGGCGCCGACACCGGCGTCTCCGGCGGCTCACAGGGTGCAGATATCGCCATGGCCGCCGGCGGCGGCGCACTCGCCCTCGGAGCCATCGGTGCCGGTGCCTTCTTCATGCGCCAGCGCACCGTCGAGTCCTGATCCTTCGCGCCTAACCAGCAGGGTGATCGACCTCCCTCGCGGGTCGTGACCCATATTGCTTCAACGGCGCAGATCATGGTGAAGACAGAGTGGTGGCCCTACAGATCCCTCCAGGTTCTGTGGGGCCACCGTCATAACGGGCCATCAAATACCGCCCCCTTTCCGGCACCCGCTGCAGAACACCCCTTCCTCAGACGAAATCAAGCGGTACTCAGCTATTCCACGGATGCCCCGCTCAATTGCTCTCCCCGGCGGGGATCCCCACCCGAGGCTCCGAACTCCCTGCGCGAGTCCCAGACCAGAACAGAATGTGAGCTGTAGATCCCATGTTCTCCTCCCCAGCTCTTCTCCGCGCGGCTCGGGGCCTGGCCCTGGCTAATTTCGTCGCCCTAGGCCTTCTTTTCGCTTCGGCAGGTCTCTACGTCCAAGACTTTCGCGGACTCGATGTCCATGGCGTGGCAGCCGTCGGACTCCACATCACCTCTGGTGCGCTGGCGCTGGCCCTCGTTCTCCGTGCGTGGGGGACCAAGACCGGGCTGATTCCTGCGGTCACCGCGGTGTTGCTGTTCGTTCTGACATTCCTCCAGGCTCTCGTCGGCAGCGCCATGACACTGACTCTCCACTTCAGCGGAGCCTTGGTGCTCGCTGCGATGGCCACGTGGCTCATCGCTTGGGCCTTCTCCCGCGAACGTAGCGGCGACGCCCGACGTTCGCCCGAACTTCGTAATCACTATCCAGAAGGAGCACACTCATGAACACCCTCGCGCGAAAGACCAACTGGAGACGATCTCTCCTGGCGCCCGTCGCAGCCGGAAGCTTGCTGCTCCTCTCCGCATGCGGGCAAGGCGCAGACCAAGATCAAGAAGCCCCCGAGACTGAATCGGCAGAGGAGACCGAGAGCACTCAGGAGACCGACACCGATCAGGCAGAGAACGAGAACACCGACACAGATGAGGACCCAACTGAGGACAGCGAAGCGGAAGAGCAGCCGGAACCTTCTGACGATGTCCTGACCATGGATCAAGTAGAGGAGAATGATTCCCCCGACTCGTGCTGGGCAGTCATGGACGGGACCGTCTACGACCTCACAGACTGGATCGAAGATCATCCAGGAGGAGCCGACCGGATCGAAGGACTGTGCGGCACCGACGCAGCAGAAGCCTTCGAAGCTCAGCACGGCGGCGCCGAGCGCCCCGAAGGACAACTCGCGGAGTTCGAGATCGGCACCCTTGAGGGCTGATCACCAGACGAGGAAACCAGAAGCGCCACCGCCTTGATCCAGAAGATGGACAGTGATCCAGCCACTGCGACGACGACGTTGTGGAAAGTCCGGGCATGACGGTGCTCAGAGAATGCGCAGCTTATAGGGCTCTGCGATGGATACCCACTCAGGTGCCCGCGGGTCGATCGGACTGGTCTTAGTCTCGCGGAACTCGGCATCACAGAAGACTGCCCAGCATTCAAACCGGGTGTCCACGCGGCGGGCCCCGCTTCGGCGCCGTATCGGGGGCTCAACGCTGTTCTCCCGCCCTATGAGGGGAAACTTTCGCCATTTGCCTCTTCCGACGTTTGATCTCCAGCGGTAACCTCAACGAATGAGGGGCCAATTCCGCGCCCCACGGAAAGGAATTACCTCGTGATTATTCTGGGCATCATCCTATTGATCGTGGGAGCCGTCATTGACATCTCCATCCTCTGGACGATCGGCATCATCCTGGTTGTGGCCGGTGCCATCCTCTGGATCTTGGGCTCTCTCGGCCGCGCTGTCGGAGGACGGCGTCACTACTGGTGACCAATGGGCGGGATCGCCCTCGTCGTGTCACCACAGGACCCGGAACGGGTGCTTGCACCTGACCAGTCTCCGGTCCCCGACTGCTCGGACCCGCCCAAGTCTGGCTTCTAGACTCATTTGGTCCCGCTGCTGAGTTCGCCGCTGTTGACCAGGTCTTCGGCAAGAACTTGCAGCTTCTTGTTGGTGTGCTGACTGGCCTTGGCCAGCAGGAGGAAAGCCTGATGGCCGGTGATCCTATAGCGCTCCATCAGGATTCCCTTGGCCTGTCCGATCACGTCCCGGCTCTGCACCGCCTCGTGGAGCTGGCTGACCTGCTGGGCGTCGGCGAGGGCAACCGCGGCATGTGAGGCGACGATCAGCCCGACATGCTCAGAGTCATCGTCGAACGCGTCGACCTGACTGGAGTAGAGGTTCAGCGCACCCAGGTTGTCTCCGACCACATAGAGCTGGAAGGCCAACATGCTGCCCACTCCGGCTTCGGTCGCCTTTTCAGCGAAGACGGGCCACCGCGCCTCGGTCGCCATCTCCCGCACGCGGATGGTTTGTTCCGAATAGATCGCCTCGAGGCAAGGACCTTCGGTCAATTCCACCTGCAGATCGTCCAACCTTCTGAGCAGCTCGCTGGAGGGAGCCACGGTTTCGACTTCCTCTCGCCCGGTGACGACGCTCAGGGAGGCCTCTTCGGCACCGGGAATCAGCTCGATGGCGGCGGCCACCACGAGCTCCAGGATCGCCTCCGGGCTCTCCTGGTTGAGAGAACGGACCAGATCACCGAGCTGTGAGGCCAGCTGATGCTCACCAGCGGCACTCCCCTGGTCGTGCCCGGATGGTTGTCCCTGTTTTGCCTCGTTCGGAGTCGGGATTCCTTCTCCGTCATGCATGGTTCCTACCTCTGGATTTCTGCGTTTGGCGCCCAGTCGTGATCTGCTTCATCGCTGTACGACGCTCGGGGAGGCGAGGGGAGCATATCGATCATCTCGTTGGCGGCCTGGGCCAGAATGTCCTGCTGGAACTCGGGCAACGAGTACAAGCTGTGGATGTAAGCATTGAGCTCGTACTCACCGGCAGTGCCGCCCATACTGAAATAATGCAGCCACAGCCTCTTCAGCGGAAGGGCGGAATGGCGCACCGCTCTGCCCAGGTTTTGTCGCTGCGACTCATCCCTCCCAGCCGAGGACGGATCACCGTCAGGCCGTGACGGCTTTGGTGAATTGGAATCCTTCACGACCGATTGCCGCCTTGCCGCCAACCGGCGGCGATGATGCGTTGCGCAGTCTCCCCCATCGTCACGCATTCGGCTCGGGCCACCTGGATCAGATGACGGGTGGCGGCGTTTCTGTCGAACCCATGCTGGTCCATCACGACGCCTTTGGCGATGTTGATCATGTCGCGCTGGCCCATGGCATTGCTGATGGATTCGCTGAGCTTCACCGGGAGGTCTTTCGCCTGCACATGCGCAAGCAGCGCGGCAGCCGGCCCGGCGAACATCGTCAACAGCCGTGCACTCTCCAGTGTGAAAGCATGTTCCGCGGCGGAATAGACCTTCATCGCACCCACAATGGTCTCCTGGTGCTGCAGCGGCGTGCTCAGCACCGACCGGACCGGCAGCCCGACGACGGCGGCAGACCAGTTCGGCCAGCGGCGATCGGACTCGACGTCATTGACGTTGACGATCATGCGCGACGCCCAAGCACTCAGGCAGGGGCCCTCGCCGGTCGCGTACTGGAGATCATCGGCCTCGCGCACCACCCGGTCAGTGCTTCCGGCACTCACCCTGCTGCCGGCGCTGCTGATCAATGACACGCCGGCTCCGATGGCCCTCGGAACAGTTCTCTTGGCTGCCTGGGCGAGGAGTTCAACCGCGTGTTCAACGGTTTCCTCGCTGAGCAGCATGCCATCGACGCGGGCGAACACTAGAAACAGTTCATCACGCGGTAGTTCAGTCGGCATCAAGATCTCCTTCTGGCGGCACCGATGGAGCCCACAACTGGCAGCACCGATAAGAAGTGACGCAATCCTCAGGTCAGCAGGATCCCCACAAGTCAGCGTGGGGTCTTGCTCGCGGGTAGGTCATGGGAACGGGAACTTCTGGTTCTTTCAGACGGGATGGAGATTCTTCTCTCTGCTCGGGGCCGCACCCGTCAGCGAACTCCAGCGAAGGAACGGGCGCCGTTCGTAGGTGTTCTCCGACCGCGGTTCCGAGCGCGAGCCGGAGTCCCACTGCGGGTCCCGAGTTCTCATGGCGGCAGACTCATCGGCCACGCACGGCCGCGGAAAACGCGGTGTCGCCAGAGATATCTCTGGAAGACCTTTGGGAACACGGTGGCCAGCGAAGTACATCTCCAACGCCGCCAGCCCCACGATGATCGGTCCAGACGCCCCGGAGGTGCTGATGACTACTCGGGAAATGTGCTCCATGGGGCACCCTTGTCTGAAGTAACAAGAGCCCGGCTGCTTGAGCTATGGCCGAAGCGTATCCAATGGATCCATCGCCGCCTAGGGCCCAAAGTCCCCCCCTGCTCCATCTGTCCGCTGAGCTGGCATCACGCGTGCGCTGGTTGCACCCGACCACCGAACTGCTTCCCGGTCCCCTGCCCATCGATCATGATGGTTGCCTGACCCAGGACCGCATCCACCTTCCTCCCTCAGGCGACGCGCGACGTTGTTTCCGCGCAGCTGGCGTTTCTCAGATCCAGATCTCAGTCGGGAGCAGCCGCGCGTTCGTATGCGCCGAAGATACTGTGGGTCACAAGCGGCATTCTGGGCTACGGAGGAACTATGGATTTCGACACGATCATTGATTCCATCGGCAAAGCCGTAGATGCCGCTGGAGTGGTTGTGATGGTGGTCGGAATCAGCATCGCCTCTGGACTCGCTGGCTGGAGATACCTTCGCCGGAAGAGCCTCGTCTTCGAGGAGTACCGCCGCTGGGTCGGACGATCTATTCTCCTGGGACTGGAGATCCTCATCGCTGCGGACATCATCCGGACAGTAGCTATCGGGTTCTCCGTGGACGCAATACTCGCGCTCGGTCTCATAGTCCTTATTCGTACGTTCCTGAGTTTCACCCTCCAGCTCGAAATGACCGGACGCTGGCCGTGGCAGACTTCTCACGGGGGCGTGCGAGGAGATGTATGGGGCAACCCCGTCGCTCGGTGTACGTGTGGCGGCGAAAGAAACAACCCTGGCGCCCGCCCTCAAGATCCCCGCGAGAGTTAGCGGAAGGGCAGGGCCCAGCCGCAGGGTCCTGCACCACCTCGTGGTCTAGTCTGGGCCCATGCCCGGGACACTGCACAACTCTCAGACATGCACGTGATGAGTTTCAGAGCGCACGACTTCGATGATGCGCACGACATCGCTCTGCGACAGCGGTGCCGGCCCTGGAAGACCAGTTCTCTCATGTGGAAGAACGCGAGGAGTCGCCCCCGATGAGCGCCCCAGCACAACCCGATATCTCACTGGATCGCCGCTTCGCGGAGGAGTTTCCGGAGCTGTCGATCCCGTGGTCGGCCGAGGTGGCCACCGCCCCGCGGCTGATTGTGCTCAACAGACCCCTGGCTGATCACCTGGGGCTCGATCCCGCAGACTTAGAGAGCCCCGATGGCGTCCGTCTGCTGATCGGCAACCGAGTGCCCCGCGGCGCTGCGCCAGTAGCTCAGGGGTACTCTGGCCACCAGTTCGGGTCATACTCGCCGCGCCTGGGTGACGGCCGCGCGCTGCTGTTGGGCGAGCTCACCGACGTCGGAGGCCAGCTGTGCGATATACATCTCAAAGGATCAGGCCGGACTCCCTTCGCCCGCGGCGGTGCCGATGGTCGAGCTGCGCTGGGCCCGATGCTGCGCGAATACGTCATCAGCGAGGCCATGCACGCCCTCGGCATTCCTACCTCACGTTCTCTGGCGGTCCTCGCCACCGGTGACGTCGTGCGGCGCGAGAAGCCGCTGCCGGGAGCGGTGCTCACCCGCGTGGCCAGCAGCCACCTGCGCGTAGGCAGTTTCCAATACGCCAGTGCCATCGGTGGCAGCGAGTTGGTCCGCCGTCTGGCCGATCATGCCATTGCCCGGCATGCCCCTGTCGCCGCGGACGCTGAGAATCCTCATCTCGCACTGTTCACAGCGGCGGTCTCTGCTCAAGCCCAGCTGGTGGCTCAATGGATGCTGGTCGGCTTTGTCCACGGCGTGATGAACACCGACAATATGGCCATCTCTGGGGAAACCATCGACTACGGCCCCTGCGCATTCGTCGACGCCTACGATCCCGCTGCGGTCTTCAGCTCCATCGATCAGAGCGGCCGCTACGCGTACCGAAATCAGCCCGCGATCGCCGAATGGAACCTCGCCCGATTTGCTGAGACCCTGCTCCCCCTGTTCAACGACGACGACGAGCAGGCCATCGCCCTGGCGCAGGAGGCCCTGGGCGCATTCCGCCGCGAGTACAGCGCTGCCTGGTTTCTTGGCATGAAGACCAAGCTCGGGTTGTCTCAAGACCTGGACGACGAGGTATGCACCCCGGTGGTCGACGACGTGATGACTCTGCTGCAGGAGCAATCGCTCGACTACACCTCGTTCTTCCGAGCACTCAACCACGCTGCCCGCGGCGACGTGAGGCCTGTTCGACAGAAGGCTCGGGATCTGGGGGCACTCGACGCTTGGCTAGATGGTTGGCGCGGCCTCAACCCGAACGCAGAGCAGATGGACAGGGTCAACCCTGTCTACATTCCGCGAAACCACCTGGTAGAGGAAGCCCTTGAAGCGGCAACCGACGGTGACTTGGCACCGTTCCACCAACTCCTGGAGGCCGTGACCGATCCTTACCACGAGCGTGAAAGGTTCGTTCGATACGCCTCTGAAGCGCCCGCGAGCTTTGGCCCCTACCGCACCTTCTGTGGGACCTGAATTCCCTTCCCGCCACGAACGAACCCTCGAGGCCCGGCATGCATGTGAACCTCTCGTTCAGTTCCCGCCTCTGCGCGACGGGAAGACCGCGTGCAGTAGCGGGATGAGGGATGCCGCGATGAGGGCGGAGCCGACGAGGCTGTCGTCGCTTCGCAGCAATGTCCCTGTGACCAGCAGCCCGGTGAACAGAACTGCTGAGATGATCCGCCGACCTACGCGTTCCAGAGCTGTGATCCGCCGATCAAGATCCGGGGTGCGCACCGCGATGCGCCCGGCCTCGATGCCGTCGACTGCTTCCGAGAGCCGTCCCGGCAGCCGGAGCGCCGTAGCCACCGTCGCCACTGCCTGTTGGGCGGCGTCCTGGACCGCAGGTCTGCGTTGATCGCGGATCAGCTGCTCGGCATAGGGCTCGATGGCGTCCCAGAGGTTGAATCTGGAATCCAGTGTGCTGCAGACTCCCGAGATGAGAGACACCGTCCGCAGCATCAGCAGAAAATTCTCTGGCAGTTGGAATGGCAGGGAGCGAACCAGGTCACCGAACTCTTTGGCGAAGTCCCGAAATTCGCGCGGGTCGACCTCCTTCAGCTCTGCGAACCCCATGCCGCCGAATCGGGCGAAGAGCTGTGTCATCGCTCGTTCAAGCTCGGCAGTGTCGGCCGAGGGAAGCAGCACACCCACCTCTTGAATGGCGTCGACCAGCCCTTTGCCGTCACGCGAGGCTGCGGCGATGAACACCCGGCGCAGCCCGTCCCGCAGAGTCTCCGGAATCTCGCCCATCATGCCGAAGTCGATGAAGGTCAAGTGCCAGTGAGGTGACTGTCCCCCCTCTGCGAGGGGATTCCCCTCCGAGGGGGTCGGCGTGACGAAGATGTTCCCGGGATGCGGGTCGGCATGGAAGAACCCGTGGACGAAGATCTGGTCGAACATCACGTTCGCGAATTGTGTGGCGACCTCTGCTGGGTCGATTCCCGCGGCCTTGAGCCTCTCCACATCATTGATCTTGATCGCGGTCACGTCCTGCAGGGCGAGGACCCGTCGCGTGGTGCGTTCCCACATGACGTCAGGAACGGAGACGCGCGGATCCTCGGCGAAGTTCGCGGCGAACCGTTCAGCGTTGGCAGCCTCGTGGAGGTAGTCGATCTCCTCCATGCTGGTCGCGGCGAACTCCTCGACCAGTGCAGGCGCATCCACCCGGTTGCTCACCAGCCGGATCCGCGACAGCCATCGGCTCACCCGTCGCAGTGCGGCCAGATCGACGTCGACGATCTCACCGATGCCGGGACGTTGGATCTTCACGACCGCGGCTTCGAAACCGGCCAACTCGGCGTCCTGCGCCGAAGGTGCGGCGCGATGCGCCTGGCCCAACGAGGCAGCGGCAAGCGGGGTCGGGTCGACGTAGGCGAACGCCTGCTCCAGCGGGACGCCGAGTTCCTTCTCGGCGGCGTTCTGAATGGCAGAGAAGGCGACCGGACTCACCTCGTCCTGCAGCCCCTCCAGCTCTTTGGTGATCTCGGGAGGCAGCACGTCTAGTCGCGAGGAGAGGAACTGGCCGACCTTGATCATCAGCCCGCCGAGGTCCACAGCCAAGACATGGAACCGCTGCGCGAGACGCCGCATTCGTCGAGATCGCCCGACTGCTGCGAGTCGGGCAAGACCGATTCGCGGCAGGAACAGCTCGAACCACCACACCTGGATCAGATGAAGTGCGGCAAACCGGAGAATCCGACGGTACCGGGCGCGCAGCGTCCTGGTCGTTGGGTTCACTCGATTCCCTGGAAGCCGCGGCCCCAGGCGTCACGTGCTGCAGTCACGCCGTTCAGTCCTGAGCAAGGATGGCGTAGAGCTTCCGGCGCACCTGGTCCAGCTCCTGCTCCGCCTGGTGGATCTGTTCGGGGGTTCCGGAACGGCCGACCTGTGCGGCTGCCTGAGCAAGCTCCATGCCGGCCTTGGACAGGGCGCGAACTGCGTGGCCGCGGTGCCCAGGGCCCTGCCACTGCGCAGGCCACTGATCAGCGGCCTCTGCGGCCTCACGGCCTTCTTCGGTCAGTGAGTAGGTCTTGCGTCCACCCTCTGTCTCGGCGTGGATCAGCCCTTCATCCGCCAAGAGCTGCAGGGTGGGATAGACCGAGCCTGGGCTGGGCTTCCAGGCCCCGCCGCTGCGCTGTTCGATCTCGTGGATGATCTGGTAGCCGTGCATGGAGCGCTCGGCCAGCAGAGCAAGGACCGCCGCTCGGACATCGCCGCGGTTCGCTCGGGGAGCCGATTTGTCCTTGAATGCACCACGCAGCTGGTCCATCGCGTCCCAAAGGTCAGCGGGTGGCCCTCCCACCGGTGGCCGACGGTCCCCGAAGATGCCCCGGCCATGTGAGTCGCCTGAAAATGATCCAGTCATAACAGCCTCCTAAGCGCCGCACCCATTGTGGGCCCGATCAGACTTAACGATATATCGGCGAGAAACCTGGCGTGAGGATGTGACGAAACGGGTTCAACGTCGTTTCATCAGCACAGAGCAGAGTCACCGTACTGACCTGCTGGCATGAAACCCTCCGCTTCGTCGGTGTCCAGTCCAGTTCTGGAATCGTGAACTTGCGACTGAGCCACTCGACCCTCACCTCGCTACAGGTCTACGAAGGCTCCTCCGGTGTTCGGCCCCGGCCTTGCGGCAGCACCGCGTCGTCGAGCAGCTCAAGAATATGTCTGTATGGCTCACCGGTCGCGCGGGTCATCCCGATCTCACACGTGCGATTCGTGGACGCGTGCACCGCGGCACGCACGCTGCGCACCTCCGCAGCCTGCGCCTCGACCGCTGAGGCTGTGAGCTCGGGGTGCAGCATGCCTCGGTCTCCGGCGAATGCGCAGCATCCCCAGTCCTGCGGGGTATACACCTGACCCGCCACAGCGGCTGCCAGTACATCGAGATCAGAGTTCAGTCCAAGCCGTGTAGACGAGCAGGTGGGGTGCAGCATCACAGAGGGCTTCATCGGCGCGGGCAGCAGCTTCCGGGCCTGCAGCGCGGGCAGAAGCCGTTGTGCGGCGAAGGTGACCACGTCCACGACCTCGATGTCTGCGACCGGCTCACCAGACGCCAGCAGGAGCGCCTCGAGACCCTCGGTGCAAGAGCTCGCGTCGCTGACGACCGGCAGCCTTCCAGCGTCAGAGGCCTCCCACACCGCGGCGGCGACCTTGCTGCGCATGAGCTCGTACCCCTCAGACAGGCCTTTGGACTTCCACGGTGTCCCGCAGCACAGCGACGGCATCGATTCGGGTGTGCGCACCCGCACTCCGGCCACATCACAGAGCCGCTGAAACGCCTCGCCCACACCGCTGCGTCGCCCATCCGGGTCAGCACCTGCAGCCGCACCGAACAACGTCTGCGTGCAGCTGGGAAACCAGAGCACCTCCGCCTGGGCGTCCTGCCGCACAGGACGAGCCCGCCCTCCGCGCGGCAGGTCATCGGTCCACTGTGGAAACGCCTCCTCGCCGAGGACACGTCGCGCGAGATCAGACGCCGCACGCGGCAGAACCGACGGCATGTGGTCAGCCGCCGTCAGAGCCCAAGACCCTGCCCGACTCACGCTCGTCCACTGCCTCGCCGCCGCCTTCCAGACCTTCTGGTCGGGCGCAGACCGGGTCTCAGCGCGCAGGCGCCGCACCAGGTCTCCGGTGTTGATGAATACCGGGCAGGCCGTCTCACACATGCCATCGACGGCGCAGGACTGGACGGCCTCGTACTCATACTCCCGGCGGAGAGTCTGCGCCAGCGCTGCGTCTCCGGCTGCCTCGGCCCTTGCGATCTCCCGACGAAGCACAATCCGTTCACGCGGTGTGGTGGTCAGCCGGCGGCTGGGACAGACGGGTTCGCAGTACCCACATTCGACGCACCGATCGACCTCTTCTTCGACCCTCGGCGAGGTCTTGAGATGTTTCAGGTGGGTTCGAGGATCCTGCGTCAGGAGCACTCCAGGGTTGAGCATCTGGTGCGGATCCACGAGGGCCTTGAGCTTCTCCATCACGGCATACAGGTCGTCTCCGACCTGGCGCCGCACGAAGGGGGCCATGATCCGGCCCGTTCCGTGCTCGGCCTTCAGTGTTCCACCGCGCGCCAAGACACACTCGACCATGTCCTCGGTGAACGCCTCGTATCGGTCCAGTTCCTCCGGTGATTCCCCGTCGAAGGTCTCGGTCACCATGAAGTGGATGTTGCCGTCCTTGGCGTGACCGAAGATCACGGCGTCGGCGTAGCCGTATGTGTCGAAGAGTTCGGTCAAAGCCGTACAGGTCTCCCCGAGCCGAGCGACTGGAACCGCGATGTCCTCCAGAAGCGCCGTGGTGCCCGAGGGCCGGTTGCCCGCGACAGCAGCGAACAGACCTTTTCGGGTGTGCCAGAAGGCGGCCCGTCGACCGGCGTCGGTGGTCAGCTGGGCGGGGCGACTCAGGGGAAGCCGTTCCCAGAGCAGCGCCGCAGCCTCGAGCCGGTCTTGAAGCGCCTGCTCATCGGGCTCTTGGAACTCCACCAGCAGCGCACAGTGATCTTCGACCATGAGGCCCCGGATCTCCTCCGGCGACTTCGGATCACGCTGGGAGACTCGCAGACTGGTCGCATCCAGGAGTTCCACCGTGGCAAGCTGCGCCGCCACCAAATCGGGCAGGCTGGCGGTCGCGGCGGCAAGGTCGGGGTAGATGAGCAGCCCCGTGGCCACGTGCGGTCTGATCTCCACCGTGCGGAAGGTCGCCTGCGCAAGGAACGCCAGCGTGCCCTCGCTGCCGACGATCAGATGCTCGAGGATTCGGACCGGGTCGGTGTGGTCCAGGAAGGAGTTCAGACCGTAGCCCATGGTGTTCTTGATCGCATGCAGCGTCCGGATCCGCTCGACGGCGAGCGGGTCGGCTCGCAGCTGGTCGCGCAGCGCACCCAGGCCCTCATGCAGCTCAGGCTCAGCGCGGGCGAGCTGCAGATCAGCGTCGGCAATCGAAGTGTCGACCACGGTGCCGCTGGGCAGCACGAGCACACAGGAGTCGAGGGTCCGGTAGGTGTTGAATTCGATCCCGCACGCCATGCCGGAGGAGTTGTTCGCCACCACTCCCCCGATCGTGCACGCGATCTCACTGGCGGGGTCCGGGCCCAGTTTGCGCCCATATCGCCGCAGTCGAGCGTTGACCTGGCTCAGCACAGCCCCGGGGCCGCAGCGCACCTTGGCGCCGCCGTCGAGCACCTCTATGGAGCCGAAGTGCCTTCGCACATCCACCAGCAGGTTCTCCGTGACGGCCTGTCCGGACAGGCTGGTTCCCCCCGAGCGGAAGGTCACCCCGAGACCCAGGTGTCGAGCTGTCTGGAACAGTCCGGCGACCTCCTCGATGGAGTTCGGCCGCACCACGGCTTGGGGAGTGAGCAGGTAGTGCGAGGCATCATGGGCGGCCCCCAGGCGGTCTGTCGCACGCACCCCGACCTCGCCCACGACGCTTCGCAGCGCGTCGACGAGATCGGCGGGGACCTCCGTCAACGTGGAGCTGCCTCCCCGATGGTCAGCGGACTTGCTCCTGCTGGGGCTCAAATCCGCTGCGCTCTGAGCTCTTCGGCGATGTAGTCGGCCTGACGAATGGCGAGCGCAACGATCGTGAGGGTGGGATTCGCGGCCGCTCCACTGGTGAAGACGGAACCGTCCGAGACGAACAGGTTCTTCACGTCGTGGGAACGTCCCCAACGGTCCACCACCCCGTCCTCGGGACGCTCACTCATCCGCGCGGTCCCGAGATTGTGCGTGGAGGGGTACGGCGGTGTCCGGTGCGTAGAGCGTGCCCCTACTGCTGCATAGACCTTCTCGCCCGCGGCGTAGGCATGCTCGCGCATCGCCACGTCGTTCACATGATCGTCGTAATGGACATTGGGGACCGGGAGGCCGTTCTTGTCCTTGAGGGTGGTGTTCAACGTGATCCGGTTGGTCTCCTGTGGCATGTCCTCCCCGACGATCCACATGCCGGCAGAGTTCGTGTAGGCGTCCAAAAGCTTCGCGAAGTCTGGACCCCAGGTGCCGGGCTCGACGAACGCGGCCATGAAGGCCGGGCCCAGCGAGATGGTTTCGAGATAGTAGCCCCCCGCGAAGCCTCGATCAGGGTCGTGCAGCGACTCGTCTCCGATCATGCCCGCCATCGTCTCTCCGCGGTACATGCGCACCGGTTCCTCGAAATGGCCCCAGACCGTGCCTGTCAGATGCCGCATGTAGTTGCGACCCAGCTGCCCGGACGAGTTGCCGAGCCCGTCTGGGAAACTCGGCGTCGCGGAGAGCAGCAGCAGGCGAGGGGTCTCGATGGAGTTGCCCGCCACGCACACGATCTTCGCCGCCTGGCGATGCAGGCTTCCCTCCTCGTCGAGGTACAGCACGGCGTCAGCTCGGCCTTCGGCGTCATGGGTGATCTGCACGGCTTGGGAGTTGGGGCGCAGGTCCAGAAGCCCGGTTGCTTCGGCGCGCGGTATCTCACGGACCAGGGTGGACCACTTGGACCGATTCTTGTCTCCCTGGAAGTTGAAGCCGTCCTGGATCGACGCCGGACGCCCGTCGTACTCCTCGGCGTTGGTGGCGTAGGGGCCTGTGGCGTAGAACTTATAGCCCACACGCTCGGCACCGTTGGCGAAGACCTTGTAGTTGTTGTTCGCCGGCAGCGGCGGACGGCCATGGACGTGGGTGGAACCCATCGCTTTCTCTGCGCGGTCATAGAAAGGAGCCAGATCTGAGAGTCCGATCGGCCAGTCCAACAGATTGGCGCCATCGACCCGGCCGTACACGCTGCGGGCTTTGAACTCGTGATCCTTGAAGCGTGGAGTCGCGCCAGACCAGTGGGTGGTGGTCCCGCCCACCGCTTTGACGATCCATGCCGGGAGGTTGGGGAAGTCACGAGCAACTCGCCAGGACCCTGAGGTGGTCCTGGGATCCAACCATGCCATCTGGTTGAAGGATTCCCACTCGTTGTTCAAATAGTCGTCATGCGTGAGGTAGGGCCCCGCCTCGAGCACGACCACAGGTATCCCCTTCGAGGTGAGTTCGTAGGCAAGGGTGCCTCCGCCGGCACCGGACCCGACGATGACGACTGCTTCCTCGTCATGGGCGACGCTGTAGCCGGTGACGCTTTCTCCGGGTGTGTGATTCTCGGGAACGGATGACATCACTTCTTCACCTCTTCCATATCCGAGCTGGTCGCGCCCGGCTGATTCGTGCTGTCGGTCTTCTGTCCCCCGGCCGCCGGACGCGGAGCCCCGGTCGCACCGGGGGCGATCTCCGGCATGGTCTCCCCCTCGGGAAACTCGACGCGCGGATCTGGCAGCCAGCCGAGATCGTTGAATCCTCGATTGATATATCCGCCCTGGTCGAACGATGCCCCCTCATAGCCGAGGGCTGTCCAGACCTCCGCATCGTCATAGAGGTTCAGCACTGCGGTGCGACGGACGAAGCCGAAGAACTCCGTGCCGTCTACGCGGCGCAGGACCCGCAGCGCAGCGGCATCGTCCAGGCTGCGGAAGTCCCCATCGGACAGCTGATTCAACGAGAGCAGCCCTTGAGTCAGCGCCACGCGGAACCAGGTCTCGTTCTGCGCCTCTGTCAGGATGGTGTCGGCAGTGCGCTCATAGGGTCCGTCCGGCACGCACTGGTGAGGAAAAGCGACGCGCAGCACGCGGATAAGGGTCTGGCGGGCCTCCTCCGTCATCTCGGTCGCGTTGAGCGAGGGGTACTTCGCGGGGAAAACCATCGGATGCTCCTTTGTAGATCAGCCTCGCCGACAGGTCCGCCCGGGGCCCCGTCACGATGGGGTTTCTGTGGAGACCTGCACGCGATCGTCTCGTGATTGTTCTCTAACGGTATGTGATCTGGGACACTGTTCGACAGGTAGGTTCTCACCGGGCGAGAACACCCCGAGCAAGCCCTTCGAGCCCACGATTCCTGAGTCCTGACGAGACGAGGTCCCATGCCAGCCATTGCCGTGATCCACCGAACCTTCGCTGTCCTGGAGGCCGTCGCGGCGTCTGGGAGCGCCACAGCCAAGGAAGTCGCCCAGCGCTTGGAGATCCCGCTCCCCAGCGTCTATCGCCTCCTCAGCGAGCTCGTGGCGACTCAATACCTCGTGCATCTCAAAGAGGACGGACGTTTCGAGCTGGGGCCCAAGTGCTTCGACCTCGGGCTGTCCTTCCGCCAGCGCCTGGTGGCACCCTCCCCCATCCGACAGGCTACGGATGAGCTTCACCGCACCATGGAGACGGCTGCCTACTTCGCGGTCTACCGCGGCTCGGACATAGTGCTCACACACCTCTCCGACTGCGAGAAGCATCCACGGCTGCGCCCTCTGCGATTCGGATTCCATGAGGCCGCGCATGCAACGGCCTTCGGCAAGATCCTCCTCGCTTCGATGCCGCAGGAGGAGAGGAGGTCCTATCTCGATGCACGAGGAATGCCGATCCTGACTCCTCACACGATCGCCCGCCCTGACCTGCTGGATGAACACCTCGACACCGTCTCGATCCGGGGGATCGCGTGGGAGCACGAGGAGTTTCTGCCTAGGACAACCTGCGCAGCCGTACCCGTTCGCGGCGCCAGCGGAGTCAACGTCGGCGCGATCGCTGTCAGCATGTCCGCACGCCGAGCCGCTGGACTGGAACCACAGATCGAAGCTGCTCTGCGCGAATATGCCGGCCGATGCAGTCGGTATATGCGCGCCGGATCGAAGACCGTTCTCACCGGATGAGAGAGCTTCTGGCTCGTCTCGACTGACGCACCACAGACTGTGCTGACCATCACACCTGAGGAGAACAGCGCATGAGTGCACAACTGAGGGTCGCCGTCGTCACGGGAGCCGGACGCGGAATCGGGCGTGGCATTGCGGAGAGACTCGGCCAGGACGGTTTGCACGTGGTCGTCGCGGATCTGCCAGGCATGCAGGAAGAAGCAGCCGAGACCGTGGAGACGATCACCGGCGCAGGCGGACATGCGAGCGCCGCCGAGGTGGACGTGACCGTGGAGTCCTCGGTCGATGCGCTGGTCCGCACGGCAGTGGAGACCGGGGGATCCCTGGATGTCTTCGTGGCCAATGCAGGCATCGCCCAGGTCCAGTCGCTGTTGGACTACAAGACTGAGGACTTCCAGAAGGTGATGGACGTCAACGTCACGGGGGTGTTTCACTCCTACCGCGCAGCCGCCAGGCAGATGATGGGGCAGAACACCGGTGGAAAGATCATCGGCGCCGCCTCCATCGTGGCATTCCGTCCCTTCGCCCTCCTGTCGCCCTACTCAGCGAGCAAGTGGGCGGTGCGAGGGTTGACCCAGGCCGCGGCCATGGAGTGGGCCCAGTACGGAATCACGGTCAACGCCTACGGTCCAGGGATCGTGGGAACAGCCATGTGGGACCTCATCGATGAAAAGCTCGCCGCCGAAGAGGGCCTCCAGAAGGGCGAGGCGATCAAGAAGTACGCGGGCGACATTCTGCTTGGTCGCGTCTCAGTACCCAGCGATGTCGCCAGCCTCGTGTCCTTCCTGTCCTCGGAGGACTCCGATTACATCACCGGCCAGACGATGCTGGTCGACGGAGGGATGCAGTTCTCCTGAGACTGGACCCCGCACCAACGGCAGCGGGTGACGCCGACCAAAAACCCAAGAAGGAGCGAGAAGACATGATCCTGATCGTCGTGAAATTCCAAGTCAAGCCGGAGCTCGCTGAGCAGTGGCCGGAGATCACCCGCGCGTTCACCGAAGCCACGCGCGCAGAGCCGAGGAACAAGTGGTTCGAATGGTCCAGAAGCCTCGACGACACCAACCAGTACGTGCTGGTAGAGGCCTTCGAGGACGACGGCGCGGAACCTCACGTGGAGTCTGAGCACTTCAGGACTGCCACTGCCCCGGGCAGCCCGATGCACGAGGCTCTGGTCGCGACGCCGGAGATCATCTCTCGCCAGGTCGAAGGCTCAGGCTGGGATGAGATGGGGGAGATGAAGGTCAGCTGAAGACCGCAACCCGCACTGCAGGTTCGGGGTCGAGGTGCGTCTGAGCGGAACAGCGATCGTGTTCCCCGTCGACGACGCCCGGCTCAGGCTTCTCATCGGGAACGATGCCCCCGAAGAGGTCCGTGCGGCCCTGACGCTCCGCGTGCACGACCACGGAGAAGACCCACGGTTCGACGTCGAGGAGCTCCGGCACTCAGCAGACTCACCAAGCCAGTCCTGCGGTTCCGTGAACGCGTCTGCTGGTTCACGAGCCGGTGGCCTCTGGCTGCAGGCGTTCCTGCGGTCCCGCCTGCGGCGGTGATGATCCGGGCCACCGCCCAGCCGAGGGCAGTCACGAGCGGCGCGCTCACGATCACCGTGGCAACCGGGTTGGGCTGAAACTTCGGCCCGTGGGGACCATCGACATACGCACCGATCGGCAAGACGCAGCCGCCGCCCCCGCCACCGCTGCCTTCGCCTTCTCTTTCCGGGTCCTCCCCGCTCGGCGGGACTCTGCCCGAACCCCCGCCACCGCCGAAGCCGAAGATGACCAGGGCCGCAGGAACCAGCTCGCGACCGCCGATCGTGATGCTCTCGCCGAACGCCATCTTCGCACCCCATGACGGCACAGAGTTGGTCAGGTTCTCGATCGGTCCTTCCATCAGCTGCACGCCTCCGCTCCCGGTAGACAGCTCTCATCTGAAACACGCCCCCATGCGCACGGGACGCATTGCACCCACGATAGAACTGACCCCGAGGGACCGCTAGAGGCGATGCGACACTGCCTCCGGCGGCGACGCTGGGACTACGAACTCAAGACACCGCCGTGGCTATCAGGCCTGCGGCAGCGGTGCCTTGGCTGAGATCAGGCCTTCCTGGACCAGCTCATCCCAGAAGTCGCCGGGGATCGTCGCGGACAGCGCGGCGATGTCCTCAGAGATCCGGCCCGGCCGGCTTGAACCGGGGATCACTGCGACGGTCGCGGGGTGGGCGGTGGAGAACTGCAGCGCGGCCGCCTTGAGGTCGACGTCGTGGCGGGCGGCCACGGCTGACAGCGAGGCCACCTGATCCTTCACCGACTGCGGCGCCTCGGTGTAGTCGAAGTGGTCCCCGCCCAGCAGCGCTCCGGAGTTGTACGGTCCGCCGACGATGATCCCGACACCCTGCGCCTTGGCGCGAGGCATCATCCGCTGCAGCGCCTTCTCGTGCTGGAGGATCGTGTACTGGGTGGCCGAGAGGCTCAGATCGGGAGGAGTCTCCTCCAGCTGCATGGCCAGCTCGATGGGTTCCGTGGTGTTGACGCCCAGTCCCCAGCCCTTGATCAGACCCTGCTCGCGCATCTCGGTGAGGACGCGGAACGCGCCGGTGCGGGCCTCTTCGAACTTCGCGATCCATTCGTCGCCGTGGAAGTCCCGGGAGATGTCGTGGACGAACACGAAGTCGAGCCGGTCGGTGCCCAGGCGCTCCATGGACTGCTCCAGCGACTTCCGCGTGGCCTCGGCGGTGTAGTCGGTGATGACCTTGTTGCTGCGCCCGTCGGCGAAGAGTCCCTCCTTCTCCTCGGTCTCATCGGACATGTAGCGCCCGACCTTGGTGCTGAGCAGGAACTCATCGCGCGGCTTCTTTCCGAGGGTGGCGCCGAGGCGCTTCTCGGCAAGACCGGCGCCATAGAACGGGGCGGTGTCGAAGTAGCGGATGCCGGCGTCCCAGGCAGCCTCGATTGTGCTCAGCGCCTCGTCCTCGGGGATCTCCCGGAACATGTTGCCCAGGGGTGCCGTGCCGAAGCCGATGGTGTTGTTCAGCAGGTGGTGGATGTCGCCCATACGATCAGAAATCCTCAAGCTTGTGGGTGGTCTTGTCCGGGAGAACACCACGTGCGCGGTGGTTTATTTCTTGCCGCAAGGAGTTCGGCACTCAGGGGGTGTCGTCCACGCGCCGGAGCAGCGCCTCGAGTTCTTCCTCCTCGGTCGGTGCCGAGCCGTCCTCACGTCTCTGCACCGGAGGTGTGGCTCCCGGATCGGTGTCCGGGACAGGTCGATCTCCAGTGACCGGGAGCTCAGGCTTCTCCGGCACGACCCTCCGGAGCGCCAGGCAGACACCACCGTGAGCGGCGAGAAGCACCCCGAGCAGCAGGTACAACCCGCTGCCCGACATCAGGTAGTTCACCGCGTCGAAGGTCTCGACGACCTGGCCGCTGGCCTCGACCTCCTCGAGGTACGACCTGACCTCCCTATAGGCCCAGGTGGCATACCCCATTGTGAGGAGACCGCTGGCAAGCAGGGCCCAACCCCCGATCTGCAGCAGCAGGCGGGGCCGCATCCTTGATGGCGTCAAGGTCATCGCAGACCCCCTACGACGTCCATTTTGCCGGACTTGATCCCGAGGATGACGTCAGCGATCTGCGTGACCCTGGTGGAATGTGTGACGATGATGACGCACCTGTTTTCTACGTGAGCGAGATGGATGAAGATGCCGAGGATCTCTTCTTCGGTCTTCTGGTCAAGGTTTCCGGTGGGTTCATCAGCGATGATGACCGCTGGATCATGAGACAGTGCGCGCGCGATTCCGACCCGCTGCTGCTGCCCTCCTGAGAGCTTCAGGACCGGTCTGCCCGCATCTTCGGCGGAGATGCCGAGCTGTTCCAGCACGGCGTACGTGTGTGCTGATTTATCTCGGATCGTGCTGCCTGCGATGTTCATGCTGAGCACGATGTTTTCGACCGCGGTGGCGTTCGTGACGAGATTGAAGCCCTGGAACACGACGCCGATGTCTTTGGCCCGGTACCTGTCCCTGTCGGTTGAGGCGAGGGATCCTCCTTCGAAGGTGATCTCACCCCCACCGCAGACGTCCAGGCCCGCCATGAGGGAGAGCAGGGTGGATTTTCCTGAGCCGGACTTGCCCACGATCGTATGGACCTGCCCATTGTTGAACTCGGCGTTGATGCCCCGCAGCACATCGTGGCCGGCGCCTGGGTATCGATAGGTGACGTCTTTGAGCGTCAGTGCGCTCACCGTGGTGACAGTCATGGTCAGTTCCTCTCTGCCAAGATCTTCATGGGCTCGTACTTGGTGATGCATGCGATGGCGATGCCACCGGCGATCGTCGCGAGCAGCAGTGCGACGACGACGATCTGCCCGATCGAGCCCGCGGTGAGGCCCACTGCCAGCGCGGTCAGGGGTTCTGCGCCCGTGGCACCCGGTGCACCCGCCATCCCTGCGGGCATGCCTCCCATTCCGGGTCCCATGCCATCGGCCTGAGCAGATTTCTCTGCCGCTGCGACCTGCCCCTCGAGCAGGTAATCCGTCACCGGTTGAGCGATCAGCGCGCCGATGCCCAGGCCTGCGGCCAGACAGACCGCGGTCAACATCAGCGATTCGATCCACAGGCCGAGGGAGACCAGCGACTTCTTCATGCCCATCGCCCTGAGCACGCCGATTTCGTACTTTCGTTCTCTGATGGCGATCGAACTCAGCAGCGCGATGATGGCGCCGCCCAGGACGAGGACCACGATCATGAAGGCCTTCGATATCGAGCTGAGTCCTTCGACGGGCCCGACGATCCGCTCATAGGCGGCCTCATCAGTGGTGACGTTGTAACTGTCGCTGAGACCCTTGGCGCGGACCTCACCTTCGAACTCCTCCAGCACGTCAGGGGAGGTGAGGAAGTAGGACCCGCTGACCTGGATTCCCTGGAACTGCGAGTCGTAGTTCTGCAGAACGGTCTCGTAGGTCGTGAGAACCTGGTTGCGGGTGTTCGTGTAAGCATTCTGCATCGGTGAGTCTCCGGAAGACTCGGTCAAGTCGTCATAGATGCCGACGACAACCAATTCATAGCTGATCTCTTCGAGGCTGTCCTGGTCCTGGTCCGGGTTCTGCAGCTGCCCGGTGGCGGTGATCGTGTCGCCGACGGTGAGGTCGTTGAGCTCAGCGAGAGAGGAGCTCACCATCGCTTCGTCGAGCCCATCGGGCATCTCGCCCTCCGCGACGGCCCGGGTGCCGTCGTCGAACTCGGTGAAGGTCCCCCCGTTGAGCGAGGCCATGTACTCGAGCCGGTCCGGGTCAGCCTCTTCGCCGGGCGGACCGCCCATCGCCATCATCCCTGTGCCGCCGCCGAGCTCCTCGTCCACCACCGTGAGGTCATCGAGCACGATGCCGGTGGTGGCGGTGTAGCTCGCGTAGCTGAGGAGCTCGGACTCACCGAAGGCCAGATACTGATCGGCGTCGATGCTGGGCATCGCCGTCATCGGAGCGCCGTCCTCGGGATCACCACCTTCCGCGCTCGCCTCGGCACGAATCTGTTCGATGTCCGGCTCGAAGGTGACTTCGGAGCTGAATCTGTCCTTATAGTCCGCGATGATGCCGGACGAGGTGGATGTGATCATCATGGCGATCACACTGGTGGCGATGACGACCAGCATGATCACTCCGAGCAGCATGTTCCTGCCCCTGTTGCGCCAGACGTTCAGCGCGGCGTTGCGGAGGATATACATCCGTCGGTGACCTCTCTCCTTGGTGACTGGGTTCGCCGTTGCGGGAACTTCAGTTCTAAGGATGTGAGGCCTCGATAAAGCCAGACTAGGAACTTGCTAAGGGACTCCTAAGAGTTGAGGATCGAAGGTGGGCTGTGGGCCAGCTGAACGTGAACCGCGCCCCTCCCCCGGGCCTGTTCCCGGTCACCACCCGGCCGCCGTGCAGCTGCGCGGCCTGTTCCACAATGGCCAGCCCCAGCCCGGATCCGTGTCGCTCGCGGGAACCAGTGCCGCGGAAGAACCGTTGGAACAGCAGCGGAATCTCAAGGTCGGCGAGCCCCGGTCCTTCGTCGCACACCTCGATGGAGCAGGTCTCCGGCGTCACTTTCAAGGCGATCGTCACGGTCGCACCGTCAGGGCTCACCTGCACCGCGTTGCGCGCCAGGTTGGTCACGGCGCGTTCCAGTGCGTTCGGGAAGACGACCGCCTGATCGAGGGGCGCGTCAACGTGCACTGTCACCTGGGGGTTCAAGCGGCGAACTCGCTTCGCTGCCTGCTCGAGCAGCTCCCTGAGCGGAACCGAGACGGGCGGCTCCGCCGTGGTGTCACCGCGTGCGAGGGTGACGATCTGGTCGACCTCATCGGCAAGAGCCGTGACCTGCGAATCCAGATCCTGGATCAGCTGTTCCCGGTCGCCCCCATTCCCAGTCTCGGTGCGCTCCAGGCGGGCGAGGAGGCCGAAGTCGTTTCGGAGCACAGTCAGCGGAGTGCGCAGCTCGTGGCTGGCGTTCTCCAGCAGTTCACGCTGCTGCGTGCGGCTGGATTCCAGCGCGGAGAGCATCGAGTTGAACGAGGTGCTGAGCCGCGCCAGCTCATCCCGTGCTCCCGCCCTGACCGGAACTCGCCGGCTGAGATTCCCGGTTGCTGTGACCGCCTCCGAAGCAGCGACCAGCCGTTGGACCGGGCGGACGGCGGTCCGCGCCACCAACCAGCCGAGACCGGCAGCCACGGTGACTCCCACCAGCGCGATCCCGGTCAACGCCCACGCGACAGCCGAGAGGGTCTGTTCCAGGGCGGTGAGCGGCTGGAACAGACGCATCAGGGACCCCGTGCCCCCCACGGCGGTCGTCAAGACGCGGTAACTGACGCCGTCTATCGCCACGGTGTCCAGGCGCGGCTCCTCGGAAGTGGGGGCAGGGAGGTCCTGGACCTCCGGGGTCTCCAGGCTCAGGGACCGAGGGGCCAGTTGGCGATCGATCGAGCCATCTGGACCGATGAACTGGACGGCCACTTGATCGTCCTGGGTCAGCGAGTTGAATCGCAGCATGCGGTCGCGGGCCATGGCTCCGGAGGGAAGTTCTTCGGAGACCGACTGGATCTCTCCGGCGTCTGGCACTCTGCCCAGAAGGGTGTCGTCCAACTGCGTCATCATGACCGAGCGGATCATCGTCCAGGCGAGCAGTGCCGCGACGACGAACGCGAGCGCCACGGCGGACGCGACCAGTATGGTGATCCGCGACCGGAGACTCATGCGTCACCCCGGATGGAGTAGCCGACTCCGCGCACGGTGTGGATCAGTCCATGGACACCTGCGGTGGACAGTTTGCGTCGCAGGTATCCGACATAGACCTCCAGCGAATTGGAGGTCTCGTCGAGGTCTCCCTCCCACACATGGTCATAGAGCGCCCGTCGGGTCAGCACCTGTCCGGGATGGCGCAGCAGCACCTGAAGCAGAAGGAACTCGGTCCGGGTGACCGCCACCTCTTCTCCCCCGGCGGTGACCCGCCATGCCCCAGGGTCGACCACCACCTGCCCGAGGCGCAGCAGCGCCTCAGAACTGGCGGGCACCGATCGGCGCAGCAGAGCCCGCAGACGTGCGAGCAGCTCCTCATAGGCGAAGGGCTTCGGAAGGTAGTCATCGGCCCCGGCGTCCAGGCCGGCGACTCGATCGGTCACGGCGTCACGGGCCGTCAGCATCAACACCGGGACCACCTCCCCCGCGGCACGGATGCGCCGGCAGACCTCAAGGCCTCCCAGCGTCGGAAGCATCAGGTCAAGGATTACGGCATCTGGCCGGTGAGCCGCTAAGGCCTCCAACGCTTCGGGTCCGTCGATCGCAGTGTGGACCGTATATCCCTCGAACCGCAGTGAGCGGGCCACCGAACGCAGGAGAGCAGGTTCGTCATCGACGAGAAGGATTCGCATAGACCGGATTCTCCTGGTTCAACCTGTGAAACTGCGAGCGCGGAACTGCAGCTTCACCATGGCAGAGAGATCGCCTTCAATGATGGGAACACGGCCCGGGCCCGGCGGTCTCCTCGGCTGGGCCAGCGCTTTCGCTCGTGCGTCGCCACCGTTCTTTCACGTCATCGGGAAGGTCCTCCCACGGCTCCGCCGCAGGCGCCATCAAGCCAGCCAACAGCTTCCTACGGTCTTCGTACAGAGCTTTGGCCACTTCGTTCCGGTCGTTGCGCACGTGCCCGTCCACGTCTGCGGAGCGGGGCTGACCGGCCGCGCTTCCGCGGTCCTCGTCTGCCGAGGCGCTCGTCTCGGTGAGGAGCGACGCGGGGGGCCCGGCGTGATGGAGGATGTTCATGCTCGAAGACCTCTCTCGAGGGGACGGGTTTCACCGTTTCGGGAACTTACTTTTCTAGGATGAAGGGTATTCATAAAGTGAACTTAGGAGCTTGATAAGAGTCTTCTAAGAAACTCGGTCTCGCATGCGCGAGCGCAGGCGAATCGGGCCGGTACGCCGCCCACCGGGTCAGCCCCGGCCCGGATCCTTTGACATCTGTACGACTTGTGCCGAAAACTGCTCTTCAGAAGCCTCAGGACCAGTGTTGCTGCTGAGCGTTCACCAATGCGGGCCGTCCCCCGCCGAACCAAGGATCCTCGATGCCCTCCAGCGCACCTCGGAGCGCCGGCTCCCGCCCGGTCATGAGGGCGGCGACAGTCGCCGCCGTCGTCCTCGCCCTGTCGGGCTGCGCCGATGACAGTGCTCAGGCGGAGGGAGGCTCGGGCGCCGCAGGCAACGACTCAGCTGCATCGGCAGTCGCCGATTTCGGGCATGAGACCGGGCCACGCGTGCGCGTCAACCAGCTCGGCTACCTGCCCGACGGCCCAAAGCGCGCAACGCTGGTCAGCGACCAGACGGAAGCGGTGAGCTGGCAGCTGCTCGACGACGACGGCGGGCTCGCCGCGCAAGGAGAGTCGACCCCGCAAGGGTTCGACCCGTCGGCGGGACTCGACGTCCACACCATCGACTTCAGCGATCACGGCGACTCCGGGGCGGGTTACACGCTGACCGCCGAGGGCGAGCAGAGCTACCCCTTCGACATCACCGAGGACTTATACACCTCACTGCGCCATGATGCCCTGAACGTCTACTACACGCATCGATCCGGCATCGCGATTGAACCGATCGAGGTCGACGGGAGCCTCGAGAGGCAGGAGTACGAGCGCCCTGCCGGGCACGTCACGGAATTCGTGCCCCCATGGGAAGACCTGCCCGACGCCGACGTCCCCAACCGGGGGGATCTGCAGGTGCCCTGCCTGCCGGCGGAGCGCTTCGTGTGGAACGGGGCGGAGCAGCACGCCAGCGCGGACGTCTATGGCGACCCCGAGGCGTGGCGCTGCCCGGAGGGCTACGCCCTGGATGCTGCAGGTGGCTGGTATGACGCGGGCGACCATGGCAAATACGTGGTCAACTCGGGCATCTCGGTGTGGCAGCTGCTGGCCACCTATGAGCGCAGCCAGAACGCCGAGGTAGCCGTGGACGAGGCCTTGGGTGACGAGACCCTGCTGATCCCCGAGCGGGGCAACGGGGTGCCGGACATCCTTGACGAGGCTCGCTGGAACCTTGAATGGATGCTCTCCATGCAGGTGCCCGCCGACACCTGGATGACGATCGACGGGGTCGAGATCGATGCCGGCGGGATGGCGCACCACAAGCTGCACGACATCGCCTGGACCGGAATGGACACCCTCCCGCACGAGGACCCGATGCCGCGGTATCTGCACCGGCCCTCCACCGCCGCGACGCTAAACCTGGCAGCCGCCGCAGCTCACGGCGCCCGCCTCTATGACCAGTACGACGAAGAGTTCGCCGATGAGCTGCTCGACGCTGCGGAATCTGCCTGGGCTGCCGCCGCCGAGCACTCCAGCATCTTCCGGGGCCCCGACGGTGTTGACCCGAATCCCGGCGGTGGTCCCTATAACGATCACGAGTTCAGCGACGAGTTCTATTGGGCGGCCGCGCAGCTGTACCTGACCACGGGGTCAGCCAGCTATGAGGACGCGGTGCGCACCAACGTGCATCATGTGGGCGGCGCCGAGGACCAGGTCTTCGGCACCCCGGCCTTCGACTGGAAGAACACCGCCGCTGCCGCCCGCCTGGATCTAGCGACCGTGGACAGCGACCTGGAGGACCGTGAGGCGGTGATCGATTCCGTGGTCGACGCCGCCGACGCCTATCTGGCGGTCCAGCAGGATCAGCCCTTCGGCCACCCCTATGCCCCGGAGGAATACGACTGGGGGTCGAACCATATGGTGCTCAACAACGCCGCGGTGATCGCCACCGCCTTCGACCTCACCGGCGAGACCCGGTACCGCGAAGCCGGGATCGAGGCCATCGACTATGTCCTGGGCCGCAACGCGATCAACAACTCCTACGTCTCCGGCTACGGCACGTACTTCTCTGAAAACATGCACAGCCGCTGGTACGCGGCCGATCACGAGCGGCTGCCGCCGTTCCCCGCCGGCAAGCTTGCCGGCGGGGCCAACTCCGTCCTCGGCGATCCCACGGCACAGGGCGATCTCTCCGGCTGCGCGCCGCAGTTCTGCTACATCGACGCGTCTGACTCCTGGTCCACCAATGAGACGACGATCAACTGGAACGCCGCCCTGGCCTGGCACGCCAGCTGGCTCGACGACATGGGCCGCGCAGGCTGATCTAGTATCGGGACCATGTCAGCTGTCGGGGAAGGTCCCATGAAGATCCTGGTGGTGGACGACGAGGCGCCACTGGTCCACCTGATCGAGCAATACCTCATCCGCGATGGGTTCCGCGTCGTGGCGACCGGAGATGGATCCCACGCCGTGGATATCGTTCGCGAACAGAGCCCCGCCGTCGTCATCCTTGACCTCGGCCTGCCTGGCCTGGACGGCGTGGAAGCCTGCCGACAGATCCGGACGTTCTCGGACTGCTACATCATCATGCTCACGGCCCGCGCCGAGGAGGTGGACCGTCTGATCGGACTGTCCGTCGGCGCCGATGACTATGTGACCAAGCCCTTCAGCCCACGAGAACTGGTGCTGCGCGTGAAGGCGATGCTGCGCAGGCCACGAAACGCCTCCGGCTCGGACCTCGTCACCTACCAGCTGGGGGACCTCCGCGTCGATCTGGCGGGACGTGAAGTTCAACTGCGGGGTCAGCTCGTGGATCTCACCTTGACCGAGTTCGAGCTCCTGGCGACGCTTCTCGCGGAACCCGGAGTGGCACAGAGCCGGAGCGCACTGATCACCAAGGTGTGGGGTGATGAGTGGTTCGGAGACAAACACCTGGTCGATGTCCATATCGGGCACCTCCGCCGAAAGCTGGGGGATGATTCCGCGAACCCCCGGTTCATCCACACGGTCCGTGGCATCGGGTACAAGACGGGACCGCCACGTTGATCGGACAGAGGCGATTCACCGGGCTGGGCACCCGGATCCTGGCGGCGCTCATCCTTGTGCTGGGTGTGGCGGTGGTGACTGCCTGGGTCGTTGCTCTCATCGTGGGACCGGCAATCTTCGATGACCATATGGAGATGGTCGAAACCTCCAACCCCGATCCAGGCATCGTCGCCCACGCCGAGGAAGCATTCGATGCGGCATGGAGACTGTCCCTCCTGCTGGCCCTCCTGACAGCCTTCGGGACTTCCGTCGTCGTCACCGTGATCCTCGTGCGCCGGCTGGTCCGGCCGATCCGCAAGATCCGCTCTGCGGTCGTCGAGATCACGGACGGCGACTACTCCGCGAGGGTCCCGGAGAGCAGCATCGGAGCAGAGTTCACTGAGCTGATGGTCGCGTTCAACAGCATGGCCGCAGAGCTGGACCGCACGGAGCTCACGCGCAAGCGCCTGCTCTCAGATCTGGCCCACGAGATGCGCACACCGGTGTCCACGGTTGACGGATATCTCGAAGCGATGCAGGACGGGATCGCCCACGCCGACGACGAAACCCTGGTCATGCTCAGAGAACAGACCGAGCGCCTCACACGCCTTGCTGAGGACATCTCTCTGGTCAGCGCCGCAGAAGAGGGGTGCCTGGACCTGCGGCTCGCCCCGGTCCAGCTCGGTGAGCTCCTGGATGCCGCGTCTGCCCAGATCCGCGCTCGCTATCAGGCCGCCGGGGTGAACCTCGAGATCAAGATCGGCAACCGCGCAAGAGCCGCGACGATCACCGCGGATCGCGACCGCATCGGTCAGGTCCTGACCAATCTGCTGGACAACGCACTGCACCACACCGAGCGCGGCGACGAGGTGACCCTCAGTGCACGGGCATCCAGATCCCATGTGACCGTCGACGTCGTCGACACCGGCCACGGAATCGACCCGGCACACCTTGCCCACCTCTTTGAGCGCTTCTACCGCGTGGACAGCGCACGCGACCGCACCCACGGTGGATCTGGGATCGGACTCGCGATCGTGCGTTCCATAGTCACCGCTCATGGAGGATCCGTCTGGGCGTTCAGCGAGGGGACCGGAAAGGGAGCCGTCTTCACGGTCGAGCTGCCTCAGGGCACCCAAGACTTGATGAAGGTTCCATAAAGGATCTGATTATCTGCCGCCCCCTCGCAGGCGACTCGATATAGTCAAGAGTTGCGTGGTCACCGTCACGGGACTCACCAGCAGATCAGACAGGGAGCCGGAGTGTCGTCTCAGCGAAAGACCTCCACGAAGGGGCCGCCTCGCTCGGGCGCACAGCGGATGCTCGCGCTGGACGCTGCACGCGGGCTGGCGATCATCGGCATGATTGCTGTCAACACTGGTCCCCGCGGCGACGACGAGCTTCTGGAGATGATCTACCGAGTTCCGTATGGTCGGGCGTCCCTGCTCTTCGTCCTGCTCGGCGGAATCGGCGTCTCCTTGATGACGCGCCGCTCTCGCGAACAACACGCTCCGCTCCCCTGGGTGTCGCTGCTCTGGCGCTGTGTACTGCTGCTCCTGGGCGGCCTGGCGCTCCAGGAACTCGCCCACGACGTCTCGGTGATTCTGCAGATCTATGCGCTGCTGATCCTCTTCTCTCTCCCACTTCTCCGGGTCTCCGGTGGCCTCCTGCTCCTGACCACGGGGATCAGCGCCCTCCTCGGCCCGGTGATCTGGATTGCGGTTCAGGCTCAGACCGACGGACGCTTCGATCGAGACCCCGTCTCAGCTTCAGGCCCGCCCTGGGAGATCTTCACCGGCATCGTGCTCACGGGCCCATACCCGTTGATCGTCTGGGCGGCGCCCTTCGTCCTCGGCCTCTGGCTGGGTCGACTGGAGCTCACAGACTCAAGAATCAGCACTCGACTGATCATCTGGGGCGCAGCTGCTGCAGTGGCGGCTCGCCTGCTCTCTGCGCTTCTGGTGGCCGCATTCGGCGAGCCGACGACCCATATGGCATGGGAGCGACTCTTCAGCGCGGTGGCCCATTCACAGATGCCGCTGTGGCTGATCGGCGGCACCGGGTCCGCAGTCTTCGTCCTCGGCCTGTGCCTGAAGATCCACGCGTGGTCCCACCCCATGGTGTCTCCGCTGATCTTCCTGGGTCAGTTGGCCCTGACTGCCTACGTCGGGCACCTGCTGATCCTCGCATTCGTCGTCCGCCCGGGACCGGACACGCTGGTCCAGGGGATGATCGCGAGCACCTGGACCGTGGCCGCGCTGATGGCGTTCGCCTGGCTCTGGCGGAAGCGCTTCAGCCGAGGGCCCCTCGAGGTTCTGCTGCGGGCGCCGAGACTGTCCCGGCGTCCTCGCTGAGGATGCCGGCGAGGTGGAAGGCAGAACATCCGGTCAAGAACGGGTCTGCACTTGATGAAGGTTTCTTCAAGATCACGCTTTCGGGCAATGCCGGGTCCAGCCATGCGGTTGACTCCACAGCAAGCCACTGGTGATCTCAACATAGGAGGAACCCATGAAGACCAAGACATCCGCAGCATTCATCGGCGCGTTCGCACTCACGGTCGCGCTGACCGGCTGCGCCACCGCCGAGGATCAGTCCGACGAGACCCCATCCGATCAGGGAGAGGCTGCAGAGGAGACCGCAGCGGAGTACAACGAGGCCGATGTCGACTACATCTCCGGAATGATCCCGCACCACCGACAGGCAGTCCACATGTCGGAGATGCTGCTGGACAAGGACGATGTGGAGCCGGAGGTGGAGGCCCTCGCCGAAGACATCCGCGAGGCCCAAGGTCCCGAGATCGAGCAGATGGAATCTTGGCTGGACGCCTGGGGTCAGGAGGAAGCGGGCCCGGACCAGGGGGACATGGGGGACATGGACCACGGCGACATGGGCGACGGCATGGACGGGGGCACTATGCAGCACGAGGGCATGATGAGCGAGGAAGACCTCGACCAGCTCGAAGAATCGACCGGCTCGGCCGCTTCTGAGATGTTCTTGGAGCAGATGATCGTCCACCATGAGGGCGCCGTCTCCTCGGCGGAGCAGCATCTCCAGGACGGGGCGAACCCCGAAGCCCTGGAGCTGTCAGAGGACATCATCGACTCTCAGCAGGCCGAGATCGAGCAGATGGAAGAGCTCCTGAAAGACCTCTGAACCGGGTCCTAGGAGTCCAGCTCAGAGAAGACGTTCGGTGGTCTCCCCGCCGTCGAGGGTGCGAAGCACTGACTCGCCCACGACCAGCAGCACCTCGACGGCGCCGTCGGCAGTCGAACTCGCCCCCAGGGCAGAGACCTCACCGAGGGATTGCTGACTGACGGTCCAACTGTCTCCCACGTCCTGACTGATCAGCAGGTGTCCCTCGACGCTTGCACCCACGATCGTGGTGTCATCGACCCAGGTCAGAAGCCGGATGAGCTGCGGTGTGTCCAGCAGATCCCATGCGGCGCCGTCATCTGATCGCAGGACGCCCGCTTCGGTGGCCGCCAACATCGCTCCTGAGCCCTCGGCGATCGCGACCGATGCGGGCATGGAATCGATAGGCAGGGTCTCCCATGTCCGACCATCCGCGCTGAGTCGCAGTTCGCCGTCGAAGCCGAGCACACGGTCAGAACTGGCCGCCAGTGCGTGGAAGTCAGATTCACCTCCCCGGGAGAGCACCTTCCACGTCTCGCCCCGGTCGGTGGACTCGATGAGTCCGAGCGGCTCCGGGAGATCGACCCCCGGCCCCGGGTGGCCAGACGCCAGGTAGCGGCCGTCGGGGGTCACGGTGAAGCCCATCAGATCGATCTCGGGGCCGACTGCAATCGACTCCTGCTCCCGGAGCCGAAACAGGCCTTCGTGAGCGGCTAGCAGCACCACTGCCGAATCGGCCGGATCGCGGACGATCGCGTGGATGTGGGAGATGGGGGAGGTTGTGTTCTGGTCTGGGGCTGCCGGCGGAGCCTCCCGCGAGCAGGCCGCCAGGGCTCCCGCCCCGAGCACTCCCAGACCTCCGCCGATGAGGCGTCTGCGGTTCACGAGCTTCATCCGTACATCTCCTTCCCTCGTGGAATGACCAGCCCTCAACCCTATCTGCGCCGCATCGACGCAGCGCGCTGGATCTCATGAAGATTCCATGAAGCTCGAGCCAGGCGTGGTCCACGCGTCAGGTGGGGTCACGCGCGCCCCGTGGACTCGTTCTACCCGACAGCCACACCTTGACTCATATACCCCCCAGGGGTATAAATGCAGACATGGACAATTCGTCGCGAGCACCCGAGCAGGCTGGACCTGGTCCCGCCGCGGACACCCCGCACCATGGCCATGATCATGGTCATCATCCGAGTCATGACGGCCATGAGGCTCCGTCGAGTCACACCGGACACGAAGGTCACAGCCACGACCATGGGGATCATGTCGGTCAGTTCCGCCGGCTGTTCTTGATCATGGTGGTGGTGGCCGTGCCGGTGGTGGGCTTCAACGAGATGTTCGCGCACCTTCTCGGCTATACGCTCCCAGACGCCCCCTGGGTGTGGTGGGTGTCTCCTGTGCTGGGCACCATCGTCTACCTCTGGGGCGGTCGCCCATTCCTGACCGGAGCAGCCTCGGAGGTCCGCGCCAGGCAGCCCGGGATGATGCTGCTCATCGGGCTCGCCATCACCGTGGCCTTCATCGCGTCCTGGGGTGCGACGCTGGGGATCCTGGACCATGAGCTGAACTTCTGGTGGGAGCTGGCCCTGCTGGTGGTCATCATGCTGCTCGGACATTGGATCGAGATGCGCTCACTGGCTCAGACCACCTCTGCCTTGGACTCCCTGGCAGCGCTGCTGCCCGATGAGGCTGAGAAGGTCCAGGGCGACGACGTCGTGAAGGTCGCTCCGGCCGCTCTGGCCGTCGGCGATGTGGTGATCGTCAGGCCTGGCTCTTCGGTCCCGGCCGACGGGAGGATCATCGACGGAAGCGCCTCGATGGATGAATCCATGGTCACCGGTGAATCGAAGCCGGTCCGCCGCGGGACCGGCGAGCACGTCGTCGCCGGCACCGTGGCGACAGACTCCGGGCTGCGCGTCGAAGTCGCGGCTATCGGGGAAGACACCGCTCTGGCCGGGATCCAGAAGCTCGTGGCGGATGCTCAGGCTTCCTCCTCCCGGGCTCAGCGCATCGCGGACAGGGCTGCAGGCTGGCTGTTCTGGTTCGCTCTGGGGGCTGCGGTCCTGACTGCACTCAGCTGGGCCGCGCTGGGCATGCCCGAGGCTGCGGTTGTCCGCACGATCACCGTGCTGGTGATCGCCTGTCCCCACGCGCTGGGTCTTGCGATCCCGCTGGTGGTCTCGATCGCCACCGAGAGGGCCGCCCGGGGCGGCGTTCTCGTGAAGGACCGGCTGGCCCTGGAGTCCATGCGCACGGTCAACGCGGTGCTCTTCGACAAGACCGGCACGCTCACCAAGGGGGAGCCCACCGTCACAGGGGTCCACCCCGTGGGGAATCACCGGGACGACGACGTCCTTGCCCTCGCCGCCGCCGCAGAGTCAGACAGCGAACACCCGTTGGCCCGGGCGATCATCGGCGCTGCACGGGGCCGGGACCTGAACGTGCCGCGGGCCAGAGACTTCTCCTCATCTCCCGCCGTGGGGGTCAGCGCCACCGTTGACGGCAGCGTCGTGGAGGTCGGGGGTCCGCATCTTCTGGACCAGCGCAGACAGGACGCGCTCACGGTCACCGAGCAGTGGCGCGAAGAAGGCGCGATCATCCTCCACGTGCTGATGGACGGTGAGGTGATCGGAGCGCTGCGGCTCGCTGATGAGGTCCGACCCGAGTCCCACGCTGCCATCGAGGCGCTCCATGCCCGACGCGTCGAGGTTGTGATGATCACCGGGGACGCCCAGGCAGTTGCCGACACCGTCGCCCGAGATCTGGGCATCGACAGAGTCTTCGCCGGGGTCCGACCCGAGGACAAGGCGGCAAAGGTCGCCGAGCTCCAGGCAGAGGGAAAGAAGGTGGCCATGGTGGGTGACGGCGTCAACGACGCTCCTGCCCTGGCGCAGGCCGATGTCGGCATCGCCATCGGCGCGGGCACCGACGTGGCCATCGGATCCGCCGGGGTGATCCTGGCGAGCTCCGATCCTCGCTCCGTGCTCTCCGTCTTCAGGCTCTCCGAGGCCAGCTACAGAAAGATGAAGCAGAACCTGTGGTGGGCCGCCGGATACAACATCGCCGCGGTGCCGCTCGCCGCGGGCGTGCTGGCGCCCCTCGGATTTGTGCTCCCGATGAGCATCGGCGCGATCCTGATGTCTGCCTCCACCGTGGTGGTTGCTCTCAACGCCCAGCTGCTCCGCCGCCTTGACCTCTCCCCTGGGGCGAGCACTCCGGAGGTCACCGACCACGGCGCATAGGGCGGCGAGGGGAGAATCTGGGAGGACCCCCACCGGGACATACAGCCAGCCTCGATACCATGGTCGATCTGAGGCGGGCCACGCAGCGCTCGCCCCAGGTTCATACGACGGATCGAGAAGGGGCCCATGTTCTGGAGGACCGTATCCGCAGCCGGGTCCCGCACGAGGCGCCTGCAGGTCGGCGACCACGCCGTGGATGTTCACGGGACCTTCGCTCCGCAGCGACCCCAGGTCCTGTTGGTGCATGGACTCGGCATGTCCGGCGAGTACTTCCAGCCCCTGACCGACGTGCTCGCGGCCACCCACGATGTCTACGCGCTGGATCTGCCGGGGTACGGCAAGACGCCCAATCCGGAGCGGGCGCTGAGCATCTCGAAGCTGAGCGAGGTGGTGGCCGGGGTGGTCACCACGCTGGAGCTGGACTCCCCCGTCCTCGTCGGTCACTCGATGGGATGCCAGATCGTCGCCGACGCCGTCGCCACCCACCCGGAGATGTTCGCCGGCTACGTGCTGATCGGGCCGACAGTGGACCCGTCCGCGCGCAGCTTTCTCGCCCAGAGCTCACGGCTGATGCGCGACACCCTGCGCGAACCCCCACGGAACAACTTCATAGTGTTCCGCAACTATGTGCGGATGGGCCCGCTGCGCTACCTGCGCACGGTCCGACACATGCTTGCCGATCGGACTGAGGAGTCCATCCAGCGCTGCACGATTCCGGGCCTGGTGGTCCGCGGCGGGAATGATCCGATCGCCTCGGCCGAGTGGGCGCGGCAGCTGGTGGACCTCGCCCCCGACGCGAACCTGGTGGAGATCCCCGACGCTCCGCATGCGCTCCAGATCCACCGGCCGAAGGAGCTCGCCTCCGCGTGTGCCCCGTTTCTGGCAGCCGTCGACGGCGAGCGCCCGGGCCCGCAGACGACGGCGCCCCGCGCGTGACCAGCCTCCCGGCTTCGGCCACCCCTTCCTCCGGCGCGCGGGAGCGTCTGCGAGGGGCATCCGAGCTTGGCCGCAACCTCGGCGCCTGGGTCCACGACTACGCCTACGCGCTGCGCCGGCAGGCGTCCGGACTGCTGCGTGGGCCTGATCCGAAGGCCTACCGCCGGCCCGAGTCAGGGAAGCCCGCCGTGCTGCTGCTGCCGGGGATCTATGAGACCTGGGCCTTCATGCTCCCGGTGGCCAACGTGCTGCGGGAGCAGGGCTATGACGTGCACGCCGTCGTGGACCTGGGGTACAACGGCGGCACCATCGAGGACATGGCAGACCTGGTGGATGACTACATCCGCCGTGAGGGCGTTCAACGGTGTGTGCTGGTGGCCCACAGCAAGGGCGGGCTGATCGGCAAGCTGCTGCTCACCCGGCAGAGTGACGCCGACCCGGTCTTGGGGCTGGTCACGCTGAACACCCCGTTCGAAGGGTCACAGCTGGCCCGACTGCTGCCGCTGCCCGCGCTGCGGCTGTTCCTGCCACGCTCCCCGGAGCTGGCCGAACTGGGCGCCAGCCGGGACGTGGATGCGGACATCATCTCGATCTACGGTCGCTTCGACCCCCACATCCCCGGCGGGAGCCGCCTCGAAGGTGCACACAATGTGCAGCTGGAGACGCGGGGACATTTCCTGCCGCTGAGCGATGCTCGGGCGCACAAGGCGATCCTCGACGGGGTCCGGCGGATCACGGGTTGATGAGAAGGTACGTGCCAGCGCCGCTCAAGACCTGACCGGCACCGGCACATCGCAGAGCAACGGGCTCGGACACGTCACTGCCTGGGTCGGACCGTGAGCGCCTGGGTCGCTGAGCCGACGGGTCCCTTGAGGTCATGAATGATGGACTGTGTCAGTCCGCGCCCATCGGGTCCGAAGGAGACCGTCGTGTCATAGCCCACCCACTCCCCTTCTGGAGCACGGAAGATCTGGGTGGAGAGCTCCACGTTGGGGAAGAGCACGTCACCTGGGTCTGAGCGGACGGCGACCCCGTTCGCGACGTCGAACAGTCCGACGAAGCGAGACAGATCGCTCACCCGTTCGTCCGCGACGAGGGAGTGGGGGGTGCGGATCCAGGCCTGGGAGCGCCCTTCGCCCAGGACGCGGCGCTTGGATTCGATCGAGCGGATGAGCCCTCCGGGCCAGACTGTGCTCGCATCCCACGGTTCAAAGGTCGCCGGTCCGGGAATCTCCGCCAACGCGGTTCCCTCCAGCCGGGCGGTGTCGAACTGAGCCAGCAGCCAGCCGCGCAGGAGCACCGCCGGACGCGAGTCATGCCTCAGCTCGACCTCCACCAGCTCAATGGTCTTGCCGGGACGCAGCACGCGGGCGACGACGTCGACCTCACCCACCGGCAACGGTCCCAGGATGTCGTAGTGCAGCCCCGTGATGCGCAGCGAGTCCTCACGGCGTTGATCTCTGTCTTGCTCCATGACATGTGCCATCAGCCCCAGCGCAGGCGCGATGTGCTGCATGTCTTCATCCCAGGCTCCACTCGCATGTTCGGTGGCCTGAAACCGTGTCTCGTCGATCCGTTCGAAGTACGCCATAGAAGTCTCCTCGTGTGTTCAGTTCTGGGAGTCCTGGATCAGCAGGGCCTCGCCCTGGCCGACGCCAGACCGACTGCGGCGAAGGCTTCGTTGATCTGGAAGAGATCCAGCTCAGTCGGGTCGAGGGAGCCCTTACGCTGCTGGAGGGTCACCGGGACGACTTACTCGTCATAGCACCCTTCCGTGATCCACGATCATCACACATGTTACTGACATATAACGTACGTTATTTATATGTACAACGATATGTCGGTTAACTCTGACTAGAATGACATGATGAGCACCGCCCAGCAGGTCCCAGCGCGCACGCGGCTGCTCCAGGCTGCTGACCACATACTCTTCGAAGACGGCATCCGCGCCACGCCCGTGGACGAGATCCTCCGTCGGGCGCGCGCGTCTCCAGCCACCTTGTACTCACACTTCGGCAGCAAGGACGCGTTGACCGCGGAGGCCCTGCGGATCCGTTTCGCTGACTGGCGGAGCAGCTGGGACGAGCAGGTGATCTCCGCGAACAATGACACCGAGCGGCTGCTGGCCGTCTTCGACGCCTTGGCCGCCTACAGGGAGGACCGGCAGCACCCATCACGCTGGTGCGCGTTCCTCGCAGCCGCCACTGAGCTGATGCCGGAAGCCGGAGAGATCAGGGACGTCCTGGACGCGGACACAGCCTTGTTGCGCACACGGCTGCTTCACCTCTCCCGCCCCCTGGCAGGTGATCGAGCCAAGGATCTTGCCGAAGGAGTGCTCCTGGCCTACGACGGGACCTTGACCGCGTTCCTGCGCGGCCACCCTCGGTCGCCGATCGAGGGTGGCCGTCGTCTGGCCCTCGCAGCGGTTCAGGCCTACACCCAGAGCTGAGCGGGCCGTCGCGCCTGCACCGGTGATGACAGGGCGGGGACGCGGACCAAGCCGGGTGGCCACCACTGTCGGTGACCTTTCATCCGGCTGACTGAGACCCCGTGCTTTGTCCCGGTGCCAGGAGTAGTCTGCGAACGTCTCTACCTGCTCGAACCAGCTACCAGGAGATTGCCATCATGCGCGCAGCTCGTTACTACGATCGCAAAGACATCCGCATCGAAGAGATCGACGAACCTCAGCTGAAGCCGGGACACGTGGCCATCGACGTCGCCTGGTGCGGCATCTGCGGCACCGACCTCCACGAATACCTCGAAGGCCCGATCTTCGTCCCGGCCCACGGACACCCGCACCCCATCTCCGGTGAGTCCGCACCGGTCACTCTCGGACACGAGTTCTCCGGGACCGTCACGGCAGTCGCCGACGACGTCAGCGACCTCACGTCCGGCCAGAAAGTGGTGGTCGAGCCCTACATCATCCGCGAGGACGTGGAGGTCAAGCCCGGGGTCGATTATCAGCTCTCCCCGGACATGAACTTCATCGGCCTCGGCGGTCGCGGGGGCGGGCTCAGCGAGAAGATCGTGGTCGAACGCCGCTGGGTCCACCCGATCGCGGATCACGTCGCCCTCGATCACGCCGCACTGATCGAACCTCTCGCGGTAGGCCACCACGCCTTCGTCCGATCCGGCGGCAAGGCCGGTGGCGTCGCGGTGGTCGGCGGCGCAGGCCCGATCGGTCTGCTCACCGCCGCGGTGCTGAAGGCGGAAGGCCTCACCGTCTTCATCTCCGAGCTCTCCGAGGCCCGCAAGGCCAAGGCCCGGGAGACCGGCGTCGCCGACGAGGTCTTCGATCCCCGCGAAGTCGACGTGGCAGCGGAGGTGCGCCGCCGCACCGACGGCCGTGGAGCCGACGTCGGCTTCGAATGCTCCTCGGTCCCGGTGGTCCTGGACATGCTCCTCGATGCGGTGCGTCCCGCCGGAGTCATCGTCAACGTCTCCATCTGGGGGCACAAGCCCGCCGTCGACATGCCGAAGCTGGTGCTCAAGGAGATCGCCCTGCTGGGCACCATCGGCTACGCCAACGATCACCGACGCGTGATCGAACTCGTCGAGGACGGCAAGATCGACCTCGGTCCGTTCATCACCGGCAGGATCGGCCTCGACGGGCTGGTCTCCGAGGGGTTTGAGCAGCTGATCAACAACAACGAGCAGCACGTCAAGATCATCGTCGACCCGCGGGCTTGACCCCCACGCGGACCTGCAGGTGGCCGCCGCGCGCCGAAGCGGACCGGAGGTCTGCGCAGTCACGTTCCACCGCGGCCCACGGGTGCGCCTCGATATCCGCCCCGCCCAGTCGGCACGCAGCCCTGGCCAGCGGGCTCAGCAGCGCGCTGACTCCGCTGGGCCGCTGCATGTCCAGCACCCCCAGCTCCGCCTCGGGCTCCGTCAGCTGCCACATGTTTCCCCAGGCTCGCACCCACGGGTCCATCAGAGACAGCGAGTACGTCGCCAGCCCGACGCGTGAGAGCCCGCTCCCACCAGCCTGCGTCATCTCCTCTGAGACCTCGGCGGCGACCATGGTGGTGGCGTCGGCCTGGATCAGGATCACGTTGTCCCAGCCGTGACGCTGCGCCCGCTTCCTGGCCTGGACGAGCATCTGGGCGCTGCGATCGATGCCCACGATGACCCCGCGCAGGCCCACCCGGTTCTGCAGCGGCCCGAAGTTCAGGCCGGTGCCGCACCCGAGGTCGAGAACCTGGTCTCCCTCGCGCAGTGCGAGTGACTCGATGAGCCGTCGTCGTCCGGCGCCGTAGACGGGTTGCTCGGCGGAGAGCAGATCGTAGAACGGGGCGAAGGCCGTGTACTTCTCGCGGGTGTATCTCTCGGCGCTGTCCTTCTGCAAGGCCCGGCTCCTCTCCCGCGTACGCTATGCACAGCACCTCCCAGGGTATGCGCTGACGCTGACGCCGACCCCTCTCGCCGCCGTTGAAGGAGTTCACCGTGGATGGTCTGATCGATCTGCTGGTCATCGGCGGGGGCACGGCGGGGATCGTGGGGGCTAAGACGGTAGCGCGCCTGGGTGCACGCACCGTCCTGGTCGAGCAGCACCGCACCGGCGGCGACTGTCTCTGGACCGGATGCGTGCCTTCGAAGACCATCCTCTCGGCGGCCGCCCACGCCTCCCTGGTCCGCGAGGCCGCCGACACCGAGCCCGATTTCACCCAGGTCAGGAAGCGGATCCGCGCGACCATCAGCACGATCGAACCCGACGATTCGGCGGAGACCCTGGAAGCCGCTGGGGTGACGGTGCTGCATGGAATCGCCCGGTTCACCGCCCCCGGGGTTGCCCAGATCTCTGGGGTGTCCGGGGGCGCGGGCGAGCGGATCCGCTTCCGTCAGGCCCTCATCGTCACCGGCAGCTTCCCTTCGGTGCCCGAGATCCCAGGTTTGAAGGACGCCGGGCACGTCACCTCCGACACGATCTGGGAGCTGACGCAGCTGCCGCCGCGTCTGGTGGTGATCGGCGGCGGCCCGATCGCCTGTGAGCTGGGCCAGGCCTTCGCGCGGCTCGGCTCAGACGTGACGGTGCTGGCCCGTTCGGGACTGCTCCCCAAGGAGGACCCCGACGCCGCCGCCCTGGTGCAGGCGAGCCTGGAACGCGATGGCGCCACCGTGCTTGTCAATGAGGAGCCCGCCCGCGTCCACCGTCGATCTGACGAAGCCGAAGGGGCCGACGGTGCGGACGGACACATGGTCACCACCTCGGCAGGCCGGCGGCTGGAGGCCGACGTCGTCCTGGTCGCCACCGGGCGGACCCCGCGGAGCGCAGGCCTGGGTCTGGAGCAGCTCGGGGTGGAATGTGACGAGGCCGGACACGTGCTCGTGGACGACACGATGCGCACCTCGAACCGCTCCATCTGGGCCGCCGGGGATGTCACCCCGCACCCGAAGTTCACCCACCTGGCAGCGGTCCACGCCAGCACCGCCGCCTCCAATGCGGTCCTCGGCCTGCGGCGCCGAGTCAGCCGCACGGTCCCGCGGATCACCTACACCTCCCCGGAGGTCGCCGCCGTGGGCCTCACCGCTGTCTCCGGCCCGGGCATGACCACCTCGACGGTCTCACTGGAGCACACCGACCGGGCGCTGACCGAGGACTCACCAGAAGGATTCGCCCGACTGGTGATCGGCCGGCGCGGCCGAATCCTCGGCGGCACCCTCGTGGGTCCCCGGGCAGGTGAGTCACTGGGAGAGCTGACCCTCGCGGTCGCACAGAAGCTGAGCACCCGGCAGCTCGCGGGAATCACCCACGCCTACCCGACCTACAACGATGCGCTCTGGGACGCCGCGATCGCCCATGCCCGCGACGGACTGGACTCCCCCGTGGTCAGCACGGCGACCAGCGCGCTGGCTGCCCTGGTCCGACGACGACGCCGCGGCCCTGAGTCTCAGCCCAGCGCCCGGTAGCCGACGACCACGCGGTGCGCCGCACTCAGGCCGACCAGCAGCGCCCACACAGCCGCGATCGGGGCGGCCGCGACGGGGAAGATCAGCCACAGGCTGTGCACCAGCGCGGTCTCGGCCCCCTCCGCCAGGCCACCGATGAAGGAGAGCGACCGGCCGTCGTCAAGCTGCCTGCCGTCCTTCTCCGCGATGGAGGAGAACGCGAGGAAGGCGCCCCCGTTGACGTAGTAGGCGAAGAGCACCAGCAGGAACGGCAGCCACGGGGCGTCGAAGGCCGCGCTCGCACCGATGGCCACGCCCACCACCGTCGCGCCATAGACGATGAAGTCTGCGCAGATGTCCCAGAAGCCGCCCTGCCCGGAAGCCGGGGAGGACCCGCCGGCCCTGCGCCGGGCCAGCGGGCCGTCCAGCCCGTCGGCGACTCGGCAGAGCAGCCACAGGATCAGCGCCGGGATCCATTGCTGCGTCGCCGCGAGCACCGCGCTGATGAGGCCGGCGGCAAGGTTGAGGCCGGTGAGCCGGTTCGGGGTCACCCAGGGCACGTCCAGCACGCGGGCAGCAGCGTCTGCAGTCGGGGCGAGCGCGGACCGGAGCAGCGCATCAAACATCGGCTCTGCCGCTGCTCCCGCGGAGACGCACCGCGCAGGCGATCCCGGCCAGGGTCAGGACGCCGAGCACCGCGAATGCCAGCTCGGCCTGGAAGCCCGTTTCAAAGCCGAAGGCGCCCAGCGCCAGGTAGCTGGCTGTGCCGGGGACGATCCCGATCAGGGTGCCCAGAAGGTAGGGCCACCAGCCCAAGGAGGTCAATCCGGCCGAGTAGTTGATCGCGGTGAAGGGCAGCACCGGGACCAGCCGGACCCCCACGACGGCGGCGAACCCGTGACGGTCCAGGACGGCTTCGAACCTTGCGACCCGGGTCCCGGTGAACCGCTCGACCGCGTCGCGGCCCAGCCGGCGGCCCAGCCAGAACGCAGCGGAGGCTCCGGCCATCGCGGCGGTGTAGACGATCAGCAGACCCGGGCCGAACCCGAAGAGCACCCCGGCACCGATGGAGAGCACGTTCTTCGGCACTGGGGCCAGGGTCAGTGCGGCGTAGGCGATTCCGAATCCGATCGGACCCCACCAGCCCGTGCCGGCGACCAGGTTTCGGATCTCCTCCACCGACGGGAGCGGAAGCAGGAGAGCCGCGGCGGTGAAGACTCCCAGCGCCAGCACCAACAGCGCAGCTTTGGCCACGGCTGCTCGGCGCCCAGACTGCGCCGCCGCGGAGGGTTCCTCTGGGGCCGCGGACCTGAGGCGAGCCGGCTCCTGGTCAGTCACTCTTGAGAGCGTACTGGAGCCGGGAGTCCGAGTGTTCAGGGATGGATCATCCGGCGCTGACTTCCGGCGTGGACAGCGCGGCCCGTGGTAGGAAGGGTCCCATGACTACCCCGCCGCCTGTGGTGCTCTTCGACGTCAACGAGACGCTGTCCGATATGCGTCCCCTGGCGAGCGCATTCGAGGAATCAGGGATGCCTGCTGCTGGGGCCCCGCTGTGGTTCGCGGAGGTGCTCCGCGATGGGTTCGCGCTGACCACCACCGGCGAGAATCCCGACTTCGTGGCGATCGCCCGGGACAATCTGCGCCGCCACCTGGCTGCGGCATCTGGAGCTCGAGACCACGCTGAGGACGTCGATCGCATTCTGGAGGTCTTCACGCACTTCGACCTGCACCCCGACGTCACTCCTGGTGTCACCGCGCTGAGCCGGACCGCGGAGCTGGTCACGCTGAGCAACGGCTCGGCGTCGATCGCGGAGACTCTGCTTGCACGCGGCGGCGTGCGGGAGCTCTTCTCGCAGTGCCTCAGCGTCACCGACGCACCGTTGTGGAAGCCCACGCGGGACGCCTACGCGTATGCCGCGCAGCAGACCGGACGACCCCTGGAAGAACTGATGCTCGTCGCGGTGCACCCCTGGGACATCCACGGGGCCGCCGCCGCGGGACTCCGCACCGCCTGGATCAACCGCACCGGGGCTGCGTACCCGAGCTGTTTCCGGACCCCGGAGATCGAGGCCGAGCACCTGGTGGCGCTCGCGGAGATCCTCGCGGGAGCGCGGGGCTGACCGTCGACGCCGGTCCGTTCACCGAGCTGGGCCGCGGGCCCAGGAACCTCGATCACACGGCACGCGTCAGCTGGTCTGCTCCCAACATTCTGCGCCGGACCATCGCGCTGAGCTGTTCGGCGAACAGCACCACCACGAGGATCATCAGGATGATTGCCAGGGCCGTATCGAATTGGCGCAGGCTGAACGCCGTGGTGAGTTCGCCGCCGATGCCCCCGGCGCCGACCATGCCCAGCACGGTTGCGCCGCGGATGGATTTCTCCAGGCAGTAGAGGCTGGTCGCGGTGAACGAGGCGAACGAGGCTGGCAGCACTGCACCGACCACGATCGAGATCTCGTTGGCGCCGGTGGAGCGCAGTGCATCGATGGGTCCACGCTCGACCTCTTCGATCCGCTCGGCGAAGAATCGTCCAGCGAAGCCGAGGACGTCCACGGCGATCGCGAGGATTCCCGCCAGGGGTCCGAGGCCGACGGCCATGACGAAGATCAGAGCCCAGACGAGATCGGGCACCGCCCGAAGCGAGGTGAGCACGAATCGCATCGCGTGCGACAACGGCCGCCAGGGGCTGGTGTTCTGCGCGGCCAGCAGTGCGGCGGGCACGCTGAGAACAACACCGATGATGGTGCCGATCAGGGCGATCTCGATGGTCTCGAGCATCGCCTCGGCGAAGTTGGGAAATCGCTGCGCATTCGGTGGGAACGCCCCGGAGAGGAATCTCCACACGTTCTCCGGCGCTCGGAACAGGCGCTCTATCGAGATGTCCATGCGCACCAGTCCATTGCCGGCCAGCGCCACGAGGAGCACCACGATCAGGCTTGTCGACCAGCGCGGGGGCTTTGTTCGTGGGGGCGCCGCCGGGGGTCCCTGGTGGATCGACGTGCGAGGCTTCCGCAAGGTCGAATCGGGGCTGCTGCGGATCATCAGGCAGCCCCCTCGAAGATCCCGCGGGACGGGAACTCCTCCCGGTCTTCGGTGGTGTAGAGGCCCTGAAGCTGTTCATCGGCCACCTCCGACATGACCGTGTCCATCTCCACGGCCCCGTCGCGAAGCGCGATCACGCGGTGACCATAGGCGCGAGCAAGCTCCAGCTGGTGCAAGGTGCAGAGCAGGGTCAGGCCTCGTTCTTCGGTGATCTCCCAGAGGAGATCCATCACTGATCGCCCAGCTCGGGGGTCCAGCGCCGCGACCGGCTCATCTGCGAGAACCACCTGGGGCTGCTGCATCAACATCCGGGCGATGGCGACACGCTGCTGCTGACCCCCGGACAGCTCCTCGGCTCGGCGCTGAGCCACATCGGCCAGCCCCACCCGATCCAGTGACTCCATGGCTTCATCACGTTGGTCTTTCCGGGCACTCATGGCGAACCAGTTCCGCATGCCGCCCACGCGCCCCAGCGATCCGTGGATGACGTTGGTGAGCACCGAGAGTTCGCGCACCAGGTTGATCCGCTGGAACACGACGCCCACCTCGCGGCGCAGTGCGGTGATCTCACGGGTGCCCGCGGTGGTGATCTCGGTGTCGAGAACCCTGACCGAACCATCACTGGGCTCGACCAGCTTCGTCAGGCACTTCTGCAGGGTGGACTTGCCTGAACCATTGGCACCCAGCAGAACTACCGTCTCACCTGCGTTGACCCGGAGGTTGATGTCGGTGAGGGCCTGTGTGCCGTTGGGAAAGCGCTTCGAGAGTCTGGAGACTTCAAGGACAGGGGTTCGAGCAGCGGCATCTCGCACGGGCATCAGTTCTCACCGTCGTCTTCGTCGGCGTCACCTGGTTCGTTCTCATCGGGCAGCTGCGAGTAGTCAGAGAAGCCGGCCGCCTCGAAGGACCGGCGAACAGGGTCATAGTCACCGTCTTGGGCGTCGACGAACTCTGAGCCGATGTATTTGTCGTTCTCCCCGGTCCCCACGACGGCCTCCAGGAGCACATCCTGGTTCTCCAACAGGGATGCCTTGAGATAGTCGGCGCACTCTTCGCCGAGACCCGTCCGGGCGACGAAGAGGTCGTTGGGCAGATCCGGGCCTTCCTCAAGCATCCGGACCTCGTCCTCGCCCATCATGTCCTGAAGCTCTTCAAAGTCAGAGATGCCGCTGCCCAGCGCATCGCCGTCGCCGCCTGCGAAGGCCTCCAGCTGGGTGTCTGAGAGGGGAACGATATCGACATCACCGACCGTGGGGTCGAGACCGGCGGAGTCGAGCATCTCCAGCGGGCCGAGGTGACCCGAGGTGGACCCGACTTCCTTGGTGATGATCTGGGCGCCGGCGAGGTCCTCGACCGATTCGACGTCGGAGTCCGCGCGGGTGAAGATCGCCGCCTGGTAGTTCTCCCGGGTGACACCCACGATGGGAAGAGCATCGGCGTCGTGCTTGAGCACCACGTACTCGGCGGGCCCAGTCAGCAGCACGTCGAGGTCATCGAATTCCAGTGCGGTGGCGGCGGCGGTGCGGGAGGACATCGGTTGAAACTCGATGTCCAGCTCTGTCGCTTCCTCCAACGCGGCCCGGAAGTCCTCGAACTCCACCTGGAGAACCTCCAGTCCCTCCACTCCCGTGTCGGAGAAGCGCAGCGGCTCGGTCCCGCAGGCCTCCTGACCCTCCCCTGATGGCTCTGACGCGGCGGCGTCGGAGTCGCCGCTGCAGGCAGTGAGGGTCAGTGCGGCAAGCGCGAGGAGTGAGACGGCTGAGTTCATTCGGGGCGCGGAGAGGTGATGCACGGGGTTCCCTTCGGTGTTTGTAAGGTCTGCCCCGACCCTCACGCACCGATGTGGCCGGAACGTCACCTGGCGGTGAACGAGGATCAAATGGCCGGCCACATCCCCGAGGCAGGACGACTCAGATCACGCGACCGGCAGAATCGTGATCCTGCCAGCATCTACGTCATTCCAGGCGGCCTATCGACCTGAGCTGTTCGACGAACTCGGTGAGAGCCGCGGCCGGCTGAACCTTCCGCTTCACGGCGTCTGTTCCTAGCATCGATCCCATGGCCACTCCCCTGCTCTTCCTCTCCGGCGCCGGACTCCCCTCTTGGATCTGGGACGATGTGCGATCCCGCGTGGAAGCACCGTCCCGCGTCGCCCCGCGCCCGACGACCGGTGAGACTGTGAGCGATTATGCCCGGGCAGCCCTGGAGGCGGCTCCGGCGGAGAGGTTCACGCTGATCGTGCATTCCTCGGGCGGCGTGGTCGCCGCCGAGCTCGCCCGCTCCGCGGAACCTGGACGCATCACCGGGGTGCTTGGCCTCGCAGCCGTCATCCCGCGGGCGGGAGCGTCCTTCGTCTCCTCGCTGCCGTTCCCGCAGCGATTCATCCTGCCGGCGGTGATGCGGGTGGCCGGGACCAGGCCACCTGAGTCCTCGATCCGGAAGGGCCTCGGCGCGGGCCTCGATGAGACCACCACGCGACGCCTCGTTGCGGACCTCTCACCCGAGCCGCGCGAGTACTTCACCAGTCGCGCCGCGGACCCGGCCGCCCTGTTCGCCATTCCTTCACGGGGCTACGTCGTGACCACCGACGACGCCGAGATCCCGAGTGCTCTGCAGCGCCGCTTCGCCGCTCGGCTCCACCCGACCGAGACCTTCGAGGTGCGTGCGGGCCATCTGCCGATGCTCACCCACCCAAAGGTCATCGCGACCGCCATCAACTCACTGGGCGACCGGCCCGGAACATGAGCGAGCACGAACACCGGCAGGAGACGCCCGGCCAGGGCGCCGGGAAGCGATCGCGTCCCGGCGCGGCTGACCCGCAGACAGGCACCACCCGGGCGCCGAGAGGTTCAGGAGAGCCATGAGCAGCATCGAGATTCTCAAAGACATCGCGCGTCGCCCGCTCGAAGAGGTCCACGCGCTGCGCCCAGCGCTGACATCAGAGCTGCTCAATGCACACCCGCATCATCACAACTCCATCGCCTGGCTGCTCTGGCATTCAGCCCGAGAGATCGACGAGCAGCTTGCCAGCCTCTCCGGGCAGGAACCGGTCTGGACGGTGCAGGGCTTCGCTGAGCGGTTCGCCCTGGATCTCGGTGCCCACGACATGGGGTTCGGCCATACCGGCACCCACGCGCGGCGGGTCCGGGTCAGCGACCCGGACCTGCTGCTGGAGCATCTGCGCGCCGTCGTCGAGGCACAGCTGTCCTATCTGGACTCCCTGGGCGAGGCCGATCTCGAGGAGGTCATCGACACCCAGTGGCACCCGCCCGTGACGCGGGGGGCACGGCTGATCAGCCTCTCGCTGGACGCGGTGGCGCATATCGCCCAGGCCGCCTACGTCACCGGGATGGGTCCTGCCGCGTTTGAGGAACCTCAGGTCGCGGAGCAGCACGGTGAGGAGCATCAGGGCGGGCAGCGTCAGGCGTAGGTCCGCCGAGCTCGGGAGCGCCGGGCCGGCCAGCCTCTGGTCGGCCAGCCTCTGAACGGGCGGCACCCGCGCTGCGGCTCGGCACGGCTCCGGTGAGCTGGCGCAGCCACTCCGGGGCTTCGAACAGCCAGTCCTGCCCCAGCCGCTGCGCCACCGCGTAGATCATCAACGGTCCGATCACCCCGCCCAGGGTCGGCAGGGCCACGTGCACCGCGAGGGCCTCCACGCCGAGCATGCCGAGCACGATGCGTGTACTGGCGGTGAAGAAGATGTGCGCCACGAAGATCACCAACGACAGCTCCCCGATGCGGGCGAGCCACCGGGCCCGGTGGCCCATCCGTGCCAACAGCAGCGCCACTGCCAGGATGGCGAGCACGCCGGCGCTCGAACCGATGAACCCGAGTGCCACGCTGGGCGCCGTGCGGATGTCGCCATAGGCGGTGGGCGGGGTGGCCAGCAGCGTGTAGCCGAGGACCACCCACACTGCCCCGGCGCCGATCACGACGCCGCCCGCCCAGCCGACCCCGAACCGCTGCACCCAGCTGAGCAGGCGCTTCCCGGTGAGCACCACGCCGAGGAAGAAGAAGACCGTCAGCGCCAGCCCCTCGCCGCCGAGGATCCTCCAGTTCAGGCCCCACACCACGGCAGAACCGAGCGCTGCCAGGCCCAGGGTCACGACGGCCGCCCGCTGGCTGCGCCAGGGCTTCGCGACCGCGGCGAGCAGCATCATCACCGTGATCCAGCCGAAGAACCAGAACTGCTCCTTCGGCTCCCAGATCATGAGCAGCTCGACCGGATGCACCGGGTCGTTCACGGCCGAGCCCATGCCGATCTTCAGCAGCAGCTGCAGCGTGGACCAGAGCATATAGAGCCAGAGGAAGGTCACCGAGCGCGCCCGGGCGTAGTGCCAGGCGCCATCCCGGCGCATCCCCGAGGCGACGAAGAGTCCCGCCAGGAACGCGAAGACCGACAGGTGAGACATGTAGATGACGGAATCGACCTGTGTCAGAAGGGGGTCCTCCACCAGCTCCGCCGGCTCCAGGGCTCGCCATACATGGCCCAGGACAATCAGGATTATCGCCAGCGCCTTAGCGATGTCGATCGTGGCGTCCCGCGCGGGTTGCACCGAGTCTCGTGTCACGGGTTTATCAAATACCAGGCATCTCTCTTCGGCAAGCCTTTTCTTGCTTTCATGGCGTTCGGCGCGACCTCGGCGGCGGAGAGGCTCGTCGTCATGGTTTAGTGGTGACATGCCCGCGCGCATCATCTCCATCGGCACGGCACTGCCGGCGACCTCTGTGCCCCAGGGAGACCTGCGCGCCTTCTTCGCTGATCAGCCCGACGCCAGCCGGCTGACCCGCCGGCTCATCGGGGCAGCCTTCGACGCCGCCGGCATCGAGACCCGCCACTCGGTGCTCACCGGGCTGGGCGGCACCCCGGACGGGGTCTTCGTCGGCGAGGATTCCAGACTGCTCTCCCCCACCACAGGGATTCGCAATGAGCTCTACCGACGGACCGCCCCAGACCTGGCCGCCGACGCCGCGCGCTCCGCCCTGTCGGAGGCGGCGCTCACCCCCAGCCAGATCACTCACGTCGTCACCGTCTCCTGCACCGGATTCTTCGCTCCGGGCCTGGATTTCCGGCTGATCCGCGACCTCGGCCTGCCCGAGACCGTGGAACGCAGTCACCTGGGATTCATGGGCTGCGCCGCCGCCCTTCCGGCGCTGCGCACGGCGTCTCAGATCACCGCCGCGCAGCCCGAGGCCGCGGTGCTGGTCGTCTGCGTGGAGCTGTGCTCGCTGCACATCCGCGACACCGCGGACTCCGAGCAGATCGTCGCGGCCTCGGTCTTCGCCGACGGCGCCGCTGCCGCAGTGGTCACCGCCGACGAACGCCTCGGCACCCCCGGCGGAATCGTGCTGGAACGGTTCGCCACCGCGCTGACCAGCGAGGGCGAGTCCGACATGGTCTGGACGATCGGGGATCACGGGTTCAACATGCGACTCTCCGCCGAGGTCCCGAGGATCATCGGCCGTGAGATCCGCGCCGCCGTCGACCGTTTCCTCGGTGAGGAGGGGGCCCCCGCCCGCTGGGCCGTCCACCCGGGAGGCCGCAGCGTCCTGGACCGGGTGGAGGCCGGGTTGGAGCTTGAGGCCACAGCCCTCGATGCTTCCCGCGCGGTGCTGCGCGACCACGGCAACATGTCCAGTGCGACCATCCTGTTCATCCTGCGCCAGCTCCTCGCCGACCCCACGGTCAGCGGCCGCATCGCCGCACTGGCCTTCGGGCCCGGGCTCACCGTGGAATCCGCCCTGCTGTGCAAGACCCGGTGACCCGATGAGCCGGGTCAACCTCTCCGTCCGCGACGCGCAGCTGCGCGAGCTCATGGATGATCCCGACTGTGACCCTGTCCGCCTCGACGCGACCCTGCGACGATTCCACCTGATCAACCGGCTGATCTCGGGCTGGAACCAGGTCTACCGCACCCGGCTGCGCCCGACGCTGCTCAGCCTGGACAGACCGGCACGGGTGCTCGACCTGGGCTCCGGCGGCGGAGACGTCGTCACCCGGCTCGCGCAGCTGGCAGCCCGAGACGGCCTGGAGGCGCAGTGGACCGGGGCGGATCCTGATCCGCGCGCCCATGAGGCGGCCCAGAACGCCCAGGAACAGCGGATCCAGAACCAGCGCACGGAGAAGCTCGGTTCCGACACCCCGCCGCAGCCGCCCCGGGTGAGATTCCTGTGCGCCGACGCAGACGCGCTGCTGGACCAGGGCGAGAGCTTCGACGTCGTCCTGTCCAACCATGTGCTCCACCACCTTGACTCGCCTGGCCTGCTCGACTTCACCGGCGCCTCGCGGCGGCTCTCCACCGGCACCGTGCTGCATGGCGACATCGCCCGCGGCCGGCTCGCCTACAGCCTCTACGCCGTCGGGATCACCCCGCTCGCGCCTGGCACCTTTCTGCGCACCGATGGGCTGCGCTCGATCCGGCGCAGCTACCGGCACGAGGAGCTCTCCGCCGCCCTGGGCTCCGGTTGGACCGTGAGCTCTCCGTCGCCGTTCCGGCTGATCGCGGAAGCGCCCGGCCTTGGCTGAGGTGATCGTGATCGGCGCCGGCCCGGTGGGGCTGCTGATGGGTGGCCTGCTGCGCCGAGCCGGGATCGATGTGGAGATCCTGGAACAGCGCGGTCACGGCAGCGGTGACAGCCGCGCCATCGGAGTCCACGCCCCGGTGCTCGCCGCTCTGGAGGGCTCCGGGCTGACCGCAGGGCTGCTTGATCAGGCAGTCCGGGTGACCCGTGGGGAGGCCCGCGCGCAGGGGCGGGTGCTCGGCGAAGTGCGCTTTGATCGACTCCCCGCCCGGTTCCCCTTCGTCGCCACCCTCCCCCAGTCCGGCACCGAGGCGGTGTTCTCCGAGGCTGCCCCGGTCCCGCAGCGCGGGGTCAGCGTCGGCGCGCTGCGCCCAGGGCCTGAACACGTGGAGGTCGACACAGGCGCCGGGCCCCGTCAGGCACCGCTGGTGGTTCTCGCCGGGGGTCCGCGCTCCCGGGAGCTGGTCTACCGGTCTACGCTCGCGCACACCTACCCGGACCGGTACCTGATGACCGACGCTGACGTGTCTGATGAGCAGGCGTTCGAGCAGCAGGACGCGCGCACCGCCGTCGTCCACCTCGAGCCCGCCGGAGTGCTGGAGTCCTTCCCGCTGCCGCAGGGACGACGCCGGTTCGTCGCCTGGGACTCCCTCGGCACCTCCCAGGACCCCAGCTCTGCGGACCCCACATCTCGTGACCCGGCTGCGCAGCGTGACCGGATGGAACGCACGCTGGCCGCCCACGGTCAGCCGCTCACCGGGCAGGTCAGCGGCTTCGGGGTGCGTCGATTCGTCGCGCCGGCGCTGCGCGATCACCGGCTTCTGGTCATCGGCGACGCCGCCCATGAGGTCAGCCCGATCGGTGGCCAGGGGATGAACCTGGGCCTGCTCGATGCCGCCACCCTGGCCCCGCTGCTCACCGCCTGGGTCCGCACCGGCGCCGCGCCGGAGTCGGAGCTGCGGCGCTGGGAACGCGCCCGGCTGCGCTCGGCCCGCCGGGCGGCCCAGCTGGCGGCGCTGAACACCCGGCTCGGCCGGCCGCTCACACCGACGGCGGACTCCGCGCGCCGGGGCGGCGTGCGGCTGATGCTGGGCCCAGGCGCCGGCCGGGCCTTCGCCCACGCCTATGCCATGGGATTCGACGCCGAGGCCTGAGCCTCAGCCGGCCGCCTTCAGTGCGCCGCAAGCCGAGTACCAGCGGCATCTCAGCCGGCCAGGGATCCTCCCGCCACCACCAGCTGGGCCGCGAGCAGCAGCGCTGCCAGCATCACCAGCCGGAAGAGCACCCGTCCGGAGCGGGCCCGCGCCGCCAGGCCCAGCGCCAGCAGCGCCACCGCGCTGACCAGGAGGAGGAACACCCAGGAGATCACCGGGACCTGGTCCAGCTGCCACCCGGCGGAGCCTGCGGTCACGGCGACCCCGCCGGCGAGCACCGCCGCCGCGGCCAACCCCGCCGAGGGCCGGGCACCGAGCCGGTGCGGGAGGCCGGTGATGCCGGTGCGGGCGTCGTCGTCGAGGTCTGGGAGCACGTTGGTCAGATGGATGGCGGCACCCAGTGCGGCGCCGGCGAACCAGGCCCAGGGTGCGGCGAACGCCGAGGCCGGGGACGCGAGGGTCGAGAAGGAGGGGAACAGCCCGAAGGCGAGCAGGAACGGGGCCAGTGAGAACACTGTGGCCTTCAGCCCGGCGTTATAGGCCCAGGAGGCGGCGAGGAAGACCAGGTGGGCGCCGAGCAGCCCGAGCCCCAGCGGCGCGGAGAGCAGCAGCGCCAGCGTCAGGCAGCTGATCGCACCCGCCCAGGCGGCGCGGACGCTGAGGTCTCCGCGCGCGATGGGCTTGTCGCTGCGCCCGACGGCGCGATCCCGTTCGGCGTCGAAGGCGTCATTGGAGATGCCCACCGAGAGCTGGCCGAGGAAGACCGCGAGCGCGAGCAACAGGATGCGCTCGACACCGAGTCCGGCCGAGACCGCGAGGGCAGCAGTCAGGGTCGTCACCACGACGGTCGGTCCGGGATGAGAGGATCCCCACAGACCTCGAGTCACTTTCAGGATCGCCATCAGGTCAGTCTCTCACCCCGACATCCCACCCCTCGGAGGACCCATGAACAGCACGCAGCGCGCAGCATCGATGGCCGGGCTCCTCGGCGTCGCCGGGGTCATGCACTTCCTGCGGCCGGAACCCTTCGACGCCATCGTGCCGCCGCAGCTGGGGAATCGCCGCCGCATCACCTACGCCAGCGGTGTCGCCGAGCTCGGCTGCGCGGCCCTGCTGGCCGTCCCGGCGACCCGCCGGGTGGGCGGAGTCTGCACCGCGGCACTGATGCTCGCCGTCTACCCCGCGAACATCTATTCGGTGCGGAGGTACTGGCACCGGCCGAGCGCGCGGAACATCGCCCTGGCGCGGCTTCCGCTGCAGGTGCCTCTGGTCCGTGCCGCCTGGCGCATCGCGCGGGGCGAGTAGGCCGCTGCGTCCGCGTCGAGACGTGGATCATCTGGGCGGCGCCATGGATGAGTCACAGGTGTGACCACGGCTGAGACCTGTGGTTCGACAGGGCCCGGGGTCCCATGTTTACCGTGGAGGCACCGGTCAGTCGGGCCCGCCTGCGCAAGTGTGAACCCTGCAGGCACGTGAGAGCGGACGTTGTCGTTTCCGCGCAAGGCCCGCTGGCCCCAGCACGTGAAGGAGCAACATATGCGCCACGACGAATTTCTGAAGACCGTCGCCGAGAAGGGCGGTCCCTCGGATCGCGATCAGGCCAGCCAGCTGGTGAACGTGGTGCTGGAGGACCTCGGCAAGCGGCTCAAGGGCGGCGAAGCGAGCAACCTTGCCGCGCAGCTGCCGGAGGAGCTCAAGGCTCCGCTGACCGACAACGCCGGCACAGACACGCTCGATGATGTCGATGAGTTCCTGCGTCGGGTGGCCGGCAAGCTCGAGCAGGGCCTCGGCACCGAGGAAGCTCTTCCCCAGGTCAAAGCAGTGTTCTCCACGCTCTCGGACTCCGTCTCCGAGGGTGAGATCAAGGACCTGCGCTCGCAGCTGCCGACAGGCTTCGCACCGCTCTTCGCCTAGCAGGTGTTCGCCCGCCCGCTCCATGGGCATGTCCCGCTGGGCCACCGGCCCAGCGGGAGGGTGACCTCATCACGATGAGGCCCCTTCACCAACAGCGAAGGAGCACCTGAGGCTGTGTCTGAACCCGCGAAACCGTTCCACATCAGGCTCCTCGCCGATCCCGGTCTGCCCACCCGGCGCGTGAACTCCATCCAGGAAGGCTTCACCGAGGAGGCACGCAAGCTCCTCGACGGGGAGGTCACGGTCTCCTGTGCGACCCGGATGCTGCGCATCCGCCCCGACGCCACCTTGGACATCGACGCGGTGCGCGAGATGGAGGCGGATCATGCCGAGGCTGATGCCGTCATCATGCTCACCGAGATCCCCCGCCACACCAAGGGGCACCCGCTGATCTCGGAGATCTTCCCCGAGCACAACGTCGCGATCGTGTCCTGCCCGACCCTGGGCGCCTGGGCCACCAAGAGCCGCATCCAGAAGGTCTTCACCGGCTCGCTGCTGCGCCTGCTGCCCCCCGGCTCCGGACCGGATCCGCAGAAGTATGACCAGCGCTGGAGCCAGTGGGAGCCCACCGAACGCGGAGAGGGCCTGGGCCTCTTCGCCCACACCCTCACCGGCGGTCCGCGCACCGTGCTGGGCATGGCGCTGGGCAATGATCCCCTGCGCACCGTCCCGAAGCTCTCCAGCGCGCTGGCCGCAGGTGCGGCCACCGGCGCCTTCGGCATCTTCTACAGCTCCATCTGGCAGATGGCCGATGCGCTGAGCCCCACCCGGCTGATGCTGGTCGGGCTCGCCGCGGTGGTCACCATGATCATCTGGCTGATCATCCGCGACGGACTCTGGGACCGCCCGAAGAACCGCAGCCTCGCCACCGTGGTCACCCTCTACAACGGGTCCACCGCGATCACCCTGCTGGCCTGCATCCTGATGCTCTACCTCCTCCTGGTGGCGGTCATCTTCCTCGTCGGGCTGGTGATCATCGACGCCGAATACCTGGCGACGATCATCGGCGGCGAGGCCAGCCTGCTCAACTATCTGAACATCGCCTGGTTCAGCGCCGGGATGGGCGTCTTCGCCGGCGCCATCGGATCAAGCTTCGACTCCGGCGTGGACCTGCGCCGACTGACCCACGGACAGCGCGAACGCCAGCGCGAATACACGGAGAGCGCATGAACGACCAGCAGACCCTGCAGCAGACCCTGACCGCGATCGACGGCCGGGGGTACGCGTCCTATAGGCAGCTGAGCGGCCGCTACGCCCTGGGCCGCTTCACCCTGAGCGTGGACAAGGTGCAGGTGGACCCGTTCGCGCCGCCCTCGCTGATGCGGATCAGCCTCCGCCGCGACGACGCCGGACTGCCGGCAGAGCTGCTCGATGATCGGCTCGGACGGATCGCCGCCAGCGACTTCCTCACCCGCGCCTTCGCCGACGCCGTCGCCGCCAGTCCCGCTGAAGGGATCAGCATCGGCCGGCCCGGGCAGCAGGTGCTCGAGCGCACCAGCGTGGTCATCACAGAGGAGCTGATCACAGCACGTCTCTTCGTGGCGCTGCCCGCGGCAGGACGCAAGGCGCTGGGCCGCAAAGCCGCCCGGCTGCTCACCGAGACCCTGCCCGGCCTCGCCGAGTCCTCGCTGCTGCACGCCAGCCTGGACCAGGACGCGCTGCGCTCCCACGTCACGCTGCTGCGTGATCAGGAGGACCTGCGCACGCAGCTCACCGCGGCCAAGCTGATCTCCTTCGCCGCCGACGGCTCCGTGCTGCCCCGACAGGCCGGGGATTCCGACCTGCCGCTCGGCGACGGCGCGGTCGAGTTCACCAGCCCCGAGGCGCTTCGCCGCAGCTTCACCCTGCCCAGCGGCCGAGAGGTCGCCGGAATGGGCGTGCCCGAGGGTGTCACCGTCATCGTCGGCGGCGGCTATCACGGCAAGTCGACCCTGCTGCGCGCCATCGAGCGCGGGGTCTATCCGCATATCGCCGGGGACGGCCGCGAATGGGTCATCACCGGCGCCTCCGCGGTCTCGATCCGGGCCGAGGACGGCCGCAGTGCCGCCGGCGTCGACATCTCCCCCTTCATCTCCGGGCTGCCCTCCGGTGCGGACACCCGCAGCTTCTCCAGCACCAACGCCTCGGGTTCGACATCCCAGGCCACCAACCTGGTCGAGGCCGTGGAAGCCGGAGCCCGGGCCCTGCTCATCGATGAGGACACCTCGGCGACGAACTTCATGATCCGCGACGACCGGATGCGCCAGCTGATCCCGGCCGAGCGCGAGCCGATCACTCCGTTCGTGGACCGGGTCCGCCCGCTCTTCACCGAGCGCGGAGTCTCCACCGTGCTGGTGGCCGGCGGCTCCGGCGCCTTCTTCCAGGTCGCCGACCAGGTGATCGCCCTGCAGGACTACACGCTGCGCGAGGTCACCGCCGAGGCGCACCGCATCGCCGAAGACCACCAGACGACGACGGCGCGCCCGGCAGCCTCGAGCACCTCCGCGGCGGCCACAGACCCCCCTGCCGCGGAGCTCCCGGTCGAGACGGTCTTCACCGACGTCCCGCCCCGAGTTCCGCGCCGCGCCTCGCTGCATCCGGCGAAGAAGACCAAGCCCGCCCGCAGCCGCGGGCACCGGGTGATCCAGTACGGCCGCGAGGATGTCGACCTCACCGCTGTGGCCCAGCTGGTGGACCCGGCGCAGACCGAGGCGCTGGCCAAGGCGCTGGACCGCCTCGCCGAGCAGGCCGACGGTGAACGCGACATCCCCACCTTGGTCGCTGCGCTCGTGGACCGCATCGACGCTGAAGGTCTGGATGCCCTCTCCCCGCGCCGCGGGCATCCCGGCCATCTCGCCCGCCCACGGCCGCACGAGATCCACGCCGCGATCAATCGGTACCGCGGCCTGATTCTGCACTGAGCAGTGCCCGCTGGGCTACCCTGAGAACCAGTCCGGCATCAGGGCAGGTCCTGATCGTGCCGGGATCACAGGGGGTGCAATGGCCATCACCATGCGGCGGTTCACCGCCGACGGGGCGAGCTCCGAGGTGCAGTCCCCGACCGGGGCGCCCGATACCAGCCCTGCGACGGTGCTGCTCTGGGTAGACCTCAGCGGGGAGGACATTCCCGATTTCGAGGACACCGCCGCCGCGCTGGGGCTGCGCGAACCACAGCTCGAGTTCCTCTGCGGGAATCGCAGCCGTCTGCCCATTCCTGCCGCCTCGGCGGAATCAGTGGCCGCCGTGCTGCACCGGGTCTCCACCACCATCGATGAGCCGAACCAGGTCACAAGGTTCCGCTTCTCGGAGCTGCGCGTCCTCGCCGCAGAAGGACTCGTGGTGACAGTCCAGGCCGACGAGCCAGGTCAGGCGCCGCTCGGCATGCAGGCGCTGCGGGAGAGCACCCGCTTGGCCCATCCGAGCGTCTCTGTGACCTCCTCCCATGCCATCGCAGGCCTGATCGGTGCGGTGCTGCGGGAGTACCCGGTGGCGCTGGATGAACTCGAGAATGCCATCGAGGCGATGGAGGGCGTCCTGTTCCAAGAGGCCCGGCTCGATGCGGCGCTCTCGCATCGGATCTATCAGCTGCTGCAGAAGGTGCATCGCTTCGACTGGGCGATGCGGCCGCTGGAATCGGTGGCCACCGAACGCGGCGCAGAGGCCGCCGAGTCCAGTGCGCCCGGGGAGGAGTCCTCTACCTGGACCGATCTGATCATGCGGACCCGGCGGATGCGGGACCGGGTGGAGCTGCTCCGCTCGCATCTGGAGAACGCCGTCGCGCTGCATTCGACGCTGCTGACCATCGAGCAGAACGATGCCACCCGCCGCCTGGCTGACGCCTCCTACGCCCAGGGAGAGCAGAGCAAGAAGATCTCCGGCTGGGCGGCGATCCTGTTCGCGCCGACGCTGATCGCCTCGATCTACGGGATGAACTTCCGGCACATGCCGGAGCTGTCCTGGGCCTGGGGCTACCCCGTGGCGGTGGCGCTGATGGTCGGGCTCAGCCTGACGCTGTGGACGGTCTTCAAGCGGCGACACTGGCTCTGAGCCGACGCAGCCCTGCGGCGAGCACCAGCCCCCAGACCAGCAGCATCGGATACCAGAGCAGGGCCTGACCCAGCCGCGCCGTCGGGTCCTGCAGATCCAGCCCGGGCCATAGCAGCAGTCCGGCATTGATCCCCAGTCCGGCGGCGCCATAGAGGATCAGCCCGGCGCCGATCAGCCGGGAGAGGTTCCACCACAGCGCCGGGCGTGGCCGGCGACTGCGAGAGGTCAGCCGTTGGGACGGCAGCGGGCTGGACGTCAGCAGGCGCGCCGTCACGAGCGGGATCACCACCGCGAGCGTCTTGCCGAGGCCGATCCCGAGCAGCGCGAGGCTGGTCAGCACCGGCATATCGGTCCGCAGGGTGATCAGCCACTGCCCGATGGTCTCCAGCAGCGCGTCACCACCGAAGGCCCAGTAGTAGCTCGGCGCCGCGTTGAGCAGGCCGAGCAGACCTGCGCACCAGATCAGCGCCGTCGGCTTCTTCATCACACCGGCTGGGTCTGGACGGGTTCTTCGACGCTGAGCAGCGCTTCGGCGGCGCGGCGGGCCTTGAGTGCCATCGAGGAGTCTCCGGTGATCGCGGCAGTGGTCTGTGCGCCCTCGGCGAGCAGCATCAGCTGATCTCCGAGCTCCTCGGAGAACCCCGCCTCGACCGCGAGCCGCTCCATATAGCGCCGGAAGTCGCGCTTGTGTTCCGCCGCCTTGGTGGCCACGGCGGGGGATTCTGTGGCCAGCTCGCCGAAGGCGTTGACGAACACGCAGCCGCGGAAGGAGTCTGAGCGGAACCACCCGGCGAGGTAGTCGTAGATCGCCAGCAGCCGGCCGCGCGGCGTGGCCTCCTGCGCCACCGCGGCGGCGATCTCATCGGCCCACATCCGGTGGCGGTAGTCCAGGACTGCGAGCACGATCGACTCCTTGGACGGGAACACCGTGTAGAGGCGCTTCAGCGAGACACCGGCGCGCTGGCTCAGCGCGTCCATGCCCACGGCGCGGAAACCCTGGGCGTAGTAGAGCTCGTCCGCCGCCTCGACGATTCTCCGGCGGAGCGGATCAGCAGACTTCTGCAGGTGTGCGTCCCCCTGACGGGTCATCGCAGCCCTTCCCATAGAGTTTCGGTGACGCAGAGTTCCGTGGTCGCAGCGCTGCGGTTGTCTCAGCGCTGCGGTGTCCCAGCGTTCTGCGCACCCGCACGTTTGCGTGCTCTTCATGGTGCTTTCATCCCAGTGTACTTGCCAGAGAACGGTGGTTCTCCTAGGCTGAGGCGAAGGGAGAACGAACGTTCTCCGAACCTCAAGGAGGAACTGACATGTCACGCGTCACCGTCGGAACCGAGAACAGCACAGACATCTCGCTCTACTACGAGGATCACGGCGCGGGTCAGCCCGTCGTGCTCATCCACGGCTACCCCTTGGACGGCTCCTCATGGGAGAAGCAGACCGCCGCGCTGCTCGACGCCGGCTGCCGCGCCATCACCTATGACCGTCGCGGGTTCGGGAAGTCCTCCCGCCCGACCACCGGACACGACTACACCACCTACGCCGCCGACCTCAACACCCTCATGGAGTCACTGGACCTGCGCGACGCCGTGCTGGTCGGCTTCTCCATGGGCACCGGCGAGGTCGCCCGCTACCTGTCCGACCACGGCTCGGACCGAGTGAGCAAGGCGGTCTTCCTGGGTTCGCTCCAGCCCTTCCTGCTGCAGACCGAGGACAACCCCACCGGCGTGCCGCAGGAGGTCTTCGACGGCCTCCTCGACGCCGTCAGCACCGATCGCTACGCCTTCTTCACAGCGTTCTTCGACGACTTCTTCAACACCAAGGACACCCTCGGCAGCCGACTCAGCGAGGAGGCCCTGGCGGCGCACAAGAACCTCGCCTACGCCGCCTCCCCGCACGCCTCGGTCTGGGCCCAGCCGACCTGGCTCACCGACTTCCGCGAGGACGTCGCCGCCGTCGGCCGCTCCGGCGTCTCCACGTTGATCGTCCACGGCACCGCAGACAACATCCTGCCGATCGACTCCACCGGGCGGGTCTTTCACAAGGCGCTGCCCAGCGCGGAGTATCACGAGATCGACGACGCCCCCCATGCCATGCTCTGGACCCACGCCCAGGAGGTCAACGAGCACCTGCTCACCTTCCTGCGGTCCTGATCACCTCCACCAGAGCAGAACCCCGTCAGTGCCGGCCACGGCTGACATGTCCAGGAACCATCCGGACACAGCCGCGAGACTGACGCTGGACCCATCAGCCCTGCGCAGACCAACTCAGCGGACACGCACCCTGCGCACCCACACTCAAGGAGACTCACTATGCCTACACGCACAGCACGCACCGCCTGGAACGGATCACTCGAAGAGGGCTCCGGCCAGGTCGAGCTCAGCAGCTCCAAGCTCGGCACCTACGACGTGTCCTTCCCCAAGCGCTCGGCCGACGAGGCCAACGGCAGCACCAGCCCGGAGGAGCTCATCGCCGCAGCCCACACCTCCTGCTACGCGATGCAGCTCTCCGCCGTGCTCTCCGGCGCCGGTGGCACCGTGGAGGCCCTCGACGTCCGTGCCGACGTCTCCCTGGGCGCCGATCCTGCGGGCGGCTTCAAGCTGACCGGGATCAAGCTCACCGTCAACGGCGAGGTCAGCGGCATCGACGAGGACACCTTCCTGAAGTCCGCCGAAGAAGCCAAGACCGGCTGCCCGGTCAGCAAGGCGCTCACCGGAGTCGAGATCACCCTGGACGCCACCTTCCAGAGCTGAGCCCGGCAGGACCTCCTGGGGTCCAGCACACTGCTGCAGGGTCGGGGCGCGCATCCATTGCCCGCCGCGGCCCTGCGCCGTGTCCACCTCTCTTTCCACCAGCTTTAAGGAATCACCCTTCATGACCACGACGATCACTGCACTTCAGGCCGACAGCGCCGAGTCCAGCTTCACCACACGCACCCTCGAGCGCCGCAGCCTGGCCGCCGATGACGTTCGGATCGCCATCCGTTACGCCGGAATCTGCCACTCCGACATCCACCAGGTCCGCGACGAATGGGGCGGCACCACCTTCCCGATCACCCCGGGCCACGAGATCGTCGGCGACGTCGTCGAGGTCGGATCGTCGGTCTCGAAGTTCAGCGTCGGCGACACCGTGGGCGTGGGCTGCTTCGTCGACTCCTGCATGGAGTGCGAGGCCTGCAAGGACGGCGAGGAGCAGTTCTGCAGCCAGGGCGTGGTCGGCACCTATAACGGCCAGGACAAGTTCGGTGAGAACACCCACGGCGGCTACAGCCAGCAGATCGTGGTGCGCGACCACTTCGTGCTCACCATCCCCGAAGGCATGGACCCCGCATCCACCACCCCGCTGCTCTGCGCGGGCATCACCACCTACGCACCGCTCAAGCGCTACGGCGCCGGCCCCGGCGTCAACGTGGGCGTCATCGGCATGGGCGGGCTCGGCCACGTGGCAGTGAAGATCGCCGCCGCCATGGGCGCCGAGGTCACCGTGCTCAGCCGCACCGACAGCAAGAAGGAAGACGGCCTGGCCTTCGGCGCCACCGCCTACCGCGCCACCGCAGACGGCTCGGCGTTCAAGGATCTCGCCGGCAGCTTCGACCTGATCATCAACACCGTCGGCGCCTCGGTCAGCCTGGACTCCTTCCTCGGCCTGCTCGGCCGCGGCGGCACCATGGTCAACGTCGGTGCACCGAGCGAGGAGCAGTCCTTCCAGATGTTCTCGCTGCTCGCCATGCGCCGCAACTACGCCGGCTCCATGGTCGGCGGGCTTCCCGAGACCCAGGAGATGCTGGACTTCTGCGCCGAGCACGGCATCACCTCGACGATCGAGCTGATCAGCGCCGACCAGGTCGATGAGTACTACGAGAAGGTCGTCTCCGGTGACGTGCGCTACCGCGCCGTCATCGACATCGCATCACTGGAGCAGGCCGACGCCGCCTGAGCACACTGAACGACCCGGGTGCCACCACAGCCGGGTCACACCGAACGCCCCGCCGCGCAAGGAGCTCACAGAGCGCTCCCTGCGCGGCGGGGCGTTCGTCATGGCGGTGAACGGCTGCCTGGGTGATCGCTCCAAGCAGCTCGCAGGCAGCACCCGTAGGCTGGGGAGCACCCGATGACCCCGGGAACGAAGGAACAGTTGTGAGCTCACCCGCCCAGACCCCGTCCACGCTTGATGCCTCCGCGGACACAGCCCCAGCCCCAACCGCAGCCGCAGCCGCAGCCGCAGAGGATGTCGCCTCGGCCTACGCGCTTGGGCACCAGGACGTGCTGCGCCGTCTGGAGGTCGAGTCCGAACAGGGCCTCAGCGCCGAGGCGGCCGCGGCCAGCCTGGAGAAGCACGGCCCGAACCGGCTCCCGGACCCGGATCAGGACAACGCGTTCATCCGGTTCATCAGGCACTTCCACGACGTGCTGATCTACGTGCTCATCGGCGCCGCCGGACTCACCGCACTGCTTCAGCACTGGGCCGACACCATCGTGATCCTGATGGTCGTCGTGATCAACGCAGTCGTGGGCTTCCTGCAGGAGGGCCGCGCCGAACGCGCCCTGGAGGGCATCCGCAACATGCTCTCACCAAGCGCCGATGTCCGTCGGGAGGGTTCCTGGACCACGGTGGACGCCGAGCTGGTCGTCCCCGGCGACATCGTGCGGCTGCGCACCGGGGACAAGGTCCCCGCCGATGTCCGGCTGATCGACACCGCCGACCTCGCGATCGAGGAATCGGCCCTCACCGGCGAATCCGTCCCGTCCGAGAAGACCACCGAGCCCAGTGAGGAGGGCGCACCGCTGGGGGATCGCACCTCCATGGCGTTCTCCGGCACCCTGCTCACCTCCGGCACCGCGACCGGCGTCGTCGTCGGCACCGGGGAGGACACCGAGATCGGACGCATCAACACGATGATGTCCGAGGTCGAGACCCTTCAGACCCCGCTGACCCGACAGATCGCCCGCTTCGGCAAGGTGCTCTCCCTGGGCGTGCTGGTGCTGACGCTGCTTCTGGTCGGGCTGGGCTGGGGCCTGCACGGCACCCCGATCACCGAGCTGCTCCAGGCCGCCGCCGGATTCGCCGTCGCCGCGATCCCCGAGGGACTCCCGGCGCTGATCACCATCACCCTGGCGCTGGGCGTGCAGACCATGGCCAAGCGCAACGCGATCACCCGCAAGCTCTCCGCGGTGCAGACCTTGGGCAGCGTGACCACCATCTGTTCGGACAAGACCGGCACGCTGACCAAGAACGAGATGACCGCCGAGCGCGTGGTCCTCGCCGATGAGAACCTCGAGATCTCCGGCACCGGTTACGTGCCCGTGGGTGAGGTCACCCGGGACGGCGAACGGATCAGCCTGGACCACCCGGGGCTGCGTCGGTTCGTGGAGATCATGAGCCTGACCAATGACACCGAGCTGATCCGCAACGACGCCGGCGGCTGGGCGATCGCCGGGGAGCCCACCGAGGGCGCACTGAAGTCCCTGGCCGGCAAGCTCGGCTTCGACGACTCCTCCGGCTCACGGCTTGCCACGCTGCCCTTCAGCTCGCAGAACAAGCTCATGGCCACCACCGCACAGCTGAACGAGGACGAGACCCTCGTGCTGATCAAGGGCGCCCCGGACCGGCTGCTGGCCCGCTCCGCCACACAGCTCACCGCGCAGGGCGAGACCGAGGAGCTCGACACGGCCGCGTGGCATGAGCACATCGACGCGCTCTCAGCAGACGGCCTGCGCGTCCTCGCGGCCGCCTACCGTCCCGCTCATGCGCAGGACAGCGAGTCCCTGAGCGTGGAGGACCTCGGCGAGGAGCTGATCTTCGTCGGGGTGGTCGGGATCGTGGATCCTCCGCGGCAGGAGGCGATCGACGCGATCAAGGTCTGTCACGACGCCGGGATCCAGGTCAAGATGATCACCGGTGATCATGCCGGCACCGCCACCGCGATCGCCCGGCAGATGGGGATCGACAATGGTGAGGGGGCCATCTCCGGGACTCAGCTGGAGGCCACCGACGACGAGTCGCTGCGCGAGCTTGCCCAGCGCCATCACGTGTTCGCCCGCACCTCCCCGGAGCACAAGCTGCGCCTGGTCCGCGCCCTGCAGGCCGAGGGCGAGGTGGTGGCGATGACCGGCGACGGCGTCAACGACGCCCCCGCGCTGCGCCGGGCCGACGTCGGCGTCGCCATGGGACTCAAGGGCACCGAGGTCACCAAGGACGCCGCCGAGGTGGTCCTCGCCGATGACAACTTCACCAGCATCGAGACCGCGGTGGAGGAAGGCCGCAGGATCTACGACAACCTGCGCAAGGCGCTGGTCTTTCTGCTGCCCACCAACGGCGCCCAGGCCACAGTCGTGCTCTTCGCCGTGGCCTTCGGCTGGACCCTTCCGCTGACCCCGCTGCAGGTGCTCTGGGTCAACATGGTCACCGGTGTCACGCTGGCCTTCGCGTTCGCCTTCGAGCCCGCCGAGGACGGGATCATGCGGCGCAAGCCGCGGGATCCCAATGCCGGGATCGTGGAGGCCCGCCACGTGGTGCAGATCGCGGTGGTCTCACTGCTGATCGCCGCGGTGACCATCATCGTGTTCCGCTGGCGCATGGACGTCGGTGACGATCTGGAGGTCGCCCGCACCCTGGCCACCACGGTGCTGGTGGTCTGTCAGGTCTTCTACCTCTTCAGCGTGAAATCGCTGGAGAGCTTCAGCCTGCGACCCTCGGTCCTGTTCAAGAACAAGATCGCCTGGTTGATGGTCGCGGTGCTGACCCTGCTGCAGGCCGGGTTCATCTACCTGCCCTGGCTGCACACGATCTTCGACACCGCGGTGTTGGATCCGTTCTACCTGCTGATCACCGTGGGGGCAGGGCTGGTGGTCCTGGTGCTGACCGAGCTGCTGAAGCTGGTGCTCTACGCGGGTCGGCGTGCACCGAGACTTCGCGAAGCGCCCGGCAGCTAGACACGATGCACACCGCCTGGCGTGCGCACCTGCCCTGATCCTCAGGTCGGATCGGCTCATGGGATGAATCTTGGTTCTCGGCGGCACCACCCGGACCCGGAGGATCAGGACCGGCGCCGAGGCAGAGCCAGGACCTAAGCTTCGGATCGCGGTGACACCCGGCCCCGCGGAGAGCCTAGACTCAATCTGGTGACAGCCCACTCCGCTCAGCACCCGCACGTGATCGTCGTGATTCCTGCCCACGATGAGGCTGGAGCCATCGGTGCCGCACTCACCGCGGTCCACGCTTCAGCACATCACGCGGATGTTCAGCTGCGGCTGATCGTCGTCGCCGACGCCTGCACGGACGACACGGCCGCGATCGCCCGCTCTGCTGGCGTCGAGGTGCTCGAGATCGGCGCCAACAACGTCGGCGCTGCCCGGGCGGCCGGATTCGAGCATGCACTGACCGGCCTGGCAGACGTCACTGACACCCCGCTCGGGGCGGAACAGTGGCTGGTCACCACCGACGCCGACAGCCATGTCCCACTGGACTGGTTCGCCAAGCAGGCCGAGCATCGAGACCGCGGCGCCGACGTCGTCGTGGGCACGGTGATGCTGGCCCCCGTACCCGGGGCCGACCCGGTGGGCCTGGCCTGGGCCGCCGAATACGCCGAGAAGATCACGGGGCGCCGACACAGCCACATCCACGGTGCCAATCTGGCGTTCACCGCCCGCGCCTACCGGGCAGTGGCGGGATTCCGAAGCCTCGCCGATGACGAGGATGTGGACCTGGTGGCCCGGCTGCGCCGCAGCGACGCCGTGGTGGTCACCGCCACCGATATGCCGGTGATGACCTCACGGCGCACCACCGGCCGCGCCCCGCGCGGATTCGCACAGACCCTGGGAGCCCTGCACGCATGACCGATCTTCTCCGCGAGGTGCACGCCCACCTCCGCCAGCCCATGCCTCCGCTGCCTGGGCGTGGTGAGACCGCCCGGCGCTGGCGCCGACTCGCAGAGCTCACCGCGCAGAACACGGTGGGGGGCAGGCTCTATGAGGCCCACGCCGATGCTGTGGCGATCAGCACGGACCTGGGCCGGCCAGAGATGGTCTCCGCCGGCGAGCTCTGGGGAGTATGGGCCGCAGAGCCACCGGCCCCGGTGCTCACCGCGACGCGCAGCGGCCAGGGCTGGACGCTGACCGGCACCAAGCCCTGGTGCTCCGGGGCCTCGCTGTGCAGCCATGCACTGGTCACCGCGACTGTCTTCACCGCGGCCGTGGCGTCGGACGCCGCGGGTCCAGTCCAGGATTCAGCCGGCGGCGCTGCGCAGAAGATGCTCTTCGCGGTGGACCTCTCCTCCCCCGGCGTCTCCCCGGTGCCCGACACCTGGCAGGCGGTCGGGATGGCCGCCAGCGACTCGGGCTGGGTGTCTTTCGAGCAGGTGCCCGCAACCGCGCTGGGCACCCATGCCGACTACCTTGACCGTGCCGGCTTCTGGCACGGCGGCATCGGGGTGGCCGCCTGCTGGTACGGCGCCGCCCGCGCCGTCGCCGCCCCGCTGCTCACCCGGGCCACCACGCCCAGCGCCTCACCGATCCTGCGGGCCCACGCCGGGGCTGCAGCCGCCGCACTGACCGCTGGCTGGGCGCTGCTGAGCAGCACCGCCCGCGCCGTGGACGCCGACCCGCACAACCTGCCGCTGGCGAAGGCGCAGGCCTTCGCGGTGCGCACCTACATCGACCGCCTGGCCGCCGAGATCATCGACCGCACCGGCCGCGCTCTGGGACCCGGACCGCTCGCCTCGGATGCGATCCACGCTCAGCGGGTCGCCGATCTCGGCGTCTACATCCGGCAGTCCCACGCGGAGACCGATGAGGCAGCACTCCCCGCGGTCATGGCCGAGGACGGGCTGAGCTGGGACCACCTGATCGGGGACGGTCATGACACCTGGTGAGACCCCGCGGACCTTCCACGGCGCTCAGGCGCCGCACAACACCCGTGCCGCGCTGGTGAACTATGACGCGGACGTGCCGGAATGGGGCATCGGCGAGATCGACGCCGCGGGACGCTGGATCCCCCAAGACCTGCCCGGGCTGCTGGTTGTGGCTCCGCACCCCGATGATGAGGTGCTCGGAGCGGCCGCGCTGATCGCCGCCGGACTGCGCAGCGGCTCACCCGTGCGGGTCCTGGCCGCCACCGACGGCACCGGGTCCCATCCTCCCAGCAGCATTCCCGCAGATCAGCTCGCCGAGATCCGCACCGCCGAATCCGAGGCGGCCTTGGAGGAGCTGCGCGGACTCACCCCGGGCCCGCGCGGTCCAGGCAGTCTGCAGCGCATCCGGCTGCACCTGCCCGACGGCGAGCTCGCCGCCCACCGCGAACCGCTCGCCGAGGCGATCGGCGCCGCCCTGCAGGACATGCCCGGCGGCACCCTCTTAGCGGCTCCGCTCTCTCGGGATGGGCACCCGGACCATGACACCTGCGGCGAGGTGGCTGTTGCCGCCGCGGCGCAGCGCAACGCCGCGCTGGTGCAGTACCCGGTATGGCTGTGGCTGCACAGCACACCTTCGGACTCGACGTCAGAGCCCGGCCGTCCGCCGGAGGTTCCGTGGACCGCGGCGCGCTCCATCCCGATCGACCCCGAGCTTGCGCAGGTCCGGGGCCGCGCGGTCGCCGCCTTCGCCTCTCAGCTGGGGACCGAGCATGGCACGCCGGTGGACCGGAACCCCGGTGAGCCCGTGCTCACCCCGAGCATGCTGGACACTGTGCTGCGGGATCAGCAGATCGTCTTCCCGGGGGCACCGCTGGACTTCGAGGGCCTCCATGCGCGGGGATCGGACCCGTGGGGAGTCACGACCCGCTGGTATGAACAGCGCAAATACGGGCTGACCATGGCCGTGCTCCCCCGGGCTCGCTACAGCCGAGCGTTCGAGCCGGGCTGCTCCATCGGCGGGGTGACCGAGCTGCTGGCGCAGCGATGCGATGAGGTCCTCGCCACCGATATCTCCGGCTCAGCGCTGCACGTGGCGGCGCAGCGGGTCGTGGCCGAGAACGTGACGTTCCGGCACGCCAGCATCGAGGACTGGCCCGCCGGGAGGCTCGATCTGATCATGATCAGCGAGCTGGCCTATTACCTCAGCGACTCCCAGTGGGCTGCGGTCCTGGCACGAGCATCGCAGACCCTGGAGTCCGGCGGCCATCTGGTGTCGGTGCATTGGCGCCACCCCGATGCCCAGGCGTTCCGCTCAGCGCAGCAGATCCGGGCCGACCTGCGGGCGGTGCCCGGCTGGGCCGTCCAAGGCAGCTATGAGGATCTCGACATGCTGATCGACGTGCTCGGCCCGGCGGGCCCGAGCGTGGCCCAGACCGAGTTTCTGCACTGAGGTCAGGGCTGGTGAACGGCTCGGCTCCCGGCCGGAATCTCCACCGTCGCGGGGACCGGACGGCGGAGCTCCACGGTGGCGGTCCAGATCCCCGCGAGGATCAGCACGGGCACGGCGAGCACCACGGCAGCCAGAAAGAATGCATTGAACGTCTGGATCAGCGTGGTGTCCATGGCGGGCTCCTCAAGAAGGTGTGGCGGTGAGTTGTTATGGGAGGTGGCCGCGCTCAGGCGGCGCTGCAGAGGCTTCGATTGAAGTGCAGCCGCCGGGAGGCGAACTCGGTGCCGAGCATCCGCTCGATGTTCGAGATCACGCCTTGGGAGATCGTCTCCATCAGATCGGAGGGATCAGAGTCGGCATTGATGGTGCAGCTGAGCTGGAAGACCAGACCGGCGTCGTCGCCGGAGATCTCCACGATTGCGGACTCCACATGTGGGTGAGCCATGAGGCCGGCGGATGCCGCCTTGGCCATCTGGTCGTAGCGCATGCAGCGAATTCGCTGGGCCGCTTCCTGGGTCACATGGCCGTGCGTCTCCCGCGGGACGGGCTGAGGCGTCGTGTTTCCCGGCGTGATCGTGCTGTTGGGGAATGCTCGTGCGCTCATCTGATTTCTCCGGACCCTTTGGCGGCTGCCCCCCTGTTGCAGTAACGCATCTGCCTCTTCATCAACCTTACTGTTAGAAGGTATAACTATTAACGGATCTAACGCAAAATGAGAGTCAGTGTCATCAGCCTCTGACGAGGTGAGACGGCTGTTTCTCCACCGTCTCCTGATCCAAGGTCGGGGCGGGTTCGTGATCTGTAGGGTGGGGAGGACGCCCTGACCTGAGAGGTTCACTCCATGACGCCATACACCCCCGCCGAGGTGCGCAGCACTCCCGCGAAGCAGATCTCCACCCCCCTTGCCGGCGTGGACGCCTGCGTCTCTGGGACCCGGGCCGCTTTCAACAGCGGCCGCACCCGGTCGATGGACTGGCGCCGGGACCAGCTCAGGGGCATCCTGCGACTGCTCGAGGAGCGGGCACCGGAGATCCATGCGGCGATGGCCGCGGATCTGGGGAAGAACGACGTCGACGCTCATCTCACCGAGGTCCTCTCGGTGAAGTCCGAGGTCAAGCACGCGGTGAAGAACCTTGAGCGCTGGACCCGGGATCGGAGCACCTCGGTCCCGTTCATCGTGGGCAGCGCTCGCGCACATGTGCAGCGCCAGCCGCTGGGCACGGTGCTGATCATCGGCCCCTGGAACTACCCGTTCCACCTGTTGCTGATGCCGCTGATCGGCGCGCTGGCGGCCGGAAACTCGGTGGTGCTCAAACCGAGCGAGCTGGCTCCTGCGGTCTCGGCGACCGTGGCGGAGCTGATCCCGGAGTACCTCGACGCCGAGGCCGTGCAGGTGGTCGAGGGCGGAGTCGAAGAGACCACCCGACTGCTGGAGCACCCCTTCGATCACATCTTCTACACCGGCAACGGCACGGTGGCCTCGATCGTGATGGCCGCCGCGGCGAAGCACCTGACCCCGGTGACGCTGGAGCTCGGCGGCAAGTCCCCGGTCTGGATCGACTCCTCGGCTGATCTCACCGCCACGGCTGAGGCGCTGGTGTGGGGCAAGTTCAGCAACTGCGGCCAGACCTGCGTCGCGCCGGACTACCTGCTGACCACTCCCGAGCTCGCCGAGCCGCTGGCCCTTCAGATCGCACGGGTCACGCGCCGCGCCTTCGGCTCCGATCCCGCACGCGCGGAGAACTACGGGCGGATCATCAATGAGCGTCACGCCGAGCGCCTCGCCGGGCTGCTGGGCTCCGGCCGCGCGGTCATCGGCGGTTCGGCGGAGGTCTCTGCCCGGTACATCGCACCCACGGTGCTGCTGGATGTGGAGCCTGACTCGGCGGTCATGCAGGACGAGATCTTTGGTCCGATCCTGCCGATCCTCACGGTGGCGGACCACCACGAGGCCATCGAGTTCATCAACGCGCGGCCGAAGCCGCTGGCGCTCTACGCCTTCACCGAGCACCCTATGGTGCGCGAGGACTTCCTCGAGCGGACTTCATCCGGTGGCATCACCTTCAACACCGTGATGACGCAGCTGGCGGTGTCCACCCTGCCTTTCGGTGGGGTCGGCGCCAGCGGCATGGGCCGCTATCACGGCGAGTACAGCGTGGCGACCTTCAGCCATGAGCGCGGCGTGCTGCGCAAGCTTCCCGGCTTCGATCCGACCCGGCTCGCGAAGGCACCGATCTCCTGGGGCATGCGCCGGATCCTGCTCAAGGGTTGACGCCGGGCTCGCGCTGCCCGCCCTCGGCCCGCCTTCTGCCCGACTCGGAGGCCGAACCGGCTGCTCAGGCGTGGCGGTAGGTGGGCAGCACCGCGTTGGAGGTGACGATGACCTTGCCCAGCGGCATCAGCGAGACCGGGATCAGCTTCAGGTTCGCGATGCCCAGCGGGATCCCGATGATGCTGATGAACATCGGGATCGCGGTGAGCACGTGGCCGATGGCGATCCAGATGCCCGCCACCAGGATCCAGATCACGTTGCCGATGGTGGTGAACAGACCTGCACCCCGAGGGCTGCGGTCAACGATCGTGCGGCCGAACGGCCACAGCGCGTAGGCCCCGATCCGGAAGGACGCGAGGCCGAAGGGGATCGTGATGATCAGCAGGCAGCAGATGATCCCGGCGATGAAGTATCCCAGGGCCAGCCACAGGCCGCCGAAGAGGAGCCAGATGACATTGAGAATCGTAGAGATCGTGGAGTTCATCTCACTATTCAATAGCATCCGCGGCTGCGCTCAGAAGGGCAGCGGTCCTGCTCTGCTTTCGCGCTTGTCGTCTCTACACCCAGCGACCCCTGAGCACACCGCCCTGGCTCCCTCGCAGGGGGGGGTCTGGGCAAGCTCGACTGCCCTGATGTCGGTAGTCGTTGAATGCCCCCTTCGGGGTGAGGTCAGATGAGGAAGTCGCCGATGAAGCCGCCGGGCTGACACCCGGGCGGCACGGCGAAGACTGCGCTGCCGACAGGGGTGGTCCACTCGTTGAGCCGGTCCCCTTCCGAAAGGCGCCTCTGGATGGGCAGGAACTGGCGGTCGACGTCGGCCTGGTAGGAGATGAAGATCAGACCGCTGTTGCTGATCTGTTCACCGGACGCCGGATCGTCATAGTTGTAGCCGCGGCGCAGGATCTGCTCCTCGGGCCCCACCTGGTGGGCGCGACGGATATGGGCGAACTCCTCGATCACCGGGAAGCCCAGCGCACTGGTGGCCTCGAAGTCCGGATCCTGGTGTTCGCGGGTGCCGGTCAGCGGTGCTCCGACGCTCAGGTCCCGCCCCACCGAGGATTCCTTGCCGCTGCGGGCGAGCTCATCCCACCCGTCCATATCCATCTGGATCCTCCGGATCACCAGCGATGTGCCGCCCTCCACCCACGGGGTGAGCGCACCGGCAGAGCCCGACGGCGGGTGGCCCCAGACGGCGAACTCGTTGCCGTCCCCGCCGCGCTCAGGCTGGACGGTCTCATCCACCTGACCGAAGAGGTTTCGCATGGACGATCCCTGCTCCTGGGCCCCATGTGCTGAACGAAAACCGTTCTGGATCCACCGGGGCCGCGCCTCGCTTCGCGCGCTCTTGAGCATGATCCTGCGCGCATGAGCCAGCGAGATCGGGTTGTTGCCGCAGAGCTGGAGCAGCAGATCTCCGCCGCACAGCGCAGGCTCGAGCTCGTCGATCTCGAAGTCCGGCAGATCCTTCAGCCACGCGGGCGCGGCTCGAGGATCCAGCCTGTCGATGAGCCGTCGGCCGAAGCCGAAGGTGACCGTCATGCTCGCAGGATTACCAGCGAGCTCCGGCTCGGTGTCCGCGAGCGCCGGCCGACCGGCGGTCAGCCTGGAGGCGTCATCGCTGAGCAGCCGCAGCAGCCGCTGGATGCCTTCGGCATTGCGGGGTGCTCTCAGATCAAACGCGATCAGGAGCGCATGAGCCTGAGCGGGGGTGTCGATGCCCGCCTGCCGCTCCCCGAAGAACGGCACGGTCTCGGAGCCGTATCTGCTGGTGCGCACCTCGGGCTCAGGGTCACCCCAGCGCAGCCCGCTGCCGATGCTGGCCGCCGCGGCCACGCCTGCTCCGCCGACCCCGGCGCCGAGCAGGAGGCCGCGGCGAGAGAAGCCATGCCGGGAGGCTGCTCGGTCGGAGCCTCTGAGCCCCGAGTCCGTCCGCGCAGAGTCGGTCTCGTGCGGCCCCTCAGCGTTCATGATCATCGGACTCGTGATCGCGTTCATGACCGCTGGCGTCACCGTGGCTCGCGGGGCCGTCGCCCTCGGAGCCGTTCCCGTGGTCCATGGGATCCATATCGCCGCCGTGCTCGTAGGGCTCGTCCTGACCGCCGTCGTCACGGACCATGGCCTTGATGCTCTCCTGCGTGCCGTCCTCGAACTCCAGCGAGATGTCGAACACCTCTCCGGGCAGCAGCTCCTGCTGCAGGTCCATGAGCATCAGGTGATCGCCCCCGGCCTGCAGCTCCAGGGAGCCGGAGGCCGGGATGATGAAGCCATCCTCGATCTCCTGCATGATCTGTCGGCCGTCCTCTTCCACGATCTCGTGGAGCTCCGTGATTCCCGCGACCTCGGAGCTGGCGGCCACCACCGTGAGGTCCTGATCGGTCAGGTTCTCGATGGTGCCGAAGACGCTGGTCATCTCGGAATCGGTGGCGCGCGCCCACATGTCGTCCTGGCTGCTCTGGATGCGCGCATCCTCCTTCGCTTCGGCCTGGGCTGCTTCGGTCTGCGGGCTCTCGGACGCTGTGCTTTCTGATCCACCTTCGCTGCAAGAGGTGAGCGTCAGTGTTGCGGCTGTCGCCAGGGCAGAGAGAGTCCAAATGGGATTCTTCATGACAGTGGTGTTCCTTCCGGGCGCAGGGCCCTCCAACCCGAACGCGCACTCGTGCGCGGTGGGCATAGATGTCTTGGGTGGGGAGAGCGATCCACGGGAAGCGGGTCGCCCCAGCTGGACCTGACCGCGGGGAAGCGGCAGGCCGGCGGGAGCCTGATCAGAGGCTGCGCATCGGCAGCGCTGAGTCAGGCGTGCGCGTTCGGGCTCGTGGAGGCGCGGCGGGGTCGGGCTCGGCGGATCAGGCGGATCAGGCGCGGGGCGTCTTGCGCCCGCGCAGAACAGCCATCGCGATCGCAGCAAGCAGACCGAGCACCATGAGAGCACCGACCACGACGACCCAGACCGGCAGGCCGGGGTCCTGCTGGGTGTCCGCAGCCGCGTCCCCCGTCACCGGTTCATCCGCCTCGGCGGAGTCCGTGGAGGTGGAGTCGGCGACGTCGTCGTCCTCTGCAGGAGCAGCAGCCTCAGTCTCGGTCTCAGCGTCGGCGTCGGTCTCGGTCTCGGTCTCGGTCTCGGTCTCGGTCTCAGCGGGAGTTGAAGGCTCCGGCGTGGGCTCGGGATCCGGCTCTGCCGCAGCCACTTCGAAGTCGAAGGAGCTCTCCTCGGCGTGCCCATCGGAGTAGACCACTCGGTAGGCGACCGTGTAGTCACCCCCGGGAAGCTCCGCGGGGAGCTCGGTCCACATGGTCGCACCCTCGATCTCGGTCTCGCCCTCCCAGTTCTCACCATCCTCATCGCTGACCGCGATGATGTTGGTGATGGACTCACCGGTGGTCAGTCCGCCGCCGGAGAACTCGAGGGTGACCTCCTCGGGGCTCGCCTCGAGGAGGTCACCGGCTTCCGGAGAGGATGAGATGAGTGAATCGTGCGCCCAGGCGGGAGCCGCCATGGTGGTGACGGCCAGGCCGAGCGCGGCGGTCGCGGAGAGTGCGGTCACGCGGCCGGCGCGCTGGCGCCAGGTGGTGGATGAGCGGTGTGCGGGGGTGCGGGATGACACGAGTTCAGTGCTTTCCGTCGTGAAGTGACTGGTCCCCGGCGTCGAGCCGTGGAAACCATATGGCGATGTCAGCTCACGAGGACCGGCGGTCCGCGCAGGGTCTGCGCGCCGCCGCCGAGCCAGAGGTCCCGCAGGATCACCGTGGAGAAGGAATCGTGCGCGCGGATGGCACGGGGCCCGGTCAGCGAGACCGGACGCAGGAACAGCAGCAAGACCGGGCGCAGCAGCAGCAGGGCGACAAGCGCCTGGAGAATGAGTTCGCCGCGGCGGATCACCCCGAAGCTGAAGATTGCGGCGCACACGTGGGCGATGATCATCGGCGCATCAGGCAGCACCTGAGCGACCGTGCTGGTCTGCGCCGCACCGACCACCGTGACGGCGTGATCATGAGCCGCATGCCCGGCGTGCGCTGCCGCGTCGCTGTTCACAGTCGCGCTGGCGGAGGCCCCCGTGGCAGGCAAGAGCGCGAAGAGACCGTGCAGCACCGCCTGGCTGAACCCGACCGCGGCGCCGAGCCGGGCCCGACTGAGCCGCACGGCGGAGAGCGAGGCACAGACGGGAAGGCTCACCGCGAGCGCCAGGACCAACACGATCCAGTGCGGCATGTGGTGGCCTGCGGCCGAGTGGGAGATCGCAGCGGAACCGATGGCCAGGGTCGCGGCCAGCAGCCCGCGGGTCAGCCGAGCGGTACCGGTCACGGGACGCGGTGAAAGGGTGAAGTCCGCGGCATTGACCACAGGATCCCCTTCCCTCGGCTGATGCGGGCGAGTCTACTACAGCGTGTAGAACTCGGGGGCGTGGGTGGCGGGGGTGGATTCCGCTGGACGAGATCGCCTCAGCGAGGCCCCCCAGGGAGACGCTCCCAATTCCTGGCCTGGGCCGCCTTCGTGATCCCCGGCTCGGCCGGAGCCTGGTTCGGGTGGTGGGCCGGGGGCCGGGAGTGCTGGTGGACCCGGCTGCGTCAGCCCTGACCACCCAGCCTGCATCTAGTGGGCGATTTGGGGGCTTTTCGGACCGAATCCCACCCGGAAACTCCCTCAAATCGCCCAGTAGATGAAACGCGGCGGCGCAAGGAGCGCCTGCTTCAGCGGTCCAGCGTCGTGGCCAGCGGCTTCTCCTCCACGAAGAGCAGCATCACGGTGGCGATCAGCGCGAGCGGCACCATCCAGAGGAACAGCGGCACCAGCGCCTCGTTATAGGACTCCACGACCACCGCCTGGATCGAGTCCGGCAGCCCGCGCACCAGCTCCGGGGTCAGCGAGTTCGCGCCCACCCCGCCGGCGGCGTCGGCGGGCAGCCGTTCGGTGAGCATCTCGGTGAGCCGGGTCGCGAAGAGCGAGCCGATCACGGCCGCGCCCAGCGTGGCCCCGACCTGGCGGAAGTAGTTCTGTCCCGCCGTCGCGGTGCCCACATGGCGCAGCGCGAAGGAGTTCTGCGCGACCAGGGTCAGCAGCTGCATCGTGCAGCCCAGCCCGAGCCCAAGCACGCCGAGGTAGAGGCATTCGAGGATCACCGGGGAGTCGGCGCTGACCGTGGAGAGCAGCCCCAGGCCCAGCGCGGTGATCACGCTGCCCACCACCATCGTGCGCTTATACCGCCCGGACTTGCTCACCCTGCGGCCGACGACGACCGAGGCCACCAGCAGCGTGCCCATCATCGGGATCATCAGCATCCCCGCCTGGGCCGGGGTGTAGCCGGTGACCATCTGCAGGTAGGTGGGCATATATCCCAGCGCGCCGAACATCGCCACACCGGTGATCAGTCCGGCGACCATGGTGAGCACGAAGTTGCGGTTGCGGAAGAGCATCAGCGGCAGGATCGGTTCGGGGGTCCGGTATTCGATCCAGGTGAAGAGCAGCCCCGAGACGACCATCGCGGCGAGCAGGCCCAGGATCATCGGCGAGGTCCAGGCGAACTCTCCCCCGCCCCAGGTCGCGATCAGCACGACGGCGGTGGTGGCCACTCCCAGCAGCGCCATCCCCCACACGTCGATCCGGCCGCGCGCCTCGGGGGGTCGCGGCGGCAGCTTCAGCAGCAGCACGATCCCGATCAGCGCGAGCGCGCCGAGCGGCACGTTCATCCACAGCGTCCAGCGCCAGCCTGGACCGTCGGTGAGCCAGCCGCCCAGCAGCGGCCCGGCGACCGAGGCGAATGCGAAGACCCCGCCCATCACGCCCATATAGCGGCCGCGCTCCCGCGCCGGGACGACGTCGGCGATGGTCGCCTGGGAGAGGATCATCAGTCCACCGCCGCCGATCCCCTGGATCACCCGGGCCCCGACGAGCTGGGCCATGCTGTCCGCCGCGCCCCCAAGCGCGGAGCCGATGACGAAGGCGATGATCGCGAAGATGAACAGCGGCTTGCGCCCGAACATGTCTCCGAGCTTGCCGTAGACCGGCATCATCACCGTCGAGGCGAGGATGAACGCGGTGATCACCCAGGCCATGTGCTCCACGCCGTCGAGCTCACCGACGATGGTCGGCAGCGCGGTGGCCAGCACGGTCTGACCCAGTGCGGCCATCAGCATGGCGAGGATCAGGGCGCTGAAGATCCACTTCAGGTGTCCGGTCTCGGGCGGGGAGCTGGCGTCGGCGCCGGCCGCGTCGGGCTCCGCAGCACCGGTGGGCGCCGCGGCCTCGGCGGTGGCACTCGCCTCGGACGGCGGGGTGAGCTTCGGCGTCGAAGAGGTCTCGGGGCTGGTCATCGGGTGGTCTCCACGACTTGTCTGAACAGGGCGATGCTCTCGCCGATGAAGGGATCCAGGCTCTCCGCGCCGGCCTCGTGATAACGGGTGAAGGCGAACTTGGTGATGCCGCCGGCGAGCGCGAGCAGCGCCTCGAAGGCGTGGGTGCCTGCTCCCTCGGGCAGGCGCATCCCGCCCTGGTCTGCCTCGGCGTGCACGGCCGAATACACGAGCCGCTCCACCTGCGCGAGCAGCTCGGCGAGCCTGGCGCGCAGCTGCGGGTGCTCCGCGATGATCGCCCGGCGCTGCGCGGCGGTCTCCTCGGGCAGGCAGGTGCGCACCACGGACACGAAGAGATGCACCACGCGGGTGAGTTCATCCTCGGTGGAGGCCTGGAAGCGTTCGACGACGGCCGGGTCCAGCTCCGCTGATCGGGTCCCCAACACCGCGTCCTCCTTCACCGGGAAGTAGTTGAAGAACGTTCGGCGGGAGACGCCCGCCCTGGCGGAGATCTCATCCACGGTGACTGCGCCGGGTCCCTCGGACGAGGCCAGGGCGAAGGCGGCCTGGTGGATGGCGTTCCAGGTGTCGCGCTGATTGCGCCTGCGCTGCGTCAGATTTTCTTGCACTAGTGCATCTTATGCACCGATACAACTTTGCACAAGTGCAAGGAGATGCGGACAAGACTCTCCACGGATCACCCCTCGGGCTGACGCAGCCCGGGCGATACTCCGAAATACTGAGGCAATGCTCGAATCACTCACACTTGCCACCGACGTCGCCACCACCGTGGACGGGGACAGCTGGGTCGCAGGCCTGCAGAACTGGACCCAGGGCCTGCCAGCGGCACTTCAGTGGCTCGGCGTCATCCTGGTCTCCGCCATTCCCTTTGTGGAGTCGTTCTTCGGAGCTCCGATCGGAATCCTCGCGGGCATGCACCCGGCGGTGGCGCTCATCGCCGCCGTCGTCGGCAATATGCTCTCGCTGATCCTGGTCGTCTACGTCGCCCACTGGGTGCGCACCGCGATCCTGCACAAGCGCCCGCAGCAGATGGACCCGGAGAAGTCCGCCAAGCGCGAGAAGGTCCGGCGGATCTTTGATCGCTTCGGCGTGCCAGGGGTCTCGATCCTCGGGCCGCTCGCGCTGCCGAGCCAGTTCACGGCCCCGCTGATGGTGTCCTTCGGCGCCTCACGTCACGCGGTGATGGCCTGGATGCTGGTCTCGGTCATCCTCTGGGGCGCCGGGTTCGCGCTGCTCACCGTCTGGGGACTCACCCTCATCGCCTAGGGAGCCCAGCGCAGAGACCGGAAGCACCTCAGCGCTGCTCCGCGTCCTTGGGGTAGCGCTGCAGCTCTCGGGATCCCTGGGTGAGGTTCTTCAGGTTCACGCTGTCGTCGAAGTTGGCCCCGATGGCGCCGGCGAAGGTGCCCAGCGAGGCCGAGAGCCAGGCGATCTCCACGTAGTTCATGAAGCCGGTCTCCTGCCTGAGGACGTCGGCCATGAACCCGGGTTCGATCAGCAGCAGCCCGACCACCAGGATCGAGACGAACAGCACGAAGTACAGCGCGGTGACGCTGGTCAGCAGGCTCACCACGGTGGAGATGTTGTACATGGCCGCTTCCCGGGCACCGCCGACGACGGCGGACCGGTCCCAGAGCCGGTTGCTGATGATCAGCCAGGCGCTGACGATGCCGACCGCGGCCACCGAGACGATGGCCAGCCGCCAGTGCGGCAGGAAGCTCGCCATCTCCCAGATCGTGGTGAAGAAGATGCCGAACGCGCCGGTGGCGGCGGCGGCGGCGAAGACGCCGGAGAGTTTGGGCAGGGACCAGAGCGGCTCGTTGGCCGCAACCATGCCCAAGGTCATCCAGAGCCGCCCGGGGAACAGCATCCCTGGGGAGATGAAGAACGTGTCGTCGCCCTTCTGCTCCTCGACATGGGCGTAGTAGCCGCCGTACTGGCGCGCGGCATCCACCGACTCGTTCAACAGCGCGGTGACCACTCGATGCAGCTCCCGTCGCAGCGAATGCATGATGAACGCCGGTCCCAGCGCGGGCAGCGAGATGATGGCGAGCCTGTCCGCGAAGTGCAGCTCCGCCGTCTTGGGCCGCTCCCCGGCCATGCGGGGGATCTCGGTGACGATGACCGTCATATCGGCCTCGGCCTCGCGGGCCCAGCGCTTGGCCACGACGAGGTCCAATGTGGCATCCTCGCGCAGCGGGATCAGCACCTGCTCCTGGGTGACCTCTGCGCCGCGCGCCCAGCCGGAGTTGCGGCCGCGCTGGGGCTGCTGGAGCATCTTGCGCACGAGCAGCGAGGTGCGGCCGGGGTCGGAGTAGACCACGATGCTGCCGTCACGGACGGGCAGATCAGTTCCGCTGTACTGGTCGACCTGGCCCTGGTTCTGCGTGTCCTGCTCCCCTGGCGCCGTTCCCGTGCTGTGTTCCTCATGCGTGTCTTCGTACGTCTCCTGCGATGCCATGTCATCACAGTACCGTTCGGCTCCGAGGCAGTGTCAGCGCGCTCGCGGCGCGCTGACACTGCCTCGGCGTGCTCAGGAGTCGCTGAGCATGTCCAGCACCAGAGGTTTGACCCGGGTGCCGTAGAGCTCGACGGCGCTCATCATGTGTTCGTGCGCCAGGCTGGCATTGCCGTACTTCATGCCGAAGCGGCTGTTGCCCAGCAGCTTCTGGGTGCGCGCGATCTTCTTGGCCACGGTCTCTGGGGAGCCTACATACAGGGCTCCCTGGTGGACCTCCTGCTCGAACTGCGCCCGGGACGGATGACCGTTGCCCCAGCCGCGCTCACGGCCGAGCTTCGCCATCGATTCGGCCCAGGACGGGTAGAAGACGTCGAGCGCCTCCTCGTCGGTGGGCGCCACGAATCCGTGGGAGTGAACGGCGATGCGACGGTTGCCGCTGTGACCAAACTCATCGAGCGCCTTCTGATAGAGCTGGGCCAGCGGGCGGAAACGCTCCGGGGCGCCGCCGATGATCGCCAGCTCCAGTCCCAGGCCATGCCGTGCGGCCCGGACCACCGAATTGGGGGTGCCGCCCACGGCGATCCAGGTGGGCAGACCGTGCTCGTGATCGGTCTTGGGGTAGATCTCCTGGTTCTTCAGCGGGCCGCGGGTGCTGCCCTGCCAGCTGATCGCGGTCTCGGAGCGCAGCCGGGTGAAGAGCTCGACCTTCTCCTCGAAGAGCTGCTCGTAATCGGAGAGGTCATAGCCGAAGAGCGGGTAGGACTCGATGAAGGAGCCGCGGCCCAGCGAGACCTCGGCACGGCCATTGGTGAGCCCGTCGATGGTGGCGAAGCGCTGGTAGACCCGCACCGGGTCGTCGGAGGAGAGCACGGTGACCGCAGAGGTGAGCTTGATCCGTTCGGTGGCGGCGCCGATCGCGGAGAGCACCACATCGGGTGCCGAGATCGCATAGTCCGGGCGGTGGTGCTCGCCGATGCCGATGACGTCGACCCCCGAGGCGTCGGCCATCCTGGCCTCTGCCAGGACATTGCGCAGCACCTGAGGCTGCGGGACATCCTGCTCACCGTCGAGGGTCTTGGTGACGTCTCCGAAGGTGTGCAGGCCGAGTTCGAACTGGTCGCTGTGGCGCTCTGTGCTGATGCTCATGGCTGGTGCAACACCACTCATTCCCGCTCCATTCCTCAAAATTTTAAAGACTTAGAGGTTGTTGGATCCCTCGCGGCTCAGCGCCTCAAGGCCGGAACCCTCAGCACCTCCGGGCCGGGACGCTCAGCTCATGCGCGCGGCGGCCCGGCGCACCGCGGCGGTCAGTCGATCCATCGCCGAGGTGGTGCTGGACCAGTGCTGCCAGTGCAGGGTGGTCTCCTGCAGTCCGATCTCCTCGACGATCACCAGATCCCGGTGCGTCCCCTCCATCACCCCGGGCGGCATCATCGACTCGGGAATCATCCCCCAGCCCAGCCCATAGCCGACGGCTGCGTTATAGGCCTCCACCGAGGGGACCATATGGGTCGTCGGGGTTCCGGAGACCCCAAGTCGGCGCAGACCGGTGCGCTGCAGCGAATCCCGGATGCCGTATTCCACCAGCGGGACCCGCTGCCAGTCCACCACCCCTGCCGCGGAGCGGTGCCGGTCCAGCAGCTCGGTGCTGGCCACCGGCCAGTAGCGCATGACCCCCAGCACGGTGGAGCGGCACCCGGAGACCGGCGAGGGATTCTCCGCCACCGCGGCGGCCACCGTGCCGTTGCGCAGCAGCTCGTGGGTGTGCTCCTGGTCCTCGGCGTAGAAGTGCAGCTCCACGTCGTCCCAGGTGGCGGCCTCCTGCAGCACCCGCAGGAACCAGCTGGCCAGGGAATCCGCGTTCACCGCCACAGAGAGGGTCACCGTGGGCGCCGCCTCGCCGGGGATCCGGTGGAAGCCGAGGCTGCGTCGCGCCTCGTCCTCCAGCATCACGGTCTGCCGGGCGATCCGCAGCAGCTCCGCCCCGGATTCGGTCGGCACCACCGGGACCGTGCGGGTGACGAGCACGTGGCCCACCTCCTTCTCCAGCGCCTTGATCCGCTGGGAGAAGGCGGATCCGGAGATCTGCAGCAGCGCGGCGGCGGACTCGAAGGTCCCCTCATCCACCGCCGCGACGAAGGCTCGCAGGTGATCAGTGTTCATGGGTCAAGTCTACCGGCATATCTGAAGCATTGCTTCAGATAGTGAAGGATCCTGAGCTGGTGCGGATGATGGTACAGACTCCAAGATGGAGCCATGACCATCTTCCTCACCGGACTCCTGACCTGCCTGGCCCTCATCGTCGCGATCGGCCCGCAGAGCGCCTGGCTGCTGCGCCAGGGCCTGCGTCGCGATCGCGTGCTGCTGGCGGTGGCCTGCTGCGTCTTCGGCGACATCCTGCTGATCGCGCTGGGCACCGCAGGCGTCGGCGCGGTGCTCGATCACGCGCCGTGGCTGATGGAGGTGCTGCGCTGGCTGGGCGTGTCCTACCTGACCTGGTTCGCCTACCGCTCCTTCCGCTCGGCCCGCCGCGCGGGGCAGGCGCTGAAGCCCGGGGTCCATGTCGAACTCTCCAGCCAGGACGCCGACGACGATGGCGCGCCCGGCTCCTCCGGCGCAGGCGGCACCGCCGTGAAGCAGGCGCAGCAGGTCCAGGTCACCCGGATCTCCTCGATCGCCGCCACCGGGCTCAGCGTGAGCATCCTCAATCCGCACGCCTGGGTCGACACGATGGTGGTGCTGGGCACCATGGCGAACACCTTCGGGGATCAGCGCTGGCTCTTCGCCGCCGGTGCGGTGATCGCCTCGATCGTCTGGTTCAGCTCGCTGGCCCTCGGCGGGGCGGTGCTCTCCAAGTGGCTCAACCGGCCGCGCACCTGGCAGGTGCTCGACATCTTCGTCGGTGCCATCATGGTCGTGGTCGCGGGGCTGCTGGCCTTCAGCGGCTTCTGATCCCGCGCCCAGTCAGCGCTGCCCAGTCAGTGCTACCCGGTCAGTGCCGGCGCAGAACTGACTGGGCCGCGTGGAACCCGGCCATCCCGTGGGCGCCTCCGCCCGGAGGTGTCGAGGCGGAGCAGAGGTAGACCTCGGGTCCTGGGCCGCCGGAGCGTGCCAGCCCGGGAGTTCCCGGCGCCTCGCCACCGGCCTGGGGCACCCGGTAGGGATCTGCGCGCAGCACCGGCCGGGCCAGGAACTGTCGCAGCGTCGGCGCACCGGCGCTGATGGAGCCGCCCACCAGGTTCGGGTTCCACTCCTGCAGATCCGCGGGGCTCCAGAGCTTGCGTGCCTGCACCGACGCACCGAACCCGGGGGCCTGAGCTTCGATCTCGGCTTCGATCATCTTCGCGGCGCGGGGCACCGCAGACCCGGAGAGCCCGCCGGGGACATGGGCGTAGGCCCAGGCCACGGTCCGCTCATCAGGGGTCCGGGAGGGATCGGCGGCGGCGGGCTGGGTCAGCAGCACATAGGGCCGCCCGGGCAGGGTGCCGCGCACAGCTGCGGCCTCCGAAGCCGCCATCTGGGACGCGCCGCCGCCGAGGTGGACCGTGCTGGCCCGGCCCATCGACTCGTGCCGCCACGGGATCGGACCCTCGAGCAGATAGTCGATCTTCACGATGCCGGTGCCGTAGTTCCAGCTGCTCAGCGCCCGCGAATATCCGCGCGGCAGCCGCAGGCCGCTGAAGCTGCGCAGCTGGCGCGGAGTCAGGTCCAGCAGCACCGCGTCGGGGACGTGTCCGCCGGGACCGGTGCTGCCGGGCTCGCGCAGATCCTCCAGGCCGAGGATCCGGCGGCCGGTGACCACGGTGCCGCCGTGGGATTCAAGCTCCGCGACCAGGGCGCGCACCACCGCGCCGGAGCCTCCGCGCGCCATCGGCCAGCCGGTCACCTGCGCGGCGGTCCCCAGCAGCAGCCCGAAGGCTGAGGTCAGCGGCCTGCGCAGGTCGGTGGTCGCATGCCCGGCGAGACCGGCGAAGAGCGCCTTTGCCGGCGCCTCGGCGAAGATCTGCTGCAGCCAGGTCGAGGGCCAGGCGCCGCGGGCACCGATCTGCAGCAGCGACTGCAGTCGACGCGCTGCCGAGTCGGACTGCAGGTTGGTCCACGGCGCGGTGATCGGGGTCATCCCTGCGCGCAGCACCTGGTCCCAGTCCCGGGCCACCGGTCCGAAGACTCGGGTCCAGGCGGCACCGTCGGGGCCGAGCCCGGCGGCGGTGGCACGCACCGAGGTCTCCAGCAGGGCTGGAGGGGCGCCGTCGTCGAGCCCGTGGGCGGCGGGGATCGAGGCGTGGACGTACTCCAGGCCGTGGCGCATGACGCCGGGGACCGGCGGCGGGCCGAAGGGGAACACGCTGGCCCCGAGGTCACTGATCACGCCCTCCCCGCCGGGCACCGCGCCGCCGAGCTCCCCGGCGAAGAGCTCGGCCGAGCGCATGGCGCCCCCGGGTGCGGCGGCGGCCTCGTAGACGGTGACCTCCCATCCGGCTTGGGCCAGCAGGCAGGCGGCGGTCAGTCCGTTCGGACCTGACCCGACGACGGCGGCTCGCTTCATGTGTGGGGACCTTTCAGCTGGGCGACCAGGGCGGCGATGTTGCGGATGAAAACGACCATCCAGGAGAAGAGCACAGCGGCTCCGATCAGCTCCAGGGAGGTCAGGTTGTAATAGCCGATGGGCTCCCACAGGGCGACGGCGAAGAGCACGGCCGCCGCGGCGAGGTAGCTGATCAGGTAGAAGGTGCGCGGGAAGCCGGGCAGCAGATAGGGCATGCCGATCAGCAAGATCAAGAAGGACAGTCCGAAGCCGGCGGTGAAGACCACGTGGATGTCATGGTGCAGGCTGATCGGCACCAGTCCGACCCCGGCGAGCGAGACGCCCATGCTGATCATCACCGTTCGCAGCATCCCGATCCGCGGCCGCCAGACGTGTCGGGTCATCGCGGCGGCGAGCCGCGCCCCCACCGGCAGCCTGCCGCTGCGCCGGCGGCGTTCCTCCTGCCGCCGCTGCAGCTCCTGCTCGCGGGTGCTGGTGATGTGGTCAGACCAGATCTCCAGGTCGCGGGTGATGAACGCGGTGAGTGTGGTGATGATCGTCCCGGAGACCACCAGCGTGGTGTTGAAGGTCCAGAAGGAGGTGAGCCCGGCCTGGCCGGTGCCCAGCTCGGAGAACATCACATGCCACCAGAAGGGGTTCTCGGCGAAGATCATCGAGACCAGCACCCCTGAGGCGGTGAAGAGCGCAAGCAGCGTGGAGAGCGTGAACGCATTGATCCGCGCGCCGGAGTTGAAGCTGAAGTACCCCGAAGTGCCGCCGACGATCGCCAGCAGCACGGCACCGGCGATGTAGTCCACGGTCAGCCCGATGAACGCCTCCTGGAAGACCCGGAAGAGTCCCAGCGCGACCATCACCGCGATCGAGGAATGGACCACCAGCAGCGCCAAGGTGTCCATCACCTGGCGGATCCGTGGCCGCTGCCCCAGCCAGATGTTGGCCAGTCTGGTGTTCAGCGAGAAGCCCAGCAGGAAGGCGAGCCCGGCGGTGACCCCGCCGACGATGGATCCATACACCTGGATCGACCCGTCTCCGGCCAGCGGCGGCCGATGATCGGTGAAGACGAAGAATCCAGCTCCCAGCCCGATGAGCGCCCCTCCGATGGCGCACCAGATGGCGCGCGACTCGATCAGCACCTGAAGCCGGGCCTGCGTCTCAGCCTGGGAACGGGTGGTCTCCGCCGGATGGGAGGCCTCCTCCACCGCGGCCTGCGCCGCGAGCCGGCGAGCTGTGCCGTGGGTGGAGGTGGAGTTGATCACCGCCCAAGCCTTGCCGCAGGGGGAGCTTCTTGCAAGCTGGTGCGGTGAACTCCCGGCGAACGGACCTCTGCTGTCAGGACCGCCGGCCTAGACTTGAGGCCCATGAGCACACCCGCATCCTCACCATCTGACCCCCGAAACGTTCCGCGCCCACCCGAGCAGGTAGACCGCGGCGTCCACGTGGTGGCCTTCAGCGCCGAAGTCGCCGCCTCGGCGCAGGAGATCTTCGCACTGGTCGCAGATCCGCATCGTCACCACGAGATCGACGGATCCGGCACCGTCCAGAGCCAGGCGATCGGGCCGCATCAGCTGAAGACCGGCGATCGCTTCAGCGTCCGGATGCGCGTCTTCGGGGTCCCCTATACGCTGCCGCTTCGGGTGCTGACCTCACAGTGGCCGACGGCGCAGCGACCGGGGGTGCTGGAATGGGTCCAGCCCACAGGGCACCGGTGGCGCTGGGAGATGACTCCGATCCGGCCGGGCACGGACAGCACCTTGGTCACCGAGTCCTACGACGCACGTGCTCAGAACCGACTCATGCGAGCGGCCCTGACGGCGTCGAAGGTCTACTCCCGCAACGGTCGAGGGATCGAGGCCTCACTCTCCAGGCTGCAGAAACGGTTCGGCCCTGACGACTGAACGTCCCTCAGCCCGGCGGAAGGACCCCCGGCCCTGACCCCACATGGACTAACATTAGCGGCACACCAGCGCCCGCCGCCGCGAGGCCGCGGATCTCGGCCGGGTGCTATGACCTCGGGAGAGGAGATGCATGTTCGATGTGGATACTGACCGAACCCTCGTAGCGGCAGCCGACCTGGTCAACACCGGCGAAGGACTGCGCAGCGCCACGCCCGGTCTGGATCAGCTCACCACGGTGACGCAGCTCAAGGAGTATCTGAGTTCGCGGGATCCGGCCCTGCGCTGGCCACCCTCCGGCGCTGACCGGACGCAGCTGGAGAAGATCCAGCACCTGCGTGAGAAGGTCCAGCAGATCTGGAGCGCGACCCCGATCAAATCCGACGCCCCGATCCAGGTGCTCAACGAGCTCCTGCGCGGCGTGGGACTGAAGGTCGCCCGCGGCTCAGATGGCGAGTACCGCGCTGAGCCGGTGCCGGCGTCGAAGGAGCTCGCAGATGTGATGACGGCGAGTATGGCCACCGCCATCCAGCACCTGGTGGTGCGGGATGAGACGGCGCGGATGCGCACCTGCAAGGGCGAAGGCTGTGATGCGGTCATCATCGACCTCACCCGCAATCGCTCGAGGCTGTTCTGCGACTTCGGCAACTGCGCCAACCGCGCCCATGTGCGGGCCTACCGGGCCCGTCAGGCAGCACACCGCAAGACGTTCTCCACCGCACCCGAGGCGGCGGCCCCCGTCGCACACTCGAGTCGGCACGCTGTAGCGCATTCGGACACGCTGGACAGTCCGCGACTGGTCAAGCCGAGCGCGGCAGAGAAGGCGGCACAGATCGAAGTGCCCACCTCTCAGTCCGCCAGGGCGGCCAAGGAGTTCCGCGACCGGATGCGTGATGAGCTGATGGAGAAGCGTGACAAGAAATCAGCCAAGAAGCTGAAGAAGGAGAAGAAGAAGGCCAAGACGTAGCCGCACGACTGAGGGACCGTCACGGAAAACAGGAGGCTGTGACGTGCTTGTCAGTCGGGGGCATGAACCCCGGGCCGGCCGAGGAAGGCGCTGCTGCGCCGGACTCGGCGGGTGCGGGGTTCATGCGTGCCCAGATTCGAGCATCCGAGATGTGACGGCGTGCCCGATGGGGCGCAGCGCGCCTCGAAGCGTCGAGTGCCCTCCTAAGGGGGCAGCGCGGCCAGACCTGGTGGAGGTCGAGGATCAGCGGCGGTCGTCGCGACGCCCGTAGGTCGGCTCGTCGCCGTCCTCGGGCTCCCCGGCGTCGCGCCGGGCCTGGGCCGCTTCGTCAGCCTTCTTGCGGCGGGCCTTTTCGCGGCGCGTCGCCACCTGCTGGCGGTAGAGCTCCTCGGAGTTCCGATTCACACCCGAGCCCTCCGAGAGGTGCTCCGGGTTGTCCCGCGAGGCCAGGTGCAGCATCGAGATCACCAGCAGCGTGGCGATGAAGCCGATCCCGAACGCGATCAGCCCCAGGTCAAGCCGTGCCGGGTTGTCGGTGCCGCCGGAGGAGGTGATCAGCGTGACGAATCCCGCCACGAATCCCATGGCGAAGGAGAAGATCAGCGGAGCCTTGACCGTCTCGAGCAGAGATCGGCGCCCCTTATCGTCTTCAGCCACTGGGAGTTCCTCGTTCCTGAGCATCGGTATCTGGTCTCGGGTGGGCTGCGCCTGCGGCGTGGCACCACCAGGTCAATTCTACGTCCTGTAGTAGAACGGCGACGATTCAGCGACTCACTGAGTCGACGCACGCCCCCGTTTGGCGTCATGGAGCAGTCCGGCGCCGCTGATCAGCAGCACCACCGCCATGATGACCACGCCCATCCCAGCGACCCCGAGAATCCCATGGGGGTCCAGCTGGAGGCCGATCGCGAGACCGAGCGCGGTGAGCACGCCCACGGCACCCAGGATGATCTGATCCCGCGCCGGGACGAAGTCATGCCGGGCCCTGAATCCTCCGACGAGCTCGGCCACGCCCATCGCCGCGAACCCGATGGCCGCGATCACGGCGGCCGCGGCGGCGGTGTTGACGAAGATCACAGCGACCCCGGAGAGCACCCAGGCCGCGGCGCCCATGGCCAGCGGTCCGCGCAGGCTGATCGGCACCGCCTCGACCTTGGCGTAGTCCCAGACGGCCGTGGCGCCGAGTACGAAGAACCCGGCGATGGAAATCTTCAACAGCGTGACGGTCTCTTCCTGCCAGAAGATCGCGACCACGGCAAAGATCACGGTGATGACCGCGCGGAGCCAGACCGGTCGGGTCAGCTCTTCGGCGGTGGCGGCGGGGATCTTCTTCACAGGCACGCAGCAGAGTCTACCGCTGCGGCCCGGCGGCCCGACCCAGGCAGGGTGCCCGGCCCAGCGGTGCGGCTCAGCGCTGCTCGCCGGCGATCATCCAGCGCTCCCCGTAGGCCCGGACCCCGAGCGTGACCCCGCGGGCACCCATGAACACCACGGCGAATCCGGCCCAGAGCCAGACGATCGCCTCGGTGCCGCTGAAACCGGCGCTGGAGATCCACCAGAGCAGCGGCAGGTACACCGCGAGGTTCAGCAGCCCGACGACGGCGAGGTAGCGCACATCGCCGGCGCCCATGAGCACGCCGTCGAGCACGAAGACGAAGCCGGCGAGCGGCTGGGCCGCGGCCATGACCAGCAGCGCGGCGGTGACGCCGGCGGCGACGCGATCGTCCGGGGTGAACAGGGCCGGGGCGAAGGGCGCCGCCAGCGCGATCAGCCCGCCGGTGATCACGCCGAACCCGAGTCCCCAGCGGGTCATCGTGCGGGTCATCGCCTTGGCCTCCTGCACCCGGGAGGCGCCGAGCTCCTTGCCGATGAGTGCCTGCGCGGCGATGGCCAGGGCGTCGAGCACGAAGGCCAGGGTGGAGAAGATGGTGAAGGCCACCTGGTGCGCGGCGAGGGTGTGCGGTCCGAGATCGGTGGCGATCAGGACCGTGGCCACGATGGCCGCGCGCAGCGAGACCGTGCGCAGCATCATCCAGGACCCCACGCTGGCCGCCTGGCGCAGCGCTATCGGGTCCACGCCCAGGGGCACTCCGGCTGCCCGCATCCTGGGGATCAGCATCACCAGATAGGTGATCGCCATCCCCCACTGGGCGATGGAGGTGCCGAGGGCGGCTCCGGCGGTGCCCAGCCCCAGCGGGTGCACCAGGATCAGGTTCAGCACGATGTTCGCGCCGAAGCCGACGGCGGCCACCACCAGCGGGGTCCTGGTGTCCTGCAGCCCGCGCAGCATTCCGACGGCGGCGAAGACCAGCAGGATCGCCGGGACCCCGGGCAGCGACCAGAGCAGGTAGTTCCAGGCGTGGACCTGCATGTCTGCGGAGCTGCCCATGGCCAGGAGCAGCTGCTCACCGAACGCCAGTCCGGCGAAGGCCAGCACCGCCCCGAGCATCACCGCGAGCCAGAGCCCGTCGCGGCCCGCGGCGAGCGCCCGGGAGAGCCGACCGGCGCCGACGAAGCGCGCCACCGCCGGGGTGGTCGAATAGGCCAGGAAGATCATCAGTCCGGTGACGGTGTGCATCACGGTGATCCCCAGCGCCGCTCCGGCGAGCTCGTCGACGCCCAGCCGGCCGATGATCGCGGTGTCCGCCAGCAGGAACAGCGGCTCGGCCACCAGCGCCCCGAGGGCGGGGACCGCCAGGGCGAGGATCTGCCGGCCCATCGGCCGCGGATCGCGGGACGGCACAGACTCCGGTGCCGGTCTCGCCGCCATCAGCGCGGACCCTGGCGCCGGTGACCTGCGCGCCGGCTCAGGTGCAGCTGGTTCACTTGCCCCCGGCCAGCGCCAGGGTCGTCTCGGTGAGCACGCGCAGCACCGCGCCGGTGTGCCAGACCAGACCGCCGAGGTCGTCGATCCCGCTGTCCTCGAGGAACTGCTCGAGCTGGGGCTGGACGAAGTAGGCCATCACCAGCGCCATGACGTTGTTGAAGGCGTGCAGCAGCCAGGCGTAGACCAGCGAGCGCCCGGTGAGGATGTAGGCCACGGTGAACACCGAGCCCATCACCACGTAGGGCACCACCGAGACCACGGTGAGGTCCGTGGCCGCGCCGGGACTGGCGAGCATCGCCACCAGCGCCGGGATGAAGTGCAGCAGCGGGAAGGTGATCACCGAGATCGCCCCGCAGATCCAGATGTTGATATAGCGGGAGAGCTTCCCGATGAGCAGGTGGCGGAAGAAGTATTCCTCCACATAGGGGCCCAGCAGTCCCATCACCAGCACTGCGGCGAGGAACGGCACGAACGCCAGCATGGACTCGATCGCCAGCTGGTTCTGCGAGGTCTCCGGCTCCCCGCCCAGGCTCAGCACCAGCAGGGCGGTGAGGATCAGCGTGACCACCCAGGCCACGGGCACCAGCAGCAGCTTCAGCCACCACAGGTAGCCGAAGGCGCGCACCGAGCGCCACAACGCCTTGGCGGAGAGCGCGAGAGCGATGACCACCATCACCGCGTAGCCGATGACGTTGATCAGGAACAGCGCCTGCTGCTCCTGCTGCTCGACCCCGGAGCCCAGCATGGTGGAGAAGGGCGGCAGCAGGGCCAGCAGGCTCACGCCGCCGACGAGCATCACGATCACATAGACCAGCACCGCGATGAGATCACCCCAGATGAAGCGGCCAGGCTCGGCGTCGCGCTGCCGCTTGCGCGGCGGGTGCGACGCCGGCGGCCACCCGCCCTGCGGCGGCTGGCCGGGCTGCTGACCGGGCTGCAGCGATTGGGCGTGCTGGTGAGGCGGCTCGCCGTAGGGGTGGACCGGCTGGCCGTAGTGCTGCGGCGGTCCGCCATGAAGACCGGGCTGAGGACCGTAGACATCGGGCGCCGGGTAGCGCGGATCATGGCCATAGGGGTTATGCGGAGGCTGAGTCATCACGTACCAGTTTAGTTCTGCGCGGTGATCTGGTCAGTTCTGCGAGGTGATGGGGCTGGGCGTCAGCAGGGTGGCGTTGCGCAGGTCACGCAGCTTGCGCGCCTGGGCCGCCACCGCGTGGTCCTCGTCGGTGATCGGCTCCCAGGGGGCGATCGTCCGCGCCGAGCCGGTGCCGTCCGGGGCGACCATCACCGGCAGCCCGTAGGCCACCACCGCGGGGTGCTTCTCGCGGCGGTCCCCGGCGCGGACACGGACCAGCACGTGCATGGATTTGGAACCGGTGAGCACCAGCCGGGCGTCGACCTCTACGAGGTCCCCGACGGTCACCGGCCGGTAGAAGCGGACTCCGCCGGTGAGCACCGCCGCGACCTCATGGCCGCTGTACCGCTCCGCGCAGATCTCCGCGGTCTTGTCGATCCACTTCATCACCGCGCCGCCCCGGATCTTGCCATCGGGGTACCGCTCGTCGGTGTCGGCGAGGAAGCGCATGGTCAGCGCCTCGGAGCTGCCCATGCCCTCGGGCAGGGACTGGATGGTCTCTTCCATCTGCCGGCGGTAGACCATCCGCTGGGAGGCGTCGAGGTCGCGCCGTCGCTCCAGCTCGGTCTGCGGCTCGAAGGCGGCGGCGGCAGCGGGCTCGCCGTCGTCGCCCACGGCGACATAGATCATGAAGCACTCGGTGCAGACCACCCAGCCCTCATCCTTGCGGATCAGCACCCGGGTCTGGATGTGCACCGAGGTGCGCCCGGTGTGGACCACCCGGGCCTGCACGGTGACCGGAGTCTCGCGTGGGACCGGCACGGTGAAGTGCATGTTCCCCACATAGGAGGTCACGCAGTCGGTCCGGGTCCAGGAGGCCGCACAGGCGTAGGCGGTCTTGTCGATCCAGTCCACCACCGTGCCAGCGGCCACGAAGGAGTCCGGGGAGGTGCCCGCCACCTCTCGAAATGTCAGTTCGATGCTGCTTCGCCGCGCCATGACCACGACGCTAGCACCCCCGCGTGCGAGACCCGCGCCATAGGTGGTCACCGCGCGGGTGTATATCGTGGACCCTAGAGACCTAGGATGGGGCACCGTGCCCAATCGGAGACGCCCCCGTCATTGGGCCGCCATCCGACCCTAGAACCATCTCAGCGTGAGGCAGATATGCACCCCTTTGAGAATCCGTTCCGACACAGCGCCGAAGCTAAACGCCACGCGCTGCGTCATTTCCGTGCCGTGATCTTCGATATGGACGGGGTCGTCACCGACACCGCCGGGGTGCACACGCGCGCATGGAAGGAACTCTTCGACACGGCTCTGCCGGAGATCGCCGGCTCCCCGCAGCCGGAGTTCACCGAAGAGGACTACCTGAACTTCGTCGACGGCCGACCCCGCGAGGACGGCGTGCGGTCGCTGCTGAACGCACGCAATCTCGACGTGCCCGAGGGCAGCCTCGATGATGCCCCCGACAGGCTGACGGTGAACGGGCTCGCCGCGCGCAAGCAGGGCTACTTCGAATCCGTGCTCGCCAGGGACGGTGTGGAGGTCTTTCACACCACCGTGGAACTGATCGAACAGCTGCGCAAGGACGGGATCCCCACCGCCCTGGTGACCTCCTCGCGCAATGGCCGCGAGGTGCTCACCATCGCCGGGCTGCTCGACGCGTTCACCGTGATCGTCGACGGCTCCGACGCGTTGGAGCTGGGCCTGCCGGGCAAGCCCAACCCGCATATGTTCCTCCACGCCGCAGAGCTGCTGCGCGTGGAGCCCCAGGACACCATCGTGGTCGAGGATGCGGCCTCCGGGGTCCAGGCCGGACGCGCCGGGGACTTCGGCATGGTCGTGGGGCTCAACCGCGGCGATGACCCGGCCCGGCTGAAGGAGGCCGGCGCCGACGTCGTGATCACCGATCTCGCCGTGATGAACCTCTCCTCCCGCACCACCCGCCCCTATGACTCGGACTGGGTGCTCTCCTATGACGGCTTCGATCCGAAGCTGGAACCCACCCGCGAGGTCCTGATGGCGATGGCCAACGGCTACTGGGGCACCCGCGGGCACTACCCGGGCACCGCGGCAGACGCCACCCACTACCCGGGCAGCTACATCGCCGGGGTGTTCAACCGGCTCAAGACCGACCTGATGGGCAAGACCGTGGAGACCGAGCACATGGTCAATGTGCCGGACTGGACCTTCCTGCAGGTGACCCCGGATGCCGGCACCCCGCTGCTGCCGGGCTCCCCCGAGCTGATCCACTACCACCAGGAACTCGACATGCGCCGCGGTGTGGCCACCAGGATCGCCCGCTATCAGGACCTCCATGGACGCCGCACCAAGGTGACCATGCGCCAGTTCCAGTCCCTGGCCGGCGTGCAGATCGCCGCGCTGGAGATGAAGATCGAGGCCGAGAACTGGTCCGGCAACGTCAATGTGCGCTCGATGATCGACGGCCGGGTGGCCAACCGCAACGTCGACGCCGACCGCGAGCTCGCCGGCAACCACCTGGATCCGGTGCAGTCCCGCGAGGTCGACGGCGAGACGGTGCTGCTGGAGACCCAGACGAACCAGTCCGAGGTGCGCATCGCCCTGGCGACCCGCACCTCCGTGACCACCTCCGGGTCCAGCAACCCGATGCGTCGGGCGATCCACGAGGGTGAACTCGTCGCAGGCCACGACATCTCGCTGGCGCTGGAATCCGGCAGGCCGGTGATCCTGGAGAAGATCGCGGCGGTCTCGAACTCCCACGACCAGGCGATCTCCACCGTGTGGCACAACGCGGTCAAGAAGGTCCAGCGGGCCTCGAGCTTCCGCACCATGCTGACCTACCACGAGGAGATGTGGGGCGTGCTCTGGCACCGCTTCGCCGTATCCATCGGGGCGAACCCCTCCCGCCAGCAGATGGCGCTGAACCTGCACACCTTCCACGTGCTGCAGACCGCCTTCGGCGCCCGCCACGATCTGGACGCGACCCTGCCCGCGCGCGGGCTCACCGGCGAGGGCTACCGCGGACATCTCTTCTGGGACGAGATGTTCATGTACCCGATGCTCACCCTGCGCCGACCCGAACTGACCCGTGGGCTGCTGCTCTACCGCTACCGGCGGCTCAGCGAGGCCCGCGCGATGGCCCGCAGCGAGGGCTACGACGGCGCCATGTTCCCCTGGCAGGCCGGCTCTGACGGCCGCGAGGAGACCCCCAGCGAGCTGTGGAACCCGCGCTCCGGAATGTGGATGCCGGACAACTCCCACCGTCAGCGCCACGTCTCCCTGGCCATCGCCTACTCGGTGCTGCAGTACTTCGAGACCACGCAGGACTACACCTTCCTGGCCGACTATGGGGCTGAGATCCTGGTGGAGATCTCCCGGTTCTTCGTGTCCATGACCACCTACGACGCCGAGTCCGACCGGTTCAGCATCGACGGCGTGATGGGCCCCGACGAATACCACGACGGCACCGCCGAGGCGCCCGGCACGGGTCTGCGCGACAACGCGTACACCAACGTGCTGACCTCCTGGATGCTGCGCCACACCTCACGACTGGTGCGCGATCTCGACGGCCGCGACGATCCGCTCTCGGAATGGCTCGACATCTTCGAAGACGAGCTGGACCACTGGGAGCACATCGCCAAGCGGCTGCACGTTCCCTTCCACGAGGACAACGTGATCAGCCAGTTCGAGGGCTACGAGGCGCTGGAGGAGTTCGACTGGGAGGGCTACCGCGCCAGATACGGCAACATCGGGCGGCTGGACCTGATCCTGCAGGCCGAAGGTGACTCGACCAACCGGTACAAGCTCTCCAAGCAGGCCGACGTGCTCATGCTCTGCTACATCTTCTCCGCCGATGAGCTCATCGAGACGCTGAACCACATGGGCTATGAGCTCTCCATGGAAGACTTCGGCCGCACGGTCGAGTACTACCTGGCCCGGTCTTCCCACGGCTCCACGCTCTCCCGGCTGGTCCACGGCTGGGTGGCGGCCCGGTTCGACCGCTCCGGCTCCTGGAACCTGTTCAAGGAGGCGCTGGAGGCCGACCTCGCCGACACCCAGGGCGGCACCACCCGCGAGGGCGTGCACCTGGGCGCGATGGCGGGCACCGTGGACATGGTGCTGCGCTGCTATGGCGGCGTGGAGACCCGCGCCGACGCGCTGTGGCTGCACCCGCTGCTGCCCGATGAGCTGCCCGCGCTGACCTTCCGGATGCGCTATCGCAACCAGCCCATCGTGGTCTCGATCAACCACGAGGTCGTCGAGCTCAAGCTCTCCGAGGGCTCGGCCGAGCCGATCGACGTCAACGTCGAGGGCACCCCGAAGACCATGGCCCCGGGTGAGACCTGGACGGTGAAGCTGGCGCACTCCGCACGAGTGCATCAGCGCCAGCCCGCCGAGGTCTGAGCCGCTGGGAATATAGAACACGAGGAACAAAGACGTCGGCCCACCCGGTTCTCCCGGGTGGGCCGTCGTCGTTCTTCGCGACGTCCCGGGCATGTTGAGCAGACCAGAAATCCTCCTCGGACCCCTTCCAGAAACCACGAGATCCCGTATTGTATGGACAGGTTCTACTGCGTTTGTGCAACTGTTCAAACCACGCCGCAGCCTGCTTGCACTATGCGGCACAGGGTCCAGCAGAATGCGCGGGCAGGGAATCCTCAGGCGTCTCATCCTTGAACAGGAGGGTTCCCATGAAACAGAGTCCGGCTGAGTCACAGAGTCCGGCTGAGTCACGAAGTCCGGCCGAGCACCCCGGCGACGCTGACCTCGCCCCTGAGGTGATCGCCCCGCCACAGCTCGGCACCGACGCCAGGGACCTTCCGACCCGGGCTGAGCGCCGTCGTCTCGCCGAAGCGGGACGACCCTTCATCGCCGTGGCGCCGGAGAAGCCGCAGGGCGGACTGCGCAGATTCCTCTATACGGCCACGGGCGGGGTGATCAACATCGGGCCCAGCCAGAAGGAGCTCCAGGAGCAGGAGCTGATCGAGCGGATCGCCCGGCCGCTGCAGGGCAGTCACAACACCGCCGTGCTCTCGCTCAAGGGCGGCATCGGAAAGACCTCCACCACGGTGGGGATCGGCATGACCCTGGCGCACCACCGCGGCGACATCCCCTGCGCCATCGACGCCAACCCGGATTCCGGGGACCTGGTGGAGCGCGCCCTGGGCGAACGTGCCACCCAGGCGCACCAGCCGCCGAGCATCACCGATCTGCTGGAGAACCTCGACCACGTCAACTCGCTGACCGCGCTGCAGGGGTACCTGCAGCAGGCCGGGCGGCTGCACGTGCTCGCCGGGGAGCAGGACCCGGCCCTCTCGGACAGCCTCACCGCCGAGGAATGGCGCAGGATCCATGCGGAGTTCGCGAAGTACTATTCGGTGGTCGTCACCGACTGCGGGACCGGGGTCACCCACAACGCCATGGAGGGGATCCTGCACACCGCGGACAACATCGTCATCGCCGCGGGCTTCGCGGTCTCCGGGGCCCAGCGCGCGCTGCAGACGCTGAACTGGCTGGCGAACCACGGTTATCAGCAGCTGGCCCGGGAATCCATCGTGGTGATCACCGACAAGGAGCGCGTCTCAGACCGGGTGGACAAGCAGGCCATCCAGGAGAGCCTGCGCGGCTACTGCGGCAAGCTGGTGGTGGTGCCCTTCGACCGCGCCGTGGTGGACGGGGACCGGATCAACCTGGACATGCTCCAGGCGGAGACCCGCCGGGCGTATATGAACATCGCCGCTGCCATGGTGGACGGGTACAAGTAGCTTTCGAGGTAGAGCTTCAAGCACGACGACGGCGGCCGCCCACCTGGTTCCAGGTGCGCGGCCGCCGTCGTCTGTGTTGCAGAGGTCGATCAGCCGAAGAGGCCGACCAGGGCGAAGTAGAAGACCGAGGGGCCGAGCAGGCATCCCAGGCCGGTGTAGAACGTCGCGGTCATCGCCCCGTAGGGGACCAGGCGCTTATCGGTGGCAGCCAGTCCTCCGGCCACCCCCGAGGTGGTGCCCATCAGCCCGCCGTAGGCCATCGCCGACTTCGGGTTGTTCAGCCCGATGAACGGCGCGATCATCGGGGTGCCCACCATGACCACCACGGCCTTGATCAGTCCGGCGGCCACCGAGAGTGCGATCACCTCGGAGCTGGCGCCCACCGCGGTGCCGGTGACCGGTCCCACGATGTAGGTCGCGGCGCCGGATCCGATGGTCGCCATCGATGCCGGATCGGTGTAGCCGAACGCGGCGGCCACGGCGGCGCCCACCACGAAGGAGACGACGATGCCTGCCAGCAGGGCCAGCACGCCGGCCGCACCTGCCTTCTTGATCTCGTCCAGGTCCACGCCGTAGGCGGTGGCCACGATGGCGAAGTCGCGCAGCATCGCACCGCCCATCAGGCCCAGTCCGCTGAAGATGGCGATATCGGCCATGCCGGCCTCGCCGCCGGTGTTGATGCCGCCGAAGTAGGCGAGCACCAGGCCGAGCATGATCGCGATGGCGGAGCCCTGCAGGCGTCCTCGGGTCAGCGTCTTGGACAGCCAGCCCGAGATCATCATCAGCGCGCCGACCACCACGAAGGCGAAGAGCAGTCCGTTGCGTTCGAGCACATCAGCAATGATGTCCATGTCAGGCCTCCTGCTTCTCTGCCTCGGTCATCGCGGGCAGCGGTTCAGACTGTCCTCCGATGCGCGAGATCACCGGCACCAGCGCGGCACCTGCGGCGAGCGCGCCCAGGCCCGCGAGCGCTGCCATCGGTCCGCCGCCGATCGCTTCGGCGACGTTCTGGGTGGCCGCCATGGCGATCACGATCGGGATGTACAGGGCGGACCAGAACAGCACTCCCTGTTCGGTCGGCTTGGGGAACAGGCCTCGTTTGCGCAGCCTGTCGGTGGCCACGACGAGCAGGATCATGGCGAAGCCCACACCGCCGACATTGGCGTCGACCCCTACTGCGACCCCGAGGGTGTCACCGATCAGCATTCCCACGAGCATGCACAGCGCCAGCGCTGCGACTCCATAGAGAACCATCGTCTACTCCTGACTTGCGGTTGAAGTTTCTTGAGCGAGCATTCAGCTGCTGAAGAGGTCTGTGTACTGCTTGCGCAGCTCGGCCTTCTGGACCTTGCCCATCACGTTGCGCGGCAGTTCCTCCACGAAGCGGACGGCGCGGGGCTGCTTGAAGCGGGCCAGCTCGCCGGCGAGCGACTGCAGGATCTTCGCCTCATCGGGGGCGTCGCCTCCGGCGGGGACCACCACGGCGACCAGGCCCTCGCCCAGATCCGGGTGGGGCACCCCGATCACGGCGGATTCGGTGACGCCGGGGTGGTCATCGATGAGTCCCTCCACCTCTTTGGGGTAGATGTTGAACCCTCCGGAGATGACCAGATCCTTGTCGCGGCCCACGATGCTCAGGTAGCCCTGGTCATCGATCACTCCGAGGTCGCCGGTGATGAAGAAGCCGTCCTCGCGGAGCTCCTCGGCGGTCTTCTCCGGCATGTTCCAGTACCCGACGAAGACGTTGGGGCCGCGGACCTCGATGATGCCGACCTCGCCCTGAGGCAGCGTCGCCTGGGTCTCCCGGTCCACGATCCGCACCTCGACGCCGGGCAGCGGATGCCCCACGGTGCCGGGGCGTCGCGGTCCCCCGCGGTAGGGGTTCGAGGTGTTCATCCCGGTCTCGGTCATCCCGTAGCGCTCGAGGATGGCGTGGCCGGTGCGGGCCTCGAAGGCCTCGTGATCGCTGGCCAGCAGCGGAGCGGAGCCGGAGACGAAGAGCCGGATCCCGGAGCAGGCTTCCGCGCTGAGCCGGTCCGTGCTGAGCAGCCGGGTGTAGAAGGTGGGCACGCCCATCAGCACGGTGGCGCCCGGCATCGCGTCGAGCACCGCGTCGGCGTCGAACTTGGGCAGCCAGATCATCGAGGCTCCCGAGACCAGGGTCATGTTGACCGCCACGAAGAGCCCGTGGATGTGGAAGATCGGCAGCGCGTGGATCAGCACGTCTTCTCCGGTGTACTCCCAGGACTGGATCAGTGAGGCGCAGTTCGCCGCGAGATTGCCCTGGGTCAGCACCGCACCCTTGGAGCGGCCGGTGGTCCCGGAGGTGTAGAGGATCGCGCCGGGGTCTGAAGGGCGCATCTGGGTGATCTCGGCGTGCTCCTGCTCGGCGGCGAGCAGCGTGCCCTCCCCGGACGTGCCGAGGGTCTCGACGACGATGCCGTCCTTGCCGCGCTGTTCATGCTCGGCGGTCTGACTCGGGTCACAGACGAGCACCCGCGGGGCGGCGTCGGACATGAAGTAGTCCATCTCGGCCCCGGTGTAGGCGGTGTTCAGCGGCAGGTACACCCCGCCCACCTGCAGCGTGGCCAGATAGAGCGCGATGGCCTGCGGGGACTTCTCCACCTGCGCGGCCACCCGGTCACCGGGGACGACGCCGTCGCCGATCAGCTTCGTGGCGATCCGGCGCGAGGTGTGGAGCACCTGCGCGTAGGTGAGCGTGCGCCCACCTGGAAGATGGAAGAGCGGCTTCTCCGGGTGCGCCTGCGCCTGCTGGATGAAGCTCTGGTAGATGCCGTCGGGGTGGTTGTCCACTGGTGAGGTTCCCTTCTCGCTGCGGTTGTCTTCTCTGCTGCTGTCTGTGCTGGTGGTGGCTTTGCTGGTGTGTGGGCTGTTCAGGTCTGTGCTGTCTGGAAGCAGCGCCGTGACGTGGTCACCCAGGGCGATCACCCCGTGCCGGACGTAGTTCTCGTGGCGCTGCTCCACCAGGGATGGTTCGTAGCGGTAGTTGATCATCGCCCCGTAGGACTGGTCCCACATGTAGTCCGCGCCGCTGGCCGGCCAGTGCAGCTGCCAGGCCGTGGCGCCGTTGCCCAGGTGGAAGCGGGCCACCGGATCCAGCGGCTGCCCATCCGACCGGCGTTCGACGGCGATGTAGCGTGCCAGCGCTGCGCAGAGCCGCTCGCGCAGCTCCGCGGCGGCGGGCTCGCCCGGGCTGGACGCACCCCTCATGCTCGCTGCGCCGCGCGCATCTGCCGGTCCCGTGAGCTCCGCAAGGTCGACGTGAAGCGCGGCGAGCTCAGCGGATGTCGCGGTGCGGGCCTGCTCGCGCAGCCAGCGCCGGAAACCGGGGATCGGTGAGAGCGTGACGAAATGCTCCAGATGCGGCAGCTCGGTGGAGACCTGGTCGATGACCTGCTTGATCAGCAGGCTGCCGAAGGAGATGCCGGCCAGGCCATCCAGGGAGTTGTTGATCGAGTACAGCACCGCGGTGTCGGCCTTGGCCGGGGAGAGCGCCTCGGTCGGGGTCAGCAGCGGCTCGACGGCACCGGGCACCCCCTTGACCAGCGCCACTTCGACGAAGATCAGCGGGAGGTCCCCGGTGGCGGGGTGGAAGAACGCGTAGCAGGTGCGGTCCTTGGGACGGAGACGTCGCTTGAGCTCGTTGAGGTCCCGCATGGGGTGGACCTTCTCGTAGCGCAGCAGGTGGTTCTTCATCTCCCGCGAGGCGTCCCAGCCGACCTGTTCCATGCGCAGGAACCCGCGATTGAACCAGGAGCTCAGCAGGTGCCGGAAGTCTCGGTCCAGAGGCGTGAGATCCGCGCGGTCTCGCAGGATCCGGCGCAGGTCGGCGCGCATGTTGACCAGGTGCAGGGTGCCGTCGGGGGCGTGGTTGAGCCGGCGCAGCAGCGCCTGGCGCCGCGGTTCGCTGGCCTCGAACAGATCGGCCAGCTCGACCTGACCCTCGCTGGAGTCCCACTTCGCGTAGGCGCGGCGCAGCGCGTCTGGCTCCACTGCATAGGCATGGAGCATATGCGCGAAGAACTCGGTCCGGGCGTCGTCGTCGAGTTCGCGGTATGTGGCCAGGGCCCGTTCGGCCACGGCTCGCATGGACGCCTCGCCCAGGTCCCCCATCAGCGCTGCGCAGGCAGCGGTGAGCTGCTCGAGGGGTGCGGACGCTGGTGCTTCGGCGCCCTGCTGGGTCTTGTGCCCGCCGAGGCTGCGCAGCAGATCGGCCAGGAGCCAGCCTTGAGTGGTCGCCATGATCCCTCCCTACGTGTATATCAATGACTGTGATGTATATAACAGGGACTATAGGGCATGAACGTGATCCACGCCACAATTTGCTCCTGGCGATATGCTCGTCGCAGGAGGTGTCATGGTCAGAGTCCCGGAATCCCAGCGTGTGCGTGATGCGCTGGAGAACGCCATCGTCGATGGACAATACGGTCCCGGCGAGCGGCTGGACCCTGCCAAGCTGCAGCAGGAATTCGGCTGTTCGCGCACCCCGGTGCGCGAGGCGCTGCAGGCGCTCGAGCGCTCCGGACTGGTGCGAATCCGCCCCAAGCAGGGCACCTATGTGACCGAGCTGAGCCTGCCCGAGCTGGCCGAGCGCTTTGAGCTGATGGCTGAGCTCGAGGGCATGGCCGCACGGCTGGCGTCACGACGCATCGAGCGCGAGCCCCTGGCGGAGCTGGGCGAGGCGCTGAGAGAATGTGAGCGCTTCGAGGCTCTGGGGGACGCGGATGGCTACTACTACGCCAACGCCTGGTTCCACGGGATCATCTACGACTCCTGCGGCAACGGGTATCTGCGGCAGCAGGCGCACGACCTGCGCCGGGTGCTGCAGCCCTACCGGCGGCTCCAGCTCCGCGCCCCGGACCGCATGCGCCGCTCTCTGGCCGAGCACCTCGCGATCGTGAACGCGATCGGCACCGGAGATGGTGAGACTGCGGAGGACACCGCCCGGGACCACGTCTTGGTGCAGGTCAAGGAGTTCAGCCAGCTCGTGCAGACCTGGACCAGACTGCGCGAAGCCCGCGCCGATCACGCCCAGACCCAGCTCCACTGAAAGGAACCAGATGTCACCGGAGCGAAGTCCCGAATTCATCGAGGCCATCTCACGCGGGTTGTCCGTCATCACGGCATTCACCCCTGAATACCCCAGCCTGACCCTGAGCCAGGTGGCCAAGGCCACCGATCTGGCGCGTCCCACCGCACGGCGGATCCTGATGACGCTGCAGGAGCTGGAATATGTCCGAGCGGAGAACGGCCTGTTCGCCCTGACCCCGCGGGTGATGGAGCTGGGCATGGCCTACGTGAGCTCCCTGGGGCTCTGGGACGTGGCCAAGCCCCACCTGGAGGCGCTGGTCACCCACACCCACGAATCGGCCTCGATGTCTCAGCTGGACGGTCCCGACATCGTCTATGTGGCCCGGGTGGCGGTGCCCAAGCTGATCGGCCTGCGGGTGGACATCGGCACCCGCTTCCCGGCCCCGCCGACCTCCCAGGGCAAGGTGCTCCTCGCGGACATGGAGCGCCGGGCGATCCTGCAGCGACTCTCGGAACCCTCCCGCTCCTCGGTCATCCCTGTGGTGCAGTGGGACCAGAAGTCATTCCTGGAGGAGCTGGACCGCGTGCAGCGGCAGGGCTATGCGCTGGCCGATGAAGAGCTGGCCCGCGGCATCCGCTCGATCGCCGTGCCGGTCCGCGATGCCCACGGCCGGGTGCTGGCGTCGATGAACACCACGGTGCACGCCGCCGAGACCAGCGTGGAGACCCTGCTGACGAAGCACCTGCCGCCGCTGCGCGAGGCGGCGGCCGCAGTCACCGAGGACTGGACCCGCTGGCAGTCGCTGCCCAGCCACACCCGCGAGCGCGACGCCGCCGACGTCGGACGGCTCCCGCTGCTGGCCTCACCGGAGGCCTGATCGACTCGGCCTGAACTGCCAGTGGTGAGCCGCTGTGCGGGGAGGGTTGCGCACGGGTCACATCGCCACGGAGGGGTAGTCCCGTCCGGTCCAGTGGTCCAGCTTCTGCGCCATCTCGGTCTGGAACGCCAAGGGGCCTCTGGCGGCGGCGTACTCCTCGTCGAAGAGCGCGATGAACAGGGTGAGGTTCAAGAAGAAGTGGGCGCCGTGCTCGAAGAGCCACACGTAGTCATGGGTGGCCAGCGCCTCGCGCTCCTCAGCGGTGAACTCCAACCAGCTGGTCTGCTCCACGGGGTTCAGCCAGCGCCCGACGTCCTTCTCCCAGCGCTCCACGGTGGCCCGTGGATCATCCCGATAGCTGGCCACCCACTCGGGGTCCCGGTCGATGGTGAAGAGAAACTTGTTGACGTAGTACTTGCTCATGCTCGCTCCTCGTTCAGGCGCCGACGGCCGGGGCAGTGTGTTCTGTGCGGAACTGCTCCCAGGCCGGATCGGTGGCGTAGATCGGCCCGGTGCTGGCCTGGGCGGTCTGGGCCGCCCGGGCGGCGGCGTCGAGCTGGTCCTGGGTCCTGTTCGGGTACCAGGTCATGTACATCTCCCGGGTGTGGAACAGGTCCAGGTGATCGACGTAGTCGGCGTGGACTCCGGGACCGGCGATGCCCATCATGAGCAGCAGGTCCATGAAGCCATGGGTCGCGTTGCCCGCCCCGGCCATCGACTCATGGGTGACGTTGGCAAGGATCGCGTCGATGTTGCCGGTGGAGAGCCATTCGATGGCATCGGCGTCGAAGAGCGGATCCGGCCCGTGCTCGCCGAACTGGCGCGGCCCGCCGAGCTCCAGCGAGAGGTGCCCGGTGCCGATGGCGGCGACCTTCTTGTCGCTGGGGAAGCTGTCGATGATCTCCCTGATCGCCCGTCCCACCTGGTAGAAGCGGCGCGGGGAGGGCAGCGGGGGCACGAAGATGTTCGTGTAGATCGGCACGATCGGCAGATCCGCCTGGGGACGGACCGTGATGATCGGGCAGATGATGGAGTGATCGATCTTCAGCTCATGACTGACCGAGAAGTCGAATTCCTTGACCAGCAGCTCCTCGTGCATGTAGCGAGAGAGCTCAAGGTCTCCGGCCAGGGTGTACTTCGGGATCCCGAACTCGCGCTCCTCGTTGTAGAAGGTGGCGTCATAGGTCTCCTGCTTGCCGATCAGGAACTGCGGATAGTTGTCCAGCCAGAGCTGGTGGAAGTGATCCGCACCGACCATCACCAGGATGTCCGGCTCCGCGGCGGTGAGCGTCTCCCGGTAGGCCTCGACCTTGCGCTGCCAGTCGGCGGCATAGGGCGGGCGCTGATCCTGAGGGGAGGTGGTGGCCTTGTAGTAGAACGGGTGGTGGGTGCTCGCCAGCACCGCTGTCAGCTCTGCCATGCTCAGTTCTCCTTGGAATCGTCCGGGGTCAGCGGAACGAACGTCGCATTCCGGTCCACGTGCATGTAGATGTCGTTGGCGATCGGGTTCCGCCGCTCCTCCGCGATCTGCCCCAGCAGCCCGGCGGTGCGGGCGAGCAGGGCGAACCCGCGCAGGAAGTCCACCGGAAGCCCCAGGTCAGCCAGGGCTGCCCCGCAGACCCCGGCGCCGTTGAGCGGAAGCTTCTTGCCCAGCACCTCTTCGCTGACCCGGCCCATGGCCTCGAACAGGCGCAGGTGCTCCCCGCGGGTGCCGCCCTCTTCGGCGATCTGGATCAGCCGCGGGGTGCGTGGGTCTCCCTGCTTGTGCACCGGATGGCCCAGGCCGGGGACGATCTGCTTGGCGGCCCGCGCCCGGGTGATGGCCTCCCGCGCCAGAGAGTCGAAGTCGGCGTCGGTGCTGCGCTCGCCGTCGTCCGCTTCCAGGACCTGGTGCAGGAACCTGCCGGTGTCCTCGGTGACGCCGAGGAAGCGGGAGCCGCCGCCGAGCAGACCCGCGGCGATCGCGCCCTGGATGGACTCCGGGGCTGAGAGGTAGGTCAGCCGGGCGGCGATCGCGGTGGGGGTGAAGCCATGATCGGCCAGCGCGACCAGCACCGCCTCGAAGGTCCGCAGCTCACCGGGGGTGGGCCGGCGGGTGGCGGTCATCCAGAACGCCAGCTCGGCGAACCCGACCTTGCCCATCAGGTCCTCGGAGAGGGACTGGCCCATGAGGCTGATCTCTTCGGTGGTGGAGGTCCCCAGCGAGGTGGGGTAGCTGGGCGTCTGATTCGTGTTCTCGGCGGCGCTCATCGCTGCGTCCCTTCTTCGGTCGTCAGCCAGGCTTTGATCTCCTCGGTGTGTTCGCCGAGCTTCGGCGGAGCCAGCTCATAGCGCGGGGTCATGGTGTTGAAGCTCAGCGGGTGCCGGACCCCAGGAACGGCGCTGTCGCCGCTGCCCACCTGCACCACCGGCTCCAGGCCCAGCGCTTCCGCGTATTCGACCCCCTGTCTGATGGAGTTGATCGGGCCGCAGGGCACGCCGACGTCGTTGAGCTTCTCGAAGAGCTCCTGGGCGGTGTGCTTGGCCAGCTCCGCCTCCAGGATCGGGCGGAGCTCGTCGCGGCGGTCGGTGCGGTCCCCGACGTCGGCGAAGCGCTCGTCCTCGGCGATCTGCGGGATCCCCAGCACCTTGCAGAGCCTGCCGAACTGGGTGTTGTTGCCGGCGGCGATGATCACGTCGTCATCGGCGGTGGGCATGGCCTCGTAGGGATAGAGCGAGGGGTGGGCGTTGCCCATCCGCATCGGGGTGGTGCCGCCGCCCACATAGGCGTGGGTCTGGTTCACCAGACCGGACATCGCCGAGGCCATCAGGGAAGCCTCCACATGGGCGCCGTCGCCGGTGTGGTCGCGCTGTCGCAGCGCAGCGAGGATGCCGATGGTCGAATGCAGTCCGGCCATCACGTCGAACACGCTGATCCCGGCGCGGTAGGGCGGGCCGTCCGGGGACCCGGTGAGGCTCATCAGCCCCGACATCGCCTGCACGATCAGGTCATAGCCGGGGTACTTGGCACCCTCGCCCTGGGTGCCGAAGCCGGTGATGGAGGAGTAGACGACGCTGGGGTTGGTCTTCGACACCGAGTCGTAGTCCAGCCCGAACTTCTTGAGTCCGCCGGGCTTGAAGTTCTCGATGACGACGTCGGCGCGCCCGGCCAGACGCTGCGCAACGCAGAGATCGTCGCCGTCCTTGAAGTCCAGCACGATCGACTTCTTGTTGCGGTTGATCGCCGCGTAATAGGTGGAGACCCCGTCCGGGCGACGCGGCGGGACCCAGGTGCGCGTGTCATCTCCGCCGGTGCCCTCGACCTTGATCACCTCGGCGCCGAGGTCTGCCAGCAGCATGGTGGCGTAGGGTCCCGCGAGCACCCGGGAGAAGTCAGCGATCAGGATCCCGTCCAGCGGAAGCCGGCCGCCTCCCCGCGGGGCCTGCGCGGCCTCCTCGCTTCCGGGCTGCGCGCCCAGGGCGCTGGTCTCATCTGGATGGTGCTGGCTCATCACGGAGTCCCCTTTCTGCGATTCCCACCCAGGCCGCGTCACCACCCTGCGTGTCGTCATGCGGACACCCGTCCGCTTATCTCCTGGCCAGTTTCACACCGCTTGGGCGGGGCCGTCAACCCCGGGCGCGCCTGGTCGAGATCCCCTCGAGCGGGGTCCGTGAGATCGGAGTCACAAAGTAATCGGACTCTTGTCCACTGTGCGAACGCGCGCTATCGTGAGGGCCATCACAGAGATCTTCACAGGAGGCTGACATGAGTTCTGAAGCCGCATCCAACGGCACTGGCGCGCCCGTTCTCTTCAAGAACGGGATCGTGCTGACCATGGACAAGCAGCACAGCGTCTTGACCAGGGGCGACGTCCTGGTGCTGGGTGACACCATCGCGGCCATCGGCCCTGATCTCGAAGTGCCTGAGCACGCCCAGGTGATCGACGCCGCGGGCGGGATGATCACCCCCGGCTTCATCGACACGCATCGGCACATGTGGCAGACCGCCATGCGGGGCTACGGGGCCGACTGGACGCTGACCCAGTACTTCGTCTGGAACTACCTCGAGCATGGCAAGAAGTTCCGCCCCGAGGACATCTACGCCGGCAATCTGCTCTCCGCCGTGGAAGCCATCGACTCCGGGGTCACCACCTCGGTGGACTGGTCCCACGGGCTCTCCACCGTGGATCATGCCGACGCGGCCGTGGACGCCCTCGAAGAGGTCGCCGGCCGCTTCGTCTTCGCCTACGGCAACATCCACGCCGGGCCCTGGGAGTGGTCCGCCTCGCCGGAGTTCCACGACTTCGTAGACCGCCGGATCCCTCGCTCCGGCGGCCAGCTCGGCGATGACATGCTCGGCTTCCAAATGGCCTTCGACGTCACGGGCGACCCGGAGTTCCCCGAGAAGAAGGCCTTCGAGGTCGCCCGGGACCTGGGCGTGGGCGTCACCACCCACGCCGGCGTCTGGGGCGCGACGAACGACGACGGCATCCGGCTCATGCACGAGCACGGGTTCATGAACGAGAAGACCGTCTACGTCCACGCGGCGACGCTGAACCAGGACTCCTATCAGCGCATTGCAGCCACCGGAGGCGCGGCCTCGGTCTCGGCGGAGTCCGAGTCCAGCTGCGGGCAGGGCTATCCCTCCTCCTGGCAGCTGCGCAAGCATGGCATCCCGGTCTCCCTCTCGGTGGACACCTCGGTCTGGTGGAGCGCGGATCCGTTCGCGGCGATGCGCTCCACGCTGAGCTCGGACCGGGCGCGGGAGCACTTCGAGCACCATGCCACCGGTGAGACCTGCACCAATCTCGGCCTGCGCGCCGACCAGGTGGTCGGCTGGGCCACCCATGGTGGGGCCGAGGCGCTGGGGATGGAGAAGTCCATCGGCTCCCTCGAGGTCGGCAAGAAGGCCGACATCGTGCTGATCAAGAACGACGACTCCCCTGCGATGTTCCCGATCCTGAACCCGCACGGACACGTGGTCTTCCAGGCCCAGCGCGGGGATGTGCACACCGTGATGGTCAACGGCCGGATCGTGAAGCACCAGCACAAGCTGGTGGATGTGGATCTCGCCAAGGTGCGCCGCACCGTGGAGGCGACCGTGGAGCACATCGCCTCGGAGCTGGGCCAGCAGGAATGGGAGGCCGGGATGAGCCCCGAGGTTCCCGAGACCAAGATCCTGGACAACCCGTACACCTACACCGAATATCGCACCGAGAAGACCCATGCCGCGCAGGGGCGGGGTCCTGACGCCTGAGGGGGCGCAGTGCCCGCACGTGATCCTTCGCGCCGATCACGTGCGGGCAAGACTGGGGCTGCGCTCGAGGGGAGCGCAGCCCCAGTCGTGTGCATCGAGGGTGGCGAGGCTCATCGGGCCGCGGCGCGCCGGACCACCAGCGCAAAGGGCACCGCCGCCGCCAGTGCCGCGAGCACGATGAGGACCCCCACCCAGCTGGCAGGCTCATGGATCAGCGTGGTCCAGGCCTCTCCGGAGAGCTGGGCGTCCAGCGAATAGGCCCCGGCGCCGGTGAAGCCCAGCACCGCGGCGGCCGCTGCCAACACGTAGGGGTACTCCCCGCCGCCGGCGATGTTCCAGAACTTCCCGGAGTTCAGCTGCAGGGTCACCCCGGCGACCACCATGGTCCCGGCCGCCAGCAGCGCCCCGACCGGGGTGAGGAAGCCGAACAGCAGCAGGGATGCGGCGATCAGCTCGGAGAGCCCGGCCGCGAGCACCATGCCGCGGCCCGGATGCAGCCCCAGGCTGGCGAAGATCTCCCCCTGGCGGTGCAGACCCTGGCCGCCGAACCAGCCCGCGAGCTTCTGGGTGGCGTGGGTGAAGAGGACCAGCGCCAGCACCAGGCGCAGCAGAAGCAGACCGATCTCCATGATCACCTTTCATCGGGCGGACGAGTGTCCGCTAAAGTCAGTGTCGTCCGGCAGGCCTGCCTCGTCAAGGGCCTCGGCACGTCGCGGCTGCTCTCGCGTAACATGAGGTGCCTCACACGAGATGACCCAGTCATGCGAGGAAGGGGGACACCGTCACAAGCTCAGCCGAACAGGATCCCCGCGCCCATGACCCCCGTGCCACCGAGCCGGCAAGTCTGTGGAAGCGGTTCAACGCCGGACTCCACGAGTTCTACGTGGCCCCCTACCGGCGGGTCTTCGCCCGCGCCAAGCGCGATGAGGAAGACCTGTTCATGATGCTGGTGCTCTCCGAGGCGCTGGGCCTGCCGAACCCCGCCTCCGGGATGACGCTGGAGCTGCTGCCCGAGATGCTGGACCGGATGCATGAATGGCACACCCGTCAGGGACTGGACCACTCCCCGATGGACGGACTCGGCTGCTGCTGAAAGGACTCGGTACAGATGCTGCTGGACCTGATTGAACGACGCCGCGTGATCTTTCTCGGCGGCAAGGGCGGAGTCGGCAAGACCGTCACCGCCTCGGCAGCGGCGCTGCACCAGGCCACCGCCGGCAGGCGGGTGCTGCTGGTCTCCACCGACCCCGCGCACAACCTGGGCCACCTGTGGGACCAGGCCGTGGGTGATGACCCGGTGGAGCTCTACCGCGATGACGCCAGCGGCGGAGTGCTGCGCGGCGTCGAGATCGATCCCCAGCGCACCATCGATGAGCACCTGGCAGAGGTCGGAGCCAACCTGCGGGACTTCATGCCCGAACACCTCCACCCCCAGGTGGCCGCTCACCTGAAGCTCTCCGCCCACTCGCCGGGCACCCATGAATCAGCCATCCTGGAGCGGATCGCGGTGCTCATCGAGTACGGCCTGGACTCCCACGACCTCATCGTGTTCGACACCGCCCCCTCCGGCCACACAGCCCGGCTGATGGCACTGCCAGAGATCATGTCCACCTGGATGTCGGGCCTGCTGACCCGGCGCAGCAAGGCCGAGCGCTTCGGCGCGGCGGTGCGGGTCCTCGACGGTGACGACGACCCGGCGAAGACCTCTCCGACGAATCGCGACCAGCGGATCCGGCAGGTGCTGACCCGCCGCAAGGCGCGCTTCGAGATGATGCGCGAGGTCCTCGCCGACCCCAGGGCCTGCAGCTTCGTGATCGTGCTGACCCCCGAGCGACTTCCGGTGCTGGAGTCCACGGAGCTCTGCGCACAGCTGCGTGAGGCCGGCGTCGACGTCGGCGGTCTGGTGGTCAACCGCCTCTCCCCCACCGACGCCGGGGAGTACCTGGCCCAGCGGCGGCAGCAGGAACAGCGCCACCTCGACTCGCTGACCGAGCTGCTCCCCGGGGTCCCGGTGGACACGCTGCCGCTGCTCTCCGGCGACCTGGTGGGCCGGGCAGCGATCCAACGCCTGGCGCACGAGCTGAGCTGACGCAGCGGCGCTGCTCAGTCCCGTGCGTGCCGGCGGAGGTATTCGCGGATCCGGGCGGCGGCGTCGTCGGTGATGTGATGCTCCTCGTCGCGGTAGACGTTCAGCGTGGTCACCCCGACCAGTCCCTCGAACGCCGCGGCGGTGTCCTTCACCCGGTGCAGCGGCACCCAGGGATCCTCATCGGCGCAGAAGAGCTCCACCGCGAGCCCGCTCAGCCCAGGTGCTGCCGCCCGGGTGAAGCTGCGCGGCCGGGGGCCCAGATATCCGCCGGTGTGCAGCAGGGCGCCGTCCACCGCCGGCTGGACCGTGAGGAGGTGCTCGGCCAGCAGGCAGGCGCCCTGGGAGAAGCCGAAGACGATCACCGGGGCGCCGCCTGCGCCGCGTGTCTGGAGGAGTTCGGCGAGCTGAGCCTCCAGCACCCCCAGTGCCTGGTCCAGCTGCGGCTGATTGGACTCGCGGGGTTCCATGAACCTCCCCGGGTACCAGGAGTGCTCAGCCGCCGTCGGCAGCCACCAGCAGATGCCCTCCAGTGACAGGCGCGCGGCGAGGTCGATGAAGAGCTGCGGGCTCTGGGTGCGGCCGTGCACCCCGTACACCACCAGCCGTGCGGCCTCGGCGGCGACGCCGTGGTGCACGAGGTCCATCTGGTCATGGGTGGCCACGGCGGATCAGTCGTCCACGCGCAGCGGCTCGAGCTGGGACATGATGTGCTCGCGCTCGTGCTCGAACTGCGCGGGCAGCATGAACTTCCGGCCCAGCTCCTCGGGGGACTCGTCGCAGTCCCAGCCGCCGTCGGCGTGGGTGACCGCGAGCTCGAACAGCGCCCCACCGGGTGTGCGCACGTAGTGGGACTTGAAGTAGGTGCGGTCCTTCAGCTCGGAGATGTCGGTGTAGCCGGCGCCCTCGATCTCGAACTTCGAGGCCTCCTGGTTCTCCAGGGTGTCGAAGTTCCAGGCGAAGTGGTGATAAGTTCCTGCCGCGAAGCGCCAGGTGCCCTGATCATCGGTGCGATTGCCGCGCAGCTGCACCCAGTTGCCGAACTCATCGGAGCCGACCTTGAACCGGGCGACGTCGCCGGCTTCGGCGATCTCCCCGCCGAGGAAGAACACGTCCTTGGCGAAGTCCACCATCCGGTCCTGGTCATAGACGTGGATGCCCATGCCGTAGATCCCGTGCACCGCGTGCTCCGGCGGCACCCCGTGGCCGGGGTGGCCCACGCGGGAGTCGCCGTGGACGCCCACGAGCACGTATTCGAGCCCACAGGGGTGGTTGAACGCCAGGCGCCGCTCGCCGAAGAGCTCCGACTGCTGGTGTTCGATCTGCATGGAGCTCAGTCGCCGCACCCAGAAGTCCATCGAGCCGGCGGGCACCGCGAGCATCACCTCGCGGGCCTGGTTGGTGCCGCGAGTGCCGAAGCGGCCCTGCTGCGCCCAGGGGAAGGTGGTGACCACGGCGGAGGGGTCGCCGTCGGCGTTGGAGTAATAGAGGTGGTAGATCGGGATGGAGCCGTCGTAGAGCACCGTCTTCTTGATGAAGCGCATGCCTAAGACCTTGGTGTGGAAGTCCACATCCTCCTGCGCCCTGCCGACGGAGAGCGTCACGTGGTGGGAGCCGAGCAGATACGTCATGATGATGCCCTTCCATGGAGGTGACCGCTGCGATCTGGGACTGAGTTGATCTGGGACTGGAGTGATCTGGCGTCGTCGTCGCGCTGGACGGGCCCGGCCAGCGTGGCGGGATCATCGCCGGCCCACGCGGCGCGGATCAGCCGGACGGCGTCGTCTGGAGTCATCGCGCGCGGGTTGCTCGCCGGGACGACGCCGAGGATCAGCTCAGCAGCACGTCCAAGGTCCGCTTCCTTCAGTCCGTGTTCGCGCAGCGCACGCGGGGCGTCGACCCTGCTGCGCAGCCGTTCCAGTCCGGCGGTCGGGTCCGCGACACCGAGCGCCGCCGCGATGCGCTCCCCAGCCTCAGGTGCTGACGGCAGGTTGAACGCGAGCACGTAGGGCAGCATCACGGCGTGGGTCTGGGCGTGGGGCAGGCCGAAGGATCCCCCCAGCACGTGGCAGATCTTGTGGTGCAGGCCTGAGCCCGCTGAGGCGAAGGCCGTGGCGGCGAGATACGCGCCGTACTGGAGCTGCTGGCTCCCCTCGGGGCTGTGGATCGACCCCTCGGCGAGCTGCGCCATCCCCCGATTCAGGGCGCGGATGGCTTCTGCGGACCAGAGGCTGTTCAACGGATCCGCGCGGGGGGCCCAGAAGGAGTCGATGCAATGGGCCAGCGCATTCATCCCGGAGGCGCTGGCCAGCTCGGCCGGAAGATCACGGACCAGCTCGACGTCGTAGACCACGCTTCGGGGCAGGACCACGTCGTCGGTGCCGGTGGCCTTGAGCCCGGTCTCGGTGACGCCCCAGATATTGGTCGCCTCCGAGCCGGCGTAGGTGGTGGGCACCGCGATGATCGGGGCGCGGGTCTTCAGGGCGACCGCCTTGCCGAGCCCGATGGCGGAGCCGCCGCCGACGCAGAGGATCAGATCGGCCTGGGCCTGTGTCGCGGCGTCGCAGGCCCGCTCCACGTCCTCCACCGGGACGTGCTGACGGGCGCCGTCGAGCCGGTGGGCGATCCGCAGCGTGGCATGGAGCGCGTCGGCGGCGACCTCGGCGCTGCCCGAGGCGATGAGCAGAATCTGCTGGGCGCCCATCCGCTTCGTCTCGCTGCGCACATCGGCGGTCAGGTTCCCGGCGCCGAAGTGCACCCGCTGACCCAGCGTATGGTGGCTGAAGCTCATGGTCATGTGGTCTCTTCTCCCGCGGCGGCGTCAGGACTGCAGACGCTGTGAGGGCGCCGCAAACTTCGGACAGCTGTCCGAGGGCCATTATGTGGCGGGAACCACATCGACTGTCAAGGGTTTGCCGGTTCGAGGCAGTGGTGTTGATTGCCTTCAGTCCTGGTCAGCGCCGATCACCCTGACCGTTTCCTGCACCGTTCAGCCCGCTCGGCGGAACGCGGTCTCGATCTGCTCCAGCGTGCGCTCCTTGGTCTCAGGGACCTTCTTCCAGGTGAAGATGAAGGCGGTGAAGCAGATGACGGCGAACCCGGCGAAGATCCAGCCCACCCCGAAGGCGGCGAGCGCCGTGGGGAACAGCAGCGAGACCAGGCCGTTGGCCAGCCAGTGCGCGGTGGTCACCACGCCCATCGCGGCCGCGCGCACGCCCAGCGGGAAGATCTCCCCGAGCACCACCCAGACCAGGGCGCCCCAGCTGACCTGGAACATGAAGATGAACACCGCCAGGCAGGACAGGGTGGCGATGCCCAGCGCGCCGAGTCCGTCGGGAGCCGGCATGACCAGGTTCACCACGGCGAGCACCGCGAGCGCCAGCGAGGTGCCCAGCGCGCCGACCAGCAGCATCGGGCGGCGCCCCCAGCGGTCGGTGTAGGTGATCGCGACCCAGACCGCGGCGATGTTGAGCGCACCGATGATCAGGTTGGAGCCGATCGCTCCCTCATCGGAGAAGCCGACGTTCTGCAGCGTGGTGGGCGCGTAGTAGAGCACCGCGTTGATGCCCATGACCTGCTGATAGACCCCCAGCCCGAACCCCACCCCGAGGATCGAGAGCACCCAGGGGCGGCGCAGCGCGCGCAGGCCTGAGACGCCGTCGCGCTTCTCCGCCTCATGGACCTCGTGGATCTCACCGAGTTCCCGGCGGGCCTCCTCGGGAGTGCGGTCGCGCAGCAGCATCGTTTCGGCCTCGGCCTCCCGGCCGCGGTGGACCAGCCAGCGCGGGGTCTCGCGCACCACGGTCAGTCCCAGCGCGAAGAGCACCGAGGGGATCACCGAGAGTCCCAGCATCCAGCGCCAGGACTCCACCGGGGCGAAGGCCACTCCGACGACGAACCCGAGGAACTGACCGATCACGATCGCCAGCACATAGGAGGCGGTGACTCGTCCGCGGATCCGCGCCGGAGCGATCTCGGAGAGATACACCGGGAGTACGACGGCGGCCAGACCAGTGCCCAGCCCGACCACGAGCCGGGCGGCGAACAGCACCTCAGCGTTGGGTGCGAAGGCCATGCCCAGCGGGGCGATCAGGAACAGCGCAGCGGTGACCAGCAGCACGGCTCGTCTGCCGTAGCGGTCGGAGAGCTGACCGCCGAGGCAGGCGCCGATGGCGGCGCCGACCATCAGGCCGGTGACGATCCCGCCTTCAGCCCAGCTGCTGAGCTCGAAGTCCCGGCGCAGGTATACCAGCGCCGCGGAGATCACTCCGGTGTCATAGCCCCAGTTCAGTCCGCCGAGGGCGCCGAAGAGATAGATCAGGGTGGAGCCTCGGCGTCGCTGCGTGGCCGTGGGTGCTGCTGTGCTCATGCTGTTCCGTTCTGCTGCTGTGCTCCAGGTCCCAGGCGCTGACCTGCGCATGGAACGCAAGTCAGACTAGTCTGCGAAGCCACCGGTGGCAGAATGTCGAGCATGCGCATCACCGAGGGGACCCTGGATCATCCGGCTGTGCGGGAGCTCATCGCCGAGCACCTGCGCGATATGCATGCCACCTCCCCGCCGGAGAGCATCCATGCGCTGGACCTCGATGCCCTGACCGGGCCCGGGATGACGTTCTGGAGCGCGTGGTTCGACCCCGAGGAGGTGCTTGCCGGGTGCGCCGCGCTCAAGGAGCTGGATCCCGCGCACGGGGAGATCAAGACGATGCGCACCTGCGCCGCGGCGCGCGGGCGGGGCGTGGCCGACACGATGGTGGAGCATCTGGTGAGCGTGGCGAGTGCTCGCGGCTACGCCAGGCTGAGCCTGGAGACCGGCGTGGAGGACTATTTCGCCGCCGCGCGCAGGCTCTACCGGCGGCACGGGTTCACCGAGTGCCCGCCGTTTGGCAGCTACGTGCCGGATCCGAACAGCGTGTTCATGACCCGGATGCTGGGCTGATCAGCGCGGTTCTGAGTCACCGCGGTTCTGAGGCGATGGTCTCCTTGAGGATCTCGCTGGTCCCGCCGAAGATCGTGAGCAGCCGCACCGCGAGGTAGGCCTGCGCCACCGGGTAGTCCAGGATGTAGCCGTAGCCGCCGTGGAGCTGCAGGCACGCATCCACCGCTGTCTTGGCCTGCTCGCTGGCCCAGAGCTTCGCCTTCGACGCGTTGATCAGGTCCAGCTCTCCGGCATTGAAGTCCGCCACGGCCGCGGCGACATAGCGCTGGGTGGCTTCGAGTCCCACCTGCAGCTCGGCGAGCTGGAACCGGGTGTGCTGATATTCGCTCACCGGCTGGCCGAAGGTCTGCCGCTCGGCGACGTAGCCGCGGGTCTGGCGCAGCACCTCGGCGGTGATCACCGCGGCTGAGGTGGCGATGCCGAGCCGGCCCTGGGGCAGGATCGCCTTGGCGTGCTGCAGCCCCCGGCCCGCTTCACCGATCAGGTTCGCCGCGGGGATCTGCACCCCGGCGAAGAACAGCTCGGCGGTGTCGGAGGCCTTGAGCCCCATCTTCTCGAGCTGGCGTCCGGGCTGGTATCCGGGGTTGTCCTGCTTCTCGACCAGGAACAGGCTGAAGGAGCTCTCGGTCCCGCGCTGGCGGACATCGGAGCCGTCGGTGCGGGCCAGCACCAGGGCGCCGTCGCCGGAGATCCCGTTGCCGATGAAGGTCTTCTGCCCGTCGAGGGTCCAGCCGCCGTCGTCGTTCTTGACTGCCCTGGTGCGCACCGCGCGCAGGTCTGATCCGGCGCCGGGCTCGGTGAACGCCACCGAGGAGACGAAGGATCCGTCCATGAAGCGGGGCAGCCAGGCCGCCTGCTGATCGGCGGAGCCGAACTTCAGCAGCGCCGGGAGCACCCAGTCGTCGTGGAGGTGGAGGGCCAGCGAAACCGCGAGCGCGTCGGCGCGGGCCAGCTCCTCATCGAGGATCATCCGGAACCGGTAGTCGCCGAGCCCCATGCCCCCGTGCTCCTCGTCCACAGCGAGCCCCAGCAGCCCGTTCTCCGCGGCGGCGAGCCACAGCGAGCGGTCGATCATGTGCGCGGACTCCCAGCCGTGGTGATGCGGGGTGACCTCGCGGGCGACGAATTCGCGCACCACCTCGCGGAACTCCTCGTGGATCTCCTCGTAGAAACCTGCAAACATCGTGGGCGGGTCACCTTTCGGGCGGTGCGGGGAGCCTGCGCTGAGACTCAGGCGAGCGGGCGGGTGGGGCGAGGCGGGCGGTGCGGTGCGGCGAGGCTCAGGCGACTTTGCCGATGGACTCGAAGCGGGTGAGGATGCGCTGGACCTGGATGATCACCGGCATGTCGATCATCTCACCGCGGAAGCTGAACGCGCCGGCGAGCTCCGGGTCCGCCCGATGCCCGGCGCCGGGTGCCAGTCCGGCGGCGTTCTCGAAGGCGGCGATGACGCCTTTGGCCCATTCCAGGTCGCTGGCGGTGGGCGTATAGGCCTTGCGGATCGGGGCGATCTGCTTGGGGTGGATGCAGGCCTTGCCGATGAACCCGGAGGCGCAGGCGTCCTCGGTCTCCACGGCCAGGCGCTGCAGGTCAGGGACCCGGGTGAAGACGGCGTCGATGATCGGCACCCCCACGGCGCCGGCGGTGAGCAGCAGCCGGTTGCGGGTGAAGCGGATGATCTCGCGCTGCGAGCCGTCGTTGTTGCGCGAGGTGGTCCCGCCGATGCCGGCGATCAGGTCCTCGGTCCCCCAGAGCAGCGCCACGGTGGCCGGGTGCTGGGCCAGGGCCAGGTCGTTGAGCACCCCCACCGGGGTCTCGATCTGCGGGATCAGCCCGACGCCGGGCAGCGCTGCGGCGACCTGGTCGAGGACCTCGGTCCGTTCGGCCTTGGCGATGACCACATGGCTGATCTCGGTGCCGGAGATCGCGCGCAGGTCCTCCTCCAGCTCGCCCGAGGCCGGCGCGTTGACCCGCACCAGGGTCCGCCGCGGGTCGAGAGACTGGTCTCCCCAGTTCAGCGCCTGCACCATGTTGTTCCGGGCGATGTCCTTCTCCCCGGAGATCACGGCATCCTCGAGATCGATGATCACGGCGTCAGCAGACCCGGCGGCCTTCACGAAGAACTCGGGGCGACTGGCCGGGCAGAACATCAGGGCGGGGCCCAGCGCGAAGCGAGCCTTGGTGGGGTGAGGCATGTGTCTTCTCCGAGCGTGATCGGCGTGGTGAGCGTGGGCGTGCCGGGACTCCCGTGAGGCCGGCTCTGGTGCGGTGCGGCCGCGCGGGGTCATCCCCTGCGCCGGCGCAGCTCCTCGATCATCTGCGGGATGACATCATGCAGGTCCCCCACCACGCCGAAGTCGGCGATCTCGAAGACCGGGGCGTCCTCATCCTTGTTGATCGCCACGATGGTGCCCGCGGTCTGCATGCCGGCGCGCTGCTGGATCGCCCCGGAGATGCCTGCGGAGATGTAGAGCTGCGGGGAGACGGTGACCCCGGTCTGGCCCACCTGGGCGGCGTGTTCGATCCAGCCGGCGTCGGTGGCTGCGCGAGAGGCGCCCAGTCCCGCGCCGAGCTCGTCCGCGAGCTCCTCCAACGCGGTGAAGTCACCTTCGACGCCGCGGCCGCCGGCGACGACCACGCGCGCCTCGGCCAGGGCGGGGCGTGCGGAGACGCTCAGAGCGGTGCGTTCGAGGATCTCGACGCCGCCGACGGAGGGCCGCACCGGCAGCACCGTGCCGTCGGGCTGATCCCCGGCGTGCAGGAGCGCGTCGACGCGCTGCGGGTCGAGGTTGTTCGGCTTGAAGGTCGCGACGAGCGGCCGGCCCGGGGCGGGGATGAGCTGGGACATCGTGGTGTAGGAGCCGGCCAGCTCGGACTTCGTGGCGACCAGCTCGCCGTTGAGCGCCCCGACGCCGCAGATGATCCCGGTGTCCAGCCGGACGGCGAGTCGGGCCAGGGCGTCGGTGATGTCTGCGGTGGAGGAGCCCAGGATGACCTCGGCGCCGCATTCGGCGACGGCGGTCTCGAGCAGGTCCACCACGGCGACCTCGGGGGCGGGCAGGCTGCTCTCGGCGAAGTAGACCTCGCCGATGTCGCTGATCGCCAGCGCCGGGGTGGGATCCCCCTGGTAGGCGCCGACGGCCACATGGACATCGCCCAGCGACTGCGCCTGGGCGATCAGCTCGCGCTGTGCCGGGCTCAGCGCGTCGCCGAGCTCATCGAAGAAGACCAGGACATTGCTCACAGCAGACGCTCCTTCGCCAGGAATTCGACGACCTTCAGGCCGGCGTCCCCTTCATCGATGATGATCTCTCCCGCTGTGCGCGGCGGGCGCGCCGTGGTGGTCAGCACGCGGACCTTCGCGGTGACCTCCTCGGGGCGCAGCCCGATGTCGGCGAGGTTCCATCGGGTCAGCGGCTTCTTCTTCGCCGCCATGATGGCCTTGAAGTTGGGGTAGCGCGGGTCGTTGGCCTGATCGGTGACCGAGACGACGGCGGGCATCCGCACCGCGACCTTCTGCGACTCGGTGCCGCCGGAGCGGGTGACGAGCAGCCGGTCCGGCGCCAGCTCGAGGCTGGTGGCGTAGGTGACCACGTGGGCGCCAAGACGTTCAGCCAGCTGGGCGGGGATCGCGCCGGACTCACCCTCCTCGGAGGCCATGCCGGTGAGCACCAGGTACTCGGGCTCGCCGGAGTCGAACTCGCCGGCTCCCGCGACGGCCTCCACGGCGGCCTTCAGCGCCACGGAGCTGGCCCAGATGTCTGCCCCGATCAGGGCCTCGTCGGTGAGCTGGTAGGCGTCGTCGGCGCCGATCTGCAGGGCCTTCTTCACGGCGGTGCTGGATCCGGCGGGGCCCATGGTCAGCGCGGTGACCCGGACCTCACGGTCCTGGGCGGCCTCGCGCAGCTGCAGCGCGGCCTCCAGCGGGTATTCATCCAGTTCGCTGAGCACGCCCTCGGAGCGGTCGATGCGCCCCTCGGCGTCGTACCGGCGCTCCAGCTGGGCATCGGGGACCCATTTGACCAGGGTGATGATGTGCAGGGGTGCATTCACCATGCGGTGCTCCCGCCTCACTCTCGAAATGTGTGGAGTATCAGACCTTGTCCATGGTCGCATGAAACGCGGTTCCTGGCAGGGTCGTGAAGCCCTGCGACACCGGCCTAGAACCCCGCCCGCCCCACCATCCTGGGTGGTTGAGTTCTCCGGTGGATACGTTCCCGCCAGAAAACTCAACCAGCCGGGAGGGATTGGGGTCCACGGGCGGGTGGATATCGGCTTGTTTGACTATATGATCACTCTGTTCAGGAGCAGATCCGGGTGCCGCCCCGTTCCGCGCAGTGGACGCCTCACACTGGAGACGAATGCCATGGGGACCTCCCAGCATTGGCGGACCATCACCACGGTCCTGACCACCACCGTATTGGCCGCCACTCTGATCGGCGCCTCCGCGCCGCCCCCAGCGACGACGACGCAGCTCACCCACTCCGTGCTCAGCGCCTCCGCGCCGGCAGCGGTCCAGGTGACCGGGGCCCCGGCGTCGTCGATGATCTCAGCCGCGCCCGCCGTCGCGCCCACCACGAGCCGCCCCGCGGCGAAGACCCTGCGGGCTCCCACTCCTGCGATCTCCGGTGCGGCCGCCGTGGGTACGAAGCTCATCGCGAGGCCGGGCGCCTGGACCAGCGGGACCTCGCTGAGCTACCGCTGGCACGCCGAGGACAGGGCGATCAGCGGCGCGACGCGAAGCACCTTCACCCCGAGCACCGCGCAGCAGGGAAAACGGATCACCGTGCAGGTGACCGGAAAGCGCTCCGGATACGCCACGGCGTCGAAGACCTCGGCGGCCACGCTGAAGGTGGCGCGATCCTCCGCCCCTCGGGTGACCGGCTCGGCCGTCACCGGGAAGACCGTCTCGGCCAGCGTCGGGACCTGGACGCCCTCGACGTCGTTCTCCTACCAGTGGCGCGCCGACGGCACCTCGATCAAGGGGGCGACCAGCCGGACCTATAAGGTCGCCAACGCCCACCAGGGCAAGAAGCTCTCGGTGCGGGTGACCGGCAAGAAGTCCGGGCACACCACCCTGACCCGCACCTCGGCGTCGACCGCGGCGGTGAAGAAGGCGACCAGCGTGCAGATCACGTCCTCGACCTTCCACTGCCCGAAGGGCTACCCGGTCAAGGGCAACGCGGACTCCGGGATCTACCACGTGCCCAGCGGGGCCTACTACACCCGGACCAAGCCCGAGGAGTGCTTCGCAACCGAAGCCGCCGCCCGCAACGCCGGGTACCGCAAGTCCAAGCGCTGAGCCCCCACTCCTCCCGGGCGGTTGAGTAATCCGGTCGCAACATAACCACCGGAGAACTCAACCACCCGGGAAGGGTGGGCAGCATCAGCGGGCGCGGGGGACCAGGCGTTCGAGCTGGGTCACGTGCTTGGGCTGGAGCTCCGCGAGGTTCGGCACCTCCAGCAGCTTCATGGTGCGCTCGACCTGATCAGCCAGGATCTCGATCGTCCGATCCACCCCGGCCCGACCACCGGCCATCAGTCCGTAGAGATACGCCCGCCCGATCAGGGTGAACTTCGCGCCCAAAGCGATCGAGGCCACGATGTCCGCGCCGTTCATGATCCCGGTGTCGATGGTCACCTCGAGATCCTCCCCGACCTCGCGCACCACCTCGGGCAACAGGTGGAACGGCACCGGGGCTCGGTCCAGCTGCCGGCCACCGTGGTTCGAGAGCACGATCCCGTCCACCCCGAGGCCCGCGAGCTTCTTCGCGTCTTCGACGTTCTGGACCCCCTTGACCACCAGCTTGCCGGGGAACAGGTCGCGGATGATCTTCAGGTCATCGAAGCTGATCGAGGGGTCCATCGCCTTGTCCAGCATCTCCCCCACCGTGCCCCCGGTGGAGGTCAGCGAGGCGAACTCCAGCGGCGGGGTGGTCAGGAAGTCATACCACCACCAGGGCCGCGGGATCGCGTTGAGAACGGTGCCCAGGCTCAGCTGCGGCGGGATCGAGAACCCGTTGCGCTTGTCCCGGAGCCGGGCCCCGGCCACCGGGGTGTCCACGGTGAAGAACAGCGTGTCGAACCCGGCCTTGCCAGCGCGTTCGGTGAGGTCATAAGAGATCTCCCGGTCCTTCATCACATAGAGCTGGAACCAGTTGCGTCCGTGCGGGTTCGCCTCTTTGACCGCCTCGATGGACGTGGTGCCCAGCGTGGAGAGGGTGAACGGGATCCCCGCCGCCCCGGCCGCGGTGGCCCCGGCGATCTCGCCCTCGGTCTGCATCAGCCGGGTGAACCCGGTCGGGGCGATCCCGAAGGGCAGCGCGGAGGTCCCGCCGAAGATCTCACAGGAGGTGTCGACCTGCGAGACATCGCGCAGGATCGAAGGGTTGAACTCGATGTCCTGGAACGCCTCCCGCGCCCGGGTCAGCGAGAACTCGCCTTCGGCGGCGCCGTCGGTGTAGTCGAATGCGGCCTTCGGGGTGCGCCGCTTGGCGATCTTGTGCAGATCCTCGATGGTCAGCGCCGCGGCGAGCCGTCGGCGGGAGGCGTTGAAGTCGAACTTCTTGAACTTCATCAGCGGCGCGATGTCGCGCGGCTTGGGCAGTTGACGCTGAACCATTGAATGCTCCTAGGCCGGTCTCAGGACTGTGGGCGGTACGTGATGACGCGCATCTGATGTCGTACTTGGCTCTCACGATGCCACCGAACCGGCCAGAAGCCCACCACCTGGTCATCTACAGGTGACCCCCCTCAGTACGACACCCGCTCATCGAAGATCCAGCGGGACCGCACTCGGGCGATCCGCCCGGGAGGCGATGTTCACCGGTGCTTCGGTCTCAGCGGCGGTGAACACCCCGGCCATCACTTCGAGCACATGCAGACCCAGGGCGCGGCCGAGCGTGGGACCGCGATCGAGCCTTCGGTGCCGTGGACCTCGATCGGGGCGGCCGGCAGGCCGCAAGCTGGGCTGGTGAACTTCGGTCGAATCGGTCAACCGGGCTCCTCGGCGGCACCTGAATGCGCGCTGCGTCACCGCGCAACGAATGCCATTTGAACCTTCCGGGGGCCCGGCTCGGCCCGGGTGCTTCGACCCGGAGGTTCCGCGCGGGTGCTCAGTCAAGGTCGCTCAGGGCTGAGCTGTCACCGATGTTCTGCGTCGAGATCACACTGAGCGTGCCGTTGGTCTCGAGCACGACGGCGGCGATGCTGCTCAGGTCTCCCGAGCCGCTGCTGCGAATGGCCTGGTGCACCTCCGAGGCCGAGAGCCGGTTCCGGCGCAGCTCTTCCTGCTGCATCTGCCCCTCGTGGAACACCACGGCGGGACGGGCCGTGATGAGCGTCCGGAACTTCGGGGCTCGGGCAGAGATCCAGGCAAGGACGAACTGCAGACTCGCGAGCAGAACCAGCGCCAGCGCACCTTCGGACCAGGAGACGTCGCTGCTGAGCAGGATGGTCGCCAGCACGGAGCCGAGAGCCACCGTGACGATGAAGTCGAAGGCATTGAGCTGGCTCAGCGTCCGCTTCCCCGACAGGCGGATCACCAGGATCAGCACCGCGTAGGCGGCCATGCCGATCAGCAGCACCCGGCCCAGGTCTGACCACGTATCGAACCACATGTGCGTCTCACTCTCCGGCGTCGGCGACGCCCTGGTTGGCTGGTGCCCTGCGGTCGGTGATGTCCTAGCTGCGCGGCTCCGAGCCGAAGAGCAGCTCGTTCAGGAACGCATTGCGGAACGTGCCCTGCGGGTCGAGCCTCTCAGCCAGGCGCGTGAAGTCCCCGACCCGCGGGTAGAAGCTGGCGATGTCGGTGGTGGCGAAGCGTTTGCCCCAGTGCGGCCGGGCTCCGAGCGGCAGCAGCTGCTCCTCCAGGCGTGGCAGCAGCGCGGCCACCTCCGCTTCACGCTGGAGCCAGGTGAAGTGGAACCCGACGGTCTCCCGGCCTGAGGCGCCGCTCATCCACTGCTCATCGGCTGTCATCGTGCGGATCTCGCTGATCAGCAGCAGCGGCTCGATCTCCGCGGCGAGGGCGCGCATCCTGCGCAGCCCCTCCACGGCGTGCTCGCGTGGAAGCAGGTACTCGCTCTGCAGCTCATCGCCGTTGCTGGGGGTGAAGTCCAGCCGGAAGTGCGGCAGGCGCTGGTCCCAGCTGCCCCACCGCCCACCCTGCTCGGTGGCGAACTCCGGGGGCCCTCCGGCCAGCCCGATGTCCTCGCGCCGGGCGGCGACGCCGAGCACCTCCGCCGGAGGCTCTTCGGTGGACTTCATCCAGACCAGTCCGAAGTCCTCTCCGGCCCAGCGGGTGAACAGGCTCACGCTGTAGGCCGCCTTGGTGAGCTCCTCGAAGTTCTCCAGCACGCCCTCCCAGCTGACCCCGTCATAGATGTCCTGGCGCACCTCAAAGCTGGGGACGACGTCGAGGGTCAGCGTGGTGACCACGCCCAGGGCACCGAGGCTGACCACCGCGCCGTCGAAGTCTGCGTCGCCGCGGCTGAAGGTGTGCACGCTGCCGTCGGCGAGGACCAGGTCCAGGCTGCGCACCGAGGAGGCCAGCGGCGGGTTGCGGTCACCGGAACCGTGCGTGCCGGTGGCCACCGAGCCGGCCACGGTGATGTGCGGCAGCGAGGCCATGTTCGGCAGTGCCCATCCCTCGGCCTGCAGCGCGGCGGCGAGGTCTCCGTAGCGGGTGGCCGCGTCGAAGGTGACGGTGCGCGCCTGCGCGTCCAGGGTGAAGATCCGCGGCATGGCAGTGAGCTCGATCAGGGTGCCGGTGGTGTCTGCCACGGAGCTGAAGCTGTGCCGGCTGCCCAAGGCCTTGACCTGTGCAGACTCAGCGACCAGACGGGCAAGCTCCTCCAGGGAGCGTGGACGTTCCAACCGGGCCGCGGAGTACGTCAGGTTCCCGGCCCAGTTGACCTGGGGCTCCTGCGCGGAGCTGCGCAGATGGCTGACTGCGGGGCGGCCTGCCACGCTGACCTCGGCGGTGATCACTCGGCCGTCGTGGTCGGCGGGTTCTTCCAGGCCTTCGGTGGCGGAGGTGACCATCACCCGGTACGGCGGTGCCGCGCTGAGCGCGATGCTGGTGGGCTGCCGCACCGGGACCGGGATCCGTTCGAGCAGCTCCCCCTCCGCGGAGTAGCGGTGCAGGGCGGAGGCGCCCCAGACGGCGGACCAGAGGCAGTCCTCGGCGTCGACGGTCATCCCGTCGGGGCCGCCCTCGCTGATGTGGATGAAGTCCTCGCCGGCGTCGAGCTCACCGGTGGAGATGTCCACCCGGTAGCGGCGGATCCACCCGGTGGGGGTGTCGGAGAGGTACATGGTCTTGCCGTCGGCGCTGAAGGCCGGCCCGTTGGGAATGGCCAGGTCCTCGAGCACGATGTGGATGGACCCATCGGGGTCCAGGCGCAGCAGGAAGCCCTGCCCGGCCTCGCCGTCATAGGCCATGGCGCCGGCCCAGAAGCGGCCGTGCGGGTCGGCGACGGCGTCGTTCATCCGCAGCGGCACCGAGGACCGGTCCGCGGCAGGTTGACCCAGCGTTTCGACGACCTCCAGCTCACCGGTGGCTGAGCGATCCAGCAGGGCCAGGCCCTTGCCGAGCGCGGCGACCCAGCGGCCGTCGGGGGCGCAGCTGTGCTGACGCACCGGGGCCACCGCGCCGAGCGGCTCCTGGACACGCCCCTGCAGGGTCAGTCCGGCGCCGGGTTCGGCCGAGGTGGAGTACAGGCAGCCGTCCATGATGTCGACCAGCACGAAGGGGTGCTGGGCGGTGCCCGGCTGCTCCTGCTGCGGGACCGGGCTGATGCCGGTCTCCAGGAAGCGCGCGCCCTCGCCGAGGAAGAGTCGCCGCTCGTCGACCGGGGCCCAACCGCTGACTACTACCGATGTGTGCCGTGCGGAATCGATGTTCATTCCCTCATACTTCCAGAAGCAGGCGGCGTCACAGTGAGGCACCTCGCCCAGTCGCCGTCGAGTGTGGGGGCAGGGGCCGGAACCGCCCGACACGCCGGGAGAACGGCCCCCCAACCCCCCCCGCCCTGCCGCGGTTTTGGTTGGTTTGGGGCCTGCCCCGGGCCTGACCGGCCGGAAGACCTGCCCAGATCGCACACTCGATGGCCTCACCGGGTCTACCTCCGAGCGGCGTCAGCTGCTCACAGATGACCGCTTCTTGCTCCAGACGTCGAAGGCCACGGCCAGCACCAGCACCACGCCGCGGACGACGTTCTGGGTGGACTGGTCGATCCCCAGGATCTGCATGCCGTTGGACATCACGGCCATGATCAGGCCGCCGATAATGGCGCCCTGGACCTTGCCGACGCCGCCGGTGACCGCCGCGCCGCCGATGAACGCCGCAGCGATCGCGTCGAGCTCGAACATGTTGCCAGCCGCCGGCTGCGCCGAGTTGGACCGCGCCGAGTAGACGATGCCGGCGATGGCCGCCAGCACGCCCATGTTGACGAAGAGCATGAAGTTCACCCGCTTGGTCTTCACGCCGGAGAGCTTGGCGGCCTCGAGGTTGCCGCCCATGGCGTAGATGTGGCGCCCGAAGACGGTGCGCTGGGTGACGAATCCGTAGATCAGCACCAGTGCGGCGAGCAGGATCAGCACGATCGGCATGCCGCGCGCATTGGCCAGCTGCCAGCCGAAGGCCATGATCACAGCAGTCACCAGGAGCACCTTCACGGCGAAGAGCCACAGCGCCTCCACAGGCTGCTTGTACTCGAGCTTGCGCATCCGCACCCGCCACTGCTGGACGCCGAAGCCGACTGCTGCCAGCGCGAAGATCAGCAGGGTGAACACGTCATAGCCGGGACCACCGAGCAGGCCGTTGAGGAAGCCGCCGGAGATCTGCCGGTACTCGTTGGGGAACGGGGAGAGCGAGACGTTGTCCAGCACCTGCATGGCGAGCCCGCGGAAGATCAGCATGCCGGCCAGGGTCACGATGAACGCCGGGATCCCCACGATCGCCACCCAGAAGCCCTGCCAGATGCCCACCAGGACACCGGTGATGAGTGCGGCGATGATGCCGACCCACCAGGGCATTCCCTCACGGATCACGACGACGGCGGCCACCGCCCCGGTGAGCGCCACCACCGAACCTACGGAGAGGTCGATGTGACCGGCGACGATGATCATCACCATGCCGATCGCCAGGATCAGGATGTACGAGTACTGCAGCACAAGGTTCGTGATGTTCCCAGGGCTCAGCAGCGTGCCACCGGTGAGCACCGTAAAGAGCAGGACGATGAACACGAAGGCGATGTAGATGCCGCTCTGACGCAGATTCCGCGTCATGAGCTCGATGAGATTAGATGTACCGGTCATGCCTCAGTCCCTCTCCATAGTCATGAGCTCCATGAGGCGCTCCTGGGTGGCGTCTTCCACGGGAAGCTGCCCGGTGATGCGGCCTGCGGACAGCGTGTAGACGCGGTCACACATGCCCAGCACCTCGGGCAGCTCTGAGGAGATGACGATGATCGCCTTCCCCGAGGCGGCCAGTTTGTTGATGATCGAATAGATCTCGTACTTCGCGCCGACGTCGATGCCTCGGGTCGGCTCGTCCAGGATCAGCAGCTCGGGCTCGGTGTAGAGCCACTTGCTCAGCACCACCTTCTGCTGGTTGCCTCCGGAGAGCTTGCCGATGACCGACATGACAGTCGGTGCCTTGATGTTCATCGAGGTGCGGTAGCGCTCGGCGACCGCGATCTCCTCGTTGTCGTTGATCCACCCTCGCGGGGCGACCCGCTTCAGTGCCGCCGCGGTGATATTGCGGCGAATGTCATCGATCAGGTTGAGCCCGTAGCGCTTGCGATCCTCGCTGACGTAGGCGATGCCCGCCTTGATCGCGTCCGCGACGCTGTCCACCTTGACCGGCTTCTTGTGCATATAGACGGTGCCGCTGATGTCGCGCCCGTAGGACTTCCCGAAGACGCTCATCGCCAGCTCGGTGCGGCCGGCGCCCATGAGGCCGGCGATGCCGACGACCTCCCCGGCGCGGACGTTCAGCGAGGCACCGTCGACGACCTTGCGTTCCCGCTGCGTCGGGTGGCTGACGTGCCAGTCCTCCACTCGAAAGACCTCCTCGCCCAGCGTCACATCGCGCCCCGGGTACATGTTCTCCATGTCCCGGCCGACCATGCCGCGGATGATCCGGCGAGTGAGATCCTCACCGTTGCGAGTGGCTTCGGCCATGTCGATGGTCTCCACGGTGCTGCCATCACGGATCACGGTGGTGGAGTCGGCCACCGCCGCGATCTCGCCGAGCTTGTGCGAGATGATGATGCAGGTGACACCTTCCTCCCGCAGATCTCGGATGAGACCGAGCAGGTGGGCGGAGTCATCGTCGTTCAATGCCGCCGTGGGCTCGTCGAGGATCAGCAGCTTGACGTTCTTGCTCAGTGCCTTGGCGATCTCCACCAGCTGCTGCTTGCCCACGCCGAGGTGGCCCACAGGGGTGACCGGGTTCTCACGCAGACCGACCTTGTCCAGCAGGGCCGCAGCCTCCAGATTGACCTCGTGCCAGTTGATGATTCCTGCGCGGCTCTTCTCGTTGCCCAGGAAGATGTTCTCCGCCACGGAGAGATGCGGCACCAGCGCGAGCTCCTGGTGGATGATGACGATGCCGAGAGCCTCGGACTCGTTGAGCGAGGCGAAGCTCACCTGTTTGGACTCGAAGTGGATCTCGCCCTCGTAGGTCCCCGCCGGGTGGACCCCGGAGAGCACCTTCATCAGGGTGGACTTTCCTGCGCCGTTCTCGCCACAGACCGCGTGGATCTCCCCCCGACGCACCTGAAGGTTCACGTCGTCCAGCGCCACCACCCCTGGGAACGTCTTGGTGATGGAGCGCATCTCGAGGATGTTCTCGTTCATGGGCCCTCCTTAGGACCTCTGCAGAAGGTCGGGCCCGGGGCTTCCACCCCGGACCCGACCGGTGAGACTGCTGAGCGGTGCTCAGCTCAGTGGTAGATCGGGCTCAGCGCCACATCAGGGTCACTGCTGGCCGGACTCGACCTGCTCCTCGGTGTAGTACTCGGAGTCCACGAGGATCTCCTCGTAGTTCTCCTGCAGGATCATCTCCACCGGCAGCAGGTAGGAGGGGATGACGGCGGAGCCGTTGTCGTAGCTCTCGGTGTCATTGGCCTCGGGCTCTTCCCCGTTGAGGAAGGTGTCCGCCGCGTTGACGGCCTGCTCGGCGAGCAGGCGGGTGTCCTTGAAGATGGTGGAGTGCTGCACGCCTTCGGCGATCAGCGAGACCGTGGCGATCTCGGCGTCCTGACCGGTCACGATCGGCAGACCGTCTTCGATGGTGTCTCCCAGCCCGTCGCTGCGCAGGGCGTTGATGATGCCGCGGGAGAGCGGATCCGCCGGGGAGAGCACGCCGTGCAGCTCCTCCTCACCGCGGTAGGTGCTCGTGAGCAGGTTCTCCATGCGCTCCTGGGCGGTCTCCTGCTCCCAGCGCTGGGTGGCCGCCTGGTCGATCGTGGTCTGACCCGAGGGAACAGCGATGGTCTCATCCTCGATATAGGGCTCGAGCACGTCCATCGCGCCGTCCCAGAAGAACCGCGCGTTGTTGTCATCGAGGGAGCCGGCGAAGAGCTCGACGTTCAGCGTCTCCTCCGGGGCGTCATCGGCGGGCTCGAAGTCCTCATCCAGGATTCCGAGGCCGTAGAGCAGCGCATTGGCCTGCTCCTGGCCCACGGCGAAGTTGTCGAAGGTGACGTAGAAGTCGACGTTCTCGCTGTTGGTGAGCAGTCGGTCGTAGGAGATCACCGGGATCCCCGCGGCATCGGCGGCGTCGAGCTGGCTGGTCAGCGCCGAGCCGTCGATGGAGGCGATGATCAGCGCGTCCATGTCCTGGGTGATCATCTGGTCGATCTGCTGCTGCTGGGTGGGGATGTCGTCGTCGGCGTACTGCAGGTCCGCGTTGTAGCCGAGCTCTTCCAGGCCGTCCTCCACGGCCGCGCCGTCGTTGAGCCAGCGCTCGTAGGTCTGCGTCGGCATCGACACGCCGACGGTCATGTCCTCGGGTGCGGCGTCTCCGCCGCCGGTGTCGTCTCCGCCTTCACTGCCAGCGCCGCCTCCCGCACATGCGGTGAGACCCAAAACCAGGGCGGCCGAGACGCCCAGCATCTTCATTGATCGGTTCTGCATGATTTTTTCCTCCTGGGTTTCGTGCCTGCCCCTGCGGTAGACACGTGGTGCGAATGAGTGGGTCATGTGCGCGCTGGGCTAGAGTCCCTGCGCAAGTCGGTGGTAGGCGGCGTTGAAGCGCAGCTCTTTGGCGAACCCGCGGGCGGTGGTGGCCGCATCGATGATCGCCAGCTCCATCCCAGCGATCTCGGCCAGATCCTCGAAGGCCTGGACTCCGGCGCCGGTGGAGAGCACCGTGTGGTGCGCAGCCCCGGCGGTGAGCCAGCAGGTCGCAGAGGTCGCGAAATCTGGACGCGGCTCCCACACCGCACGGGCCACCGGAAGATTCGGCAGCGGCTCGTCCGGGGGAACCAGGTCCACCAGGTTCGCGGTGAGCCGGAAGCGTTCGCGCAGATCAGACATGGCGACGACGAGGCCCTCGCCTGGATCGGTGTCGAAGACCATCCGCACCGGGTCCTCCCGGCCCCCGATGCCCAGCGGGTGGATCTCGATCCGCGGGGTCGACGTGGTCAGCGAGGGGCAGATCTCGAGCATGTGCGCACCGAGGATCTTCTCCTTCCCCGGGGTCATCTCGTAGGTGTAGTCCTCCATCAGCGAGGCGCCCCCGGGCAGACCGTGCCCCATGACCTTCGCCGCGCGGACCAGCAGGGCGGTCTTCCAGTCCCCCTCCGCGCCGAAGCCGTAGCCGGCCGACATCAGCCGCTGCACGGCCAGCCCGGGAAGCTGGCGCAGCCCGCCGAGGTCTTCGAAGTTGGTGGTGAACGCGGAGAACCCGCCCTCTTGGAGGAAGGAGCGCATCCCGGCCTCCTGGCGGGCCGCGTAGGCCAGCGACTCCCGACGCTCACCGCCGGCCTGGAGTTCAGCGGCGACGTCGTAGTGGGCGTCATACTCGGCCAGCAGCGCCTGCACCTCTTCTTCGGACACGGCCTCGACGCGTGTCACCAGGTCGTTGACCGCCCAGGTGTTGATCGAGGTGCCCAGCCGGATCTCGGCCTCGGTCTTGTCCCCCTCGGTGACCGCGACGTTTCGCATGTTGTCCCCGAACCGGCACACCCGCATGTTCTGAAGCGCGTTCCACCCGGCGGCGGCGCGCGCCCAGGTGCCCACCTCGGTCTGGACCCGGGGGTCGGTGCTGTGTCCGACCACGGTCTTCCGACGCACCCCGGTGCGGGTCGCGATGTAGCCGAACTCGCGGTCCCCGTGGGCGGCCTGGTTCAGGTTCATGAAGTCCATGTCGATCTGCCCCCAGGGCAGCGCCATGTTCGCCTGGGTATGGAAGTGCAGCAGCGGCTTGGCCAGCGCCTCGAGCCCGGCGATCCACATCTTCGCCGGGGAGAATGTGTGCATCCACACGATCACCCCGAGGCAGTTCTCATCGGCGTTGGCCGCCAACGCGGCGGTGCGGATCGCGTCGCGCTCGGTGAGCACCGGCTTCCACACGATCTCCACCGGGATCTGGTCCGCGCCGTCGAGGGCGGCGCTGACCTGCTGGGACTGCTCGGCGACCTGATCCAGGGTCTCGGGCCCGTAGAGGCCCTGGGAGCCGGTGAGGAACCAGATGGACCTGCCCTCGAAAGGCGAGGAAGCCGGGGTGTGGAAGCTCATGCGTGGTCCTTCTGTCCATAGACGTTCTGATACCGCGCGTAGAGCGCGTCGATCTGGTGCTGGGCGATCCGCTGCGGCTCCCCGTAGGCGCGGGCGAGGTGCACGGTGCGCGCGACCTCTTCACAGAGCACCGCCGCCTTCACCGCTTCCTTGGCATCACCGCCGATGGTGAAGGGACCGTGGCGGTCCATCAGCACCGCCTTCGACCGGGAGGCCTGGAGGGTCTCCACGATGCCGCGGCCGATGGAGTCGTCCCCGATCAGTGCGAAGGGCCCGACGGGGACGTCTCCGCCGAACTCATCGGCCATCATGGTCAGCACGCACGGGATCGCTTCGCCCCGGGCGGCCCAGGAGGTCGCATACGGGGAATGGGTGTGGACCACCCCGCCGATGTGGGGCATGTGCCGGTACACATAGGCGTGGGCGGCGGTGTCGGAGGAGGGGCTGAGCCCGATGGAGGTGTCGTCGTCGACCTTGACCCCGTCCAGAGTGCAGACCACCATGTTCCCCGGGCTCAGCTCGTCATAGCTGACCCCGGAGGGTTTGATCACGAAGAGTCCCGAGGTCTCACCTGAGACGTGCTCCGAGGCGTGGGCGGCGAGCTCTTCGGCCTCTTCAGAGAGGTCCACCCGCGCCGAGACGTTGCCCGCGGTCCAGGCCACCAGGTCATTGCGGGGCAGCTCGGCATGCAGGCCGGCCACGGTCTCCCGGGCTGAAGCGATGGCCTCCCTGGCCGAGGCCGAGAAGGCGTTCAGATGCAGGGCGTTCATGCGCTGACCTCCTGGTGGTGTGCCCGGCGCCGGATGGCCTTGAGCCGGCGCATCACGTCGTTGCCGCCGCGGCCGAAGTGGTCGTGCAGCGCGCGGTATTCGGCGTAGAGCTCGTCATATGCGGCGGCCGCCTCCGGCTGTGGGGTGTAGGCGTTCTTTCGGCGGCCGCCCATGACGGCGCCGGCGGCGGAGGCGTCCGGGTAGGCGCCCGCGGCGACCGCGGCGTGGATGGCCGAGCCCAGCGCGGGCCCCTGGGTGGAGACGATGGTCGAGATCGGAAGCCCGGTGATGTCGGCGTAGAGCTGCATCAGGAAGGAGTTGCGCAGCAGTCCCCCGGCGACGACGAGCTCGGTCACCGGGACGCCGGAAGCGTTGAATGCCTCGATGATGGTGCGGGTGCCGAAGGCGGTGGACTCCAGCAGGGCGCGGTAGCCGTCCTCCGGCTTGGTGGCCAGGGTCTGGCCGAGCACCAGCCCGGAGAGCTCGTGATCCACCAGCACCGAGCGGTTGCCCGAATGCCAGTCCAGGGCGACCAGTCCATGGGCGCCGACCGGCTGGGCCGCAGCCTTCTCGGTGAGCAGCTCGTGGACGCTCAAGCCGCGGGTCTCGGCCTCGGCGCTGACACTTCCCGGCACCTGGTTCTCCACGTACCAGGCGAAGATGTCGCCGACGCCGGACTGTCCTGCCTCATAGCCCCAGAGCCCGTCGGTGATGCCGCCGTGGACGGCGCCGCACATGCCCGGCACCTCGGCCAGGTGGTCTCCGTTCATCACGTGACAGGTGGAGGTGCCCATGATCGCGACCATCTGCCCGGGCGCCACAGCGTCGGCGGCCGGAGCAGTGACGTGGGCGTCCACATTCCCGACGGCGACGGCGATGCCCTCGGGCAGCCCGGTCCACTCCGCCGCGGTGGCGCTCAGCCCACCGGCACGCTCGCCGAGCTGGCCGATGCGGTGGTCGAGCTTCTCTGCCACGAAGCCGGAGAACTCCGGGTTCAGGGCGGCGAGGAAGCCGGCGTCCGGGTAGGTCCCGTCCTGGTAGATGCCCTTGTAGCCGGCGGTGCAGGCATTGCGCACGTATTCCCCGGTCAGCTGCCAGACGATCCAGTCGGCGGCTTCCACCCAGTGGTCCATCGCTGCGTAGATCTCGGGGTCCTCCTCGAGGACCTGCAGACCCTTGGCGAACTCCCATTCGGAGGAGATGAATCCGCCGTAGCGTCGGATCCAGGATTCCCCGCGAGAATGGGCCAGCTCATTGATCCGGTCGGCCTGGGCCTGGGCGGCGTGGTGCTTCCAGAGCTTCACGTAGGCGTGGGGCCGGTCGGCGTACTCGGGCAGCTCGCTCAGCGGGGTGCCCTCGGTCGTGGTGGGCACCATGGTGCAGGCGGTGAAGTCGGTGGCGATGCCGATGACCTTCTCGGCCGCGACCCCGGCCTGGCGCAGCGCCTCAGGCACCGCGGTCTTCAGCACGTCGACGTAGTCACCGGGCACCTGCAGCGCCCATTCCGGGGGCAGCGGCTCCCCGCGGTGCGCGGTGAGTCGGCTGTCCATGACCGCGTGGCCGTAGTCATGAACGGCGGAGCCGAGCTCTGCGCCGTCGCTGACCCGGACCACCAGGGCCCGTCCCGAGAGCGTGCCGTAGTCGACACCGATGACGACCGCGTCCGCAGCAGACATGGAACACCGTTCTTCCTTGCACTGGATCTGGCTCCGGGCCGGGCATGGCCGCGAGCTGCACGTGAACATGACCTGAGTCACGTGATCTACGTCTCAGCAATGTTAACGTTAACATCGCCTTGCGCGTCAAGACCTTCTCAAAATTTTTATCTCAGTCGCGGAAGGCGGTCGAACCGCGTGTGATCAGCTCCGGGGAGATGAAGTTCGGCACGTGGGTCAGCCCGTCGCTGACGTCGAGGAGCAGCTCCAGGGCCGCACGTCCGGCTTCTTCGAAGGGCTGGCGCACCGTGGTCAGCGGCGGCGAGAAGTACCCGGCGGCGTCGACGTCGTCGAACCCGACCACCGAGATGTCCCCCGGCACCGAGAGCCCGCGCTCGGCCAGCGCGCGGATCAGGCCCAGCGCGATGAAGTCGTTGGAGGCGAAGATCGCGTCGGGCAGTCGAGCCTCGCTGAAGAGCTGCTGGGCGGCGTCGTAGCCGGCCTCCGCTGTCCAGCCGGAGGACCGGATCATCCGTGGTGCGCTGAGATCCGCGACGGCGAGCGCCTGCCGCCACCCGACCACGCGACCGCGGGCGTCGAACCAGTCCATGGGTCCGGCGATATGCGCGATCGACTTGTGCCCGCGATCGATCAGGTGCTGGGTGGCGCGGCGCGCGCCGAGTTCCTGGTCGATGCCGGCGACGTTCATGTTCCCGGCGGGCCACAGCCCGGAGGTGACCAGCACCAGCGGGACCCGGGTGGAGAGCTGCTTGGCCGCCTCGGCCAGGGCCGGCACCGGGGTGATCACCACGATCCCCTCGATCCCGTGGCTGAGGAAGAAGTCCAGCGTGGAGTCCACCGTCTCGGCGCGCTGATCGCGGACCACGCTGAGCGCGGTGGCGTAGCCGCGCTGCCGTGCCGCGTTCTCGATGGCCCAGGTCATCCGGGTGGGCCCGAAGTCGGTGTCGCCCTGGCTGACCACGCCGATCAGCCCGGTGCTCTGGGTCTTCAGCGCCCGGGCCTGGCTGTTGCGCCGGTACCCCAGGGCCTGCATGGAACGTTCGATCCGCTCCCGGGTGTCCGGGTGCACCGTCTCCGGGGCGTTGAGCACGCGGGAGACGGTCTGGTGCGAGACACCGGCATGCTTGGCGACGTCGATCATCGAAGGCCGCCTGGCACCTTTGCGCTTCGCCCCGTTCACCCAGCGGCTCCTCTCCCCCTGCTCGAGATGATCCTGCCACATCCGCGCACCGGGTCGACCCGCCCCACGTCCAGTCGACGCTCCCTGCTCGGAACGAGGCTCCAGTACGCTGATCCGTGGTCACGCTCACCATTCGTAGAAGGAGAACATCATGGCAGGTCCGATCGTCGTCGGTGTGGACGGAAGTCCGACAGCCCAGCGCGCTGCCCAGAAGGCCCGCGATCTCGCGCTGAAGCTCGATGTCGCGCTGCACGTCGTGTCCGCACACACCGATGCCACCATCGAGCACGTGAACAGCGGCTCGGACCAGTGGGTGGTCTCGGGCACCGACAACGCGCTCTACATCGCCGAGCAGGTGGTCCGGGGTCTGCGCACTCCGGGGTTGAAGATCAGCGCGGGGTCAGCTCAGGGCAAGCCCGCGGAGGCGCTCATCGACTACGCAGAGAAGGCCGGCGCGCAGCTGATCGTGGTGGGCAATCAGCGCATGCGCGGCGCCCGTCGCGTTCTGGGCAGCGTGGCGAATTCGGTGTCCCACACCGCAGGCTGCGACGTCTACATCGCCAATACGTATGGCGACTGAGAACGGCGGACCAGCACAGATCAGCACGCCATGAGTTCCACCGTGCCTGCCGTGCAGCGCATCGTCTGCGTCCCCGACTCCTTCAAGGGCTCCGTCAGCGCGGCGCAGGCCGCCGCGGCGATGGCCCGCGGAGCACGCCAGGTCTTCGGTGCGGCAGAGATCCTCGAGCTGCCCTTCGCCGACGGCGGCGAGGGCACCTTGGAGGCGCTGCTCGCCGCGTGGGGGCGCGCGCCGGAGACCATGGAGGTCCGTGACGCGCTGGGTCGACCGGCGACCGCGCAGTATGGACGCTCCGCCGACGGACGCACCGGAGTGATCGAGGCGGCCCAGGGCAACGGGCTCCCGCAGGTCTCCGACGTGGCGCTGCAGCCGCTGCGGGCCGACACCTTCGGGGTCGGGCTCATCGCTCGGGAACTGCTGGCCGATCCTGCCTGTACCGAGATCCTGCTCTGCATCGGCGGATCGGCGAGCACCGACGGCGGCACGGGGCTGCTGCGCGCTCTGGGCGCCGAATTCCTCGACGCCGCTGGAGCCCCGGTGGCTCCCGGCGGTGCGGGCCTGGGGAAGATCAGCGCCGTGGACCTCAGCGGGCTGGACACCAGGGCGAGCCAGGTGGGCTGGCGGATCGCCGTGGATGTGGAGAACCCGCTGACCGGCGAGCGCGGGGCCGCGACGGTGTTCGGGCCCCAGAAGGGCGCGACGGCAGCGGAGGTCGGCCTCCTGGACGCCGGTCTGAGCCACCTCGCCCAGGTGCTGGGCGAGATGAGCGGCGCGGAGCCTCAGCGGCTGCGCGAGACCCCTGGCTTCGGCGCCGCCGGCGGAACGCCGGTGTGCCTGGCCGTGCTGCTCGGTGCCGAGGTCCTTCCCGGCGCGCAGATGGTGGCCGAGGCGCTGGACCTGCAGGAGACCCTCGCCCGGGCCGATCTGATCATCACCGGAGAAGGCTCCCTGGACGCACAGTCCCTCGACGGGAAGGTGGTCCAGGCGGTGCGCGGCTATGCCCCGCACGACGCGGCGGTGCTGGTGATCGCCGGCGCAGTCCAGCTCAGCGCGGAGCAGTGCCGCGCCGCGGGGCTGACGGCCGCGTTCTCGATCGCCCCGGGCGCGGCCTCGCTGCAGGATCTGCTGCGCCGAGCACCGGAGCTGATCGAAGACACGGCGGCCCAGGCCTGCGGGCTGCTGAGTCACAGCCTTTCGTGAGACCCCGTCTTCGCTGAGGCGCAGGTGCGCCTGGAGGCGGCGTCCGGCTCAGATCACAGGTGTGTCTGGACGTCTGCCTCGGCGCGGAGATCTTCGACATGGTCCAGGGCTGCCTCATTGCGGGCCTGATCGGTGGCGTCCGCCTCGAGGTCATCGCGCACCTCGTCGAAAGGTGGGATCTCGGCCGCTTCCTCACCCTCGGCGCCTTCAGCACCCTCAGCGCCTTCTGCGCCTTCCTGGGCGGCGACGGCCTCGTCATAGGTCTCGCGGAGCTCCTCCTCTGAGGGCTCCGGGACCTCCAGCTGCGCGAGCACCTGGTTGATCAGGACCTGGCTCTCGGCGTCCTCGGTCAGCTGCTCCTCGTCCATGCCCTGCTCTTCATAGGCCTCGATGAACTCTTCGGAGGAGCCCATGCCTGCGGTCTCGGCGGCGTCGGCGATGAGCGCGTCGATCTCCTCCTCAGAGGCCTCGTAGCCCTCGTCCTCGGCGTCCTGGAGCAGAAGCTCGTTGCCGATCATCGATTCCAGAGTCTGCTCCTTGAGCTGATCCTGGTCCGGCTCCTCGCCGGTCATCTGGGACTCCATCGCCATCTGCTGGAACTGGGACTCATAGAGCACGGTGAAGTCCTCGCCGGTGATCTCTTCGCCGTTGACCTCGGCCACGACCTCCGGAACGTCAGAGGTGTCAGCCTCAGGCAGCTCGGGCTGCTCGCCGTCGGCGCCCTGCTCCGGGCTCTCGGCGCCCGCTTCGGCGCTCTGCTCCTGCGCGCTCGCATCGTCGTTCTCTGCGGCGGGTGCATCACTGCATGCGGCCAGGGCCAGCACGCCGGCCAGGGCGAAACCTGTGGTGATCATCTTCATCGACAAGGCAAGGACCTCCTCATTGGTAGTCGAGCGCGAAACGTAGCACGCGCAGCCCAACGCCGGGACCAGCCTGTACTCAGCTGGAGTTCAGGCCGACGATGAAGGTCCAGGTCAGGCGTCCGGCTCAGGCCAGCACCGCGAGGAGGCCCAGGATGCCGAGCACCACAACGGCCAGCGTCGTGACCAGCACCGCCGGCACGTCCGCCTCCACCCGCTCCGCCGCGATGCCCCGGGACTGCCGCGAATACCGCCGCCGCTGGGTGAGGTAGATGGCGCCGGCGACGACGGCGCAGCTCAGCGTCAACCCCACGGTCCAGAACCCGTAGTGCGGCAGCCAGCGCAGGAAGACCGCTCCGACCAGCGCGAAGAGCATCATCGTCCGGCCCCAGGAGAGCACCGTGCGCTCGGGCTGCAGGCCCGGATCCGCGTGCATCGGCGCCGCCGGGGACATCAGTCCAGCACCACCAGCACGATGACCACAGCCATGGCGACCCCGGAGGCGAAGCTCAGCAGCGGGATGATCAGCGGCATCGGCAGCGGATGCCCCAGACGCATGCTGCGCTCCACGTTGAGCCAGCGCATCGCCGCGCCCACGCTGATCAGCAGTCCCACGCTGATCGTCAGCACCGAGACCACGGTGCGGTAGGGATCGGCGAATACATCGGCGGCGAAGGCCTCCACAGCCACGCCTCCGGCGAGGAACGCCAGGGCGGTGCGGATCCAGGCCAGGAAGGTGCGTTCGTTGGCGAGGGTGAAGCGTGGGTCTGGCTCCTGGCCGTGTGCCAGCAGGCGAGAACTCAGTCGTCCCCGTGGTTGATCCTCGCTCAAGGGGTCTTGGCTCACTGAGCCTCCTGCTCGCTGGTCCTGGTGCTGCATCACTGCGTCGGCGAGCCCAAGTCTTTCACAGCGGCGAGAGCCCCGACCGCGCTGTCTGGTTCAGACGCCGGCCTTCACGGACCCCTCCACCACGAGGTGATTCATCTTCTTGGCGATCATCGCGATCCCCCTTCTCGGGGCGGGCCTTGAGCCCGCGCAGGAAGGCCTTGACCATGTGCAGAGTGCCCCAGAAGTTCACGTCCATGACGCGTTCGATGACCTCGAGGTCGAGGTCCTCCACGGGGACGGAGGGCTGGATGATCCCGGCCACGTTGATCAGCCCGTCCACGGGCCCATGGGCCTGAGTGATGAGTCCGGGAAGCTCGTCCACAGCCTCGCGGTCGACGATGTTCACCATGTGCGTGCTGAGCCGCTTCCCGGCCTGGGCCTCTCGGGCGCGTCTGCGCCGCCAGCAGATGGTGCTCGATAGACCCTGTCGCGCCTGAGCCTGCCGGTTCAGCCGCGCGGCTTCATCCGCGTGCTGGGCAGCTCCGGGGCCGGCAGCGGCGCAGCCTGACCGGGTGGAAAGTCCCCGAACTGCGGGAACATCCGGCCGTCGTCGTAGTGGGCCTCGGCCAGCGCATCGCGGAGCCTCCCGTGCACCGGGTTCCCCAGCGCCCCGGCGGGAACCGGGATCTGGTGCTCCGAACCATCGGCCCGGGCCGCCCGTTCAGTGGTGCCGCCCTCCGTGGCGCCGCCTGTGTCGTCACCTGCGTCGCCCCCTGTGTCGTCACCGTCGGGAGCGTGTTCAGCCGCACCCACCTGGTCGCGCAGCGGTGAACCCTCCGCCGGTGGCTCGAAGCCCATCTCGGCCTGGTAGGCGCTGCGGAAGGCCGCGATCTCCTCGTGGCTGCGCCCGACGAAGTTCCACCACATCACGATCTGCTCGCCCAGGGGTTCTCCGCCGATGAGCAGGGCCAGGACCGGCTCGTCCAGGGCCTCCACCCGCAGCGTGGTGCTCCCGACCTCGGTCACCGCCAGATGATCCTCCCCCACCAGGGCGCCGTTGAGCCGGACCGCGCCAGAGATCCGCAGCAGTCCGTGCTCGTGGGCCGCGGGAACCTCGATCTGAAGCACCGTGCCGGGCTCGAGCCGCAGCTGGGCCCCGGTCAGCGGGATATAGGTCTTCACCGGCGAGCGCCGGCCCAGCAGCTCACCGAGGAACACCTGAGCCTCCCAGCCCGGCCCTTGGACCGGCTCCGGGCGATGGGTCTCCAGCGACGGCTCCACGAATCGATGCGCATCGGGGAAGGCGTACCAGAGCTGGGCGCCGTGCAGGACTGCGGTGTCCGCAGAGGAGTACTCCGAATGGCTGATCCCGCTGCCGGCGTTCATCAGCGCCACTTCGCCGGGGCGCACGGTGGCCCAGTTTCCGGCGGAGTCCATGTGGTCGATCCGGCCTTCGAAGAGCCAGGAGAGGGTGGCCAGCCCGGTGTGCGGATGCCGCGGCACCCGCATGGGCGTGGCCTCGGTGAGATCGTCGGGGCCGTAGAAGTCAAGGAAGCACCAGGCCCCGACGAGTGAGCGGGCTCGCTGCGGCAGGGTGCGGCGCACGGTCATCGCCCGCGGTCCGCCCAGCGGGACCGTGCGCGGCTCGAGCATCTCGACTCCGTCCTGGGCGCGGGTCACACCGTCACGCAGACCCTCGAAGGTGTAGGGCCCGTTGATGCAGACCTGTTCCTGGGGCTCGCGCTCGGTGGTGCTCATCGCCGTCTCCTCATCCTGATGACCGGGTTCGAAGTCGAGTATTTCAATATTGAATCAATAAGCCCAGAGTTTCCGCTCCAGGCGCAGGGCGTCAGTCGTCGGTGACGGTGACCTCGACCTTGGTGTTGCCGCGGGCGGCCTTGGAACAGGGGCAGAAGGCGTGGGCCTTCTCCGCGATCGCCTCCGGCTGCCGCGGCGAATCCGCGGCACCGCCGGTCATCCCCATGGAACACCAAGCCACTGTTACTGGCACAATGGAACACCGTGCGAACTACCGATGCCGTCTGGCTTGCTCCTGGCGAGCCACAAGAGATCCAATCTGACCTGGTCAGCCGCTTCCAGCAGGAGTATGGCCGGGCAGCTTCTGGTACCTGGTTCGCCCCGGGCCGAGCCAATCTCAACGGCGAGCACATCGATTTCCACGCCGGCCGCTGCCTGCCGATGGCCCTGGCCCACGGCACCTACGTCGCCGCGGCTCCGCGCACCGACGGCCAGCTTCGGCTGCGCACGCTGGACGCCTCACTCGACGACGGGATCACCACGGTGACCCCGGACCAGATCGGACCCGCCGCGGCCGCCTCCGGACGGGATGCTTCAGGGCATTGGAGCCACTACGTCTCCGGGGTGCTCTGGGCGCTGCGCGAACTGGGCAGGTCCCAGCCGGCATTTGCGGTCGATGCGGACTTCGGCGCCGATCTGCTGGTGGTGTCCACGCTGCCCATCGGCGGAGGGCTCTCCTCCTCGGCTGCCCTTGAATGTGCCTCGATCCTCGCGTTCCTCGCTCTGGGCACTCCGTTCGGCCAGGACAATCCTCTGCAGGATCTCAACGCCGCGCTGACCCGGGAGAACCGCAAGGACCTGGCCGCCGCCTGCGTGCGGGCCGAGGTGGAGGTCGTCGGCGCCGGCACCGGAGGCCTCGATCAGACCGCTGCGATGCGCGCCCGCCCGGGCAAGGTGCTCTCGCTGGACTGCCGGGACTTCAGCGTCACCCCGCTGGACATCGGCTGCATCCTGCGCGGCTACCGACTGATCGCGGTGGACACCGGAGAGGCGCATCGGCTTGCCGACGGCCAGTTCGGGGATCGTCGGGCAGACGCCGAGGCCGCGACGCGCCTGCTGGGTCTCGACCGGCTCCGTGATGCGCTGCCCGAGCAGCCGCGCAAGGCCGATGTCTCCCACGTGCTCGAGGAGTTCGATCGGCTCGCGGAACAGCTGGAGACCCTCGACGGTCGCAGCGTCGAGGCCTGCCGGCGTCGGCTTCACCATGCCCTGACCGAGATGGTGCGATCCGAGAAGCTGCATCACCTGCTCTCGGGGGAGGCCTACGGCGTGCGTCACATCGCCTCCACGGTCGGAGACATCCTCACTGCCGGACATATGAGCATGCGCGACGACGCGGAGGTCTCCTTCGACATCGCCGACCTCGTGGTGGAGACCGCGCTGGCCCAGGGCGCCGAAGGCGCCCGGCTGATCGGCGGTGGCTTCGGCGGCTCGGTGCTGGTGCTGATCACCCCCGCGGCGATCCCCAAGCTCACCGCGGCGCTGGAGCGCATCAGCCGCCGCATCCGGCTGCTCGACGTCGCACCCTCCGCCGCCGCCCAGGCGCTGTGACCTCGCCCCAGACCGCCCGCAGCACCGGAATCGCCGGTCGCGCCGCTGATCCGTGCGCCCGATGAACTCCACGCGCACGGTGCTGCTGACCGGTTTCGAGCCCTTCGCCGGGATGGACCACAACCCCTCCTGGGACGTGGTCGCCGAGCTCTCCGAGGCCGCTGGGCGAGGCGCTCTGCGGGCCCAGGAGGTCCACGGCGACGTCACGGTGCGCACGGCGCTGCTGCCGGTGGAGTTCCACGTCAGCGCCGAGCTCCTGCTCGAACAGATGGCCGTCGCCGCACCGGACCTGGTGATCTCCGTGGGCCTGGCAGCCGGCACGGAGGCGGTGCGGCTGGAGCGGGTCGGCCTGAATCTGCGCGACGCCCGGATACCGGATAACGCCGGGCATCAGCCCACCGAGGAGCCCGTCGTGCCGGGCGGGCCTCCGGCCTTGTTCGCCACCCTGCGGCTCAAGGCCGCCCACGCCGCGATCAGCGGCGCAGGAATCCCCGTGGCGCTCTCGCTCAGCGCGGGCAGCTTCGTGTGCAACAGCCTGCTCTATACGCTGCTGCACGCGGCCCCGGCATCCGTGCCCGCCGGCTTCGTCCATGTCCCGGATCTGTCCCGCGCGGGATCTCCGGTGAGCCGCGCGCAGGCCGCGCGAGCCGTGGACCTGCTCATCACCGAGTCGCTGCACCAGGGACCCGATCTCCAGGTGCACGCCGGCCTGCTGCACTGAGCTCCGGCGCTGCCCGGCCAGGGTTTACCTCCTGCCCAGCTCATTTTCAGAGATACTTCCTAGACTCCAGGTCAGGACGCATTTCCCATCCACCCGGTACGGCTCTGCCAAGCGAGGTGCACGAATGTCATCTCATCCCGCACGTCCCACTCACCGGGAGCTGGATCACCCGGCCCCCGAACCCGCATCCGCGCGCGCCCCTGAACTCGGACGGTCCAATTCCGACGCCACCGTAGCGATCACCTTGGGCGTCGGCATCGGGGTGATCGTCTTTCTCCTGGTCCTGCCCTACCTCGGCGGCATCTGACCCAGCGCCGGGCAGCCGCTGTGAATCCCCGAGGATCCCGGTGGATTCACCTCGCCGCTTCGGAGAGTCCCCTGGTCGCGCCTGACTGCCGGTACGCTGACAGGCTGTGAGCACCAGCAAGAAGTCCGCGGCCAAGAAGCCTGTCGGCAGATCCTCGGTTCCGACCAGGAAGAAGAGCGCGACGACGGCGCGACGACCCTCCTCTCCCGCTCCCCGGGCCGGCAAAGGATCACGGGCCGGCACAGCCTCGCGAAACGGTGTGAGCTCGCGCAGTGCGGGCTCGCGCGGCGGGTCATCCCGTGCTCCGTCTCGGCCCTCGGGGAAGTCCGGCTCCCGCAGCACCCGACCCAACGGCAGCCCGAGGCCCAACCGCGGCCCCCGGTCAACCGGCAGGACCCGGTCCGCGTCCGCACAGCGGAAGCAGCCCAGCGCCCTGCGGCGCATCGCCGGGGACTGGGGCCGGTATCTCTGGGCAGTGGTCGTCACCGTGGTCATCGCCGCGCTGCTCTTCGAGTTCACCATGATCTGGACCATCGGGGTGGGCTTCTACATGCTGGCCCTGGGTGAGTTCACCGGCCTCTGGATGTTGGTGGGCGGCTACGCGATGGCCTGCACCCCGGCCGCCTTCGGACTGCTCATCGCCACCGGCCAGTTCTGGAAGTCCCTAACCCATTCACTGTGGATCGGACTGCTCTACGGCACGCTGGGATTCACCTTCATCGACGTCATCCTCGGCTCCTTCTGAATCCTCGTCCGAGTCAGCAGAACCCTCGGCGGAGAATCTCGGGAATCCCTGAGACCCTGAAAGTCACCAGATCACTTCTCCGGGAGGCCCGTCATGTCCGCACGATCCACATCGGCTGCTGCATCCCCACGGTTCGACCTCTCCGGGCGGGTCGCGCTGGTCACCGGGGCCACTCGTGGCGCCGGACGCGCAATCGCTCGTGAGCTCGCCGGCGCCGGGGCCGTTCTCTACTGCACCGGCCGCTCGTCCCCAGAGGCGCCGTCTGACTACGGCCGTTCCGAGACCGTGGAGGAGACTGCGCGGCTGATCTCCGACGCCGGCGGGACGGCGCATCCGGTGATCGTGGATCACCTCGAGATCGAGGCGGTCCGCGCCCTGATCGCGCGGATCGACGAGAATCACGGGCGTCTGGACATCCTGGTCAATGACATCGGCGGGGAAGCCTATGTGGAGTTCGGCAAGGCGCTGTGGGACTACGACCTCGCGGCGGGGAAGAAGCTCTTCGACACCGGATTCACCACTCATCTGAACACCAGCCACAGCGCCCTGCCGCTGCTCATCCGCAATCCCGGCGGCCTGGTGGTGGAGGTCACCGACGGGACCCGCCGCTACAACGCCTCCCACTTCCGGGAGAACGCCTTCCTCGACCTGACCAAGACCGCAGTGGATCGACTGGCTTTCGCCCAGGGCCATGAGCTGGCGCCCCATGGCGGGACGGCCGTCTCGGTCTCCCCCGGCTGGCTGCGTTCAGAGATGATGCTCGACGGTTTCGGGGTGACCGAGCAGACCTGGCGCGCCGCCGCAGAGGCCAACCGCGGGAAGACCGAGGTGGTGCCGCCGTATGAGTTCGTCATCTCTGAGACCCCGGCGATGCTCGCCCGCGGCATCACGGCCCTGGCCGCAGACCCGGCGCGGGCCGGGTGGAACACCAGGTCGACCAGTTCCTTCGAGCTGGCTCAGCACTATGAGCTGACCGACGTCGATGGGTCCCGGCCAGACGCCTGGAGCTTCATCACGGAGATGGAGACCACCGACGCCGCACAGCTCGAGGCCTCGCAGTACCGCTAGAAGTCGCGGGCCATGTCCTGGAAGCGGGCATAGTGGCCCTGGAACGCCACCGTGATGTCCCGGGTGGGACCGTTACGGTTCTTCGCCACGATGATGTCGGCCTCGCCGGCGCGCTCGGTCTCCTTGTCATAGACCTCAGGGCGGTGCAGCAGCATGACCATGTCCGCATCCTGCTCGATCGAACCGGATTCACGCAGATCGGAGACCTGCGGCTTCTTGTCCGGACGGGACTCGGACCCGCGGTTCAGCTGGGAGAGGGCGATGATCGGGACATCAAGCTCCTTGGCGAGCAGCTTCAAGGTACGGGAGAACTCGCTGACCTCCTGCTGGCGCGACTCGACACGTTTGCCCGAGGAGAGCAGCTGCAGATAGTCCAGCACCACGAGCTTGAGGTTGTGACGCTGCTTGAGCCGGCGGCACTTGGCCCGGATCTCCATCAGCGACATGTTCGGGGAGTCATCGATGAACAGCGGCACGTCATTGAGCCGGTCCACCGCCTCGGACATCTTCTCCCAGTCCTCATCACGGATATTGCCCTTGCGCAGGTCGGAGAACAGGATCCGGGACTCTGCGGAGAGCAGACGCATCGCGATCTCGTTGCGCCCCATCTCCAGGGAGAAGAAGGCTGCGGTCATCTTGTTGTTCACCGCGGCGGCGCGGGCGAAGTCCAGCGCCAGGGTGGACTTACCCATGGCCGGACGAGCGGCGATGATGATCATCTGTCCGCCGTGGAAGCCATGGGTCAGGTCATCGAGTTCGCGGAACCCGGTGGGGATGCCGGTGAGTCCCCCGTCGTGGGCGGAGTTGGTCTCGATCTCGTCGATCGTGGGGCCCAGGATCTCGGAGAGTGAGACATAGTCCTCGCTCTGCCGGTTCTCCGCCACGTTGTAGATCTCAGACTGCGCCTGGTTGACGATGCCCTCGACCTCACCGTCGGCGGTGTGTCCGAGCTGGACGATCTTGGTGCCGGCGTCGACGAGTCGGCGCAGGATGGCGCGCTCGCGCACGATCTCCGCGTAGAAGCCGGCGTTCGCCGCGGTGGGCACCGACTGGGCCAGGTTGTGCAGGTACGCCGGGCCGCCGATGCGCTGAAGTTCGCCGCGCTTGGTCAGGTGATCCGAGATGGTGACCACGTCGGCGGGCTCGCCGCGGCCGTAGAGATCGATGATCGCGTCGTAGATCAGCTCATGCGCGGGTCGGTAGAAGTCCGAGCCGCGCAGAACCTCCACGACGTCGGCGATGGCGTCCTTGGAGAGCATCATGCCGCCGAGCACTGACTGCTCCGCCACCATGTCCTGCGGGGGCGTGCGGGAGTCCACCCCCGCGGGGGATCCGGTGTTGTAGAGCTCGGTAGTCACCCCTCCACGATACTCGGTGCACGCAGTCCTTCGACCACCGCATCCAGCCAGGTGCGCATCGTCTCGCGAGCCTGTGGAGTATCGGGATAGCGGCAGCGCAGATGCAGTCCTGTCTCGTTGACCACGAACCAGATCATCACCCCGTCGGTCTGGACCACCGCGGAGACGTGCTGAGCATTGAGCGCCTCGTCCACATTGATCGGCAGTCGGCGATGATCCAGCCAGCTCATCGCGAACATCCCCGGCTCGGCGGGCATCCCGCCGTAGGGCCGCATGATCGGTGCCATCGGATGCGAGCCCAGCCGGATCGCCTCCTTGACCGCCTGATAGCTGCCGCGCAGGCTGTCGTCTTCGTTCTCCAGGACCGCATTGGTGATGAACCAGCCCACCGAGTCGAACCAGCGCGGCTCATCGCGGCTGTGCACCGGGAAGACCGTGCGCAGCGGCTGGTCGCCCAGCTCGCGGAAGATCCGGGTCATCACCGAGACCGCGACGGCGATCAGCCTGACCCCCTCTTCCCTGGCATGGGCCTCGAGCTTGTTGAGCTCCGCGGAGTCCAGCACGTCGCGGACCTCGACCTTCTCACTCACCGGCAGCGAGATATCCCCCAGCGGCAGCGGGAAGGTCGGCATCACTCCACCTCCGGCCTCCAGGATTTCTCGCCACCGGGTGACGATCTCCTCTGGGGGAAACGGCTTGGCCTCCATCGCCATGGTGTGCGCCGCGAAGGACTCCGGCACCGGGAGCTCATGTGCCGCGGGACGGCCGGCCCGCAGGTTGTTCAGAACGGCGTTGAAGTCCCGCACCAGCACCAGCAGGGACCAGGCGTCGACGTGGGCGTGGTCGGAGCCGATGACGATCTGTGGTGACCCGGCGGTGTCCCGCACAGCCGCGGATTCTCCGTCGTCGATCACGCAGAGCCGGTGCGACGGCGTGCCGAATGGATCGCAGACGGCGTCGAAATGAGCGCGCAGGGCGGCCTTGACCTCCGCCGCGTTGAGCTGGTCGCTCGGCGCGGCCAGGTGTGCGGTCTTCAGCGCCGCACCGCGATCCACGCTGAAGCTGATCGGGCGGCGCGGCCGCTCGGGAGCAGAGAGCTGCTCCCAGGTGCCGGGCAGCATCGCGACCTCGCGCAGCAGCAGGTCACTGACCGGTCCGCCGGAATCTCCGCCAGGCCCGGTGTTGGAGTGATGCGTGTCACTGCGGCGCGGGGAATGCTCGGGCCGCCAGTCGAAGACCGTGCGCAGCGTCCCGTGGCGCTGGATCACCACCTGCCAGGCGGCGGCGATCTCGTCCAGGGAAGCCGGACCGTCGAGCTGGAAGGACACCGCCATCCAGGATCCGGGTCTGGACCCGAAGCTGACATGGCGGTTCTGGTCGAACGACACCGGGAGCCCGCCGGGGGGATCGGCGGCCGGCACCCCGGCACCCGGGAGTCCCGCCCCGAAGCCGACGTCGGAGGTCCGCCTCGCCGCATCGTCGACGGCGAGCTGGGCCACCACCGAGTAGCTGGACAGACGTCCGGGCCTGGCGTGCATCTGTGCCACATTGGTCAAGCGCATACGGCGTAGTGTAGATGGCGTTCAGTTCGCCTGGATGTTTCCAGCGCAACTTGTTGTTCACCTGAGACTCAGGAGTCGAAGACCGTGGGGCTTTTCCAGACAGCCGGGGCGAAGCTCGCCTATGAGATCTCCGGCGACGGTCCGATCTTCGTCCAGCTGCACGGGCTGACCTCTTGTGCCTCGCGCGAACAGCGCGCCGGTCTGGACATGACGCTCAGCCTCGAAGACTGCCGAGTCCTTCGCTACGACGCGCGGGGACACGGCTCCTCCACCGGGCGCGCCGTGCCTGAGGACTATGTCTGGCCGCGGCTCGCCGATGACCTGCTCGAGCTGCTCGATGAGCTCGCCCCCGAACAGAAGGTGCACGCCGCGGGACCCTCGATGGGCGCCGCGACGCTGCTCTATGCCGCGCTGCGCGATCCCGACCGTTTTGCCACGCTGACCCTGATGGTGCCCCCCACCGCGTGGGCCACCCGTGCCGGGCAGGCGGCGACCTACCAGAAGTCGGCCGAACTGGTGGAGGATCACGGGATCGGGGCCTTCGTGCGGGTGGGCCGACAGGTGCTTCCGCCGCCCGCCCTGGCGGACCGGCAGAAGGAGCGCGTCCCGGCAGTCAGCCAGGAGCTGCTGCCCTCGATCTTTCGCGGGGCCGGGGTCAGCGATCTTCCCGGTGCTGAGCAGATCGGCGAGCTCTCGGTTCCCACGCTGCTCCTGGCCTGGGTGGATGACTACGCACACCCGGTCTCCACCGCTGAGAAGCTGCACCAGCTGATCCCGAACTCGCAGCTGCAGATCGCCGAGACCCCGGAGGAGCTGGGTACCTGGCCGCGCCGGGTGTCACGGTTCATCGCCGCCCACCCCTTGTGAGGCCCAGGCCTGTGGCGGAGATCGGATCGCCGGGGGACGCAGCAGGATCACGAGCCATGAGCGCGTGATCCCCTTCCCTTGGCCGGTCTCCCGGCGACCCGATGTGCCTTCAGATCCTGCCGCTCGGCCTCCTGCAGCGGAGCGCAGAGGTGCGGGGACCAGGATCTCCTCGGATTCTCCGAGGCCTCGGACACGTCGACCACGGGACGGCCGGCGAAACGCTTCCCGGCCCCGTGTCTCCGCTCCCGCCGCTGACTGCGGCGCCGCGTGAATGCGCGCTGGGCGGGGCCCAGCCAATATTCACGTCCGAGGGACTTTCCACACTTTAGGTCCCGAGCCCGGCAGGGGCAATAGAGCGAAATGCTGCTGCCTGTGGAGTAAATGTGGACTATGCGGCGTGTCTTGTGCACAACATGTGCAGGAAGCTGTGGATAACAGTTGGATAACCCGTAGATATCTCCACTGAGGTGCAGTTTTGTAGCAACTCACCTGTGCACGCAGGAATAGAGATACCAGTTTTTCCACCATTCCGTCGCCTTGCCGTAACCCCGTCGTTAGGTGTATGGCCCCTCCGTCGCCCTGTTTTCCACAAGTTGTCCACACCCTGGTGAGAACCCGTCCAGCAGATCCCCAGCTCCCAGCGGGTAGCGTGGGGAGACCAACCCCCGAGGAGCCACCCGGTGCAAGAATCGATCAACACGTACCTCCGCGAGGTCCTCAAGGAGTCCAGTGCGGATGTCAGCGGCAAGCTTGCCGCCTATATCCCCCGGCTGCGCGACGCCGATGAGAACCTGCAGGCGCTGGCCCTGGCGACCGCAGACGGCCAGGAATGCTCCGCCGGCGACGACGAGCACCTGTTCACCATCCAGTCGATCTCCAAACCCTTCGTCTATGCCCTCGCGCTGGATGACATCGGCCTGGACCGGGTACGCGAGATGGTCGGCATGGAGCCCTCCGGGGAGGCCTTCAACGAGCTCTCCCTCGAAGGCGGCACCGGGCGCCCGCTGAATCCGATGATCAACGCCGGGGCCATCGCGACGCACCACCTGGTGGACCACACCAGCCATGAGGAGCATCCCGGTGGCCGGGACAGCGCGTCGCGCACCTCAGAGGTGCGCAGCCGGACCACCCGGATCCTCGACGGCATGTCGGCCTTCGCCGGACGCGCACTCGAGATCGACTGGGACGCGGCGGAGGAGGAGTACTCCACGGCGTACCGCAACATGGCGATCGCCCACATGCTGAAGTCCCACGGCTCGCTGGACACCGAGCCCGATGAAGCCGTCCGCGGATACATCGACCAGTGCTCGATCCTGGTCAACGTCAAGGACATCGCCCGGATGGCCGCCACGCTGGCGAACAACGGAATCAACCCGGAGAACGGTCAGCGCGTGGTCTCGGCCGAATCTGCCCGCACCACCTTGGGGATCATGGCGACCTGCGGCATGTACGACGCTTCGGGACGCTGGCTGACCCAGATCGGCATTCCGGCGAAGTCAGGGATCTCCGGCGGCATCATCGGGGTGCTCCCCGGCCAGGTCGGGATCGCCTCCTTCGCGCCGCGGCTCAATGACGAGGGCAGCAGCGTCCAGGGCGTGGCGATGTTCCAGCACCTCTCCAACGAGCTCTCGCTGCATCTGATGAGCAATGAGCGGATCAACGTCATCGAGGAACTGGAACGCCGCAGCTGAGCTGAGCTGAATCTTCAGGCTCAGCCGCCGCCGGCCACCCCGAGTCCTCGGGCTCGGCCCAGGGTCAGGCGGCGGCCCCTCTGCCGCCTCCTGGGACGGGGTCTCGGCCTTCAGCGCGCCGTCGGGCCAGCACCGCGTGCGTAGGCGCCTCAGGGGTGCTCTGCGGGGCGCGGGCGGCCACCTCTCGTCGCAGGACCGGGACGACCTCCTCCCCCAGCAGGTCGATCTGCTCCAGCACGGTCTTCAGCGGCAGACCGGCGTGGTCGATGAGGAAGAGCTGACGCTGATAGTCCCCGGCGTAGTCGCGGAAGCTCAGCGTGCGCTCGATGACCTGGTCGGGGGTGCCCACGGTCAGCGGGGTCTGCGCGCTGAAGTCCTCCAGCGAGGAACCGCCGCCGTAGACCGGCGCCCGGTCGAAGTAGGGCCGGAACTCGCGGATCGCATCCTGGGAGTTCCGGCGCATGAAGACCTGACCGCCGAGTCCCACGATGGCCTGCTCGGCGGGCCCGTGGCCGTAGTGCGCGTAGCGGGAGCGGTAGAGGTCGATCATCCGCCCGGTGTGCTCCTTGTTCCAGAAGATGTTGTTGTGGAAGAAGCCGTCCCCGTAGTACGCCGCCTGCTCCGCGATCTCCGGGGATCGGATGGACCCGTGCCAGACGAAGGGCGGGATGTCGTCGAGGGGACGCGGCGTGGAGGTGAATCCCTGCAGCGGAGTGCGGAAGCGCCCGGAGAAGTCGACCTCGGTCTCACGCCAGAGCCGGTGCAGCAGCGCGTAGTTCTCCACCGCCAGCGGGATCCCTGCGCGGATGTCCTTGCCGAACCAGGGGTAGACCGGGCCGGTGTTCCCACGTCCCAGGGTCAGGTCGACCCGCCCCTGGGCAAGATGCTGGGCAAAGGCGTAGTCCTCGGCGATGCGCACCGGATCGGTGGTGGTGATCAGCGTGGTCGCCGTGGAGAGCTGGATCCGGTGCGTCTGCGCCGCCAGGTAGGCCATGAGGATCGGCGGGTTGGCCGGCGCCACGAAGGGCGGGTTGTGGTGCTGGCCGACCGCGAAGACGTCGAGTCCGACCTCTTCGGCGCGTCTGGCGATGGCCACCAGCGAGTTGATGCGCTCGTGCTCGGTGGGGACCCGACCGGTGGTCGGATCCGGTGTCATGTCGCCGATGCTGAATACGCCGAACTGCATGGCCGCTCCCTGCGCCGTCCTGGGTGACCCTGCCGTGCCGGCCACTGATTGAAATTTGTACGACATCAACCATAACCGGCACCCGCCATTCGGCATTCCCCGCTCCGGAGGCCCGCCAACCTTCGGAGAATGCGCCCGCGGCGCGAGAAAGCCCCGGCCTCCTGAAGGAGTCCGAGGCTTTCTCAGGTCTCAGCCGCGAACGGCTGGGGTGCTGCGTGCTGCTTACTTCGAGCCGACGACCTGAAGGTCGAGGGTCGCTGAGACATCAGCGTGCAGGCGGACAGTCGCCTTGTAGTTGCCGACTGCCTTGATGCGTGCGGGGATCTCGACGGTGCGCTTGTCGATGGAGCCCAGGCCGGAGGCCTCGACTGCATCGGCGATCTGTGCGGAACCGACGGTTCCGAACAGGCGACCGGAGTCGCCGGTCTTCACGGTGATCTTCACGGGGGCAGACTGCAGCTTGGTGGCCACTGCCTGTGCTTCCTCGACCGTTGCGATCTCGCGAGCCTTGCGAGCGGAGCGCAGGCGCTCCACATCCTTTTCGCCGCCCTTGGTCCAGGCCATTGCGAAGCCACGCGGCAACAGATAGTTGCGTGCGTAGCCGCTTTTGACGTCGACCACATCTCCGGAGGCGCCGAGACCGGTCACTTCCTGAGTCAGGATGAGCTTTGCCATGGGTTGTTCCTTTCCTTCCCAGTCAGTCCTGGATCAGCCGCGGCCTGCGCCGGCGTACGGCAGCAGTGCGACTTCGCGAGCGTTCTTGATCGCCTGGGCGATCTTTCGCTGCTCCTGGACAGTCACGCCGGTCACCCGGCGTGCGCGGATCTTGCCTCGGTCGGAAATGAACTTCCGCAGCAGAGCGGTGTCCTTGTAGTCGATGACCGTGATGTCAGCAGCCTTCAGCGGGTTCGCCTTGGGCTTTGGCTTCTTGAGTTCAGCCTTTGCCATCGTGGTGCTCCTTTTCATTCTCGGAGCCCGCACCTGTGGGATGCGGGATGGTGAATAGTGTGTGAGTTCAAGCCGCTGTTCGCGGGCTTGAGGAGCGCGTGGCGCTTCTCAGGCTCAGAACGGTGGCTCGTTGTTGTCAGGGGTGCCCCAGCTTCCGCCGCCGGAGGGCTGGCCGCCCCACGGATCCTGCGGAGCGGAGTCGTTGCTCCACCCGCCGGAGCCGCCGGATGACGCGCCGCCGCCGGAGCCTCCTCCACCGAAGCCGCCGCCGGAGGCCGCGCCGGCGTTGCCGCCGGTGTTGCCTCCGCCGAAGCCGCCTCCGCCGCTCGGACGGCCGCCTTGGCCGCCGCTCGAACGCTGGACGCTGGCAGTCGCAAAGCGCAGCGAGGGACCGATCTCATCGACGTCGAGCTCCCAGGAGGTGCGGTTCTCCCCCTCCTTGGTCTGGAACGACCGAGCCTTCAGGCGGCCCTGCGCGATCACGCGGGTGCCCTTGGTGAGTGACTCAGCGGCGTTCTCTGCGGCTTCACGCCACAGGGAACAGCGGACGAAGAGAGTCTCTCCGTCCTTCCACTCGTTTGCTTGACGGTCGAAGAACCGCGGCGTAGACGCGATGGCAAAGTTGGAGACCGCGGCACCCGAAGGGGTGAAGCGGAGCTCTGGATCTGCCGTCAGGTTGCCTACAACGGTGATGATGGTCTCGCCGGCCATGGAAGTGCTCCTTGGTTGCTGGTTCGCCCTGACAGGTGGATGGACCACCTGGAGGATTATTCGATCTTCTGTTCCTCGGGGCGGGTGATCTTGGTGCGCATGATCGTCTCGTTCAGGCGCAGCAGTCGGTCGAGCTCGGCGGCGGCGTCGGGAGTCGAGTGGAAGTTGACGACGGCGTAGACCGCTTCCGTCTTCTTCTGAATCTCATAAGCCAGGCGGCGACGGCCCCAGACATCGACGTTGTCCACGGTGCCGCCGTCCTTCTTGACGACCTCCATGTACTTGCCGAGAGTCGGTTCCACGGTGCGCTCGTCAACCTCGGGGTCGACGAGCACCATCAGTTCATAGTGACGCATTGTGTTAACCCACCTCCTTTGGCCTTGCGGTCACGGGATTTCCGTAACAGGAGGGTCTATCTGCATCTGCATCTGAGCCCGTCCGTCCGACCCTCGGCATGAGGGCAGGATGAAACCAGGTCAGACAACCTGCATCATGATACCGGCTTTGCGCCAGCGTGACGAACGGGCCTGTTCAGCTGTGGAGATCGCGTGTGGGGTCGAGGCCGAGCTCAGCTGTTCAGCTCGGTGGTGAAGAAGCTCGCCACCGCGTCCCGCAGATGCTCGACGTCCTCGACCCCGCACATCTCCCGGGCCGAGTGCATCGAGAGCAGCGCGATCCCGACGTCGACGGTGCGGATCCCCAGCCGGGTGGCGGTGATCGGGCCGATGGTGGAGCCGCAGGGGAGGTCGTTGTTGGAGACGAACTCCTGGGTGGGGACGCCCGCGGCGCGGCAGACCTGGGCCCACATCGCCGCCCCCGGGGCGTCGGTGGTGTAGCGCTGGTTGGCGTTGATCTTCAGCAGCGGACCGCCGTTGGGCAGCGGGCGGTTCGCCGGGTCATGTCGTTCGGAGTAATTCGGGTGCACCGCGTGTCCGGCGTCGCTGGAGAGATGCCAGGAGGCGCTCAGCGCCTGCGCCCGCTGGGTGGCGGTGGCGCCGGGCTGGCCCGCCGCACGGCCGAGCCCCTCATAGATCCGGCCCAGCACCTCTTCCAGGAACGGCCCGGCCGCACCGGAGCGCGACGCCGAGCCCAGCTCCTCGTGGTCGAAGGCGGCGAGCATCGGAATGACCGCACCGGTCTCGGCCTCCTCGGCGGTCCCGATCAGGGCGCTGAGCCCGGCGTGGACCGAGGAGAGGTTGTCGAGTCGGCTCGAGGCGAGGAACTCCTGTGCCGCACCGAAGGTCGCCGGCGCCTGGGCGTCGGCGAGCACCACGTCGTAGCCGTCCACCTGGGCGGGGTCCACCCCGGCGGACTCCGCCAGCAGGGCCAGCACGTCGGCGGCCGCGGCCTGCTCGGTGGAGCCGGCGAGCCCCAGGATCGGGCTGGTGTGCGCCTGCTTGCCCAGCTTCAGCCCCTCGTTGACCTGACGGTCCAGGTGGATGGCCAGCTGCGGGATCCGGGCGACCGGGCCGGTGGCCGCCAGGTGAGTGGCCCCGTCACGGGTGACCAGGCGCCCGGCCAGGCAAAGCTCACGGTCCAGCCAGGAGTTCAGCAGCGGTCCGCCGTAGACCTCGACGCCGGCCTGCAGCCAGCCATTGCTGATCAGCGTGGACTTGGGCTTGAGCTTGAACCCGGGGGAATCGGTGTGCGCACCGAGGATCCGCAGCGGGGTGGTGGGTGCGGCGCCGGTGGGCACCACCCAGGCCAGCACGGCGCCGTCACGGACCACCACATGGCGACCCGGCTCGGTGGGCCAGTCCTGATGCTCGCCCAGCTGCGTGAATCCGGCGCTGACCAGGCGCTGCGCCGCCACGGCCGCCGCGTGATACGACGAGGGCGAGGCGCTCACGTAGGCGGCCAGATCTTCGATGAGCTCTTGTGCTGTCATGCCCGCCATCCTAATCAGCGGCCCCGACTCCGCGGAGCCGGAGCGGCACTAGAGCGGCCCGAGGAGTCCGGTCTGGAACACATAGACCACTGCCTGCACCCGGTCTCGGAGCTGCAGCTTGGTCAGGATCCGGCGCACGTGGGTCTTGACCGTGGCCTCGGAGAGGAAGAACTTCGCCGCGATCTCAGCGTTGGAGAGGCCCTCCGCGACGGCGAAGAGCATCTCGGTCTCACGCTGGGTCAGCGGCTCGCGCGGGATTCCGTCATCCATCGCCTCAGCGATCGCTCGCCCATCGGGCAGGGGTCTGACGGCATCGCCGACAGCCCCGACAGTCCCGGAAGTCCGGGCAGTCCGGGCACCGCCGCGCGCTCCGCGAGCCGCCCCGGCGCCGGGGCGCTCCGGTGCTGCAGGTTCGGTCGGGGCCCCGCCGCGCAGATAGACCTCCAGCAGCCGCTGGGTGATCCGCGGGGCCACCACCGCGTCGCCCTCTGCCACCACCCGTACGGCGTGGACCAGGTCCTCCGGGGTGACGTCCTTGAGCAGGAAGGCACTGGCGCCGGCCTGAAGCCCGGAGAAGGCGTACTCGTCCAGGTCGAAGGTGGTCAGGATGATCACCCGGGTCTGCGGGAACTGCGCGACCACCTTCGTGGTGGCCTCGATGCCGTCCATCCGGGGCATCCGCACGTCCATGAGCACCACGTCTGGACGTTGCGCCGGGGTGAGCGCCTGCAGCACCTGCAGCGCCTCGAGCCCGTCCGCGGCCTCGGCCACGACCTCCAGATCCTCCTCGCCCTCGAGGATCAGCCGGAAGCCCATCCTCAGCAGGTGCTGGTCATCGACCAGCATCACCTTCAGCGGACCCGTCCTGGGCTCCGCCTCGAGCGGTGCGGCCTCGGTGCGCGGTGGGCGTGCGGCGTCGTCGTCGATGTTTCTCACCTGGTCATCCCTTCTGCGGCGGTTCCAGCACCGCGCGCACCATCCAGCCCCGGCGCGCTGCCGGGCCTGCGTAGACCGAGCCGTTGTAGAAGCCGGCGCGCTCCTCCATGCCGTGGATTCCCTGCCCGCTGCCCACCGATTCGCGGCGCTCCCCATGGGTGGGGTGCACTCCGTCATCGGTGATCGTGAGCACCACCTGCCCGGCGGCGGGCATCCCCAGCGCGGCCTGGTCCGCGGCGCTGAGTCCCTCGCCGCGCAGCCGCCGAGCCTCTTCCGGATCCGGGCCGGGGCGGTGCTCGATCTGCACCGACACCTCGGTGACCTGGCGGCCATAGCGCAGCACATTGGTCAGCGATTCCTGGATGATCCGGTGCACGGTGAGGCCGAAGCCGGCGTCCTCGGGCAGGGAGGGTCCGGTGAGGCTCACGGTCAGCGGAAGGCCCGCCTGGCGGAAGTTCTCGTAGAGGTCCTCCAGCGATTCTCCGATCGGGCGCCGGGCGGCCCCGACGTCCTGACCCTCGCGCAGCACCCCGATCACCCGACGCATGTCCCCCAGCGCGGTGCGGCCGGTCCCGGAGAGCTCCTCCAGGACCTCTCCGGCGCGGTGCGGATCCTTGCGCGCCACGATCCGGGCACCGTCGGCCAGGGAGATCATCACCGAGAGGGAATGGGCGATCACGTCATGCATCTCCCGGGCGATCCGATTGCGCTCGGCCACCTGGGCCAGCTGCTGGCTGCGTCGGGCCCACTCCAGGACCTCCTGCTCATGGCTGCGGCCGCGGCGCACGGCCGCGCCGATGCCGGCGGAGCTTCCGACGCTGAAGAACATCGTCACCGCCAAGATGCTCAGCGACTCGAACTCGCTGAGTCCCATCGGATGGTAGTAGTTCTCCATCCACCAGCTGGGCCCGTGGCTGGAGGTCCAGATGTCGATGCGCAGAAACGACAGATAGCCCAGCACGGTGGCGGGAAGCCCGGTGATCAACCCCACCAGCAGCCCGCGCTGGAGCGCCACGGCGTAGGCGGCGAAGCACAGTCCCAACATCTGCACGCCCTGCCAGGGGTAAAAGAGCAGCAGCGCCGCCTCGGCCCCGGCGACGACCGCGAGCACGGTGAGCGGGCGGGAGCGGCGGAAGCACAGGGCCGCCGCGATGACGCCGTAGCCGCTCAGCAGCCACAGCGCGCCGCTGCCCAGATCGTAGAACGCGTAGGGGTAGACCCACAGGGTCAGCAACACATAGACACCGACGACCACCGCGTTCATCCACTTCGGATGCCGCCGGAACCATCCGCGCAGGCCGCGCCGGCGGACGATGGCGAGCTCCTCGAAGCCAGGCGGCATCGACTGCCCTGCGGGGGATTCAGACAGCGCCGGGGTGATCACGGCATCGACTCTACCGAGCCGGGCGACCCCGGGCTCAGGCATCACGTCGGGTGAACAGCAGCCATCCCGGGATCAGGACCACGCCGGCCCAGACCAGCAGCAGCGTGCCGGCCAGGGGCACCGACAGGTCTGTGGCCATCGAGGCGCTGCCGGCGATGAACTGACGCTGCAGCGCGAAGATCTCGAAGCGCATCAGCTCCTCGACCCAGCGGGCACCGTCCGTGAGCGCCAGCAGCAGACCCAGCATGATCGGTCCGCTGAACAGCAGCAGGCAGTAGCCGACCACCGCCCCGGCGGTGCTGCGCAGCAGCGCGCCGAGACCGAACCCGATCGAGGCGATGATGATCACCACCGCCCAGTGGCTGAGCACCATCCACCAGAGCTCGGGCTCCAGCAGCGGGGGCATCACGTCATGGAAGCCGGCGAGCGGCAGCAGGACCAGGACGCACAGCGCCATCAGCGCGGCGGTGATCGCGGCGATGAAGCCGCAGACCGCGAGCAGCTTGGCGGTGAAGAACATGGTGCGGTTCGGCACTGCGGCCAGCGAGGACCGGATCGAGCCCGAGGCGTGCTCGGTGGTGATCGCGACTGCGGCGAGCGCACCCATCAGCAGGGTGACCAGGGTGAAGCTGGAGAAGGCGTTCTCGAAGAGGCCGAGTCCGGTCAGCTGGGCACCGGCGCCCTGGAGCGAGGGATCGGAGAGCAGGTAGCGGGTGCTGAAGACGGTGGCGATCAGCGTGATGATCATCAGCCCGAAGGCGGCCAGGCAGAGCCACCAGTTCAGCCGCAGGCTGGTCAGCTTCAGCCATTCCGCGCGCAGCGCCCGGGAGAAGCTCACCTCGGCGGAGCCGAGCGCCGCGGCTGCGGCGTCTGCAGCCGGAAGGTCCTCGGTGGCGGGGTCGGTGCTTCCCGGGGCGCGGGAGGTGTTGGGGTTCATCTGAGTCCTCCGGAACGGTGTTCGACGTAGTCCCCGGTCAGCTTGAGATAGGACTCTTCCAGGGAGGAATGCAGCGGGGCCAGCTCGTGGAGCACCACGCCCAGCTCCAGCGCCCGACGGCCGATGCTTCGGGCATCCATACCGCGCACCTCGAAGGTCTCGGCATCCTGGGAGATCAGTGTGATGCCGGCTCCGGCCAGGGCGGCCATGAGCGCCTGGGAGTCCTCGGTGCGCACCAGCACCCGGGTCTCCCCGGTGGCGTCGATGAAGTCCCCCAGCGGCTGATCGGCGATGATCCGCCCCTGCCCGAGCACGATGAGGTGATCAGCGGTCAGTGCCATCTCTGACATCAGGTGCGAGGAGATGAACACGGTCCGGCCCTGGGCGGCGAGTCGGCGGACCAGCTGGCGGACCCAGCGCACACCTTCGGGGTCCAGACCGTTGATGGGCTCGTCGAAGATCAGCACCCCGGGGTCTCCCAGCATCGCCGCGGCGATGCCGAGCCGCTGACTCATCCCCAGGGAGTAGCTCTTGATCCGCCGGGAGGCCACGGAGCTGAGCCCGGTCATCTCGATGACCTCCTGGACCCGGGTCTTCGGGATGGCGTGGGTGGCGGCCAGGATGCGCAGCTGCTGCTCCCCGGTCCACCCCGGATGGCTCGCTCGGGCGTCGAGCACCGCCCCGACCTCGCGCAGCGGTGAGCGGTGTTCGGCGAAGGGTCTGCCGTTGATCGTGATCTGCCCGGCGCTGGGGCGGTCCAGCCCCATGGCCAGCCGCATGGTGGTGGACTTCCCGGCCCCGTTGGGACCCAGGAAGCCGGTGACCCGGCCCGGCTCCAGCGCGAAGCTGATCCCGTCCACCGCGGTTCGCTCACCGAAGGTCTTGCTCAGTCCGCTGGCTGTGATCATGCCTCCACGCTAGGTCCGCGCGGTGCGGGGCGCATCAGGCTGAAGGATGACTCTGCGCCGGTTTCACGGGAAACGGTGTGACGGCGTAGGTCCAGGCGCGCAGCGGAGCTTCCACGGGTCCGCGGTCGAAGAATCGCAGCCACAGGTGCGAGAGCCCGAGCTGTCCCAGCCAGAGCACGACGACGACGGCGCCCACCTGGCTCGCGCTCAGCTCTCCGGCCAGTCCCAGGCCCAACGGCGAGCCCAGCGCGGAGAAGAGCAGCGCCAGCACCAGGGACTGGCCCAGGTAGTTGCTCAGCGACATTCGCCCGGCCGGGGCCAGCACGCGCACCAGCCAGCCGAATGCCCGGTGGCGCAGGATCAGCAGCGCCGCGAGCACATAGCCGGTGGCCTGTATCGGTCCGGCGAGGAAGATCAGCCCGGCGCTGAGGGTGTCGGTGCCCAGTCCGCCGGCGCTCGCGTCCCCGCCCCAGACCATCCAGGCGGCGGTCACGCTGAGCGCACCTCCCACCACGAGAGCGGGCAGCATGATCGAGACGAGCCGCGTCGTCGTGATCTCTCCGGCGATGATGCGTTCGAGCATCCGGGCCCGTCCGATCACCAGTCCGAGCAGGAACGCGGCGAAGGCGATCGGTCCCTGCACCAGGAGCATCGAGGGCGCCACCAGCGCGTAGGCGCTGAGCTGGAAGGCCAGGTAGCTGCCCAGCCCGCCGGCATAGGCCCCGCGGGCCTCCTCGCCGGCCAGGATCAGTCCGGAGCTCTCCATCGCCTCGGGGCTCATCGCGGCGGCGTCCATCATCGGGGAAGACTCCAGCCACCAGGTCAGCGCGCCCAGGCCGAGGATCGCCAGCGCCACCACGGCCCAGAGCGCGGCGGCGAGCAGCACCGCCGCGCGGGTGCTGATCCTGCGCATGCCCAGCAGCGCGAAGCCGAGCACGGCATAGGCCAGCAGGATGTCGCCGACGAAGAGGAAGATCCCGTGCAGCACCCCGAGGATCGCCAGTGCGGTGAAGCGACGCTGCGAGCGGGAGACCTCGCTGACTCCGGCGCGATGCGCGGAGCTCCACTGCAGCACGAAGGAGAGTCCGAAGAGGAAGGAGAAGATCACATAGGACTTGCCCTCGAAGATCGCCGTGGCGGCGAAGGCCACCCACTGGTCAGCACCGGCGAGCGCCCCTGCGTCCGCTCCGGTGGCGCCCTCGGTCAGCCCGGCGGAACGCCCGCCGCCGGTGAGGTTCTCCGGAAAGGCGAAGTACCAGATGTTGACGGACAGGATCCCCAGCAGGGCCAGGGCGCGCAGCGCGTCGACGGCGTGAAGTCTCTCCATCCCCCCAAAATACCGGGACCTGCGCGTATCGCCCCACCTGAATCCGCTGGACACGATCCTTCTGGTGGAGCACGCAGGCCCGGAGGAGGAGGTGGGGCTATAGGGTCACCAGACACCATCAAGTCTCAGGAGTTTCTTTGGGCACCATACTGACCATCACCGGAATCGTCGTGATCCTGGTGGGCCTCTGGGACATGTTTCACCAGCTTCTGCACCCCCGCGGGTCAGGTCCGCTGAGCAGCCTGGTCTTCTCCGCAACATGGAAGATCGACCGGGCGACCAGACGCCGACTGAGCTGCGCGCTCGGTCCGGGCACGATGGTCGCCGTGATCATGCTGTGGGTGCTGATCCAAGGGGTGGGCTGGGCGCTGATCTACTACCCGCATGTCCCTGCCGGGCTCCTCTATGCCGATGGCGTTAACCCCGGCGACTACTCGACCTTCGCCGAGGCGCTCTACATCTCGCTGGTCTCGCTGGCGACGCTCGGATTCGGCGATGTGGTCGCCGTGGAGCCGTGGCTGCGGCTGGTGGCTCCGATCCAGGGACTCACCGGATTCGCTCTGCTCACCGGAGCGCTCACCTGGTTCATGCAGATCTATCCGCCGCTGCTCCGGCGCCGGACGGCAGCACTGATGCTCAACGCGCTGGAAGAATCCGGATTTCTGGAGAAGCTCTCCGCGCTGGCCCCCTCTGCGGTCCAGACCGAGCTCGACAGGTTGTCGGAGCAGATCGCGCAGATCTGTGTGGACCTCACCCAGCACAGCGAGACCTACTACTTCCGGGTCGACTCGGCCGCCGTGTCGATCTCACAGCACCTGCCCTATGCCCTCGCGCTGAGTCGAGCCGCGGCAGACAGCGGCTCGCTCGAGGTGCGGATCAGCGCAGCCCGGCTCGACTCACTGCTGGACCAGCTGGGCTCCACGCTGAGTCCCAGCTTCGTCCCCGGCAGGGACCTGGATGAGATCTTCGCGGCCTATGCCGCAGACCACTCCAGCGGCCGCTGATCGCCGTCGGAGGCCTGCCGGGACACGAGCTGACAGGTTCCTAGCGGTCGATCTCGCCGCGGATGAAGGCTTCGACCTTCTCGTGGGCGACGTCGTCATGGAACTGCTCCGGCGGGGACTTCATGAAGTAGCTCGAGGCGGAGAGCAGCGGTCCGCCGATCCCGCGGTCCAGCCCGATCCTCGCCGCCCGGATCGCGTCGATGATCACCCCGGCGGAGTTCGGCGAGTCCCAGACCTCCAGCTTGAGCTCGATGGACACCGGGGCGTCGCCGAAGTTCCGGCCCTCCAGGCGGATGAAGGCCCATTTCCGGTCGTCGAGCCACTGGATGTAGTCGCTGGGCCCGATGTGGACATCACGGTCGGCCAGCGGCGCGGAGGTGTTGGAGGTGACCGCCTGCGTCTTGGAGATCTTCTTGGACTCCAGCCGGTCGCGTTCGAGCATGTTCTTGAAGTCCATGTTTCCGCCAACGTTGAGCTGGTAGGTGCGGTCCAGGTGGACCCCGCGGTCCTCGAACAGGTGGGCCAGCTCGCGGTGCGTGATCGTCGCACCGATCTGAGACTTGATGTCGTCACCGACGATCGGGACCCCGGCGTCGGTGAACCTCTGCGCCCATTCGGGGGTGCCGGCGATGAACACCGGCAGCGCGTTGACGAAGGCCACCCCGGCGTCGATCGCGGCCTGGGCGTAGAAGCGGGCCGCGTCCTCGGAGCCCACGGGCAGATAGCAGACCAGCACGTCGGCCTGGGCCTGCTTCAGAGCGGCCACGACGTCCACCGGCTCGGCGGCGGACTCCTCGATGGTCTCCCGGTAATACTTCCCCAGCCCGTCCAGGGTCGGACCGCGCTGCACGGTGACCCCCGTGACCGGGACCTCGGCGATGGTGATGGTGTTGTTCTGCGAGGCGGTGATCGCCTCCGCCAGGTCCAGTCCGACCTTCTTCGCGTCCACGTCGAAGGCCGCGACGAAACTGACGTCTCGCACGTGATACTCCCCGAAGCGCACATGCATCAGCCCGGGGACCCGCTGATCATCGGGGGCGTCCTTGTAGTACTCCACGCCTTGGACAAGTGATGCCGCACAGTTTCCGACGCCGACGACGGCGACTCGGATGGGTTGTTCTGCCAAAGGTTTTCTCCTTGCGGGTCTTGCAGCTCGGTGGGCGTGACCCACCGGCAGCTAGAAGGTGATCTCAGTCATGACGGTGTCTCTGATCGAGAAGCCTATAGCCAGTCTGGGTCGGAGGTTATCGTGGACCCGATGATCCAGTCCCCGAAGGACGGCCCCCCGGTCGCTGCGACCCGGGATGATCCGCTGCTGCGGCACCTCTCGGAACGCTTCGGCGGACCCGCGGGGACACGGCTGCGCCCACGGAACTCTCCGGCCCAGGTGCTGCTGGGCCTCACCGTGCTCGGGATTCTGCTCTCCGCGCTGACCAGCCAGTACTGCCGAATCAACGGCTGGGGCGGGGCGGAGGTCTACCACGCGGGCTGCTACTCAGACATCAGTGCGCTCTTCCACCAGCGTGACCTCAGCGATGCGCCATGGGCCCCCCTGCTCGGCCCGGGCTACTTCGAGTACCCGGTGCTCACCAGTCTGGTCGCCGCAGTCCTGGCGGCCTCGACGCGCTTCCTGCTCGCCCAGGACGGGACCGCGGCGCTGGGCTGGTCCGCCGACCGCGCCTCGCTGCTGTATTGGGATCTCGGCTTTGCCGCCGCCGCCGTGGTGTGGCTGGTCCTGGTGCTGGTGGTGATGAAGGCCGCCGGGGCACGGCCCTGGGATGCCGCGATCGTGGCGCTCTCCCCGGCGATCATCTTCGGCATCGGGATCAACTGGGACATCTGGGCGGTGACCGCGCTGGCCCTGGCGATCCTTGCCTTCCACCGCGGAGCCTGGGTCAGCGCCGGGGTGATGATCGGCGTCGGGGTCTCCTTCAAGCTCTTCCCGCTCTTCATGCTGGGCGCCGTGCTGATCCTGGTGCTGCGCCGGGACACCGGGCTGGGGTTCGACGTCTTCCTGCGCGCCCTCGCCGGCGCGGCGGCCAGCTGGCTGGCGCTCAATGTTCCCGCGATGGTGCTCAGCTTCACCACCTGGTCCCAGTTCTTCGAGCTCTCGGTCGAGCGCGGCGCAGGGTATTCCTCGCCGTGGCACATCTGGCAGCTGATCGCGGAGGGCCGCGGGGGCTCCGGGCCGAGCCCCGAGACGATCTCGGGATTCTCCCTGGGACTCTTCGCCGCCGCCTGCGCGGGCATCCTGGTGCTGGGACTCCGGGCGAAGCACCCCCCTCGCATGGTCCAGCTGCTGTTCCTGATCGTGGCGGCGTTCCTGCTGCTCAACAAGGTCTATTCGCCGCAGTTCATGGTCTGGCTGATTCCGCTGATCGCCCTGGCGGCGCCGCGGTGGCGGGACGCGCTGGTCTGGCAGGGATTCCAGCTGCTGCACTTCTGGGCGGTGTGGATGTACCTGGCGGGCATCGTGGGGGATCACGATCCGCAGCATTCCTTCGACACCGCGCTCTACATCGCTGCGGTGCTGGGCCATATGGGCGCCACGATCTACCTGATGGCCCAGGTGGTGCTCGACATCCTGCGCCCGGACCGAGACCCAGTCCGACGTGCCGCGCGGGTCCCGCTTGGCCGACGCTCCGGGAGAACCTCGCAGACCTCGGCACAGACCCGGACCCAGGCCTCAGAGTTCCGCTGAGGCCCACTCCTTCAGGATGTCAACGGCTTCCGCCTCGGCCACCGGCCCGTGCTCCATGCGGTGTTCGAGCAGGAACTTGTACGCCCGGCCCACCGCAGGGCCCGGCGGGATCTGCAGCACGGCCATGATCTGTTCCCCATCGAGGTGCGGACGGATCCGGTCCAGCTGCTCACGCTCGGCCAGCTGCGCGATCCGCTCTTCGAGATCGTCATAGGCATGATCGAGCCGGGCGGCCTTCTTCTTGTTCCTGGTGGTCACGTCCGATCGGGTGAGCCGGTGCAGCCGCTGCAGCTGGTCTCCGGCATCGGTGACATAGCGGCGCACCGCCGAGTCGCTCCACCCCTGATCGCCGTAGCCGTAGAAGCGCATGTGCAGCTCCACCAGCAGGCTCACCGCGGCGATGCTGGCCTTGTCGAAGCGCAGCTCCTGCATCCGACGGCGGGTCTGCTTGGCGCCGACCACGTCGTGATGGCGGAAGCTGACCCCGCCACCGGGTTCGAAGCGCCGGGTCTTGGCCTTGCCGACGTCGTGCATCAGCGCCGCGAAGCGCAGCACGAAGTCCGGGCCGGGCACCGGGCCTTCAGTCCCGGTCTCCAGCGCGCAGGCCTGCTCCAGCACCTGCAGCGAGTGCTGGTAGACGTCCTTGTGCCGGTGGTGCTCATCGTCGGTGAGCTTCAGCGCGGGCACCTCGGGGAGCATGATCTCGGCCAGGCCGGAGTCCACCAGCAGGTCGATCCCGGCGCGCGGGTCCGCGCCGCAGATCAGCTTGACCAGCTCCTCGCGGATCCGCTCCGCAGAGACGATGCTCAGCCGCTGCGACATCTCGGTCATCGCCGCGCGCACCTCAGGGGCGACCTCCATGCGCAGCTGGGAGGCGAAGCGCGCCGCCCGCATCATCCGCAGCGGGTCATCTGAGAAGGACTCCTGCGGGGTGGCGGGAGTGCGCAGCAGCCTCAGATGCAGGTCTTTTACGCCGCCGTGCGGGTCCACCAGTTCGAAGCTGGGCAGCTTCAGCGCCATCGCGTTGACCGTGAAGTCGCGCCGGACGAGGTCCTCGTCCAGGTCGGTGCCGAAGTTGACCTGCGGCTTGCGCGAGCCCGGGTCGTAGGCCTCGGCCCGGTAGGTGGTGATCTCGATGGTGTCATCACCCTTGCGGATGCCGATGGTTCCGAAGTCCCGGCCGATGTCCCAGTGCGCCTCGGCCCAGCCGGAGACCGCCTCGATGATCTGATCCGGGGTGGCGGCGGTGGTGAAGTCGAGATCCGGGGAGGTCCGGCCCAGGAAGAGGTCCCGGACGGGACCGCCCACCAGGGACAGCTCGAAGCCGCGGGCGGCGAAGCGTTCGCCGAGTTCGACGACGACGTCGGGCAGCCAGGCGCCGTCAGGGAATCCAGAGGGAAGGTAAGGCATAGCGGAAACAGTGTCCCATATGCCCCGCCGACAGAAGCCCGCATCCGCGCCAGCACCGGCATGCACGCTCGGCGAAGTCCACCGCGACGGGATCTTCGCGGCACTCCGATTAGAGTGTTCGGTATGAACAGACCGGAGACCGGCGATGAACGGCGCACCCCATTGACAGTGTCAATGGGTGCCCGGCGCATGCCGGCTCGGCAGACCACGCGGCAGCAGGGGAGCCTTCCGACGGTCGAAGAGGTCAGCGCCGGCGGGGTGATCATCCGCCCGGCCTCCAACGGCTTCGAGGTCGCCATCATCGCCCGCTACAACCGCGGCGGACGCCTTGAATGGTGTCTTCCCAAGGGCCACCCCGAGGGCACCGAGACCTTCGAGGAGGCCGCGCTGCGCGAGGTGGCCGAGGAGACCGGCGTCGAGGGCGCCATCCTGACCTCCCTGGGCAGCATCGAGTACTGGTTCACCGTCCCCTCGCACCGGGTCCACAAGACCGTGCACCACTACCTGATGGAAGCCGTGGGCGGGGAGCTGAGCATCGAGAACGATCCCGATCATGAAGCCGTCGACGTCGCCTGGGTGAGCATGGACGCGCTGGATCGCACCCTGTCCTTCCCCAATGAGCGCCGGATCGTGAATCTCGCCCGAGCGGTGATCGATGAGTCTGTGCAGTCCAGCTGATCCGGCTATAGTCCACTGACGATGACTGCCGCTTCCCCCGGTCAGACCGAAACCGGTCCACCGCCGCCTCCGCCCTCGACTCCCTCGACCCCGGACCCCACGGCCGATCAAGGCCACCTTCCCGCCAAAGGCCTTGCCCGGGCCAGCGCGATCATGGCAGCCGGAACGCTGGTGTCCCGGGTGCTCGGCATCGTGCGCACCGCGCTGCTGGCGGTGGCGATCGGCTCGACCACGCTGGTGGGCGATGTCTTCGAGAAGGCCAACACGGTCCCCAACGTCGTCTACCTGCTGCTCGCCGGCGGGATGTTCAACGTGGTCCTGGTCCCGCAGCTGATCAAGGCCGCGCGGCGCTCGGATCGGGGCGCCGACTACACCTCCCGGCTGCTCACGCTGACCATCACCGTGCTGGCGGCGTTCACCGTGCTGCTCACCCTGGCGGCATATCCGATCATCCTCACGCTGACCCGCAACTGGACCGAACCGATGCTCGCGCTGGGCACGGCCTTCGCGGTCTGGACGCTGCCGCAGATCTTCTTCTACGGGCTCTACGCGGTCACCGGCCAGGTGCTCAACGCCAACGCCCGCTTCGGCTGGTACATGTGGGCTCCGGTGCTGAACAACCTGATCGCCATCGGGGTGATCCTGAGCTTCATCATCACCTTCGGCCAGTACGCCGCCAGCGACGATCAGCTCACCGAGTGGACCGCGCAGCAGACCATCTGGCTCGCAGCGGGCCACACCGTGGGCATCATCGCCCAGGCGCTGCTGCTGCTGTGGCCGCTCTCCCGGCTCGGGCTGCGGCTGCGCCCGAAGTTCGGACTCAAGGGCATGGGCCTGGCCTCCACGGGCCGGATCGCCGGGTGGACCCTGGTGACGATGCTCATCGGCAACGTCGCCAACCTGCTCTACATGCGGCTGATCTCCGGTGCGACGGCCACCCGTGAGGAGATGGGAGAACTCGGCGCCTCGGTGCCCGGGGAGTATGCCGCCAACGTCGCGGAGCTGATCGCGATCCTGCCGCACTCGGTCTTCGTGCTCTCGATCGCCACGGTGCTGTTCAACCAGCTGGCCCGCGCCATGGATCTGGGCCGCTACGGCAGGGCCCGGGAGATCATCAACGAGGGGCTGCGGATCTTCGCCATCCCGGTGATGTTCTGCATGGTGGCGGTGCTGGTCCTCGCCGGCCCGCTGGGGCGGATCTTCGGCGGCGCCGCGGCCGACGCCAACCTCGCCGGCGCGGCCATCGGGCAGCTGCTGGTGCTCCTGGCTCTGGGCATGCCCTTCCGCTCAGCCAGCTTCTACCTGATGCGGGTCTTCTACTCGGCCGAAGACGCCAAGACCCCGATGTTGATCTACGCGATCATCGCGGTGGTGGGGCTGACCACCGCCTACGGCCTGGCCGGGGTCATCCCCGAAGAGCAGATCCCCTACCTGGTGATCGGGCTCTTCACCGCGCTGCACATGCTGCAGTACCTGATCTGCCACCTGTTGGTGGTCCGGCGCTGGGGCGGCTTTGACTTCGCCTCCGTGCTCAGCGCGTATCTGCGCTCCGGAGCCTGCGCGGGTGTGGCTGGACTCGCCGGCGCCGCCGTCCTCTGGCTGCTCGGCGGCTATGACTGGGGCTTCGCCTGGGACTCCATCTTCACCGCGGTGATCAGCTGCGCCGTCGTCGGTGTGGTGATGGCGGTGGTCTTCGTGCTGATGCTGCGCTGGCTGCGCGTGAATGAGTTCACCGCGGCGATCGCGCCGCTGGCCAGGCGAGTTCCCGCACTGTCTCGCCTGGCCCGGTAGGCTTGACCACGATGTGAAGCTGGTCGCCTGAGTTGGGCGCCAGGATGTTTCCCGGACCGAGGAGGACTTGTGGCGCAGCCTTTCGGCGTCGGCGATGTAGTTGGTGGGCGGTACCGCATCACCCATCACGTGGTGACGTCAGCTGATCAGGACATCGTCTTCCAGGCGAGCGACGAGGTCCTCGACCGAGACGTCAGCATCCTGCTGGCCTCACGGTCCAACGCCAAACAGGTGGCCACCTCCGCGCGCGAACTGGCGATGGGCTCCCGCGACTCCGACGTCCAGGTGCTCGATCTCGGCCTGGCCGAGGAGCGGACCTACCTGATCTCCTCGCTGGTGGATCCAAACACCCTGCTGGATCTGGTGGTGCCTGACACCGCGCCCTATGTGGAGCCCTTCTTCACCGATTCGCTGGGCTCCGAGCTCTTCGGACAGTCCCGCGTGATGGAGCCGGAGACCTACGAGGACGACGACGAGTACTACGCCGGACTGCATGTGGGCTCCACCGATGACCGGCCCGAGGATCACGCCCGACGCTTCCGCCGGCGTCGGCCCGCCTTCCTGGACAAGGTCTCCGACTCGCTGAACCGCCGGCTGAACACCGAGACCGACGCCGCCGCCCTGGCAGTCGCTGAGGGACAGGCTGAACAGGGCCGTGCGGCCGCCGCAGCGTACCTGCGCAGCGACATGGAGGTCACCAGCGCAGACCCCGCAGCGGACACCCAGGAGGACTTCTCCGGCACCCGGGACACCGCCGCCCCCGCCGCCTCGGGTGCTTCTGCCGCAGCTTCCCCCGCCCCAGGCTCCGAGTCCACGGTCTCGGACGACTCCAGCGCCGCCGCGGGTGCGCCCACCGAGGACGAGGCCGCCTGGGTCGCCGAGCACGGCGACTCAGCCGCTGCCGCCGAGCCCGCGGAGATGCAGGCCTCGGAGCTGCCCGACGGTGACGAGGTCGTGGACAACCCGCCGGACTCACTCGTCGATGACTACGACCTGCCACCCGCCCCGGCCCACGCCCCGCTTCCCGGGCCGCCCAGATCCCGGCGACTCAGCGATTCGGTCTCCTTCACCGGACTGATTCGACCCGTCCCCCGCGTCGAGGACGAAGCGGCCATGCAGGCCTCCGCAGCGGCCGCTCCTGCGCTGGACCTTTCCGGCGCGGCGCGCGTCGAGCGCCCCGGCTCCGAGTCCGCAGGCCCTCCTGCTGCGGCCGCCTCCGGCGCAGCCGCAGGTCCGCCGGCCGAAGAGCCCAGCGACACAGACTTCAAGGACGAGAAGCCCGGCATCGGCCGCTGGGTCACCGCAGCAGCGCTGGCGGCGCTGCTGGTGGTCGCCGCGGTGATCGTGTTCCTGAACCTGCGCGGCGGCGAGACGCCCGACACCGCCGCCGGGCAGGATCAGGTCGACGGGACCGAGGACGCCCCCGCGGAGGAGAATGGGGACGCAGAAGCTGACCAGGAAGGCTCCACCGAGGAGTCCGCCCCTGACGAAGACGCCGGAGTGGAGCCGGAGATCGCGAACATCACCCGCGTGGTGCCCGACTCTCCAGACCTCATCGCCGACCGCGACGGTCAGCTGGCCAATCTCTTCGACGGGGACACCTCCACCACCTGGGTCACCCTGTCCTTCGCGACCGCTGATTTCGGCGGATTCAGCTCCGGCGTCGGCCTGGTGGCTGAACTCGAGGAGCCCGCAGAGGTCTCCGCGGTCACGCTCACCCAGGAGGGCGGGTCCTCCGGGGGATCCTTCGAGGTCCTGGTCAATGACACGCCGAGCTTCGAGGGCGCAGAGCAGGTCGGCGACGGCACCCTGAACTGGAACGAGACGACCGTGGAGGTCGAGACCGAGGGGGAGGCCGCCTACGTGATCATCAACATCACCGAGCTGCCCAGTCAGGACGACCCCAACGCCGCTGGACTCCCCTTCAGCACCGAACTGGCCGAGATCAGCCTCGACTGACCCCGGTCCGCTCAGTGGGGTCCCGCGCATCGCTCCAGTAGGCTGGCGGGTGATGGAATAGGTTGAACATCGATGATGTTCAATATTCCAGACACCACGACCGTTGCTAAGGACATGTGATTGTGACTGAACAGACCCCTGACCAGGTTCACGACGTGGTCATCATCGGCTCCGGCCCTGCTGGCTACACCGCGGCCGTCTACATGGCTCGCGCAAACCTCAAGCCCATCATGCTCACCGGATCTGTGACCGCCGGAGGGGAGCTGATGAACACCACCGACGTGGAGAACTTCCCCGGCTTCCCCGACGGCATCATGGGCCCGGACCTCATGATGAACATGGAACAACAGGCCCGACGCTTCGGAACCGACATTCGCCACGAGGACGCCACCGAGCTTCTCCTGGACCGGCCGATCAAACAGATCACCACGGGCGCCGGAGACGTGCTGCATTCCCGCGCGGTGGTGCTCGCCACCGGCTCGGCCTACCGTGAGCTGGGCGTGCCCGGCGAGAAGGCACTCTCCGGCCACGGAGTCAGCTGGTGCGCGACATGCGACGGGTTCTTCTTCCGGGATCAGAACATCGCCGTGGTCGGCGGCGGCGATTCCGCCATGGAAGAGGCGCTGTTCCTGACCAAGTTCGCCTCCAAGGTCACTGTCCTGCACCGCCGACAGGAGCTGCGCGCCTCACAGATCATGATCGATCGGGCCAAGGCCAACGAGAAGATCGAATTCATCTGGAACACCGAGGTCACCGAGGTCCAAGGTGAAGGCAAGGTCAGCCGCCTGATCCTTCGCGACACCACCACCGGCGCACCCTCATCCCTGGATGTGACAGGTCTCTTCGTCGCTATCGGTCATGACCCACGCACGGAGCTCTTCAAAGATCAGATCACCTTGACCGAGGACGGCACGGCATGGGTCGACGGACGCAGCTCCAGGACCTCGCTGCCCGGCGTCTTCGCCGCCGGCGACGTCCTCGATCCGACCTATCGTCAGGCGATCACGGCCGCAGGTTCTGGCTGTGTGGCTGCCCTCGACGTCGAGCACTGGCTCGCGGACACGCTGAACTCCGACGCGGCCGAAGTGCCCTCCCCCCAGACTCACACCTCACCTGTACCGCTCTAAGGAAGGAGATCTCTATGTCAGATCTCAAGAACGTCACCGATGCAAGCTTCGAGCAGGACGTCCTGAAGGCCGATAAGCCGGTCCTCGTGGACTTCTGGGCCGAATGGTGCGGCCCTTGCCGCATGTTGACCCCGATCCTCGAGGAACTGGCCGCTGAGAACCCCGAGAAGATCGAGGTCGTCAAGGTCAACGTGGATGAGAACCCAGGCACCGCCGCGAAGTTCGGGATCACGTCGATCCCCGCTGTCTACGCCTTCAAGGGCGGCGAGCATGTCCAGTCCTCCATCGGCGCCAAGCCGAAGCAGGTCCTGGAGCAGGAATTCGCCGACCTGCTGAAGTAGGCGCTCGTCGCACTTCGTGAGGCCGAACAGGTGGGGCCCGGAACGCATCAGCGTTCCGGGCCCCACCTGTTTCACGTGAAACCCGGCCGGCTCATCAAGACTCGGACTTCATGAACGAGAACCGATCATCTCCATCAAGCGGTGCAGATCGTCGATGGAGCCGAAGTCGATGGCGATCCGGCCCTTCTTCGCCCCCAGGGTGATCTTGACCTGGGTGTCCAATCGATCGGTCAGGGCGTCGGAGAACTCCTCCAGCTGGCGCACCCGCGGACTCTTCGCCCGCTCACGGCCGAGATCGCCGCTGCCCAGATCGCGCTGCGCAAGCGTCACGGCTTCTTCTGTGCCGCGCACCGAGAGTCCCTCCGCCACGATCCGTCCGGCCAGCTGATCCATCTGCTCCTGAGACTTCAGCCCCAGCAGAGCGCGCGCATGTCCCGCGGAGAGGACCCCGGCGGCGACTCGCCGCTGCACGCCGGGGGGGAGCTTCATCAGCCGAAGGGTGTTGCTGATCTGCGGGCGAGACCGGCCGATGCGCTCGGCAAGTTCGTCCTGGGTACAGTTGAAATCATCGAGAAGTTGACGATATGCAGCTGCTTCCTCCAAGGGATTGAGCTGTGATCTGTGGATATTCTCTAAAAGAGCGTCGCGGAGAAGGTCGTCGTCGGCGGTCATCCGGACAATCGCCGGGACCGTCTCGCGGTCTGCGGCCTTCGAGGCTCGCCAGCGTCTCTCGCCCATGACCAGTTCGAAGTGATCAGGACCCGCCGGACGCACCACGATGGGCTGCAGCACACCGATTTCGCGAATGGAGTGGATCAACTCATCCATGTGCTCTTCGTCGAATTCCTGGCGCGGCTGACGCGGGTTCGGCACGATGGCGTCGACCGAGATGGATCGAAACTCTGCACCGTCGACAGATCCGCCGGTTTCACGTGAAACAGAGCTGGTCCAGGCCCCCTCCGGCACAGATGCGGTCTCGACTGCGGCTGTGGGACCCGTTTCCTCGCCGACGTGCTGCTCAGCAGTCGAGCGTGGATCCGTGGCTGCAGCAGGCTTCGCGGCGGCAGGCTTGGCACCCGCTCGGGACAGCACATCTGGCATCGGTGCCCGCTGACCAGCCGTCGCGCGACGCGACGTCGTGCCTGGCTTGGAGATCGTGGCTGATTCCCGGGCAATGACCTGTCTATCGAGGTCTGCCTTCGCCGAGAAGAACACGTCGATGGGGCGAGGAGCAGCGGGGCGCGACTCGCGCGTTTCACGTGAAACCTGCTGGGCAGGTTCCCATGAGTCGCTCGGAGCGACCGATTCCGCGTCTTCAGTCGCCTCCGTCTCCCGAACCGGTTCGACGACCTCAGCCGGCTCAGCCGGCTCAGCCGGCTCAGCCGGCTGGGCCGGCTGAGCTGCCTGGGCTGCTTCCGCTTCCTGAGCGTCACTATTGATCAGTGCGCCCAAGCCTCGACCAAGACCGCGCCGCTTTCGTTCTGCCATTCGGCAGCCTCCTAGGAGATAGAACTGGAACCGCTCAGTGTGAATGGCGGCGACATCTATTCTACGGAGCAAACAGGTGCGAATGGGCCAAGCGAGGGGTAATGGGTGGGAGTTTCACGTGAAACGCCGCGCATCGGCGGAACGCGGCGTTCGAGTCGAGAAGGTCAGCTGTATAGCCCCTGTTCAGACCCAGCTGATGGCCTTCTTTGCGCTCAGCAGTCCATCCGTCGGCCTGACAAGACCCTGGCATCCATCATCCGGTCGGCGTGTTCCACGTGAAACACCCCATTGTCGCTGCAGTTATGGGAAACGAGTGCGCTGCGGGGCTGGTTTCACGCGAAACGCCGCCGAATACCGGATCGCAGCGTTGCAGTCAGAGATCCGGGTGGCAGAACCCTTCTCGACGCCACCGATGGAACCTCCTGGACTCCAGTGCGTCGACCCTCGGACGAATGAGGCTCAGCCGTCCGAAGAATCTTCGGCGTGTTCCACGTGAAACGTATTCGCGGCGGGACGGTCGAGAGAGTAGAACACTTCCACGGGCTGGTTTCACGTGAAACGCGCGCAGGCGCCCCTGGCGCGGCACGATCGTCAGCGTCTTCTGCTGTTCTGCCCGGTCGGGTCGCTGGTCGCGAGCCAACCGGTGGTCACGGCAGCGAGGATCCCACCCGAACAGTGACGCCGGTCCAACTTACCGTCTGCGTGTTCCACATGAAGCCACACCGCCCATCGACTGCCTGAGGCAGGGCAGCCTGGCTCAGACATGCATGGGTTTCACGTGAAACGAACGCAGATCGCATCGTCATGGGCACAAGAGCCGCTGATTCTCGGCCTCCAAGACGCGCGAGCTGATCAGTGTCGGTTGATGATTCGCCAGACCGCCCGGCTGACTCCTTGGAGACACACCGACGGTCGTCGGGGTCCCAGGGATCCACGGTGCACCGCAGTGACCAGCGCAGGAACTAGAGCATGCGCGTGAGGGTCAAAGGGCGTTTCACGTGAAACAGGGTAGTCGAATCGCCGCGCCACGAGCGCGAGATTCGGTCACGCACCACAGTAAAGACTGCTCAGAAACAACAATCGTTCCAGGTCAGGAGCGTTGCACGAGCTCAGCAGCGGCCTCAAGGTAGGCCAGGGCGCCGGTGGAGGAGCGGTCGTAGGTGATCACCGTCTGCTGGTACGAAGGAGCCTCGGAGATGCGCACGCTGCGCGGAATGACGGATTTCAACACCGACTCGGGGAAATGCTCGCGCACTTCTCCCGCGACCTGGGATGCCAGGTTTGTGCGACCGTCATACATCGTCAGAAGAATCGTGGAGACCTTCAGAGGCGGATTCAGGTGCTTCTGGATCATGCCGATGTTGTTCAACAGCTGACTCAGCCCCTCCAGCGCGTAGTACTCACACTGGATCGGAATCAGGACTTCCTGGGCGGCGACGAAGGCGTTCACAGTCAACAGTCCGAGGCTGGGGGGACAGTCGATGAAGACGAAGTCGAGTCGCTCGAGGCCGTTCTCCTCGCGATACCGGTAGTACTCGGCGAGCGCGCGGGCGAGCCGCTGTTCCCGAGCAACCAGGGAGACCAGCTCGATCTCCGCACCGGCGAGGTGGATCGTGGCCGGCACCACTTGGAGTCGAGGCACGTCCGGGCAGTCAGCGACGACATCGGCGAGGGCGAAATCCTCGATCAGCACGTCGTAGACGGAATCGGTGTCCGCCGAGTGATCCACGCCCAGGGCTGTGGAGGCGTTTCCCTGCGGGTCGATGTCGATCACCAGCACGTTGAATCCCTGATCGGCCAGTGCGGCGGACAGGTTCACGGTGCTTGTGGTCTTGCCGACCCCGCCCTTCTGATTGGAGACGGTGATGGCCCGGGTGTGGCTGGGGCGGTTCAACTCAGTGGTCGTGAGTTTCTTGCGTCGGCGATTCTCGTCCGCGAGTTCAGCGGCCAGGGGAGAGGACGCGGCGAGGGACTCCAGGATCGAAGAGCCCTCTGCAGTGCTCGCGGCTGCTTCGGCGGCCTTGGCGGCACCACTGGTTTCACGTGAAACGCGCTTCTCCTGCACGGGCCATCCTTTCCTTGTCATGACTGGAGCACCTGGCGGTGCCCATCACCCCGGAGAGACCGCGGCGTGGGCACAGATACGAGTCTAGGCCACTGCCGTCACCTGGCACCCCCCGCGCCTTTGGAGCGGCATGGGGTCGAGCAGGACCCTGGATGAGCCGAAGCTAGCGCGGTCCGGCGGACCGACGGCGGCAACGCACCACTGTGCTGGGCTCCTCAAGGAGGCCCTCGCCGAGAAGCTCGACGGTGGGGTTTGCCAGCTTGTGCTTGCTGAAGGACTTTCCGGCCGCGGCGATCTCCCCACGGGCGCTGCGTCCCTTGATGAGCATCAGCTCGCCGTCGTCATCGAGCAGCGGAACCGTCATGGGCAAAAGCTTTTTTAGTGCTGTCACGGCGCGAGCGGTGACCACATCGGCCATGACCTCGTCAGTGACTTCCTCAGCGCGTGCCCGGATGAGCTGGACGTTGTCGAGCTCGAGATCCTGGACCACGGTGCTGAGCCACTCGACTCGGCGTTCCATGGGTTCGATCAGAATGAACTCGACGTCGGGGCGCGCGATGGCCAGGGCGAGGCCTGGAAGGCCCGCCCCTGTGCCGACGTCGGCGACCGTGGTCCCTGCCGACAGCTCAGGGCCCAGCACAGCGCAGTTGAGCACATGCCGCGACCACATGATGGGTACCTCCCGCGGACCGAGCAGGCCATGCTCGATGCCGGTGGAGCACAGGTGTCCCACGTACCGCTTCGCCAGGTCCAGGCGCTCACCGAAGAGCGTCTCTGCAGCGCGCTGCTCCTGCTCGGTGAGCTCGGGAGCCTCGAGCGACGGTCCCTGTCCGGGGACCTCCGGCTCACCGAGCTGGGCGTCGTTGATCTGCTCGGCGATGGCTGCTTCGCGGTCGTCCTGGGGCTCACTCATGACTTGCTCCTTGGGGGAAGAACCGGATCCTCGGCTGTTCTGAGCTGCGGCGTATCGGACGCCAGCGGCAGATGGACGCGCTCAGGCCGGTGAGATGACCACGTGGCGGCGCTTGCCTTCACCCTCGGACTCGCTGATGAGTCCAGAGTCGGCGACGAAGTCATGGACGATCTTGCGCTCATAGGCACTCATCGGTTCCAGGTGCTCGTCCTCGCCCCGGTCCCTGACCTTGGCGATCGCGCTCTCGGCCTGCTCCTTGAGCTCCTCCTGGCGCTGGTCGCGATGTCCCGCGATGTCCAGGATCAGCCGAGTCCGCTCGCCGGTGGCGGTGAGCACGGCGAGCCGAGTCAGCTCCTGCAGCGCATCGAGGACCTCGCCGCGGTGTCCGACGAGGTCATCGAGCTCTTCGCCGCCGTCTTCGGTCACGATGGAGACGTACGTGCGTCCCCCGCGGACCTCGATGTCGATGTCACCGTCCAGATCAACGATGTCCAGCAGCTCTTCGAGATAGTCAGCGGCGATGTCACCCTCGTCGGTGGCACCTCCAGCGGCGGGCTTGTCGCCCTCAGCATCATCCCTGGGGGCCTCTGCATCGTCGCTGGGGGCCTCGGCGGCCTCGTCGCTCACCGGAGCGGCTTGACCCGCTGCGGCGGCGCTGTGCTGCTGTTCAGACGGCGCATCCTGCTCGGGGGTCGAGTCCTGCTCGGGGGCGTCCGTCTCGCTCAGCTGGGTCTCGTTCTCGCTCATGGCTGCTACTTCTTCCTCTTCTTCTTCTTTGCAGGCTGGGAAGTCTGCCCCAGGTGCTTTCCAGTCGGCTTGGGCTGCTCGGCAGCGGGCTTGGGCGCCTCATTGAAGGGCGGCAGTCCGCGCGCCGCGCGGCGCAGGTTGAGTTCCTTCTCCGCCAGCGACCCGGGCGTCGGGTTGTTGCGGATGACCCACCACTGCTGACCCATGGTCCAGAAGTTGGTGGCCGTCCAGTAGACGAGCACGCCGACGGGGAAGTTCACGCCGCCGACCACGAAGACCAGGGGCAGCACGTAGAGCATCATCTTCTGGGTCTGTGCGAACTGTCCGGTCAGGGCCGCTTCGGACATGTTCTTGCTCATCAGCTGCTTCTGCGTGAAGAACTGCGTGGCGACCATGGCCACGATCATGACCGAGGTCAGCGCGATGACGTCCCAGCGTGTGGGGTCCACGTTGAAGGCCGGGAGGAAGATGTCCGACATCCCGACGCCGAAGATCTCCGAACCGTCGAAGCTCTGGACCTCTGCCGCGCTGAGCGCGCCGTAGCCCTCGGCCTGGTTCTGCTCCTCTCGCATCCGGTTGAGCATCCAGAACAGCGCGAAGAAGATCGGCATCTGCGCGAGCAGCGGCAGGCACGTCATGAACGGGTTCACGTTGTGCTGTTTGAACAGCGCCTGCTGCTCCTGCGCCATCTGCTGGCGCGAGACCGGGTCCTTCTTGCCCTTGTACTTGGCCTGGAGCTTCTGCACCTCGGGCTGGATGATCTGCATGCCGCGCTGCGACTTGATCTGCTTGACGAACAGCGGGATCAGGATGATGCGGATCACGAGCACCAGCAGGACGATGGACAGCACCCAGTTCCATCCTGAGTCGAACGGCAGTCCCACCGCGGTCAGAAGACCGTGGAAGGTGCTCAGGATGAAGGAGACGGCCCAGGTGAAGGGCCACATGATTGTGTCGAAAAAGCCCATGGATCTCTCAGATGTCGTGGCCAGGCGTCATGCGAAAGCAGCCTGCCGGCTCGAGGGCGACGATGGCATCAGTCATCGTCGCCGCGGGGTATAGGGGGGTGGTTTGTCTCTATGATCGTCGGTACTCCACCCTGCGGCCAAATCCTTGCCGTGGGTGGAACCGGGTCGACTCCACCACCGGTGAAGGGATTGCAGCGCAGAATCCGCCAGAGGGTCAGTGGAATGCCGCGGGTGACCCCGTGAGCGGTCACCGCTTCCAACCCGTAGGCGGAGCAGCTCGGATAGAAGCTGCACACCTGACCGTACAGGGGAGAGATGACTTTGCGGTATCCCCGCAGCAGCCAGGCCAGCACGATGGAGGGCGCCGCGCGGATCCACCCCCAGCATCCGCGGCGCAGCTCGGCCTCGGTGACTGCCGATGCGGGAAGACCGGGAGACTCCCCCTTGTCCACGTAGAAGTCTCGGTGTCGGACCCAGCCCGCGCTGCCTGCGCGGTGACCCTGGGGGCCCTCGTGGTCCGAAGCCTCATCCGGGTCCGAAGCCTCGTCCGGGTGCGAGGTCTCATTCACGTCCGGAGCCTCGTTCACGTCCGGGCCGCCCTGCGCAGCGACTTCCGCTGGGCTCGCTGGGCTGCTCCGAGCACCTCGGCGCGCAGCTGCGGGTGGTCCAGGGCCGTGATCTCAGGGAAGGCGCGGATCACGATGTCCAGCGAGTGCCCTGAAACAGGCTCGAGCGCCTCTTGGCGCATCAGGTCCATCACGATGTGTCGCAGTCGTCGCTGCACGCGATGTCGCACCACAGCATTGCCCACGGCTTTGGACACGACCAGCCCGCAGCGCCAGGACCGGTGATCCACCGCAGCGTCATCCGGGCGCGGCAGTACCGAGACCATGAGCCCGCTGCCGCCGGCGCGCGACCCGTGTCGCATCGCGGCGCGATGATCTCGGGAGGAGGTCAGACGGTGTTCCTTGGGAAGCACAGCTGGTGACCTTCCTTCGGTGCGGACGATATGGTGCCCTGGATGTCCTCAGGCGTGCACCCGTGCGTGGATGCACGAACGGCCCGATCCCTGATTGATGGGACGGGCCGCGGTGTCGGTCCTGCAGCTGTGCGCTCGGACCGGCTGACCAATTGGTCAGCGTGAATTGCTCTGAATCAGGCCGAGAGTTCCTTGCGGCCCTTGGCGCGGCGGGTCGAGATGATGGATCGGCCGGCACGGGTGCGCATACGGGAACGGAAGCCGTGCTTGCGGCTGCGACGGCGGTTGCTCGGCTGGAAAGTCCGCTTGCTCACTGTGTACTCCCACTTGGATGGTTTGAAGTCATTGGGGCCCCGGAAAGTATCTGCGTGCAGGCACGGCAATACCCTGGGGCGACCTGCCAACACTAGGGGTTTTTTCCATCCGCCGTCAAGTCGGCCCCGATTCGGCCATCAACAGCTGTGCAGAACACTGTGCATAAACCGGGTTGTGACCCATTGGCCAGGGGTTCGGGCTGACCTATGGTGGACCTCCCGGCGCCGGTCGGGGTGCCGAAAGGATTGGGCATGACTGGTCATGATCCCGTGATCCAGGTGGAGGACCTCACAAAGTCATTCGGCGATGTCCTCGCCCTGGACAAGCTGTCGCTGCAGATCAACCCGGCCGAGGTCCACGGCTTCCTGGGGCCCAACGGGTCCGGAAAATCTACGACGCTGCGTGTGCTGCTGGGCCTGCTTCGTCCAGACTCCGGAACGGTCAGGGTCTTCGGCGGAGACCCGTGGCGGGACGCGGTGTCCCTGCATCGCCGCCTGGCCTACGTCCCCGGGGAGGTGCAGCTCTGGCCCAACCTCTCCGGCGGCGAGGTGATCGACGTGTTCCTGCGGCTGCGCAGTCGCGACGCAGGATCCAGGCATGTGACCCGGCGCCGCGACGAGCTGATCGAGCGCTTTGGTCTGAACCCTCGCAAGAAGACCCGCACCTACTCCAAGGGCAACCGGCAGAAGGTGGCGCTCATCGCGGCCCTGGCGGCCGACGTCGACCTCCTGCTCCTCGACGAGCCCACCTCAGGACTGGATCCGCTGATGGAGGTGGTCTTTCAACAGATCATCGCCGAGACCCGGCGGGAGGGCCGGTCGGTGCTGCTCTCGAGCCATATCCTGGCGCAGGTCGAGGCCCTCGCGGACCGGATCTCCATCATTCGTCAGGGCCGCACCGTTGAATCTGGCAGTCTCTCGCAGATGCGCCACATGACCCGCACCACGATCGAGGTCGAGACCCAGGGCTCCACCGCCGGCCTCCAGCAGCTCGAAGGGGTTCATGATCTGCGCATGAAGACCACCGCCGGTGCCAGCCGCACTGTCCTGGAGGTCGACAGCGACCACCTGGCGCAGATCACCGCGCACCTGGCATCCCTGGGCGTGCAGTCTCTCGTCGCCCATCCTCCGACGCTCGAACAGCTCCTGATTCGGCACTACGGAGTGATCCCGGAGTCCCATCGTTCCGCCTCCAGCAACTCCGCCTCCAAGACTTCAGCACCATGACGACGGCGCAGGCCCGGTCCTCCAGCAGGTCCGGCAACAGGTCCGGCAGCACCAGCGGTCAAACCCAGGCGAGCCTGGTCGGCACCGGCGTCCTGCTGCGGTTTCTGCTGCGTCAGGACCGGGTTCGGCTGAGCCTCTGGGTGGTGGGCATCGGGCTGATGAGCTTCTACGTGGCCAACGCTGTGCAAGCACTGGTGACCGACGAGGCGGAGCTGGCCCAGATGGCAGGGCTGTTCGCGGAGCCGGTCGGACGGCTGATGACTGGTCCGGCCTACGGCATGGAGTCACCCACCTTCGAGCGCTTCTATGCGGCCGGCTATGTGCTGTTCATCTACATCCTCACCGCTCTGATGAGCATGTTCACCGTGGTTCGGCACACGCGCGCCGAAGAGGCCTCCGGCAGGGCGGAGCTTCTGCGTGCCGATGTGCTGGGTCGGCACGCCACGCTCACCGCGGCGCTGATTCTGGTGCTGCTGGCCAATGCAGCGGCGGCGGCGCTGGTGCTCCTCGGTGCGCTCTCCGGTGGGTTCGCGCTGACAGGGTCGCTGCTGGTGGCCGGTTCCGGGGCATCCGTCGGACTCTTCTTCGCCGCCGCGGCGGCTCTCGCCGCCCAGCTGACCGAGACCTCCCGTTCGGCCTCCGCACTCACCGGTGCCCTGCTGGGGCTGGCGTATCTGATCCGGATGCTCGGTGACATGGCGGCCGTCGAGGGAACCACGCTGTCCTGGTTCTCCCCCCTCGGCTGGTCCCAGCAGACCGCGCCCTACGTCGAAGATCGCTGGTGGCCGCTGCTGCCCTGTCTGGCGCTGGCCGCCGCAGCAGTCCTCGGCGCGTACGAGCTGAGCACCCGGCGCGATCTCGGGGCCGGGCTGCTGCCCTCCCGGATCGGCAGGTCCAGGGCTCGGCCCCGGCTGGCGACACCCCTAGGTGTGGCGACGCACACCCTTCGCGGCGGTCTGCGCGGCTGGGGGATTGCAGTCGTCCTCTGTGGAGCGCTCTTCGGCAGCTACGCCCAATCCATGGTCGACACCGCCGCGGACCTGCCCGAAGAGTTCCGCAGCTTCTTCAGCGGAGAGACTGTGCTGCTGGGATATCTGGCCTATATGGCGATGTTTCTGGCACTCTTCGTCGCCGCCGCGGGAGTCGGCGGGGTCCAACAGCTGCGTGGTGAGGAGAAGCACGGGCGAGCAGAGTGGATTCTCAGCGCTCCGCTGAGCCGGACTCGCTGGCTCGGTGCGCACCTCGCCGTGATCCTCGGCGGACTCAGCATCATGCTGGTGCTCACCGGCCTGGCCATAGGTGCAGCGGCCGTGGCCGTGCTCGCGGATGAGCCCGGTGATCACTTCACCGACATTCTGCTGGCCAGTCTGCATCAGGGGCCCGCCGTCCTGGCTGTGCTGGGACTGACGTTCGCCGCATACGGCTGGGCGCCTCGGTTCGCCGGGGTGCTGGGCTGGACCGTTCTCGGCTACGCGGCCGTGATCACGAACTTCGGTCCGCTCCTGGATCTGCCGGAGATCTTCTTCGAGCTCAACGTGTTCGGACACCTCGCGCAGTACCCGGTGGAGGCTTTCGAATGGGGTCCGGTGATCTGGCTCAGCGCCATCGGAGTGGGCGGGATCCTCCTGGGATTCACAGGCTGGCACCGCCGAGAGATCCCCAGCGGCTGACCTGCAATGACGCGGAAGCAGAGAGTTGTTCCACAGGCCTCTCCACAGAAGCTGTGGAATACTATGGGCAGAATTTCACCGATGTATATGAGGGGAGCAGCGTGCCTGCTGAGTCAGAGATCGATGTGCCGCGCCAGTGGCAGCAGGTGCTCGCAGAGCTCCGTGAGAACCATGGCATCGGGGCCCTGAACCTCACTGATGTGGGACGAGCAGTCCCGCAGGGGGAACAGCTCCTCGGCGAGACGCTGCTGCTGACGGTGGCAGTCCCCCACGAGCGGGTTCGCGAACTGATGCAGGCGACTCTGACTGTTCAGCTCAGCGATGCGCTGCGCACCGTGTTCGGCAGGGAGGTCCTCTGCGCCTACGTGATCGATCCTGAGATGTCTCAGCGTCAGCGCGAACACACCATCGACAGCGCCGCTCCCTCGGCGCCCTCGGCCGCTTCTGCCTCCTCCACCGCCGTGGATGATCTCTACCCCAGTGAGACGGTCGTCGAACAGCCGCGGCGGGGACTCGCCGCAGACGCGGCGCCCTACGACCGCGCCGAGCGTGCACCGGAGCGCCGAGGCATCGGTTCGGGCCGCGAACGTGACGAGTTCGGTCAGCCGAGCTTCCCGCCCACGGATTATTCGCAGTATGAACGCCCCGAGCCGACGCAGCGCGAGCAGCGCCTCGTCGAGCGCCGTCCGAGCCGTCCGGCCCCGGCAGAATCCTTCACCGCCAGCGGCGGCGGTGAGTCCTACGAGACCTCCCGACTGAACCCGCGCTACACCTTCGACACCTTCGTCATCGGCTCTTCGAACAGGTTCGCCCATGCGGCCGCGAACGCCGTGGCAGAAGCTCCCGCGAAGGCCTACAACCCGCTGTTCATCTACGGCGACTCCGGGCTGGGCAAGACCCACCTGCTCCACGCCATAGGGCACTACGCCCAACGGCTGTATTCCGGCATCCGGGTGCGCTACGTGAACTCGGAGGAGTTCACCAACGACTTCATCAACTCCATCCGCGATGACGAGGGCGCCAGCTTCAAGCACCTCTATCGCAATGTGGACATCCTGCTCCTCGACGACATCCAGTTCCTCGCCGACAAGGAACGCACGGTGGAGGAGTTCTTCCACACCTTCAACACCCTCTACAACAACAACAAGCAGGTCGTCATCACCTCGGACCTGCCGCCCAAGCAGCTCTCCGGCTTCGAGGAGCGGCTCCGGTCACGGTTCGAGTGGGGCCTGATCACCGATATCCAGCCGCCTGAGCTCGAGACGCGCATCGCGATTCTGCGCAAGAAGGCCACGGCGGAGAACTTCTCCTGTCCCGACGATGTGCTCGAATACATCGGTTCCAAGATCTCCACCAACATCCGTGAGCTCGAGGGTGCGCTGATCCGAGTCACCGCGTACGCCGCGCTGAACAAGCAGGCGGTGGATCTGTCGCTTGCAGAGCAGGTCATGCGGGATCTGATCTCCGATGACCACGCCCAGGAGATCACCTCCGAGCAGATCATCAATGCCACCGCGGACTACTACAACTTCACGGTCGAGGAGCTGACCTCGAAGTCACGCAATCGGACCCTGGTGACGGCGCGTCAGATCGCCATGTACCTGCTGCGCGAGCTCACCGAGATGTCGCTGCCCAAGATCGGTCAGGCACTCGGCGGCCGCGACCACACCACCGTGATGTATGCCGAACGAAAGATCCGTGAGCTCATGGCCGAACGTCGGGCCGTCTTCAACCAGGTCACGGAACTGACCAACAAGATCAAACAACAGCGCTGATCCACCCGCAGAATGACCTGAGTTAAGTCAAGCTCGTCCCTGACACCTGTGGAGAAGCTCCTGCTCCACAACTCACACCGTTGTCATTTGTTGTGCTGGTTGGGATTCAGGGAAGTTGACAGCGTCGATCTCCACAGGTTTTCCCACATATCCACAGGCACCGGTGGAGTTTTCCCGATTCTTGTTAACAGCTGTGGATAAAACAGTGCACGAAGCGGTGCAGAAGCCGCTTTTTCTGTGGATAACCGCGCTATGCCTGGGGAACGGCCTCTTGGGCCCTCTTCGAATCTCCACTGCCGGTGCACAGCTGAAGCGACGGCGGTCCACCGCTGGGTGCACAGAGGATCTCGGACAGGGCAGGCGAAGGAGGCGGTTATCCACAGATTCCACAGCACCTGTTAACACTTCTGACCCTTAACCCTTTAAATGACAGAGAACAATCACCTGGCTCGCTGAAACGAGGATCCAGCCGGAGAACACCCACCGCCACGATCTTTGAGATCCTCGGCCCCGACGATGTCTCGGTCTGATCCTCGGATCCCAGATCTTGTGGTTGATGACCCGCCATGGGGCTCATATGGTGGTCGCTGAGATCTTTGCTGGCTTCTGCCGCGCTCTTGCAGGTAAGCTCGACACTCGACACAGCCACCAGATGCTTGACATTGCGCACTGGGCTGTCGATGAGCCACAAGAAGGGCAGGGATCAGTGGAGTTCACTGTTGAGCGGGACGTTCTTTCCGAAGCAGTCTCCTGGGCTGCCCGTTCGCTGTCTCCCCGGCCCCCGGCGCCGGTCCTGGCAGGGCTGCACATCACCGCGGCTGATCAGACCGTCACCATCTCCAGCTTCGACCATGAGATCTCCGCCCAGCTGCACATCGAGGCGGACGTGCAGCAGTCCGGGACGATCCTCGTCTCAGGGCGGCTCCTCAATGACATCGTGAAATCCCTGCCGAACGCCCCGGTCACCGTGCATCTGCAGGACGCACGCGTCCAGCTGACCTGCCGATCCTCGAAGTTCACCCTCTCCACCATGCCGGTGGACGAGTATCCTGAGCTCCCTGGCATGCCGGAGCTCGCCGGCACCGTGGACGGTGCGGCATTCGCCCGCGCGGTCTCCCAGGTGATCACCGCGGCGTCGAAGGACGACACGCTGCCGATCCTCACCGGCGTGAAGGTCGAGATCGAGGGTGACACCATCACCTTCCTGGCGACTGACCGCTACCGGCTTGCCATGCGAGAGATCAACTGGTCCCCGGCGGACCCCGAGATCTCGACCTCGGTGCTGATCAAGGCCAAGACGCTGAACGACGTGGCGAAGTCCCTCGCCGGGGCCGGATCCCTGCAGATCGCGCTCTCCGAGACCGCCGAGCTGGTCGGCTTCTCCTCCGGCGGGCGGCGGACCACCTCTGTGCTGGTCGACGGGGACTATCCGAAGATCCGGCAGCTGTTCCCGGAAGAGACCCCGATCCACGCCGTGGTCAACACCGCAGAGTTCATCGAGGCGGCCCGCCGCGTCTCCCTGGTCTCCGAACGCAATGGCCACGTGCGGCTGCAGTTCACCCAGGACAACGAGGTCATCCTCGACGCAGGAGTCGACGACGCGGCCTCCGCCTCCGAGGTCATCCCCGCCACACTCACCGGTGAGGCGATCACCGTCGGATTCAACCCGGCATACCTCAACGAAGGGCTCAGCGTCATCGACACCGAGTTCCTGCGCTTCTCCTTCGTCTCGGCGCCCAAGCCGGCGATGATCACCGGTCAGGCCGAAGCCGACGGCGAGAAGGCCATCGACTTCCGGTATCTGCTGATGCCGGTGCGGCTGATCAACCCGTAGCCCTGGCAGCCCAGGAGACCATGCGGATCTCACAGCTCACACTCACAGACTTTCGCAGCTACGCCCACGCGCAGCTGACATTGGAGCCTGGCCCCAACGTGCTGCTGGGATACAACGGGGTGGGCAAGACCAACATCGCCGAAGCCATCGGCTACCTCTCCACGCTGAGCTCGCACCGGGTGAGCCAGGACGGGCCCCTGGTCCGACATGGAGAGAAGCAGGCCTTCATCCGGGCCGATGCGCATCGTGGATCTCGGCAGGCGCGACTCGAGGTCGAGATCAACCCGGGGCGCAGCAACCGAGCGCGGATCAATCGCGGAAACCCGGTGCGGGCCACCGATGTGCTGGGGATCCTGCGCACCGTGCTCTTCGCTCCGGAGGATCTGGAACTGATCAAGGGGTCCCCCGCTGTTCGGCGTCGGCTTCTGGATGATCTCGCGGTGCAGCTGCGTCCGGCGCTCGGCAGGGTGCGCCTGGACTACGAGAAGGTGCTCAAACAGCGCAACGCCCTGCTCAAGTCGCTGCGCCATGAGGGGTTCACGGCCACTCATGAGTCCACGCTCGCGGTATGGGACCACCAGCTCTCCGAAGCTGGATCTCACCTGCTCAAAGCCCGTTTGGAGATGCTCACGGCGCTTCGTCCCCACACGGCGACCGCCTACGGGCAGCTCTCCGGCAGCGTCCGCACGGCGCGGCTGAAGTACCTCAGCTCCCTTGATGCCGCGGGCACGAACGACGAGGATCCAGACGGCGAGATGGCCGCTGCCCCGGACACGGAGGGGGCACCGGCCGCCGATGCGGGTGCCGGGAGCCCGACCGTGCCTGGGACGGCCGACGTCTCGGCCCTGGAATCGGCCTCCCGCGAGGAGCTGGCGGCGCTGATGGTTCAGCGTCTCGGCGCAGCCCGGCGGGAAGAACGGCATCGCGCCATCACCCTGGTGGGTCCGCACCGCGACGACATCGCCTTCACCCTGGACGAGGTGCCGGTCAAGGGCTTCGCCTCGCATGGAGAGACCTGGTCCTTCGCGCTGGCGCTGCGGCTGGCCGCGTACCGCGTGATGGTCGACGACGATCCCGGTGAAGGCGCCCAGCCGGTGCTGATCCTCGACGACGTGTTCGCCGAGCTCGATTCCCGGCGTCGACGGCGCCTCGCCGAACTCGCCGCCGAGGCGGAGCAGCTCATCGTGACTGCGGCAGTGGACGACGACGTACCGGCCAGCCTCATGCGCAACGCGCTGCGGGTGGAATCGGTGGATCAGATCAGCCAGGTGACCGTCCATGAACGAGATTGAGGACCCGCTCCACGATCATGAGGACGCCGCCAAGATCCTGCTGGCCCGGATGCGCGCGGCTGCCCGCGGGCGCGGAGAGCATCGGATGCGCGGAATCCCGCGCGGCTCCTCGCTCGCCGGGGACCCGCGCAGCGGCGCCAAAGAGGCCCAGGCACGGGGGAAGAGCACCGGGGGATCGCAGTCCGGGGCGGACCGGCGTGATCCGAACCTGCTCGGCGGAGTCGTCGGGGGGCTCATCAAGACCCGCGGCTGGAGCTCTCCTGTCGCGGTGGGCTCGGTCATCGCACGCTGGGAGCAGCTGGTCGGCTCTGCCATCGCGCAGCACTGCAAGCCGGAGAAGTTCGAGAACGGGGTGGTGGAGGTCCTCTGCGACTCCACCGCCTGGGCCACGAACCTGAAGCTCATGCAGCCGCAGCTGATGGACGTGTTCAACACTCAGCTCGGCCCGGGGATCGTCACCGGTCTCTCGATCCGCGGTCCCGCGGCGCCGAGTTGGAAGAAGGGGCGCTATTCGGTGCGCGGTCGGGGCCCACGAGACACCTACGGCTGAAACGCCAGGCTGCGATATGCCGCGCTCGGGCCCACCCAGTGGAACCCAACCTCATCCGGGCATCCCCGAGATGGTCCCAGGCCGGTTCCCCGGCCGCTGACCATGAAGTCTGGGCGTCCACAGCGTCCAAAAAATGCGATTCTGGGGCGATGGCGCGGTAGACTGGAGCGACGGCCCGAGCGTACCCACCACTCGGGCTGGTCTGTGTCATGACAAGGTCGACCTTCACGACCTTCCCGGCAACTCAAGGAGACGGCATAGCCCGTGACCTCGGCTAACGAGAACAAGCAGCACCAGGGCAACTACGGCGCCTCGGACATCACCGTCCTGGAGGGCCTGGAAGCAGTCCGCAAGCGTCCCGGCATGTACATCGGTTCCACCGGTGAGCGCGGTCTGCACCACCTGGTCTACGAAGTGGTCGACAACTCGGTGGACGAGGCCCTGGCCGGCTACTGCTCCCACATCCAGATCACCATGCAGGACGACGGCGGCGTCCGGGTCGAAGACGACGGCCGCGGCATTCCGGTGGACATGCATCCCACCGAGGGCAAGCCCACCGTCGAGGTCGTGATGACCGTGCTGCACGCGGGCGGCAAGTTCGGCGGCAGCGGCTACGCGGTCTCCGGCGGCCTCCATGGAGTCGGCATCTCGGTGGTCAACGCGCTCTCCCAGAAGGTCCGCACCACCGTGCGTCGGCAGGGCTATGAGTGGAGCATCGGCTTCGGCAACGGCGGCGAGACCACCGAGCAGCTCAGCCGGGGCCCTGAGACCGATTCCACCGGCACCACCATGACCTTCTACCCGGACCCGTCGATCTTCGAGTCCATCGAATTCGACTTCGAGACGCTGCGCGCCAGGTTCCAGCAGATGGCCTTCCTGAACAAGGGCCTGCGCATCACCCTGCGCGATGAGCGCAACATTCCGGGCAACGCCGTGGTCCACGACGAGGTGCTCGAGGAGCACCACGAGGAGACCGAGGCCGAGCTGGAGCCCACCGAGGCCGGCGGCGGCCATGACGGCATCATCGAGACTCCCAAGGGCCGCGTCGTCGTCTACCAGTACGACTCCGGGCTGCTCGACTACGTCAACCACCTCAACGCCACCAAGCGGGCCGAGGTGGTCCACGACGACGTCATCGCCTTCGAGACCGAGGACACCGAGCGCGGCATGGCCGCCGAGCTCGCGATGCAGTGGACGCTGTCCTACTCGGAATCGGTGCACACCTACGCGAACACGATCAACACCCACGAGGGCGGCACCCACGAAGAGGGCTTCCGCGCCGCGATGACCACGTTGATCAACCGGTACTCCCGAGACAAGCAGATCCTGCGTGAGAAGGACGACAACCTCACCGGCGAGGACATCCGCGAAGGTCTCACCGCGGTCATCTCGATCAAGCTGCGCGAGCCGCAGTTCGAGGGTCAGACCAAGACCAAGCTGGGCAACACCGAGGCCCGCGGCTTCGTGCAGAAGGTCGTCAACGAGAATCTCGGGGACTGGCTGGAGCGAAACCCCGGCCCGGCGCGCGACATCGTGCGCAAGGCCCAGTCAGCGGCTCATGCTCGCGTCGCGGCCCGCAAGGCCCGCGAGAACGCCCGCCGAAAGTCTCCGCTGGAGACCATGGGCATGCCCGGCAAGCTCGCGGACTGCTCCTCCAAGGACCCCTCCGAGTCCGAGATCTACCTGGTCGAGGGTGACTCGGCCGGCGGCTCGGCCAAGCGTGGCCGCGACCCCCGCACCCAGGCGATCCTGCCGCTGCGCGGAAAGATCCTCAACGTGGAGCGGGCACGGCTGGACCGGGCGCTGGGAAACCAGGAGGTCCAGTCGATGATCACCGCCTTCGGCACCGGCATCGGCGAGGACTTCGATCAGGCCAAGCTGCGCTATCACAAGATCGTGCTCATGGCCGATGCCGACGTGGACGGTCAGCACATCACCACGCTGATGCTGACCCTGCTCTTCCGCTATATGCGCCCGCTGATCGAACACGGCAACGTGTTCCTCGCGCAGCCGCCGCTGTACAAGATCAAATGGCAGACCGGTCCGCAGGATTATGTCTACACCGACGCTGAGCGTGATGTCGCGCTGTTTGAAGGTCGGGCCAAGGGGCGCAAGCTGCCCAAGGAGCTCGGGATCCAGCGCTATAAGGGACTCGGTGAGATGGACTACTCGGAGCTGTGGGAGACCACCATGGATCCGGATCACCGCACCCTGCTCCAGGTCTCCATGGAGGACGCCGCTGCCGCCGACGAGGTGTTCTCCATCCTGATGGGTGAAGACGTCGAGTCCCGCCGCGGATTCATCCAGCAGAACGCCAAGGACGTCCGCTTCCTCGACATCTGACCCGCTGCCAGCCCGTGCAGGGCGCAGCCGCGAGACGATGCCGATTTCCGCATAAGGGAGAACACCACACGTGAGTGACAACACCGAAGAACCGCAGGACCCGCAGGGCGGGCCGTCCGAGGCCGTTGAGGGCGTCGTCGTCGAAGAGGTCGTGACCACCGACCGGATCCGGCAGATCGACCTGCAGACCGAGATGAAGCGGTCCTACCTGGACTACGCGATGGCAGTGATCGTGGGCCGCGCGCTGCCCGATGTGCGCGACGGGCTCAAGCCGGTGCACCGCAGGGTGCTCTACGCGATGTACGACGGCGGCTACCGCCCGGACCGCTCCTTCAACAAGTGCGCCCGCGTGGTCGGCGACGTGATGGGCAACTATCACCCCCACGGCGACTCGGCGATCTACGACGCCCTGTCCCGGCTGATCCAGGACTGGGTGATGCGCTACCCGCTGGCCACCGGCCAGGGCAACTTCGGCAACCCCGGCGACGACGGCCCGGCGGCCCCTCGTTATACCGAGACCAAGATGGCCCAGCTGGCCATGGAGATGGTCCGGGACATCAACGAGAACACCGTCGACTTCCAGGACAACTACGACGGCAAGCAGCAGGAACCCGTCGTGCTGCCCTCGCGCTTCCCGAACCTGCTGGTCAACGGCTCCTCCGGCATCGCGGTGGGCATGGCCACCAACATTCCTCCGCACAACCTGCGCGAGGTCGCCGACGGCGTGAAGTGGTATCTGCAGAACCCGCAGGCCAGCCGCGAAGAGCTGCTCGAGGCGCTGCTGCAGCGGATCAAGGGCCCCGACTTCCCCACCGGCGCACAGATCCTGGGCACCCGTGGGATCGAAGAGGCCTATCGCACCGGCCGCGGATCGATCACGATGCGCGCAGTGGTCAGCGTCGAGGAGCTCCAGGGACGCACCTGCCTGGTGGTCACCGAGCTGCCCTACCACGCGAACCCCGACAACCTGGCCCGAAAGATCGCGCTGCTGGTCAAGGACGGCAAGGTCTCCGGGATCGCGGATCTGCGCGATGAATCCTCCGGACGCACCGGCCAGCGCCTCGTCGTCGTGCTCAAGCGCGATGCCGTGGCCAAGGTGGTGCTGAACAACCTCTACAAGCACACCCAGCTGCAGGAGAACTTCTCCGCGAACATGCTGGCCCTGGTCGACGGCGTGCCGCGCACGCTGAGCCTGGACGCCTTCGTCCACCACTGGGTCACCCACCAGATCGACGTGATCGTCCGGCGCACCCAGTTCCGGCTCGACAAGGCCCAGCGTGAGGCCCACATCAAGATCGGGCTGCTCAAGGCTCTGGACGACCTGGACCGCGTGATCGCCACGATCCGCGCCTCCTCCACCGTCGACGAGGCCCGGCAGAACCTGAAGTCTCTGCTGGAGATCGACGACGACCAGGCCCAGGCCATCCTCGACATGCAGCTGCGCAAGCTGGCCGCCCTGGAGCGCCAGCGCCTGCAGGACGAGTACGACGAGCTGATGAAGATGATCGAGGACTTCCAGGACATCCTGGCCTCAGAGGATCGCCAGCGTCGGATCATCAGCTCTGAGCTGGACACCATCGTGGACAAGCACGGCGATGACCGCCGCACCCACATCCAGCTGGGCTACGACGGTGACATGTCCATGGAGGATCTGATCCCCCAGGAGGACGTGGTCGTCTCGATCACCCGCGACGGCTACGTGAAGCGGACCAAGATCGACAACTACCGCGCCCAGCACCGAGGCGGCAGGGGAGTCCGCGGCGCCCAGCTGCGCACCGACGACATCGTCGAGCACTTCTTCGTGACCACCACGCACCACTGGATCCTGTTCTTCACCAACCTCGGCCGGGTCTACCGCACCAAGTGCTACGACCTGATCGAGTCCGGTCGCGATTCCAAGGGACAGCACGTGGCCAACATCGTGGCGTTCCAGCCCGATGAGCACATCGCCGGCGTGCTGCCGCTGCGCACCTATGAGGATGCCCCTTACCTGGTGCTGGCGACGAAGCGCGGACTGGTGAAGAAGACCGTGCTCACCGACTACGACACTCCCCGCCAGGCAGGCGTGATCGCGATCAACCTGCGCGAGGACGACGAGCTGGTCTCCTCCAAGCTGATCTCGTCCGCCGATGATCTGATGCTGGTCTCCCGCAAGGGCCAGTCGCTGCGCTTCACCGCCACCGACGAGGCGCTGCGACCCATGGGTCGCGCCACCTCGGGCGTCACCGGCATGAAGTTCCGCGAGGAGGACGAGCTGCTGGCCGCCGACGTGGTGACCGAGGACTCCTATGTGTTCGTCGTCACCGAGGCCGGCTATGCCAAGCGCTCCGATGTCAGCGAATACCGGGTCCAGGGCCGCGGCGGCCTGGGCATCAAGGTGGGCAAGCTGGTGGAGGACCGTGGTGACCTGGTCGGCGCCATGGTCGTCGAGGACGACGACGAGGTCCTGGTCGTCATGGAATCCGGCAATGTGGTCCGGTCTCCCGTCTCAGGCGTGCCCTCCAAGGGCCGTGACACCATGGGGGTCATCTTCGCGAAGCCGCGCAAGAAGGACCGCATCCTCAAGGTCGCACGCAACTCCGGGGTGACCCTGGCCGCCACGGGTGAAGCCGAGGGTGCAGCTGAGGGTGCAGCTGAGGCCACGACGTCGGAGCCCGGGACACCAGGTGCTGCCGCCGGCGAAGCTGAGCGTCCCGACGCGGCCGATGCAGTAGCGTTGGTCCCTGATGAAGCGGACCGGGATGAATCGGACCGAGACGATGCCTGATGGAGGACTTCAGTGAGCGCAAGCAACGGCGCAGGTAATTCAGGGAGCCAGACGGGCTCCTCCGCGGCGCGGCCGGCCAACCGGTTCCCCGCGCCTCGGCCGCGTGCCCAGGCCGCTGGCGGAGCCACCACATCCCCCCGTCCCCAGGCGGAGAAGGCCGGGGCCCCCAAGCCGCGACCGACTGCCGGGGCACGCCCCAGCGGGCAGGGAGCACGTCCGGCTCAGGGTCAGCGCCCCACCGGTAGTCGTCCCCAGCCCGGCCTGGTGCGACCGACGCCCAAGGCGAAGGTGCGCAAGGCGCGGCTGCTGATCTCCAAGGTCGACCCCTGGTCGGTGCTGAAGATGAGCTTCCTGCTCTCGGTGGCCCTGGGCATCATGACCGTGGTCGCGGCGGTCACGCTGTGGACCGTCATGGACGTCTCGGGGATCTTCAACCGAGTCAACGAGCTTCTCGGCCAGATCCTCGGCACCGAGGGCGGCGGCGGGTCCTTCCGGGTCGAGGAGCTTGTGACCATCACGCAGGTCGCGGCCTTCGCCACGATCATCGCCGTGGTCAACGTGGTGCTGCTGACCGTGCTCTCGATGCTCGCTGCAGTGCTGTACAACCTCTCCGCCTCCCTGGTGGGCGGCGTGGGAGTCACGCTCACCGACGACTGAGCGCTCCGGCTCCACGATTTGGCGGGGTCGCAGGGTGCAGGGTAACGTGTAGTGGTCGCCCTCGCGGGGGTGACGCACCTGAAACAAGGTGTCCGGGCGTATAGCTCAGGCGGTTAGAGCGCATCGCTGATAACGATGAGGTCGGAGGTTCAAGTCCTCCTACGCCCACCCCGGACTCCAAGGAGGGAAACATGAAACGCATCGTCTTTGTGGCTCTCTCCGTGGCGGGGATCCTCGGTTATCGCCAGTGGCGACGAGCCGAGGACACCCGGCAGGTCTGGTCTCAGGCCACAGACTCGCTCTGATAACCTGAGAAGCACCTTTGGGGGCATGGCGCAATTGGTAGCGCACCTGCTTTGCAAGCAGGGGGTTAGGGGTTCGAGTCCCCTTGCCTCCACCAGAGGATCTGAATCGGAAGAGGCTCCCCGCACTTGAAGTGCGGGGAGCTTTTTCGTGTCCTGGGCCGGGCCCGGCGACCGTGGAGCTTCCTGTCACCGCATGCGTCTCTCGGTGCGGTCTGGTGGTTCACGCTGGGGGCCCTGTCTCGATGTGTCTTCCGGCGAGGCGGACCACGGCGGCGACGAGATCGCTCACCCCGGGCTCCTCGATCGGGAAATGCCCGCATCTGCGCAGCATCACAGCCTCGGTCGGGGCCGCGATCCGCAGCAGGAACCGCATGCTCAGCTGCACGGGGGTCCAGGCGTCGTGTGTGGGGTGAAGGAGGGTCACCGGTGTGGTCATCTCCGCCCCGGGGACATGGTCATAGTTCAGGAATGAGCTGAGAAACCCCACCGGTATTCGGGCGCCTCCGCCCAGCGGATCCGAGGCGCACAGTTCGGCCAGGTCCGGGTCCCGGCTCATCTTTGCGAAATCAGCCACGGCGCGCATCGGCACCCTCATCTGTGCGGCTCCTCCGGGGATGAGGCGGGTGAGCTGAGCGCCGGCGACGGCCAGGGGACCGAAGCGGGTCAGCCTCGCCCGGACGCGCCAGTCCTGCGGATCCAGCAGGGAGGTCGCGCCGACCGCGGCCACGTGCGGTGATCTGGCTGCCGCCTCGTAGGCGAGCATCCCGCCCATGCTCGCACCGAGCAGGATCAGCGGTCGGTCGTCGTGCTCGGCGTCGAGAAGGTCGACCAGCAGCCGGACCCAGGTCTGATACCGCACGGCGCCCGGGTCCAGGCTGAGCGTCCTGCCATAGAGCGGGAGATCCACGGCGGCGACGTCCAGGCCCTGCGCGGCGAGCAGCGAGGTGATCGGCCAGAGCGCCCCGCTGTGCCCGCCGCCGCCGTGGATCACCAGCACCCGGACCGCCGGCCTGGGCGGCTTGGGCGGGTCTGCGCCGACGGACCCATCGGCCGGTGCGGCGAGAGCTGCAGCCAGCGGCGCGGGGCGGGCGATGTGCACCTGGTGATCCTGCCAGCGCCACCATGTGCTCACCCGCGGATGGGTGGCTGCCGCATGGTGTGCCGGATCGAGAAACACCGCATAGGCCTCGGTCGTCACGGGCACACGGTATCAACAGGAGACGGTCCTTCACAGGAGACTCCGGCCAGGACCTGCCGCACGCGGTCTACCCCCGGGACCCGATTGCGCTATAGTCTCGATCTATCGGTCCGATCTAAAGTCTGAAGAGGTGCCTGACACAGGTGTACGAGTTACAACGCGCAGTACTCCGCCGGCGACGATCTCGCCCCCCGAGTACTGCGAACGCAGGGCAAGCTGAACTCCGCAGGTGCACGATGGTGGTGACCCGGTGATCGAATTCTTGCTTCTGCTGCTGGGCATCCTCGTCATCCTGGTCATCATTGCCGCCAACGGCTACTTCGTGGCCCAAGAATTCGCGTACATGTCCGTGGACCGCAATAAGCTGCGGGCACTGGCCGCCGGAGGCGATAAGTCCGCACAGCGCGCGCTGGACGTCACCGGTCGCACCTCCTTCATGCTCTCCGGAGCCCAGCTGGGCATCACCGTCACCGGTCTGCTCGTGGGCTATGTCGCAGAGCCGCTGGTGGGGGAGAGCCTGGGTGTTCTGCTGGGCGGCATCGGCGTCCCCGCGGCGCTGGGGATCGCGGTCGGCACGATCATCGCTCTGGCCGCCTCCACCATCGTGCAGATGATCTTCGGTGAGCTCTTCCCGAAGAACTACGCCATCGCGAATCCGACCCCGTTGTCGCTGGCCCTGGCGCGGTCCACGAAGCTCTATCTCGCCGCCTTCGGCTGGCTGATCTGGATCTTCGATGTCTCTGCGAACGCGCTGCTGAAGCTGTTGCGGATCGAGCCGGTGCACGACGTGGAGTCCAGCGCCACCGCGAAGGACCTCGAGCACATCGTGACCAGCTCGCATGAGAGCGGAGACCTCGCCGAGGAGATGTACCTGACCCTCGACAGGATCCTGGACTTCCCGGATCACGACGTCGAGCACGCCATGATTCCGCGGTCCCGCACCGGGCTGATCCACCCGGACACCACGCTGGGCGAGATCCGCGCTCTCATGGCCCAGGAGCACACCCGCTACCCGGTGGTCGACATGCATGACGAACCCGTCGGCGTCGTCCATCTCGTAGACCTGCTGGGCACCAAGTTCACCGATGCGGCCGCTGCGACCGAGATCATGCGCGCCCCGGTGATCGTGCCGACGCTGATGCCGCTGCCTGAGGCAGTGCGGACGCTGCGTGATGCCAACGCCAAGCTCGCCTGCGTCATCGACGAATACGGCGGCTTCACCGGCGTGGTGACCATGGAGGATCTTGCGGAGGAGATCCTCGGCGAGATCACCGACGAGCACGACGACGAGGAGCCCGCCGGCATCGAACATGTCGGTGAGAACCACTGGCGCGTCGATGGTGATCTGCACCTGGACGAGGTGGAGCGCGTCATCGGCCAGGACTTCCCCGAAGGCGACTACGAGACGCTCTCCGGGCTCCTGATGTCCCAGGAGGGCGCGCTGCTCACCGAAGGCCAGGAGGTCCGGATCGATCTGCCGGCTGAACCCGCCGACTATGGCGAGTCCTCGCCCCCGCAGCGCTGGGTCGACGTCACCGTGATCAGCGTGGACCGCCACGTTCCCGAGTCAGTGCACCTTCGCCTGACCGAACATTTCGAGGAGGAACGATGAGCGACTGGCTGATCCCCACCATTGCAACCATCGCCATCATTGCCATCTCCGCCTTCTTCGTCATCCTTGAGTTTGCGCTGCTGGCTGCCCGCCGCCACCGCCTGGAGGAAGAAGCAGAACACAGCCGTTCGGCGCGCGCCGCGCTGCGCGGTCTCAACGAGCTCACGGTGATGCTCGCCGGAGCCCAGCTGGGCATCACGGCGTGTACCTTCGCGCTGGGCGCGGTCAGCAAACCCGCTGTCGACTACGCACTCACCCCGATCTTCGAGTCGTGGAACATGCCGCTGTGGGCCGCCGACGTGCTCGCCTTCGCGCTGGCTCTGTTCCTGATGACCTTCCTGCACCTGGTGGTCGGCGAGATGGCTCCGAAATCCTGGGCCATCGCGCATCCGGAGCGGGCTGCGAAGCTCGTCGCGCTCCCGGCCCAGGTGATCCTCTGGGTCTTCCGGCCCCTGCTGCTCTGGATCAACGGCATCGCCAACCGCCTTGTCGCGGCCAGCGGAATCATCCCGGTGGACCGTGCGGCGGCGGGCGGCTACGACTCCGACACGATCCGGCATCTGGTCGAGCACTCCACCCGGACCGGCACGCTGGATCAGGCCTCGGCCTCGCAGATCTCCCGGGTCATCGACCTCGAGACGCTCACCGTCGACGATGTGATTGCCGCGCGAACCCGTCAGGAGACCACTACGGTGCCCGCTTCGGCCACGGCGGCTGATGTGCAGGCCGCGGCCCAGCGCACCGGGCACCTGCGGATTCTGATCATCCCCGAGACCGGCACGAACCCGCTGGTGGTCCATGTGCGGGACACGCTCACCGTTGAGCCGGGGCACCCGGTCAGCGAACTGGCCCGCCCTGCGCTGGTCGTGTCCACCGGAGCTTCCGTCTATGACGCGTTCCAGACCATGCGTGAAGCCGGCGAACAGCTGGCAGTGGTGTACTCCGACGGCGTCCTTGCTGGGGCGATCACCTGGAACGACATCCTCAAGCGGATGTGGCCCACCATGGAGGAGCAGTGGAGCGAGTCAGAGGCCGCTGCCGACTCCGGTCCGCACGGGGCGGCCGCACGACGCTGAGCAGCAGCAGCTCGGCGGCCCGGCTGGATCATCCAGCGGAACATGACGATGACGCCGAAACCACGGTCTGTGGTTTCGGCGTCGTCGTATCTGCTGTGAAAGCCCAGATCAAAAGGTTATCCACAGGGTTTATCCACAGTGTGTATAAGTTACACAGGTGTGATTCCCCAGGTCAGCACGCTATCCACAGGTTTCTGTGAATTGTGCACAAAACTGTGGATTAGTCCTGCACAGCCTGGGGAGGAAGCGGAGTGGTTCATGCGTAGGGATTCACCAGGGTCATGCCCAGGCCGGTGAGCAGCACCAGGACCACGGCGATGCAGAGCAGCCCGAAGCCCTGCCAGCGCGCGCGTCGGCGCGCGTCCTGGCGCCGGTCGGTGGAGGAGCGGGCCGGGGCCTTGGAGAACACCAGGGCGCACAGCGCGCCGATGACGAGTCCACCGAAATGCCCCTGCCAGGAGATGCCGGGAATCACGAAGCTGACCACCACGTTGATCGCGATCAGCGCCAGGATTCCGCCGGTCTGGGAGCCGGTGGCGCGCATCAGGATGAACAGCGCACCGAAGAGGCCGAAGACTGCTCCGGAGGCGCCGAGCGTGGGGGTCCACGCGGGAGTCAGGAAGAGCACAGCGACAGAGCCGCCGAGAGCGGAGAGGGTCAGCAGGGCGATATAGCGCAGGGGTCCGAGCGCCGGTTCGATGGCCCGGCCGATGAACCAGAGCGCGAACATGTTGAAGAGCAGATGCATGGCGTTGGCCGGAGAATGCACCAGCGCGGAGGTGAGCATCCGCCAGGGCTCGAAAGCCCAGGAAGACGTCTGCAGCGGGGCATACCAGAGGGCCCCGGTGACGGGGTCAGGGTTCGCGTCGGTGACGGCGCTGCCGAGCAGCTGCAGGGAGAAGAGCAGGACGCAGAGCCCGATGACGGTGAAGGTGACCACCGGGCGCTGATCGTCGCGCAGCACGGCACCGAACTGGGAGCGCGCCGGGGGCCGGCGGCGTTGGAACTCATCCCTGGCCCGGGCCAGGCAGTCCACACATTGGAAGCCGACCGGGGCCTCCCGCAGACACTCCGGACAGGCCGGCCGCTCACAGCGTTGACACTGCACGGTGGCGGGCCTGTCCGGGTGCTGCGGACAGAATGTTGCGTTGATCGGTCTAGATCCTCAGAGCTTCTCGATGTCGATCTTCTCGATGACGACATCTTCCTTCGGACGGTCCCGGTTGTCGGTGGGGACAGTGTTCAGGGCGTCGACGATCTTCTGCGAGGCGGGATCAGAGACCTCGCCGAAGATGGTGTGCTTGCCCTGCAGCCAGGTGGTGGCCACCGAGGTGATGAAGAACTGGGACCCGTTGGTGCCCGGTCCTGCGTTGGCCATGGCCAGCTTGTACGGGGAGGTGAAGTCCAGCTCCGGGTGGATCTCGTCGCCGAACTTGTAGCCCGGGCCGCCGACGCCGAGGCCCAGCGGGTCTCCGCCCTGGATCATGAAGTCGGAGATGATCCGGTGGAACACGGTGCCGCTGTAGAGCGGGGTGTCGACCATCTTCTCGCCGGACTCGGGGTGGGTCCACTCGCGCTCACCGGTGGAGAGACCGACGAAGTTGTCCACGGTCTTGGGAGCGTGGTTCCCGAAGAGCTCGACGAGGATCTCGCCCTGGGAAGTACGGATAGTTGCCTTGTGTGTTGCGATAGCACTCATGGACCCCATTCTCTCACTCTTGGTGGCGCGCGGTGCCAGCTGGGGGGATGATGAAGGGATTGGCCGTGCCATAGCAGGTCACGGAGAGACCACGTAAGCTGAAGCCAGCAACCGATCCGAATTCGGAGGACATGCATGTTCGGCAAGAAGAAGAAGCGGAACCACGGCTGGGAGCACCTGGTGCTCGCAGGGGTCGAGACCGCACGTGATTGGACCGCCCCCAAACTGGGTGCGGCAGCAGATTGGGCCGAGGACACCTACCGCAAGGGTGCCCCGAAGGTGCACGATGCTTCGGGTCGCGCACTGACGGCGGTCAACGACAGCGCCTCAGTGGCCGGCAAGAAGATCAAGGAATACTCCTCGGTCGCCGGAGGCGGCATCTCGTCCCAGTACGAGAAGCTCCCCCCACAGGCCAAGGCTGAGGTGACCAAGATCCTCTCCAAGTACGACACTGCCAAGACGCAGTTCACCTCGGAGTACGTCCCTGCCACCTCGGCGAAGCTGGGCGGCTATGCGGACAAGACCGCGAAGCTGATCCACCGCGCTGAGCTTGATCCCCGCGTCGAGAAGGCGCTGATCAAGGCCACCGGTGACAAGAAGATCGTCAAGAAGCTGCGCAAGAGCTCCGAGCGCTACGCGAAGGACGCTGCCAAGACGCTGAAGAAGCACCAGCGCTCCAACAGCCGCAAGAAGGGTCTGCTGGTCTTTGGACTGGTGGCCGCGGCCGTGACGGCGGGGGTGGCCGCATGGCGCGCCAGCCAGCCGGTGGAGGATCCGTGGAAGAAGCCTGCGCCGGTCACCCGGCCAGCGACCTCCTCCACGGCAGCTCCCAAGCCGGTGACCTCGGCTCCCAAGCCAGCCGCCTCGGCTTCGCAGCCCGCAACATCGGCGCCGAAGCCGGCTGCCCAGGGCGGTTCGGCTGCGCCGAGCACCGTCGCTGGCACCCCGGCCGCCGCGCCGAAGGCGACTCCCGATGCCCCCAAGACCTCCGGTGCGCCGGAGTCCAAGGCGGGGCCCTCGGGAGTGACCAACGTCAACGCGCAGAATGCTGACGAGGCCAAGGGCAAGAACGTTCCCTCACCGAAGCCGGCCACCTGAGCCGAGCGTCGACTGAGAACGTAGATACACAAGAGCGGACCTGGCGTGATCGTCAGGTCCGCTCCTGTGTGTCGTGCTGTCTGCGCCGACGCGTGTCGGGCTCCTGCTGGGCCTGCGCGGGCACTCAGCGGATGGGGTTGAGCTTCGCAGCCTTCTCCGCCGCGCCGGTCTGCCCCATGGTCTCGAGCCAGTTGCCCAGCATCCGGTAGCCGCCCTCGGTGAGCACCGACTCAGGGTGATACTGCATGCCCCACAGCGGGGCCGTGCGGTGGGCCAGGCCCATGATGACCCCGTCCTCGGTGCGCGCGGTCACCTCGAGCACCTCAGGAATGGTCTCCGGGGCCACGATCAGGGAATGGTAGCGAGTGGCCACGAAGGTCTCGGGCAGTCCGGCGAAGGAGACGTGCCCGGTGTGGGTGACCGGGGAGGTCTTGCCGTGCATCAGCTGCTCGGCATGGGTGACCGTTGCGCCGAAGGCCTCCCCCAGACCCTGATGCCCCAGACAGACCCCGAGCATCGGCTCCTGGGCCTCGGCGCACCAGCGGATCAGCTCCACCGAGACACCAGCCTCACCGGGGGTGCCGGGGCCGGGGGAGATGAGCACGCCGTCGTGCTCGGCGGCGAGCTTCTTGGCCTCCTCCACCGAGAGATCGTCGTTGCGGATCACCGTGGCCTCGGCGCCGAGCTCGCGCAGGTACCCGACAAGGGTGTAGACGAAGCTGTCGTAGTTGTCGATGACGAGGATGCGGGCGGGGGTATCGCTCATGCGGGGGTCCCTTCGGCCCGGCCCAGAGCCGGGAAGGTCATCGTTTCAAGCGTGGAGTCATTGAGCGGGCTGTACTGGCTCAGCCACGGGAAGACGAACTGCATCAGGAGGAACACGATACCGGCCACGAGGGCCAGTGCCAGAAGGATCTGCACCACCAGCGGACCGGGAAGCGAGCGGAAGAGCCAGGCATACATCTCAGGAACCTCCCTGGCCGAGCGCAGCCGGCGCCTCGGCGGTCAGTGGTGCGAAGTCGACCAGCTCCGCGTGGGTGATCAGTCGCTCGCGGTTGGAGAAGAGCGGATGACAGGTGGTCAGCGTCAGCAGCGACCGATCAGCCTCTGCCTCCGGCTCGCCGGGGACCGGGAGGATGACCTCGGACTGCTGGGGCAGCACCACATGGGTCTCATAGACCTCATAGGTGTAGTACCCATCGGGGGACTCCACGTAGACCTCGTCCCCGGGAGTCAGGCGGTCCTGATCGCGCAGCACGTCGCCATAGGTGAGGCGGTGTCCGGCTACCGCGAAGTTGCCCGGCTCTCCGGGCAGCTGGGTCTCCGGGTAGTGTCCCAGACCGCCGGTGTTCAGCGTCTGGTCGTCCACTCCGGAGCGGACAGGTGCTGACCAGTCGGCGCCGATGGCGGGGGCGTAGATCATGGCCATGGCCCCGGAGTCCACGGCGGCCATCTTCTCTGGACACGCCGCAGCCTTCCCGTTGGGAAGCTCCTGACAGTCTCGCTGTGACTCCGGCTGCTCCTGCCGTGCCGGGTCAGCGTCCAGCTGTTCGATTCGGGTGTGGAACTCGTCTTCGATGGTCTGGGCCTCGCGATTCGCGTCGAGTCCGGTCCACCAGACCTCCCACACCACGAAGAGCAGCCCCAGCACCCCCAGGGTGATCAGCAGCTCGCCGGCGACACCGAGGATCCGGGCCCCTGTGCTGCGGCCGCGGTGTCCCGACATGAATCCTCCGAAGGTTGAGTGGGGCGACCATCACACCGAAACGGTAGAATGGCACGCAGACCACGGCCGGGCCCCCAGGGGGGCACGGCCGTGAGACCAGGATACCGAACCGAGATCCGTGCCAGACCCAGAGGGGACCGTACCGACGTGGCTGAGTCCAAGCACCGCAAGAACCGCAGGACGCGCGACAAGACCGAGACGAAGAAGTCTCCGCTGAACGACGCCGATCCCAAGGAGGTCAAGGACCTCGAACTCGAGGACGACTCGCTGCCGCTCTGGTACCGGGCGACGATGATCGGGCTGATGATCCTGGGCCTGCTCTGGCTGATCGTCTGGTACATCACCCAGGGCGCCGCCCCGGTGCAGGCCGCCGGCGGCTGGAACGTCATCATCGGCTTCGGCATCACCATGGTCGGCTTCTTCATGACGATGCGCTGGAAGTAGTGCGTCGAGGCATCGACGATGAACTGATGTGAGGACCTAGCGGGGCCGCCGGGTCGCCGTCGTCCGGGCCTTGCGGGTCAGCTCTTCGATCGGCTGGGCAGACCCGGCCGCATCGATCTGCGGCTGGATCGTCTCGGCGTAGCGGTTCTGAACGGCCTGCGCGATCAGGAAGTCCGCGATCGCCGGGTTCTTCGGCAGCAGCGACCCGTGCAGGTAGCTGCCCACGATGTTCTTCCAGCGCGCGCCCTCGTGTGAGTCCCGGGCGTTGTTCCCCTCGCCCTTGGTGACCCGTGCCAGCGGCTGGACCTCGGGCCCGAGATAGGTCTGTCCGGAGTGGTTCTCGTAGCCGAGGATCTCGCCGAACTCCTTGGACTCGGCCACCACATTGCCGATCAGCCGGGTGTCGGTGCCCTCGGTTCTCAGGTCCAGGAGGCCCACGCCCTTGATCTCCCGGCCCTCCCGGGTGCGGAAGGAGTGCCCGAAGAGCTGGTACAGACCGCAGATCATCAACATCGGGGTGCCGTCCTCGGCCAGGGCGTGGAGCTTGTCACCGATCCGCAGCAGGTCCTGCTGGATCTTGTCCTGACCGCTGTCCTGACCGCCGCCGCCGATGATGATGTCGACCTGCTCCGGGAACTCATCCTCCGGGTCGTAGCTGTGCAGGATCGGCTCATAGCCGCGCCACTGCAGACGTCGCTGGAGCACCAGCGCATTGCCGAAGTCTCCATAGATGTTCATGTCCCGGGGGTAGAGCTGGAGCACGTGGATGGGCTTGGACTCTGCCATCAGAAGGCCTCGACTTCGGTATAGGCGCCAAGCCGCTTTCGCAGCCCGAGCATGGCGGTGTAGGTGCAGAAGATCCGGGCGGGCTTCCCGGGATTCTCCTCGAGGAAGCGGGTGAGCGCGAGCGACAGGTCAGGCTCCACCGCGTCGAAGTCGACCTCGTCGTATTTCAGCCGCAGAGCCATGTCGTAGGCGCGCACTCCGGAGATCATCCGCACGCCCTCCTCCGCGAGCGAGGCGAATTCCACGTCCCAGAGCCAGCTCATGTCCCGGCCGTCGGCGTAGTTGTCGTTGATCGCGATCATCGTGGCCACACCGCCGGCAGGGAAGGAGCTCAGTCCGAGCCGGAATCCGGAGGGGTTCTTCACCAGCACCAGGTCCAGCGGACGTCCCTGCACGGTGAGGCTCTCGCCACGTCCGAAGGCCGGAGAGACCTTGGAGAGGGAGTCGATGAGCGCCGGGGCGTCCACGGTGTCGCCCAGCGCCTGGCGGACCACCGCCATCGCGGCCGCAGCGTTGAAGGTGTTGTAGGCGCCGTTGACGGTCAGTGAGGTGGTCACCGACTCGCCGTCGACGGTGAACCGGCCACCGCCCTCGATGAGCTCTTCGAGGACGACATCGGCGTGCGGGTGATCCGCCGCGGTCGCGGGTCCTGAGTGGAAGTCATCGTCGCTGGGGAAGTGGCCGCGCAGCGACTCGCTGAGCCCGAAGTAGTCGACCCGCTGGGCGCCCAGGGTCTCAGCGATGGCCCGGACCCGGGGGTCCTCACGGTTGAGCACCACGGCCTCGACCGTGTGCTGGGCGATGGTGCGCAGCATCCCTGCGGTGGTGTCGATCTCCCCGAAACGGTCCAGCTGATCACGCATGACATTGAGCAGCAGGCTGTGGTTGGGGCGCACCGCCTTGACGAAGTGCACCGCGTGGGCCTCATCGAGCTCCAGCACCGCAATGTCGGCGTCCAGCTTCCCGGAGAGCTTGACCTCTTCGAGGATCGAGGCGACGACGCCGCGGGTGAAGTTGGAGCCGCTGCGGTTGGTGAAGACCTTCAGACCCTGGCCCTGCAGCAGCTCCACGACCATCTTGGTGGTCGTGGTCTTCCCGTTGGTCCCCGACACGACGATGACCCCGCGCGGGAGCCGGTGCAGCGTGCGGGCGAGGAAATGCGGGTCGAGCTTCTCGACGACCAGTCCTGGGAAGGCCGACCCGCCGCCGCCGCGCAGCTTCGTCACGGTGCGGGCGGCCCGACCGATGAGCACCGAGCCGGCCGAGCCCAGAGCCGTGCCGAGGTTTCGCGGTGAGAAGGAGAGTCTGGACATGGCGCTGATTATTTCATCTCATTTCTGGGGTGCCGCGCAGGTCGGTGCCGCGCGGTGGTCGAGGAGGTGGTCCTGGTGGCGGTCCGTGAGGCGCAAGGCGTCTCAGTCGCCGTTGCCGCCGTTGCCGTTGGAGTTCCCGTTCGTGTCCTCCGAGTCTGCTGAGTCATCACCCGCGTTTCCCGGGGATTCCTCGGCGTCGCCGTTGGATCCGCCGTTGGATCCGCCGTTCGCTCCGCTGTTCGCCTCAGGGGATTCCTCCTCTGCGGGGGACTCCTCGGGTGCTTCGGAGTCTTCGTCCGCTGCGTCTTCGTCCTCGTTGCCGGACTCGGCTCCGCCATCGTCGGCTTCCTCAGCGTCCTCACTGGGGGACTCCTCGGGGTCTTCCCTGGGGGATTCACGGTTGTCGCCGTCATCGGTGTCCGGCTCGGGCGCCTCTTCCTCTTCCGGCTCCGGGTCAGGCTCCGGCGCGGGAGCGGGAGCGGGAGCCGGCTCCGGGGCGACCGCGACGACCAGCGTCACGGTGGAGCGCTGCGGGATGGTGTCTCCGGCGACGACGGACGCGCCGCCCACCCGCTGGCCGACGACGGTGTCCTCGGCGTAGTCGGTGCGCTCATCTTCGACGATGGCCACGCTGAGCCCCAGGTTCTCGAGGATCGTCTGGGCCTCGGTGCGGGTGCGGTTGAAGACTCCCGGCATCTCCACCAGACCGGTGGAGAGCACCAGATCCACCTCGGATCCTGGCGCCACCGAGGAACCGGCTTCCGGGTCGGTGCTGATCAGCATGTCTTCCCCGATGCTGGGGTGATTCTCCTGGCTGATCTCGCCCACCTCCAGTCCCACCTCGTCCAGCGCCTCACGCACCTCCTCCTCGGAGGAGCCCTGCAGACCGTCGGGGATGCGCACGCTCTGCGGCCCGGTGGAGATGTAGAGCACCACGGCGCTGTCAGGAGCCACCGCGGTCTCTGCCTCGGGGTCGGTGCGGATCGCTAGGTCTTCCTCGATCTCGGGGTGAGCCTCCGTCTCCACGGTGGGGTTCAGGTTCAGCGCGGTCAGCTCCGCCCGCGCGTCCTCCTCGGTCATCCCGGTCACATCGGGGATGGAGACCTCGGGGCTGTCGAGCATGTTCATCAGCGCCCAGGTGCCGCCGCCTGCCAGCGCGAGGATCAGCAGCGTCCAGATCAGGATCAGGCCGCCACGACGACGACGCGGTCGTTCCTGAGGCTGGTCGTGGCTCTGATAGAGGTCGGGGTCCTCCGGGGTGCGCGCGGAGAGCTGGGTGGCCGGTGCGACGCCGCCGGCGGCGAGGACCTGATTGAAGTCCTGCCGGCCGCCGACGGCCGCCATCGCCGCGGTGGGGTGGTCGTCGTCGTCCACGCCGATGCCGATCAGCGCCTTCTGGATGGCCTGGTTGAACTCTTCGGCGGTCTGGAACCGGAACGCGGGATCCTTGGTCAGGGCCTTGCCGACCACTGACTCCATCGCCGGGCTGACCTGGTGGTTGAAGTCGCTCACCAACGGTGGGGCCTCGCGCACATGCTGGTAGGCCACCGAGACGGGGGACTCGCCCTGGAAGGGCGGACGGTTGGTCAGCAGCTCGAAGAGCACGCAGCCGGCCGAGTAGAGATCAGACCGGTGGTCCACCACTTCGCCGCGCGCCTGCTCAGGGGAGAGGTACTGGGCGGTGCCGACCACGGCGGAGGTCTGGGTCATGGTCGAGGCGGAGTCAGCCAGGGCTCGGGCGATCCCGAAGTCCATCACCTTGATCTGTCCAGTCTGGGAGACCATCACATTGGAGGGCTTGATGTCGCGGTGGACGATGCCCTTCTCGTGGCTGTAGCCCAGTGCGCCGAGGATCCCGTGCATATAGCCGGCCGTCTCCCGCTCGGAGAGCGGCTTGTTCAGCGCATGGTCGATCTTCGACTGCAGCTGGGAGCCGACCTGCGCGGCGGGGAGGTGGTCCTCGCCGTCGTGGACGCGGCCCGTGTCGCCCAGGGCCAGGACGTCGTCGTCGGGCTCACCGGGCGGCGGTGCATGGTTCGTCTCCCCGGCGATCCGGGTCTGCTCATCATCGACGTCTGCGGTGTCGGTGATGCGCGGAGTGCCATGCAGGATATGGCGCAGGGTGACCCCGTCGACATATTCCATGACGATGTAGGGAGTCTTGATCTCGTGGTGTGCCTGGTCCTCGACCTCGGCGCGGCCGGAGTCATACACGGCCACGATGTTGGGGTGGTTCAGCGAGGCCGACGACTGGCCCTCGCGGCGGAAGCGGCCCTGGAACTGGGGATCGCGGGCCAGGTCGGGGCGCAGCATCTTGACCGCGACCTTGCGATCCAGCGTGAGGTCATGGCCCAGGTACACATCAGCCATCCCGCCGCGTCCGATCAACGAGGTGATTCGGTAGCGGTTATTGAGGACGCGCTCAGCAGTCTCGGTCATATCTCGGTTCCTGTCTCCGATCCTGACCCATCCTCGGCTGAGAAGCCAGCCCGATCGGGATCCTCGGTGCCCTCGGCACCGGATTCGCCGCCGGCCTGCCCGTCCTGGGGTGACTCGTCCTCGACCACGTCGGACTCCGTCGGCTCCGGCTGGGTCGCCTCGGGGTCCTCAGCGTCGTCCTGGTCCTCGGGCGAGGGGGATGGGGCGGGAGTCGGCGTGGGGGCCGGGGAGGTGTCCTGCTCGGGCTCCTCCTCCTGCTGACCGGTGCCGTTCTGCCCGTCGCCGTCCTGCTGGTCCTGGCCGTTCTGACCCTGATCATTCTGGCCGGGGGCCGGGTCCTGGTTCTCAGGCACGGTGTCATTCGAGACGGCGGAGTAGAACACGGTGACCGTGGACCCCACCGGGACGCTGCCCGACGGTGCCACCCCGGTGACCACGCCCGTGGGCTCGCCTGACTCCACGGGTTCGGCCTGGACCTGGAGCCCAGCGTCCTGCAGCCGTGCGGTGACCTCCTCCAGGGAGAGTCCCAGGAAGTCGCTCTCGGTGATCTCGACCGTCTCGGCGCCGGGGATGAAGGTCTCGGTGACCGTCGGCGTCGGGCTCGGCTCGTCCTCGCCGCCGTTGCCGCCGAACCGCGGGAACAGCCATGAGCCGATCAGGGCCAGCAGGACCAGCACCAGCAGTGCGATGAGCGGCCAGTACCACCGTCGACCCCCATGGAGTCGGCGCGGCTCCTTCTCCGCTCCGGCCTCGGAACCAGCCGTGGGCGCGCTGGGGCGCGGGTGTGCGCCGCCGGTCGCGGCGGGGGCGGCTCCCTGCTGGGCGGTGTGCTCGGCGGCCTCGGCAGGCTGCTCCGGCGTGCGCGCCGACGGGGCCCGGCTGCTGCCGGGGACGACGGCGGTCGGTGTGGTGTCGGTTCGTGGGATGGCGGTGGTCGCATCCGCGTCGGGCTCGGCGCCGTCCATATGGGCTGCCATGGCGGGAACTGCCTTCAGCGCAGACTCCGTGTCATGGCGCAGCAGGGCGTCGGCTGCTTCGGCGAGCTTGGTCGCGGTGAGCGGTCGCTTGCTGGGGTCCTTCTCCAGCATCGACATGATCAGCGCCCGCACCGGCTCAGGGACGGTGTCCGGCAGCGCCGGCGGCGGCTCGTTGACCTGTTTCAGCGCGATGGCGATCTGCGATTCGCCGGTGAACGGGCGGTGCCCGACCAGCGCTTCGTAGCCGATGATGCCCAGTGCGTAGATGTCCGAGGAGCCGGTGGCGTGCTGGCCGGTGGCCTGCTCCGGGGAGAGGTACTGGACCGTGCCCATCACCTGTCCGGTGGCGGTCAGCGGCACCTGATCGGCCAGTCGGGCGATGCCGAAGTCGGTGATCTTCACCCGCCGGGTGGGGGTGATCAGCAGGTTGCCGGGTTTCACGTCGCGGTGGACCAGGCCCTGGTCGTGGGCGACCTGCAGGGCGCGGCCGGTCTGGGCGAGGATCGAGAGGGTCTTCTCCCAGGAGAGCGTCTTGTCCGTCTCGAGCAGGACCGAGAGCGGACGTCCCGGCACGAGCTCCATGACCAGGTAGCCGGAGCCGGACTGCTCGCCGTAGTCGTAGATGTCAGCGATGCCGGGGTGGTTCAGCAGGGCGGTGTGGCGCGCCTCGGCGCGGAACCGACGCAGGAACGCCTCGTCCCCGGTGTACTCCTCCTTGAGGATCTTGATCGCCACGGTGCGCCCGAGGACCTGGTCAGAGGCCTTCCAGACCTCGCCCATGCCGCCGATGGCGATGCGTTCGGTGAGCTGGTAGCGCTCACCCATCAGGATGCCGACCACAGGCCTCATTCGATCGCCGCCTCGAGCATGGTCAGCAGCTGCGGTCCGGTGAGCGAAGATCCGGTGTCGAAGTCGATCCGCTCGTAGGCCACGGTCACCGCGTACTGCGGATCGTCGGCGGGGGCGAAGCCGGTGATCCAGGAGTTCACCTCTCCGGTGTCGCCGACGTCTGCCGTGCCGGTCTTGGCCGCGACCTGGAAGCTCTCGGTCTGCGCGCGGGTGCCCGTGCCGGACTCGACGACCCCGACCATCATCTCGGTGATCTCGGCGGCCACCTGCTCCGAGGTCACCTCGGAGAGCGTCTCTGGTTCGGAGGTGGAGAGCAGCTGCAGGTCGGAGCCACGGATCGCGTTGACCAGGTTGGGCTTCATCAGGGTGCCGTCGTTGGCGATGGCGGCGGCGACCATGTTCATCTGCAGCGGGGTGGAGGTGACGTCGAACTGGCCGATGGAGGACTGGGCCAGGGCGGCGTCGGAGAGGTCGGTGGGGAAGTTCGAGGTGTCCACGCGCAGCGGGATGCCCAGGCCATCGGAGTTGAAGCCGAAGGCCTCGGCGCTGTCCCTGATCGAGCCCTCGCCGAGGTCCATGGCGGCCTGCGCGAAGGGCGTGTTGCAGGACTGCGCCACGATCCAGGAGAGCTCCGCCTGGGAACGCTGCGCGCAGATGCCGCGATCGAAGTTCGCCAGCTCGGTGTTCGAATCCGGCAGCGTGATCGAGTTCGGGTTGGCCAGGATCGTGTCCGGCTCGTAGTCCCCGGACTCCAGCATCGCCACCAGATCGACGAGCTTGAAGGTGGAGCCGGGGGCGAGGGTGCTGGAGATGGCCCGGGAGATGTAGCGCAGATCCGGGTCGGACTCCAGCTCCTCCTGGTTCTGGATCAGTTGGGTGGAGTCCTGCACGGCGAGAGCATTGTTGTCATAGCTGGGCTTGGCGGCCATGGCCTTGATGTCGCCGGTGGCGATCTCGGTGACGATGATGCTTCCGCGGGTCCCCTCGGGGATCTGGTCGTAGGCGAGCTGCTGCAGCTCGGCGTCGAGGGTCAGCTCGACCTGACCGCCGTCCATCGTGTCGCCGGTGAACACCGAGGTGATCCGGTCGAAGAACTGGCTGTCGGACTGCCCGGAGAGGTACTCGTTGAGCGTGCCCTCCAGTCCGGTGGGGTTCGCGGCGATGGAGTAGGTGCCGGTGATCCCGGAGTAGAGCTCGGGCTCGTGGTAGACCCGCTGGTAGGCGAAGCTGGAGTTCTCCGAGGGGACGGATTCCGCGACGGCGGTGCCGTCCACTGTGATCGCGCCGCGCGGGGCTCCACGGTCCTCATAGACCTGCCGCACGTTGTTGGGGTTGGCATTGAGCTCATCGGTCATCGCCACCTGGATGATGGAGAGCGCGACGAAGAGCGTGAGGAACAGGCCGACCGCGACGACCCAGGTGTGACGAATGGCGTTGTTCATCTCGTCGTCCCTCCCTGCTCAGCTGGCACATGGTCGATGCCGGTGTGATCGTCGTCGTGGCGGTCATGGTGGTCTGGCTGTCGGTGCGCGCCGTGCCGGTGGACGGCGCTCTCGCGCGCCCCCGGCCCCTCGGAGTGCAGTCGCGACTCGATGCCGGAGGAGGATTCCCCGGTCGCGTTGACCATCGGTCCCACGATCACCGGCTGCCGGGCGGAGTGGGAGATCAGCAGCACCAGCGCCACGATCAGCCAGTTAGCCAACAGCGCGGAGCCGCCTGCGGCAAGGAAGGGCGTGGCCAGTCCGGTCAGCGGGATGACTCGGGTGATGCCTCCGACGACGACGAAGACCTGCAGCACCAGGACGACGGCGAGGCCCACGGCGAGCAGCTTGCCGAAGGTGTCGCGGGTGCCGAGCCCGGCGCGCATGTAGCGGCTGAAGAGCAGAAGGTAGAGCAGCAGCATGGCGGAGAGCCCGATGAAGCCGAGCTCCTCGCCGAAGGCGGCGATGATCATGTCCGAGTTAGCCAGCGAGACCATGTTCGGGTTGCCCGAGCCCAGGCCGGTGCCGGCGAGGCCGCCGTGCGCCATGCCGAACAGGCCCTGCACCACCTGATGGGAGCCGCCGAAGGCGCGTTCGTAGATGTCCTGGTCGAAGGCGTTGAGCCAGATCTCGACCCGGTCCCGGAAGTGGGACACGAACCGATAGGCCAGGGCGGCGCCGATGAGCATGAAGACCGAGCCGATTGCGATCCAGGAGAACCGGGAGGTGGCCACGTAGATCACGGCGACGAAGAGGCCGAAGAACATCAGCGCGTTCCCGAGGTCGTTCTGCACCACGAGCACGCCGATGGCGATGATCCAGGCGATGAACATCGGGGCGAGGTCACGCAGCCGGGGGAAGGTCACGGGCCCGAACTTCCGGCCCGCCAGCAGGATCAGATCGCGGTTGTTGGCGAGGAATCCGGCGAAGAACACTGCCAGGGTGATCTTGGCGATCTCGCTGGGCTGGAAGGACAGCGGGCCGAGGTTCACCCAGATCCGGGCGCCGTGCAGCTCCTGGCCCACTCCCGGCACGATCGGCAGGAAGAGCAGCACGACGCTGGCCGCCAAGGAGATGTAGGTCAGCTGCCGGAGTCGACGGTGGTCCTTGAGCAGCCACAGCAGGGCCACGGCGGCCACGATCGAGACCCCGGTCCACATCAGCTGCCGATCGGCGACCCCGGAGTAGGCGGGGGTGAAGTCGAGCCGGTGGATCATCGCGAGGCCCAGCCCGTTGAGGGTCACCACGATGGGAAGGATGAAGGGGTCCGCGTATCTCGCGCGCAGCCGCAGCACCACGTGGAAGGCGAGGACCAGTCCGGCGAAGACGGCGCCTTCGACGTAGTAGTCGGCGGTGATCGGCTCGTCGAGGGCGAGCGCGACCAGCATCTGGGCGCCGATCGCCACAGTCAGGGCCATCAGGAGCAGCACCAGCTCGAGATTCCTGCGGGGCTTGTACACCTGCTGAGATGCTGCGTTCACTGGTCACCTCCCTGATTCTCGGCTGGCTGGTCCTGGGCTGGCTGATCCTCCGCGGGATCCTCGGCCGTCTCATCGGCCTCATCCGCCCCCGGCTCGTCCTCCGGGCCGGGTTCGTCCTGCTCGGCATTGGCGGTGGCCATGGCGCGCAGCTGGCTGACGATGTGTTCCGCGTGATCACGGTCGTCGGCGGCGATGCCTCGCTCGATCCGCTCCTGGTGGTACTGGGTGAGGTCTCCCAGGGCGATGTCGGCGTGTTCGTCGACCTCGGAGAGCCTGATCGGCCCCAGGGACTGGGAGACGCCGCTGTAGATGGCGACCTCGCCCTGGTCCTCTCCGACGTAGTACTGGGTCTGGGTCCAGACGTACCCCAGGAAGGTGACGACGGCGACCAGCACGGCCAGCAGCGCCACAAAGGTGGGCAGGAACCAGGAGCTGCGTCGTCGCGTCGTCTCCAACGCGTCGAGCTCCTCCTCATCGAGGACCAGCTCCTCCTCCTGGATGCTCTCGGGCTCCTCAGCGAGTCCGGCGCCGGCCCGGTGCGGCCCGTCGTCACTGGGGGCCTGCGCCGCGGATGAGTCCGGATCACGTGGAGCTGGCTGATCGGCGGAGGGTTCAGCGGATTCGGGGTCGGCCGCGCCAGCGGGGTCAGCGGGGTCGGAGGCACCGACGGCGGCGCCTGAGTCGGCCCCGGTCTCGTCTGCTTCGCCGTTGGCCGCGGCAGTGTCGTGCGGATGCTCCTCGAGCAGCTCGGAGTAGGTGTGGCGCACGGGACGCAGCGGCTGGCCGGTGAGCAGCGAGGCCATCGGGTGCTCATCCACATTGCGCGCAACCACGGGAATCGTGCCGGTGTCGGCTGCCTTGTTGGCGGCGCCGACCAGCAGGTGCGGACGCGCTCCGAGCTTCTTGCGCACCATGGCGGCCGACAGCGGGGAGAGCGAGTCCTCGTCGTCGTGGGCGGAGAAGGCCTCGGAGTTGACCACCGGGACCACGTCGAGCTCCATGGTCGCGTCGGCTCCGCCGTAGTTGTGGGAGGCGGCGGCCACGGCGGCCTCGCTGAGCGGCAGTTCGTTGCTCGGTGCCAGGGCGGCCTCATCGGCCTCCACGACCTCCAGGCAGACCACTGTCACATTGTCCGGGGCGCCTCCGCCGAGGGTCAGGTCGACAAGGTCATCGACGATCGACTCCAGGGTCTGAGTGGAGCGCAGCTTCTGTTCGATCAGCCGTTCGGAGACGACGGCGTTGAGCCCGTCTGAGCAGAGCAGCCAGCGCTCACCGGCCTCCAGCGGGAAGGAGGTGATGTCCAGCTCGGGTGAGGCATCGACATCGCCGAGCACGCGCATCAGCACGTTCTTGTGCGGGTGGTGCTCGGCCTGGTCTGGATCCAGCCGGCCTTCGTCGACCAGTCGCTGGACGAAGGTGTGGTCCTTGCTGACCTGCCGGAACCGTCCACGCTTGAGCCGGTAGGCGCGGGAGTCACCGATGTGGGCGAACTGCAGCCGTTCCTGGGTGATCAGCAGCGAGGTGATGGTGGTGCCCATCCCGGCGAGCTTCGGGTTGGCCTTGACCAGCTTGTTCAAGAAGGAGTTCGCGGTCTGGATCTCATCCGGCAGCACCGTCTCGGGATCCGCGAACCCGCGCGTGTCCAGGTGCGCGAGGTCCAGCACCGTGGAGGCGGAGGCGACGTCGCCGCCGGCGTGGCCGCCCATGCCGTCTGCGACCACGGCGAAATAGCGGCCCGCGTAGCCGGAGTCGTCGTTCTTGGAGCGCACGGCACCGGTGTCGGAGCGCGCTGCGAAGCGGAATACCAGAGCCACGGGCTAGGTCCTCAGCTCCAGGACGGTCTTGCCGATGCGGATCCGGTCCCCGGGCTCGACCGTGGAGGCGCGGGTCAGCTGCTCCTCACCGAGCCAGGTGCCGTTGGTGGAGCCCAGGTCTTCGAGGAACCAGCGGGAACCCTGGGGGAAGAGTCGGGCGTGCTTGCCGGAGGCGTAGTCGTCATCGAGCACCAGGGTGCATTCCTGTGCCCGGCCCATCATGATCGAGGCTGAGCCGAGCGGGAGCTCGGTCCCGGCCAGGGGGCCCTCGCTGACCAGCAGGCGTCGAGGTCGCGGACGCGGAGTGGGGCCGCTGTGGTTGCTGCCGGCGGGGGCGGGGGGTCCGCTGCGCGGGGCCGGTGCAGCGTGCGGGGCGGCGGCCCGGGCCCGTGAGCGCTTGGAGATGGTCATGTCCCGGCCCTGCGCTCCGATGATCGAGAGGATCAGGATCCAGAGCAGCAGCAGCAGCCCGAACTGCAGCACCGTGACAGCGAGTTCACTCATGTGTAGGCGTCCTTCAGCTCTGGCGGAAGCGCATGCGCGCGTTGCCGAGCGAGATCAGGGCGCCGTCGATGAGCTGCACCTTGGGCGTGTCACCGGTGAGCTGCTCACCGTCCACATAGGAGCCGTTGGTGGAGCCCAGGTCACGGGCGTACCACGCGCCGCCGGAGCGGAAGAGCTCCAGGTGCTTGCGCGAGACCCCGGTGTCGGGAACGGTGACATCGGCCGAGGTGGAGCGCCCGATCACGGTGGAGTCCGGACGCAGCGGGTAGGTCTGCTCCTCATACTCCAGGCTCGCCGTGGGCTGCGGGGCAGGGGCTGGTGTCGGCGCGGGCGGAGGGGTGACCGTGGGCTGGGACATCGTGGCCGGAAGCGGGGCGGCGGCGCTGGGGCCGGCTGCCGGGGAGGACTGCTGGGGCGCGACGGGGCTGGCCAGCGGGTCCTTGTCGGTGCGCGACTCGATGCTGAGCTGACCGCGCTTGAGCTCGGTGTTCTTCACGAAGGTCGCCTTCACCGGGCCCAGCAGGGTGTACCCCTGGGATTCGGCGTGGCGCAGGATCTCCTCGCAGAGCTCCTCGGCCAGGGCGACGCCATATTTCTTGGCCTCGCTGAAATCCTCACCGGCGAGCCGGACCTTGTACAGGTTCGGTGCCAGGTGCTGGCCCTCGGCGATGGTCTTGGACTCTCGGTCCATGTGGCGGCGTACGGCGGTGGCGATCTCCACGGGTCCGAGACTCCCTCCTCGTCCTGAGAAGGCACCGCGGACGGCCTTTTCGATGCCGTGTTCAAGCTTGTCTAGCAGTCCCACCGGCACCTCCTTCTACTGATGAATGTGTGCCCAGCCTTGAAACGGCTGCGTGCTGAACTGGGCAATAAGTCCAGAGTCTACTGTCTCACCCCTGCACCGTGCCGCCCAGTGGCTCCTCCCGCAGGGCCTCAATGGCGGGACGGGGCTGTGACCCTTGCCACAGTCTTACCAAGGGTGCTACTTTCTTCTCACCGTGAGAGCGCTCTCACAAGACGGCTTGGGGACTCGCTCGCACCTCATATCGAAGGAGATTTCTGTGATGAGGACTACTGATCACGCGGGGGAAAACACCTCCGCAGCCGCCCACCCGGGGCGTCGGCCAGGCTCGGCCCGAGGCGCGCATCGCCGCGCCCATGTGCTGCGGGGCATCGCGCTCACCTCCGGCCTGGCGCTCGCCCTGACCGCCTGCGGAGGTGCCGCCGGCGGCGACGACGACGGCGGCGCGGGCGAGGGGGAGGACGTCAGCTTGAGCGTGACCACCTTCAACGAGTTCGGCTATGAGGAGCTCTTCACCGAGTACGAGGAGCTCAACGAGAACGTCACCATCGAGCACAACAAGATCGACACCGCAGAGAACGCCCGTGATTCGCTGCGCAACAGCCTCGGCGCCGGGCAGGGCGCCTCGGACATCGAGCCCCTGGAGGTGGACTGGCTCGCCGAGTTCAAGCAGTACCCGGACCGCTTCGAGGACCTCTCGGATCCCGAGGTCGAGGGCCGGTGGCTCGATTGGAAGTACGAGGATGCTCTGCTCGAGGACGGCAGCCTCATCGGCTACGGCACCGACAGCGGTCCGCAGGCCGTCTGTTACCGGGCGGACCTGTTCGAGGAGGCCGGGCTGCCCACCGACCGTGAAGAGGTGGCCGACTTCCTCGGAGACACCTGGGAGGACTACTTCGCGGCCGGCCGGGAGTTCGTGGCTGAGTCCGACTCCGCCTGGTACTCCGGTTCCGACAACGTCTGGCAGGGCATGATCAACCAGGTCGAGGTGCCCTTCCAGGATGCGGAGGGCGAGGTCATCGCCGATACGAATCCCGAGGTGAAGGACCTCTACGACCAGCTGCTCGAGGCCTCGGTTCAGGACGAGCTCTCGGCGGGTCTGACCCAGTGGAGCGGCGACTGGTCTGACGCCTTCCAGCGCGAGGAGACCTTCGCCACCATGATGTGCCCGGGCTGGATGCTGGGCATCATCGAGGGCAACGCCGCGGAGGTCGAGGGCTGGGACATTGCCAACACCTTCCCGGGCGGCGGCGCCAACTGGGGCGGCTCATATCTGACCGTGCCGTCGCAGGGAGACAACGTCGAGGCGGCCAAGGAGCTGGCAGCCTGGCTCACCGCTCCGGAGCAGCAGCTGAAGGCCTTCGAGGTTGTCAACGCGTTCCCATCCACCGGGGAGGCGCTGGAGTCCGAGGAGCTGCTCTCAGCCACCAATGAGTTCTTCAACGACGCTCCCACCGGCGAGATCCTGGCCGAACGCGCCGAGGCTGTGGAGACCCAGCCGCTGAAGGGCACCGAGTACCTGACCATCAATGTGGCGATCCAGGACGCGATCAACCGGGTCGACGTCGACGGCTCCGACGATCCGGAGTCCTCCTGGCAGAAGTTCGTCAACGACATGGAAGCCCTGCGCTGATCATGACCGCACCTTCAAGGGCCGAGGCCGCCGCCACGGGATCCCGTAGCGGCGGTCCGGCGGGCCGGACCGGGACCGGTCGCCGGAAGCCGCGCATCAGCTTCCGGCACCGGGCCTCGGCCTGGGACCGCCGGTATTCGCCCTACCTCTACATCAGTCCCTTCTTCCTGCTCTTCGCCGTGGTCGGGCTGTTCCCGCTGGTCTACACCATCTGGGTCGCCGCCCACGACTGGGACCTGATCATGGGCCAGGGCGAATTCGTCGGCACGGACAACTTCGCGCACGTGCTGGGTCAGCGGGCCTTCTGGATCTCGCTGCGCAACACGCTCTCGATCTTCATCCTCTCCTCGGCCCCGCAGGTGGTGGCGGCAATCCTGATCGCCTACCTGCTCGACTACAACCTGCGCGCCAGAACCTTCTGGCGGATGGGCGTGCTGGTGCCCTATGTGGTCACTCCGGTGGCCGTGGCGCTGATCTTCTCCAACCTCTTCGGTGACCGGTTCGGGCTGGTGAACTCGATGCTCGAGACCGTGGGCATCGACGCCGTCGGCTGGCATTCGGGCGTGCTGCCCAGCCACCTGGCCATCGCCACCATGGTGAACTTCCGCTGGACCGGGTACAACGCACTGATCTTCCTGGCCGCCATGCAGGCTGTCCCGCGAGACCTCTATGAGGCGGCCGCGATCGACGGTGCGGGGAAGGTCCGTCAGTTCATCTCGGTGACCATCCCGAACCTGCGCCCGACCATCATCTTCGTGATCATCACCTCGACCATCGGCGGGCTTCAGATCTTCGACGAGCCGCGGATGTTCGACCAGTACGGCCGCGGCGGCGCCGACGGCCAGTGGCAGACCATGACTTTGTACCTCTACGAACTGGGCTGGACCCGGTCCGACTTCGGGCTCGCCTCCGCGGTGGCGGTGCTGCTGTTCCTGCTGATCGTGGCCATCGGGCTGGTCAACTTCGTCATCACCCGCCGCATCTCAAGCTCGGAGGTCAAGCGATGAGCGCGCTCGAAGAGAGGCCGCTGCCGATCATCCCGCGCACGGGACCCGCGACAGCGCCCAAGAACGACGACGACCCCTTCGGCCGCCGCGGGTCCGGATCCGGGGCAGGATCCCGACCTAAGGGACGCCGCCGCCGACGCGGAGGCTCCGGCGGTCCGGGCCGCGGACCGGGCTGGCTCGTCTACGGGTGCCTGGCGGCGGTGATCCTGGGCAGCATGTTCCCGCTGTGGTGGTCCTACCTGATCGGCAGCCACGACTCGACGATCCTCTCCCGGGACTCCTTCCCGCTGCTCCCGGGCGGAAACTTCCTGGACAACGCCGCCTCGGTGATCAACACCGTGCCCTTCTGGCGGGCGACGATGAACTCGATCATCGTCTCCACCGTCACTGCGGTCTCGGTGGTGTTCTTCTCCACCCTGGCCGGCTACGCCTTCGCGAAGCTGCGCTTCAAGGGTGCCGCGCCGCTGCTGGTCTTCGTGATCGCCACCATGGCGATCCCCACCCAGCTCGGCGTCGTTCCGCTCTACCAGGTGATGGCGCGGCTGGGCTGGATCGGGGAGCTGCAGGCCGTCATCGTGCCGGGCCTGGTCACCGCCTTCGGAGTGTTCTGGATGACCCAGTACCTGCGGCAGGCGATCCCCGATGAGCTCATCGAGGCCGCCACCGTGGACGGGTGTTCCATGATCCGCACCTTCTGGCACGTGGCCCTGCCGGCCGCGAAGCCGGCGGCGGCGATGCTGTTCCTCTTCACCTTCGTCCTGAACTGGACGAACTTCTTCTGGCCGTTCATCGTGCTGGGCCCGCAGAATCCCACCCTGCCCGTGGCGCTGCAGCAGCTGCAGGCGGCGCACTTCGTGGACTACTCGCTGGTGCTGGCCGGGGCCACCATGGCCACCATCCCGCTGCTCATCCTGTTCATCTTCACGGGCCGTCAGCTCGTATCCGGAATCATGCAAGGAGCCGTCAAGCAATGAGTTCTTCCCTCACCACCCAGGCAACCAGCGCACCGCGCACCGTGGCCTTCCCCGCCGACTTCCTCTTCGGCTCCGCCACCGCGGCCTACCAGGTCGAAGGTGCTGCCGCAGAAGGCGGCCGCGCCCCCTCGGTGTGGGACACCTTCGCCCACACCCCGGGGAAGGTCCACGCCGGGGACACCGGGGACGTCGCCTGCGACCACTTCCACCGCTTCCGTGACGACGTGGCGCTGATGAAGCGGCTGAACCTCAAGGTCTACCGGTTCTCGGTCAGCTGGTCCCGGGTGATGCCTGACGGGGTGACCGTCAACCCGGAGGGACTCAGGTTCTACTCGGATCTCGTCGATGAGCTGCTCGCCGCCGGGATCCTGCCCTGGCTCACGCAGTACCACTGGGATCTGCCCCAGGCGCTGGAGGATCAGGGCGGGTGGACCAACCGCCGGACCGCTGAGCTCTTTGCTGACTACGCGGTGGTGCTGCACGAGGCGCTGGGCGATCGGGTCCGACACTGGACCACCCTGAACGAGCCGTGGTGTTCGGCCTTCCTGGGCTACGCCAACGGGCACCACGCGCCGGGGCGGACCTCCCCGGAGGACGCTCTGGCCGCGGCGCATCACCTGCTGCTCGGACACGGGCTCGCGGTGAGGCGGCTGCGTCGTCGTGATCCGCAGCTGGAGCTGGGGCTGACGCTGAACTTCACCGACTACCGGCCGGCGGATCCAGAGTCACCGGGAGATGTGGATGCCGCACGCCGGCTCGATGGCAGCTTCAACCGCTTCTTCGCTGGGGCGATCTTCGACGGGGCCTACCCGGAGGATGTGCTTGCCGACCAGGCAGGGCTCTGGCGCGAGGGGCTGGTCCAGCCGGGAGACCTGGAGATCATCTCGACGCCCATCGACGTGCTGGGGGTCAACTTCTACACCGGGGAGCTGCTCACCGGTGTAGAGCCCGAACGCGCCGCGCAGGCGGCGGCCACGGCGCGGGCGACGGGGGAGCCGAACCCGAACGTGGGTTCCGAACACGTCTCGGCGGTGCCGAGGGGACTGCCGGCCACCGCGATGGGATGGGAGGTCTTCCCTCAGGGACTGCATGATCTGCTGCTTCGGCTGCACCGCGAATACACCGGTCCCGCCGGAGTGGCGCTCTATGTCACCGAGAACGGCGCGGCCTACCCGGATGCGCCCGACGCCGCGGGCTTCGTCCAGGACCATCAGCGGCTCAGCTATATCCGAGAACACCTCCATGCCGTGCATCAGGCTAGGGAGGCCGGTGCGGATGTGCGGGGATACTTCGTATGGTCGCTGTTGGACAACTTCGAATGGGCCTTCGGCTATGACCGGCGCTTCGGGATCGTACGGGTGGATTACGATACGCTCACGCGCACTCCGAAGGCCTCCGCGAACTGGTACGCACAGGTCGCGGCAACAGGTGTGGTGGACTGAGAGAAGCAACGACGCCGTGGTGACCACATCCGACGAAGGGGGACCGATGCCTGCTCGGCGACTGCCGACCCTGGAGGATGTGGCAGCCAGGGCAGGTGTTTCCCGCGCCACCGCCTCCCGGGCGGTGAACCTGGATCCACGGGTCCGCGCGCAGTCCCGGATCGCAGTGGAGGCGGCGGTGACCGAGCTCGGCTACCGCCCGAACCGGGCCGCGCGCTCGCTGGTGAACCAGGAGGTCGACTCGATCGCCGTCGTCGTGCCTGAGGCCGAGGACCGGGTCTTCGCGGATCCGTTCTTCGCCTCGATGCTCGCCTCGATCACCCAGCGGCTGGCGGATTCCCCGGTGCAGGTGCTGCTGGCCATGGGCCAGCCCGGGGGACGGCAGAAGATCGAGCGATATCTGCGCGGCGGCTACACCGACGGCGCGATCATCGTCTCGCACCACCGCGACGATGACCTCTCCGATGTGCTCCACGAGACCAAGCTGCCCGCGGTCTACGTCGGCCGGCCCTACGCCGGAGATGTCGGCATCCCCTGGGTGGATGTGGACAACCGCTCGGGTGCGGCGCTCGCGGCAGACCACCTGATCAGTCAGGGACGACGTCGGCTGGCCACCATCGCCGGTCCGCAGGACATGGCAGCCGGGTCGGATCGACTGACCGGGTGGACCGAGGCGCTGCAGCGCGCGGGCCTGGACTCCGGCCTGGTCGAGTTCGGCGACTTCACCTCCGCCTCGGGTGCGGTGGCGATGGAGCGGCTGCTCGAGCGCGCTCCGGACCTCGACGCCGTCTTCGTGGCCTCGGATCTGATGGCGGTGGCCGCCATGCATGAGGTCCAGTCTCGAGGAATCGCCGTGCCGGAGCAGATCGCAGTGGTGGGATTCGATGACACCCACGCCGCACAGCTGACCCGCCCGCCGCTGACCACCGTGATCAACCCGGTGGGGGAGCTCGCCGGGCGTGCAGTGGACCTGCTGCTTCAGCTGATGCAGGGGGAGAACGTGGACCCTGTGGTGCTGCAGACCGCCATGGTCAAACGGACATCGGGATGACACTCAGGTGAACTTGCTTCAGTTTTGAAATAAAATGAGGCAGACTGCTGTTGTCCCCATTGACCAACCACGGTGGTTCTGCGCGTTCGGCGCGGGGCCGCAACCCTAAGAGGAGTCCCATTCATGGCACATCTGACCCCCGGCACCTGGAACCTTGATTCTTCGCACTCCGAGATCGGCATGACCGTGCGCCACGCCGGCATCTCCAAGGTGAGGGCCATCTTCGAAGAGGCCGAGGCCACCCTCGTCGTCTCCGAGGGTGATGAGGCGACTGTTGACGCGCACGTCAAGGCCGTGTCCTTCAACTCCAAGAGCCCCGACCGCGACGCCCACGTCCGCGGCGAGGACTTCCTGAACTCCGAGGCCCACCCCGAGCTGACCTTCGTGGCGAACAACATCGCCGCAAACGGTGAAGAGTTCGAGATCTCCGGCGACCTGACCATCCGCGGCGTCACCAAGCCGGTGACCTTCGAGGTCGAGTTCGGCGGTCAGGCGGTGGATCCCTTCGGCATGACACGTGCGGGCTTCTCGGCCAACACCGTGATCTCCCGCAAGGAGTTCGGCCTGACCTGGAACGCAGCCCTGGAAGCCGGCGGCGTGCTGGTCGGCGACAAGGTCTCGATCGACCTTGAGGCAGCCTTCGTCCTGGCTCAGTGATTCGATTCTGAGCCGATGCTCAGCGCATCGGCGATGAGGGCTCAGGCCCTCTGCTGAGAGAGGCCCGGTTCCGTGCCGGTGGGGTTGATCTCCATCGGTGCGGGGCCGGGCCCTTTTTGTATACAGGATCGTGCAAGTGCGTCCTGTTCGTGCGCGTGCGGGGAGCCGCGGCGCTCAGGCGGCCGCGGTCTGAGTCGTGGTGGCCACAACGGGCGGGTGCGGATAGCCGGCGGTGAGGATGTTGAAGGCGTCCTGGATGAGCGCCGGGAGCTCCTCATCCGGCAGGTTGTTCTGCGACCAGAGGGCCAGCGAGGTGACCATCGCCGAGACCGCACCTGAGGCGGCGAGCGAGGGATAGAGGTCCGTGCTGACATCGGTGCCGGAGTGCACGGCGATGCGCGCGCTCAGAAGCTCCACCAGCTCCACCTGCTGGGTGACGCGGAAGGGGCGCAGTGAGGGATTCTTCTCCTCCAGCTGTGCGAGCTGAGAGGCCCTCCGCAGCTGCTCGGGATGCTCGCGGGCGTACTCACTGAGCTGCTCGCAGAGCACCTTCAATGGTGGCTCGTCAGACTGCTCGCCTCCGCATTCATCCAGGACCTGCTCCGCGCCGATGCTGCCGGCTGCGAGCACGGCTTCCTCTTTGGAGGGGAAGTAGTTCGAGACCGTGCGCGGGGAGACGAAGGCTTCGCGCGCGATCTCATCGATGGTGACATCGTTGAGCCCTTTGGCCAAGGTCAGCTTCAATGCGGCCCCAGCGATTGCTTCTCTGGTCATCTGCTTCTTCAGCTCGCGTAGGCCCAGCCGTTCTTCATCCATTGTTCAATATTACCGCAGGTCTGCTGATTGAGATTCTTTGCATGAAGGGCAAAGTTCTTGAGAACTGTCCGACCGAAACTGCATGGCGCTCAACGCGGCGATATCTGTTGTCCGGCAATTCTGGGGTGAGGGCATCCACAATTTGTTTCCACATGTTCGACTGCCGCACTTATAAGCATGCACAAACTGCAAAGTCGCACAAGAAGAAGCTTGCGTTAACCGCAAAACGCTGTAATGATCAAGGCGGCACCTGATTCCTGAACGGGGGCGGGAGCCAAAGTCCCCAGAACCTTTTCTGGGCTTCCACTTTGATCAAAAGGAATCCGCCATGAATCGTGCATACGCGCTGGTCGCCACCCTCCAGTCCTTCATGACTGACCGCTTCGAAGGCCGCAAGGACCGCGGCGCCACCGCCGTGGAGTACGGGCTCCTCGTAGGGCTGATCGCTGTGGTGATCATTGCCGCTGTCATCCTGCTGGGCAACACGCTCGACGGTCTCTTCGGCAAGGTAAACACCGAGCTCACTAAAACCACCACTCCGTGATGAAGCTCGCTTCCCATATCTGATTGCCGGTGGAGCCCTTGAGAGGGCTTCACCGGCAGCTTCGGTTCCAGGAACTGTTGTACCTCCGGCTGCGTGGAAGGATCGAGACGTGAGAGCACGAGCGAATGATCGCGGTGCCTCGGCGGTGGAATTCGCCATCGTCGCTCCGATTCTTGTGTTCATGCTGCTAGGCATCATCGCCTTCGGTCACGCGTTTCACGTTCAATCCGCCCTATCGAACGCGGCGCGTGACGGGGTCCGGGTCATGGCATTGCAGGACACCTCCGGCGGCGCGGATCCGCGAACTGCCGCCCGCGACACCGTCATCGCCTCGGCAGCCCCCTCGGCGAACGTCTCCGCGGGGCAGATCAACATCACCCCCGCCACATGTGAGGCAGCCGGCACCTCAGGCCCCGGTACCGCCACGGTGACTATCAGCTACCCGATGCAGCTGCTCGGCGGCGTCGGATCGGTGACTCTCACCGGCAAGGGGACCATGCGATGCAACGGCTGAAGACCTTGTTCAAGTGGCGAAAGAACAACGATGACCGCGGGGCGTCGGCCGTCATCGTCGCGCTGATGATGGTGCCAATCATGATTCTGGCCGCGCTGGCCATCGATGTCGCAGCAATGCACGCGGACCGTCAGCAGTTGCAGACCGGCGCCGACTCCGGAGCTCTCGCGATCGCCCAGGACTGCGCGCGCGATGACTGTAGCACCACTGGCGCCACTGCGCAGAGCATGGCCGCTGCCAATCTCAATGCCGCCGGCGCTCTCGGTGAAGTTCACGCCCTGGACGAGACCGCCGGGGAAGTGAGGGTGCAGACCAGCACCGTCCGGGACCATTGGTTCGCCCCGATCATCGGGATCAACTCGACCCCGCTGCAGGCACAATCTGCTGCCCGCTGGGGATATCCCACCGGCGGCACCGCAGTTCTCCCGTTGACGTTTTCCTGGTGCGCTCTCACGGCTCAGGCGGGAATCACCGTACAGCGCGATCCCTCTTCTGGCGCAGTGATTGGGGTGGACATTCCCGAATCGACCCCAGACCGCACAATCAATTTCACTAAGTCCTCTGACACCAGCTGCACCGGTCCGTCCGGCAATGCCCTGCCCGGTGGGTTCGGCTGGCTGTCGCCTAGCGCGGAGAGCTGTGGCAAGACGGAATCCATCATCAACGGATGGGTTGGTTCAGATACCGGCAACAACGTTCCCTCTATCTGCAACGACGCTGAGTTTCGCAAGTGGATCGGGAAGACGGTGCTGCTTCCGATATTTGACCGAACCACCGGCACAGGGAACAACGGAGAATATCTGATCTATGGGTATGCGGCGTTCACACTGTCCGGGTATTACTTTGCCGGCCAGTACGGTCATCCGTCTCCAGCACCCTGTGGAGGCAATGAACGGTGCATCCGTGGAAGCTTCGACCGTTTCGTGGACCTGACCGAAGATTTCGACTACAGCCCCAGCGGTCCGCGCCTCGGCGCCGCCGTCGTCGCCCTGACCGAGTAAGGCTCACATGTCCCGTCGCGTCCTTGCCGCCCTTGCCGCCGTCGTCCTTGCTGCCCTGGCAGCCGTGTTGGTGATCAGCTACGTCAACCAGGCCGACGATCGTGCGATGGCGGACATGTCCCCCGAAACCGTCTTGGTGGTGACTGAAGCTGTTCCTGAGGGGACCCCCGTGGAAGAGATGGGGGAGTTCGTCGGCACCGATGAGGTGCCCTCCGCCGCCGTCGTCCCCGCTGGCATCGAGTCCCTCGAGGAGGTGGCAGGTCAGGTCACGATCGCGCCCTTGTACCCGGGAGAGCAGCTGATGGCCGGGCGCTTCGCCTCCCCTCAAGATCTGGAAGGGGCGAGAGACGTGGAGATCCCTTCAGGGTTCCACGAGATCACCGTCCAGCTTCCCGCCACTCGGGTCGTCGGGGGACAGCTGAATCCCGGGGACACTGTCGGGTTCTTCGTGAGTGCCTCCGATCCCCAAGAGACGCAATTGACTCTGCAGAAAGTCCTCGTCACGCGGGTGGACGGCGGAGTCACCGAGACGATCGAGGAGGACGGTACCGAGACCACCACCCCCGCCGCCGAGACCCTCATGGTGACCCTCGCCGTGGAGGCCAGCGATGCCACGCTGGTGGCTCACGCTGCGGAGTTCCACGGAGTCTGGCTCTCGCTGGAGCCTGAGGATGGGCCCGAAGATGACTCCGATTCCATTGAAGTCCAGGACGTGCTGCGATGATCCGCATCGCGGTGGCCGTCGCTGACTCCGACCTCGAACCCGCCTACGCGCAGGCCGCCGGGGGCGGGTACCTGTCCCTCCCGGTGCCGTATTCGGAGAACCCGGCAGATCTGCTCGGAAGGCTCAAGGGCGGCTCCGTTCCCGGTGTACTGGTGATGGACTCCCGGCGCGACCCCGATCTCTGCCTCGCATTGGCAGCTCGATTCCACACCGAACATCCGGACACCGTGGTGCTGCTGATCACCGATCAGCCCGAGGCCCTCGGCCTGCGGGCCATGCGTGCAGGAGTCACCGACCTGCTCGCCCCCGGTGCCGACCTGGAACAGGTGAGTCGAGCCCTCGCCGCTGCCAAAGAACAGGCCGACGCCCTCGCTGCCCGGCACGCCACCACCGAATCTCAGGGTCCCACCGGCCGGGTGATCACCGTCGTGGCCTCCAAGGGAGGCGTGGGCAAGACGACAGTGATGACCAACCTCGCGGTCGCGCTGGCTCAGGCCGTCCCGAACTCGACAGTGATCGTGGACCTGGACCTGCAGTTCGGCGATGTGGCCACGGCGCTGAACCTCTCCCCGGAGCATTTCCTGCCCGACGCGCTGCAGAGCGTGGCAAGCGGAGACACCATCGCACTGAAGACCCGGCTGACCCTGCACGAGACCGGGCTCTACGTGTTGCCGGCGCCGGCAGATCCGGCCGCCGCCGACGGCATCACCAGCGCCCAGATCAGTCAGCTCCTGCAGGTGCTGACCCAGGAGTTCCCGTACGTGGTGGTCGACACCTCCCCAGGTCTAGCGGATCACACGCTGGGGGCGCTGGATCACACCACCGATCCGCTGCTGCTCACTACGCTCAGCGTGCCCGCGCTCAGCGGACTGCGCAAGATCGTCGACACGCTCTCGGTGCTACAGATGTTCACCGAGCGGTATCACGTGGTGGTGAACCACGCCGACGCCGCGGACGGCGTCGCGCTGAGCGACGTGGTACAGACCCTCGGGGTCCCGGTTGGGACCGCGATCCCCAGGTCCAAAGGTGCACCTGCTTCGATCAACGTCGGCGTGCCGCTCATGCAGTCCCAGACGCGCGATCCGCTGGTCAGATCGCTGGCGACGCTGGCGAACAGGCTGCTCCCTGCGGGAGTCCAGCTCGACCGGCGGGGCCGGCTGCGCACGAAGGGGAAGAAGTCATGAGCCTCTCCGAACGGCTGAAGGCCGCGCAGGCGGGGTCCCCGCCACCGAAAGCCGAGGCAGCACCGGCAGCGCTGGACGCGGGTGGCCCCCCTCCCCTCCTCGACGCATCAACGGACACGCCTGCGCGCCCCGTCACGCGCCGGACCGCCGCCAGTGCCCGTGAGCGACCACCCGTGGCGGCGCGGTCGGATGAGCCCGACGACGCCCTCCGTCGGTTGAAGGACACCGCCGCCGCGACGCTGTTCCAACGCATCGGTGCCCGGCTCAACGACCCCTCCCTGGATGAGCGCCAGCTCCATGCTCTGGTGCGTGCCGAACTGAACGCCGTCATCGAGAAATCCGCCATCCCGCTCAGCACCGAGGAGCGCAAACGGCTCACCGCCGAGGTCCAGGACGACGTGCTCGGCTATGGTCCGCTGCAGCGGCTGCTCGATGACGAGACCGTCACCGAGGTGATGGTCAACGGACCGGACATGATCTACATCGAGAAGTCCGGCCAGCTGCAGCGCGCGGCCAGCCGATTCGCCTCCGAGGAACATCTGCGACTGGTCATCGAACGCATCGTCTCCCGCATCGGACGCCGGATCGATGAGTCCGCCCCGATGGTCGACGCCCGACTTCTGGACGGCTCCCGCGTCAATGCCGTGATCCCACCGCTGGCCTTCAACGGGTCCTCGCTGACCATCAGAAAGTTCAGCAAGGACCCCTTCAAGGTCCATGACCTGGTCCGCTTCGGCACGCTCAGCCCGGAGATGGCAGAACTCCTGGACGCCTGTGTCGCGGCCAAGCTCAACATCATCGTCTCCGGCGGCACCGGCTCCGGCAAGACCACCCTGCTCAACGTGCTCTCCTCCTTCATCCCCGACGGCGAACGGATCGTCACCATCGAAGATGCGGTCGAGCTCCAGCTCCAGCAGGACCACGTGGTCCGGCTGGAATCTCGGCCTCCCAATGTGGAGGGCAAGGGCGAGGTCAGCATCCGCGACCTGGTGCGCAACTCGCTGCGCATGCGACCGGACCGGATCGTGGTCGGCGAGGTCCGCGGTGGAGAGAGCCTCGACATGCTCCAGGCCATGAACACCGGCCACGACGGCTCCCTGTCCACCGTCCACGCCAACTCACCCCGCGATGCGATCGCCCGGCTGGAGACACTGGTCCTGATGGCAGGAATGGACCTTCCGCTGCGCGCCATCAGGGAACAGATCGCCTCAGCGGTGGACCTGATCGTGCAGCTCACCCGTCTTCGCGACGGCACCCGGCGGGTCACCGCGGTCACCGAGGTCCACGGCATGGAAGGCCAGACCGTCACCCTCCAGGACGTCTTTCTCTTCGACTACTCCGCCGGAGTCGACGACGGCGGGAAGTTCCTCGGCAAACCCATCTCCACCGGCATCCGCCCACGATTCACGGAACGCTTCGCTGACCTGGGCATCACCGTCTCCCCGGGCGTCTTCTCCCGGCCAGAGGCCAGGCCCGGACCATGATGGAGATCATTCTCGAGAACCTTCTGCCGACAATCGGAGTGCTCGCCGGCGCGATCGCAGTGGGCATCATCAGTTACCTGATGGTCTCGCCGGGCCCGGTGCGCGTGCCGGTAGAGCGCCGCCAACCTGGCCACGTGCCCATGCCCAGCGCCTTGGAGCGCGGCGCGGGAACCGCTACGGCGCTGGTGGAGCGGCTCATCCACCGCCGGGGAACCCCGGTGGGCGCCTCGACGCTGGAGCTCGCCGCGGTAAAGCTGCGACCCCAGGACTTCGTCTTTCTGGTCATCGTGGGCTCGGTGGTCGGTTTCGCCCTGGGCCTGGTGCTCAGCGGCGCGCTGGCTGCGTTCCTGTTCGCCGCCGCGGTGCCGTTGGGAGCGAAGATCCTGCTCGGGCTGCGGATCTCCAAGCGGCAGAAGCAGTTCGCCGACCAGCTCGATGACTCGCTGCAGCTGATGGCCTCGAATCTGCGCGCCGGGCACAGCCTGCCGCAAGCACTCTCCTCAGTCGCGAAGGAGGCAGAGAGCCCCACCTCCGATGAGTTCGTGCGCATCGTCAACGAGACCCGGGTGGGACGAGACCTCGGCGTCGCTCTGGACATGACCGCCGCGCGCATGGCCAGCGAGGACTTCTCCTGGATCACCCAGGCGATCGCGATCAACCGGGAGGTCGGCGGAAACCTCGCCGAGGTGCTCGACGGCGTGGCCAACACCATCCGACAGCGCAACGACATCAAGCGTCAAGTGGCTACCCTCAGCGCCGAGGGCCGACTCTCGGCACTGATCCTGATGGTGCTCCCGTTCGGCCTCGCCGGTTTCCTGCTGATGAGCAATCCCGGGTATCTCGCCCCCTTCACCGAGAGTGCGCTCGGCTATGGACTGATGATCCTCGGCGTGGTCATGCTCACCCTTGGCGGGCTCTGGCTGCGCAAGGTTGTGGAGATCAAGTTTTGAACGCCATGACCACGTCCGTCGCGCTTGCCACCGCGTGTGCCGCGCTCGCCGTGGGAATGGCGGTCTGGCTCATCTGGACGGCGGTGGATCCGACGCGACGCCAAGTCCGCGAGAACCTGCGGCGCACCGGAGTCACCCTGGTGGCGGCCCCAAACGGCCCGGGACCGAACGAAAGCAGCTTCTCACTCTCGTCGCTGGCCAGGAGGGTGACGCCCGAGGTCATCGTGAAGACCCTGGACCGACAGCACACCCTCGCCGGCCGTCCCGCCGCTTGGACGGTGGAGAAGCTGCTCACGCTCAAGCTCCTCTGGCTCCTGGCCGCAGGGGTGGTCAGCGCATTGACCCTTTTGTCTGGGCCCCCGCCACTCCTGGTGCTGATGACTCTAGGCGTGTCGATGGTCGGGTACTTCCTGCCGGAGCTGCTGCTCAACAGCGAGGGGACCAAACGTAACCAGCAGATCGAGCTGGAACTCGCCGACACCCTGGACCAGATGACCATCGCGGTCGAGGCCGGACTGGGATTCGACTCCGCCATGGCGCGCGCCGCGCAGAACGGCAAAGGTCCGCTGGCGAACGAGCTGGTCCGCACCCTTCAGGACATCCAGATGGGCAACTCGCGCAGGCAGGCCTTTGAGGCATTGACCGTGCGCACCACCGTCGTGGACCTGCGCCGGTTCGTCCGTGCCGTGATCCAGGCGGATGCCTACGGAGTCTCCATCGCGAGCGTCCTGCGGACCCAGGCGGATGAGATGCGGCTGAAGCGACGCCAGCGCGCTGAGGAGAAGGCCCAGAAGATTCCGGTGAAGGTGCTTGCTCCGTTGATGCTCTTCATCCTCCCGGTCATCTTCATCGTGGTCATGGGACCGGCCGCGATCAACATCGTCGAATCCTTCAGCGGCATGTGATGAGTGAACCCGTCATGATCCCTCTTCTGACCGCGTTGCTGGCCGCAGTGCTGGGTGGGCTGCTCACCCCGGCCCTGCGTCCGTTCCTCGAGGACGATTCCGAGCGGGTGGGGAGTCTTCTGCGTGTGCCTGTTGCGGTGCTTGCAGCGCTGGCCGGATTCGGTGCCGCGGGCGTCGCGGACAGTGCCGCGGAGCTGGTGGCCTTCGCGGCGGTCGGAGTCGGTTGCGCGCTGCTGGTGGTGACCGACCTGATGGTGCGTCGGCTGCCCGATGTCTTGGTGGCATGTACCGCTGTGGCACTGCTGGTGCCACTTGCGGTGGCGGCAGCTACCGCGGATGAATGGTCCACGTTCGGTCGGAGTCTGCTGGCGGCCGTGGTGCTCCTCGCCGGGTACTTGCTGCTGGCGCTGATCGCGCCGACCGGGCTGGGTCTCGGTGACGTGAAGTTCGCTTTTCTGGTCGGCGGATTCCTGGGCTGGTTCGGGTGGTCCCACGTGGCCGCTGGCACGGTACTGGGATTCACCATCAATGGGGTCATCGCGCTGGTGGTTTTGGTCAGCCGAAATGGAGGCCGGGACACGCAGATTCCCTTCGGCCCGTCGATGGCCCTCGGCGCAGTCTGCGCCGTGGCGCTGCTGCCGTAACTCGAACGGGCAGAGAAACGTTCTTAGGGCACAGGCGAACGAGAATTCTTCACCGATGACAGCGTCTTCGGTCGCCTCCAGGCAGTGCTCGCGCCGTTTTCCGCCTCCGCGGATTTGTGTTTTCTGCATCGTCATGCAAGGCAGAGAACCTGGTGATACTCACTCGGTATTTTCTACTGATGAATTACGTAGTACTTACTAGGCCGGCTAAAAATAGCATTTGCCACCATCACTGCACCTCAGAACGCGCCTGGTGAATCTTGCGAGGCATGGCGATGAAATTGGACTTGTGGATCTTCAGACTGCGCCGTAATCTCAGCGACAAGTGACCCAGATCGCCCAGATCTACATGGGTGAAAAATCTGTTGGAACTTGTGCGAACGACTAGGTTCGATCGGCACCAATTGCATTCCATTCCGGGGGGAAAAATGAATAATACGACCAGCTCGGCTCGATCTGCGCCAGCAGTCCAGCGGCCCGATTTCAGTACGCGGTTGAGAGTTGGGCTGAGCGCCCTGCTCGTCACTTTTGTTGTTATGGCGGTGGCTCTGTCGTTCTCGTCCGCTGCCTCTGCCGCCACCACTCCTGTAGTGCTTGGCACTGCCGGGTCCTATTCGGTGCTTGGTGGCCAGACCGTCACGAATACGGGCCCGACCATCCTGAGCGGGGACCTGGGAGTCAGCCCGGGCAACGCCATCACGGGCTTCCCCCCGGGGCTGGTCGGCGGAACGACTCACGCGGGCGATGCAGAGGCCCTTCAGGCTCAATCGGATCTCGTGACTGCCTATAACGACGTGGCCGGGCGCGCTCCGACTGCGAGCATCGCCGGCGATCTCGGCGGGCAGACCCTCGTTGACGGTGTCTACAATTCCACCGGGGCCATCGAACTCACCGGCACGCTGACGCTTGACGGCCAGGGGGATCCGAATTCGGTGTTCATCTTCCAGGTGGCGTCGAGCCTGATCACCGCAACGTCCAGCAATGTCTCACTGATCAACGGTGCACAAGCCTGCAACGTCTACTGGCAGGTCGGGAGCTCAGCGACCCTGGGAACCGGATCCACCTTCGTGGGTTCCATCTTGGCGCTCACCTCGATCAGCGCTACGACGGGCGCCACCGTGCAGGGCCGGGCCCTCGCTCGCAACGGCGCCGTGACCCTGGACTCCAACACTTTCACCACCACCAGCTGCGCCGTGGAGTCGACGGGAGAACCGACCGAGACTCCAGTTCCTACCGAGGAGCCCACCGAGACGCCAGCCACGACGGAGACTCCAGTTCCTTCCGAGGAGCCCACGGAGACTTCGGTCCCGACGGAGGAGCCGACCGCGGTCCCAGTCCCCACGGACGAACCCATTGAGGTGCCGGTTCCTGCTGAGGAGCCGACCGAGGTTGCGGTCCCGACCGAGGAGCGCACAGATGTTCCAGCCGCGACGGACGAGCCGACTGAGGTTGCGGTCTCAACCGAGGAACCCACTGAGGCTCCGGTTCCGACCGATGAGCCCACCGATTCGGCCGGGCCTACGAACACGGAGAGCCAGGAAGCTTCGGCATCACCTGTGGAATCCGATGCCCCGAGTGGATCGGATTCCCCAACCGCATCTGACACAACGGACGATGACGCGACAGAATCCGCTGCCCTGTCAGACTCAGACGACGCGACCATTGAGGCAGACGCATCGGCGGCTGACACGGACGACGACTCAGCCGAGGCGGCATCCGATTCCTCGGATCTGCCCTCTACCGGCATCGGGGCGCTGACCAGCGTGCTCGTCGGGCTGAGCGTGCTGCTCATCCTCGGAGGCGCCACACTGCTGATCATCAGGCGGCAGCGCTCGACCTCGAGCGACTAGTTCGATCCTGGGCCTGATCCAAGGTCCAGACAGCCGAAGGGCCCGAGCCTGACACCTGGTGGGTGCAATCACCAGGTGTCAGATCGGGCCCTTTGTCATGTCCTGGGCTGACGCGCCAGCCCCGCCTCAGGAGGAGGAGAACGCCGCATCGAACGCGGCATCCGAGGGTTCGAACGCATTGGCCCGCACGAACTCCAGGGCCTGGGGTGCTCCGATCAGCCGGTCCATCCCGGCGTCCTCCCACTCCACCGACAGCGGGCCGGTGTATCCGATCGCGTTGAGCATCCGGAAGGCGTCCTCCCAGGGCACATCGCCGCGGCCGGTGGAGATGAAGTCCCAGCCGCGCCGCGGATCAGCCCAGGCGAGATGCGAGGACAGCCGGCCATTGCGCCCGTTCAGCCGCTTCTTCGTGTCCTTGCAGTGCACGTGATAGATCCGGTCCTGGTAATCCCAGAGGAACGCCACCGAATCGATGTCCTGCCAGACCATATGGGAGGGATCCCAGTTCAGGCCGAACGCCTGCCGGTGCCCGATCGCCTCCAGTGCGCGCTGGGTCGTCCAATAGTCATAGGCGATCTCCGAAGGATGCACCTCATGGGCGAAGCGGACCCCCACCTCGTCGAAGACGTCGAGGATCGGGTTCCACCGGTCAGCGAAGTCCTGGTAGCCGGCCTCGACCAGCTCCGCGGAGACCGGAGGGAACATCGCCACATACTTCCAGCTCGCGGACCCGGTGAAGCCGGTCACCGTGTTGACCCCCAGCCGGGCCGCGGCCCGCGCCGTGTACTTCATCTCCTCGGCCGCCCGCTGCCGCACCCCCTCGGGGTCGCCGTCGCCCCAGATGTGATCCGGAAGGATGTCACGGTGCCGGGCGTCGATCGGGTCGTCGCAGACCGCCTGTCCCCGGAGGTGATTGGCGATCGTGTAGACCTTCAGCCCGTTCTTCTCCAGGATGTCAAGGCGATCCTTCACGTAGGCATCGTCTTCTGCGGCCCGCCGTGGGTCGAGGTGATCACCCCAGCAGGCGATCTCCAGGCCGTCGTAGCCCCATTCACCCGCGAGCCGGGCGACCTCCTCGAAGGGCAGGTCCGCCCATTGTCCGGTGAACAGCGTGACTGGTCGTGCCATGGTCTTCATCTCCGTTCGTGATCGTGGATCTCGGTCCATTGATGCGCGGCCCCGCTGGAGCGCTCCACCGCCTCCAGCACCCGCTGCACGTGGAGGCCATCCTCGAATGAGGGCCGCGGATCCTTCCCGGCAGCGATCCCGCGCACCAGATCCACCACCTGGTGGGTGAATCCATGCTCATAGCCCAGCCCGTGGCCGGCCGGCCACCAGGCTTCGAGATAAGGGTGCTCCGGTTCGGTGGCCATAATCCGGGTGAACCCTGCGGTCCGCGCCGGTTGCGTCGCATCGTAGTAGTGAAGGACGTTCATGTCCTCGAAGTCGAAGCTGACCGCCCCGCGAGACCCGGAAACCTCGATGCGCAGCGCATTCTTCCGACCCCAGGCGAACCGGGAGGCCTCCAGGATCACCGGGGCGCCCGAGCTCAGCCGAGCGGTGACCAGGGCGGCGTCGTCCACCGTGACCGGGCCCCTCGCGGCCGTGCCAGACGCTTCGGCGGAGGCTCCCGGCCCGCCACCGAGACCACCGCTGCCACCGCCGATCCCACCTGCGGCGACGGCGGCCGCAGCGGCGACCGGGCGTTCCGCGACTATGGTGTCGAGCATCCCGGAGACCCCGGCGAAACGCTGACCGGTGAGGAAACAGGTCAGGTCCACGATGTGGGCGCCGATGTCGCCCAACGCCCCGGACCCCGCGCGGGCCTTGTCCAACCTCCAGGACAGCGGCGCGGTCTCATCGCCGAGCCAGTCCTGCAGATATTGGGCCCGCACCTGGCGCACCTCACCGATCCGGCCCTCGGCGATCAGCTCCTGGGCCAGCTTCAGCGCCGGCACCCGGCGGTAGGTGAAACCGACCATCGCATGGATGCCCTGGGCTCGCGCTCGGTGGGCGGCGTCGTTCATCCGCTCTGCCTCCGCCACCGAGTTGGCCATCGGCTTCTCCACCAGCACGTGCTTGCCGGCCTCCAGCGCCGCCGCGGCGATCTCCGCGTGGGTGTCACCCGGGGTGCAGATGTCGATCAGATCCACATCCTTGCGCTCGAGCACCCGCCGCCAGTCGGTGGCGGACTCGACCCAGCCCAGCCGCTGCGCAGCCTGCTTGCTCCGCTGTGCATCCCGGCCGACGAGCACCCGCATCCGCGGCTCCATCGGAAGGTCGAAGAACCGTGAGGCGGACCTCCAGGCCTGGGAGTGGACCCGGCCCATGAAGGCGTGCCCGATCATGGCCACGCCCAGTCGTGGCTTCTCCAGCTCTGCCATCGCTGCCGCTCAGGATTCGAAGGCGTAGGGCAGGTACTGGTCCACGTTCTCGGCGGTGACCACGGGTGCGTAGAGCTGGATCTCGCGAGGGACCTCGATCTGCACCAGGTCGCCCAGGGCCCGGCCCTGGGCGAGCAGCCGAGCCAGCCGGACGCCGTCGGCGGCCTGGGTGGCGGGATAGATGACCGTCGCCTCGACCACGGAGTCCCCGGACTCGATCTCGCGCATCATGTTCGCGGAGCCTGCGCCGCCGACCATGAAGAACTCGTCGCGCCCGGCGTTCTCGATGGCGGCCAGGACGCCGACGCCCTGATCGTCGTCGTGGTTCCAGATCGCATCGATCTCGGGTGCGGCCTGGAGCAGGTTCGCGGTGGCGCTCTCGCCGCCGGCGACGGTGAAGTCCGCGGCGACCCGGTTGTCGACCTCGAGCCCGCAGTCACTGAGGGCCTGTTCGAACCCTTCGCTGCGGTCCTGAGTCAGTGGGAGCGAGTCGATGCCGGCGATCTCAGCGACCACCGCATCCTCCTGATCGCCGAGCTGTTCACAGATGTACTCTCCGGCGGAGACGCCCATGCCGTAGTTGTCCCCGAGGATCGTGGTGCGCGCGGCGAAGGGGCTGGAGAATTCGCGGTCGACGTTGACCACGGGGATCCCCGCCTCCATCGCTTCGGTGGCCACCTCGGTCAGCGCGGCGCCGTCGAAGGGCAGGACCACGATCGCGTCCACGCCGTCATTGATGAACTGCTCGATCTGGCTGATCTGCTGGTTGACGTCATCGGTGCCCTCGGAGACGCGCAGCTCGACGTCTTCGAACTCTTCCCCCTGGGACTGGGCGCCTTCGGTGATGGCGCCGATCCAGCCGTGTCCGGCGGCAGGGCCGGAGAACCCGATGACGACGTCTTCACCGGGCTCGGCGTTGTCGCCCGCAGGTTCAGCGGCGGCGGCCGCGGCGTCGTCGTCGCCGGACTCCGCCTCCACCGGGTCGTTGGAGAGGCAGCCGCTGACGAGCAGGGTGGCTGAGATGAGCGCAGCGGCCGAGAGGTACCGGCGTGGGGTGCGAGACATGATTCCTCCTGATGGAAGTTGATTCAGCTGTGCGAGTGGGTTGATTCAGGTGATGAGGTGCTCAGGTCACGTTCGACTGTGGCTGGAGAAGCGCTGCTGGAGCAGCACGGCACCGACGATGATCGCGCCGGTGACAAGCGCCTGGACGGACGAGTCGAGGTTGTTCTGCACGAAGACGTTGCGCAGCACCGCGAAGACCATGACTCCCAGGACGGTGCCGAAGATGGTGCCGCGGCCGCCTGCCAGCAGGGTGCCGCCGACGACGACGGCGGCGATGGCGTCCAGCTCATAGAGCAGGCCGTGGGTGGAGGAGCCCGAGGTGGTCCGGCTGAGCATCATCACCGCGGCGATGCCGGCGCAGAGCCCGGAGAGGGCGTAGACCATGACCAGGTGGCGCTTGACCTTGATGCCGGCCAGCCGGGCGGCCTCGGGGTTGCCGCCCACGGCGATGGTGCGGCGCCCGAAGGTGGTGCGGTTGAGCAGGAACCATCCAGCGGCGGCGACGATCAGGAACATCCAGACGATGATCGGGATGCCCAGCAGGTCTCCGCGGAAGGTGCTGGTGAAGCCCGGCACGGTGACGATCTGGGTCTGCCGTCCGGAGATCAGCTCGGCGAAGCCGCGGGCGGCGACGAGCATCGCCAGGGTCGCGATGAACGGGACCACCCGCCCGTAGGCGATGATCACGCCGTTGAGCAGTCCAGCCGCGGCGCCGACCGCCAGCGCGGTGAAGAACATCATCGACCAGTGGACGTCCATCGCGATGGCCTGGGTGCCCAGCGTGGTGGCCCAGACCGTGGCCAGTCCCATCACCGAGCCCACCGAGAGGTCGATGCCTCCGGAGGTGATCACGAAGGTCACGCCGATGCAGATCACCCCGATCACCGCGGCCTGCTGCAGGATCACCATGAGGTTCGCCACGCTGAGGAAGCGATCGCCGCCGGTGACGACGCCCAGGACCACCAGTGCCGCCAGGGCGAGGATCAGGCCGAGGCTGTGTCCCAGGCTGAGGTTCGACCCGCCGACCGTCTTCGGTGCCTTCTCCTCGTCCGGGCTGAGGTCCCGGCTCGGGGGCTCCTCGCCGGCAGGAGTCTCCGCACCGGCGGGGGCGCCTGTTTCTTTCGTCTCACTCATCCGTGAGCTCCTTCCATCACAAGATCAAGCACCTGGTGTTCGTCGATGTCCCTGGTCGCTCCGGTGTGGACGACCCTGCCGTCAGCGACGACGAGGACTCGATCGGCGAGTCCCAGGACCTCCTCGATCTCGCTCGAGACCATCAGCACTGCCGTGCCCTGTCGGCTCAGCTCCCTGACCAGTCCGTAGATCTCGGCCCGGGCCCCGACGTCGACGCCGCGGGTGGGTTCGTCGAGCAGCAGCACGTCGCACCCATGCACGAGCCAGCGCGCGAGCATCGCCTTCTGCTGGTTTCCGCCGGAGAGGGTGCGGATGCTGCGTTGGACGTCGGCGGGGGAGAGGTGGAGCGCCTCGGCCTGTTCGCGGGCCGCGGTGCGTTCGGCGCGCTCGTTGAGCAGGCCGGATCGGGCGAAGCGGGCGAACGTGGAGAGGGTGATGTTGCGGTAGATCGGCTCGTCCAGGAGCAGGCCCTGACTCTTGCGCTCCTCCGGGGCGAGCCCCACCCCGTGGTTGACCGCATCGGCGATGGAGCCGCGGCGCAGCTTCTTGCCCTTGACCCGGACCTCGCCGGCGGTGGCGCGGCGGGCTCCGTAGATGGTCTCGAGGATCTCGGAGCGGCCCGCGCCCACCAGTCCGGCCAGTCCCACGACCTCACCGGGGCGGACGTCGAAGGAGACCGGCTCGAAGACTCCGTCGAGGCTGAGTCCGTCGACCTCGAGCAGCGGCTGATCGCTGGTGGCTCCGATCGCGGTGCCGCCGAAGTCGGAGATGACCTCGTGCCCGGTCATCAGCGCGATGAGCTCCCTGGTGGGGGTGTCCTCGACCTCGAGGCTGGTGGCCGCGGTGCGCCCGTCCTTGAGCACCGTGATCCGGTCTCCGATCCGGCGGATCTCCTCGAGACGATGTGAGATGTAGACCACGGCCACGCCTTCGTCCCGGAGAGCTCGCACCACTCGGAACAGGTTCTCCACCTCTTCGGGATCAAGCACCGCGGAGGGTTCGTCCATGATGATCAGCTGCGCGTCATGGGAGAGTGCCCGGGCCATCGAGACGATCTGCTTCCCCGCTGCGGGCAGACGTCCGACCTCGCGCTGGGCGGGGATCTCGGGGTGACCGAGGCGCCGGAGCAGGTCGCGGGTGCGCTCCAGGGCGGTGGCCCGACGCAGCACGCCCCCCGAGCTGAGCTCGTGACCGAGGAACACGTTCTCGGCGACGCTGAGACCGTCGACGACGTCGAGCTCCTGATACATCGTGGCTATGCCCAGTCGCAGCGCGGCCATCGTGGTGGGGATGGTGACCCGTTCACCCTTCCAGAGGATCTCGCCCTCGGTGGGCTGATGGGCGCCGGAGAGCACCTTGATGAGGGTCGACTTCCCGGCGCCGTTCTGACCGAGCAGGCAATGGACCTCACCGGCCCGGATGTCGAGATCGACGCCGTCGAGGGCCTTGGCGCCGGGGAAGTGCTTGATGATCCCTCGCATCCGGAGGAGCTCGGACCCACCATTTTGTGTGACCATGCTCACAAATTTAGAGGGCACTTCTGTCGGCTGTCAATCAAAAGTCAAACTAAACACGTAAAACTTTCGGACTCACTCTGACTGAACACTGGGTGGTTTACTTGAACCATGGCCTCCTTCTCCGTGATCGATGAGCAGAACAGCGTGGCGTTCGCGCCGGCGGGGAACACTCTTCCCAACAGCGCGGGAGCGTTGTTCCAGCTCCTGCGGGACGGGACGCCGCGGACGCGCTCAGACCTGACGGCGATGACCGGTTTCGCGCGATCCACGATCTCCGCGCGGGTGGAGGAGCTGCTGGATGCCTCGCTGATCCGCCCTGCGGGGGAGAACTCCTCCACCGGGGGCCGGCCGCCGAGCACCTTCGCCTTCAATCCCGACGCCCGGTCGGTGCTCGCCGTGGACCTCGGCGGAACCCACGCGCGGATCGCCGTGACGGACCTGGCGGCCCGGGTGCTGGCGGAGAAGGAGCAGGAGCTCGACATCACCCGGGGCCCGGTGGCGGTGCTCGACGCGGTGGGCGCGATCGCCATGGAGCTCCTCCAGGAGACCGGACGCAGCCCCGAGGACCTGCTCGGTGTCGGGGTGGGCGTACCGGGTCCGGTGGAGTTCGCCACCGGTCGGCCGATGAGCCCGCCGATCATGCCGGGCTGGGACCACTTCGACATTCCCGGACATCTGCGCCAGTGGTTCCCGGTGCCGATCATGGTGGACAACGATGTCAACGCCATGGCCCTGGGGGAGCACGCGGTGACCTATCCGGGTGTGGCCAACATGATGTTCGTCAAGGTCGCCACCGGCATCGGCTCCGGCATCATCAGCGATGGTCGGCTCCAGCACGGCGCCCAGGGAGCGGCAGGGGACCTCGGCCATATCGCGATCCCCGACGGCGACACCACACCCTGCACCTGCGGGAATGCGGGCTGCCTCGAAGCGGTCGCCTCCGGGCCGGCGATCGCCGCCCAGCTGCGCGAGCGCGGCTTCGACGTGCCGCACCATGCGGCGATGCTGGACCTGGTGCGCTCCGGTGACGTGGAGGCTCTGCGCACCGTGCGCCAGGCCGGGCGGCAGGTCGGATCGGTGCTGGCGGGCTGCGTGAACCTGCTCAACCCCTCGGTCATCGTGATCGGCGGGGTGGTCTCCACGGCGGGGGAACACTTCCTGGCCGGGATCCGCGAGGCGGTCTACTCCCGCTCGCTGCCGCTGGCCACCCAGCACCTGCGCATCGTGGTCACCCAGACCAGGGCGCGCGCCGGGGTGCTCGGAGCCTCCGCGCTGGTCACCGGCCACGGGCTCTCGGTCGAGAACGTGAACCGACTGGTCGGCTGAGGTCAGCGGTCAGTAGACCTTGTCCGGGGTCTCTGCGTCAGGCTGGGCCTTGCCGTTCTGCTGAGCCTTGCCGTCCCGCTGGGCCTTGGCGCTGCGCAGCGCCAGGACCAGGGCGGTGCCCACCATCAGCAGGGCCAGTCCCCAGCCGAGGGTCGCAGTGTAATCCGGTGCCTGTGGGATGGCGGAGAGCACGATGCCGATCGGGGCGAAGAACAAGAGTCCGTTGATGACGTTTTTTTGGCGTGCCATGCGATCAACCCTACGGTGAAACACCTCAAGCGAGACCTGCGCAGGAACGCCCGCGCGCCGCGGCTGCACCGGATCAGCCAGCCTCACTGTCCAAGCGAACCGCACTGGGTGAAGCCAGCCTCAGTCCCCGAAGGCGGCACCGACCCGGCGCTGCAGCCGGGCCCATTGGTCCGCCGGGTCGAGCGCGGGGGAGAGCGTGTGCAGCTGCACCGCCGCAGGTGGAAGGACCGGTCCCTCGGCGGTGTTGTCCGCTGGTTCACCGTCGGCGGTGACCACCTGTTGGACCATGGACCCGGGCATCAGGTTCATCAACGCCAGAGCGAGCTGGCGGGCATGACCCGGTTCCAGCGCAAAGGGCGCCACGACGACGTCGGGGGCGATGTCGACCGGACGGGCCAGCACCCGACGTGCCACATCGAGTCCGCCGAGCACCGACTGCCCCAGGAACCAGCCCAGCAGCACGATCGATGATCCCAGCCGGCGAGGCCAGCCGCGCGGTGAGCGCCGCGCGGAGGGCGGCAGCAGCAGCAGGCTCATCCCCGTGGCCAGCGCCACCGAGACCAGCCCGTAGATCAGGTAGTCTGCGCCGGCTCCGGAGAGCGCCCACCAGAGGACGCCCAGCACCACGGCGCGCAGCACCCCGGCCGATACCCAGCTGCTCATGAGAACCTCCCTGCCACGAGCATCGTGGCCACCGTGACCACGGTCAGCAGCACCACCAGCATCAGGCCGGTGGATTCCCAGCCGCCCAGCCGAGCCTCCGCCCAGGAGACTGCGCGTCGTCCCCGCTGCGCCGCGGCGGACCAGAGGCTGCCCCAGCGTTCGGCGGCGGACGTGGTGAACCCATGTGCACCATCCAGCGCCGACCCGCCGGCAGCCCCGACGCGACGCAGCAGCGACTCCTCCGCCAGCAGCAGGTCCCCGGGCGGGACCGCCGGCGTCGTCTCGCCGCGCAGCCGCGCCGGAAGCAGCCCGCGGCGGGCCGCGCCCCAGACCAGCGCCGCGAGGAGGATCCCGAACAGGATCGGCCAGGTCGCGTCCCACAGGGTGCTCGGCTCCCAGCTCGGCACCGAGACGCCGTCTGCCTGCACCGGATCGGTCACCCACCGGGCGCCGATCACCCAGGGGACCACGATCCCTGCCGCGCAGACCCCCAGCCAGGACAACAGCTCCCCATCGGCCCGCCGGCGCGGATCACGGTCCGCCGCCCAGATCACCACGGCGAAGCGCAGCAGCAGCAGGGTGGACCCGGTCGCGACCAGCGGCAGCAGCAGATCCAGCCCCACCCCGAGGACCTCGATCCCACTCACCGCCTCCTTGGACACATACTTGCCGAAGGCCCCGGAGGTCAGCGGAGCCCCCGCCACGGCCAGCCCCGCCCCGAGCATCCCGAGCAGCACCAGGATCCCGGTCCGACCCCGGGCATAGTGCTTGACCACCGGCACCCCCAGGAACAGCGCCCCCTTGGCGAGGCCATGGTGGACCGCGTAGATGACCGCGGCAGCCGACGTCGCGGCCCGCAGCTCGGGGACCATCAGCCCCACCGCGACCAGCACGGTGATGAACCCCATCTGCGAGATGGTCGAATAGGCCAGGACCACCTTCGGATCATGCTGGAGGACTCCGACGGCGACGGCGGCGAACGCCCCGATCAGCGCCAGCGTCAGCAGCACCGCCCCGGCTGTCTCGCCCTCGGGCAGGAACCGCAGCCAGCCGATCATCCCGGCCTTGACCATCGCCCCGGAGAGCACCGCCGAGGCGGCCGGCGGCGCGGCCGGATGGGCCAGCGGCAGCCACACATGCAGCGGGACGGTGCCGGCCTTGACCCCGAATCCGAAGATCAGCAGCCCCTGGATCAACCCGGTGTGCGCGGTGCCTGCCGCCTCGGAGGCCTCGGCGAGCAGGAACCCGCCGGCGGAGGTCATCAGGATCAGCGCGGCCAGGATGGCGGTCTCGGAGAGCACCGACATCACCAGGTAGACCCGGGTGGCGCGCTGCGCGGCCGGGGTCCGGTAGTGGATCACCAGGCCGGCCGCGGAGAAGCTCATCAGCGCGAAGGCCAGATAGAAGCTGGCGGCGTCGGCGGCGAGGTAGGTGCCGATGTTGCCGGTGAAGCTGAGCAGCAAGAACGCCGAGAGCGCGCCCGAGCCCCGCTCCGCATCACGCAGCTTGATCCAGCTGATCGACAGCAGCGCGGCCCCGTAGAGCAGCGCGGCGATCAGCAGCAGCGGCCTGGCGTAGAGGTCCACCCCGAAATGCGCCCCGAAGAGCAGCCAGGGCACCTCGACGGTCTCAGCGACGGAGCCGGGTTCCGCCAGCAGCGCCAGCAGCACCGCCGGGGCCACGGCCAGCGGCGCGAACAGGGTCAGCCGGCGCCGAAGCGTGAACGCCTGCAGCGGGCGCAGCAGTCCCGCGAGCCCGAGGACCAGCACGATGACCAGCGGGGTCAGCAGGGACAGTGCGATGAGCAGCGACGGTGAGAAGAGCGAAGGGGGTGAGATCAGCATCAGCCCAGCACCCCCTCAGCGATGAACCGGGCGACCTGCAGCGGGGCGAAGGCCAGCGAGGCGGCGATCCCGACGAAGAGGGTCAGCCCGGCGGTGATCAGCGCCGGGATCAGCAGGCTCTTGGGCTCGCGGACCCGCAGCGGATCTGAGGCGTCGGATCCGCGGCTCACCAGCGTCTCGGGCTCCACCTCCTCGGGATCGACGAACCACAGCGCGTAGACCACGGGCAGGAAATATGCCGCATTGAGCAGCGAGGAGCCCACCAGCACCCACAGCACCCAGGGGTGCTCCGAGGCCAGCGCTCCGGTGCCCAGCTGCCATTTGGAGATGAACCCGGCCGTCGGCGGCAGCCCGATCATGCCGAAGGCGCCCACGGTGAACGCCGCCGAGGTCAGCGGCATCCGTCGTCCCGCCCCGCGCAGCTGGCTCACCGTATGGGCGCGGATCACCTCCGCGAAGAGTCCCGCGCAGAAGAACAGCGTCACCTTCATCAGTCCCTGGTGGACCAGGTGCACCACCCCGCCGGTGGTGGCGAGCACGTTGACCATCGCCACCCCCAGCACCACGTAGCTGACCTGGGAGATCGTGGAATAGGCGAGCCGCTTCTTGATCTCCTGCTGGCGCAGCGCCTGATAGGAGCCATAGAGGATGGTGAACGCCGCGAGGATCAGCAGCGGCGTGAGCACCCCCAGCTCGGCGGCGGCTTCGACCCCGAAGACGTCGTGGAGCACCCGCACGATCCCGAACACGCCGGCCTTGACCACTGCCACCGCGTGCAGCAGCGCCGAGACCGGGGCCGGTGCGACCATCGCCAGCGGCAGCCAGCCATGCAGCGGGAACAGCGCGGCCTTGACTCCCAGACCGCCCACGAGCAGCCCGAAGATCAGCAGCGCCGGCACCGGATTCGAGGCGACCAGCTCGGTGACACCCTCGGCGCCGCCGTCGGCGAAGTCGACCGGGCCCACGTACATGGTCAGCCAGACCACTCCGATGAGCACCGCGAGTCCGCCGCCCAGGGCGTAGCGCAGGTAGATCCGGGCCGCCCGCAGCGAGGCGGGGGTGCCCCAGTGCGCCACCAGCGGGTAGGTCACCACGGTGAGCAGCTCATAGAACACCAGGAAGGTGACCAGGTTCCCGGAGAAGGAGATGCCCACCGTGGCGGTGACACACAGGCTGAAGAACCCGAAGAAGCGGCTCTTGTTCTTCGTCCCGCGCAGGTATCCCAGGGCATAGATGGTGGTCAGCAGCCACAGCAGCGAGGAGAGCCCGGCGAAGAACAGCGCCAGCGGGTCCACCCGCAGCACCAGGTCGATGCCCGGCAGGAAGGGTGCGGAGAACTCGGGCCGGGCGCCGTCGGCCACCACGGCCGGGACCAGGGCGATGATCAGCAGCACCTTCGCCACCGCGGCGGTGAGGTTGATCCCGGCGCGCAGCTTCACGCTGTTCTCCGGCAGCGGGAAGATCGCGACGGCGGCGGTCAGCGACAGCAGCACCATCACCACCGGGATGGCTGGCAGGAGCTCCCCGGGCATCTGCTCGAGCCAGGTCACCATGGGGCGCCCACCTCCAGGACCCCGGTGAGCCAGACGCCGAGGAACCCGGTGAGCACGGTGAGCAGTCCCAGCACGAAGGGCGCCAGCTGCGCCTTCCCGGTCAGCGTGGGGTCTTCGGGGCGGGTCTGGGCCTGCGGCAGGGTCAGCTCGGTCTGATCGTCTTCACTCATCACCAGCAGCGGAGCCACCGCCTTGAGCAGATAGGCGGCGCTGAACAGGGTTCCGGCCACCAGGACCACCAGCATCCAGTAGTGTCCGGCGGCGACGGCGGAGGTGGCCAGCAGCCACTTGCCGGAGAAGCCCAGGGACAGCGGCAGCCCGATCAGGCCCACCGCGCTGAGACCCATGCTCATCACCAGCATCGGATGTGCCCGGCCGGCGCCGCGCAGATCTGCGATCTCATCGGTGCCGTAGAGGTCCTTGAGGTGCCCGGCGGAGAGGAAGAGGCTGGCCTTGGCCAGCCCGTGCCCCAGGGCCAGCGCCACGGTGCCGCTCAGCGCGCCCGCCAGCACCGCACCCTCGTCCAACGTGGTGCCCGGCTGGCCTTCGAGTGCGCTGGTCTCGGGGTCCAGCAGCAGCGGCAGCAGCAGGAACCAGTATCCGACCTGGGCCACGGTGGAGTAGGCGATCAGCGGCTTGAGCCGGCTCTGCCGCAGCGCCATCACCGACCCCACCAGGATCGCGGCGGCGCCCATCCCGGCCAGCACCCCGGCCAGGATCGCCAGCTCCGGCAGCGGACCGGCGACCCACAGCCAGACGCGCAGCAGCACGAACAGCGCGGCCTTGATGACCAGCGCGGAGAGCAGCGGGGAGACCGCACTGGGGGCCGAGGAGTGCGCCGGGATCAGCCACCGGTGCAGCGGCACCAGGGCCACCTTCAGCGCCAGGCCGAGACTGATCAGGCACAGCGCCAGCACGACGGCGGCGAGGTCGGCGTCGTCCTCGGCGGCGAGCCCGGTGATGATCTCGCCGGAGTCGATGATGTCCAGGGTGCCGGTCACCGAGTAGATCAGCGCGACCCCGATGAGGAACAGCAGCGAGCCCAGCACCGCGATGAACAGGTAGCGCAGCGCCGCGGGCCAGGCGTCACGGCCGCCGAGGGCCACCAGCGCCACCGCGGTCAGTCCCACCAGCTCCAGCCCGACATAGGTGTTGAACAGGTCCCCGGAGAGGAAGACGGCGTTGAGCCCGGACCAGCAGCCCAGCCACAGCGGCCAGAACCCGGCGTGACCCGCGCGCCAGACGCCGGGGGGCTCCGTGCGACGGTGATGCTGCTTGTCCGCATCCCGGTCCGGTGTGCCTGGGACCAGCCGCTTCCCGGTGGAGGCGGGGCGCGCGGCGGCATAGCAGCTGACCACCGCGCCGACCACGGCGGTCATCGCCAGGAACAGGGCTGAGAGGCCGTCGGCGCGCAGGGTGATGCCCAGCGGGGACTCGAAGCCGCCCAGGGCGAGCTCGAGGGTCTGTCCGGAGGTGACCTGGACCAGGATCGGGGTGCTCAGGCCGAGCACCGCCGCAGAGGTGATCACGCCCAGGACCCGCCGCGCCAACGAGCCCAGCAGCACGCTCAGCGCGCTGGCCAGCAGCGGAACCAGCACCACAGCGCCCAGACAGAACAGGGTCAGGCTCATCGGCGCGGTCACTCCTCGGCCTCCGCGTCCTTGGAGCCGTTGAAGTGTCCAGAGTCTCCGGAGTCTTTGGTGTCCGCGGGGCCTTCGACGTCCTGGACACCTTCGATCCGGCGGATCAGCACCGCGCCGAGTCCGGTGAAGGCCACCGTGATGACCAGCCCGGTGATCACCAGTGCCGAGAGCACCGGATCGGTCCCGTCCCCCGCGCCGGCCGCATCACCGGATTCCGCCGTGCGGGCCGCCAGGGCGAGGATGAGCATCAGCGAGCCGATCCCGGTGACGTTCAGCGCGATCAGCCGGGCGACCAGGTCCCGGGTGAGCAGCATCCGCACCATCCCGATCACCGCGATCGCCGTGCCGAGAAGCAGGTACCACTGCACCTGGGAGAGGTCGATCGCGCCCACGCCAGCCAGACCGAGGGCCACAGACAAGGGCATCATGTGGTGACCTCGCGCCGCGCGGGGTCGTCCAGGCACAGATAGATCGCGTAGAGCCCGGCCGCGATCCCCAGCGTCAGCAGGATCTCGATGGTGAGCAGCACCGGGAAGGAGAAGGGCGCGTTCAGGTGTGCCAGGGCGGCCAGGATGAAGACGACGACGCCGGCCACCAGCACTGGGCGCAGCCAGCTCACGGTGAGCTTCCCCAACGGCACGTGGGCGCTGTGCAGCAGGATCAGCACCGCGCAGAGCACGGCCCCGGACTGGAAGGCGCCCCCGGAGTCGGTGCTGCCGGCGAAGAGCAGCCACAGTCCGGCCAGGAACAGCACCGGGGCGAACACCCGGATCAGCCAGTGCAGGCTCGCCGGGATCGGCGGCGCCGGGCTCAGCGCGCCGCTGAGTCCGGCCCGAGGCCCGACGTCACCGTGACCCAGCGCGAGCACGGCGACGGCCGTGAGCATCAGCACCGCAGATTCCAGCAGGGTGTCGTAGAAGCGGAAGACCAGCAGCACGCCGGTGATCTCATGCTCCACACCGGTCAGCCCCATATTCGCGGTGAGGGCCGCGTCCCAGGCGGGCAGCGACTGCTCGGCGCGGAGCCAGACGGCCGCGGCGACGACGATCAGGGTGATGGCGCTGAGCGTGCCCACCACAGGTCGCAGCCAGGTCCACCGCGGCGCGGTCGCGGCATCGGGGGAGGGCTGGGCGGGGGAGCCGACCGAGACCCAGACCAACAGTGCTGCGAGGATCCCGCCGCCGATGCCCGCCTCGGCCAGAGCCACATCCACGCTGCCCAGCCGCAGCCAGGCGAGCGTGGTCAGCACGCCCAGGCCGAGCAGGCCCATGGACTGGGCGAACCGGGAGCTCGGAAGAACGGTGCACAGCACCGAGGCGAGCAGCCCAGCACCGAGCACCAGGTCTGCGGCCGGGACTCCACCGGTCATGACTGGCGCTCCTGGGTGTCCGGCGTCGGTGGAGTCGCCTGCGTCGCCGAGCCGCCCCGGCGCTGCTGCGACTGCTCGGCGGCGTCGATGCCGCCGAGCACATGCGCCGAGATCGACGCTGCCGCCAGCGCCAACACCCAGGTCAGGACCAGCACCGCGGCGCTGATCCAGCTCCCCAGCAGCAGCGCGACGCCGGTGAGGACCAGCCCGAGGCCCAGATTGTCCGCCTTGGTCAGAGCATGCAGCCGGCTGCGCAGGTCGGGGAAGCGGATCAGGCCCAAGGTGCCCACGCTGAAGAAGAAGGTGCCGGCCAGGATCAGCGCCAGGGCCGCCAGCTGGCTGAGTTCGCTCATGCGGGCTCTTCCGCGCCGGTTCGCCGGGGGCGCCTGCGCAGTCCGGCGCGCACCGCCGCCGCGACCGCCGCCGTGCCGGTGAGCACCAGCGCCACGTCGAGGTACCGGGCGCCGTCGTCGGCCAGGGCGGCGAGCACCGCCGCCAGTGCGGCGCCGGTGGTGCCGGTGAGCAGGACCACCAGCAGCCAGTCACCGGCCAGGCCGCGACGGGCGAACACGGCCAGGGCGAGAACGTAATTGGCGAGCAGCACTGCGAAGACGCCCAGCAGCACTGCTTCGCTCATCGCCGCTCCTCACTCACCAGGAATCTGTCACTCGGCAGGGATGTGTCACTGTCCGCGCCAGTCGTCAGCTGCTGGAGCCGACCCCCACCAGCCTAACGATCTGACCCCGCCGCCAGGACATACACTGAGGCACTGTGACCTGTCTCTCAATCTGGGACCGTTCATGTGGAGTTCACGCTCTGTCACCCAACTCGTCAGTGGTGTGGCTAACATGAGGTCAGTAAATACTGGAAGGAAGCTGGATGAGCTCTGCTGTGCAGACTGAGCAGGAACGGACGCGCGCTCGCGCGCACCGACGACGGCAGTCCAAGAACTGGTCCCTGTTCCTGCTCTTCGCGGGTCCGAACATCCTGCTGATCCTCGCGTTCATCTATTACCCGCTGTTCTCCAACATGTACTACTCCACCCTGGACTGGCGGCTGGGCTCCTCCAGCGCCACCCAGATCGGGCTGGAGAACTACGTGGCCTTCTTCACGTCAGACTCCGGCCTGGAGGTCTGGCGGGTCACCGGCATCTTCACCGCCGGCGCGGTGCTGGGCTCGATGATCCTGGGCCTGCTGATCGCGCTGGTGCTGAACAAGAAGATCCCGGGCAAGACCGCCGCCCGCACCGCCGTGTTCTCCCCCTATGTGCTCTCCGGGGTCGGGGTGGCGATGGTGTGGAACTTCATCTTCGATCCCACCCGCGGCGGGCTCTCCCACATCCTCGGGTTCTTCGGCGTCAGCTCCCCGGAGTGGTACCTGAATGAGGACTGGTCGCTGTTCATGGTGATCATCGTCTATGTGTGGAAGAACCTCGGCTACTGCGCGGTGGTATTCCTCGCCGGGCTGCAGTCCATCCCGAAGGACCTGATCGAGGCCGCGACCATCGACCGGGCCGGCCCGATCCGCCGTTTCGTCTCGGTCACGCTGCCGCTGCTGACCCCCACGGTGTTCTTCCTGCTGGTCACCAACATCCTCTTCTCGATGACCAACGCCTTCGACATCCTGCGCACCATGACCCCGACCGGTCACGGCACCAACACCATCATCTTTGAGATCTACCTGCAGTCCTTCGGCGCCTATCAGCGAGCCGGCTACTCCGCGGCCATCGCCGTGGTGCTCTTCTTCACCCTGTTCTTCATCACCGCTGTCCAGCTGCGCTTCGTCGAGCGGAAGGTGCACTACTCATGAGCCTGACCCGATCGCGACCCCCCAAAGAGGATGCGCAGCCCCGCGGCATCGCCCCGGAGAAGAAGCAGAAGCTGACCAAGGCCGAGCGCAAACAGATGCGCCGCGGCGGTTGGCTGGACGCGTTCAGCCGGCAGAACCTCGCCGACACCATCTTCACCGGCTACCTTCCGATCTTCGTGGCGCTGATCGTGATCGTGCTGCCGCTGGCCTGGATGGTCTCCTCCAGCTTCAAGCCGCCGACCGAGATCGTCACGCTCAACCCCACGCTGCTGCCGCAGGATCCCACCCTGGACAACTTCGGCAACGTCGTGGATCGAGTGCCGCTGCTGACCATGTTCGGCAACAGCATCTACGTGACCCTGGTGGGCTCCAGCATCAAGGTGCTGCTGGCGGTCACCACCGCCTACGCGCTGGTCTTCATCAAGGTCCCAGGCCGGAACTTCATCTTCCTGGGCATCCTGGTGGCTCTGATGGTCCCCCCTGAGGTCTCGATGCTGCCGAACTACCTGACGATCACCGGCCTCGGCGGCCGCGACACCCTCTGGGGCATCATCCTGCCGGGCCTGGGCACCGCCTTCGGCACCTTCCTGCTGCGCCAGCACTTCATGGCCCTGCCCAAAGAGATGTTCGAGGCCGCCGAGCTCGACGGCGCCGGACACTTCCGCAAGCTCTTCCAGATCGCGGCACCGGTGTCCATCCCGGCCATCGCCACCGTCGGTCTGGTCACCGTGGTCAACGAGTGGAACAGCTTCCTCTGGCCGCTGGTCATCACCGGCAGCGCCGAGAAGATGACCCTGCCGGTGGGCCTGAACCTGCTGCAGTCGGTCGAGACCCAGGCCGGCAGCTACGGGATCCTGATGGCCGGCGCGGTCATCGTGATCGCCCCGATGCTCATCATCTTCGCCGCGCTGCAGAAGTACATCGTGGCCGGACTGACCCAGGGTTCCGTGAAATGACCCAAGCCGAGATGCTCTCCGCCGCCGGTCCGCCGGGCGCCACCCAGACCTCCCTGTCACGACTCCGAATCAATCACCGCACCACAAGGAGCACCTGATGAAAAAGCTGAACAGCAGGACGACGACGGGCGTCGCAGCCCTGAGCATCGCCGTACTCGCGCTGAGCGCATGCGGCCCCGACACCTCCGGCGATGAGCAGGAGGCCGGCGAGGGCGTCGACTGGGCCGAGGTCGAGCCGGCCGAGGAGATCGTCTTCTGGTCCAACCACCCCGGCGGGTCGGTGGATCAGGAGGAAGAGCTGATCGCCGCCTTCGAGGAGGAGTCCGGCATCTCGGTCACCCTGGAGAACTCCGGCGCCACATACGAGGAGACCTCCCAGGGGTTCCAGACCTCCCAGGGCACCGGCGCGACCCCCGACGTCGTCGTCCTCTCGGACGCGACCTGGTTCCCCAACTACCTCAATGACTCGCTGCTGGCAGTCGACGAGGTCCTTGAGGCGGCCGAGGTCGACACCGACGGCTATGTGGAGGCCCTCTACGAGGACTACGTCTACGAGGACTCCCACTACGGCGTGCCGTATGCCCGCTCCACCCCGCTCTTCTACTACAACGCCGATCACTACGAAGAGGCCGGCATCGAATCTGCTCCCGAGACCTGGGAAGAGGTCGCCGAGGTCTCCCAGCAGCTGGTGGAGGCCGAGACCGCGAACTCCGCGTTCTCCTTCCCACCCCAGGAGGAGTATCCCGCCTGGTGGATGCAGAACCTGATCTGGGGCTACGGCGGCAGCTGGTCCGATGAGTGGGACTTCGCCCCCGTCTCTTCCGAAGAGACTGTCGAGGCGCTCCAGTTCGCGCAGGACGCCACCGACGACTGGGCCTCGGTCTCCTCCGGTGATCCGGCCGATGACTTCGGCTCCGGCGCCACCAGCCAGATCGTGCAGTCCACCGGCTCGCTCGGCGGCATCCTGGACACCGCCGACTTCGAGGTCGGCGTGGCGTTCCTGCCCGGCGGCCCCGAGGCTGAGGGCGAGACCCCCACCGGCGGTGCCGGTCTGATGATCTCGGCGAACTCCGAGCCCGAGGAGCAGCTGGCCGCGGCCATGTTCATCGGCTTCATGACCAACACCGAGAACACCGCATTCTTCTCGGAGAACACCGGGTACATGCCGGTCCAGCAGGACGCCGACATGTCGGCCGTCTACGAGGAGACCCCGCAGTTCCAGGTCGCCGTCGAGCAGCTGGAGCGCGCACGCTCGCAGGACAACGCGCGGGTCTTCCTACCCGGCGGTGACCTGGAGCTCTCGCAGACACTGCAGAGCATCCTCACCAACGACGTCGACGTGGCCGAGGAGATGGAGTCCGTGCAGTCCTCCCTCGAAGACCTCTACGAGCGCGATCTGGCTTCCGAGCTGGAGTAGACACCGCAGCATGTGAACACCAGAACCGCCGCTCGACCCACTGGGCCGGGCGGCGGTTCTGTGCGTTCGTCGGTTCTGCGGGTTCGCTACAGTCAGACCATGAGCGAACCGACCCCGCACCAGAACACCATCTTCTCCCTCAACGGAACCGGCACCGGTGAGCAGACCGGTGAGCAGACCGGGCACGGCTACCTGGCGCTGACCGAGAGCGGCTCCGGGCCCGGGGTGATCGTGATCCAGGAGTGGTGGGGACTCACCGATCACATCAAGGACGTCACCGACCGGCTCGCGGCCTCCGGCTTCGTCGCACTGGCCCCGGACCTCTACGGCGGGTCGATCACCCACGACGGGGTCGAGGCCAGGGAGATGATGTCGAAGCTGCCTGCCGAGGAGGGCGCCAGACTGCTCGCCGGCGCCACCGATCACCTGTTGGGGCTGGATGCGGTCACCTCCGCCTCGGTCGGCGCCATCGGCTTCTGCATGGGCGGCGGGTTCGTGCTCGCCCTGGCCGCCCAGCAGGGGGACAGGGTCTCCGCCGCGGTGCCGTTCTACGGAGTGGGCCAGGGCGTGCCGAAGAGCTACGTCGGGGTCACCGCCGCGGTGCAGGGCCATTACGCCGAACACGATGACAGCTGCCCGGTGGAGCGGGCCCGCGAGCAGGCGCAGCAGATCCGCGCCGAGTCCGGCGCCGAGGTCACCTACTTCTACTACGACGCCGGCCACGCGTTCCACAACGACACCAACGCCGCCGGCACCTACGATCCAGAGCAGGCGCAGCTCGCCTGGGACCGTGCGGTGGAGTTCCTCGCAGAGAAGGTGGTCTGAGCCCCAGCGCTCCTCCCGCGTCCGCAGCCTCGGCAGGGCCACCCGGGGGAAGGTATCGTGTCCGCTACGGAACTCACTCTCTGTCACATGGGAGGACAGATGGCGTCGGTCCTGGACCATACGAGCATTCCCGCGTGGGCGCGTGCGCCTGCCGCGCAGCCAGTGGACCCGGCAGCCGCCTCATGCACGATCCTCACCTACGGGTCGTCGTCGCTCGCCGCAGGGTGGAGCAGCGAACTCACCGACCTCGGCATAGAACACCGCATCGTCGCCCTGGCAACGGGAGACAGCGCCCAGGAGCAGCTCATCATGGGTGAGGAGCTTCAGCGCGCCGTCGTCGGGTGGAGGTTGATGATCGTGGGACCGCTGGCGGACGTCCTGCGCGCCCGCTCCCTGGCGTTGCAGGCAGGACTGCTCGGAGCGGAGATCATCGTGAGCACCACAGACGTGGATCGCATTGAAGTCAGCTGCGCCCACTGTGCGGCGACGACGCTCACCACGGCGCGGCCGGCCCAGCTCATCGCCTGTCATGGCTGCTCGGAGACCCTGGTCGTCCATCATCATCTCTCGCCTCTGAGAGGCAGCCTCCTCGGCTCCAAGCACGACGTGGAACAGCGGCTCGAGGCGAGGAGAGAGCCGGCATGAGCACCTTTGCCCTGGAGGTCACCGACGTGGTGGACGACTCCCCAGAGGTGCGCACGCTCACGCTGGCGCGTCCAGATCGTGGCTGGCTTCCGTCATTCACCCCGGGCAGCCACCTGATCCTTGAATGTGGACCCTCGGTCAACGCCTATTCCCTGCACGGGGACTCCCAGATGCCGGACGCCTACACGATCTCGGTGCTCCGCACCGGGTCTGCCGAGGGAGGCTCGAGGTGGCTGCATGAGCGCCGCCCGGGAGACACGGTCCTTGCCCGACCGCCGCGTTCGCTGTTCCCCCCGATGCAGAAGGCCAGCAAGCACCTGCTGGTCGCCGCGGGCATCGGAGTCACCCCGATCCTCTCGCATCTGCGGGCGGCCGTCCGCTGGGGCCACGCGGTGGAGGTCCGCTACATGCATCGACCCGGTCACGGAGTCCACCTGGAGGAGCTGCGCAACCTCGCTCCTGGGTCACTGCGCAGCTTCACCGACCGCGTCCAGTTCCGCGCCGATCTTGAACTGTGCCTGCAGCGCCAGCCCATCGGAACCCATCTGTATTGCTGCGGGCCGGCGACCTTCATGGACGCGGTCCGCGAGGTGGCAGCACGACGAGGCTGGCCGCTCGAGCGGGTGCACACCGAACGCTTCGGTGCTGACGTGCTGGACCCGGGGAAGTCTTTCGACGTCGCCCTCAGCGTCTCGCAGAAGGTCATCACGGTGGCTCCGGGTCGGAGCCTCTTGGAGGAGCTCGAAGACCAGGGACTCGCGGTGCCGAACCTCTGTCGGCAGGGATTCTGCGGGGAATGCCGGATCGACGTCACCGCTGGGATCCCGCTGCACCGCGACCAATACCTGGAGGACGAGGAGCGGGCCGCCAACGATTCGCTGATGTGCTGCGTCTCCCGAGCCGCATCTGACCGTCTCGAAGTGCCGCTGTGAGCGCTGATACGGTCGCCAGGGATCTGGTCCGCACTTTTCCCTTCCCTTTTGCCGGTGACACGTACCGATACTCCACCAACCTGGAACCAGCGCGTCAGTCGGTGCAGACGCCGGCAGGCCGATGGGGAGACGCCGTGGTGCACATCGACAGTGGATACGCCGCCGAGCTCGCTGAGCGAAGGGCCATTCTCAGCAGCGACCCCTCGCGGATGCAGGTGCTGCCGCATATGCGTCCCGCCGCGTGGGACGCCATGCTGACCCTGATGCAGGAGCTGACCCTCGCCTACCCGGACACGATGCGTCTGGACCGTGAAGCCGGGACGTTCCTGTGGACCAACCGGCGCAGGGGCATCGAACAGCGGTTCGTCTACGGGGACCCCAGCACGCTGCCGCAGGAGCCGCTGGCATTCATCGGCGACCAGGTGCAGGAGGACATCGTCCTGTTGGACCAGCGCGAGGGTCAGCTCTTCGTGGATGCGGGACTGGTCTCCTTCGCGTCGAACTGGTCCTTCGGCTTCGACCTGGGGATGAGCTTCATCGAGATCCACGGGCCGGTGCCGCGGGTCCACGACACCGGGGTCATCGCCCGAGCCCAGAAGTTCCTCATGCGTCTGCAGCCGGACGCCCCCTATCGCCGGACCAACTGGTCGCTCTCCGTAGGGCGGCGCCTGGATCTGTCCACCGAGACGTATCCCGACTGGGGGCCTGAGAGAGGAAGGGTGCTCAGCGTCGACGACGCGACCTTCGGCGCCGAGGTGCACCTGCGGGTGGAGGTTCAGCATCTGGTGCGGCTCCCCGAATCCGGGTGTGTCATGTTCTTGATCCGCACCTACCTGCTCCCCCTGGAGGCGGTCGCGGAGGTGGAGCCCTGGCGGGACAGGCTGATGGCAGTTCTCGCCGAGCTCCCTGAGGACATGGCCGACTACAAGGGCTTCCTCGCCTACCGCGATCGTGCGGTGGACTGGCTGGCGGCCCGAAAGTCCGAGGCTCCGTAGACTGACCCGATGAGACTGGGAGCCATACCGGGCGCGACGCCGGACAAATGGGTGACGCGCTGGCGTGAGCGGTACCCCGACTTCGCCCTGAGCGTGGACCGCTTCGACGAGGCGGGTCAGTTGGAGCGACTGCGCGCCGGCACGGTCGACGTCGGATACATCCGGTTCCCCGAGGACGCGCAAGCCCCCACCGGGGATGACCTGCACCGGGTGTGGCTCTACCGCGAGGCCCCGGTGGTCTGCGCCTCCCGCGATCACTGGGTGGCCGCCGCCGAGACCTCGGTGACCTGGGATGAGATCGCCGCAGAGCCGTTCTTCGACCCGGCCGAGATGCTCCCCGAGCCCGGTTCAGACACGTCAGCTCCAGACCCGTCCACTTCAGAGCAGTCAGCGCCGGAGTCAGAAGAACCCGAGGAGCATCAGCCGGCAGATCCGGAGCAGCTCGCCGCAGATGACATCCACACGCCCAAGCTGGGCGTCGATCTCGCCGCGGGGGAGAGGATGGCCTTGGAGGTCGTCGCCTCGGGTGCCGGACTGGTGATCCTTCCGAACTCGGTGGCACGGATGCTCGCCCGCCGAGACATCGTCATCCGCGAGGTCGAGGGCCTCCCAGGTTATGACGTGGGCCTGGCCTGGCTCCGCGAAGCCGACGGCCCGGTGATCCAGGAGTTCATCGGAGTGGCGCGCGGCCGGAAGCCCGGCAGCGGCCGCAGCGAGATCAGCACCGGCGTCGAGGCGAAGTCCGGGTCGAACTCTGCCTCGAAGCCTGAGGCGAAGTCCGGGTCGAACTCTGCCTCGAAGCCTGAGGCGAAGTCCGACCCGAGGTCGAAGTCGACCCCTAAGCGGGCAGCTGCTCGCGCAGCGCCCGGGCGCTCGCGGCCGGGTCCGAAGCCTGGGTCACGGCGCGGACAACCACCACGCGGTCGGCGCCGGCCGCGGTGACCTCGCCGATGTTGGCCTCATTGATCCCGCCGATGGCGAAGAAGACCTTCGAGCTCTCCAGGCTCGCCGCCTGTGCCGCCAGCTTTAGTCCGACAGCGGCGCGGTCCGGTTTGGTCGGGGTCTCCCAGATCGGACCGGTGCAGTAGTAGTCCAGGCCGATGTCGGAGTCAGCTTCACGCACCTGCTCCCAGGTCTGGCAGGACCGGCCGATGACGACGTCGTCGCCCAAGATCATCCGGGCCTCTTCAGTGGTCAGGTCGTCCTGGCCGACGTGGAAGACGTCGACCCCGGTGATCGCCGCGACGTCGGCCCGATCGTTCGCGGCCGAGAGTCCGCCGTGCTCATTGGCGACCTGGCGCAGCAGGGTCAGCGCGGCGATCTCCGTCTGCACCGCGACACCCTTGTCCCGGATCTGGATGATGTCCACACCTCCGGTGTAGGCCGCGACGAAGAAGTCGTACAGCGCGTCGAAGTCCAGCTCATCCACCGGCCCCGCCTCGGGCCGGGTGATGAATCGCTGGAGGTCGGTGCAGACGTAGAGCCTGGCCGAGACCAGGCGATCCCGGCGCAGATGGCCCAGGTGGGAGGGGTGTGGGGTGTGTGCCATGGTCTCAGTCTCATCCATATCTCCACATTAGGGCACCCCCTGGGGCTGTGGCCTTGGGATTGGTGAACGACATGGCTCCGGCCTCCGCGGAGCGCCAGCGCAGACAGAAGCGGCCAGGACCCATCTCTGGTCCTGGCCGCAATGCTCGTCAGCCGTCAGCCTTTCGGCCGGCGTGGCCTGTTCAGCCCTTCGCGACCAGCGTCAGGAACGCGTGGTTGAAGTCATCCAGATCATCGGGGGTCCGGGACGTGACCAAGCCATCGCTGACGACGGCGGACTCGTCCACCCATTCGGCACCCGAGTTCGTCAGGTCAGTCTTCAGGGACGGGAAGCTCGTGACTCGACGGCCCTTGACCTGGTCGATTTCGGTGAGGATCCAGGGGCCGTGGCAGATCGCGGCCACCGGCTTCTCGGCAGCGAAGAATGCGGAGACGAACTTCTTGGCAGCATCGTCGATCCGCAGGCTGTCAGCGTTCAGGGTGCCGCCGGGCAGGATCAGCCCGTCGTAGTCCCCGGCCGAGGCGGAGCCGAGCTGGACGTCGACGTCGAAGTGATCGGAGTGGTTCCAGTCGCCCTCCATCGCCTGGAGGGATTTCTCGTTGGGGGAGACGATCTTCGCGGTCCCGCCGGCAGCCTTGATGGCGGCGATCGGCTCGGTGAGCTCGGGCAGCTCGACGCCGTCGGTGACCAGCAGCGCGATGGTCTTGCCGGTGATCTGTGGTGAGTTCTCGGCCATGGTGATGCTCCTTGGTATCGGTGGTCATGTCAGGCCCGTGAGGGCCTTCTGCGCCTGTCGAATCTAGCCGGTGGCGCTGGTCGGTGCCATCGCACCTCCTGCACGCGAGCTGAAGATCGGAGGTGCTCGCGAGACCAGGGGCGCCCGCGGGACGAAGGTCAGAGGACCTGGGAGATCTGGGCGAAGTCGAAGCGCTCTCCGCGCGGGTACTGCGCGTCGTCGTCGGTGCTGGGGCCGTGGCCCACGTTCAGCACCATCAGGGTCTTCCAGCCGGTCTCCGCGTGGACTTCGGCGTCGACCCCAGGTGCGTCGAGTCCGGCCATCGGTCCGACGTCGAGGCCGTGCGCGCGCAGCGCCACGATGAAGTACCCGGCCTGCAGGAACGCGTTGTCGCGCCCCATCTTCTCGCGGAACTCGACTCGCTCGGCGAACTTCTCCCGCAGCCCCTCCACCTGGGGATAGAGCGTGGGCATGTGCTCATGCCAGTTCGGGTCATAGGCGAGGACCACGGTCATCGGTGCCGCGGAGGTCTTCTTGCCGTTGTCCCCCTTGAAATGCTCGACGACGGCGTCGCGCCGTTTCCCGGGGTTCAGCACGGTCAGGCGCATCGGCTGGCAGTTCATGGAGGTCGGAGCCCAGCGGGCGTCCTCGTAGGCCTGGTGGATCAGCGCCAGGTCGACCGCGCCCTCGGAGAAGAGGTTCGTGGTGTGGCGGCCTTCGAAGAGTTGATGCATGGTCTCGCGGTCCACTGCTGCAGTCGCCGTGGGCATGGGGGCTCCTCGTGCTCGTCGGTGTGCGCTTGAAGGTGCCGGTTGCGGCACTATCAACACCAACGCCGAAGGCTTGGAGGTTCTTCCCTCCGCCGCTCCATCCCGCCTCTTCCTCATCTGAGCAACGGGATCTCCGGCGACGGCGCCCGTGACCCCGGTGCACCTGGTAATGTCGAAGCCTGGCTTCACCAGGCCATAATGCGGGCGTAGCTTAATGGCAAAGCTTCTGCTTCCCAAGCAGACGACGCGGGTTCGATTCCCGTCGCCCGCTCTGTGAACACCAGGGCGAACACCGCAGTCATCGGCGCCGGCGTGATCGGGCTGTTGACCGCCTGGCAGCTGCGTCTGACCGGCCATGACGTCACCGTCATCGCCCCGAGCATCGCCCAGGACGCCTCCTACGCCGCCGCCGGAATGCTCGCCCCGATCAGCGAGGTCCAATACGGCCAGGATGATCTCTGGCCGATCATGACCGCCTCCCGGTCCGAGTACCCGCAGTTCCTCTCCACGCTCTCCCGCGCCACCTCGGTGCCAACCGGGTACCGCGAGAACGGCACGCTGCTCATCGCCGCCGACCGCTCCGACCGCGACGCCGTCGCGGAGCTGGCTGTTCTCCAGCGTGAGCACGGCATGGAGGTCAGCGCGCTGACCAGCTCCACCCTGCGACGTCGCGAGCCGGGCCTCGCCCCCGGACTCTCCAAGGGCTGGGACGTCCCCAGCGATCATCAGATCGACCCGCGCCAACTCGTCGCCGCCACCCGGGCCGCGCTGGAGGCAGACCTGGACCCGCGTCAGTTCCCCGGAGCCGGAGCTCCCGCCCGCTGGAACACCGCCACGGTCACTTCCGTCGAAGAGGCGCCCGACGAGCAAGAGGCACCCGGTCAACGGTTCATCCTCACCACCGACGACGGCGCGGCGCACCCGTTCCACTCGGTGCTGCTGGTGCCCGGACTCGGCTACTCCGAGATCGCCGGACTGCCTGAGACCTGCCCGCTGGAACTGCGCCCGATCCACGGCGATGTGCTGCGCCTGCAGGTCAACGCGGCTCAGCTCATGCGCGGGGAATCCCATGTCCTCGATGCCACCGTCCGGGCCAAGGTCAACGGCCGCTCGGTCTACCTGGTCCCGCGCGCCGACGGGGGACTGGTGATCGGAGCCTCCTCCCGCGAAGACAGCCTGGCCGGCACCCACGCCGGCTCCGTCCAGGAGCTGCTCACCGACGCCGTCGCCGTGCTGCCCGGGGTCAAGGACATGGAGCTCACCGAGATCACCACCCGGGCCCGCCCCGGCACTCCCGACGAGCGGCCCTTCCTCGGGGAGCTGCGCCCCGGACTGGTGGTCTCCACCGGCTACTCCCGCCACGGCATCCTGCTGGCCCCGCTGGCCGCCCGGCTCGGCGCCGCACTGGTGAAACCTGCACTGTTGGGACCTGCATCGTCGGACCCCACACCCGAGCTCAGCGCAGAAGATCAGCAGCTGCTTAGCCGCATGCGGCTGACCCGGCACCGAGACTGACTCACTAGACTGGTCACGGCCCGCGCCGCGCGGGCCCGAGTCCTGGATCGGACCAGGAACACACCCGGCCCGTGCCGTGTTGTGCCAAGACCACCCGCACCTGATGACGTGGAGAACCATGCTCACCGTCCGCATCAATGAAGAACCCGTGACGCTGCCTGAGGACGCCACCGTGGTGGACGCCGTCGCGCAGACCACCGGGCGCAGCCTCAACCCCGACGGCACCCCCGCCGACGGCGGAAGGCTCGGCGTCGCCGTCGCACTCGACGCCGCCGTCGTCCCGCGCAGCCGCTGGTCCGCGACCACCCTGACCGGTGGCGAAGACATCGAGATCGTCACCGCAGTCCAAGGCGGCTGAGAAGAGAGCCCTATGAACACACCACTGCGCGCAGCAGACCTTCCCGCCCTCGAAGTCGGTGACTACACGCTGACCAACCGCCTGATCATGGGCACCGGCGGCATCACCGACCTCGACGCGCTCGAACGCGCCCTGCTGGCCTCGGGCACCACGCTGACTACCGTGGCCATGCGCCGGTACAGCCCCGAGACCAAGACCTCGGTGTTCTCGATGCTGGAGCGGCTCGGTATCGACATCCTGCCCAACACGGCAGGCTGCTACACGGTCAAGGACACGGTGCTCACCGCCGAGCTGGCCCGCGAGGCGCTCGAGACCAACCTGATCAAGGTCGAGGTCATCGCCGATGAACACACCCTGCTCCCGGACGTCATCGAGACCCTCGAGGCCACCGAGCAGCTCGCCGACCGCGGATTCATCCCGATGGTCTACACCTCCGATGACCCCGCCGTCGCACTGCGCCTGGAACAGGCCGGAGCGGCCGCGGTCATGCCGCTGGGTGCGCCCATCGGCACCGGGCTGGGCATCTTGAACCGGCACAACATCGAACTCATCACCTCCCGGGCCGGCATCCCGGTGGTCCTCGACGCCGGCATCGGCAGCGCCTCCGAAGCCGCCCTGGCCATGGAGCTCGGCTGCGACGCCGTGCTGGTCGCCTCCGCGGTGACCCGCGCCCAGCGCCCCACCGAGATGGCCACCGCGATGCGAATGGCCGTGCACGCCGGCTACCTCTCCGCCCGGGCGGGGAGGATCCCGCGCCGGCAACATGCCCAGGCCTCCTCCGCTTTTGACGGCCGGATCTCCCCCATCGACGAACTCACCTGAGGAACCTCCCCCACGATGAATGATCTCTCCCAGTTCTCCCGCTCCCAGATGGAGCGGTTCCAGCGGCACTTCTCCCTGGACGGCTTCGGCATCGAGGCTCAGGCGAAGCTGCTGAACTCCCGCGTGGTGGTCATCGGCGCAGGCGGGCTGGGCGCACCGATCCTGACCTACCTGGCCGCCGCCGGGGTGGGCACCATCGATGTGATCGATCACGATGTGGTGGACCGCTCCAACCTGCACCGCCAGGTGATCCACTCCGAGTCCAGCATCGGGGAGCCCAAGACCGCCTCCGCCGCCGCGGTGATGCGCGGGCTGCACCCCGAGGTGGTCATCCACGAACACCGCGCACCGATCACCGCCGCCAACGCGCTGGAGCTGATCGCCGACGCGGACATCGTGGTGGACGGCTCGGACAACTTCGCCACCCGCTACGTGGTCGCCGACGCCTGCGAGATCGCCGACAAGCCGATGGTCTCCGGGTCGATCCTGCGCTTCGCCGGACAGGTCAGCCTCTTCTGGGCCGGCCACGGACCCGCCTACCGCGACCTCTACCCCGAGGCTCCCGACGCCGGCGAGGTCCCCACCTGCGCCCAGGCCGGGGTGCTCGGGGTGCTGCCCGGGGTGATCGGATCCATCATGGCCACCGAGACCATCAAGTTCCTCACCGGCATCGGTGAGACCCTGCTGGGACGGGTGCTGATCTATGACGCGCTCACCGCCAGCTTCCGCGAGATAGGCCTGCACCCCGATCCCGAGCGGGTGCCGGTGACCAGCATCGGCGCCGATGTCGCCGGACTGGGCGGGTTCAGCGCCGACGCCCCCGCCGCGGCGGCCGCCCCGAACGCTGCGGCGCCCGCGACCGAGTCCGCCACCGGGCAGTCTGAACCGGAACCGGCAGCCGAGCCGGCCGCCGTCGACGATCTCGACTTCAATCCCTTCACCGGGGACCCCAAGCTCGACGATGAGCTGACCCCCAAACAGCTGCGTGAGCTCCTGGAGGCCGGAGCGATCGGCGGCATCGTCGATGTCCGGGAGCCGTGGGAGCACCAGATGGGCACCATCGAAGGCGCGGTGAACATCCCGCTGGGGGATCTCTGGCACGACGACGCCGGGGTCTCCGGTCTCGACGACGTCACCGGAAAGCCGGTGGTGCTCTATTGCAAGATAGGGGTCCGCTCCCGCCAGGCCCTTGAAGTCCTGCGCCAGCGCCACCCGGAGGCGGAGCTGCGCAACCTCATCGGAGGCTATGAGCTTTACAAACAGCTCTGAGCTTTCTTGGGTGCGGTAGTTTAGTAGTGTGAGTGCATACCTGGCGGTCATCGGAGAATGCCTGGTAGATGTCGTCCATTCGGAGACATCTGCCCCCAAAGCGCACGTCGGAGGTTCGCCGTTCAATGTCGCGGTGGGACTGGCCCGGCTTGAGCACGACGTGGTCTTCGCCGGTCGCCGCGGAGACGACGACTATGGACGGATGATCGCGCGCAGTCTGCGCGCCCAGGGCATCACCGCCCTGCTGGAGGCCGACGCCTCCCCGACTTCCGTGGCGCGCGCCACCCTGGACCCCACCGGACAGGCCAGCTACGAATTCACCCTGGACTGGACGCTTCCCAGCGCTGACGAGCTGGAAGAGAAGTTCTGTGCCCTGGCCCGGGAGACCAAGCCCGCCGCCCAGAACGGCGACGACACCGGCCCGCTGGAGCACCTCCACGCCGGTTCGATCGGGGCCATGCTCCAGCCCGGCGCCGAGACGGTCAAGGGGGTGCTGGACCGGGCGCGGGGGGTCGCGACCATCTCCTATGACCCGAACTACCGCCCCACTCTGGTGCCCAACCGCGAGGAAGCCCGCCTGCAGGCCGAGGAGTTCATCGCCCGCGCCGACGTCATCCAGGCCTCCACCGACGATCTGGATCTGCTCTACCCCGAGCGCAGCCACCGCGAGACCATGGAGGCCTGGCTGCAACTGGGTCCCGCCCTGGTCATCGTCACCCGAGGACCCTCCGGGGCGATGGGGCTGACCCGCGCAGGCTTCGCCGAGCAGGAGGCCTTCTCCATCGAGGTCGCTGACACGGTCGGCGCCGGAGACTCCTTCATGGCCGCCACGCTTTCCACGCTGCGCGGGATGAACCTGCTCGGTGCCTCCCGGCGGGCAGCGCTGCGCGAGATCAGCACCGACCAGCTCGCCACCGTGCTGCGCACCGCCGCCCGGGCCGCGGCGATCAACTCCTCCCGCTTCGGCGCCCAGCCTCCCACTGCGGATGAGCTCACCCAGGCTCTCAAGAGCTGATCAGATGACCGAGCTCTCCTTCCCCGCCTCCGTTCCGACGCTCACCGGTGGGCCGGTGCACCTGATCGCCAGCGACATCGACGGGACCATCCTCAGCTACACCCACACCCAGTCCGGCACGGTCTCCGCGCGCACCGTCGAGGCGTTCCAAGCCGCCCAGTCGGCAGGTGTCCGGGTCGTGCTCGTCACCGGACGCCCGGTGCGCTGGCTCAAACACATCAGCGAGACCCTCGGCGCACTGGGCACCGTGATCGCCTCCAACGGCGCAGTCATCTACGACCTCGCCGGCGACCGGCTCATCCACGAGGCCGCCCTGAACGCCGAGGCGCTGTTCAGCGTCAAGGACATGATCAGCCAGATCGATCCGCGGGCCTCCTTCGCCGCGGAGACCCTCCAGCACGTGCACATGGAGGAGCCCTTCATCGCCGGTTCGCTGTTCTTCGAAGAGGACCGCCGCCGCGCCGCCGGCGTCACCGAGGAAGACCTGCGGCTCGGGCCGCTGGACGAGACCCTGGAGCGCGACGGGCTCACCCACGCGGTCCGGACCCCGGGGAGCGACGTCACCAGCGCCCACGTGACGGATCGGGTGGTCAAGCTGCTCTGCAAGACCAACACCATGGCCCCGGATGAGTTCCTCGGCCGGGTCCAGGAGAAGGTCGGGAACCTGCTCACCGTCACCCACTCAGCCCCCGGGGTCAGCCTGTTGGAGCTCTCCGCCCGCGGCGTGAACAAGGCCGCCGGCCTCGCACGCTACGCCGCCTCCCACCAGATCGACCGGGAACGCGTCGTCGCCTTCGGGGACATGCCCAACGACATCGAGATGCTCCGCTGGGCCGGCACCTCCTGGGCCGTCGGCTCGGCCCACCCGGAGGCCCGCTCCGCCGCGAACCACACCGCAGCATCCTGTGACGAGGACGGCGTCGCGCAGGTGATCGAGAAGCTGCTCGCCGGAGAGCTCTAGATGCCCAAGCCCTACCGCAGGCACGCCTATCGGGACGTGGCGTACCTGCTGAACTCCCGGCCCGGGCCGCTGCACCACCGGCCGCTGGCCTTCGCCCACCGCGGCGCCGATCCGCGCCGCGAGAACACCATGGGCGCCTTCCGCCATGCGGTGGAGCTGGGGTACCGATACCTGGAGATCGACGTGCGCACCGCCGCCGACGGCACCCTGGTGGTCTTCCACGACGAGGAGCTGGACCGCGTCACCACCGGCAGCGGCCCGCTGGGCGAGAAGACCTGGGCTGAACTCGCCGAGCTGCGCGTGGGCGCCGGCGAGGAGTTCACCGAACCACTGGTGCGCTTCGAGGAGCTGCTGGACGCCTGGGATGACGTCCACCTCAACGTCGACCTCAAGGACTCCGCCGCGGTGACCGAGTTCGCCCGGCTGGTGGACTTACACCAGGCTCATGACCGGGTGCTCTCCGCGAGCTTCAACGACGCCCGCCGGCACCGCGTTCGACGTCGGCTGACCCGGCCGGTCGCCGCCTCAGGCGGCTGGGCCGCCACCGCGCTGATCGTGCTCATGGGACCGCTCGGACTGATGGGCCGGCTGGGCGGGCGCATCGCCGAGATCGACTGCGTGCAGGTCCCGGTCTCCCAGGGCCGGCTGCGCGTGGTGACCCCGCGCTTCGTGCAGCGCTGCCACCAGGCGGGCCTGCAGGTCCACGTCTGGGTCGTCGATGACCCCGCGCAGATGCATGAGCTCCTGGACATGGGCGTGGACGGTCTGATGACCGACGACGCCGAGGCGCTCGCCGAGGTCATGCGCGAACGCTCCGTCTGGCCGCAGCGCTGACCTGGTCCGAAGAAGACGTCACCCCACAGTTCACTCCCAGGTCGGGTCGTGGGTGTCGATCTGCTCGATGACGGACTGGATCGCGTCCAGCTGCTCCTGGCTGCGTCCATGACCGGGCAGCACCTGGGCCCAGCCGTCCACCGCGACGTCTCCGAAGTTGTGGCCGTGGCTCGGCGGGACCGCCTCGCTGACCAGCATGTCTGCCACCAGGTGCAGGAACGTGACGCCGGGGATCCAGCGCATCGAGTCGCTGACATCAGCACCCCGTCCGCCCGAGGCCGCAGGTCCCTGCAGCCACTCGGGGGACCGGACGATCACGGCAGGGTCGAGCCAGGTGATCGGATCCGTGGCGTGCTGGAGGTAGCCCAGGCGAGGCTGCCGCCAGGATCCCCCGAGTGCGGCGAAGTCGCCGGGCTTGGACTGCCAGCGCACCTGCTCACCGTCCCGGTAGACCGGCCGCCAGATGGGACTGCCCGGATCCCGGTTCGCCTGCAGGGTGCGCCACGGCTCGGAGGTCGCCGGCGGTCCGGTGAACAGGGCGGCGTCGGTGCGCGCCAACAGATCCTCCAGGCTCAAGAAGCTGCCGGACATTCCCAGCGCGCCCAGGCTCAGCCCGTAGACCACCAGCCGGGGCCGGTCCGCCTCTGGCAGCTCCTGCCACCGAGCATGGACCGCGTCGAAGAGCGCCCGGCTCGAATCTTTCGGGAGATCCGGGTCGAACAGGAAGGGGACCCAGCTGGGCTGCACCGAATACTGCATCGAGGCGGTGGCGGTGTCTCCGGCATAGAGGTGTTCCAGGGACGCGATGGCCTGCGGCTCGAGCCAGCCGGAGCCGGTCGGCGTAGCGACGAGCAGCACTTCACGGTCGAACCCGCCGTGGCGTTCGAGCTCCTCCACCACCAGGGCCGCGCGGGCCGCCGGGTCTTCCCCCTGCGAGAGCCCGGCGTAGGCCCGCACCGGCTCTTCTGCCTCAGCGCCGGTGACCTGCGCGATCTGCGCCGCGCTCGGTCCGCCGCCGGCGAAGGCTCGGCCCTGTCGGCCCAGCCCGTCCCACTCTGCGGCCGAGCCGGGCCCACCGGAGCGGCCAGGAAGAACCGGGGGAGAGCTGCCCTCGAGCGTGCCGGCGTCCCGGTCGTGATAGACCTGGCCGACGACGCCGAGCCCGCCGCCGACCAGCCCGAGGATCAGGGCGAGCACTGCAGTCACCCCCGTGGCCCGTGACGCCCAGCGGCCCCGTCGCTCGGAACCGCTCCGGCGGACCACCCACCGTCCCACCGCGCTCCGCAGTGCGGTGATCCCCCTGGCGATCCCGAGGAGCAGACCCATCGTGACGACCATGCTCGCCACGAAGGCGACGTGACCGGCCCCGTCGACCGGTTCCATCTCCACCAGTTCGCGGACCTCGTTCTGCCAGGACACCACGAGCGCCCCATAGCCGACCACATAGGCCAGAAGCGCCACGACGAGGGCACCGGTGAGGCGCACGGTGCGACGCGGTGACCGCTGCTGCATGCCGGCAGAGGGAGGCGCGCCTCCAGGTCTGGGAGCTCGACGAGCGTGCGACGATGCGACCCCACGCCTGGTCGGCTGGCTGCCGGGAAGCTGGTCACCGACCCGCTGGTCGTCGAAACGCTGCTTCCCGAAACGCCGTGCGAGAGCCCGCCCCCCACGGCGCACCGCGAAGCCGAGCTGGAAGCCGACCATGAACCACAGTCCCGCCATGACTCCCTGGAACACCGTCGGACGGGGCACCAGTGAAGGGGTCAGCGCGAGGGACGCCAGCGCCAGGGCGCAGACCAGGTTGATCAGATGCGCCCGCAGGAAGCCGGCGCAACGTGCAGCGAGGCTCATCATGCCGATCACCTCCGCGCTGACGACACCACTCGGTGGCCAGGGAGGGGCTCTGCAGGCTTTCCAGGTCACTCTGTGAGCGCAGTCTAAGCGCGCGGGGGTCGGTTGCGGGAGGGCTCAGGGATGAAGCCCGGTGGAACATCAGCGCTGATCTGGTCCCGCAGCATGAGGACCCGCTCAGGTGCGGCTTCTAGACTGGGGACGTGAATCCCTCCAACGCTGTCCTCGCCGCACGCCTGCTCACCGAGAGCAACCCCGTCTGGGCCTGGGCCATCGCGGTCACCGCGGTGGGGCTGCTGGTGGCGGCGCTGATGGTGCTGGTCCAGGACACGGGCAAGCCCGGCAGGCGCGCCGCGATCTGGGGTGTGGTGATCTTCATGATCCCGATCATCGGCCCTGCGTTCTACCTGATCTGGGAGACCGTGCGGTACCACCGTGAGCATGGCCGCCCGGAGAAGGGCATGGTGGAGAAGTATGCCCCCGAAGAGGTGGCGCAGCGCCGAGAAGAGGCCCGCCGAGAAGAGGCCCGCCGGGACGAAGACCGGCGCGGATCGAGACGGGGCGACGACGCCGACGCCGCTGCTGACTGACTCCCAGGCCGGGGGTAGGCGCGCCTTCGGTGCGATCGGGATCGAAGTCCTCCGTGCACAGCAAGAGGGCGGGATCCGAATACTCGGATCCCGCCCTCTCAGGTGTTGCTCGGTTCAGCGGATCACGTCACCAGGATCACGATGATCACGATGAGCAGGATGGCGGTGAGGCTGATTGGAAGAATACGTCCCATGTTGTGTCTTGCCTTTCGATGATGATTCGTCTGTGTCGGTCGTGAACTGTCTTGCGCTAACGTCGGGTCACTGCCCTGATGATGAAGAGAATCCCCACCACCACCAGGATCGCGAGAACGATGTTGAAGAACAGGTTCAGAACGACGCCAAACAGCCAGAGGGCGATCCGTAGGAACACCAGCACCAGCACAATGGAAATGACAATAGACAGTGCTCTATTGGCCATGACCCCCACTTTACGGGGTTTTACCTGTGCAGTTGCTGGGTACCGGGGTCTCTGCCCGGGTCAGGGCAACACGTAAGCCGTCTTGACCTGGGGTGATATCTGCGGCTGTCAGTCTTCGGCGTCGGCCAGTGCTTCCACGTCGGAGAGCGAGGCGTGGGGGGTGTGCTCCGGGACGTAGCCGTTGAGGCGCAGCCCGTTCTCGATGTCGAACAGGTGCACATGGTTCGGGTTCGGTTTGATCGTGACCCGCTCTCCGCGCATGGGAGGACGGCGGCCGTCGACCCGGACGATGAAGGGCTGGAAGGTCTTGATGCCGTCGGGCGTGCCGAAGATGTAGGCGTCTGCGCCGAGCTCCTCGACCAGGTCCACGGTCATCGGCAGACCGCTCCCGTCGGAGGTGAGCTCCATGTCCTCGGGTCGAACGCCCAGGGTGACCTGGTCGCCGTGGGCCTTGTCGAGGTGGCCGTCAGGGATCGGGATGACGTCCTGGCCCACGACGATGCCCTGCCCCTGGACCTTGACCTGGAACAGGTTCATCGCGGGGGACCCGATGAAGCCGGCGACGAAGACATTGGAGGGGTTGTCGTAGAGGTTGCGCGGGGAGTCGACCTGCTGGAGCACGCCGTCCTTGAGCACGCAGACGCGGTCGCCCATGGTCATGGCCTCGACCTGGTCGTGGGTGACGTAGACGGTGGTGGTCTGCAGCTCGCGGGTCAGCGCGGCGATCTGGGTGCGGGTCTGGACACGCAGCTTGGCGTCCAGGTTCGAGAGCGGCTCATCCATCAGGAAGACCTTGGGGGAGCGCACGATCGCGCGGCCCATGGCCACACGCTGACGCTGACCGCCCGAGAGCGCCTTGGGCTTGCGCTCCAGGTAGGGGACCAGGTCCAGGATCTCGGCGGCCTTCTTGACCCGCTCGGCCCGCTCCTCCTTGGAGACGCCGGCGATCTTCAGCGCGAAGCCCATGTTCTCGGCCACGGACATGTGAGGGTAGAGGGCGTAGTTCTGGAAGACCATCGCGATGTCGCGGTCCTTCGGGGAGACGTGGGAGACGTCCTCGCCGCCGATCATGATGGCTCCCTCGTTGACCTCTTCGAGGCCGGCGAGCATTCGCAGTGCAGTGGACTTGCCGCAGCCGGAGGGTCCCACCAGGACCAGGAACTCGCCGTCGGCGATCTCGAGCTGAAGCTGATTGATGGCCGGTCGCGCGCCGGGGGTGTAGATCCGGCTGGCGGAGGCATAGGTCACAGAAGCCATGGTGATATGTCCCTTTCACGGGCAGGTACGTGCCCGACGATCCGTTGTGAAGGTGATTGTGGTGACACGCGGCTCACGTGTGATGGGCCACATCTCCTGTGCATCACATCACAGCGGCAGGCAGAAGTCCAAGACCGCCTCTTCGCAGTGCGGACCTCCGCCGGACCCCGGCATATCGACCCCCAGACACGACGACGGCGCCCGCCCGCCTCGCGCACGGTGTGATCCGTGGTGAGGTGAGCAGGCGCCGTCGCGCGCTGTGGCTGAGCTGAGCAGAAGGTCAGCTGTTGCGCAGATCAGGCGTTGTCGTCCTCGAGGATCAGCGGGTAGACGCCGTTCTCGTCGTGGACCTCGCGGCCGGTGACCGGGGGGTTGAAGACGCAGACCACGCGGATCTCCTCCTCCACCTCCACGCGGTGCTTCTCCTGGCCGTCGAGCATGTAGAGGAAGCCATCGGTGATGGTGTACTTCTCTCCGGTCTCCAGATCGGTCAACGTGCCCTTGCCGCCCACGCAGTACACGGCTTCCACGTGGTTGGCATACCAGAACTCATTGGTGGTGCCGGCGTAGAGGGTGGTCTCATGCAGCGAGAAGCCGACCTTCTCCTTGGCCAGCACCATGCGCCGGGAACGCCAGTTCTCCTGCTGGATGTCACGGTCGGTGCCGTTGAGGGCGTTGATGTTCAAGGTGTACACGCAGATCTCCGATCAGTGGCTGCTCTATTGCGGGGACGAAGGGTTCTACCGGGGTGCTCGCAGGCGGGAGGGCTCTCCGAGGTTCCCGGTGGCCGCGAGGAGTGACTCCTCGATGATGCCCAGGCCCTTCTGCAGATCTTCGGACTCGATGTTCAACGCGGGCATCAGCTTGATGACCTCGTCCTGCGGTCCGGAGGTCTCCACCAGCAGATTACGCTTATACGCCTCGGCAGCGACCTTGCCGGCCGTGTCGGGGTTCGGGAAGTGGATGCCGGTGAGGAATCCGCGGCCGCGGATCGAGGAGCCCGGAACATGCTCCGCGATCCGCTTGAGTCCCTCGTTGAGCTCGGTGATGCGCTCCGCGAGCTGGTTCTGGAAGGTGTCATCGGCCCAGAAGAGCTCGAGTGCCCGTGCGGCGGTGACGAAGGCGAGGTTGTTGCCGCGGAAGGTGCCGTTGTGCTCGCCGCCCTCCCAGACATCAAGCTCGGGCTTGAACAGGGTCAGCGCCATGGCCAGGCCGTAGCCCGAGATCGACTTGGAGACGCAGACGATGTCCGGGTAGAGGCCGGCTTCCTCGAAGGAGAAGAAGCGGCCGGTGCGTCCACAGCCTGCCTGGACGTCATCGACGATGAGCAGGATCTTGTGCCGGCGCAGCAGATCGGCCAGTGACTTGAGCCAGTCGATCCGGGCGGCGTTGAGGCCGCCCTCGCCCTGGACGGTCTCAACGATCACCGCGGCGGGCTTGTCCACGCCGGAGCCGGAATCCTCGAGGATCTTCTCCAGCCACAGGAAGTCAGGCATGTCGCCGTCGAAGTAGTCGTCATAGGGGATCTTCGAGGAGTTCGTCAGCGGGATGCCGGCACCGCGGCGCTTCATCGAGTTGCCGGTCACCGAGAGCGCACCCAGGGTCATTCCATGGAAGGCGTTGGTGAAGGAGAGGATGTGCTGGCGGCCGGTGACCTTGCGGGCGAGCTTCAGCGCGGCCTCGACCGTGTTGGTGCCGGTGGGGCCGGGGAACATGACCTTGTAGTCCATGTTGCGCGGTTCCAGGATGATCCGTTCGAAGGTCTCCAGGAAGCGGCGCTTGGCCGGGGTCTTCATGTCCATGGAGTGGGTGACGCCGTCGTTGGCGACGTAGTCCACGATCAGATCGCGCAGCTCGGGGTGGTTGTGCCCGTAGTTCAGGGCGCCGGCTCCGGAGAAGAAGTCCAGGTAGCGGGTGCCGTCCTCGGTCCACTGGTAGGGGCCGGAGGCCTTGGCGAAGGTGGCGGGCCAGTTCATGCAGTAGCTGCGGACCTGGGATTCGCGTGTGTCAAAGATATCTGTAGGCATGGTGCTCATCTGTCCTTACGTTCCGGGGAAGTCGGGGTGGATATTCACTCAGCGCGACGGCGTGGCCGGCTTGGGCTGCGCAGCGAAGCGGGTGCACTCATCGGTGTGTGCGTGACCGGTCAGCTCAGTGGGGCCACGGTGTAGAGGTCCTCGGCGGCATGTACTTCTCCAGACTCGTCGGCTGAGGGGAAGACTGCTTCGGAGAACAATGCCGTGGTGGTGATCTCGGCGTTCTTGTCTCGCGCAAGACCGGTGAACAGCGCGATCGAGGCCGCGTTGTCGGAGGTGATGGTCGTCTCCAGCCGGTGCGGAGCGACCGAGTCTACGAGGGTGCCGAGCATCCGGGAGGCCAGTCGGCGTCCGCGGAAGCGGGAGTCGACGGCGACCTGCCAGATGAACAGGGTCTCTGGGTCGCTGGGGCGGCGGTATCCGGAGATGAATCCCGCGGGCTCTCCATCGACCTCGGCGATCACCGAGGTCTCGGCGAAGTCCCGCGCCCACAGGATGTAGGCGTAGGGGGTGTTCACATCCAGTACGCCGGTTCCGGCAGCGAGCCTCCACAGGGAGGTGCCGTCGGCCACGGAGGGCGTGCGGATCTCAACTCGTTCCGAGCCCGTGGAGGCATCGGCGGAGTTCTGGGCAGGGGTGTCTGCGGTATTAGCCATCGATCTCCACAGTAGTGAGCCAACATTGAGATTCAACCGAGAACTCCGCGAATACCGGGTGAAATCGCGGTTCAGAGTGCCCAGAAAAGTTTAGTCTCAGAGTTATGCGTAGCGTTGGATGCCATGTACGGCAAGGGCAGGAGGAGATCGGCCACTTCTTCGCAACGAAATACGACGAATGTAATCATTATGTGATTAATTTTAAGATTGCCTAAAGTTGAGGACGTGATGGGTCCCATGCTCAGCGCCTGGTGTGACGGTGCTCAGGTGAAGCTAAGGTTGCTGTGATGACTACGCAGAAGAAGAGCCGCCTCCCAGGTTTCGGATGGACGCTCCACGGTGACGGCAAGACGGTTCGACCCGGTGCGGTGGTGACCCCTGACGAGCGGCTGGGCTGGCTGCAGACCACCGGCGTGGGGATGCAGCATGTGGTGGCGATGTTCGGAGCCACCTTCCTGGTGCCGCTGATCACCGGCTTCCCGCCCTCGACCACGCTGTTCTTCTCCGGGGTCGGTACCGTACTGTTCCTGATCATCACGGCCGGTCGCATCCCCAGCTACCTCGGCTCCTCCTTCGCCTTCCTCGCTCCGGTCGGCGCCGCCACCGCGCAGTATGGGATGTCGGGTGCGCTCGGCGGGATCTTCCTGGCCGGGCTCGGACTGGTGGTGGTCGGCCTCATCGTCCACTTCGCCGGCAGCCACTGGATCCAGCGAGTGATGCCCCCGGTGGTCACCGGCGCGATCGTGGCGCTGATCGGGCTGAATCTCGCCCCGGCTGCCTGGAACAACGTCAACGAGGCCCCGGTCACCGCCACGATCACGATCGTGTCCATGCTGCTGGCCGGAGTGCTCTTCCGCGGTCTTCTCGGGCGGCTCTCCATCCTGGTCGGCGTGGTCGTCGGCTATGTCGTGGCCGTGCTGCGCGGCGAGGTGGACTTCTCCGGCATCGGCTCCGCCGGCTGGTTCGGACTGCCCGAGTTCACCACCCCGACCTTCCACATCGGCGTGCTGGGCCTGTTCATCCCGGTGGTGCTGGTGCTGGTGGCCGAGAACGTCGGGCACGTGAAGTCGGTGGCCCTGATGACCAAGCGGGACCTCGATCCGGTCACCGGGCGCGCGCTGATGGCCGACGGTGCTGCGACCATGCTGGCCGGCACCGGCGGCGGCTCCGGCACCACGACCTACGCCGAGAACATCGGCGTGATGGCCTCCTCGCGGGTCTACTCCACCGCCGCCTACTGGGTGGCCGGTCTCTTCGCGATCGCGCTGGCCCTGCTGCCGAAGTTCGGCGCCCTCATCGCCACCGTGCCGGTCGGTGTGCTCGGCGGTGCCGGCACCGTTCTCTACGGCATGATCGGGGTGCTCGGGGTGCGCATCTGGGTGCAGAATCGTGTTGACTTCGCCAACCCGATCAACCTCGCCGTCGCAGGCGTGCCGCTGATCATCGCGATCGCGAACTTCACCATGGTCTTCGGCGAGATCGTCTTCGAGGGCATCGCCCTGGGCAGCTTCGCGGCCCTGGCGATCCACCACGTGATGAGCGCGATCGCCCGCTGGCGCGGCACTGACGTCGGCTTCGCCACGGACGACGACGACGCCCTGGCCACCCCTTTCAATGCCGATGACCTGGCCGCCCAGGAAGCGGATCACGTGCCTGCGGCTGAGCCGGATCGCCGCAAGCCATAGGTTGCGGTGCGGCATCGGTTCACTGGGAGTTCCCTGGAAAATGCCTAATCAGGGTGACAGTGCCCAGTGTGGTCGGTAGCGTGACAAGAGAATTGTCCGCCGACGAAAGGAATCACCTATGGGACTCGATGACAAGGCCAGCAACAAGACCGAAAAAGCCACCGGCTCCGCCAAGGAAGGCTTCGGCAAACTGACCGGCGATCGCGAGGCCGAGGCGGAGGGCAAGGGCCAGAAGAACCAGGCGAAGGCGAAAGATGTCGCTCAGGACGCGAAGGACAGCGTCAAGGGCTTTGCTGAAGGTCTGAAGAAGGACAACTGAATCTGACCTCTCTGAGGCTCCGCTCACCGCGGAGCGCAGGTGAGAGATTCCCGGCGCCGGGTTCGAGAAATCGGACCCGGCGTTGTTGTGTGTTCTGCCGTTCTCCGGCGGACCCTGGGCGCAGCTCCTGGCCGCTCAGGCCTGCGTCATGGTGGCGGCCAGAGCGAGCAGCTGCTCCTCTGACCCGGTGCGTCCGATCAGCTGGATCGACCAGCTCAGACCCTCGGCGTCGGTATGGGTCGGGACATTGATCGCCGGCAGGCCCATCACGTTGACCACCGAGCTGTAGGGAGTGAAGCGGCACTGTTCCCGGTAGTTCTCCTCGGGGGTCAGGCTCGCGAACCACCCGATCTCCGGCGGGGCGTAGGCCAGCATCGGTGTGGCCAGGACATCCCAGGGGCCCATGAAGGCCTCGGGGTCGTCCGCGAAGTCCTCCAGCGCGGCGATCGACTCGCGGGTCTGCTGTTCCGGGCGGCTCTTCGCGAGTTCGATGAAATAACGGGTCAGCGGGGCCATGGCGGCGAGCTGCTCGGCGGGCGGATCCAGTTCGCCGAGCGGGGTGGTCCACAGGGCCTGGAAATGCCGGTGGTAATCGGGGGGCCAGAACGCCTCCGCACCGGTGCAGTGGCTGCTGCCCTGCAGGATGTGACCGCGCTGTTCCAGCAGCGAGAGCCCCTGTTCCAGGGCCAGGACTGCCGATTCCGCCAGGACGATGTCCAGCTCCGGGGAGAACGGCGATTCCGTGATCACCCCGATGCTCAGCTGGTCCATCCCCTGGTGCAGCGCCTGCCGCACCCGGCGCAGCGCGGGCCCTGCCGGGAGGTCCTCGGGGGCAGGACCTGGGCGAAAACGGTGACCGGCCATCACGTCGAAGAGCAGGGCGGCGTCCTCCGCGGTGCGGGCGATCGGTCCAGCCACCGCCAGGTTGCGCACACTGCTGCGCTGTTCGTCATCGGGGAGCCGTCCACGCCCTGGCTTCAGCCCGATCAGACCGCAGGCCGCCGCCGGGATGCGCACCGAGCCGCCGCCGTCGCTGCCGGGCGCCAGCGGAAGCATGCCTGCCGCCACGGCGGCGGCTCCACCTCCGGTGGATCCTCCCGCGGTGCGCTCCGGCGCCAGGGGATTCCGGGCCGCTGGTGCGAGCTCGTTCTCCGAGTAGCAGGGCAGCCCGAACTCGGGGACCTGCGTCTTGCCGATGCTGATCATCCCCGACATGTGGACGCGGCGTGCGAGTGGGTCGTCGTGGGCCGGGATGCTGGCGGGAAGTGCGGCCGTGCCGCGGGTGGTGGGCATTCCCGCCACGTCGACCAGATCTTTGAAGGCGGTGGGCATTCCCAGCAGCGGCGCGCGCGCTGCGAGTTCCTGCATGGCGGCGCTTCGTGCGGCACCGGTGCGGGAATCGAGCACGGCGCGGCGGACCTGGTCGATCTCAGCCGCTCGCAGCAGAGCCGACTCGGGGTCGAGGTGGATGAAGGCGCCGAGCTCGGCCTGGGCTGTGGCGGCGGTGACCGCGGTGGTGGTCAGCTCCACCGCAGAGATCTCACCGGCGACGAAGTCGTGGCGCCACTGCACGGCGCTGGCGGCGCGAAAGTCGACCAGCGGAGACGATTGGCTTGTGGAGGGTGCCGGGGCGAGTGGGGCAGGATCAGCGGGATGCACCATGGGCTCACTCTATGTGGACTGAACTGGGCAGGCGATAGTCTTGACAGCGCACCAGACCTGTTTGTTCCGCTCTGAAGGAGGCCGCAGATGGCAGATTTCGAGACCGTCCGCGCCGCAGACGTCCCCGCCGACGCCGCCCTGCTGGATGTGCGGGAGGGCTACGAGTTCGCCGAGGGGCACGCCCCGGGGGCTCTGCACATTCCAGTCGACGAGATCCCCGGACGGTTCGAGGCTGAGCTCGATCCGGACGAGGACTACTACGTCATCTGCCGCACCGGTGGTCGCTCGGTGCGGATCACCGCCTGGCTGACCTCTCAGGGCTACTCCGCAGTCTTCGTCGCCGATGGCATGGGCGGCTGGCTCGAGGCCGGGCGTCCGATGAGGTCCTCCACCGGGGAAGCACCCAAGGTCCGATGAATACCTCTACGAACCCCTCTGCGCAGTCTCAGGCCAGTGCTCCGAGGTACTCCTTCCTCGGGCCCGCCGGCACCTTCACCGAGGCCGCGCTGCTGCAGGTGCCCGGCTCGGACCACGCCGCGCGAGTGCCGGCCGGCTCGGTGCTGACCGCGCTGAACATGGTTGAATCCGGCGAGGTCGACGCCGCCATGGTCCCGATCGAGAATTCAGTGGAGGGTGGGGTCACTGCGACCCTGGATGCCATCTCGGTGAGGCATCAGCTGCACATCCTGCGCGAGGAGCTGGTGAAGATCAGCTTCGTGCTGGCCTCCGCGGCCCCGCTGCCCCTGGAGCAGATCCGCACCGTGGCCACCCACACCCATGGGTGGGCCCAGGTGCGCCGCTGGGCCGAGTCCGCAATCCCGGGTGCGGAGTTCGTCCCAGCCTCCTCCACCGCAGCGGCGGCCCGTGGGCTGCAGGCAGACGCACCCCTGGCCGACGCGGCGGTCTGTTCCCCGCTGGTGGCCGAGCAGCTCGGCCTGAACGTGCTGCAGCGCGGCATCGAAGACGTGACCGGTGCGGTGACCAGGTTCGTGCTGGTCTCCCGGCCCGGGGTCACCCCGCCGATGACAGGGGCGGACAAGACGACGATCATGATTCCGCTGCCGCAGGACCGGGCAGGAGCCCTGATGGAGCTGCTCGAGCACTTCGCGACCCGCGGGGTCAACCTCTGCCGCATCGAATCCCGACCCACCGGCGATGGTCTTGGGCAGTATTACTTCTCCATCGACCTCGAGGGTCATATCGACGAGGCGCGCGTGGCAGATGCGCTCGCCGGGATCCACCGGATCGCCCCGGGGATCCGGTTCCTGGGCTCCTACCCCCGAGCCGATCGCAAGCCCCAGCAGACCACGGCGGAAGTCTCCGACGAAGCCTTCACCGCCGCCTCCGCGTGGATCAGCTCGCTGAGACACGCGTAAGAGAACCCGGCGCGGGCCCCGCGCTCGGCGAAGCCGAGGGTGGGAGCCGGGTGAACGGGATCAGCTCGCTTGCACCACGCGTAAGAGAACCCGGCGCGGGCCCCGCGCTCGGCGAAGCCGGTCTGATCAGCCCCCCTGGGGCTCCTTGGTGATCCGACCCTCGGTGAGCCTCGGCTGCTCAGCATGATCGCTGGCCTGGTCCGCCTCGGAGTCTTCGTGCGCGGCCTCGATGTCTTGGATGCCCCGGACGGAGACGCCGTTGACCACCAAGGCACGCGGGCGGACCCGTGCTGAGACGCTGATGACCTCGCCCATGGCGTCGCCGTCGATCTGGAACGGCATCGGCTCGGCCATCGTGATCTTCACGCGCTTGGCCTGGCGCACGGTCATCACGGGGATGTCGGCGGCGAAGCGGGTCACGGTCTTGGCCATGATCCTCGCCCAGTCCCACGCGTGGCGGGGGGTGAAGAGCACCGCATCCATGTGTCCGTCGTCGAACTTCGCCGAGGGCACCAGCAGCATGTTGGCCTGCAGCGAGCCGCAGTTGGCGAGCAGGACCGAGCGCACCCGGTAGGCCTGTGCGGCGCCGTCGTCGATGGAGACAGAGATGGCGGAGCGGGAGCCCATGATGTGGCGCAGCCCGGCCTCGCCGTAGGCGAGCCAGCCGGCGCGCTGCTTCAGGGCGTCCCGAGTGTCTCCCATGACCTCAGCGTCGAGACCGCCACCGGCGATGACCAGCGAGTTCTCCTCGTCGGTGCGCCCGTCCGGTCGTTCAAGGCTCAGATCAAGGGTGTCCACACGGTGACTGCGGCCGTGGATGGCCTCATCCACGCAGGCCCGGAGGTCCTGGAACGGCAGCCCGATATTGCGGGCGAAGAGATTTCCGGTGCCCAGCGGCACGATGCCCAGCGCCGTCTGGGTGCCGACGATCTCGGCGGCCACAGCGCGCACGGTGCCATCCCCTCCGGCCGCGATGACGGTGACGGCGCCGGCCTCCAGTGCCCGCCGGGTCATCTCATGGCCGGGGTCCTCCGCGCTGGATGCCATCACCAGGGGTGCTGGCATTCCCGCCCGGGAACAGGCGGAGTGGATCTGGCGCACGACGTCGTCGGCGGGGTCCTTGGTGGGGTTCACGACCACCGCCACCAGTCGCCCGGGGCCATCGGCAGTCACCGAGGGGTGAACCGCAGGCTTGCTTTCGAGCTCCTGGGTGAGTTCGGCCGTGCTCCGGCGCAGCCGGTGGTGGGCGATGCCCAGCCAGACCACGGCGACGAGCAGGATCGCAGCAAGAGCGAGCGTGGACCAGAGGAGGGCGCTGAGCGTGGCGGTAGTCATCATCTTCAGTCTACTGCGGCCGGTTCCAGGGGGAACCGGTGCTGTCCGGAGTCATCTTCACCCTCGGCGGGGGGCGGCTGATCGATGAGCTCCCCAGGGGCGCCGGTGGCGATAAGCTGGGGGCGTGATCGACATCAAGGACCTCATCGAGAATCCCGAGAAGTACCGGGCCAGCCAGCGCGCACGTCAGGCGGACGAGTCCGCAGTGGACTCGCTCATCGCCGCGCAGCAGACACGCAGCGCCGCCATCACGCGCTTCGAGACGCTGCGCGCGGAGCAGAAGTCCTTCGGCAAGAAGGTCGCACAGGCCGCCGGGGAGGAGAAGCAGCAGCTCCTCGCCGAGGTCAAGGACCTCTCGAACCAGGTGAAGGCCGCCGAGGCAGAATCCCAGGGCGCCGCGGAGCAGCTGCGCCGCCTTCAGGCCGCCTTCCCCAACCTCATCCACGAAGGGGTCCCCGCCGGCGGCGAGGAGGACTTCATCGTGCTGCGCGAAGAGGGTGCCGCCCGCGACTTCGCCGCGGAGGGCTTCACGCCCAAGGATCACCTCGAACTCGCCGAGTCCTTCGCCGCGCTGGACATGGAGCGCGGAGCCAAGGTCTCCGGGTCACGGTTCTACTTCCTCAAGGGCATCGGTGCACGCCTGGAGCTTGCCATGATGCAGATGGGCATGGACCAGGCGATCGAAGCCGGCTTCACCCCGATGATCACCCCCACCCTGGTGCGCCCGGAGACCATGGCCGGCACCGGCTTCGATGTGGAGCACGACGACGAGATCTACCGGCTCGAGCGCGACGACCTCTACCTGGTGGGCACCTCCGAGGTGGCCATCGCCGGGTATCACTCCGATGAGATCCTCGACCTCGCGAAGGGGCCGGAACGGATCGCCGGATGGTCCACCTGCTACCGCCGCGAAGCCGGCTCCCACGGCCGCGACACCCGCGGGATCCTGCGCGTGCACCAGTTCAACAAGCTGGAGATGTTCACCTTCTGCACCGCCGAGCAGTCCGCCGCCGAGCACGCCAAGCTGCTGGCCTGGGAGGAACAGATGCTGCAGAAGATGGAGCTGCCCTACCGGGTGGTCGACATCGCGGCCGGAGACCTCGGCCTCTCAGCCGCCCGCAAGTACGACTGCGAGGCGTGGGTGCCCTCGCAGCAGACCTACCGCGAGCTGACCTCTACCTCGGACTGCACCACCTTCCAGGCGCGCCGGCTCAACATCCGCGAGCGCACGCTCAAGGAAGACGGCTCCAAGGGGCCGACGACGCCGCTGGCCACGCTGAACGGGACCCTGGCCACCACGCGGTGGCTGGTGGCCATCCTGGAGAACCACCAGCAGGCCGACGGCACCGTCCGGGTCCCTGCCGCGCTGCGCCCATACCTCGGCGGCCTGGAGGTCATCGAGCCGGTGGTGTGACCGAACTCGACTGAGGATAGGCTCGTCTGCCTAGCCAGCGCTTTTCTGAATCATTAGTATCAAGAGGGTCGGCGCCGAACAGCGCCAATTGCCTCAACAGCACAAGGAGTGTCACATGACTCAGAAGTACTCCGACTACACCGCGCCAGGTCTGGCGCAGGAGAACGGTCACGAGATCGCCGGTCTGCTGCAGAACCGCCTCTACGCCCTGAACGACCTCCACCTTGTGCTCAAGCACGTGCACTGGAACGTCGTGGGCCCGAACTTCATCGCCATCCACGAGATGCTCGACCCGCAGACCGAGGTCGTCCGAGGCTTCGCCGATGAGGTGGCAGAGCGCATCGCCACCCTCGGCGGGTCCCCCTCGGGCCTCAGCGGCGAGCTGGTCACCAAGCGCAGCTGGGAGGACTACCCGCTGTTCAAGGCCGATGGTGCCTCGCACCTGGCCGAGCTGGAGAAGGTCTACGACGGCGTCATCGGCGATCACCGCGATGTGCTCAACAAGGTCGGCGAGCTCGACCCGATCACCGAGGATCTTCTCGTCGGACAGGTCAAGGAGCTCGAGCTGTTCCAGTGGTTCATCCGCTCCCACCTGGACAAGGCAGGCGCAGCCTCCTGATCGACTGAGCCTGAGCTCCCTCGAAGAGCCCCCGTCAGCACCTCTCCGGTGCCGACGGGGGCTCTTCTGCGTCAGCCCACCGACTGACACCTGGACGCTTCAGCTCAAGGGGGTCTGGCCACCCGTGAATTTAACGTGCGGGCTCAGACCCCTGGTGGCCGAGGCAAGGGGCCTGTGAAGTCGCCGAAGACAGTGGTCATCCGTGTTGCGCGACTGTGACAGCGGTCATGTGGTGTGTCTTGACACACACCCAGGGCCTATTTAGTCTTACGGCAAGACGAAATCCAGATCACAGTCTGAACCAGGCCCGTTCTGGCTTCAGGACCGGATCTGGTTCGGACTTTGGCGCTGTACTGCTGAGTCACCCGTCCGGCCGATCCGGAGTGCTGGGGAGACCTTGGCGAGGTACCGGTACAGAGCTGGGGCTCGCACTGATGAGAAAGGACGCAACGATGCGCAGAACAACTCGAGTGGCCGCTGCAGGCCTCGGAGTGACATCCCTCCTGGCGCTCTCGGCCTGTGGCGGCGACGACAACGGCGGTGGTGGCGGCGATGCCGATGCTGACGCATGGATTCTCACCGGCGGCGGCTGGCCGGCCATCCAGGAGGACTTCGACCGCTGGAACGAAGCGAACGAAGATGCTCAGATCGACACCGAAGCCATCGAGAACGACTCCTATAAGGGTCAGATCCGTACGGCGGTCGGCTCCGGCGAGGCGCCCACGCTGATCATGTCCTGGACCGGCGGCGCGCTGCTGGAATACGCCGAGGAAGAGCGCATCGTCGACCTCAGCGAGCACACCGGCGAGCTGGAGTCCCGGGTCTTCGATTCGGTCTGGCAGAACGGTCAGGTCGACGACAGCACCTATGCGGTGCCGCTCAACGACGTGCAGCCAGTGGTCATGTATTACAACCAGTCAGTCTTCGATGAGGCAGGCGTGGAGATCCCTGAGACCTGGGAAGACGTCGAAGCCGCCATCGACACCTTCAACGAGAACGACGTCGCTCCCTTCTCGCTGGCCGGCGGCTCCGTCTGGCCGGCACTGATGTGGCTGCAGTACCTCACCGATCGCCACGGCGGCGAAGAGGTCTTCCAGGCCGTGGTCGAGGGTGAAGAGGGTGCATGGGACAACGAGTCCATCCTCTTCGCGCTCGAGACCATGCAGGACCTGGGTGAGAACGGCGGCTTCATCGACACCTACAACTCGGTGACCGCTGACCAGAACGAGGACGCCCAGCTGCTGGCCGATGGACAGGCCGCGATGCTGCTGCAGGGCTCCTGGGTCTATTCCACGATCCATCAGGACTTCCCGGAGTTCGCGGAGTCCGGTGACTTCGGCTTCACCTCCTTCCCAACTCTGGAGGACGGCGCCGGTGATCCCTCGAACATCGTGGGCAACCCCGCCAACTTCTGGTCGGTCTCTGCTGACGCCTCGGAGGAGGAGCAGCAGATCGCCTTCGACTACATCAGCGAGAACCTCTACAACGAGGAGACCGTGACCTCCATGCTGGAAGCCGGTTCGCTGCCGCCGCTGTCCGACATCGAGGATCAGATCGCGGAGACCGATGACGCGGACTTCCTCGAGTTCTCCAGCGGGCTGGTGGGCGAAGCCAATCACTTCCAGCTCTCCTGGGATCAGGCAGTCGCTCCTGAGGTGGCCCAGCCGCTGACGGACAACCTGTCACAGATCCTCCGCGGGGACATGACCCCCGAGCAGTTCGTCGAAGCGATGAACTCGCTCTGATGTACCCCCACAATCGGTTCGGGGCGGCTCCATCAGCCGCCCCGGACCGATTGCCCTGCACCGACAACAGGAATCTGAATCGAGCTCATGACTGAAACCGCTGCTCGAAGCAGGACGACCGGGTTGGGCCATAAGGGACCTTCATTCCTGATGGCGCTGCCGGCTGTTCTGTTCTTCGGAATATTCGCACTGATACCGCTCTTCGGGGTGGTCGTGATCTCCTTCATGGAGTGGAACGTTCTGGGCTCGCCCACCTGGGTGGGTCTGAGCAACTGGCAGGCGGTGCTCTTCGACCGGCCCTTCACCTGGACCGCTCTGGGCCTGACCATCACCTTCGTCATCGGCTCCTACCTCTTCCAGGCCCCCGTGGCCCTGCTGCTCGGCGTCTTCATGGCAGGACAGCAGCGCTACCGCGCGCTGCTCGCGGTCCTGTACTTCCTGCCGCTGCTGTTCTCCTCAGTGGCCGTGGGCCTGACCTTTCAGTCGCTGTTCTCCCCGAACTACGGCCTCTCCGCAGCCCTGCCCTTCGACTGGCTGCCCAATGACTGGTTGGCGAACTCCGACCTGGTCATGTGGGTGATGATCTTCGTGGTCGGCTGGTGCTTCGTGCCCTTCCATGGTCTGCTCTACCAGGCCGGGGTGCGCCAGATTCCCCAGTCCATGTATGAGGCCGCCACCATCGACGGCGCCGGCCGGGTGCGGCAGTTCTTCTCGATCACGATCCCGCAGCTGCGCTACACGATCATCACCTCTTCGACGCTGATGCTGGTCGGTTCACTGACCTACTTCGACCTGATCTTCGTGCTCACCGGCGGCCAGCCCGCCAACGCGGTGCGGATCCTGCCGCTGGACATGTACGTGACCGGCTTCAGCTCATACAACCTCGGCTACGCCTCGGTCATCGCGGTGATCTTGGTAGCCATCGGACTGACTCTCTCCTTGGCGCTGAACATCATCTCCGGTTCATCCAAGATGGAGAGCGACAAGGCAGGCGCATGATGACTCCCACCGCAAGCACCCAATCCGCGACCCCCGACGCCGGCATGGCCCTCGCCCCCGAGGTGCCCGGCTTCGAGCGCCGCGACGTGAAGCAGAACAAGGTCCGCCGCACCGGCGCCCCGGGAGAGAAGCCGAACATCCTCGGCGGCCTCGGCGGCTGGCTCTGGCTGGCCATCATCATCCTGCCGATCTACTACATCGTCATCACCTCGTTCCGCACCAGCGAGGATCTGCGCTCGTCCAACCAGCTGCTGCCCACCACGAATCCCACGATCGCCCCCTTCATTCGGGTGATCCAGAACGACTTCTTCCATTACTTCACCAACTCGCTGATCGTGACGCTTTCGACGGTCGCCGTCGTGCTCGCCGTCTCAGTGATGGCGGCCTACTACATCGCTCGGTCCACCACCCTGGGCGGGAAGCGACTGTTTCAAATCATCCTGCTGGGCATCGCGATCCCGGTGCAGGCCACGATCATCCCGGTGTACTACCTGATCCAGCAGCTGGGGCTCTATGACACCCTCTGGGCGCTGATCCTGCCGCAGATCGCCTTCGCGATCCCGTTGAGCGTGCTGATCATCGTGAACTTCGTCCGCGACATCCCGATGGAGCTCTTCGAGTCGATGAAGGTCGACGGCGCCGGAGAGTGGAAGATCCTCACCGCGCTGGTGCTTCCCATGGCCAAGCCGGCCCTGATGACCGTGGGAATCTACCAGGCGCTGCAGGTCTGGAACGGCTTCCTGTTCCCGCTGGTGCTCACCCAGAGCAGCGACGTGCGGGTCCTGCCGCTCTCGCTGTGGGAGTACAGCGGCCAGTTCGGCATCGACGTGCCGGCCACCCTGGCCGCCGTCGTGCTCTCCGCGCTGCCGCTGCTGGTGGTCTACATGTTCGCCCGCCGCCACATCGTGGCCGGTCTGACCGCCGGCTTCGGCAAGTGACACTCGGCACCACGCATTGATCCCCTCGGCGAAGCTGCCGGTCCTTCTCGATCGGCAGCTTTGTTGTTCCTCGACTGACCGCGACAGCTGCGCTGCGCCGATATCCCTAGGAGTTCACACATGAGCAACCCCACGACCGAACGCATCACCGGCCCCTGGAACGACACCTCCCTCTCGGCGGCGACGCGCGCCGAGGCGCTGCTGGAAGAGATGACGCTGGAGGAGAAGGTATCCCAGCTCGGCTCGCACTGGGAGATGCGCGAGGACAAGGACGCCCAGGGTGAGGTCGCGCCGATGGAGGACGCCATGTCCTCGGGCAAGCTGCCCTTCGAGTCCGAGATCCTCGACGGCGAGGGGCACCTGACCCGCACCTACGGCACCGTCGCGCTCTCGGTGCCCGAAGGTGCCGCGGATCTGCGGCAGCGGCAGGCCGCAGTGGTCGCCGCAAACCGCTTCGGCATCCCCGCGATCGCCCACGAAGAGTGCCTCACCGGTTACACCGCCTATCAGGCCACGATCTACCCGACCTCACTCGCCTGGGGTGCGACCTTCGACCCGGAGCTCATCGAAGAGATGGCCGCCGCGATCGGCGCGGACATGGCCGCCACCGGCGTCCAGCAGGGGCTCTCCCCGGTGCTCGACGTCGTCCGCGACGCCCGCTGGGGCCGGGTGGAGGAGACCATCGGCGAGGACCCCTATGTGATCGGCACGCTGGCCACTGCCTACGTCAAGGGTCTGCAGGGGAGCGGGATCATCGCCACGCTCAAGCACTTCGCCGGCTACGCCGCTTCCCGGGCGGCCCGGAACCACGCCCCGGTGCACATGGGCAGACGTGAACTCATCGACATGATCTTCTACCCCTTCGAGCTCGCCGTGCGCGAGGGCAAGGTCGGCTCGGTGATGAACTCCTACGCCGACATCGACGGCGAAGCCCCGGCCGCCTCGCACTGGCTGCTCACCGAGGTGCTGCGCGAGCAGTGGGGCTTCGAAGGCACCGTGGTCGCCGACTACTGGTCGGTGGCGTTCCTGGAGAAGATGCACCACGTGGCAGCCGACCAGGCCGAGGCCGCGCGGCTGGCCATCTCCGCCGGGCTCGACGTGGAGCTGCCGCACACCAGCGGCTACCGCACGCTGGCTCAGCAGGTCCGCGACGGGCTGCTCGAGGAATCGATCCTGGACGCCTCGGTGCGCCGGGTGCTGCGACAGAAGGCCGAGCTCGGCCTGCTCGACCGCCGGACGCACGACGCCGACTGGGAGCCCAGCATCGATGAGTCGGTGAACCTGGACTCAGACAGCAACCGGGCCCTGGCTCGCACCGTGGCCGCGAAGTCCCTGGTGCTGTTGAAGAACGACGGCGTCCTGCCGGTCACCGCCGATTCTCTGGCCGGCAGGCGGATCGCCGTCGTCGGGCCCTCCGCCGACGAGCCGCGCACCATGATGGGCTGTTATTCCTTCCCCAACCACGTGCTGGCCAAGTACCCCGCCGGGACCTTCCCGCACAAGGGAATCGGCGTGCCGATGCCCTCGGTGCTGGAATCTCTGCGTGAGACCTACCCCCAGGCCGAGGTCACCTACAGCTATGGCTCCCCGATCGTGAGCTACGACGACTCCCAGATCGCCGCGGCCGCTGAATCCGCGGCCGCGGCAGACCTGGCCGTGGTGACCGTCGGCGACCTGGCCGGCATGTTCGGCGCCGGCACCTCAGGCGAAGGCTGCGATGTCGCAGACCTCAAGCTTCCGGGCGCCCAGCACGAGCTTGTCGAAGCCGTGCTGGCCACCGGCACTCCCGTGGTGCTGGTGGTCATCTCCGGCCGCCCCTACGCCCTGGGCGGCCTGGCGGAGCGCTGCGCGGCGATCGTGCAGGGCTTCTTCCCCGGAGAAGAAGGCGGCCCGGCCATCGTGGACCTGCTCAGCGGGGCCATCGAGCCCACCGGGCGGCTGCCGATCGGCGTGCCGGTCCACCCGGGTGGACAGCCCTCGGGCTACATCGCGGCCCCGCTCGGCCTCAACAGCCAGGGCGTGTCCAACCTCGATCCCACCCCGCTCTACCCCTTCGGCCACGGTCTCAGCTACACCACCGTGGAGTACTCGGATCTCCTCGTCTCAGGCGCACAGATCCCGGTCGACGGCACCGTGGAGGTCTCGATGACGCTCACCAACACCGGAGACCGGCCCACCGAGGAGGTGGCCCAGCTCTACTTCGGTGACCGGGTCGCCTCCGTGGCTCGTCCGGTGCGCCAGCTGCTCGGCTACGCCAAGGTGCAGATGGCTCCGGGGCAGAGCCGCACCGTGACCTTCGAGGTCCACGCCGACCGGTTCTCCTTCACCGGGGTGCACTACCGCCGGATCGTGGAGCCCGGGGCGATCGACCTCTACGCAGGTCCTTCGGTCGGGGAGCTGCCGTTGCAGGCCGAAGTCACGCTGATCGGGGACATCCGGGAGATCAACGGCCAGCGCGTGCTGACCACTCCGACACGCGTCAGCTAGGTCCACGCTCAGCTGGCCGGCGGCCGAGGCATCAGCGAGGGATGAGGGAAGCCCCCGGCGCATCAGCGTCGGGGGCTTCCCTCATCGGGGCTCTGGGGGAGGGGCGGCTCACCTCGTGCAGCCAGACGATGTGCCACGGGTCCGTGATCCGGATCAGGGTCGCTCGGCACGGAGCGAGCGCCTCAGTGCTTCTCGGCGATGAGCCCGCGGCGGGCGGCGTAAACCTGGCGGACCTCCGGGGTCGGGGTGGCGGTGATCGTCTGGGTCTCCACCGTGGACCAGGCTGGTGGCTTGGGCGCTCCGGAGAGCACCCAGGCGGCCTGACGGGCGGCGCCGTCGGCGACATACTCGCCGGGAGCCGGGACGCTGACCTCGCGGCCCAGGATCGCCGGGGCGATCTGCTGGACGGCCGCGGAGCGGGCAGCGCCGCCGATCAGCGTGATGGACTCCACCGGGACGCCCTGGGAGGTCATCGCCTCCAGGCCGTCGGCGAGGCCGCAGAGCAGGCCTTCCACGGCGGCGCGCGCGACGTCCTGCGGGTTCATCGAGGCCAGCGTGAGCCCGATGAAGGATCCGGTGGCGTAGGGGAGGTTCGGAGTGCGTTCCCCCTCGAGGTAGGGCACCAGGGTCAGCCCGTTGGCGCCGGGCTGTGCGGCCAGGGCGAGTTCCGCGAGCCCGGCGTGGTCCACACCGAGCATCTTCGCGGCGCCGTCGAGGACTCGCGATCCGTTGAGGGTGACCGCCAGCGGCAGAAACTCCCCGGTGGCGTCGGCGAAGCCGGTGACCATTCCGGAGGGGTCCTGGATGGGCTCCGGCGAGACCGCGGAGACCACGCCGGAGGTGCCGATGGAGAGCGCGACGTCGCCGGTGCTCATGCCCAGACCCAGGGCCGCGGCGGCGTTGTCCCCGGCGCCGGGGCCCAGCAGCAGGTGCTCCCAGCCGCGGGCTGGGTCCCCGGTGCCCACCTGCTCCCGCGGTCCGCATACGCGCGGCAGGATGATCTCCCGGGCGGCGTCCTCGGAGATCCGCAGGGCGCGGGCCAACAGGTCATAGCGGTAGCTGCCGGCGGCGGTGTCGAAGTAGCCGGTGCCGGAGGCGTCGGAGCGATCGGTGGCCAGGTCCGCCAGCTCGGTGGAGCCCGAGAGCTTCCAGGTCAACCAGTCGTGGGGGAGTGCGACGGCGGCCAAGCGGGCGGCGTTCTCCGGCTCCGCATCGACGAGCCAGCGCAGCTTGGTCACGGTCAGCGAGGCCACCGGCACCGAGCCGGTCATCGCTGTCCAGGCTGCGGCACCCTCGGTCCCGCCGCCGTATTCGGCGATCAGCTCGGCCGCGGCATCGGCTGAGCGCGTGTCGTTCCAGAGCAGCGCGTCCCGGATGACCTCGCCCTGGGCATCGAGGGCGACCATCCCGTGCTGCTGCCCGCCCACCGAGGCGGCGGCGACGTCGGCGAGCCCGCCGGCGGCCGCAATGGCGTCGATCAGCGCAGCCCACCAGGCGGCTGGGGCGACCTCGGTGCCCTCGGGGTGCTTCGCGGCGCCGGTGCGGACCAGCTCTCCGGTGTGCGCGTCACGGATGACGACCTTGCAGGACTGGGTGGAGGAATCGATACCGGCGACCAGAGTGGGCATGCGGTGTCCTTTCGTGACGCTCGCCCGGGCAGGCTGCCGGTCAGGGTCGGCCCTTGGCGCTGGCGGGGGAGCTGGCGTGGGGGATGGTCTGGGGTCGTTTCTCGAGGGTCCCACAGCGGTGGCCGGCCGCTCCAGTGTCCTGATGCGACCGGCCACGCGGTGAAGCTCAGCTGTTCGGCCGAGGCCCGGCCGAACTGGTGAGGATCAGCCGATCAGGTGTTTCATGGCCAGCTGGTTGAGATTCACGAAGCCGTAGTTTCGCTCGGCTGCCTTGTCCACGTCGAACTTCTCGTAGCTGGAGGTGTCGGCGAGGAAGTCGGTGAGCGACTCGCCGGCGGCCAGGGTGGACTCGCCGAGCTCGTAGACGCCTGAGTCCTTCAACGCAGCCTGGACCTCGGGGTCCGCACGGAAGGCCTTGGACTTGTCGGCGAGCATGGTGACCATCTCGACGTTGGCCTTGGCCGAGTCCCAGATGCCCTGCACGTAATCGGTGCGGGAGGGCTTGTAGTCGAAGTGCATCCAGCCGTCGTAGCTCGGTCCGCCGCCTGGGAAGCCGTTGACCAGCAGGTCGACGGTGAAGAACGCCGAGGCCAGTTCACCGTGGCCGAAGACCAGGTCCTGGTCATACTTGATGGAGCGCTGACCGTTGAGATCGATGTGGAAGAGCTTGCCCGCCCACAGCGCCTGCGCGATGCCGTGGGTGAAGTTCAGTCCGGCCATCTGTTCGTGACCGGTCTCCGGGTTCAGCCCGACGATGTCGCCGTGCTCGAGCTGGGCGATGAAGCCAAGCGCGTGACCGATGGTCGGCAGGAAGATGTCACCGCGTGGCTCGTTGGGCTTGGGCTCCAGTGCGATGCGCAGATCGTAGCCCTTGTCCTTGATGTAGCTGGCGATGGTGTCCACGCCCTCGGCGTAGCGCTCGTGGGCGGCGAAGAGATCCTTGGAGCCGTCGTACTCAGCGCCTTCACGGCCGCCCCACATCACGAAGGTCTCGGCGCCGAACTCCGCGGCGCGGTCGACGTTGCGCAGCAGCTTGCGCAGGCCGAAGCGGCGCACCGAGCGATCGTTGGAGGTGAGTCCGCCGTCCTTGAAGACCGGGTGGGAGAAGGTGTTGGTCGTCACCATCTCGACCTTCAGACCGACCTCGTCCGCCACCTCTTTGAACCGGGTGAAGTACTTCTCGCGCTCGGCGTCGTCGGTGCCGAAGGGGGCGACGTCGTCGTCGTGGAAGGTGACGCCGGACGCGCCGGCCTCCTTCAGCTTCGGCAGGTACTCCCAGGGCTCGAACGCAGGGCGGGAGGCCGAACCGAACTGGTCCTGCGCGGTCCATCCGACGGTCCAGAGACCGAAGGAAAGCTTGTAGTCAGATGCTGGCGTCGATGCCATGGGGGCCTCCTGCAAGGAAAAGGAATGGTTCCGGGTGCACCGGGAAAGCTGTGACCCGGCACTCATTTTGTTTCTAGATGTAACCTAAATCCTATTGGGGCTAAGATCAAGTCCGTGAACCGAGACACTCCCCGCAGGACGGCAGGACCGAGCCCCAGTACGGCGTTCGGCGTGACCTCGCGCGGCTCGCTCGCCCGGCTGGGCCGCAGCTCCGGAGACGACCACGGCGACTTCTCCCGCGCCCCGCGCGGAGACGGAGCGGCCAGCGACCAGTCCTCCCGCCCCGGCGCCCGCCAAGAGACGCTGCGCGAATCCAACCTGCTGCTGCTGACCGAAGAGATCTTCTCCGCCGTCGAGCCGCTCTCCCGGGCTGACCTGGCGATGCGCACCGGCATGACCCGCTCCACCGTCTCGCGGCTGGTCGATGACCTGCTCGCCGCCGGGATCATCCGCGAAGGCTCCCCGGCCGTCGGCGGGGGCTCCCGCGGCCGGCCGGCCGTGCCGCTGCACCCTGCGCGCGCGACCCTGGCCGGGCTCGGCGTGGAGATCAGCGTGGACTTCATGGCGGCCCGTGCGCTGGATCTGACCGGGGAGACCCTGGCCGAGGAGATCATCGACGGAGACTTCCGCGGCTCGGATCCAGAAGCCGTGCTGCCTCGGGCTGGTGCGATGGCGCTGCGGGTGGCCCAGCAGGCCACCGCCCGAGGCGCGCGCGTGGTGGGCACCGTCCTGGCACTGCCGGGCCTGATCGGCGCCGACGAGCATTCGCTGGTGCTGGCCCCGAACCTCGGATGGCGCGGCGTGGACGCCGTGCCGCTGCTGGTCGGTGAGCACCGTGACGCCTTTGGTGGATTCATCCATGCCGCGAACGAGGCCAAGCTCGCAGCGCTTGCGGTGGCGCAGGAGCTGGCCGCGGCTGATCAGCAGGAGCAGACCTTCCTCTACGTCTCCGCGCAGATGGGCATCGGGGCCGCCGTGGTCATCGAATCAGTGGTCGACGTCGGACAGCACGGCTGGGCCGGAGAGATCGGGCACATCTCGGTGGAACCGGAGGGGCCGCAGTGCGGCTGCGGAGCGCTGGGCTGCCTGGAGACCTACGCCGGGAAGCGTTCTCTGCTCGCGGCCGCCGGGATGGAGCGCACCGCCACCGCGCAGGACCTGGTGGAGCTCAGTCAGCGCGACGACGACGCCGGCCGGACCGCCTGCCAGGCCATCGACCGCGCCGGATGGGCGCTCGGCGTGGCGCTGGCCGGGGCGATGAACCTGCTCGACGTCCACGACATCGTGCTCGGCGGGGTCTACGGCCCGCTCGCGGACATGCTGCGTCCGCGCATCGGGAAGGAGCTCAACTCCCGGGTGCTCTCCGCGCAGTGGAGCACCTTCCGGGTGCGCACCGCCTCGAGCCAGTCGGCACCGGCGGCAACCGGCGGTGCGCTGCGCGCGATGCGCTGCGTGGTGGACGCGCCGCTGCAGTGGGTCCCCCAGCCCGGGTGAACCCAGCTTGCATGAACCGAGCCTGCATGACCCCGGGCAGCGTGTGCCCATGAGTGGAGCGCCGCAGCTGAGGGGTGTCAGTCGGCTCGGATGGCTTCGATGCTGTAGCCCATGCGGAACCATTTCCCGGGCTCCAGGTGGATCAGGTCCTCACCGCTGTTGAGCGCATTCGGCGGGCAGGTCATCGGTTCGACGGCCACCCCGGCGCGATCGATCCGCTCCCCGGTGTAGACCTGGACCCAGGGCGAGTCGGCGATCATGCGCACCACGAACCCTGAGGGCCCGTGGATGAGTTCCGCGGTCCAGCCCTCCTCGGGCAGATCGGTGAAGGCGTGATCGATGTTGCGCCCGGCCAGCAGCGGGCCGTTGGTGAGGTCGAAGTCCTGAGAGACCGACTTGCGGCCGGTCACAGTGCCATCGGCCTTGGTCTTGAGCATCGTCCGGGCGGGGAGCCGCAGCCGGCATTCCCTCAGCGAGGCCCCACCAGCAGTCAGGTAGGGGTGGAAGCCGGCGCCGAAGGGCGCGGTCTGCGGGACCTGGGCGGGGGTCGCGTCGGTGCCATCGATGTCAGCATCAGGGGCGTCGGCGTCGCGGACTTCGGCTTCTGAGGCTTCGCCGTCGGGGACGTCGGTGTCGGCGACTTCGGTGTCTGTCGCGTCGGCATCGGCGACCGCGGCGTCTGGGGCCGCACTCTCCTGGTCTTCGCTGGCGGAGGCAGCCAGGTCGTGCTTGAGATCCTCGTCCTCGGCTGTTTCGCCGTCGGGGGTGTCGCCGTCAGGGGTGTCGCTGTCTGCGGCGAGGGCGTCTGCAGCGTCGGCGTCAGGCGTATCGCTGTCGGGCTCGGCTGCCCTGAGGCCTGCGCTGTCGGGCTCGTCGGCACCGGGGCTCACGTCGTCGTCGTCGTCCCTCGCGCCTTCTGAGGCTTCAAGATCACCGGCTTCGACGCCGTCTGCGGCCAGAACGCTGTCATCAGCTTCGACAAGAGGTGCCTCGGTCTCCGGGGCGCCGTCCTCCAGCTGCTCAGGGCGGTAGCGCGCCATCAGTGTCGCGGCGAGGCCGACGTCGGCGGAGACCCGGTAGGTCAGGGCGATGTCCAGGCCGAAGGGGTATCCCTCCGAGCTCTCCAGCCAGCCCGCCAGCTGCACCTCGGACTCCTTTTCGGAGATCACGCGCAGCGGCAGGTCGATGAGCAGTCCGTGCAGGGCGGCACCGGTGGCCTCTTCGTTGACCGGAAGCAGGTGCTCCACCCCGTTGTAGGTGTAGCTGCCACCCTTGGTCCGATTGGGCCACGGAGCCAGCACGGCCCCGGCGAAGGAGCCGTCGGTCTTCGCGGCGGGCACGATGAGCTCGTCCTCGTGATGTGTGAGGTTGAGCAGCTGGCCGCCGAGAAGGCTGACCTCTGCCGTGTATCCGCCGCCGGTGATGGATACCGAGTTCATCGCGTCCATTTGTGGTGCCTCCTACGAAGCGTCGCAATTCTCTGCGCTTCCCTGACACTGCCCCGACCCGGCTGAAGACCAGGCGGACGGTGGCAGTGAAACGCAGAGTTACATGTATGGCAACAGTACCCAAAAGGCGATAGTCCGGCCTATTCGTGCCGAACCTCGGGGTGCGGGGGTGCAAGACTGACCCATAAGGCATAATGACCGGTTACCCCTTCCGAGCGAGTGTGATGACAATGAATACATCTGCAGTGACGACTTCTGAAGAATTCTCGATCCCGGCGGCCGGCGCAGGCGGCAGCTTCTCCCATACCCCGGGGAAGAAGATGGTCTGCCTGGACGTGGACGGCACGATCGTCTTCCACGACGGTCGGATGTCCGGCGCCGTGAAGGAGGTCGGTCGCGCCCTGGTGGCCGAGGGGCACACGGTGGTGGTCTCCACCGGCCGGTCCCTGCCGGCGACGCTTCCCGTGGTCGAGACCTTCGGCATCGAACACGGCTACGCGGTGTGCAGCAACGGCGCAGTGACCGTGCGGATCGATGTGTCCCTCGAGGACGGCTACGAGGTCCTGGACCGGCGGATCTTTGACCCCGCTCCCGCGCTGGACGCGCTGGTGGAGCGGCTGCCGAATGCCCGCTACGCCATCGAGACCTCCGTCGGCGACTTCCTCTCCACCGAACGCTTCGAGGACATGTCCTTCGGCCTCGATGCCCGCGGCGTGAGCTTCCAGGAGATGAAGGAGGCCGAGGCCGTCCGGCTGGTGGTCAACTCCACCGAGTCCACCGCTGAGGACTTCGCCACCGCGGTGGAGAGCATCGGCCTGCACGGGGTCACCTATTCGGTGGGCTGGTCGGCGTGGCTCGACATCGCCGCCTCCGGAGTCAGCAAGGGGTCCTCCCTGGAGGCGCTGCGCGAACGGCTCCAGGTGCCCGCCAAGGACACGGTCGCCGTCGGTGATGGGCGCAATGACATCGAGATGCTCGGCTGGGCCGCCCGCGGCGTCGCCATGGGGCAGGCGCCCCAAGAAGTGATCGACGTCGCCGACGAGCTCACCGCCCCGGTCGAGGAAGACGGACTGGTGCCGGTTCTGCGCAGCATTCTGAAGCAGGATTGAGGCGCGGGGGCGGTCACCCCGCGCCCAATCCGCCCCACAAACACATCGAGTGGGCGATCTGAGTGGATTCAACGGCCGTTCCGGCCCGGAGAATCACTCAGATCGCCCACTCGATGAGGGTGGGGCTCTAGGAAGCTAGGTCAGCGCAGGGGCAGCTTCTCGTCTGCGGTGAGCGCGACGTCGTCCTCGGGCTCCTTCTCCCCGCTCCACGCCCGCTTCATAGACATGATGCACTCCACCAGGACCCAGACCGCGGCGAAGATGATGACCACGTTGATCGTCAACAGCAGCCACTCGCCGTTCTCGAGGAAGCTGAACACCTGGACCACAGCGGCGTAGGAGCTCATCACGAGCACGAACGCCATCGGGATCAGCACCGGCAGGAACGGGCGGTTCTTGCGCATCAGCATCACCACGATGATGCCCATGGTCAGCGAGGCCAGCAGCTGGTTGGTGGTGCCGAACAGCGGCCAGATCAGCATGCCGCCGGAGCCGTCGGCGCCCTGCGAGAAGGTCAGCCCGCCACCGATCACGATCACCACGATGGTCGCCGTGATGACGCCGATCCGGATCTTCGCGAGTTCGCCGATCTCCTGGACCACGAAGCGCATCAGGCGCACGCCGGTGTCCATGGTCGTCGCCGCGAAGAGCACGGCCATGGTCGCCAGAATGGTGGCCGAGAGGCCCACCGGGATCCCGAGGCCCGCGTTGACGATCGCGCCGCCGCCCGCGACGAAGTTCCCGACCGGGTTGTCGTTGAAGGAGGAGTAGACCTCTTCCCACTGGGTCAGCGTCTGGAAGCCGGCGGTGGTGGCGATGATCGCACCCAGGGCCAGCAGGCCCTCGCCCACGGCTCCGAAGTATCCGACGAAGCGCGCATCGGTCTCCCGGTCCAGCTGCTTCGAGGTGGTCCCGCTGGCGACGGTGCCGTGGAAGCCGGAGATCGCGCCACAGGCGATGGTGACGAAGAGCAGCGGAATCATCGAGGGGGTGCCCTCAGGCAGGTTCGTGTTGATCGCCGGAGCCACGATGGTCGGAGTGGCGAACATCGTTGCGCCGTAGAGGATGCCCAGACCGATGAAGAGCTGCACGCCGTTGATGTAGTCACGTGGCTGCAGCAGCACCCACACCGGCAGCAGCGAGGCGATGCCGGCGTAGAGGAAGAGCACGATGATCCAGACGCCGTTGGGCGCCAGGCCGAAGGTGCTCTCCGGCAGTTCGATCGGGTACGCGTTGCCCAGGATGATCAGGCTGTAGAGCGCGATGACGCCGACTGCGGTGACTGCCAGCAGGTTCCAGCGGAACCGGTAGATCGCCTGACCAACCAGCAGCGCGACGATCAGCGCGCCCCAGGTGGGTATGACCGCCCCCGGCTGGGAGACCAGCAGGTTCGAGATCACCACGGCGAAGGCTGCGACCACCATGAGCAGCAGCAGGAAGACCACGACCAGGAACAGGTTGCGGCCGCGGGCGCTGATGTAGCGACCCGAGAGCGTGCCGATCGACTGGCCGCGGTTGCGCTGGGAGGCCCAGAGTGCGCCGAGGTCATGCATGCCCGCGATGAACACGGTGCCGACGGTGACCCAGATGAACGCCGGGAGCCAGCCCCAGATGACGGCGACGGCGGGGCCCACGATGGGCGCTGCGCCGGCCACCGAGGTGAAGTGGTGGCCCCAGAGCACGTAACGGTTCGTGGGGACGTAGTCCACGCCGTCGTTGAACTGATGCGCGGGCGTCTTGAACTCCGCGTTGAGCTTGTAGACCTTCTTCGCGAGGAACCGCGAATACAGGAAATAGCCGCTGAGCATCATAGCGACGCCGATCGCGGCGATGACCAGAGAGTTGACTCCGTCCATCTTGACCTCCTCATTGGGGGCGCCTGCATGAGGGCAGGCGCCGGTTACGGTGCGAGTGATGTGATGGCAGACATAGTACGCAGATTGTGTGAGCGAGGACACCGCCGAGTCGTGACGCGCGACTAGGATCATCAGATGCCCCAGCCCAGCGAGCGCCCGGTGACCCCCGCACTGACCTTGGAGGAGCTCTGGCCGCCCTTCGCCCTGCGCATCGAATCCGCACGGATCGAGCTGCGGGTCGTGCGCGAGACCGACTTTCCTGCGTATGCGGACGCCGCGACATCGGGGGTCACCCAGACCAGCAGGAATCCGTTCCGCCATGCCAGGAACGAGCAGGAAGCTGCAGAACTTCCGAAGAGTGCGCTGCCGCGGCTGTGGTCCACTCGATCCGAGATCGGCCCAGACCAGTGGAGTCTGATGCTCGGAATCTTCCTCAAGGGTGCCGGCAGCGCCGAAGGTTGCCTGACCCAAGAGCCCGGTGAGCTCATCGGGATGCAGGACTGCCGCGCCGAGGATTGGTCCGTGCTGCGCACCATCGGATCCGGCAGCTGGCTGCGCGCCGACCGGCAGGGCCAGGGCCTGGGCACCGAGGCTCACGCCGCGATGCTGCTGTGGGCCTTCGACCACTTCGGCGCGGAATACGCCGAGTCCGGCGCCTCCACCTGGGACGAGCGCTCGCGGCGGGTCGCCGAGACGCTGGGCTACTTCACCGCCGGCACCCGTCGGGTCCCGGATGCCCACGGCGAGAAGCCCGAATGGGAGCACATGTTCCGGCTGCCGAAGAACGACCTGCTCCGCCCGCCCTGGCAGATCCAGGTCACCGGCAACGACCGACTCAGGGGCTTCTTCGGTCATGACTGAGTCAGAGGCAGGCCCCGCGCGCTCGACGCCGGCACCCCCGGCGACGACGACGCCCGCGCTGCCCGTGAGCACCGACTGGGTGCGCGCCGTCGTCACAGGTGCCCAGCACATCCCTGCCCCGGCCGGCCCCGGGTTCTACGCCAGCGCGGCGGGAGTCCTGCGCGGAATCGGGCTGATCCAGCTGGACCCGCTCACCCGGGTCTCCACCGCGCAGCGGCTCACCACGCTGACCCGGCTGCCGCGCAGCGCCCGGGCCGAGGACATCGACTCCTCGCTCTGGCCGGCGGGAGCTCCGCTGCACGGGGCGCCGGTCTCCTTCGAGGCCTTCACCAAGGTCGCCTGCGTGTTCCCGATCGAGGACTGGCCGCTGCTGCAGCTGCGCCGCGAACGCGTCCGCGAGACCTACGCGCTGAGCCTCGATCCGAAGATGCGCGCGCAGATCCGCGAGGTGGTCGCCGCGGCGGAGAGCGGCGCCCAGATCGGCGCCATCGAAGCCGCGATGGGCGCCACGCGCACCACCGGCTGGAACTGGTCTGAGATCAAGCACGCCGCCGAGCTCATGGTCCGCACCGGGGAGCTGGTGATCACCGCGCGCAACGGGATCATCCGGCTCTTCGACCTGCCTGAACGCGCGCTGCCTGCACCGATCCTCGAAGCGGCACACCTCCCGAGGGATCAGCTGCGCGCCGATCTCGCCCGCCGGGCCGCCGGAACCCTCGCGGTGATGACCGCGGCCGACTTCGCCCACCATTACCACCTCTCCACCGCCGACGCCGCCCGTGGCATCGCGCTCGCCGGGCTCACCGCGCTGCAGGTCCAGGGATGGAAGGACCTCGCCTACTGCCACCCACAGCTGCTGGACCCGGTGCCCGATCGCGCCGCCCCTGAGGCAGACGCCACTCCGCAGCCCTCCCCACACACCACCTCGCCGCTCGGCACCGCACCGGCAGCCCAGTCCCGACTCATCGGCCCCTTCGACCCCTTGCTGCGAGACCGCGGTCGGGCCCGCCGGATCTTCGACTTCGACTACAGCTTCGAGGCCTACGTGCCCAAGGACAAGCGGCTCTACGGCCACTACGTCATGGCGGTGCTCTCCGGCACCGAGATGGTCGGCCGGGTGGACCTCCAGCGCGTGGGCGGGGTGCTGCAGCTCAACCGGATCTTCCCTGAACGTGGACACAGCACCCGCGCGGTCACGGCCCGGGCCCGCGCCGGGGCCGGGACGCTGGGCGCCCAGCTCGGCACCGAGGTGGAGCTCCGGGACGCCGCACGAGACCGTTGACCGGGCGCAATGTGTACGCTTGGCCGTGGAAGCGGACGCGCAGCGAGAATCCTTCACGGGCTTCCGGTGCGGCCGCACAGCAGTGCTCTTGACGCTCAACACTAGGAGAACCCGTGGCCCTGACTCACGATGTCACCATCGAAATTCCCGAAGGCTCCCGCGTGAAGTACGAGATCGACCATGAGACCCACCGTCTCCGGCTCGACCGCGTGCTCTTCACCCCCATGCAGTACCCGACCCACTACGGGTACTTCGATGACACCCTCGGTGAAGACGGTGACCCGCTGGACGCGATGGTCTGGATCCCGGGCGTGGACCTGGTCCCCGGCGTCGTCGTGGAGTCCCGCCCGGTGGGCGTGCTGAACATGACCGACGACGGCGGCGGCGACGCCAAGCTGCTCTGCGTCCCCAAGGACAAGCGCTTCGATCACATCCAGGAGCTCGAGGATGTGGATCAGTGGACGCGCCAGGAGATCGAGCACTTCTTCACCCGTTATAAGGACCTCGAGCCCGGCAAGTGGGTCAAGATCGAGGGCTGGGCCGGTCGCGAAGAGGCTGAGGCCGAGCTGACCCGCTCCATCGAGCGCTTCAAGGGCTGACCCAGCCCGACTTCCCAGCGAGTGGGCGATCTGAGCGACTTTTCCGCCGTCTTCGACGGCGATCTTCGCTCATATCGCCCACTCGCTGCGTGCGGCGGTGTTCGCGCGCTCGCGGACCCCGCCGCGTCCAAGCACCCGCTGCGCGCTGGGGCACCTGGCCTGGGCCGGACTCTTCGGCCGACGGATGCTCAGCGACAAGATACTGGACCAGATCACCGGCCGGGTGATGGGCTGAGCGTCGCCGCCATGGGCTGAGCCCGGCCGCCCGGCTGGCGGCGCTGTCACGGAGCTGAGGTTGTTGTGGTGTGATGGACCGATGAACAGCACCTCCACGGCACAAGCCAGTGACCTGATGATCAATTGGGAGCTCGCCACCACGACGGCGGCACGAGTGGCCCCGGCGGGGCCCCGGTTCAGCGCCGCCCAGGTCCAGGAGGAGGTGGCCGCCCTGCGCGGCGCAGCCGCCGAGGCTGTCGACCACGTGCACCGGATCACCGGGCTTGAGGCGGCCCGGAACCTGGGCGCCGATCCCGCCGAGACCCTCGTGGTGGACCGCGCCACGTGGTCCAAGGCCAATGTGGAGAGCTTCCGCGAGCTGCTGGGGCCCGCGCTGAAGGTCGCCCTGGAGCAGAAGCCGGAACTCGGCAAGGAGGGCTCCAACGCGCAGGTCTTCGGCTCCTCCTTCGCCGGCGCCGAGCTCGGCGCGGTGCTGGCCTTCCTCTCCGCCAATGTGCTGGGGCAGTTCGATCCCTTCACGCAGAACCGGCTGATCCTGGTCGCCCCGAACATCGTGGAGATCACCACCGAGCTCAACGTGGTGCCCGAGGATTTCCGCCTCTGGGTGTGCCTGCACGAACAGACCCACCGGGTGCAGTTCGCCGCCGCGCCCTGGCTCGCCGACCATCTCAAGGCCAAGATCACCGAGCTGAGCTCTTCCACCATGGGTATGGCCTCAGGACTGGGGGATCGGCTCGGGGAGATCATCGAGCAGGTCCGGGCCGGCCGGGGACTGGTCGAGGTCATCCAGACCCCGCAGGACCGCGAGACCATGTCCCACCTGACCGCCGTGATGAGCCTGCTCGAGGGTCACGCCAACGTCATCATGGACGGGGTCGACGCCTCGATCGTGCCCAGTGTGAAGACCATCCGGCGGCGCTTCGAAGCCCGCGGCAAGACCCGCACCCCGCTGGAGAAATTCATCCGCAAGCTGCTCCAGCTCGACGTGAAGGCCGCCCAGTACCGGGACGGACAGAAGTTCGTCGGACACATCGTGGATGCCATCGGCATGGACTCCTTCAACATCATCTGGGAGTCCCCCGAGCACCTGCCCACCGAGCATGAGCTGCACCACCCGCAGGAATGGATCGAGCGCATGGGACTGGCGTGAGCCCCCGCTTCCCCGACTCGGTGAACCGGGCGCGCCGCGCCGTCGAAGCCGTCCTTGATCCTGAGGGGCTGACCCTGGTGGCCTGTTCCGGCGGAGCCGACTCGCTCGCCCTGGCCGCTGCCGCCGGCTTCCACCAGCAGCGCCGCGACGGCGGCAGGGACAGCCCCAGCCCTGACAACAGCCCCAGCCCTGACAACAGCCCCAGCGCACCGGGCGGTGCACGGGTGGGCGCCGTCGTCGTGGACCACCAGCTGCACCCGGACAGCGAGGCCGTCACCACGACGGCGCGGGCCCAGCTGACACGCCTTGGGCTGCACCCGGTGATCTCCGTGAAGGCGACCGTGGACCCCGACTCCGGCGAGGGCCCCGAGGCGGCAGCCCGCTCGGCGCGCTACCGGGCCTTCTCCCAGGCGCTGGCCCAGACCGGGGCCACTCGGATCCTGTTGGCCCATACCCGTGATGATCAGGCCGAGCAGGTGCTGCTGGGCCTCGCCCGCGGGTCGGGGACCCGCAGCCTGGCCGGGATCCCTGCCGTGCGCGGCCCATTCCGGCGCCCGCTGCTGGGGCTGACCCGCGCCGAGACCGAAGAGATCTGCGCCCATGCGCAGCTGAGCCCCTGGCAGGATCCCGCGAACACGGATCCCCGCTTCCTGCGCTCGAGGGTCCGCACCGAGATCCTGCCCTATCTCGAGGACCAGCTCAGCAGCTCCATCCGAGAATCGCTGGCGCGCACCGCACAGATCGCCGCAGAGGATGCGGCATACCTGGACCAGGAGGCGAAGGCCCACTTTGAGCTGCTGCTCGAAGATCCCGGGCTTCAGGGGCAGCTGCGGATGGCGCTGCCAGCGCTGCTCGGCGCGCCGCCGGCGATCCGACGCCGGGTGATCGCGCTCGCCGTCGTCGCCGCGGGAGGCGCCAACCCCTCGTTCGAGCGGCTCGGCGCGGTGGAGAAGCTCCTGGCGAAGACCGGATCGGCGGGCCCGATCGAGCTGGAGGGAGGGGTCAGCGCGCACCGCGGGACGCGGGGGAGCCCGGACTATGCGAAACTTGTCATCGTTCCACGCCTGAACTGAGGAACGCGAGACCTTCTACAAGGAGCTGGACACCACCCATGGACGCTCAGGATGTCAGTGCAGATCTCACCGAGGTGCTCTACACCAAGGATGAGATCGACGCGAAGATCAAAGAACTTGCCGCAGTCATCGATCGTGACTACGCAGACAAGGACGTGCTGCTGGTCGGCGTTCTCAAAGGCGCGGTCATGGTCATGGCCGATCTGGCCCGCGCGCTGAGCTCACACGTGACCATGGACTGGATGGCGGTGTCCTCCTACGGCTCCGGCACCAAGTCCTCCGGGGTGGTGCGCATCCTCAAGGATCTCGATGCGGACCTGATGAACCGCCATGTGCTCATCGTCGAAGACATCATCGACTCCGGCCTGACGCTGTCCTGGCTCAAGACCAACCTGGAATCCCGCGGGCCCGCCTCGCTGGAGATCTGCACACTCTTCCGCAAGCCCGACGCCGTGAAGGTCGACATCGACGTGAAGTACGTCGGCATGGACATCCCGAACAAGTTCGTCGTCGGCTACGGCCTGGACTTCGCCGAGAAGTACCGGAACCTCGACTGTGTCGGGATCCTGGCTCCGCACGTCTACCAGTGAGCTGACCGCTCGCCGCGGCAGACACGGGAGGAGCTGGGCTGTGGATGAGATCGTACCGGTGCGGCCGGTGAGCAAGGCCGCGGCCGCCTACTCCAGCCTGCGCAGCAGCATCCAGGCCGGCGAGCTCGCGCCGGGGGAGCGCATCACGCTCAGATACCTGAGCGACATGCTCGACATGAGCCTGACACCGGTGCGCGAAGCGCTGAATCGGCTTCAGGCCGAAGGGTTCGTGGTTCACGACCCGCACGGCAGCACCTTCATCGCCGAGCTCACCCCGGAACGCATCGAGCAGGTCTACCGGCTGCGCACCGTGCTCGAGCCGCTCGCGGTGCGCCAGGCCGGGCAGCAGCTGACCCCAGGTGATCTCGAGGATCTGCGCGAGCTCGTCTGCGCCTGCGATCAGGCACAGACCGCGCTGGAGGTCGTGCAGCGCAACGAGGCCTTCCACTACGCGCTGTATCGGCTCAGCCGAGACGCCCTGTTGATGGGCTTCATCGACCAGCTCTGGGCCGGCATGCCCTATCCCTCTCTGGGCCTCTACGCAGATCAGGAGCGGGTGTCCCAGTCCAGCCGTGAGCACCACGCGATCCTCGACGCCCTGGTGGCCGAGGATCTGGATGCCGCAGCCGCACTGACCGCGCAGCACATCGAACACGGCCGTGAAGCCGCCCTGAACAAGCTCTGAGCCTCCGGCCGTCGAGCCGCTCCGGCCCGAGGACCCTGGCGCATCCCGGGCCACTGGCACACCGGCACCCGCCCCATGCCGGGTCCGTCCGCCGCCTCATGCAGGGTGCCGCTCGCCTCGCCAATCCTCGCACCGCTCGCCTCGCCAATCCTCGCACCGCTCGCCTCAGTTGATACTTTATAAAATGCAAAGTAGCGTAACGCTGGCCACACCGGTGACGTGCCACACACAGGCAGTGAGCCCGCGCGGTCAGGCATCTGAGACTTTCGAGGAGACACGTGCGCGGCGAGACTGAATCGCGGGCAATGCAGCCCGCAGGATCCCCCTCCGAGACGCTTCCGGGCGAGGGGACTTCCAGCGAGACCCACAGGATGACGACGCCGGCCGAGCCGGTCCACGCAGACGCCGCCGAGGAGTTTGACCGGCCCGAGAGCTGGACCCGCATCATGGGTCTGCCCATCGGATGGTTCGCCCTGCTGTTCGGCGTCATCCTGCTCTGCGCCGCGCTGGGAGTGCTGCCGAACACGATGCTCGCCGGCTTCGCCGTCGTCATCCTGGTCGGGGCGCTGCTGAACTGGCTCGGCGGACGAGTGCCCGGCCTGCGCAACTACGGCCTGCCCACCGTGCTGTGCATCCTGACCCCGGCGATCCTGCTCCACTTCGGCTGGTTCCCCCAGTCGCTTGCGGAGAACATGGAGATCTTCACCGACGGCTCCGAGATCGGCTTCATCGACTTCTACGTCGCCAGTCTCATCGCCGGCTCCATCCTGGGCATGCCGCGAGCGCTGCTGCTCAAGGCCGGCGCGCGGATCGCGGTGCCGCTGATCGGCACCATCATCACCGTCTTCGTCGTCGTCGGCGCGGTGGGAACCGCGCTGGGCTTCGGGCTGCGCGATTCGGTGCTCTTCGTGGCGGCTCCGATCATGGGCGGAGGTGTGGGCGCCGGCATCGTGCCGATGTCCGGGATCTACTCAGACCAGATGGGCGGCGACGCCGGAGCCTATGTGGCACAGCTGATCCCCGCGGTGATCATCGCCAACGTGCTGACCATCTTCTGCGCCGGCATCTTCAACGGCATCACCTATAAGGGCCAGCAGTTCTTCGTCGGCTTCAACGGCAACGGGCAGATCGTGCGGGTCGAAGGCAGCGCTGATCAGTTCAAGTCCAGGCCGAAGCCCACCAGCGGATCCTTCAACGTGCTCGTCGTGGGCCTGACCCTGGCCGCCACGCTCTTCCTGGCCGGCAGCATCATCGCGGAGTTCGTCCCCGGGCTGCACGCCTACGCCTGGACCATTCTGCTGGCTGCCTCCATCAAGATCTTCGGACTGATGCCAGCCTCCTTCGAGGACGCCGTCTCGAACTGGTTCGGGTTCGTCTCCGGAACGCTGACCCCGGCGCTGCTGGTGGGCATCTCGATCACCTTCTTCGAGTTCGACGAGCTCGGCCGGCTGCTCTCCGACTGGCGCTACCCGGTGCTCGTGGCGCTGGCCGTAGTGGTCGCGATCCTGGTCTCCGGTGCGCTGGGCTGGCTGGTGAAGATGTATTACGCCGAAACCTCGATCGCCATCGGCATGGGCATGACCGACATGGGCGGCACCGGGGATGTCGCCGTGGTCTCCGCCGCGAACCGGCTTGAGCTGATGCCGTTCCTGCAGGTCTCCTCCCGGATCGGCGGGGCCCTGGTGCTGCTGACGGTCTCGCTGCTGATCCCGATCATCGGCTGACCCGGTCGTTTCGCCCCCTCCGTTCGGCGCACGCTCCCGGCTGGGCGAGTTCTCCCGGAGGCGAACTTGTCCAGCCCGGGTTAGCCCCATCACCTCGAGCCCGAGTACCTTTAGATGCTAGGTATATCTGCGTCTGACGGAGCTGCATGAACTTCAAGAAGATCTTCACCGGGCCACTGTTCTGGATCGTCCTGGCGGTGGTGCTGCTGCTGCTTGTCGTGCCGATGATGTTCTCCTCCTCGGCCAACGGTCAGCGGGTGGACACGAATGTCGGCATGGAGCTCCTTGCCGAGGGTGAGGTCGTCGAGGCCTCCGTCGAGGACGGCGACCAGCGCGTCGATCTGAACCTGAGCTCCCCGTATGAGCAGGACGGGCAGGAGGTCGGCGACGTCGTCCACTTCTTCTACTCCTCGGCTCGCGCCGAGACCGTGGTCGAGGCCATCGCCGACGCTGACCTCGAGGGCTACACCGATGAGCCGGAGCAGTCGAACTGGCTGCTCTCCATGCTCGGCTTCATGATCCCCTTCCTGATCATCGCGCTGCTCTTCATCTGGCTGCTGACCCGCATGTCCGGCGGCAACTCCCGGGTGATGCAGTTCGGCAAGTCCAAGGCCAAGATGTTCGACAAGGACATGCCCCAGGTGGCGTTCGGCGACGTGGCCGGCGCTGAAGAGGCAGTGGAGGAGCTCCATGAGATCAAGGAGTTCCTCTCCGAGCCCGAGAAGTTCCAGCGCCTAGGGGCGAAGATCCCCAAGGGCGTGCTGCTCTATGGCGCCCCCGGCACAGGCAAGACGCTGCTGGCCAAGGCCGTGGCCGGCGAGGCCGGCGGCGCCTTCTACTCGATCTCAGGCTCGGACTTCGTGGAGATGTTCGTCGGCGTCGGCGCCTCCCGCGTGCGGGACCTCTTCAAGCAGGCCAAGGAGAACGCCCCGGCCATCATCTTCGTCGACGAGATCGACGCCGTGGGCCGCCAGCGCGGCGCCGGTGTGGGTGGAGGCAACGATGAGCGCGAGCAGACGCTGAACCAGCTGCTGGTGGAGATGGACGGCTTCGACGCCAACACCAACATCATCGTCATCGCCGCCACGAACCGGCCCGACGTGCTGGATCCGGCGCTGCTGCGTCCCGGCCGCTTCGACCGACAGATCCCCGTGGAGGCTCCCGACTTCGCCGGCCGCCGCGCGATCCTGGAGGTCCATGCCAAGGGCAAGCCGATGGTCGACGACGTCGACCTCAAGGCCGTGGCCCGCAAGACCCCCGGCTACACCGGTGCGGATCTGGCCAATGTGCTCAACGAGGCCGCGCTGCTCACGGCACGCTCCAACGCCGACCTGATCGATGACCGCGCGATCGACGAGGCCATCGACCGGGTCATGGCCGGACCGCAGAAGCGGACCCGGCTGATGAAGGACCACGAGCGCCGGGTCACCGCCTATCACGAGGGCGGCCACGCGCTGGTGGCGGCTGCGCTGAACTACTCCGCGCCGGTCACCAAGATCACGATCCTTCCGCGCGGCCGCGCCCTGGGCTACACCATGGTCGTGCCCGAGGAGGACAAGTACTCCACCACCCGCAACGAGCTGCTGGACACCATCGCCTACGCCATGGGCGGCCGCGTGGCGGAGGAGATCGTCTTCCAGGACCCCTCCACCGGGGCCGCGAACGACATCCAGAAGGCCACCGAGACCGCACGCCGGATGGTCACCGAATATGGGATGAGCGCGAGGGTCGGCTCCGTGAAGCTCGGTTCCGGCGACACCAGCCCGTTCCTGGGACGCGAGATGGCCCAGGGCAAGGAGTACTCCGAGGACCTCGCCTCCGTCATCGACTCCGAGGTCCGCGCCATCATCGACGAGGCCCACGACGAGGCCTACCACGCGCTGCATGAGAATCGGCATGTGCTCGACCGCCTCGCCGAGGAGCTGCTCCGCGTGGAGACCCTCAATGCCAAGGAGGTCGCCGCGATCTTCCACGACGTGATCAAGCGCCCGGTCCGCCAGATCTGGGAATCTTCCCCGGGACGACCGGTCACGATCACCTCCGAGGTGGTGCCGGAGGACGAGCGGGACCCCGAATACCAGTTCGGCGGCGAGAACTCCGATGCCTGACCGCCCTCCCACCCCATCCGCCGACCGGTCGGGCAGTCGCTCCGTCGGCGCCGCCGGTGCGGTCACCCCGCTTGAAGGCTCGGTGGATCTGCCGCGGATCGAGGCTGCGGTGCGCGAGATCCTGCTCGCCGTCGGGGAGGACCCGGAGCGCGAGGGTCTCAAGGGCACCCCGGCCCGGGTGGCCCGGGCCTATGAGGAGGCCTTCCAGGGTCTCCGCGAGGACCCTGCCGAGCTGATGTCGACCACCTTCGACATCGGCCACGAGGAGCTCGTGCTGGTCCGCGACGTTCCCTTCTACTCCACCTGTGAACATCATCTGGTGCCCTTCTTCGGCCACGCCCACATCGGCTACATCCCCTCCCCGGAGGGCAAGGTCACCGGACTGAGCAAGCTCGCCAGGCTGGTGGACATCTTCGCCAAGCGCCCGCAGGTCCAGGAGCAGCTCACCACTCAGGTGGTCGACGCCCTGGTCGAGCATCTGGCTCCTGGCGGGGCGATGGTCGTCGTCGAGGCCGAGCACCTGTGCATGTCCATGCGCGGGGTCTCCAAACCCGGGGCGCGGACCATCACCTCTGCGGTGCGCGGTCAGCTCCGCGACGCCGCCACCCGCGCCGAGGCGATGAGCCTGATGCTCCACGGCCGGCCCCACTAGCAACCCTCCTGACTGAATCGGAGAGCCAGATGCGCACTTCCATCATGGGGATTCTGAACCTCACCCCGGACTCCTTCTCCGACGGCGGCCGGTTCGACGACGGCGCGGGCACCCCCGACGTCGTGGCCGCGGTCACCGAGGCGCTGCGGATGACCCAGGCCGGCGCGGCACTGATCGACGTCGGCGGGGAATCCACCCGCCCCGGCGCGCAGCCCACACCGTTGCTCGAGGAGCAGCGCCGGATCCTGCCGGTGATCGAGGAGCTGCTGGGCTGCGGGATCGCCGTCTCGGTGGACACCCGCCGCGCGGCGACCGCCCGGGCCGCCTTTGAATGCGCAGATCGCCGCGGAGTCGACCCGCGGACGCTCATCATCAATGACGTCTCGGGCGCGCTCACCGAACCGGACATGCCGGAGCTGATCGTCGAGTCCGGGGCGCAGGTGGTGATCACGCACAACCGCGGAGACTCCCAGACGATGGGGTCGCTGACCGATTATGACTCGCTGCTCGTGGACGTGATCGCCGAGCTGCTCGCCGTGCGGGACCGCTATCTCGACGCCGGTGCCCGCCGCGAACAGCTCATCCTGGACCCCGGGATCGGGTTCTCCAAGACCCCTGAGCAGAACTGGGAGCTGATCCGCAGCCTGGAGAGCTTCGTCCGGCTCGGGCACCGAGTGCTCTTCGGGGCCTCCCGCAAGGGATTCCTCGCCCCGGTCACCTCCGGGGAGGCTCGGGACACCGCCACGGCGGTGCTCTCGGCGCTGGCGGCCCAGGCCGGCGTCTGGGGAGTCCGGGTCCATGACGTGCAGGGAAGCCGCGATGCTGTGCAAGTGATCGACAAGCTGAGAAGCTAGAAGGATGTCCAGCAGGAGCAGCTCCCGTGACACCATCCGGCTCACCGGACTCACGGCCACCGGCCACCATGGGGTCTTCGACTTCGAGAAGCGCGAGGGCCAGATCTTCCGGGTCGACGCCGAGCTCACGCTGGACTTCCGCGCCGCCGGTCGCAGCGATGCCCTCGCCGACACCGTCTCCTACGTGGAGATCGCCGAGCTGATCCACGCCGCCATCACCGGCGAGCCCTTCGACCTGATCGAGGCCCTCGCCGATCACCTGGCCCGGGAGATCCTTGCCGGCGATGAGCGCCTTGCCGCCGCGGAGATCACCGTGCACAAGCCGCAGGCGCCGCTGACCCAGACCTTCCAGGACGTCTCGGTGACCGCCCGCCGGGACCGCGCCGACCTGGCTCCCGGCCTGGACCCGGACGCCACCCCCGCCGCGGAGGTCACCGCCGTGCTGGCGCTGGGATCCAACCTCGGGGAATCCGCAGTGACGCTGGCCTCGGCGGTCGCCGCGCTGGACCGCGCGGAGCAGGTGCGGGTGCTCAAGCAGTCCCCGGTGGCCAAGACCAGGCCGGTGGGCGGGCCTGCCGGGCAGCCTGACTTCCACAACCAGGTCATCGAGATCGCCACCACGCTGAGCCCGCATGCCCTGCTGGGATGCACCCAGCAGATCGAGCAGGAACACCACCGGGCCCGCGGCGCCGCGAACGGCGAGATCCGCTGGGGCCCGCGCACCCTGGACATCGACATCATCACCTACGGCCAGGCAGGAATCTCCTCGGTGACGCTGCAGGTCCCGCACCCGCGGGCCGCACAGCGTGGATTCGTGCTGGTCCCCTGGACCTGGATGGACCCGCAGGCGAAGCTGGCCGGAGCGTCGGTGGCCGAACTCGCTCGGCATGCCGCCGATGCCGGCGCCGTGGAACCGCTGGAGAGTGCGCGATGAGCCGGCTCTCCGTGCTGCGCCTGCTGATCATCGGCGCCGTCGCCGCCCTCGTCGGGTTCATCACCACCGTCTACTTGTCCGCCCACGGGATGGGCTCCCCGGTGCTGCCGCGGACCTCCTTGGTGACCCTGCTCGGGATCGCGCTGATCGTGCTGACCCTGGGGCTGATGGTCTGGCGCGATCAGCGCAGGATCGCGACCGCGGCGGCGAAGGGTCGGCGCAGCCAGCGCAGCCTGCACCCGCTCCACGCCGTCCGGGTCCTCACCGCCGGACAGGCCGGCGCCTACGCCGGGGCGCTGATCGCCGGCTGGCATGCGGGTATCCTCGGGGACCTGGTGCCTGCCGCAGCGCTGACCGCGCCGAACGTGAACTCATCCCTGCTGATGATCACGGGAGGAACGATCTGGGTGATCATTGGATTCGTCGTCGAGCTGCTCTGCAGGATCCCCCCGGACGAGAATCCACCGGGCGAGGGGCGCCGCAGAGAGCCCGAACGCAACACAGGACCGATACCCGAGGAGGGCTATGCCCGCGGAACCCATTGATCCCACAGGTGTCACCTGGACCCGGGTGGACGAGCGGTACATCACCGTGAAGTTCATCACCGGCATCCTCGGCTGGGTGATCACCCTGGCAGTGGTCGGTACCCCGATCGTGCTCGACACCCTCGGGGTCTTCGGCGGCATCCCGCTGTGGATCAAGATCGTGGTCTCCGCCGTGCTGCTGACCTGGGCGGCCGTGGACCTCTGGCTGATCCCGCGTCGGATCAGGGCCATCGGCTACCACGAGCGCCAGGACGATCTGCTGATCCGCCGCGGCATCCTCTTCCAGCGGGTCGTCGCGGTGCCCTACGGCCGGCTGCAGTACGTCGACATCGAGGCCGGGCCGCTGATGCGCCGCTACGGGCTCTGCACGGTCCAGCTGAAGACCGCCGCCGCGGCCACCGACGCCGTGATCCCGGGCGCCTCCCGCGAGGAGGGCGCACGGCTGCGTGAAGAGCTCTCGGTCCGCGGCCAGGCTCGCCTGGCTGGTCTGTGAGCCGGCGCATGAACGAACAAGCCACCGAGGACCACGCCACCGAGAAGCCGAAGCGCACCTCCGAGCGCTGGTTCGACGCGACCTGGACCAAGGTCCACCCGCTGAGCCCCGTCGTGCGCGGCGGGCTCGCCGTCGTCGCCATCCCGGGCCTCCTGCTCAGCTACAACTGGCAGAGCTGGATGGATGCCTGGGAGGCGTTCCGCAGCGGCGAGATCCAGCGCAACGTGGAGTCCAACCCGATGCCGTTCCTGCTCGGCGCCGGCGGCGTGCTGCTGGTGGTCGCGCTGATCTTCGCCGGCTTCGCGCTCTCCTGGTGGTTCACCCGCTACAAGATCACCGCCGAGCATGTGATGGTGAAGTCCGGGATCTTCGTGCGCCAGCACCGTCAGGCCCGGATCGACCGGGTCCAGGCCGTGGACCTGCGCCAGCCGCTGCTCGCCCGGCTCACCGGCCTCGCCGAGCTGAAGTTCGAGGTGGCCGAGGGCGACGGCACCGCCGCCACCCTGGCGTTCCTGAAGAGGTCCCAGGCCGAAGAGCTGCGCTCCGAGATCATGGACCGCGCCGCCGGCCGGAGCGAGTCGCCGGCGGAAGTCGAGGGATTCGGGGAGGTGCCCGGGGGTCCCGGCTCCGCGTATGCCGGTTTCACGCATCCCGACTCCGCGGAGGCTGCCCACCGCTATGATTCCTACGCCGCGCACGACCCCTACGCCCCGATTCATCCCACCCCCACCGGCCGTGCAGCTGCGGGTCTGCATCGCGCCGCGCATCAGGACCGCCTCATCGCGAAGGTCCCCACCGGACGGCTGATCGGCTCGGTGCTGAGCGGCTGGGGGACGATCTTCGTCCTGGTCATCGTGGTCATGGCCGTGGTCGCCGTCGGGATCGGTCTCGCGGTCGGCTCCGACGGGGGGTCGGTGTCGATCTGGGCCGTGCTGACCGGAGCCGCACTCCCGGCCGTCATCCCGATGGGCATCGCGGCGATCACGATCTACTACCAGCAGTTCAGCTCCGGCTTCGGATTCACCTCCACCGCCACCAGCTCCGGGCTGCGCGTGCGCTACGGGCTGCTCGAGACCACCAATCAGACCATCCCTCCGGGTCGGGTGCAGGCGCTGCAGATCCAGCAGCCGGTGCTCTGGCGCCCGTTCAGGTGGTTCAAGATCGTGGTCACCGTCGCCGGCTACGGCATCGGGGAGAAGCGCTCGGTGCTGCTGCCCGTGGGTCGGCTCGACGACGTGATGGTCACCGCCGCGGAGATGTTCCCTGACCTGCAGGTCGAGAACCCCGAAGAGGTCTTCACCGCCGGGCTCACCGGTTCAGGCACGAAGCTCGGCTACACCGAGGTGCCCCGCCGGGCCCGCTTCTTCGACCCGATCGTGCGCCGTCGTCGCGGGTTCCGCACCACCCCCACCGCGCTGATGTTCCGCGACGGAAGGGCTTCGCGGCAGCTGACGATGGTCCCGCATGAGCGGATCCAGTCGCTGAGCCTGACCCAGGGGCCGTTGCAGCGCCGGCGAGCGATCGCTGACATCTTCATCCACTCCCCGGCCGGCCCGTTCGCGGCGAAGCTGAAGAACCAGGACCTCGACGCGGTCAAGGACCTCTTCGAATACGAGTCCGATCATGCCGCCCAGGCCCGCCGCTACAGCGATCGGAATCAGTGGATGCGCGCAGAGGAGCTCCGCGAGTTCGAGCGCAAGGCCGCCGAGGCGCTGGCGGCACCGGAGGAGCCCAGCACCACCGGACCGGCACACCCCGCTGCCCCGTCGACCTACCAGGAACAGGACCCCCGTGACCGTTGAGCAGCCCGTGGATCCCTATGCCGCGGAACTCCCGCCCTCCCAGCGGGAAGGTCGCCTCGGCGTCGGCGTGATCTCCGCCGGCAAGGTCGGCGCGGTGCTGGGCGCGGCGCTGCGCGGGGCCGGTCACTCGGTGATCGGCGCCCACGCCGTCTCGGAGGACTCGCGCAACCGCGCCGAATCCCTGCTGGGCGGGGTGCCGGTGCTGGAGATCCCGGAGATCATGCGCCGGGCTGAGCTGGTCCTGCTCGCGGTGCCCGACGACGCCCTCGCCGAGCTCGTCTCCGGGCTGGCCGAGGCCGGCCACATCCAGGCCGGTCAGCTGATCGTGCACACCTCCGGCCGCTACGGCACCGAGGTGCTCGCTCCCGCCCAGCGCAGCGGCGCCATCGGACTGGCGATCCACCCGGCGATGACCTTCACCGGGCTGAGCATGGACCTGCAGAAGCTGCACACCTGTGCCTTCGGGGTCACCGCGCCGGGGCCCGTGCTGCCGATCGCGCAGGCACTGGTGGTGGAGATGGGCGGGGAGCCGGTGGTGATCCGCGAGGCCGACCGGCTGACCTATCACGCGGCGCTGGCGCACGCCTCGAACCACCTGAACACGATCACCGGGCAGTCAGCCGAGATGCTGCACCGGATCGGGGTGGAGCGCGCCGAGACCGTGCTGCGCCCGCTGATGCAGGCCTCGTTGGACAACGCGTTGGCCTCGGGGGAGGGCGCGCTGACCGGGCCGGTGGCTCGCGGAGACGTCGGCACGCTCCGGCATCACGTGCAGCTGCTGGCGACCTCGGAGCTGCCCGCCGACATCCGCACCGCGTATATGGCCATGGCGCGCGCGACCACCCAGCGTGCCCTGGATCGCAGCATGATCACCGCCGCGAAGGCCGCCGAGCTGCTCGACGTCCTCGACGCCTGACCCGCGCTTCTCGCAGCCTCCGCCCCGCCCCGCTGCCCCTGACCGACGCGACGGGCGACGGGCGAGCGCCGCGCGCGGTCCTAGACTGTCCCGGTGACTCCACCGCAGGTACTGACCACTGTCTCCAGCTTCCGCGCCGCGCTCGCCGAGGCCGTCGCCGCGCACGTCCGCGAACGCGGGGCCGCCCCCGCGGTGGGGCTGGTCCCCACGATGGGGGCGCTGCACTCCGGACACGCCGCTCTGGTCGACGCCGCCCGGGCTGCCTCAGACATCGTGATCGCCTCGATCTTCGTGAACCCGCTGCAGTTCGACGACGACGCCGACTACCTCCACTATCCGCGCACGCCAGAGCGCGACGTCGCCCTGCTGGGTGCCCACGGGGTCGATCTGATCTTCAGCCCGGACCTCGCGCAGATGTACCCCGGCGACTCGCACGCCCCGCTGGTCCGGGTCAGCGCCGGGCAGCTCGGAACCCGCTGGGAGGGGGCCGCGCGCCCAGGACACTTCGACGGGGTGGTCACCGTGGTCGCGAAGCTCTTCAACATCATGAGCCCCCCGGCGCCCGCGAGGCTCGAGGCCTGGTTCGGCGCCAAGGACGCCGAGCAGGTCGCGATCATCACCCGGATGAAGGCAGACCTGAACATCGACGTGGACATCCGCACCGTTCCGATCGTGCGGGATGAGCACGGCTTGGCCCTTTCCAGCAGGAACCAGCGCCTGGATGAGACCGACTACTCCGCGGCGCTGGCCATTCCCGCCGCGCTCTTCGCGCTGAGCGAGGACGCCGCCTCCGAGCGCCGGCTGGGAGTGGCCGATCAGGTGGAGGAGCTGAGATCTGCCGAGGGTGTGGAGCTGGACTACCTGGTCGTCGTCGACCCTGACTCCCTGGAGGAGCTCCAGCCCGGCGACGCGCTGCTCGACGAGCACGGGGTGCTGCGCGGGCGTGCGCTGGCGCTGATCGCCGCCCGGGTCGGACCGGTGCGGCTGATCGACAACGTGATCCTGAGTCCGGGCAGGTCACAGCCCCGGGAGTAGGCTGGAACCATGACCGATACCGCGAGCAGCAGCCCGAACGCACCCGCCTCCTTCCCGTACATCGATCATGACGTGCGCCCGCAGGACGACCTGCAGCGCCACGTCAACGGTGAATGGCTCAAGACCGCCGAGATCCCCGCGGACATGGACGCCTACGGGTCCTTCCATGAGCTGCGCGACAAGGCCGAGGCTGATGTCCGGGAGATCCTGGAGCAGGCCGCGGCCGGAGAGATCAAGGCGGAGCAGCTCGACGCCGCCGCGGAGGCCGTCCCGGCCCGGATCGGTGCCTTCTACACCTCCTTCATGGATGCCGAGGCCGCTCAGCGGCGCGGGCTGAGTCCGATCGAGCCGATGCTGGAGCAGCTGGAGTCCGTGCGGAGCGTGGAGGATCTGGTTCGGCTCTCCGCCGCCTGGCAGCGCCAGGGCGTGGACGGGCTCCTCGTCGCCGGGTCCATGCGCGACGCCGGAGATCCCACCCGGATGCTCTGGCACGTCATGCAGTCCGGACTCGGTCTGCCCGATGAGTCCTACTACCGCGACGAGAAGCTGGCCGAGATCCTGGCGGCGTACCAGGACCACCTGGTCCGGGTGCTTGAGCTCAGCGGAGTCGACGACGCCGCGGACGCCGCCGCCGCCGTCGTCGAACTCGAAGGTGTCATCGCCGCCGAGCACTGGGACAAGGTGACCCTGCGTGATGCGCAGAAGCGCTACAACCTGGTGACCGACGACGAGGCCGAGACCTTCATGCCGCTGCTGCGCGAGGCGTTCGCCGGCTGGGGGCTGCAGCCGCGGCACACCGAGCAGCTCGTGCTCGCCCAGCCCGACGTGCTCCCCGGGATGCAGGCGGCGCTGACTCAGCAGCCGCTGCGCACCTGGAAGCTCTGGCTGCGAGTCCAGCTGCTGCGCTGGGCGGCCCCGCTGCTCCACGAAGAGCTGGTGAACGAGAACTTCGACTTCTACTCCAAGCGGCTCTCCGGAGCCCAGCAGCTCAAGGAGCGCTGGAAGCGCGGGGTCGCGCTGACCAACGCCCACCTGGGTGAGGACGTGGCGCAGATCTACGTGGCCCGGCACTATCCGCCTCAGGCGCGGGCCGCGATGGACGAGCTGATCAGCGCGCTGATCGAGGCCTACCGCCAGTCCATCAGCGAGCTGAGCTGGATGGGGGAGGAGACCAAGGGCCGCGCGCTGGAGAAGCTCGACGCGTTCAAGCCGATGGTCGGCTTCCCTGAGCGCTGGATCGACTATTCCCGCGTCGACGTGGACCCGACCGATGTGGTGGCAAACGTCCGCCGTGCCGCGGCGTTCGAATGGGAGCGCGACATCACGAAGCTCGACGAGGGACCGGACCCCGACGAGTGGCACATGCACCCCCAGACGGTCAATGCCTACTACTCGCCGCTGGAGAACGTGATCTGCTTCCCGGCCGCGATCCTGCAGCTCCCGTTCTTCTCCGCCGAGCGGGACATGGCGCAGAACTTCGGCGCCATCGGGGCCGTCATCGGCCATGAGCTCGGACACGGCTTCGACGACCAGGGGTCCCGCTACGGCGCCGACGGCTCGCTGAGCAACTGGTGGACCGAGGCTGACCGCAGCGCCTTCGAGGAGCGCACCACGAAGCTGGTGGAGCAGTACAGCGCACTCACCCCCTCCCAGGCGCCGGAGCACAAGGTCAACGGCGAGCTGACCCTGGGTGAGAACATCGGTGATCTCGGCGGGCTCGGCATCGCGCACAAGGCCTACCGGGTGTGGCTGCAGGCACAGGGGGCTGAGGCCGCCGACGTCGAGGGCTACAGTGCTGACCAGCGGTTCTTCTTCGCCTGGGCGCAGGCCTGGCGGAACCTCACCCGCCCCGAGCGGGCGGTCACGCTGATCAGCATCGATCCGCACGCACCCGCCGAGTTCCGCGCCACCCAGGTGGTCAAGAACCTCGACGCCTTCCACTCCGCCTTCGAGACCCAGCCCGGGGACGGGATGTACCTGTCGCCGCGGGAGCGCGTCACCATCTGGTGACTGCGGGGCCCAGGCTGCCTGAGGGCTGCCTCGGCCCGGTCGGAGCGACGGGGCGACGGGACTGCCGCCGCGATTCAGGCAGGGCGCACGGCACGTAGAATGGCCGACTGTGACTGCCCAGAATTCCGCCGCCTCCGGCGCCAATGACCTTGACACCCACGACCAGCGCGCCGTGCGCCTGGACAAGCGTGAGCGCCTGCTCGCCGCCGGGGTCCAGCCCTATCCGGTGAACGTCGAGCGCTCCGCCTCGCTGAGCGAGGTCCGGGAGCGCTTCCCGGACCTGGAGCCCGGGGCCTCCACCGGCGAGACGGTGGCGGTGACCGGTCGCGTGATGTTCGTGCGCAACACCGGCAAGCTGTGCTTCGCCACGCTGCAGGAGGGCGGCCCCGACGGCAGCGGAGTCCGGCTGCAGGCGATGATCTCCCTGGCCGAGGTGGGGGAGGCCGCGCTCGCCGACTGGAAGTCGCTCGTGGATCTCGGTGACCATGTCCGGGTCAGCGGTGAAGTCATCGCTTCGCGCCGCGGGGAGCTCTCCATCATGGCGAGCTCCTTCGAGATCGCCTCCAAGGCCGTGCGGCCGCTGCCGGTGCTCCACGCGGAGCTCAACGAGGAGACCCGGGTGCGTCAGCGCTACGCGGATCTGATCGTGCGGGACGAGGCGCGGCAGATGGTCTTCCGTCGTGCCGCGATCACCCGCTCCCTCCGCGAGACCCTGCACGGACGCGGCTACGTGGAGGTGGAGACCCCCATGTTGCAGCTGATCCACGGCGGCGCCCAGGCGCGGCCTTTCCAGACCCATCTCAACGCCTTTGATCAGGGCATGACGCTGCGCATCGCCACCGAGCTCTACCTCAAGCGCGCCGTGGTGGGCGGCATCGATCGGGTCTTCGAGATCGGCCGGGTCTTCCGCAATGAAGGTGTGGACTCCACGCATTCCCCGGAGTTCACCACGCTGGAGTCCTATGAGGCATGGGCGGACATGTACGTCATGGCCGAGCGGATGCGCGAGATGATTCTGAATGCAGCAGATGCCGCCGGGGCGAGCCGTCAGATCCCGACGGATCAGGGCGTCATCGACCTCGACGGCGAGTGGGCCTGGGTCTCGGTCTACCCGGGCCTCTCCGAGGCCGTGGGGCAGGAGATCACTCCTGAGACTCCCGCCGAGACGCTGCGCGCCGTCGCGGCCGCACGCGAGGTCTCCGTGGACCCGGCCTGGGACGCGCAGAAGCTGGTGATCGAGCTCTTCGCCGAGATCGTCGAGCCCACGCTGATCCAGCCCACCTTCGTCTGTGACTACCCGCCTGCGGCACAGCCGCTGGCCCGCGCCCACCGAGACAAGCCCGGCGTCATCGAGGCCTGGGACCTGATCATCGGGGGCATGGAGCGCGGGACCGCCTTCTCCGAGCTGGTGGACCCCGTGCTGCAGCGGGAACGCCTGGTGGAACAGGCCCGGATGGCGGCCGCCGGTGACGACGAGGCCATGCAGCACGACGAGGACTTCCTGCGGGCCCTGGAATATGGTGCACCACCGATGGGGGGCATCGGTCTGGGCGTCGACCGCCTGGTGATGCTCTTCACCGGCACCGGTATTCGCGAGACGATCCTCTTCCCGCTGCTGAAACCTGAAGCGCAGGCGTGAACGTCATGCCGCGCAAAGACGTAGCATGATTAGCAATGGCAGCGACAGTTTTTTAACCTGAATGTAAGCAAGGAATTCCATGGAAAATTTCTGGACGTACTTCGAAGTTCTTGCCCCCTCCATCGGCGTCGGGCTGGTCTTCTGGCTGGCTATCCGCGCCATCTTCCGGGCTGATCGGAATGAGCGCGCCGCCGAGATTCAGGTGCGCGAAGAGGCCTCTCAGCAGGGAGTTCAGCGCGATGAGCCGACTTCTGGCCCGCACAGCTGAACACCTGATCTGCTGCCGGATCCATGATTCTCATGGCGCTGTCATGGCCGTCTCCAGCCGAGAAACTGGTTCCATATGAGAATCATCTTCCGGGTCCGAAAAAGTAACAATCTCTCCAGCTTGACCGTGAATTGTATTTCTTGAAATACTTGGCTTCACATAGATCGTTCTTGATCTATCGCAGCGAGAAATGCGCCGAGCGAGATGAGGCCCATTGCGTCTCGGCGTGTGAGTGAGCAGTGAGGTGTATGAGATGGCCCAGAAGGTAGAAGTGGTTCTCGTCGATGATCTTGACGGCAGCGAAGCAAAGGAGACGGTCACATTTGGGCTGGACTCCCGCTTTTATGAGATTGACCTCAGCGAAGAGCACGCCAAGGAGCTTCGCGAGACGCTGAAGAAGTACATCCGCAAGGGTCGGGCCATCGCCCCGCCCTCGCCGCAGAATGAAGCCCGTCAGATTCGTGACTGGGCCGTGAAGAACGGATATCAGGTCTCCAGCCGAGGTCGCTTGCACCGCGACATCGTAGAGGCCTACCGAAACGCCAAGAAGCGCTGATTCTGCGCACCCGTTGCGGTGCTGCGAAGACGACCGACCGAGGTTGGCCTCAAGCCCGGACGCAGCATGATGCTGCGGCCGGGCTTCGCTCGTGCCCGGCGCAGCGACCCTTCCGGGGAGCCGTCGGAGCAGGCAGAACTTTTCCCTATGGCGAACAGCGGCGACTAGACCGCGCGATGCCCGTAGCCTTGAGGCAGAGCACCAACGCTAGGAGTGTCTGTGGCTATGTTCGAGAGATTTACTGATCGCGCCAGGCGCGTGGTTGTGCTTGCCCAAGAAGAGGCACGCATGCTGAACCACAACTACATCGGCACCGAGCACATTCTGCTCGGCCTGATCCACGAAGGTGAGGGTGTCGCGGCCAAGGCCCTTGAGTCGCTGGACATCTCACTGACCGGCGTGCGCGAAAAGGTGCAGGAGAAGATCGGACCCGGCCAGAACGCGCCGAGCGGTCACATCCCCTTCACCCCGCGCGCCAAGAAGGTCCTGGAGCTCTCGCTGCGCGAGGCGCTCCAGCTGGGCCACAACTACATCGGCACCGAGCACATCCTGCTGGGCCTGATCCGTGAGGGCGAGGGTGTCGCAGCCCAGGTGCTCGTGGAGCTGAACGCCGACCTGAACAAGGTCCGCCAGCAGGTCATCCAGCTGCTCTCCGGCTACTCCGGGGGCAACCAGGAGAAGGCAGGCGCCGGCGTCGGACAGGGCGGCGCCAACGAGGGCACCCCGGCCGGATCCGTGGTGCTCGACCAGTTCGGTCGCAACCTCACAGCCGCCGCCCGCGAAGCGCAGCTGGACCCGGTGGTCGGCCGTGACTACGAGCGTGAGCGCGTGATGCAGGTGCTCTCCCGCCGCACCAAGAACAACCCGGTGCTGATCGGTGAGCCCGGCGTCGGCAAGACCGCCGTCGTCGAAGGCCTGGCCCAGGCCATCGTCAACGGCGATGTGCCGGAGCTGCTGAAGGACAAGCAGCTCTACACCCTGGACCTCGGGTCCCTGGTGGCCGGCTCGCGCTACCGAGGCGACTTCGAGGAGCGCCTGAAGAAGGTGCTCAAGGAGATCCGCACCCGCGGTGACATCATCTTGTTCATCGACGAGATCCACACTCTGGTCGGTGCAGGCGCCGCCGAAGGTGCGATCGACGCCGCGAACATCCTGAAGCCGCTTCTCGCCCGCGGTGAGCTGCAGACCATCGGCGCGACCACGCTCGATGAGTACCGCAAGCACATCGAGAAGGACGCCGCGCTGGAACGTCGCTTCCAGCCGATCCAGGTCGAGGAGCCCTCCGTGGAGGTCACCGTGCAGATCCTGCGCGGACTGCGCGACCGCTACGAGGCCCACCACAAGGTCTCCATCACCGAGGAGGCGCTTGAAGCCGCCGCCTCGCTGGCGAACCGGTACATCAACGACCGCTTCCTCCCGGACAAGGCCATCGACCTGATCGATGAGGCCGGCGCCCGGCTGCGGATCCAGAAGATGACCGCGCCGCCGGAGCTCAAGGAGTTCGACGGCAAGATCGAAGACGTCCGGCGGGAGAAGGAATCCGCCATCGACGCCCAGGACTTCGAGGGTGCTGCCAGCCTGCGTGACAAGGAGCAGAAGCTCGTCGAAGAGCGCCAGGCCAAGGAAGACGCCTGGAAGTCGGGCCAGATCGACGAGATCGCCGAGGTCGACGCCGATCTGATCGCCGAGGTCCTCGCGTTCTCAACCGGCATCCCGGTCTTCAAGCTCACCGAGCAGGAGTCCGATCGCCTCCGCCGCATGGAGGAGGAGCTGCACAAGCGGGTCATCGGTCAGGACGAGGCGGTGAAGTCGCTCTCCCGGGCGATCCGCCGCACCCGCGCCGGGCTCAAGGACCCCAACCGGCCCTCGGGCTCGTTCATCTTCGCCGGGCCCACCGGCGTCGGCAAGACCGAGCTGGCCAAGTCCCTGGCCGAGTTCCTCTTCGGCGACGAAGACGCCCTCATCACCTTGGACATGTCCGAGTTCTCCGAGAAGCACACGGTCTCCCGGCTCTTCGGCGCCCCTCCAGGCTATGTGGGCTACGAGGAGGGCGGTCAGCTCACCGAGAAGGTGCGTCGCCGTCCGTTCTCCGTGGTCCTCTTCGATGAGGTCGAGAAGGCCCACGCGGACCTGTTCAACTCGTTGCTGCAGATCCTCGAGGACGGTCGACTGACCGACTCCCAGGGCCGCGCCGTGGACTTCAAGAACACGGTGATCATCATGACCACCAACCTCGGCACCCGGGACATCTCCAAGAACGTGATGACCGGCTTCACCTCCAGTGGGGACACCTCGACCAACTACGAGCGGATGAAGGCCACGGTCAGCCAGGAGCTGCGCCAGCACTTCCGGCCCGAGTTCCTCAACCGTGTCGATGACACGATCGTGTTCCCGCAGCTCAAGCAGGAGGAGATCGTCCAGATCGTGGACCTCTTCGTGAACAGGCTGCGCTCACGGCTCGCCGAGCAGGCCATGACCCTTGAGGTCACCCAGCCCGCTCGGGTGTTCCTCGCCGAGACCGGCTACGATCCGGCGATGGGTGCCCGGCCGCTGCGCCGCACCATCCAGACCCTGATCGAGGACGAGCTCTCCGAGCGGATCCTCTACGGCGAGATCCCCCACGGCGCCGGCATCGAGATCGGCGTCGAGGGTGAAGGCAAGGAGCGCAAGCTCACCTTCGAGTGGCACGAGCCGCAGGATCAGATCGAGGCGTCAGAAGAGCCCGCCGCCATCGAGAGCTGATCCCTCGGGTCGGCCAGCGCTGACCCAGACATGAGTGAAGCGCCGTCGGAATCATCCGGCGGCGCTTCACTCATGTCTGGGTCCCTGCAACGCTGAAGCTCTCGGGCCTTCCGGGGCTGTCAGCCCCCGGGCGGGCCGATGATCAGCAGCACCACGAAGAGCATGACGACCCCGGCGCTCAGCACCCCGCCGACGAGTCCGGGCCGGTTCAGCAGCACCCGCAGTGCGCGGTCATGCCAGCTTCTGTCCCGCGGATCTTCGGTGAGCGCCGTGCGCCAGGGCCCCTCGAGCCGGCCGCTGCGCTTGAGCCAGAGATCCACCGGAATCGTCGCATAGGGGATCACCGCGCTGATCACCGCCACCGAGGTGGGGCCGGCGCTCCAGCGCTGATTCTTCGCCACGATCACTGCGGTCGCGGCATAGGCCAGGAACACGAAGCCGTGGATGCCGCCGCCGATGCTCACCGCGATGTCCAGGCCGTTGGTCGCGCGCAGGATCATCCCGCCGATCAGCAGGGTCCAGGAGACGGCTTCGGCGAAGGCCAGCACGCGGAAGAACATCTTGGGGGAGCGGAACACAGGTCTCCTGAGTCGAAAGGGGGATGGGGGCTCCGAGCATCGTACGGGTTGTGACCGGGGTGCGCCGAAATGTGTCTGTGCCCGGCGGTAACGTAGGGACCATGGCAACTCGCACCGCGTCACGGAGTACGGGGAAGTCCCGGTCCAAGGGATCCCCGGCGTTTGAATGCACTGAATGTGGCTGGCAGACCGTCAAGTGGGTCGGCCGCTGCCCGGAGTGCCAGGCCTGGGGCTCGGTGGAGGAGAAGGGCCAGGTCACTGCCAGAACGACGGCGGCGAGCCAGCTTGCTCAGCCGGCCCGGGTGATCCACGAGGTGGATGCCTCCGAGGCGGAGTTCCGTCCCACCTCCATCGGGGAGCTGGACCGGGTGCTCGGCGGAGGGCTCGTCCCGGGCGCGGTGATCCTGATGGCCGGCGAGCCCGGCGTCGGCAAGTCCACGCTGCTGCTGCAGGTGGCCTCCGCGGTGGCCCGCGCCCACCCCGATGCCCCGGTGCTCTACCTGACCGGTGAGGAATCCGCAGCCCAGGTGAAGAAGCGCGCCGAACGCATCGACGCGATCTCCGACGGCCTCTACCTCGCCGCCGAATCCGATCTGGGCCAGGCGCTGGGCCAGGTGGAGAAGCTCTCACCCCAGCTGACGATCATGGACTCGGTGCAGACCTTCTCCTCGGCCGAGGTCGACGGCGCCCCCGGCGGCGTCACCCAGATCCGCGAGGTCACCGCCTCGATGATCGAGTCGGCCAAGCGCAAGAACATGACCACCATCCTGGTGGGGCATGTGACCAAGGACGGAAGCATCGCCGGGCCGCGGATGCTCGAGCACCTGGTGGATGTGGTCTGTCAGTTCGAAGGGGAGCGACATTCCCGGCTGCGGCTGCTGCGCGCGGTGAAGAACCGCTACGGTCCCACCGATGATGTGGGCTGTTTCGATCTCAATGAGGACGGCCTGACCTCGCTGGCGGACCCCAGCGGGCTCTTCGTCTCAGCGATGACCGAACGCGTCCCCGGCACCTGCATCACCATCACCCTGGAAGGTCGCAGGCCGCTCACCGCAGAGGTCCAGGCCCTGGTGGCCGAGTCTCAGGCGGCCCAGCCCCGCCGTGCGGTCTCCGGCCTGGATTCTCCCCGGGTCTCGATGCTGCTCGCAGTGCTCCAGCGTCGCGCCAAGCTCACCGCGCTGATGAAGTCCGAGGCGTATGTGGCCACAGTGGGCGGGGTCAGGATCACTGAACCCGCGGCTGATCTCTCCATCGCTCTGGCGGTGGCCTCCGCGGCGCTGGAGAAGCCGCTGCCGAACCGGTTCGTGGCCTTCGGGGAGGTGGGCCTGGCTGGGGAGGTGCGCCCGGTGCCGGGTCTGCGTCAGCGACTGGAGGAGGCCCAGCGGCTGGGCTTCACCCATGCGATCGTCCCGCGCAGATCCACCGGCACGGAGAAGGACGCCACCCCGGAGGGGATGCGGGTCCGCGAGGTCGGCTCACTGGCCGAGGCGCTGAACCTGGTGCTCGACGGCGGCCGGTCAGGCTGAGCCTGCAGAATCTCTGGCGGCAGTTCCGGCAAGGACAGGCGCGGAGGCGCCCAGCCCACCGGGAAGGCTGATCAGCCCTTCATCGGCGGCGGCGAGCCCGTCGCGCAGCAGCGAGTCCAGGCACCGGCTCCGCTGTTCTTCCGCGGCCTCGGGCAGCGCCAGTCCGGCGAGAAGCTCCGTGCGCTCCACGGTCTGGCCCGTGCGCAGCACAGCCATGATCGCGCCACGCACCTGACGGTCTGTGCCCGCCCAGGCCTGGCCGCGGGTCTGCTGCTCCGCGGTGGGCGGTGGCGATCCTGCGGCACGCCAGGCACACAGGTCAGCCACCGGGCAGGACTGGCACTGTGGCGCACGTGCGGTGCAGATCAGCGCCCCGAGCTCCATGGCCGAGGCGTTCCAGGCGCAGGCGGTGGCGCCGCCGTCGTGATCGGTGGTGGGCATCAGCTCCTGGGCGAGCCGGCGCTGCGCGGAGGTGTAGGTCTTGCCCGGCAGGGCGTGTCCGGTGAAGGCTCGAGCGTGGACTCGTCGGATATTGGTGTCCACCACAACTTCGGGCTCCTGAAAGGCGAAGCAGGCCACGGCGGCGGCGGTGTACTCGCCCACTCCCGGCAATGCGCGCAGCTCCGTCGCAGCGCTGGGCACCTTCCCGCCGTGGCGTTCGACCATGGCCGCCGCGGCGGCCTGCAGTCGCAGTGCGCGGCGTGGGTAGCCGAGCCGGTCCCAGGCGGTGAGGATCTCCGCGGTCGGCGCCGCAGCGAGGTCAGCCGGGCGAGGCCAGCGCTTCATCCAGAACTCCCAGCGAGGGAGCACCCGGACCACCGGGGTCTGCTGCAGCATGATCTCGCTGACCAGCACGCCCCAGGGGGTGCAGCCGGGCTCACGCCAGGGAAGCGGGCGGGCGTTGTCCTCGAACCACTCGATCACACGGTCATGGACCAGCGTGGGCTCGGGCGTGAAGCCCACGTCGGGACGGACGGAGCCGTCCCGAGCGGCAGCAGGAGGGCTCGCGGGAGTGGCGCTGGCGGGAGACTCGGCGGCGGGTGTCATCGCCATGAGTCTAGAGAATCTCGGCCTCCGCCGTGCTCAGCTGGTGGAACCGGCTGAGCTCAGACCTTCACGTTCAGGCTGCCGAGAAGCTGGCGCACGCGGGTGCGGATGTCATCGCGGATCACCCGGACCTTCTCGAGGCTCTGCCCTGCCGGGTCATCGAGCTTCCAGTCCTCGTAGCGCTTGCCCGGGTAGAACGGGCACTCGTCCCCGCAGCCCATGGTGATGACCACGTCGGACTGCTTCACCGAATCATCGGTGAGCTTCTCAGGTGTGTTCTCCGAGATGTCGATCCCGAGCTCCGCCATGGCTTCCACCGCGATGGGGTTCAGCGACTCCTTCGGCGCCGTGCCGCCGGAGAATACCTCTACGGCATCACCGGCGATCTCGCGGAGGAATCCGGCGGCCATCTGCGAGCGCCCAGCGTTGTGGACGCAGACGAAGAGGACGGTGGGCCTGGGGGTGCTCATGGTGTTCCTTCCGAGAAGCTGTGAGAACAGTGGGGGTCAGAGACTGTGTGGGGCAGCTGCAGCGATCGGGCTCTCCTGCTTGGCGGGGATGTTCGATCCGATGAAGAACCGGCGCGCCCACAGCGCCACGTAGACCAGCGCGACCAGCACCGGGACCTCGATCAGCGGGCCGACGACTCCTGCCAGGGCCTGACCGCTGGTGGCGCCGAAGGTGGCGATGGAGACCGCGATGGCGAGTTCGAAGTTGTTGCCGGCCGCGGTGAAGGACAGTGTGGTGGTGCGCTCGTAGCCCATCCGCAGCATCCAACCGATGACCATCGAGGCGGCGAAGATGACCACGAAGTAGACCAGCAGCGGGACGGCGATCCGGACCACGTCCATCGGACTGCTGAGCACCTGTTCGCCCTGCAGCGCGAAGAGCACCACGATCGTGAAGAGCAGGCCGTAGAGCGCCCAAGGGCCGATCCTCGGCAGGACCTTGGCCTCGTACCATTCGCGACCCCGGGCTCGTTCGCCCAGGGTGCGGGTGAGGTACCCGGCGAGCAGCGGGATGCCCAGGAAGACCAGCACCGAGACCGTGATCGCAACGATGGAGAACTCGGCCGAGGTGGTCTCCAACCCGAGCCAGCCCGGCAGGACCTGCAGGTAGAACCAGCCCAGCACGCCGAACATGAAGACCTGGAACACAGAGTTGATGGCCACCAGCACCGCAGCAGCCTCACGATCACCGCAGGCCAGATCGTTCCAGATCAGCACCATGGCGATGCAGCGGGCGAGGCCGACGATGATCAGCCCGGTGCGGTACTCCGGCAGATCGGCGAGGAAGACCCAGGCCAGGACGAACATGAAGGCCGGTGCGAGGATCCAGTTGATCAGCAGCGAAGTGACGACCAGCTTCTTGTCCGAGAGCACCCGGCCGGTCTCGTTGTAGCGGACCTTCGCCAGCACCGGGTACATCATGATCAGCAGTCCGATGGCTATCGGCAGCGAGACGCCTGCCACCTCCATGGACTCCATCGCCACACCCACCTGGGGGACGACGGCGCCCAGCGCCAGTCCCAGCCCCATGGCCGCGATGATCCACACGGGGAGGAAGCGATCGAGCACCGAGAGCTTGGCCACCACGGCCGAGGGGTCCGGGACGGGTGGGGCAGACTGGCTCACAAACACTCCTGGGAAGATCGACAAACTTCGATGCCCCGAGTATCGTCAGAAACATCGATGCATGTCAATCCATGTGACGTTCGCCATGGGGGCAGGCTGGGACGATAGAGCTCGGAGCACTGCTCCCAAGACCGATGACGAACCCTCGAGGAGAAGCGATGATCACCCAGATCGACTGCACGCCCCCGCAGGCGCCCCTGGCGGAGAGCGTCACGCTGGACCCAGAGGGCGCCGCCGAGCTCGCCGTCGGATTCAAGGCGCTCGCGGACCCGAATCGCATCACGCTGCTCACCCTGATCGCCGCCGAGGAGACCGGGGAGGCCTGCGTCTGCGACCTCACCGAGCCGCTCGGCCTCGGCCAGCCCACCGTCTCCCACCACCTGAAGGTGCTGGTCGATGCCGGATTGCTCATTCGTGAGAAGCGCGGCACCTGGTCCTACTACTCGGTGGTGCCCGGCGCCCTGCAGGACCTCTTCAACTCCATGACCGAAAGGACCGCACACTGATGCGCGAGACGACCACCCCGGAGAACTCCACGAGACCCTCGGATCAGCCGGTGCGCGGCGCAGAGGAGGAGGTCGCCCCGGTGGCGCACTCCACTGAGCGCGCCGACAAGCCAGCGGTGCTCTTCGTGTGCGTGAAGAACGGCGGCAAATCTCAGATGGCCGCCGGGCTGATGCGCCAGGACCTCGCTGCGGCGGGACTCGAGGGCGCCGTCGTCGTCTCCTCGGCCGGCACGCGGCCGGGTTCGAAGGTCAATGCGCTCTCGACAGAGGTGCTTGCGGAGATCGGGGCCGACATCGCCGGAGAGACTCCCACCCAGCTGACCCCGGAGGCGATGCGTGAGGCTGGGCACGTCGTGATCATCGGTGCCGAAGCTGAAGTGGAGCCATTGGAGGGTGTTGAGATCGAACGCTGGGAGGTCGATGAGCCCAGCAGCCGCGGGATCGAAGGGCGGGAGCGCATGGAGCTGGTCCGCGATGACATCCACCTGCGCGTGCGCGAGCTCAGGGAACGCCTGCTCGGCTGAGAAACAGCGCCAGTCTCCTCCGCTAACCTGGGGCCATGGGTTCCCAGCGAAGGCGGCAGTCTGCCGAGGTGTACAGGCGCCGACGCATCCTGGTCGGGGTGCTCGCCGTGGTGCTGCTGGTTCTTGCAGGATGGCTCACCGGCCTCGCCATGGGCGGGGGCCAGGACACGGACGAGGCCGATCCGCAGGAGGCCGCTGAGGGTGCCGCTGCGCAGGACGAGGCAGGTTCAGATCCAGGGTCCCAGAATGACTCGCCGCCAGGCTCCGAGGACTCCGCCGACGCCGACGGCCAGGACCCCGAGGCGGAGGCGCCTCAGGACCAGCCTCCCGAGGATGGCAGCTGCCGCACCGGCGATCTTGAGGTTCGGGCATCCACCGGTTCAGAGTCCTACGGACCTGGCTACGCCCCCAGGCTGGTCATGGAGGTGGAGAACACCGCCGACTACGCCTGTGAGGCTGACCTGGGTACGGCGGAGCAGGAGTTCCTGGTCGAGCACGCCGGAGCCACCGTCTTCTCCACCGCCGAATGCTCCGTCTCCCGAGAGTCGCTTCCGGTGCAGCTGGAGCCGGGCCAGGTGGAGCAGGCGCATTTCACGTGGCCACGCTCAGACTCAGCCGAGGACTGCGCAGAGCCGATCGCGCTGAATCCCGGCAGCTATCAGCTGACCGTGAGCCTCAGCGGCATCCGTTCGGAGCCGCATGACTTCACCCTGAACGAGGGCTGATCGACTCAATTGCAGTCCGCGATGCGCGGCCCGCCTGGCTCTGCGTCCGCGCTTAGACTGTGCCGATGGGTTCCTTCATCATCAGGCCGGCGCGCACCGCCGATGTCGCCGCGATCATGGACATGGCGGAGCCCCTGGTGGATCAGCGCGTGCTGGTGCACAAGGAGGCCGTCGCCTACTACGAGGCGATCCAGGAGTTCGTCGTCGCCGAAGCCCAGGACGGTGCCCTGATCGGGTTCGGCGCCCTGCACGTGATGTGGAAGGACCTCGCCGAAGTGCGCACCCTGGCCACCGATTCCCGCTGTCGGGGTCACGGAGTGGGTTCAGGACTGCTGAAAGAGCTCACGGCTCGTGCCCACGCCCTCGGTGTCAGCAGGGTGTTCTGCCTGACCTTCGAGGTGGAGTTCTTCACCCGGCACGGCTTCGGGATCATGGATGACCAGGCGGCGGTGGATCCGGAGGTCTACACCGAGCTGCTGCGTTCACCTGATGAAGGTGTCGCGGAGTTCCTGGACCTCGCCCGGGTCAAGCCCAACACCTTGGGCAACACCAGGATGATCCTGCAGCTCTAGATGTATTGAGTCACGACGTCGATGACACCTGGTTGGCAGGACTCGTTCCGATGTTGGCGCGGATGCGATCAGCGCTGCGACCGTGTCAGGATCTCCACGAGAAGGTCTCGCTCGCCAGGGGCCGCGCCGAGGGGGCCCACGTTGACGAAGGTCATGGCTCCGACTGTGGACGAGAAGGGTTGCAGCCGCTTCACCTGCCATGAACGTCGCATCAACCGCCGCCGTACCGGGTCTGGGAGACGCAGACCCTCTCGCCACTGATCCACCGTCGGTTAGGGTGCTTGTGACGAAGGCGGCACATCATGGACCGAGCATGGGTGACATGGACGGCAGCTGCGGTGCTGCTCCTGGGGGCAGGCTCTGTCGGCTGCGGGCGGCCGTACCTGCACGCGGTGGATGACGGGGTGTACGGCGCGCTGCTCCCTACGACGGAGCAGTGGGCCGAGGAGGGGTCTGAGGGGATCCCGGGAGGCTACGCCGCTCTCAGCGCCGACGGCGCGGAGCGTGTCGTGGTGCGGATCGAGGACGACACTGTCACGTTCGAGCTGGACGGGGAGAGTGCGGTGACCCGACAGGTGGTGCAACGCCGCGACATCCAGGACAGCGAGGGATCGGGCCCGTTCAAGGCCGACACCCAGGCCCTGGCCCTGGGGGATGAGCCTCTGGTCCTGGGCTTGCTGACGATCAGCGACCCGGTGATCTGGTACGCCGGAGGCTACGACAGCACCGAGGTGGTCGCGATCAAGCCGTGGGACCCCGAAGAGCGGGGGCCGATCGTGCAGTGCGCGGCCGCGGACGAGCAGTGCCTGGCGCTTCCGGTCGGCGAGAGCCTGGTCGGAGATCCGATCGGTGACTACACGGACATGATCCGGCCCGGCGCTGCGGAGAACCCGGTGACCGGCATTCGGGTGACCGGCACGGACATCGTGTACACGCTCGACACCGGACAGGAGGTGCGCAGCAGCCGTGCGGAGGAGACCCTCATCCAGGCATGTGCTCTCTGGAAGTCGGCGGTGTGGCCAGTCCCAGCCGAGATCGGTCTCTCCTTCGACGAACCTGTGCTCGTGGAGACCAGCTGCCCCTTGCCCTCCGGGGAGGCGCCCAGACTCACCGTGATGGAACGCGCCTCGCTCCCCGTGCTCGCGCCGCTGGAGCCACATCGGGCCGGGCAGTGGTGCCAGCCGGGGCCAGACTGCCTGTGGTTCGTCGACGAGGAAGGCGGCCCTGGCTGAGCGCGACAGTCTCACCCCCGGCGACCAGGCCATGTCTGAGCGTGCACATTCATCCGCGTGTGGAACTAGCCGACCTGAGTCACGACGTAGGTGACACCTGGTTGGCGGGGCCTCAAAGCTCGGGCAGCTGCTCGGTGGCGTCTTCGTGGCTGGCCCCTGTCGCCTGAAGCATGTCCACCACCAGCGTGCGCAGCAGCAGCACCACCGTCTCACCCTCGAGCGTCCCGATGCCCAGCGATTTCGGGTGCAGCCGCTGGGCCAGAGCGGACAGTGCCTCCTGGGCGGTGTTCATCCGGCGCGTGTAGGCCGAGCCAGGTTCAGACACTGCCTGGGAGAGCAGCAGCGAGCCGTCGGCGAACTCGTCCAGCACCGCCGAGAGGTTCGCCACCGCTTCGTCAGTGAGTGTGGCGTGGTCCACGGTGCTGATGATCCGGCGTGCCACCACCCGCATGCTGCGCACCGAGAGGTCCACGTGGTCCGCGACCTCGGCCATGTGCCGGACGTAGTGGCGGTGCTTGCGGTAGGCGGGGGAGAAGACTGTCAGCTCCTTGGCCGAACGCACCGCATTGCGCAGCTCATCGATCTGCGGCTGCAGGCCGCGGCAGCGGATCAGCGAGTGCCAGGCCTGGCGCGAGTCTGAGTTCCGCACCGCCTCGGCGACGTCGCGCAGCGAGGCGGTCATCGCGTCCACCACGCTCTTGAGCTCAGCGATCGGCTCGCGGCGCGGATCCTTCGGGGTCAGCAGCGTGATCGCCAGCGCCACCGCACCGCCGACGATGGCGTCCAGGCTGCGCGTGAACGGGCCGAGTGCGGCTGCCTCGGGGGGCGGGATCAGCACCACCAGGAGGGCCTGGAGGCCCATCTGCATGGCCAGCACCGGTCCTGAGTCCAGGAATCGGGCCAACATGATGGAGAGGAAGAGGACCAGCGTGGCGGTGCCCAGGTTCGAGCCGAGCTGGTGCAGCAGCAGGTCACCGATGAGGATGCCCAAGGTGCAGCCCACGCTGACCTCGAGGACCTTGCGCATCCGTGGTTCTTTGGTGAAGCCCAGCGCGATCATCGCAGCGATGGCCGCGAAGAGCGGATCGTCGTGGCCCAGGACCCGTTCAGCAATCGTGTAGGCACCCACGCCGGCCACGGTCATCTGCAGCGCAGGGATCACCGAGCGTCGCATCCTGCGGGCACCGACCTTGACTCTGCGCTGCGTGAAGCGGCGCGCACGGGCCAGCAGTGGGGGAGTGGAGCGCTCGGTCGTCACCCCATGAGTGTAGGCCGCGACCAGTCCCGGGGATACGAGGACCTCACATCTTCCCGGCCTCCGGTGTGGCGCAGGACACACCGGTGAGGCGCGCCAGTTCACCGAGCGTTCATCTTAAGTGGGCACCTTGGCCACCTGCTGAGCGGCCCACTGTCACTTGCCCCTCCTAATGTGATTCGAGGTTCGCCGGAGGCATCCGCGGAGAACCTCACAAGGCTTGAAAAACGGCGCTTCCTCGCGCTTGATGAATCACTCAGAGAGGCATACCCGTGAAGATGAGAACTTTTGGTCGTTCAACGGCCATCCTGTCCATTGCAACCCTGGCACTGGTCGGATGTGGCGACGGCGGAGAAGAGGGCGAAGCTGAGACTGGCACCGAAGAGGGCGGCAACGGGGCCTCAGGCCAGGTCGTCATCGACGGCTCGTCAACTGTGGCGCCCTTCGGCGAGGCTGCAGCTGAGACCTTCATGCAGGAGAACCCCGATGTCCAGGTGACGGTCGGCACGTCCGGCACCGGTGGCGGCTTCGAGAGCTTCTGCCGCGGCGAGACCGACATCTCCGAGGCCTCCCGCTCGATCTCCGACGAGGAGATCGCGCTATGTGATGAAGCGGGAATCTCCTACGAGGAGCTCGGTGTGGCGAATGACGCACTCTCCGTCATCGTCAACGAAGAGAATGACTTCCTCGAGTGTGTCTCGGTCGATGAGCTCTCCGAGATCTGGAACCAGGATTCCGAAGCGACCAACTGGTCCGACATAGATCCTTCCTACCCGGATGAGGCTATTCAGCTCTACGGCCCCGGAACCGACTCGGGCACCTTTGACTTCTTCACCGAAGAGATCAACGGCGAAGAGGGCAACATCCGCTCCGACTACAACGACATCGGTGAGGACGACTTCGCCGCCATCACCGGCACCTCCGGCAACGAGTTCGCGATGGCCTTCGTCCCGCTCTCCTACACCGTCGAAGCTGAGGCTGAGCCGATCAGGACCCTCGAGATCGAGAATGAAGAGGGCGACTGCGTGGAGCCCGCCTTCGAGACGGTCCAGGACGGCAGCTACAACCCCCTGGGTCGCCAGCTGTTCATGTACCCCTCTGACGTGGCGCTCGAGCGCACCGAGGTCCAGGAATTCCTGGCCTTCACGATTGAGAACAACGAGGCCCTCGCGGAATCTGCGAACTTCATCGGGCTGACTGAGGAGCAGGCCGCAGAGGCCCAGGAAAAAGTGGACGAGCTCACTGGCAACTGATCCACACCACTGCGGAGGCTCGGTGCCCGTCCAGGGCTCCGAGCCTCCGTTCTTCACGTTTTTCACAGCAGAAGGAGCAAGGTGAGCACTACGACGCGAACCGACCGGCCAAGTGTGGTCCTGGTCGCGCAGTCCTCTCGCTGGGGCGAGAAGCTGATCCAATTCTGGCTTGCCTTCTGCGCGGTCGCTTCGGTGATCATCACGGTCGGCATCGTGCTGGCCCTGTTCTCGCCGCTGCCTGAATTCTTCAGCCGGGTCGACTTCAGAGAGTTCTTCTCCACCGACACCTGGGCGCCGGCGCTGGCCACCCCCAGCTTCGGCGTCTGGAACATCGTCGTCGGCACGCTGAACGTCACCATGTATGCGCTCATAGTCGCGCTTCCGGCAGGACTGGGTGCCGCGATCTATCTCAGCGAGTTCGCCGGTCGGCGTGCCCGGAAGGTATTGAAGCCGATCCTCGAGGTGCTCGAAGGCGTCCCCACCGTCGCCTATGGCATCTTCGCCTTCACCTTCGTGACTCCGCTGCTGCGTGAGAACTGGCCCACGTGGCTGCCGGGTGATCTGGGAAATCCGCCCGGGATCTTCTCCGCTGGAGCCGCCGGCATCGTGCTCGGAATCATGATCATCCCGACCGTCGCGTCCATTGCAGAGGACTCTATGTCCGCAGTGCCGCGATCACTGCGAGAAGGTGCCTATGGGCTTGGCAGCACGCGCATGCAGGTCGCGACCAAGGTCGTCGTCCCGGCAGCCCTCTCCGGCATCGTCGCGGGCTTCGTCCTCGGTGTCTCGCGGGCCATCGGCGAGACGATGGTCGTGCTGCTGGCAGCAGGTGCCAGTCCCAACATGACCCTGATGCCCAACGAGTCGGTGCTGCCGATGACGGCCTTCATCGGACGCACCGCCACCGGTGACATCTCCACCGGCACCGATGTCTACTTCACGATCTTCGCAGTGGGTGCCCTGCTGTTCACCATGACCTTCGTGATGAACATGATCTCCATCGCCCTCGTCCGCCGATTCCGGGAGAAGTACGAATGATGAGCACGCGCGCCGAGAAGGCGTCAACAGCGGCCCGCGAGACCACTCGCCGCATCGCGATGGGCAAGCGCAAGGGCATCTGGAAGGAAGAGCTGTTCAAGTATGTGCTCATCCTCTGCATCGTGATCGCCTTCGCCACGCTGCTGGCGCTGATCATCCACTCGGCGTGGATGGGCCGCTCCCGTCTGGACCTCAACCTGATCACCCAGATGCCCTCCACGCTGAATCCGGAGACGTCGGGGATGCAGTCTGCGATCTGGGGCACCGTGATCCTCATGGTCGGTGTGCTCGTCACGGTGGTCCCTCTGGGTATCTCCGCGGCTGTCTACCTGGAGGAGTACGCGGACACCGAACGCTGGTGGAATCGGTTCATCGAGCTGAACATCCAGAACCTCGCTGCGGTCCCGTCCATCGTCTTCGGCATCCTGGGTCTGGCCTACGTGGTCCGTGAGGGCTTCGCCTTCGGGCCGGTGGCCTACGCCGGCTCGCTCACTCTGGCGATGCTGGTCCTGCCCACGGTGATCCTCGCTTCCCGCGAGGCGCTCAAGGCGGTGCCGGACTCGATCCGCCAGGCGTCTTATGGCATGGGCGCCACCAAATGGCAGACGGTCTGGCATCAGGTGCTCCCGGTCGCGGTCCCCGGCATGATCACCGGCACGATCCTTGCCATGTCTCGGGCCATCGGTGAGACTGCCCCGCTGCTGCTCGTCGGTGCCACGACCTTCGTGACCTTCAACCCGGACAGCGCATTCAGCGGTGCCTACACCGCGATCCCGGTGCAGATCTTCCAGTGGGCCTCACGTCCACAGCCGGAGTTCCGCGAACTCGCGGCCGCTGGTGTGATCCTGCTGATCGCCATCCTCCTGATCATGAACTCAGCCGCGATCTGGCTGCGCAACCGCTACTCTCGCTACGACCTGTGAGTCACGCGCGCTCCTCCATCTTGACGACTTGCTCTGCACCACTGATCGACAAGGACCAATGACTATGACTTCCCAGACCAGCACAGATGCTTCCAACGACACTCGCGGCCACGTGCCTCCGGTGATGGCGACCAAGGGACTCAACGTCTTCTACGGCGATTTCCATGCGGTGGATGATGTGAACCTCAACTTCAACCGTCGTGAGGTCACCGCGCTCATCGGTCCGTCGGGCTGCGGCAAGTCGACTGTGCTGCGCAGCCTGAACCGGATGAACGACCTCATTCCCTCGGCGCGGATCGAGGGTGAGGTCACCTATCACGGCCAGGACATCTACCAGCCGAAGATCGACCCGATCGAAGTGCGGCGTCGCATCGGCATGGTCTTCCAGAAGCCCAATCCCTTTCCGAAGTCGATCTTCGACAACGTTGCCTACGGGCCGCGGGTGACCAAGATGAAGGTCGAGTCCATGAATGATCTCGTGGAGCAGTCACTGCGCCGCGCGGCCCTCTGGGACGAGGTGAAGGACAATCTGAAGGGCTCTGCCTTCGGTCTTTCCGGCGGCCAGCAGCAGCGCCTCTGCATTGCCCGTGCCATCGCTACGTCTCCGGACGTGATTCTGCTCGATGAGCCATGCTCTGCGCTCGATCCGATCGCCACCGCCGCGATCGAGGATCTGATGACAGACCTCAAACAGGAGTACACCCAGATCATCGTCACCCACAACATGCAACAGGCCGCGCGCATCTCTGACACGACCGCGTTCTTCACCGCTGGCCTCGATCAGGACAACGGAAAGCGCATCGGGCGGCTCGTGGAGTACAACGACACCTCCACCATCTTCAACAACCCGGCCGAGAAGTCCACCGAGGACTACGTCTCCGGACGCTTCGGCTGATCGTTCTGCTGCTGGGCCTGGGCGCGTCCGATCAGGACGCGCCTAGACAAGCAGCAGGCTCATCACCGTCGTGAGCAGCGCCGTCACTGTGGCGGCGACCAATGGGGTCAGCACCCAGTAGAGGCAGATGAGTCGGAACTGACGCCAATGGACCGTGGCGAAGCGCTGATTCGACCCAGCCCCGATCACCGATGAAGCCGCGGTCAGTGACGTGGACAGCGGCAGGGCGAACCCCAGCGATCCGATGAAGAGCAGTCCCGAAGTGGTCGTTGTGGCCACCATGCCGCGCAGCGGGTCGATGTCCACCAGACGATGGCCCAGCGTGTGCGCGATTCGCCACCCTCCGGTCAGGCAGCCAGCACCGATCAGCAGCGCGAACGCGACATACGCGTAGGGCAACCAGGCCTGAGCCGCTTCGATCTGCGCTGCCGTTGAGGCGGTGATCAGCACGAAGGAAAACCGCTGACCCTGCTGCAGTCCGGTGCCCAGGGATGTCACGCCGACACTCACCGACTGCGCCATGCGTGAGGTGGAGTTGACGGCGTCGGGATCACCACCGCGCGCGAAGCGCACAGCCGCGAAGACCAACAGGTAGGCCAGCCCGAACGCGACCAGCGGAGACAGCAGGAGCGTGAGCGCGACCCCGACCCACGGCATGGCAAGAACTTCCGCGAAATCGAGATCCGCGACGACCGCGGCAGCCAGGGTGCCCCCGAGGAATGCCGCCAGCAGAGCATGGGTGATTGACGTCGGCATGCCCCTGAGGTAGGTGAAGATATTCCACCCAAGCAGGGTCGACGCCGCGCAGAGCGTCACCGTCAGCAGCAGTACTGGATCCATCTCCGGGAATTCGAACCAAGTGAAGAGGTAGATCCCCAGCGGGAGAGTGAGCAGAACTCCCAGGGCGTTGAAACCCGCCGCCACACGTGTCGCCACCCGAGGTGTGAGCGCCCTGGTGCGCACCGGAATGGCGATGGCATTGGGAACATCATGGAGCCCGGCCACGTAGGCGTTGGGAACCAGCACAAGGCAGATGAGTCCGAGCAGAATCATCTCCACGCGGGCGCCTCAGGACTCGCGAACGATGATTGAACCGGCAGTGACCGCCACCGTCCGCTGGTCGTCTATCGCGGCCAGCAGTGCATCTGCGATCTGCGCCTGCTGCAGCGCGATGTTCGGTTGGAAGGCATTGTCGGTGCTGGTCATCCACACCCGGTGGGTCCGGTTTGCCTGTTTGGTCAGGCGCTGCATCTGAATCCAGTACTCCTCCAGCAGATCGAAGTCCTCCAACCGGGACATCGCCGCCACGGTGAGGTCCAGCTGGCGGCTCAGCGTCTCCAGCTGGTCGGCGCTCTGGCTGGGCAGGCTCAGATGTGGGCGGGCGAGGATCAGGTCACCTGCGGCGACCACGTGCTCCATGGTGCGGTTGAGCTGCTGGGAGAGGGCATAGATGTCGTGACGCGGCAGCGGGGTCAGGAAGACGCTGCGGATATGAGTCATCAGATTGAAGTGCAGGTCCACCGCTCGACCCTCCAGGCCGAGCAGCTGGTCCCGCAGGGCGGCCCGGTCCTCGTTCGGGCTGCCGAGCAGCTGCGAGATCAGCTGCACCCCGGAGCGCACTTCCCGGGCGATGCTGGCCAGCAGGTCGGTGGCCTCAGGCTTTCGCTGGCCTCTGCGTACGATCATGCGGTGTGTTTCCCCAGGTGAACGAGTGTCGACGTGTCGGCCACGAGTGTATAGCCCGAACATGAACTCGGCCGTGATGGCCTGGGATGAGCGCCGGTGAGGGCACGTGCAGAAGAGCTGGCCGAATCGGCGTGGAAGATTAAGGTGTGCCGGGCTGGGAACGCCTCACGGCGCGGGGCCGCTCGAAGCGGCTCAATAATGGAGCCCGGGGGTTACCGCAGCCCGGCACACCTCAAGTGTGCTCCTTGTTCGGGCACTCGGTCAACTACGCGTCGGGGCAGGTTCGAAATCCGCCCCCCGATGAAGTATGCCCAGGCCTACGCTGAGCGCTGACCTGGGCATACCTGTCTCCAGTGGAGGGCTATGGTGGGCCCTGCGGGACTCGAACCCGCGACCAGCGGATTAAAAGTCCGATGCTCTACCAACTGAGCTAAAGGCCCCTGTGAAGCCTCTGAAGACGTGCCCTATGGTATCGCCGCCGGGGCCTGCGGCATAATGACGGACACTATGCAGGTCGTCAGTTGAGCGGCCCGCATACCGAAGCGAATCTCTTCAAGGAGGACGCGATGACCAGACAGCCCCGCCACCGTCGGCCGAGCTACACGGAGCCGGCAGCCTTTGATCAGCGGGAGGGCGGCGCGGATCCGGCCATCATCTCCCAGGCCGCCCACGACACCGCCCACGCGCTGGTCTTCCACGGTCGCGACTCCGATGATCCCGAGGTGACGGAGCGGTTCATACGACTGGCCGAGACCGAAGGCATCGAGGCCATCGCCGAGCTCTGGGCCGACTCTCCGGCACACTCGCTGGCCGGCGGTCTCTGGAGGATCTACGCGATCCGAGCCGCTGTGAACAAAGATCCACAACGGATGAGTGAGTACTACCAGCTGGGCAAGACCGACTCGGCGCCCCACGCGATCGCGGGCGTCGCCGAGCCGCCCACCGCCCAGGAGATGGACCGACTGGCAGATCTGGTGCTCGCGGGGATGTACCGCGGAGACATCGATTCGGCCTTCGACCGGGCTGGGGCATTCTGTCGGGTCATTGCCCGCGGGCAGGCACTGTGGGCGGGAGGCTCCGAAGAGCACAGCCCGGAATCGGCCCGCCGGCTCACCGAGCGTGCCGACCAGCTGCTGCGCACCGCGGAGGAGCTTGAGAGCGCCGCACGGGGCTGTCGCGCCGGAACTCTCGACTGAGCGGCCGCTCCGCGCTGCACTTGGGGACGTGGGCACCCTCGGAACCCCTTTGGTGGACACGACTGCCGATGAGCTGGAGGTCATCTGGGAGTAGGGTCCCCTCCCGCGGGCTTACACTCTCCTCGTGCACCAGAACACTGCGAATCTCCCCACGGCGCTGCCCACCGGTGAATCCGTCCTGCAGGGCCTGCCCTGGCGGTGGAACACCCAGGGCCGGATCTTCCTCATCGGTGGGCTCGGCTTCATGTTCGACGCCTGGGACGTCTCGCTCAACGGCATCCTGATCCCGCTTCTCTCCGAAGAGTGGAACCTGACACCCTCGGACGCCGCCTGGATCGGCACGGCGAACCTGATCGGCATGGCCGTGGGTGCGGTCATGTGGGGCACGATCGCCGACCGGATCGGGCGCAAGAAGGCCTTCGCCTGGACGCTGCTGATCTTCTCGCTGTTCACCGTGGCCGGTGCCATGACCGGAAGCCTGGAATGGTTCGTGCTCTTCCGCTTCCTCGCCGGCGTCGGCCTCGGCGGCTGCATCCCGGTGGACTACGCCCTGGTGGGCGAATTCACCCCGGCCAAGCAGCGCGGACGGGTGCTCACCGCCATGGACGGCTGGTGGCCCATCGGAGCGGCGCTCGCCGGGTTCGTCTCGGCCTGGCTGGTCGGGACATGGGGCGACTGGAGGCTGCCGCTGCTGGCCATGATCCTGCCCGCGCTGCTGGTCTTCGCGGTGCGGCTCTATGTGCCTGAGTCTCCGATGTATCTGATGCGCCAGGGGCAGATGGAGGAGGCGCGCAAGGTCATCGACTCGATGGTGACCCGCACCGGGGCGCCGGTCCAGGAGTACACGATGGAGACCACCCAGGCTCCCGCGAAGCTCAGCTTCCGTGCGGTGGGAGAGCAGCTGAAGCTCGTCTGGGCGCACGGCTGGCGGGTCACCACCGTCTCCTGGGTGCTCTTCCTCGCGATCATGACCGTCTACTACATCGCGATTCAATGGATGCCCACCCTTCTGATCGACGCCGGGTACGAACAAGATCAAGCGTTCATCCGCACCGCAGGAATGGCCGCCGTCGGACTCGTCGGGGTGGTGATCTCCACGGTGCTCGTGGAGATCACCGGACGCCGGGTGCTGCTGGCGATCTCCGCTCCGGTGGCCACCGCGATGCTGGTGGTGCTCGGGCTGACCATGCACCTGCCCACCGCCGTGCTGATCCTGCTGCTTGGCTTCGGCATGGTGATCCAGATCGCGATCCCGGTGCTCTACACCTACGTCTCTGAGCTCTACCCCACGGAACTGCGCGGATCGGGCTTCGGCTGGGCATCGACCATCTCGCGGATCGGCGCCGGGCTGGGCCCGCTGCTCTTCATCGCCTGGATGGAGCCGACCTTCGGGCTGGCCGGAGCCTTCGGGATCTGCCTGATCGGGGTGGTTCTGGCGGTGCTGCTGATGCTCAAGCTGGCTCCGGACACCACGGCCAAAGAGCTTGCCTGAGCCGAGTTCTGCTGCATCAGGCCAGTGAACATCACCGAAACATCCGAGCAATGTTTGAGCGGGAAATGTGCCGTACTATTGCCTGCATCACTCGTTTCTCGGCACCCGTATGGGTGCCGTTCTTGCACCATGAGGAGAACCCCATGAAGAGGTCCTTCAAGACCAGCGGTGCCATCGCCGCGACGGCCGCCGCAGCACTGATCCTGTCCTCCTGTGGAGAGGCCCCTGAGGAGGAGGGCGACGGCGCCGCCTCCGAAGAGGTCGACTACAAGGCATGCCTGGTCTCCGATGAGGGTGGCTGGGATGACCGCTCCTTCAACCAGTCTGCGTTCGAGGGCCTGGAGATGGCGATCGACGAGCTCGGCGTCGACTCCGCCGATGCGCAGTCCACCGCCGAGTCTGAGTACGGCCCCAACGTCGACACGATGGTCCAGCAGAACTGCGACGTCGTCTTCGGCGTCGGCTTCCTGCTTGAAGAGGGCCTGCGTGAAGCCGCCGAGGCCAACCCCGAGACCGACTTCGCGCTGATCGACTCCTACTTCAACTTCGAAGAGGGTGAAGAGCCGGAGAACGCGAAGCCGCTGGTGTTCAACACCGGTGAAGCCGCCTACCTGGCCGGCTACGTCGCCGCCGCGATGTCTGAGACCGGAGTGGTCGGCACCTGGGGCGGCATCCAGATCCCCTCGGTGACCGTCTTCATGGACGGCTACGCCGACGGCGTGGAGCGCTACAACGAGGACAACGACGACGACGTCGAGGTGGTCGGCTGGGACAAGGACGGCCAGAACGGCAGCTTCTCCGGCGACTTCAGCGACCAGACCCAGGGCCGTGAGGTCACCGAGCAGCTGCTGAGCCAGGACGCCGACGTCATCATGCCCGTGGCCGGCAACGCCGGAGTCGGTGCAGGTCCCGCCCTGGAGGCAGCCGACGCCAAGATGATCTGGGTCGACTCCGACGGCTACGAGTCCACCGACTACGGAGACATCGTGCTGACCTCGGTGATGAAGGAGATCGGCGCCGCCGTCTACGCCACCATCGATGAAGGTGTCCAGGACGGCTTCACCAACGAGTCCTACGTGGGCACCCTTGAGAACGAGGGTGTCGGACTCGCACCGTTCCACGACTTCGAGGACGAGGTGCCCTCCGAGGTGGCAGAGGCCATCGAGCAGCTGCGCCAGGAGATCATCGATGGCGAGACCGTCATCGAGTCCGAGAACGCCCCGTCCTGACCCGCGAATAACTGATTGGCGACACCGCAGCGATGAAGCTTGAGCTCAGAGGAGTCACGAAGCGGTTCGGCTCCTTCACCGCCAATGACCGGATCTCCCTCACCGTGGAGCCGGGCGAGATCCACGCCCTGCTCGGTGAGAACGGAGCTGGCAAGTCCACTCTGATGAACACCATCTACGGGCTCTACAGCCCCGACGAGGGTGAGATTCTGCTGGATGACCAGGTGGTCAGCTTCAACGGGCCCGGTGACGCCGTGGATGCCGGGATCGGCATGGTGCACCAGCACTTCATGCTGATCCCGGTGTTCACCGTGACCGAGTCGGTCGCGCTGGGCTACGAGCCCACCCGCGCCGCGGGCATCATGGACATGGCTCAGGCCCGCGCGAAGGTCCTGGAGATCTCTGCGCGCTTCGGCTTCGACGTGGACCCCGATGCGCGCATCGAGGACCTCCCGGTCGGGGCTCAGCAGCGCGTGGAGATCATCAAGGCGCTGTCCCGCGACGCGAAGGTGCTCATCCTCGACGAGCCCACCGCGGTGCTGACCCCGCAGGAGACCGACGAGCTGATCACCATCATGGGACAGCTGCGTGACTCGGGCACCTCCATCGTCTTCATCACCCACAAGCTGCGTGAAGTCCGCGCCGTGGCCGATCGCATCACCGTGATTCGGCGCGGCGCCGTGGTGGGGGAGACCTCCCCGCAGTCGACCGAGACCGAGCTCGCCGGGCTGATGGTCGGCCGCGAGGTCAACCTGACCACCGCCAAGGAACCGGCGGATCCCGGTGAGGTCTGCTTCGAGGTGCGCGGACTGACGGTGCTCAACAGCGCGGACAAGGTGGTCGTCGACCACGTCGACTTCCAGATGCGCCGGGGCGAGATCCTGGTCATCGCCGGGGTCGACGGCAACGGGCAGAGCGAGCTCGCCCAGACCGTCTTGGGGCTCCGGACCCCGGTGGCGGGCAGCATCCTGCTCGATGACAAGGATCTGGCTCCGCTCAGCGTCAAGCAGCGCCTGGCGGCCGGACTGGGCTTCGTCCCGGAGGACCGCAGCACCGACGGCGTCATCGGCGCCTTCACCATCACCGAGAACTATGTGCTGGACATGTATGACCGGCCCCCCTACGCCGGGGGCCCCGGAAACGTCGCGCTGCGGCTGCCGGTGATGCGCGAGGCCGCGCAGACCCAGGCGGAGCGCTTCGATGTGCGCATGGGCGGCGTGGATGACCCGATCTCTACGCTCTCTGGGGGCAATCAGCAGAAGGTCGTGCTGGCCCGTGAGATGAGCCGAGACCTGCGGCTGTTCGTGGCCAGCCAGCCCACCCGCGGCCTCGATGTCGGCTCCATCGAGTTCGTGCACCGCACGATCATCGAGGAGCGCGACAAGGGCACGCCTTGCCTGATCGTCTCCACAGAGCTTGACGAGGCGCTGAACCTTGCCGATCGGATCGCGGTCATGTACCGCGGCAGGATCGTAGGGATCGTGCCGGCCAGCACCAGCCGCGATGTGCTCGGACTGATGATGGCCGGGGTGCCCGCCGATGAGGCGCAGGCCCAGGCAGCCACCCACCACACCGTGCTGGCCGAGGCCGACGAGCAGGCCGAAGCAGAGGAGAACAAGTGAGCGCATCAGGGTCGCAGCAGGGAATGACCCCTGCCCCGAAGCCCGAGCAGCAGAGCCCTTGGGCCGAGGCCGAGGGTCGACTCTCGCGTGTGCTGCGCGAGCTGGGCCAGACCTCCTGGCTGGTGACCGTGCTGGCAGTCGTCGTCGCCCTCGTGGTCGGCGCGGTGCTGATCCTCGCCGCCAACCGCGACGTCCAGGCCAGCCTGAGCTATTTCTTCGCCCAGCCCACCGCCTTCCTGGAGACCTCCTTCCAGGTGCTGCGGGAGGCGTATTCATCGCTGTTCCGCGGGGCGGTCTTCGACTGGCAGGCGCCCTCGGCGGCGCGTTCGATCCGACCGCTGACCGAGACGATGGTCTACTCGGTGCCGCTGATCCTGGCCGGTCTCGGCATCGCCATCGGCTTCCGCTCCGGGATGCTGAACATCGGCGGCCAGGGACAGATCATCCTGGGCGCCACCTCCGCCGGGTTCCTCGGCTATGCGCTCTCGATGCCGGTGGGACTGCACGCGCTGCTCGCGCTCGCCGGCGGCATCCTCGGCGGCGCCATCTGGGGTGGGATCGCCGGAGTGCTCAAGGCGCGCACCGGGGCCAACGAGGTGATCGTGACGATCATGCTCAACAACATCGCCATCTATCTGCTCGCCTGGTTGCTGCAGCAGCAGTGGTACAAGCAGACCGGCTCCAACCAGCCGCTCTCGAGCTCGGTCGATGAATCCGCGCAGCTCTTCTCGCTGCTCGGATCCGGGTTCCGACTCCACGCCGGGTTCCTCATCGCCATCCTGGCCACCCTCGGTGTGTGGTGGCTGTTGGAGCGCTCCACGCTCGGCTTCGAGTTCCGCGCCATCGGGGAGAACCCAGAGGCAGCGCGGACTGCCGGGATCAACGTGCCCAAGGCCACCGCGCTGGTGCTGGTGATCGCCGGTGGTCTCGCCGGCCTCGGCGGCGCCGCCCACGTGCTGGGCACCGAGTATCGACTCGCCGGCGGCGTGGCCGGCACCTTGGGCTTCGACGCCATCACCGTGGCGCTGCTCGGACGCTCCAAGCCCCTGGGCACCTTCCTGGCGGGGCTGCTGCTGGGCGGGCTGCGCGCCGGCGGCGTGCTGATGCAGGCTCAGACCGGCACCCCGATCGACATCGTGCTGGTCCTGCAGGCCGTGATCGTGCTGATGATCGCGGCCCCGCCGCTGGTGCGCGCGATCTTCTTCCTGCCCCACGCCGATGGGCGCCCGCGGATCCGCACCCGACGCTCCCGGCGCACGGCGAAGGGTGCGGCCCCCACCGGCTCCACGACGGAGCGGGAGCTGCAGACCTCCGGCGCACCGAGCGCCGGTTCGCGGAGCACCGGACCATCGGGCACCCATGCGCCGGGCACCGGGCCGAATGACACGCAGCCACCGAGCACCACGACACAGGAGCCTGGCAAGTGAGCGAACAGACCGTGAGCACCGCTGCCGTCCAGGCGGACCCGCTGAAGCGGGCTTCCACCGGGGTTCGTCCGATCTCCTGGAAGTACCCGATCACCTACGCCGTGCTGGCAGCGTTGAGCGTGCTCTTCGCGCTGACCGTTCCGGAGGGCGCGCGGACTCACTTCCGACTCTCCTCGGGCGGGGACTTCTTTCAGATCCCGATCGTGGAGCTGCCCTCGCGCCCAGCAGGTTGGATCTCGGCGGTGGCGCTTGTCGTGCTGGCTGGCTTCGCCTTCTGGCAGGCGTCTCGCCGCGCGCAGGCCCGGCTGTGGCTGCCGCTGCTCTTCGGCGTGCTCTTCGTGTTCGCGTTCCTGGTCTGGGCCGGCGCCGACCGCGGCGCCGTCATCCCGCTGGTCACCATGCTCACCGGGGCATTGGCACTGTCGGTGCCGCTGATCTTCGGCGCCATGTGCGGACTGGTGGGTGAGCGCTCAGGCGTCATCAACATCGCCATCGAGGCGCAGCTGCTGGCCGGAGCGTTCCTCGCCGCCGTCGCCGCCTCGGTGTTCACCAGCGCCTACATGGGGCTGGTCTTCGCCCCGATCGCCGGTGCGCTGGTCGGTGCGCTGCTGGTGTTCTTCTCGGTGAAGTACCAGGTGAATCAGATCATCGTCGGCGTGGTGCTCAACGTGCTGATCATCGGGCTGACCGGATTCCTCTTCTCCACGGCGCTGACCCAGAACCCAGAGCTGTGGAACGCCCGCCAGCAGCTGCCGCGACTGCCGATCCCGGGGCTCTCGCAGATCCCGATCATCGGCCCGGTGCTGTTCAACCAGACCATTCTGGTCTACCTGATGTACCTGATCGTGGGGCTCCTGAATATCTTCCTCTTCCGGTCCCGCTGGGGCCTGCGCACCCGCGCGGTGGGGGAGCACCCCAAGGCCGCAGACACCGTGGGCATCAAGGTCAACCGGATGCGGGTCTACAACGTGATCCTGGCCGGGGCGATCGCCGGACTCGGCGGTGCCTTCTTCACCATCGGACAGGGGCTAGCCTTCGGCAAGGAGATGTCGGCAGGCGCCGGCTTCATCGCGCTGGCTGCGATGATCCTCGGTCGCTGGCACCCCATCGGGGCGCTGCTGGCAGCCCTGTTGTTCGGGTTCTCCACCTCACTGGGCAACGTGCTGGCCACCATCGGCACCCCGGTGCCCTCCGAGGCGCTGTTGATGCTGCCCTATGTGATCACCATCTTCGCGGTGGCAGGCTTCGTGGGCAGGGTCAGGCCTCCTGCGGCCAACGGCACCCCATACGTGAAGTAGGCAAGGCGCCGATAGGCCGCCTTTACCGCAGACGACCTTCCCTATAGGCTCTTACCAGCTCAAGCAGCGGGCTCTCGGTTCACTACTTGAGGGTTGCCTATGGAGCACGTTTCACGTTCGACCGCACAGCTCACCGGCCGCCACGCCACTCTTCGCTCGCGGGGGGCGCGCGAACTCCGCGTCAGCGACCTCATGTCTCCCGTCGAGTCGGTCGTCTCGGTGACCGCGTCGCTGAGCGACGCCGCGGCGCTGGTGCGTGGTCTGGACTCGGCCGCACTGGTCGTCGGACTTTCCCACCAGCCGCTGGGCCTGATCACCGAAGCCGCTCTGGCCGAAGTGGCCTTGGAGCATCCTGCGCAGTGGGAGAAGAAGCGCTGCGCCGCGCTCATCGGGGTCGCCCCCGGCCCACTCAGCCCGGAGGACCCGATCGAGGAAGTGCTGGCCCGGTACCGCATCTCCGGAGCGCAGCCGCTGCTGGTGCTCGACGGAGACCATGCGGTGGGGATCATCTACCCAGACCCGGTCTTCAGCTGGTGCCTGACCCAGCCCTCCTCGGTGTTCGACGCACTCGGCCTCGGCCGTGCCCCACACTGATCCTCGACCCACACCGACCCTCGACCCACACCGACCCTCGACCCACACCGACCCTGGGAAGAAGGCAACCAGTCAGATCCCGCTTGGTCGCCGCTGTGGATTACTGTGGCCACTGGATCCGTTGAGATCCAGCACACAGTCCCAGTACACACCAGAATGAGGCGCCATGAGAATCGCAGTCACCGGATCCACAGGCAAGCTCGGCACCGTCGTGGCGCGGGAGCTGCGATCCGCGGGTCATGAGATCATCGGCCTCGATGTCGAAGGCGCCCGCGGCCCGGGCTTCGTGAAGCTGGATCTGACCGACTACGGCCAGGTCATCGACGCGCTGGGCGGGGTCGCGGATCAGCACGACGGCGTGGACGCTCTGGTGCACCTGGCCGCTGTCCCGGCGCCCGGAATCCGCACCGACGTCGCGACCTTCCACAACAACGTGACGGCCACCTTCAACGTCTTCTGGGCCGCAGCCCGGCTCGGGATCGACCGGATCGTCTGCGCCTCGAGCGAGACCGTGCTGGGACTGCCCTTCGACACCCCTCCGCCCTACATCCCGGTGGACGAGCAGTACCCCGCACGGCCCGAGTCCACCTACTCTCTGGTCAAGCACCTCGAGGAGCAGATGGCGGTCGAACTGGTCCGCTGGAACCCGCAGCTCTCGATCACCGCGCTGCGCTTCTCCAATGTGATGAACCCCGAAGACTACGCAGACTTCCCGGCCTTCGACTCCGACGCGAGGCTGCGCAAGTGGAACCTCTGGGGCTACATCGACGCGCGCGACGGCGCCCAGGCCGTCCAGCGCGCCCTCGAGGTCGCCGGCCCGGGGTTCGAGCGCTACATCATCGCCGCCGCGGACACGGTGATGTCCCGGCCCAACGCGGAACTCGTCGCAGAGGTCTTCCCGGAGGTCGCGCTGCGCGGTGAGCTCGGCGTCAATGACACGCTGCTCTCCATCGAGAAGGCCCGCCGGGAGCTCGGCTACGAGCCGAGGCACTCCTGGCGCGATGCCACAGACCCCGCCTCGGGCTGACCCTCAGGCTGACCGCGGGCCCTGTGCCTGCACAGCGTCAGCTCCGAACCAATCGTCAGCTCCGAACCAACCCTCAGCTCCGAACCCAGCGTCGGCTCGGAACCGCAGGCCACAGACGAGCGGCCCCCGCTCCAGTGATGGAGCGAGGGCCGCTTGTCTGTGTGGGTCTGCCGCAGCAGGCCGATTCAGGAACGCACATTCGCCTTTCGGGTCTGCGGGTACCGGATATCTTCGACCATCTCCTGCACGTGCTCGCTCGGCGGCGCCGTGAGTTTGGAGACCACCACGATCACGATGAAGTTGATCGCGGCACCGATGGCACCGATGCCCTCGGGAGAGACGTTGAAGAGGTGATCGTTCGCGCCGGTTCCGAAGACCTCCAGCGTGTAGATCATGTAGGTTCCGGTGAACGCCAGACCGGTCAGCATGCCTGCGGTGGCACCCGGACCGTTGGCCTTCTTCCAGAAGATCCCGAGGATCAGGATCGGGAAGAAGGTCGCCGCTGCGAGGCCGAAGGCGAACGCGACCACCTGGGCCACGAATGCCGGCGGGTTGATGCCGGCCCAGATGGCGAACAGGATCGCAACGCCCATGGCGATGCGTCCGACCATCATCTGCTCCTTCTCGGAAGCACCGGTCTTCTTGAAGACCCGGAAGTACAGGTCGTGCGAAGCGGCGGAGGAGATGACCAGCAGCAGACCTGCCGCGGTGGACATGGCTGCCGCCATGCCGCCGGCGGCCATCAGGCCGACGATCGGAGCGGGAAGCCCGCCGATCTCCGGTGAGGCCAGGACCAGGATGTCGTTGTTGACGATCAGGTCCGCCCCGGATGTCGCCAGGTTGGACACGGTTCCGATCGTCTCGACGTCCTCGTTCACGGTCACCAGACCCGTCGGAGCCCAGGTGTTGATCCAGTCAGGCAGGCTGTCAGGACCCTGGCCCTGCACACCCTGGAGCAGGTTCAGCTTGGTGAAGGCACCCACGGCAGGAGCCGTGAGGTAGAGCAGCGAGATGAAGAACAGCGCCCAGAAGGCCGAGTAGCGAGCACCGCGGACCGTCTTGGTCGTGTAGAAGCGGATGATCACATGCGGCAGACCGGCGGTGCCCAGCATCAGCGAGAGCGTCACCAGGAAGACGTCGATCTGGCCGCCTGCGCGGCCGGAGAACGCCTCGGTGAACTCATTGAGCCCGAACTCCACGCTGAGCGAGTCCAGTTCTGCCAGGATCTGCCCGTAGGAGATCTGCGGAACCGGAATGCCCGTGGTCTGGTAGGCCACGGCGAAGGCCGGGATCAGGTAGGCGATGATCAGCACGGTGTACTGCGCCACCTGGGTGTAGGTGATGCCCTTCATGCCGCCGAGAACGGCGTAGATGAAGATGACGACGGCGACCAGCACCACGCCCCATTCGACGCTCAGTCCGAGGAAGCGGCTGAAGACGATGCCGCCGCCGGCCATCTGGCCGACCACGTAGGTGAAGGAGACGACGATCGCGGCGATGGCCGCGACGATGCGCACCGACTCCGAATAGCGGTCACCCACAAACTCGGGCACCGTGAACTTGCCCCATTTACGGAGGTAGGGAGCCAGCAGCAGTGCAAGCAGGACATAGCCGCCGGTCCAGCCCATCAGGTAGACCGAGCCGTCGGAGCCCAGGAAGGCGATCAGGCCGGCCATGCCGATGAAGCTGGCGGCACTCATCCAGTCCGCCGCGACCGCGGCGCCGTTGGCGAGCGTTGGGACGCCCTGAGAGGCGACGTAGAACTCCTTGGTCTCCTTCACCCGAGAGCGCCACGCGATGGTGATGTAGATGCCGAAGGTCAGGATGATGAAGAAGAAGGTCCAGAACTGAGTCTCGTTCACTTGTAACCACCTTCTTCGTTGCGCTCGGCCACGCCGAACTCGTCATCGATCTTGTCCATCCACAGCGCGTAGACCAGGATCAGGATCACGAAGACGTAGATCGATCCCTGCTGGGCGAACCAGAGGCCGAGTGGGAAGCCGAGGATCACGATGTTGTTGAGCGGCTCGATCAGCAGGATGCCGAAGCCGAATGAGACGGTGAACCAGATGACCAGCAGGGTGATCATCAGTCGGAGGTTCTTCTTCCAGTAGCGCTTGCGCCAACTGGTGTCCTCCGCCTCTGGCGGACCGCCGGAGGTTCCCTCATGTGCCACATCGGACATGGGAGACTCCCTTCTTCCTAGTGCGAGTAGTGCGGGGCGATTCACCCACGCGGATGCGCAGGGACTGGTCTAAGAAAGTCAAAATGTGGCACAAATCACAAGCCCGGGGACCTTCAGCGGTGCATCTGTGTTTGCCAGCGGCGCGAATCCCGCGCTGAGCGGGTCAGTCAAGCAGAATCACCGTTCACCTGCCGGAAGACGCCGTTCAACGCCCGGAAGCCGCCGTTGATCAGTTTCTCCGGCGCATGCTTCGTCTGTGTCGCCGATCACATCTAGGATGACGGCATGACCACGACAGCGGACAAAGGGATCTACGGCGGCATCACCGCGCGGCTGAAGGCTGGCAGCGCCACGGGCTGGGGCGTCTTCCACCCCGGCAGCAAGGCCATGATCCTCGGCGGTCTCATGCTGATCGTCTCGGCCTTCCTTCCCTGGGTCTACCTGCCCTTCATGGCGCAGGTCACCGGGGAGACCTACGCTCTGCGCGGCACCGACGGCCCCGGAGTGATCACCCTGGCGGTGGGCTTCCTGGCCTTCGCCGGCGCGTTCGTGCCGCGCCGCAAGCTGGCGATCGCCCACGCCGGGATCCCAGGCCTGATCGTCACCGGCATCGTGCTGCTGCAGGCCTGGAACATCCTCGCCTTCTCGGCCAGCTCCGGCGCCTGGGGCGGACTCCTGCCCGGCATGGGTCTCGTGCTCGCCGGCGGCGGCGCAGTGGTCCTGCTCAAGTCCTCCTGGAACATGTACCGGACGTGGCTCCCCGCCTGAGGGGACATGGGCCTGAGGACGTGAAGCCGTCTTCTGCAGGCTCGACGCCGGAATCCCCTCACTCGGGTCCTCCCTCGGCCAGCGAACACCGCGCCGGCGCCGACTTCCCCTCTGACTCTGACTTTCCCTCTGACAACGAGGTTCGTGACACCCCCGCCGAGGTCGACGCCGCCTTCCGCGCCCAGCGCGGGGTGGCGCTGGCCTACTTCGTCGTCTTCCTGGTGCTGGTGGCCGCCTTCCCGGTGCTGACCATGACGCTGAAGTGGTGGACCCAGGCGCGGGTCTTCGGAGACCTCAGCCCCGGCTTCGTCGCCGCGGCCGGCGGACTCTATCTGGTCTTCGCCATCATCGGCATCGCTGCGGCTCGGCTCAGTGCCTCGGTGGAGTCGCGCATGCTTGGGGGTCAGCAGGGACTCGACGACGACTCCGCCGCAGGGGAGGAGCTCAAGTGACCTCGACCGCGGTGGTGACACTGGCCGCGGTGCTGATCATCGTGCTCGGAGTCTCCTTCATCAGCCGCCCCCGGGGCCCCTCCACCGTGGACTTCTATCTGGCGGGCCAGCGGGTCGGTGTGATGACCAATTCCTGGGCGATCTGCGGGGACTACCTCTCGGCCGCCTCCTTCCTCGGGGTCGCCGCTGCGGTGTATGTCTCGGGTCTGGACGGCGCCTGGTATGCGGTGGGCTTCGCCGCCGGCTTCGTGCCCGTGCTGCTGCTCATCGCGGCTCCGCTGCGCCGCTTCGGAGAGTTCTCGCTGGCCGACTTCCTCGGCCGCCGGATGGATTCGGATCCGGTCCGGCTGGCGTCGGTCGGTGTCGTCCAGCTCGTCATCCTCTGTTATCTGGTGCCGCAGTCGGTGGGTGGAGGCATCACCTGGGAGCTGCTGGTCGGGCAGGGTCTGTTGGGCCTCTCTCCCTACGCGACCGGAGTGCTGCTCTCCACTGCGGTGGTCGCCGTGGTCGTCGCCTTCGGGGGGATGCGCGGGACCACCTGGAACCAGGCCGTGCAGTTCCTGCTGCTCTTCGCCGCGCTGGTCTGGCTCGCCGTGGTGGTCACCGCGGACGGCTTCCGCTATGGGGAGGCCGTGCAGAGCCTGAGCGAGGCCCCGCTGGCGAATCCCACGCTCGGCGGCGCCGACGGGCAGGAGTGGACGCTGACCGAGGAGACCAACCACATGCACCCGGGGGAGCCGGCGCTCTTCGGTGAGCCCGGCGCCCGCTACGGGCCGCTGGGTCAGGTGGCGCTGGTGGTCACCCTGGGGCTCGGCACCGCCGGGCTGCCGCATGTGATGAACCGGTACTTCACCTCTCCCACCGGCAAGGCCGCCCGCACCACCACCGTCTGGGTGCTGGTGCTCATCGGCGCGTTCTACGCGATGGCGATCATGCTGGGCACCGCCGCCCGGGACATCATCCCTGACGCCGTCGCGGGCAGGCCCTGGCTTCAGGAGCTCACCGTCGACGGAGTGCTGCACACCCCTGAGCACGCGCTGCCGGTGCTGGGCCGGATCTACGGCGAGCAGACCGGGCTGGGGCTGATCGCCGCCGCCGCCCTGATCGCCGCCATGTCCACGGTGGCCGGGCTGCTGCTGGCCTCGGCGGCCACCTGGGGCCACGACGTCTATGAGCGTCATATCAACCCCCGCGCCACGCAGCGCCAGGCAGTGTGGGCCGGGCGGATCACCACGCTGCTGGGCGCAGCGCTCGCGGCCGGACTGGCCATCGCGCTGCGCCCCGAGGCCTTCGCCCCGGCGATGCCCTCGCTGGTCGCGACCATGGTGACCTGGGCCTTCGCCGTGGCCGGCTCCGCACTGACGCCGGTGCTGGTGCTCGCGATCTGGTGGCACCGGACGACGGCGGCCGGTTCCCTGGCCGGGCTGCTCACCGGGGCGACCCTCTCGGTGAGCATGTTCATGACGGCCGGACTGATCGAGGCCGACTGGCTGCGCGAGCTTCTTGCCGCTCCGACCCTGGTGGTCGCGCCGATCACGGTGGCGGTGGTGGTGCTGGTCTCGCTGCGAACCAGGGCCCCCGACGGGGTCCAGGCGCACTGGGTGCGGATGCACGGCACCGCGGCGGATCGCCGCGCCGAACGTATGGCCCGACTGACCCGAGGAGGCGTGGATGCGCGGTAGCGCGATGCTGGCAGCGGGAGTGACGCTGATCTGGATTCTGGTCTATCTCGGCACCCAGGTGTTCGCCGACCCGGCCCTGCCGATGCTTCCCACTCTCGGGCTCGGGCTCGGGCTCACGGTCGGAGCGGTGCTGGGGTACCCGTCGGCGCTGCGCGGGGCCACCGGTCGGCGTCGCCAGCGTCCGGTCTCACCGCGGGAGGTCGAGGTCAGCCGTGGGGTGCGCAACCTCGCCGCAGCGGGACGCTCCATGCCGCTGCGCGCCGGACTCACCCCGGAGGCCGCCCGGCGGACCTGCGAGCTGCTGCGCCCGATGCTCTCCGGTGATGCCGTCTCGATCACCGACCGCGAGCAGATCCTCGCCTATGTGGGACCTGGCGCGGATCACCACCGCGAGGGGGCCCAGATGCAGACCTCCGCGGCCCCGCGCACCATCGCCAAGGGCCGGACCCAGGTGGTCCGCGACCGTGCCGGTGTGGGCTGCCGCAAGCCCGACTGTGAGTTGACCTCCGCGGTGATCGTGCCGCTGCGCGTGGGTGCCCGGGTGATCGGGACCCTCGGGGTGTACCAGGCCGAGGCCGACATCCCGCCGCGTCAGCTGGTCGAGGACATGGCCGCGATGCTCTCGCTGCACCTGGAGCTGGCCGAGCTCGACCGTGAGAAGCAGCTGGCCACCGATGCGCGACTCAACGCGCTGCGCGCCCAGATCAACCCACACTTTCTGTTCAACATCCTCAACACCATCGCCTCGAAGGCCCGCACCCGACCAGACGAGGCCCGCGAGCTGCTGCTGCGGCTCTCCGAGTTCTTCCGCTACGCGGTGCGCCAGGAGGGGCATTACGCCGAGTTCGCCCAGGAGTACTACTTCGTGCGCACCTACGTCTCGCTTGAGCAGGCGCGCTTCGGGGACCGGCTCAAGGTCCGCTATGACATCGACCCGCAGGTGCTCACCACCAGAGTGCCGGTGCTGATGATCCAGCCGCTGGTGGAGAACGCGGTCAAACACGGCATCGCGGGCAAGCCCGCGGGCGGGACCGTGCATCTGCGGGCCAGAGTGGACCCGCTGGCGCGCACCACGAGCATCCGGGTCAGCGACGACGGCGTAGGGATGGCCCCCGAGGTGTTGGCGCAGATGGCCGACGGAGCCGGTCGCCTCGACGGGAGTGAGACCCTCACCGATGACCCGAAGCATGCCGGGGTCGGCCTGCAGAACATCACCGAACGGCTGAACTCGCTGTTCGGGGACCGCTATGACCTCTCTATCTCGACCCCGCGCTCCGGAGGCACCGTGGTGGAGCTGCAGATCCCGCTTCGGTGACTGCGATCACAGTGACCTGGATGTTCCCCCTATACTGAGTCAATGCACCCACGCGCTCTGATCGTGGACGACGAGGCTCCTGCCCGCGAGGAACTCCGGTTCCTGCTCGAGGAGGTCGGCGGCGTCCAAGTGGTGGGAGAAGCCACCAATGGTGAAGAGGCGCTCCTGCTGCTGAACTCTCTTGCCTACGACCTGGTCTTCCTCGACATCCGCATGCCCGGGCTCACCGGACTGGAGGTCGCGCAGCGGCTGCGCGGCGCGAGTGCTCCCGAGGGTGTGCGCCCGCCTCAGGTCATCTTCACCACCGCCTACCCCGATCATGCCGTGGAGGCCTTTGATCTCGCGGCCGCGGACTACCTGGTCAAGCCGTTCTCCGCCGACCGGCTCCAGCGAGCTGTACAACGCGCGCTCGCCGGCGCCGAGGCCGCCTCGTCACCGGCCGCGGCGGTCTCAGCTGCGGCAGTTCCGGAGCCCGCCCAGGCCGAGGCCGCACCCCGACGAAATGCGCAGCAGCTGGTGCGGATCCCGGTGCAGAAGGACGGCCGGACGGTGCTCGTCGACGGTGATGCGATCGTCTACGCCGTGGCGGCGCGCGGCTACGCCTCGCTGAAGCTCACCGATGATCGCGTGCTCGTGTCGTTCTCGCTCAATGAGCTCGAGCGTCGCCTCCAGGGCCATTTCTTCCGGGTGCACCGCTCATATCTGGTCAATCTGCGCTACGTCCGGGAGCTGGTGCCAGACTTCCGCGGCGCACTGGTCCTGGTGCTCAATGATCGCCAGCGCAGCCGGGTAGAGGTCTCCCGACGGCACGCACCCGAGCTGCGCCGTCGACTCGGGGTGTGAGGCCCGGACCCTTCCGGGTGTCCGGTCGTCCCCAGGCGCACTCAGGGGCGCGGGCGATCTTCGGGAAGCTCCTGCGGCAATGGCCTCGTCGGCGCGGTGCCGGTCCGCGGGGGCTGCGCGTGGGGTGCGGCGCCTGCCTGGGTGCCTGGCTGCGCCGGCGCTTCGGGAGTCCGGTCAATCCCCCGCGGAGTGTTCCCGGCAGTTGGCTGGCGGCTCTGCTGCCCCTTCGTCCTGGAGTCCTTCGCGGCGGTGACGGGATCGCGCGTGGCCTCGGGTCGCTTCGCGGCGGCCGACGGTGGCTGCTCCGTCGCCGGCTGGTGCCCCCACGCCTTGATGCAGCCGAGGACGACATAGGCGATGAGCAGAGCCACCGCGAGAAGCCCGTGCAGGATCATGGTCGCCGTGGCGCCGGCCGCGTCCTGATTGAGGAACGCCAGCACGAACATTCCGATGCTGTGCACGATGGTCAGCTCCATCAGGCCGGGGTAGGCCCGGGGGCGCCAGGCGACGAGGGCGAAGAGCCCCGCGAAGACGATCAGCCCGAAGGCGTGCCACGCTTCCGAGAGAAACGTCTCGGAAGTGGTGAGCTGGAGCTGCGCCAACGACCAACCGGCGAATCCCGCGCAGCCGAGGGCTGAGACGATCAGCAGGGTGCGCCCAGTGGCTCGGCGTCGTGAAGCGGTGACCTCTGCGGCCATGATGAATCCTCTGATCGGTGCGGAGGAGCGGCGCCCGGCGCGGTGCACTCCTATGACTTCAGCTTAGGCCCGTCTGCATCGGCTGACCAGTGAGTAGGCACTCTGACGAGGGGTCTGCAGAAATGGACCCTTGTCGACCGACCTCATGGAATGATCCTGACTGTTGCGTGGTTCACACAACACGAGGGCAGGGCTGCCCTCAGACATGTACGCAGGATGAGAGAGGTTGCCGATGGCTACTGTTCCCACGATCACACTCAATGATGGGACCGCGATCCCCCAGCTCGGCTTCGGGGTCTGGCAGGTTCCAGCCGACGACGCCGAGAAGGTGGTCGCCGAAGCGCTGAAGGTCGGATACCGGCACATCGACAACGCCGCCGTCTATGGAAACGAAGAGGGTGTGGGACGCGCCATCGCTGCCTCGGGCATTCCTCGCGAGGAGCTCTTCATCACCACCAAGGTCTGGGTGAACGACTTCAAGGCCGGAAACACCAAGCAGGCGCTGCGCACCTCGCTGCAGAAGCTCGGCCTGGACTACGTGGACCTCTACCTGATCCACTGGCCCTCACCAGCCGACGAGGCCTACCTGGACGCGTGGAAGGCGATGGAGGAGCTCCAGGCCGAGGGACTGACGCGCAGCATCGGTGTCTCGAACTTCCTGCCTGAACACCTCGAGCGTGTGGTCGAGGCCGGCACGGTGATTCCAGCGATCAACCAGGTGGAGATCCACCCTGCGCTGCAGCAGCGCAACATCCAGGAGGCCAACGACCGGCACGGCATCAAGACCCAGGCCTGGAGCCCGCTCGCGCAGGGTGCCGTCTTCGAGGACGAGCCCGTGGTCGCCGCGGCCCAGGCGCACGAGGTGTCTCCCGCGCAGGTCGTGATCCGCTGGCACCTTCAGCGTGGACGCATCCTGTTCCCCAAGTCAGTCACCCCGGATCGGATCGCGTCGAACTTCGACGTCTTCGGCTTCGAGCTCACCGAGGAGGAGCTCTCAGCCATCGACGGGCTTGAGCGCGACGGTCGAACCGGCCCGAACCCGGGTGAGTTCAACCCCTCCTGATCCCGAGCAGGAGGTGTCTGATCCGGCCGGACACGGCTGGGCAGATGAGAAGGGCGGGCCCCAGTTCATTTGAACTGGGGCCCGCCCTTCTTTCACGTGATCAGATCGCGCAGTGCATCAGCGCTGCGTGTCATCACCCGTGGGCGTGTCAGGATCTGACTCGACCTCGCTGTTTCCGACGGCCTCGTCGTAGATCTGCTCGGACTCCCACTGCTGACCGGTGGCGGAATCCGCGAACTCCGGAGTCGCGAACACCTGATCGGCGATCGGATCGTTGAACGCGACGTCCTCGTCCCAGCCGATGGTGCCCGTCTGCGGGTTGACCACGGTGGAGTGGGGCGGGACGTCCTGGATCGCGAACACCATGTCGTCGGAGTCGAACGGCGTGGAGATGCTTGATTCCTTGGAGGTGGGCTTGTCCAGTCCGGCCAGAGTTGCTGAGGTGCCTCCGAGGAAGCCCTTCAGCGCAGCGCGCTGACCGGTGAGGATCGAACGCACGTTCCGGTGCACACCTGGAGCCGAGTCCCCGCCGCCCGGAGCATTGCGCGCGGTGTCGACCAGCGCCGATTTGCTGGCCGTGGGCCGGATGCGGACGTATCGAGGCATCGTCTTCGTCTCGTAGTTGAACATCCGGACCTGAGCGATCACGGCCAGAACCATCACGATGGACATCGGAGCCGCCGCGCTGATCGCAGCGACCTGCAGCACGCGCAGGGAGGCATCTGCGGCCTCTCCGCCTCCGGCTGCCAGCAGCACGATGGCGGTGATCGCGATGAACACAGTCCAGAACACGCGGGTCAGCTTCGGTGTCTCGGTGCGTCCGCCATAGGAGAGCACATCGGTGACCAGCGAGCCGGAGTCTCCGGAGGTGACGAAGAAGATCGCGATCACCAGAATGGCCACCACCGCTGTGATCGACGCCAGGGGCAGCTGCTCGAGCAGGGTGAAGGTTGCACCGACGGTGTCGATGCTGCCGTCTTCGCCCACCATGACACCCTCGGTCACCTGGTACCAGATGCCGGAGGAGCCGAAGATGGTGAACCAGATCAGTCCGACCAGGGTCGGCGCGAGGAGCACGCCCATGACGAACTGACGGATGGTGCGTCCGCGGGAGATCCGCGCGATGAACATGCCGACGAAGGGCGCCCAGCTCATCCACCAGCCCCAGTAGTAGATGGTCCAGTCGGCGGACCAGCCGCCATCTTCACCGCCGGCGTAGCTGGCCCCGGTCTCGAACAACAGCTGCGGGAAGGCCATAAGGTACTCGCCCAGGTTGCCTACAAGAGACTGCAGCAGGAACAGAGTGGGACCCGCGATCAGGACGAACAGCGCCAGCAGCGCGGCGAGGACCATATTGAAGTTTGAGAGCCACTTCAGACCCTTGTTCACGCCGGTGATCACCGAGAAGGTGGCGATCGCCATGATGACCACGACGATCATGGTCAACAGAACGGTGTTCGCCGGATCCTCGATCCATCCCATGAAGCCGAGGCCGGCCGCGATCTGCTGAGTGCCGATCCCCAGTGAGGTCACGATGCCGAAGACGGTGCCGACGATCGCGACCACATCGATCACGTGCCCTACCCAGGACTCGATGAGCTTGCGGCCGAAGATCGGCTCCAGCAGCCACCGCACCGAGAGTGGGCGTCCGCGGCGGAAGGTCATATAGGCCATGCCGAGTCCGATGACCACGTAGATGGCCCATGCATGCAGGCCCCAGTGGAAGACGGACTGGCCCATCGCGGCGCCTATGGCGGCTGACTCGCCCGCCGCGACCATCTCGCCGCTGGCGTCCATGCCGACGGCTCCCGTGACGTCTGGCGGAGCGATGAAGTGCCACAGCGGCTCGGCCACGCCCCAGAAGACGAGTCCGATGCCCATGCCTGCGGCGAAGAGCATGGTGAACCAGGAGCCGAGCGAGAACTCAGGCTTCTCGTCGTCGCGACCCAGACGGATGTTGCCTGCCTTGGAGGCTCCGGCCCAGAGGGCGAAGACCACGAAACCGGTGGCGACCAGGACATACCACCAGCCGATGGTGTTCACGATGGTGGCGTTCAGCGTCTCGAAAGCTTCAGCGCCATTGGCTTCGCCCCAGATGGTTGCGAAGATCAGGCCAGCGACGATGATGAGCACGGCGGGGATGAATACGGGCTTGTTCAGGCCGCGCCAGGCGTCAGCCGGCGACCAGTCCCGTAGTCGAGCTTCGGGTTGCGAAGCCATGTGGTCCTCCTCGGTGAAGTGAGAGTGTTCTCTAGTCATGTGCAAGACGATTCAGTGCGCAGCGATCAATTCGTTCCAGACACAGAAAAAGACGACGTCGGCTCTCCGGTCGCTGCGGCGGGGTTGGTTCCCTGCGCCAACGCGACTGTCGGCAGAACTCTGCGTCGTCGCCAGAAGTGTCGTGCACTCTCGAATTTGAAGCGTATATCTTCTATTTACACACCCGTTGGTCTTATAATGCAACTGCTGGCGACCGGGGGAGAGTTTCATCACGGCCCGGCCCGGCGGCGGAGGTCGGTCGCTCCTCATTTCCACTGTTACGCCTTGGTAACTGTTTCCACAAGTTGCGTTCTGGGCTTGGCACGGCCAGAGTGCCGCATTACGGTGTAACCCATGCCCAATGGCCAGCAACGATCTGAGCTGCGGGCCAGAGGATTCATGCGCAGCGGTTTCTCCAGCTGCCTCGTGGCCGGTCTGCTAGTGGCTGGATCTTCCGGTGCGCACGCCACGACCACCAGCAGCGACAGCATCAGCAGCGAGACCGGGAGCGGCGCCGCCGACGGCGCGACCACCGCTTCCTACTACCCCACCCCGGGGCAGCCCCTCGTGACGCCTGAGTCCCAGGAGTTGACCACGACCGTGGAGAAGGCCGCCGGGGACATCCGGGTGGCTACCCTTCACGCGCAGATCCGCGGGGCCTCCTCCGCGGAGGTCCTTGAAGAGCTCCACGGCGGGATGCATCCGCAGGCCCGGGTCCTGGCCGAGACCGTGCAGGTCAATGCCCCCGACGTGTTGGTGCTGACCGGGCTCAGCTACGACGAGCACCAGCAGATCGCCACGACGGTCAATGACGAGTACCTCTCCCGCGGCCAGAACGGCCAGACCGGCATCAAGTACTCCCATGTATATACGGCGCCGACCAACTCGGGCATCGACTCGGGTGCGGACCTGGACGGTGACGGACGGATCGGTGGCCCCGCCGACGCGCTGGGCTACGGACGGTACGCGGGGGAGCGCGGCATGGCGGTCTTCTCCACCTACCCCATCGCTGAGGATGAGGTCCGCACCTTCCAGGAGTTCCTCTGGCAGGACATGCCGGAGAATTCCATGCCCGCGGACGAGTTCTCCGATCTTGAGAAGTCGGTGCTGCCTCTGCCCAGCACCAGCCTGTGGGACATTCCGGTCGAGGTTCCAGGCGAGGCGGATCACGTGCACGTCGTGGCCACCGATCTCAACAGCCCTCCCGGGCCCACGACGCCCGACGTCGCCCGCAGTGAGGACCAGCGCCGGATGGTCGCAGAGTTCGTCTCCGGGGCATCCTGGTACCTCTATGACGACGAGGGTGCCTATGGTGGCCTCGAGTCCGGCACGCCATTCGTGGTCGCCGGCAGCCTTGCCGACGCGCAGGAGCTTCAGACCTGGCCCAACCGCCAGGTCCCAGAGCTCGCCTCACTGTTGAACGACGGCACCATCCAGGACCCGGGCCCCGAGGCGATCACCGACGAGCCGCTGCCGCAGCGCCGCGACGCTGCCGCAGATCCTCAGGCGACCCACGGACTGACCGGCGGCGATGCCGTGCGATCCTCTTACGTGCTCCCCGCTGCCGCACTCGACGTCGACAGCTCCGGCGTCTTCTGGCCCGCGGAGGGCGAGTTCGGCTTCAACCTGGTGGACCCTGCCGACCCTGACTCGCCGGTCGGGCGACTCGTCTGGCTGGACATCGCCGGGAGCTGAATGGCTTCCCATCTGGTCGGGGTCACACCCTAGACTGAGGTCATGAAGAAGTCTTCGGGGAACGGGAAACTCATGGGTGCTGCAGCCTCCGGCTTCTTCGCCCAGCAGACGGTATCCATGGTCAAGGGTCACGCCTTTGACGATTCCGGCAAGCTGACCCCGCGTGCCGAGACCTGGCTGACCCGGGCGGTCACCGTGCAGCGGCCGCTGGTGCTGGCCAATCTGCGCAGGCTGCGCAAGGCGCACCCCAGCTTCTCCAATCACCAGCTGGCCGCCCAGCTGGACAAGGACTTCACCCGCGGAATGACCGGCGGAGGCGCCCTGATCGGCGCTACCGCGGCAGTGCCTGCAGTGGGCACCGTGACCTCACTCGGACTCTCCGCGGCGGCCACGGGAAGCTTCCTCGAGGCCTGCGCGCTCTACGCGCAGTCGATCGCTGAACTCTCAGGAATCAGCACCGCAGACCCCGAACGGGCGAAGCTGCTGGTGATGGGTGTGATGCTCGGCGATCAGGGCCGCCAGCTCTTGGGGGAGCTCTCCCAACAGGCGGGCGGCAAGGGTGCCGGCCCGTTCTCCTCCCTGGTCCCGATGAACAGCTCCGCCAACTCCTCCGGGGTGTCCGGACTGGTGGTCAACCAGATCAAGCGGCAGTTCATGCGCCGATTCTTCATCCGCTCGGGCACGACGATGATCGGCCGCGCTATTCCCTTCGGCATCGGGATGGTCGTCGGAGGTGCCGCGAACCATCGACTGGCCAGCCAGATCGTGAAGTCTGCCCACAAGACCTTCGGTGAGCTGCCCGAGCAGACGCCCGCGGCCCTGGTGGCGGACATGAAGCGAGCGCTGGAGCGCGAGCGGCTGCGCGCCGAGCGCAAGGAGCGCCGCGGACGCAAGCGCGAGATCCTCGCTGCGCGTGGATCCCAGAAGCGCCGCGGCGACAGATCCTCCGCCGACGCGCTCGAAACCACCCGCCCCATGGCAGACGCGCCCCGGCGCTGAACACCCACCCCCACACCGCGAGGTCATTCACTCCATGTTCACTGAAGCTTTCCCGAATGTGCCACCCGATCGACGCGCCCCGTTGTCCCTCTAGGCCCAGTCTGGAACTGTGACATTGGAACTCGCCCAGAACCAGGAGTCCGGCGGCGCGCTTCGGCCGGCTCCACCGGTCAGCCTGGACACCGCGCTGCTGCACGATCATTCTCCGGAGGATCCGCTGGATCTCGGTGCACCAACGGACTCCCGCGGTCGGCGGGCAAGGGTCTTCGCGCACCGGGGGGCTTCAGGACTGTTTCCCGAGCACACCCGTGCGGCCTACCGCCGGGCGATCCAGGAGGGTGCAGACGGCCTGGAGATCGACCTGCACCTGACCGCTGACGGTGAGCCGGTCTGCTTCCACGACGCCACGGTTGACCGCACCAGCAACGGCACCGGCTCGGTGGCGGAGCTCAGTCTGGCCCACATGCGCAGCCTCGACGTCACCAGTTGGAAGACGCCGAAGCTTCCCGGCGACTACGGCACCCAGCATCAGCAGCTGATGACCCTCGCCGACGTCCTGGAGCTGATGATCGACGCCGGTCGCGATCTCGACCTCGCCGTGGAGCTGAAGCACCCCTCGCCATATGGGGATCGGCTGGAGACCAAGGTGCTGCGCACCTTGCTGCGCTTCGGATGGGACCCAGAGACGTCGGCGATTCCCGCCGGTGAGTTCGGCCAACATGCAGTGACCGTGTCCTTCATGAGCTTCTACCCCGGATCCCTGCTCTACCTGGCGGACATGGTGGCCCCGGACAAGCTCTGCGCCCTGCTCAGCTCGGTCACCGAGGCGCAGGTGCAGAAACGGCTGGAGAAGATGCCGCTGGCGACGGCGGTCCGGCCCGTGGTGGCCGCCGTGATGCGCGGAACCCTTCGCGACTCCGAGACGCTGGTCTGGAACGGACGGGCCGGAATCGCTGGTCCCGGACTCGCCTACGTCAAAGACCATCGGGCCGAGGTCAAGGCCTGGGTGGCACGGGGCTCTCGGCTTCGCGTATGGACGGTCGATGCCCCGCAGGACGCGGCGCTGCTCATCGATCTCGGGGTTCAGGAGATCACCACGAACTACCCCGCACGACTGTTGCAGACGGTCGCCTCTGCCAGCTGAGCGCGCCGAGCCCCTGCGCCGAGCCCGGCGAACCCTCGGATCAGCGGCGTTCGGATGACGCGGCCACCCGCGGATGTCTCAGTCGACATGGAGCGATATCATGGGCCCAAGCTGACCGCCACGGCCTCCAGGAGCTCATCATGAACCCCGCACCGCACCGTGAACCCCCAGACAGCGCCTCCCTGCGCAGCGGTCGCGCGTCCCACCCGCCCGCGGCAGAAGAGACACCGCGCCCGGCCCGTTCGGCGCGGGGCAGGGTCCGCGGCGTCGTCGTCGGTGTGGACGGCTCGGAGCAGTCGCTGCGCGCCGCGCACTGGGCCGCGGCCGAGGCTCATCGCCGCCAGCTGCTGCTGACCGTGGTCACCGCGTATTCGATCCCGGCCTTCGCCGCCTCCTCGATGGACGGCGGCTACGCGCTGATGGATGACTCGGCGCTGCGTCAAGGCTCAGAGAAGGTCATCGAGCAGGCCGCGGAATTCCTGCGTGACTACCCCGGGGAGGTCCGCTACGAGGTCGAGTCGGGGGACCCGGCCGGAGTGCTGCTGGACTACTCCCACGACGCCGTGGTCCTGGTGGTCGGCAGCCGCGGCCGGGGCGGGTTCCTCGGGCGGCTGCTCGGGTCTGTCTCATCTGCGCTTCCGGCCCACGCCAAGTGTCCGACCGTCCTGGTGCCGCTGAAGTTCTCCTCCAAGGAGTCCAATGCCGTGACCACCGCCACCGGAGCCATCCCGCTCGTGGGTGGGCCGGCCCAGGGTGCGACGACGACTCATGCGACTCCGCCGGGCAGCGCCGCGCCCGCCTCGGTGATCGCCGAGGGTGCGCACCCGATCCGACCCAAGGACTCGCGTCCGGTGGCGGCAGGCGTGGACGGATCGGACTTCGGTCGCGTCGCCGCGCTGGTGGCCGCCCGTGAGGCCAGCGAACGGGGAACCAGCCTGCGCATCGTGTGCGCGCTGCCGCCGGTGGGCGCGACGCTGGTCTGGATCCCGACCAGCATCGACAACGACGCGGCGCTGCAGGAGCTGCGCGAGAAGCTCGAAGCGGGTCGACTCTGGCTGCACAGCCACTACCCGGAACTGCAGATCGAAGCCGAGGTGATCGACGGCACCGCCGTGGATGTCCTGGTCCAGGAGACTCGTGGCGCTCAGCTCACCGTCATCGGCACACGCGGCCGTGGTGGTTTCGCGGGGATGCTGCTGGGATCTACCTCCCAGGGCGTGCTGCACCACGCGGAGGGCCCGTTGATGGTGGTCCCGGACAACGAGGACACGCGGCTGGAGGACCGCCCTGAGTTCGGACCGATGCTCGGAGACTGACGCTCCCCGCTTGACCCAGACACAGAGAAATGAGGGCCCCCGGTGTCCGACGCCGGGGGCCCTCATCATCTTCATCTTCGATCCGTCTCGCCGCCCTACCGCGAGCGGGAGAACCAGTGAGAGGTCATTCAGTTGTGCGTGTGGTTGTTCAGATCATGCGGCGCACGACTGAGGGTGTCTGGTAGACCGAGCGGACCTGGAGTCCACGAGCGGGGTTCGAGGCATCGACCATCTGGCCGTTGCCGAGGTAGATGCCTACGTGGCCCGGTGCAGAGGCGCTGCCGAAGAACACCAGGTCCCCGCGGCGCATGTCACCCACGGAGACTGCCCGTCCCTCGTTGACCTGGCTGAACGTGGTGCGGCTCATGCTGACTCCGGCCTGTCCGAAGGCCTGCTGCACCAGGGAGGAGCAGTCAAAGGCATTCGGACCGTTGGCGCCCAGCACGTAGCTGACGTCGCCGCGGTTGGCCTGCGCGACGGCCCAGTTGATCGCAATCTCAACACCGTTGGAGTTGCTGCTGGCCGGGACCACGTTCGAGGACTGCGCCTGGCTCTGTGCCGGGTTCTGTGCCGGGGCAGGCGCGGGGGCCTGCGTGCGCTCCGGGGCAGGCGCGGGGGCCTGCGTGCGTTCCGGGACGGGCGCAGGGGCCCGGGTGGGCTCCGGCTCTGGTGCCGGCTCGGGCTCAGGTTCTGGTTCGACCTGGGCTGCGAGGTAGTCCACGTGCCAGCGCATCTTGTTCCACGAGGCATTTCCGTCCGCGTTGGTCAGTGCTCCGTTGCTCAACACTGCCCGGTAGTAGTCCTGAGCGCCTCCGCTGAAGGAGGCCTCAAGCTCAGCGCCCTCGCGCATCAGCGTCTGCATGCTCGTGCTGAGACTGCTGAACGACGCGATCGTGGGCTCCGGTGCAGGCGCAGTGGCCGGCGCAGGCCGTGGCTCCTCGGAAGGTGCGGCTTCCCCGGCCGCACCTTCCGAGGAAGTCTCTTCAGCGGCGGCCTCTTCGGCTGCTGCTGCTTCGGCGGCTGCCTGCGCGGCGGCTTCTTCAGCTGCTGCCTCTTCGGCTGCTGCTGCTTCGGCGGCTGCCTGCGCGGCGGCGGCTTCTTCAGCTGCTGCCTCTTCGGCTGCTTCTTCAGCGGCGGCCTCTTCGGCTGCTGCTGCTTCGGCCGCTGCCGTTTCGGCGGCCTCCGACTCTTCAGCTGCGGCCTCAGCTGCTGCCTCAGCTTCTTCCGCGGCGGCTGCCTCGGCTTCGGCCTCTGCTGCTGCCGCCTCTTCAGCTTCGGCGGCGGCTGCTGCCTCAGCCTCGGCGGCCTCCTCAGCGGCTTCATCGGTGATGCGAGCCTGCTCGGCGTCTGCGCGAAGCGCGGTGATCCGGTAGCTCAGCTGCTCGTGATCGACTTCGCCGTTCTCGTCGACGAACTCACTGTTACCGAGGATCTGCTCGAAGAAGCTCTGCAGGTCACCTTCCCAGCCCTCAAGCTCCATCAGGTTCTCTAGGAGCTCCTGGAGCCGCTCACCGACCTGTTCGACGTCGGTGCGGGTGGTCTCGGTGGCGCGCTCGGCGTTCGCGCTGGCCTCAGCGGCGCTGGTGGAGTTCTGGCGAGCCTGTTCGGCAAGGCTCTCGGCCTCGGCGGCCTCCTGCTCTGCGGCGATGGCGTCTTGTTCAGCCTGCTCCTGAAGCCGTGTGTCAGTCGCGGCGTCGGCCAGGCTGTCCGCTTCGGTGAGCAGGACCTCTGCGACGGAAGTCTCAGGTTCCTGGTACGCCTCCACGGCAGCCGCCTGAGTCTCCTCAGCGGCCGTGCGCGCTTCATCGGCTGCAGCGGCAGCCTCATCGGCGTCGACCTGTGCCTGTACGGCGGCCTGGTGTTCTTCCTGCATTGCAGATTCCAGCTCCAGCGCACGTTGGCTGGCCTGGGAGATCCGGTCAGAGATCTCGTCGATCATCTGTTCGGTGGCCTGGGACGAGTCCCGGGCGGTGGAGATCTCTTTGGCGGATGGAACCGCGGGGAGTTCAGTCAAAGTGACTGAGTCGGCGGAATTCTTATCATTCTGTTCGACGGCATTGGCGGCGCGATCGGCCACCAGATCGGGGAGAGTTGTCCCGACCAACGCTGTCGTCACGACGGCGGCAGTAATTGCGGCCACCGCAAGATTGCGACGGTATTTCACGGTAGATCCTCACTTAGTCCTCACTGGGGAAGCGCCGCAGCCCGTCTCACAGGGCAAGGTTCGAATCGCGGTTGCCTCAGCTCTTGGACTCACGTGACCAGGCGGACCCAGGGAAAGACAGTTTAAAAACCCTCAATCAAAAAGGTGATCGCCGTGCGGTGATAGCCGTGTGATCCAGAGGCCGAAGCGTAACGATGGGAAACGCGATTCGAGCCTTTTGGCGCTACGCCGGTAACGATAGTTGTGGATTTGTCATCTTGGCAACAGGTCGTGTCGTTCCTGTGATCAAGCTATGGAGGGCTACTTCCCTGTCATTCCGGGGATCTAGCGGCACAAAGCCTTAGTTGCAACCTTCAAGTAGGTTGAAGGTTGAGCCTCCCCGACATTGCAATGACACTGTGCTAATAGCGTTATAGGTGGCGGCCGATATCCTCGGCGCCGCTGTATTCAGCCCCAGCCGAGACGATGCAGAGTGTCATCGTCGATCCCGAAGAAGTGGGCCACCTCGTGGATCACCGTGATCGTGATCTGATCGAGCACTTCCTCGCGGCTGTGGCACATCTGCAGGATCGGCTCCTTATACAGCGTGATGTGATCCGGCATGGACCAGCCTTCCCCGCCGCGCTCAGTGAGTGGGGTCCCCTCGTAGAGCCCCAGTAGCACCGTCGAGGGATCCTCCCATGACTGTGGTTCGTATCGGTCCTCGACGAAGACCGCCACATTCTCGAGCTGGTCGGCCAGTTCTGCGGGAATGCTGTTCAGGGCTTCGGTGGTGGCGGCGTCAAATTCCTCGTCGCTCATGGGAAAGACCATGGCTTCATCCTAGAGAGACCCGCATCCAGAGGGGGTCTTCGCCGGCGGATTTGCTCTCCGGGGGTGCTGGACCTAAACTTTTACAGGTTCCCACCAGGGATCGGGCCCCCATCGTCTAGCGGCCTAGGACACCGCCCTTTCACGGCGGCGGCACGGGTTCGAATCCCGTTGGGGGTACTCCGGTGAAACGGGGACTGCGATGGCAAGTCGCGGATCATGGTCTTGAATCTCACGGAAGTGTGATTTGGATCGAAGGGGTGGGACTGGTAAGGTTTCACTTCGTGCCAAGCGGCACAAAGTAAGGCCCTGTAGCGCAGTTGGTTAGCGCGCCGCCCTGTCACGGCGGAGGTCGCGGGTTCAAGTCCCGTCAGGGTCGCTTCACTCTCTGTACAGAGAATCTGGGCGGAGAGCGAGTCGTCGTCGCAGTTGGCGATTTATGGCTCTGTAGCTCAGTTGGTAGAGCGTTCGACTGAAAATCGAAAGGTCACCGGATCGACGCCGGTCGGAGCCACCTTTACCCGGTATCGGGTGAGAAAACCCCTGGATCTCCAGGGGTTTTCTTGTGTCTGGGGTCAGGTGCGAACCTGCATCCAGTCGCGCATTCCGGAGATCCCGGATATTCAGGTCAGTCCAGCGAGCTGCTTCTCTACGACTCTGGCTGCATCCGTGGCCGCCTTCAGCGTCTATGCAGACGACACGGGTGATGGAAGGATTCCAGGGCCTGTGATTCCATCTCGCCCGCACAGTGGGATGCCCGAGTGCTCGGGAAGCCGTAGAAGAGGCGCAGCAGCTTGTACTTCACAGATGGGTGGAGCCTGGAAGCGTGCGCTTCCAGGCTCCACCCATCTGAAGTATTCATCGCTCTCTAGCGCTTCTTGGCGTTGCGATAGGCCTCAACGATGTCGCGGTGCAATCGGCCCCGCGTGGAGACCTGATAACCGTTGTTCACCGCCCACTCACGAATCTGCCGAGCCTCATTCTGCGGTGACGGAGGGGCAATGACCCGCCCCTTGCGGATGTACTGCTTCAGCGTCTCACGCAGCTCCTTCGTGTGCTCATCGCTGAGGTCGATCTCGTAATACCGAGCATCCAGACCAAAAGCCACGGTCTCTTTCGCTTCACTGCCGTCAAGATCATCGACGAGCACCACTTCAATCCTCTGAGCCATATTCAACACCTCACTGCTTAATCGAGGATGAGGCAGTACCTGCCTCGTCCATCGCATCGACTCCTGCAAGGAGAAGTCCTGCAGAAGGTATAGCTAATGATGGTTACTCCGGAAAGGTGCCCTGCGTTCAAGCTTGTCCCAAATAAAAATTTAATTCGAAAGAAGAGTAGATGTCCGGGCATGAGTGCCCGACAGGTTGGCTGAACCGTGGGTCTGGTCATATAAAGCAGAGACACATTTACCACCCTCGTCTTATGGGTGGCACGAGAATCATCACTGATCACGAGCTGGTCAGGGTCGGCGAAAGGTTTAGTGCGAGGGGCTGAAGCTTCCCGCTTGTTTGTGAGATTTATCACATTCGATGGACCCCGGATGGTTGATGGATACTCTGGTAGAGATTTAGTTCAAATTTTTATTAGCTATTCGTTGCTAGTCAGCCTCCTTGCACGGAGCCCGGCTCTGGCAACGGGAAGGCCCGTTCCGATGCCTGATCAACTGACCGTGAAAAGCAGCTTCTGTGCGAGTCTTCCCGTCGCCAGCACCAGAGCGCACAGCTGGCCCGACCGGAGGTCACTGGCCGGCTGGAGACGGTCAACGGCGGACTGGGAAGGAAAGCCAGTGGGCGTCGTGGGGCTCACCCGCACCGCCGGGAAGCGCAGACTCTCGTCGTGGCCAGGTCCAAGGTTCCCTGTTTCTCCAGCGATCCGGGGTCCGAACGCACAGCAGTTTCGCCGCTTCGGCACCTGTCCGGGCCGTGACGCCATGGGGTGCAGCGCTCAGAGAAATGAATCCCGGAGTCCTGAGGCACCAGAGGGAGCTTTCGATGCGTCACGAAGGTGAGGCGCCCTTCGACGTCTGTGCAACGTTCGCTGTCCACGGGTCTGCTCTTTTTGCGTTCGCACTCAACGCGCTGGGTGACCGGGCCGAGGCGGAAGACTGTGTTCAGGAGGTCTTCATCCGTGCCTGGCGGAACAGAGGGCAGTACAGCAGTGAACGGGGCTCGGTGAGAACCTGGTTGTTCGCCATCGAACGGGACCTCGTCGCGGACGCGTTGCGAGCTCGCGCTCGGCACCCGGCGCGATCGGGTCCGGAGGGGAGCGAGGGGGCGACCGAGCCGGTGACAGAGGATCTCCTCCTCGTGGAGCGGTTGGACCTCTATGCGTCTCTGGCTACGCTCACGTCCGAACACCGCGAGGTCATCGTTGCTGTTCAACTGCACGGCGTTGGATATCAAGAGCTTTCGGAACAGACAGGAGTTCCGGTCGCGACCTTGCGGACGCGCATGTACTACGGGCTGAGATCGCTGCGGACGGCACTGGAAGTCTGAGAATGCGATCGAGCGCAGTGCGGTCGGCAAGGTGCGAGCGGTCTCCGCGATGATGAACGCCTTCCTGGTTTCGGCCTTCGCGGACCTGGCGTGCATATGCGCGAGCTCGACCGCGTCGGTGGCCCGGGTGACCGCCACAGGCGGGGCACCGATCGTTGCCGATTGATCCACCCACGATCAGCGCTGCGCCATGATCATCGGTCAGCGCAGCGCCACGGCACTGCTTCCGGGACACTGTCGGGAAGAAATTTCGGAATCACCTTGAACGCGCTCGCAGTTGGTGACGTATCACCCCTATGGACCCTTCACCATGCGGCACCGGGTCCTCTAAGTGGTGCCACAAAACCATGAGGCGCTGACGTCTCCAGCCGAAAAGGTGATTGATTGTTCTATACGAAGGCTCGCCGAGCACCCTCCCCACGGCGACCCGGGAACTTGCACTCAAGATTCACCCGTCGCACGTGCGACGGGAAGAACTGCCTGGACGCGGAGAAAGACGCCGAGCAGTACGCCCCGATCACCGCGCTCGGTTGGTCTCGGGCCCACCGAGGCGGGCATATGGTCAGGCTTCGTTGCCAGGAGGGTTATGGATTCGGATGAACTTCGGGTGACCTACCTTCCGAAGCTTGAAGCCAATGGTGCGGTGGGGGATTCCATCGCGCGCACTATCCGGGTCCTCAGCTCCCAGCGCAGACTGCAGACCCTGCTCGACGCCAGCAACGTCGTGGCCAGCGATCTGGACCTGGAACATGTTCTGCGGCGCATCGCCGAGGAGGCCAGGACCGTCGCGGACGCCGAGTACGCCGCACTGGGCGTCATCGCCGCTGATGGCTCCCTCGAGCGGTTCATCCACGTCGGGATGGCGCAGCACGTGGCCGAGAAGATCGGAGACCTGCCCGCCGGGCACGGGGTCCTGGGCGCGGTGAACCAGAGCAGCAACCCGATCCGACTCACCGACCTCACCAC
>NZ_JAJOYW010000004.1:0-375128 GCF_022565835.1 Nesterenkonia sp. DZ6
CCAGACTACTGGGTTGATAGGCCAGATGTGGAAGCGCAGCAATGCGTGAAGCTGACTGGTACTAATAAGCCGACCACTTACACCACACTCAATGTGTGCTCGGTGAAGTTTTAATTGAACACTGCGTGTTCGCGTCCACTAGGCGGTTCTCTGCCAACAACCCCGCATTACCCATGGTGTCTCTTGTTTGAGGCGTGTGGGTGTGTGGGTCAGAGTCAGACCTCCCCTGCGTGTCATCACTGTGTGATGGTGTGGCAGGTGTGTGTAGTTTAATAGTGTTGTTGTGAGTTTAGGTTTACAGCATCTTCAGTACCCCTGTTGCGGGTGTCAGGTCTTGGTGATCTGGTGCGTGTGGTGGTGTGGGAAGTGGTGTTGTTCTAGAGTTACGGCGGTCATAGCGTGGGGGAAACGCCCGGTCCCATCCCGAACCCGGAAGCTAAGGCCCACTGCGCCGATGGTACTGCACACTGGAGTGTGTGGGAGAGTAGGTCGCCGCCGGACACTATTTGGTAGAGAGGGTTCAAGCCCGGTCCCCTTCGGGGGACCGGGCTTGACCTGTTTCCAGGATAGGAATCACGGTCCGCGTCGGAAGAATAAGGCTGCAGCGAGCAGCGATATCTTCCATCAGCAGAGCCCACTTTTACCAACAGCTTTTCGCATTCATTGCGGATCATCATGGCCGTCCGGAGATTCCTCCGGCACGGCCTTTTTTTGTTTCTACGCCGGCCCGATACGTGGTCGCACCGTCCGCGACCTGCGCTTCGCGTCCACAGCAGCTGCCAGGCGTCCTTCACCGCTCAAGGCGGTATCCTGGGATGGCCCTGCGCACGTAATCCAAGGAGAACCACGAACCTATGCATGACGAGTCCTACGGAGACCGCCCAAGGCCCCCGCGCAATCCGCGCGACCTCCGCCGGTCCAACAGCGACGATCGCACGCGTTCTCCTGAGATCGATGAGGATGTCACGGGCAAGGAGCTGGACCGCGCGGCCCTGCTGCAGCTGCGCACCCTCGACGACACGAACCGCCCCTGGGTTGCCAAGCACCTCGTGATGGCGGGCCGACTTGTCGACATCGCCCCTGAAGTGGCTTTCCAACATGCACTCGCCGCCTCCCGCCGCGGGGGACGCCTCGGCATCGTCCGCGAAGCTGTGGGCCTGACTGCCTATGCCGCGGGAGACTTCGCTGAAGCGCTGCGCGAACTGCGCACCTACCGCCGAATCAGCGGAGACCAGACACACCTGCCCGTGCTTGCGGACTGCGAGCGTGGACTCGACCGGCCTGAGAAGGCCATCGAGCTCTCCCAGTCCGAAGAGGTCGCTGGGCTCACCGGTCCCGTTCGCGCCGAGATGGCGATGGTCGTCTCCGGGGCCTACACCGACCTCGGTGACCACGCCTCGGCCGTGACCGCGCTGGAGGTTCCGGAGCTGGACATCAACCGCGCCTTCAGCTTCTCCCCACGGCTGTTCACCGCATACGCCGCGGCACTCGAGACCGTGGGCCGCGACGAAGAGGCCCAGCGTTGGCGCGAACAGGCCTTCGCGGCGGAACGAGCACTGGGCTCTGGGGCCTTTGAAGACCCGGAGATCCTCGACTTCGACGACGAACCCGCTGATCTGCCGAAGGTCAAGGACGTGCTCGGCCGCTCCAAGGGACGCCATCAGGACCGCGATCAGGACCGCGGCCGCGGAGGACGTGGATGAGCCTGGGGCTCATCGACTCCTACGACGGGGTCCTCTTCGACCTCGACGGGGTCCTCTACGCGGGACCATCGGCGATCCCCGGTGCCGCGCGGGCCGTGGACGAGCTGGTCCGCCGGGGCATCCCGCGCGGTTACGTCACCAACAATGCGTCTCGCTCCGCTGAACAGGTCGCCGCCCACCTCAATGAGCTCGGGATCCCCGCGCTGACGGAAGAGGTCGTGGGTTCCGCCCCCGCAGGGGTCACCCTGCTGGGAGCGGCGCTCGAGCCCGGGGCGAAGGTGCTGGTCACCGGCAGCGAGTACCTGCGGAACCTGGTGGGGGAGGCCGGCTTCACCGTCGTCGACTCTGCCGCCGAGAAGCCCGCCGCTGTAATCCAGGGATTCGACCCGGGACTGTGCTGGGCCGACCTCGCTGAGGCGGCCTACGCCGTCAACGACGGGGCCCAGTGGTTCGCGACCAACCTTGACCTCAGCATCCCCCGGGAACGCGGGATCGCCCCGGGCAACGGCGCCCTCGTCGAAGCAGTGGGGCGTGCCACCGGGAAGACCCCGACCGCCGCCGGCAAACCAGAACCGGTGATGTTCACCCAGGCCGCGAACACGCTCCAGATACAGCGTCCACTGGTGATCGGAGACCGCCTGGACACTGATGTGCTCGGCGGCAACCGGGCCGGGTTCGACACAGCCCTGGTGCTGACCGGCATCGACACCGCCGCCTCGGCCGAGCAGGCACAGGACGGTATGCGGCCCGACTGGATCCTGACGGACCTCGCGCAGATCTTCGACGGGACCCACCGCGCGCTGCAGGAGCGCGTCGGAGCATGACCGGGCAGCCGCCGCACCATGCCATGTCCGAGGCCAGCGTCAGCCCCGAACCGACCGTCAGCCCCGAACCGACCGTCAGCCCCGAACCGACCGTCAGCCCCGAACCGATCCCCGGCGCTGAACGTACCGCGGGTCTGAGCTCTCCGCGCGGCCAGGAGCTGACCATCGAAGAGCTCGAGTCCGAGATCGCCGAGTCCGAGGCGCTGGTCCAGGACCTGAATCAACGGCTGAAAGAAACCGCCGAGGGCGCTCGATGAACGAGTCACTCCGCCTGGACAAGGCCATGGTCGCCCGCGGCCTGGTTCCCAGTCGCACCCGCGCAGGGCAGCTGATCGCCCAGGGACAGGTCAGCGTGGACCGGGCCGTCATCCAGAAGGCCGCCACCAGCGTGGCCGGGCATCAGACCATCGAGGTCCGCGACCAAGATCCCTGGGTCAGCCGGTCCGCACACAAGCTCGACGGTGTGCTGGTCGCCTCCCCACAGATCCAGGTGCAGGGCCGCCGCTGCCTCGACGCCGGAGCCTCCACCGGCGGCTTCACCCAGGTGCTGCTCGAGCGCGGGGCCCAGCAGGTGGTGGCCGTCGACGTCGGCCATGATCAGCTGCACCCGCAGCTCGCCGCAGATCCGCGGGTGCAGAACCACGAGGGCCTGAACCTGCGCCACCTGAATCCACAGGACCTGGGGGAGCCCTTCGACCTGATCGTCGCCGACCTCTCCTTCATCTCCCTGCGCCTGGTGCTCCCCGCCCTGGCCGGGCAGGCGAGCAAGGACGCGGATCTGCTGCTCATGGTCAAACCCCAGTTCGAGATCGGCCGCGAGAGGCTGGGCCGCACCGGAGTGGTCTCCAGCCCGCTGCTGCGCCGCGAGGCCGTGGAGGCCGTGCTCACCGCCGCCGAGGCCCAACGGCTGCAGCTGGTCGAGATCCACCGCTCCGGACTGCCCGGCCAGGACGGCAACGTGGAGTTCTTCCTCCACCTGCGCAGCACCGAACATGCTGCCCCCGCCTCCGCCGAGGCAGACACCCTCAGGAGCGATAGGCTGGGCTCGGTCGAGTTCGACTGAAGGAGGCTCCATGACCAGAGAGATCCTGCTGCTGGCCCACACGGGTCGGCGCGACGCCGTGGAAGCGGCTGTCACCGTCGCTGAACGGCTGCACAGCGCGGGGCTGCGCCCCGTGATGATGGAGCGGGACATCGCCTCCTTGAACCATGTCATCGGGGACCGGCTGCGTGGCCTGCCGCTGGCGGTGGCCGAACGCGAGGTGCCCCTGACTGACTGCGAAGTCGGCATGGTGCTCGGCGGTGACGGGTCCATCCTGCGCGCCGCAGACCTGGTGCGCGGAGCCGGACTCCCGCTGATGGGCGTCAACCTCGGCCATGTGGGCTTCCTGGCCGAATCCGAACGCACCGAACTCGATGCCTCCGTGCAATGGGTGGTGGACCAGAACTACACCGTGGAGCGCCGGATGGCGCTCGACGTCCAGGTCTGGCACGCCGGACGCCACGTCGGCAGCAGCTGGGCGCTCAACGAGGCCAGCATCGAGAAACAGTCCCGCGAACGCATGATCGACCTGATCATCGAGATCGACGGCCGGCCCGTCTCCGCCTTCGGCTGCGACGGGGTCGTGATGGCCACCCCCACCGGTTCGACCGCATACGCCTTCTCCGCCGGCGGCCCGGTGGTCTGGCCCGAGGTCCAGGCCCTGGTGATGGTGCCCATCTCCGCCCATGCGCTCTTCTCCCGGCCGCTGGTGGCCGATCCCGACTCCATCATGGCTGTCGAGGTTCTGCAGCGTGAGGACGAACAGGGCGTGCTCTGGTGCGACGGGCGCCGCTTCATGGAGCTGCCACCCGGCTCCCGCGTGGAGGTCACCCGTTCCGCCGAGCCGGTGCTGCTGGCCCGGGTGCACCAGACCCCTTTCTCCGAACGACTTGTGGACAAGTTCAACCTCCCCACCACCGGGTGGCGCGGACCGGTCGACCCGGCGAACCAGGTCGAGACCCCCGACGCGTTCCATCGAGGGGAGGCGACCCAGCGGTGATCGACTACGTCACCATCAGCGACCTCGGCGTGATCGAACACGCCGAGCTCCCGCTCAATGCCGGACTCAACGTGGTCACCGGTGAGACCGGCGCGGGCAAGACCATGGTGGTCACCGCGCTGGGACTGCTGCTGGGCGCCCGCGCCGAAGCCACCGCGATCCGCTCCGGAGCGCCGCAGGCCGTGGTCGACGCAGGACTCACCGTGCCTGCGGGTCACCGCTGCGTGGAACTGGCCCGTGAAGCCGGTGCCTGGCTGCAGACTCCCGAAGACACGGAAGACACGGAAGACACGGCAGACACGGCGGGGGCGGAGCCCCCGTCCTCCGGAGACCGCGGCGCCCTCGAGGCGGCAGAAGCATCGAGCCCGCAGCAACAGCGCGGCGAGGTCGAGATCCTGCTCGGCCGCACGCTCAGCGCCAAGGGCCGCAGCCGCGCCAGCGTGAGCGGACGCAATGTGCCGATCGCGCTGCTCGGCGAGATCGGCAGCTCCCTGGTGACCGTGCACGGGCAGAGCGATCAGCTGCGGCTGCGCTCGGCCACCGCCCAGCGCCGCGCCCTGGACCGCTGCGCCGGCGCCGAGTTCGCCGCTCAGCTCGCCCAGTACAAGCAGAGGTTCACCGGCTACCAGGCCAAAGTCGCCGAGCTCGAAGAGATCACCACCAACGAGCGTGAACGCCTCCGCGAGGCGGAGCAGCTCCAGCTCGCGCTGGAACAGATCGACGCCGTGGAGCCGCTGCCCGGAGAGGACCACGAGCTCAAGACCGAATCGCTGAAGCTGGAGAACGTCGAGTCGCTGCGCGACGCCGCCCGCTCCGCCCAGCTCTCACTCTCCGGCCCCGACGCCGCCGAGGCGCTGGGCGACGTCCCCCATGCGGTGGCCCTGGTCGAATCCGCCGCCACCGCGCTGGCCGCCGTGCAGGACCAGGACCAGGAGCTGGGCCAGATCGCCGAGCAGATCTCTTCGGTCTCCAGCCTGCTCAACGACGCTGCGTCAGAGCTCGGCATCTACGCCGCGCACCTGGATGAATCCGGCCCCGAACGCCTCGCCGCGGTCCACCAGCGCAGAGCAGACCTCGAACGATTGATCAGGCTCTACGGACCCGACATCGATGCGGTGCTGGGCTGGGCGCAGGAGGCCCGCGCCCGGCTGCACAACCTGCAGTCCGACTCCGACCGGATCGAGGAGCTCAGCGCCGAGATCGATGAGCTGCAGGCACGGCTGTGGACCGAGGCCGAGGAGCTGCGTCGTCTTCGTGCGGAGGCGGGGGAGCGGCTGGGAGCCGCCGTCGGTGCGGAGCTGGCCGCCCTGGCCATGCCGCGGGCGCGGATGGTCCTGGAGGTCACCGCGACCGACGAGCTGGGACCCGAAGGTGCGGACACCGTGGCGATGCTGCTGGCCCCGCACCCCGGGGCGGATCCGCTGCCGCTGGGCAAGGGCGCCTCCGGAGGTGAGCTCTCCCGAGTGATGCTGGCCCTGGAGGTGGTCCTCGCCGAAGGCTCCGACACCGAGACGTTCATCTTCGACGAGGTCGACGCCGGAGTGGGCGGCAAGGCCGCCGTGCAGATCGGACGCCGACTGGCGATGCTCGCGAAGCACCGCCAGGTCATCGTGGTCACCCACCTGCCCCAGGTCGCGGCGTACGCGCAGAACCACATCCGGGTGTTCAAGTCCTCGGTGCGCGATGATTCAGCCTCCGGGGGCTTCACCGCCTCCGATGTCACCGCCCTGGACGAGGAGCAGCGGGTCAGCGAACTCGCCCGGATGCTCGCCGGCCAGGAAGACTCAGAATCGGCCCGCGCCCACGCCCGGGAGCTCATCAGCGGCGCGGCTGCGCCGTAGCTCACGTCCGTGGCACTACATCCACCTCCCGTTCACTGTTAGGATCGAACTCCGTGGTGCAGAGAAACAGTTCCAGGAACCAGAACAGCCTCCCTACTAGTCGACAGATCTTTGTCACGGGGGGTGTGGTCTCCTCCCTCGGCAAGGGTCTGACCGCCTCCTCCCTGGGGCATCTGCTCCGGGCCCGTGGCCTTTCAGTGGTCATGCAGAAGCTGGATCCCTATCTCAATGTGGATCCCGGCACGATGAACCCGTTCCAGCACGGCGAGGTCTTCGTCACCGAAGACGGCGCCGAGACGGATCTGGACATCGGACATTACGAGCGCTTCCTCGATGAGAACCTCGATGGGCTCAACAATGTGACCACCGGTCAGATCTACTCAACCGTCATCGAGAAGGAACGCCGCGGCGATTATCTCGGCGACACCGTGCAGGTCATCCCGCACATCACCAACGAGATCAAGCGCCGGATGCGGCTGCCCGCCGAGGGCAAGGACGCCCCGGACGTGATCATCACCGAGATCGGCGGCACCGTCGGTGACATCGAGTCCCAGCCCTTCCTCGAAGCGGCCCGCCAGGTCCGTCAGGACATCGGCCGGCAGAACGTCTTCTTCCTCCACGTCTCCCTGGTGCCCTACATCGGCCCCAGCCAGGAGCTGAAGACCAAGCCCACCCAGCACTCGGTGGCCGCGCTGCGCTCGATCGGCATCCAGCCCGACGGGATCGTGCTGCGCAGCGACCGTGAGCTGCCGGCAGAGATCCGCGGCAAGATCTCACGGATGTGCGACGTGGCCGAGGACGCGGTCATCAACTGCCCCGACGCCCCGAGCATCTACGACATCCCGCGGATCCTGCACCGCCAGGCCATGGACGCCTACGTGGTCCAGGCGCTGGACCTGAAGTTCAAGGACGTGGACTGGTCGAAATGGTCCAAGCTGCTCAACGTGGTGCACAACCCCGACCATGAGGTCGAGGTCGCGCTGGTCGGCAAGTACATCGATCTGCCCGACGCCTACCTCTCGGTCACCGAGGCGCTGCGCGCCGGCGGCTTCGCGCACAGCACCAAGACCAAGATCCGCTGGGTGGCCTCTGACCTGTGCGCCTCCGAGGAGGGCGCGGCCAAGGCGCTCGACGGCGTGGACGCGATCTGCGTGCCCGGCGGGTTCGGCGTGCGCGGACTCGACGGCAAGATCGGCGCGCTGCGCCATGCCCGGGAGCATGGCATCCCGGCGCTGGGCCTGTGCCTGGGTCTGCAGACCATGGTGATCGAATACGCCCGCAACGTGCTGGGCCTGAGCGAGGCGAGCTCCACCGAGTTCGACCCGCAGACGGCCTACCCGGTGATCGCCACCATGGCCGAGCAGGAGGCCATCGTCGACGGCGCCGGCGACCTGGGCGGCACCATGCGACTGGGCTCCTACGCGGCGAAGCTGACCGAGGGCTCCGTGGTCGCCGAGACCTACGGCAGCACCGAGATCACCGAACGGCACCGGCACCGATACGAGGTCAACAACGCCTACCGCGGGCAGCTCGCCGAGGCGGGGCTGGTCTTCTCCGGCACCTCCCCGGACGGCACGCTCGTGGAGTTCGTGGAGCTGCCCAGGGAGACGCACCCGTACTACGTCTCCACCCAGGCGCACCCGGAGCTGAAGTCCCGCCCGACCAACGCCCATCCGCTCTTCGCCGGTCTCATCCGGGCAGGGCTGGACCGGCAGCTCGCGCAGGGCGGACGCGGCTAGAGTCATGCCCGCCCAGGACGGGTCCACCGCTCCTGATCAGGCACGGGAACGGCACCTCCAGCGACGCGCGGAGGTGCCGTCCTCGTCTGTGGGCGCGGAGATCGAGGACTACCTCACCCATCTGCGGATCGAGCGTGGCTCCGCGGCGAACACGCTGAGCTCCTACCGCAATGACCTGCTGCGCTACGGCGCATTCCTGCTCGAGCGCCGGATCACCGCGCTGCCCATGATCGATGAGACCCTGATCGCTGATTTCCTGCACCGGCTGAGCACCGGCGACGACGGCGGATCGGCCCTGTCCCAGCGTTCGATGGCCCGGGTGCTGGCCTCGGTGCGCGGGGCGCATCGGTACTGGGCGGGGGAGGGCCGGACCACCCACGACCCGGCCAAGCATGTCGCGGCACCCAAGCCGCGCCAGTCCCTGCCCAAGGCGCTCAGCGTTGACGAGGTGTCACGGCTGCTCGACGCGCCGAGCCGGGACACCGAGCTCGGCCGCCGCGACCGGGCGCTGCTGGAGTTCCTCTACGCCACCGGAGCCCGGATCACCGAGGCGGTGAGCCTGGACGTCGATGACATCCACGAGGTCCGCGCCGCCCCTTCCGGCCTCGCGGACGCGACGACGGACGGGCTGGTGATCGTGCGGGTGACCGGCAAGGGCGACAAGCAGCGGATGGTCCCGGTGGGGCGCTATGCCCAGCAGGCGATCAACGACTACCTCACCGCGGGTCGTCCTGGCCTGGCCGCGCGGATCGGGCGGCGCGCGCCGTCGCCTGCTCTGTTCTTGAACAAGCTCGGCGGCAGACTCTCCCGGCAGTCGGCCTGGACCGTGCTGCAGACCCACGCGGCCGCCGCCGAGATCACCCAGGAGGTCTCCCCACACACGCTGCGCCACTCCTGCGCCACCCACCTGCTCGAGGGCGGCGCCGGGATCCGGCTGGTCCAGGAGATGCTGGGGCACGCATCGGTGACCACCACCCAGATCTATACTAAGGTCACCGCCGAGGCGCTGCAGGAGAGCTACGCCACCGCCCACCCGCGGGCGCGCTAGGGGGAGCGCCCGCAGGAGCCGCTCGCAGGCGGGCGTAGGATCAGAGGTGGCGCTCGTCCGGACCGTTATAGGCGCTCAGCGGGCGGATCAGCGCATTGTCGGCGCGCTGCTCGGCGATATGCGCCGTCCAGCCGGTGATCCGTGCGGCGATGAACAGCGGGGTGAACATCTCGGTGTCGAAGCCCATCAGGTGATAGGTCGGCCCGGCGGGATAGTCCAGGTTCGGCAGGATGTTCTTGGCCTCGCCCATCGCCGCCTCGAGCCCGTCGTAGAGCCCCATCAGCTCACCGCGGCCGTAGTACTCGACCATCGCGTCCAGGGCCTGCTTCATGGTCGGCACCCGGGAATCACCGGACTTGTACACCCGGTGGCCGAAGCCCATCACCTTGCGCTTCTCGGCCAGAGCCTGCTCCATCCACGCCTTGGCGCGGGCGGCGGCGTCCTCGCGGGTCTCGGCTGTGTCGATGCCGATCTCCTCAAAGGTGTGCATCACCGCTTCATTGGCACCGCCGTGCAGCGGACCCTTCAGCGCGCCGATCGCCGCGGTGACCGCCGAGTGCAGGTCTGCCAGCGTGGAGGTCACCACCCGGGCGGTGAAGGTGGACGCGTTGAAGGAGTGCTCGGCGTAGAGCACCATCGAGACCCGGAAGGCGTCGACCACCTCCTCGGGGGCCTCCTCGCCGAAGGTCATCCAGAGGAAGTTCTGCGAATAGTCCAGATCCTCGCGGGGCTCGACGAGCTCCAGCCCACGACGCCGGCGCTGGTCATAGGCGACCACGGCGGGGAATGCGGCGAAGAGCTCCTTGGCCTTGGTCAGCTCCGCCTCAGGGGAGGAGTCTTCCGAGAGCGGGTGGTTCGCGCCGAGCACCGACACCGCGGTGCGCCCGACATCCATCGGGTGGCAGTCCAGCGGCAGCAGGTCGATGGCTGCCCTGACCCGAGGGTCCAGGGCGCGGTGGGACCGCTCGAAGGCGCGGAACTCGTCCTTCTCGCCCGTGCTGGGCAGTTCGCCGTTCCAGAGCAGCAGCGCCACCTCCTCGAAGGAGAGCTTCGCGGCCAGCTCCTGGACCGGGTATCCCCGGTAGAGCAGCGAGTTGGATTCGGGGTTCACCTTCGAGACGGCGGTGTGATCGGCGACCACACCAGCCAGTCCCTTATAGATCTGCTCGGTCATGAGTGACCTCCTCAGGTCATTGCGGGGTCTTTAAGAGTTCTTGCCGTGCACGTCGGGGACATCGAAGTTGAAGATTCCGGTGTCGAAGGCGTTGTACGCCTCATAGTCGACCAGTTCGTAGAGCCGTGCCCGGGTCATCATCTGATCCACCGCGCCCTGCTGGGAACCTTCGGCGGCCAACACGTCCAGGGTGCGCTCGATCGCGCCCATGGCGGAGCGCAGCGAGGTCACCGGATAGATCACCATGGCGACGCCGGTCTCGGCCAGCTCCTCGCGGGAGAACAGCGGAGACTTGCCGAACTCGGTCATGTTGGCCAGCACCGGCACATCCACCGCCGCGCAGACGGCGGCGAACTCGCTGAGGTCCTTCATCGCCTCGGGGAAGATCGCGTCGGCCCCGGCGTCGACCAGGGCCTTGGCCCGCTCGATCGCGGCGTCAAGACCTTCGACTGCGCGCAGGTCGGTGCGCGCCATGATCAGGAAGTTCTCGTCTCGTCTTCCGCGAGCGGCTGCGGCCACCCGCTGGGTGGCGGTCTGCAGGTCCACCAGGTTCTTCCCATCCAGGTGGCCGCAGCGCTTGGGGTTGAACTGGTCCTCGATGTGGCAGCCCGCGAGCCCGGCGTCCTCGAGCTCCTGGACCGAGCGTGCCACGTTCATCGGTTCGCCGAATCCGGTGTCGGCGTCGACCAGGGCCGGCAGATTGGTCGCCCGCGCGATCTGGCCCGCCCGCTGGGCGACCTCGCTCAGCGTGGTCAGCCCGATGTCGGGCAGACCCAGCTCGTTGGCCAGCACTGCGCCGGAGATGTAGATCCCGTCGAAGCCCTTCTGTTCGATCAACGGAGCCGAGAGCGGGGTGAAGGTGCCCGGGAACTGGCGCGCCGCCCCGGGGGTCAGCATGGCGCGCAGGTCGAGGCGCTTCTGCGCGGGGGTGATGGTGGAGTAGAGCATGGCCTAGAACAGTCCCTTCGGTGCCGCGGCCGGATCGATGACCCCGGTGGCCGCGAAGACGTTGAGCTGATCGAGCTCACCGGAGGCCAGCGTCTCCAGGGCCTCGACCGCGCCGAGGAACCTTTCGATCTCCGCGTCGGCGATGACCCCGTCCGCCAGGGTGCGGAACTTGGCGATGTACTGCTCTCGGGAGAAGGGCCGCGCACCCAGCGGGTGGGCGTCGGCGACGGCGATCTCATCGGTGATCACCTCGCCGTCGTGCAGCCGGATCTCCACGGACCCGCCGAAGGCCTTCTCGGCGATGTCGGTGGAGTGATAGCGCCGGGTCCACTCCGGATCCTCCTCGGTGGTGACCTTGTGCCACAGCGCGACGGTGTCCTCGCGCTGCGCGCGCTCGGGGGTGTAGGAGTCCACGTGGTGCCAGGCGCCGTCCTGCAGCGCCACGGTGAAGATATACGGGATGGAGTGATCCAGCGTCTCGCGGGAGGCGGTGGGGTCATACTTCTGCGGGTCGTTCGCCCCCGAGCCGATCACGTAATGGGTGTGGTGGCTGGTGCGGATCAGCACCGACTCCACCAGCGCGGGATCGGTGACCTGCGGGTGCGCGTGGTGCAGCCGGCGGGCGAGGTCGATCCAGGCCTGCGCCTGGTACTCCGCCGAGTGCTCCTTGGTATAGGTGTCCAGGATCGCCCGCTTGGGCTCCCCGCTGGCCGGCAGCGGAACGTCGTAGGAGGCGCTGGGCCCGTCGAGCATCCAGGCGATGACGCCGTCCTCACCTTCATAGATGGGCACCGGCGAGGTCTGTCCGCGCATCGCCCGGTCCACTGCTTCGACTGCCATCTTCGCGGCGAAGGCCGGGGCGTGGGCCTTCCAGGTGGAGATCTCGCCCTTGCGGGACTGCCGGGTGGCGGTGGTGGTGTGCAGCGCCTGGCCCACGGCCTGGAAGATCGTCTCGGCATCCAGGTCGAGCAGGGTGCCGATGCCTGCGGCCGCCGAGGGGCCGAGGTGGGCCACGTGGTCGATCTTGTGCTTGTGCAGCGAGATCGCCTTGACCAGGTCCACCTGGATCTCGTAGCCGGTGGCGATGCCGCGGATCAGCTCGGCCCCGGAGGCTCCGGTGTGCTGTGCCGCTGCCAGCACGGCAGGGATGTTGTCCCCGGGGTGGGAGTACTCCGCGGCCAGGAAGGTGTCGTGGTAGTCCAGCTCGCGGACCGCGACGCCGTTGGCCCAGGCCGCCCATTCGGGACTGGACTTGGTCTCGATGCCGAAGATCGAGGCGCCGGAGCCGTTTGCGGAGACCGAATGGTCCAGCGCCTGGGCGCGGGCGGCGATGATCGGGGCGCGGTTCAGCGAGGCCACCGCCACAGCCGCGTTGTCGATGATGCGGTTGATCACCATCTCGGTGACCTCCGCGTCCACTTCCACCGGGTCGACGGCGACCTGGGCGATCTTCCAGGCGAGCTGGTCCTGTCGGGGAAGGTTCTCGTCGCTGCGGTAGACCCGTACGTTGTGGCTGATCATGCTGGTGGTTCCTCTCGATTGGGAGTCAGGCTTCGGTGCTGCTGTGCGGACTGGGCTGTCTCGTGCTGGGCGGTGATGTAGGCGAGGCTGCGGCGCAGATGGATCAGCATCGCGGCACCGGCGGTCTCGGCGTCTCCGGACGCGATGGCGGTGCAGACCTCGCGGTGTTCGCGGGCTGAGGCCGCGAGCCGCTCGGGCTCATGCTGAGCCAGCCGGCGGGCGCGGACCAGGTGGGCGCGCATGCTGCGCAGCGAGTGGCTCAGATAGGGATTGGCCACGGCGTCGGAGACCGCCTCATCGAGCTCCTCGGTGAGGGCGTAATAGTGCTCGTCCTCCTCGGCATGGTCCTGGGTGTGGTCCCGCTGGCGCTCTCGCGACCGCAGGATCTTCTCCGCCGCGCTGAAGCGTTCCGCGAGCGCGCTGAACCGGCGGGGGTCTCCGCGCTCGGCGGCCAGCCGCGCCGACTGGACCTCCAGCGGGAGGCGGAGCTCGAAGAGCAGGTCGACGTCGGCCGCGGAGATGGAGCTGACCAGCGTGCCGCGCCCCTTGGTCTGATCGGCGAGCCCGTCGGCGATCAAGCGGGACAGCGCCTCGCGCAGCGGGGTGCGGGAGAGGCCCAGCCGTTCGGCCTGATCGACCTCGCCGAGCAGGGTCCCCGGGGTCAGCACCCCGTCGAGGATCTCCTGCCGCAGGGTGTCGTAGGCACGGTCACTGGCACGCATGATTTGAGTGTATACAACGAGGGGTGCTCTGTGGAGTCTTTCGGGAGAATATTCCACTATCTAGTCAACTATGTATACATAGGGCTTTACCTTCTGTGATCCAGCTCATATCCTTGGATGTGTCACGCGTCCACGCCGATGAGCAGGAGCACTCCCATGACCGGTACGTCCTACCGCGAGCTGCACGCACGATCACTGGCCCAGCGTGAGGAGTTCTGGCTCGCCGCCGCCGAGCAGATCCACTGGGACCGCGCGCCGGAGCGCGCACTCGACGACTCGGCGGCCCCGATCTACCGCTGGTTTCCCGAGGCGGAGCTGAACCTGAGCTACAACTGCCTGGACCGCCACGTCGAGGCCGGCCGTGGGGAGCAGACCGCGCTGATCTATGACTCCGCCGTGACCGGGACCGTCCAGAGCTACAGCTACGCCGAGCTCACCGCCGAGGTGGCCCGGTGTGCCGGAATGCTGACCGAACTCGGCGTGGGTGCCGGAGACCGGGTCATCATCTATCTGCCGATGATCCCGCAGGCGCCCATCGCGATGCTCGCCTGCGCCCGGATCGGAGCGGTGCACTCGGTGGTCTTCGGCGGCTTCGCCGCAAAGGAGCTGGCCTCGCGCATCGACGACGCGTCCCCCGACGTCGTGCTCACCGCCACCGGAGGCATCGAACCCACCCGCAAGGTGGAGTACCTGCCAACCGTGGCCGAGGCGCTGCGCCTGGCCACCCACGACGTCCGCCACGTGGTGGTCCAGGAGCGCGAGGGCTTCGCCCACAGCCTCGAAGAGGTCGCCGCGGACGCAGAGACGAGTGTGACTGCGCAATGGCACGACTGGTCCTCCCGGTCAGCCCAGGCTGCGCCCGCAGCCCCGGTCACGGTGCGCGCCACCGACCCGCTCTACATCCTCTACACCTCCGGGACCACCGGCCGGCCCAAGGGCGTGGTCCGTGACCAGGGAGGCACCGCCGTCGCGCTGAGCTGGTCGATGCAGGCGATCTACGACGTCGGCCCGGGGGAGACCATGTTCACCGCCTCCGACGTCGGCTGGGTGGTCGGGCACTCCTTCATCGTCTATGGACCGCTGCTGGTCGGAGCGACCACCGTGCTCTACGAGGGCAAACCGGTCGGCACCCCTGATGCGGGCGCCTTCTGGCGGATGATCCAGCAGCACCGGATCACCGCGCTGTTCACCGCACCCACGGCGCTGCGCGCGATCCGCAAGACCGACCCGGAGGCCGCGCTGGTCGGCGACTACGACATCTCCTCGCTGCGTCACCTCTACGCCGCCGGGGAGCGGCTCGACCCGGTCACCCAGCGCTGGATCACCGACGCCCTGCAGGTGCCGGTGATCGACAACTGGTGGCAGACCGAGACCGGCTGGCCGATCGCGGCCAACCCGGTGGGGATCGAGGCGCTGGAGGTCAAGGAAGGTTCCGCCACGCTGCCGATGGCCGGCTACGACGTGGTGATCCTCGACGCGACCGGGGAGGAGCTCCCGGCGGGGGAGGAGGGCAACATCGCGCTGCGACTGCCCATGCCCCCGGGCACCCTGCCCACCCTCTGGGGCGACGACCAGCGCTACATCGATTCGTATCTCGACGCCTTCCCCGGGTTCTACGCCACCGGGGACTCCGGCTACCTGGATCAGGACGGCTACCTCTTCGTGATGGGCCGCACCGATGACGTGATCAACGTGGCCGGTCATCGGCTCTCGGCCGGTTCCATCGAAGCCGTGGTCGCCTCCCACCCGGCAGTGGCCGAATGCGCGGTGATCGGACTGCAGGACGAGCTCAAGGGTCAGCGCGCCTCGGGATTCGTGGTGCTCAAGGCTGGACGAGAGGACGACCCGAAGACGCTGCAGGCGGAGCTGACCGCCCTGGTGCGCCGAGACATCGGACCGGTGGCGGACTTCAAGACCGTCGCGGTGGTCGCCGCGCTGCCGAAGACCCGGTCGGGCAAGATCCTGCGCAAGACCATGCGCCAGATCGCCGACGGCGAGCAGGCGCGGGTGCCCTCCACCATCGAGGACGCCTCAGTGCTCGATGACCTGATCCCGGTGCTTCGACCCCAGCGGTAGGCTTGTCGGCGGCGCGCGACCGCGCGCCGCACAAGTCTCCGCGGCGCCAGCGCGCCGCGGACGTGTCGCGTGCAGCTGCTCCCCGGCTGACGCAGGGGGAGAGCGATGGACCTCGCGCTGTTGGCCGTCGAGCTGCTGGGCACCTTCGCCTTCGCCGTCTCCGGGGCGCTGCTCGCCGCCCGGAAGGGCTTCGACGTGGTGGGCTCGCTGCTGCTGGCCTCCATGGCCGGACTCGGCGGCGGCGTCACCCGGGACATCATCATCGGCGAAGGACCCCCGGCCGCCTTCCTGCAGCCGATCTACCTGGCCCCGGTGCTGGTGGCAGTGATCCTGGTGCTCACCGGGCTGCTCCATGAGACCCGGCTGCGCCGGACGCTGCTGGTCTTCGACGCCGTCGGACTCTCGCTGTTCTGCCTCACCGGCACGGTCATCGCGTTCAACGCCGGGCTCAATGAGATCGCCTGCGTCCTTCTCGGGGTGACCACCGCGGTGGGCGGCGGTGCGATGCGCGACGTGGTGGCCAACGAGACCCCACAGATCTTCAACCCGCACGGCGTCTATGCGGTGCCGGCGATGTTCGGCGCGGGGCTCATCGTGATCGTGCTGAGCCTCGAGCTGCCGCTGATCTGGGCGGGACTCGTGGTCTCCTGCCTGGTCTTCACGCTGCGCATGATCTCGCTCAAGCGCGGCTGGCGAGTGCCGCTGGCCGGACGCCGGTCCAGCGGCAGCGCCGCAGCCTGACCCCTGCCGCCCGAGCCTGACGCGATGGCGAGGCGAACCTTCGAGTGCTACTTGGCCTGCACATCTTGCCTCGATGAGGACACGGGGTAACCTGGATAAGTTGTTGTCCGCAGGAGGAAGTTGAGGGATCACGTGAGCGAGCCGGGTGCCCGGATGGGCGAAACGCCTGACCGGGAGGTCAACGCGTCGCACAGCGATCAGCCGACCGAACTCTTCACCATCTACGGCGACGCGATCATGGGCCCCACGGGCCGGCCGAAGCATGACTTCGCCGAACCCGCGCCGCTGAGCAGCCACGGCCCCGCGCGAGTCATCGCCATGGTCAACCAGAAGGGCGGAGTCGGCAAGACCACCTCCGCGATCAACCTGGGCGCCGCGCTCGCCGAATACGGCCGCCGCGTGCTGATGGTGGACTTCGACCCGCAGGGCGCACTCTCGGCCGGCTTCGGCACCAGCCCCCATGAGCTGGAGACCACGGTCTACAACGTGCTCATGGAGCGTGAGGTCAAGACCCGCGACGCCATCGTCTCCACCCACGTGGAGAACATCGACCTGCTGCCGGCGAACATCGACCTCTCCGCCGCGGAGGTGCAGCTGGTCAACGAGGTGGCCCGCGAACAGGTCCTGGACCGCGCGCTGCGCCAGGTCCGGAACGACTACGACGTCATCATCATCGACTGCCAGCCCTCGCTGGGGCTGCTCACCGTCAACGCGCTCACCGCCGCCCACGGCGTCGTCATCCCGCTGGAGGCCGAGTACTTCGCGCTGCGCGCCGTGGCGCTGCTGGTCGACACCATCGAGAAGGTCCAGGACCGGTTGAATCCGGACCTGGAGATCGACGGCGTGGTGGTCACCATGGTCGATCTGCGCACCCTGCACGCCCGCGAGGTCATCGCCAGGATCGTCGAGGCCTTCGGCGACAAGGTCTTCGAGACCGTCATCAAACGCTCGGTGAAGTTCCCCGACGCCACCGTGGCCGCGGAACCGATCACCGCCTACGCGCACAAGCACGAGGGCGCCAAGGCCTACCGCCAGCTGGCCCGCGAACTGATCCTCCGAGGTGGATCGCCCTAGTGGCGCACCCGGCAGCCGGCGCCGCGGCGCTTCAGCATGCCGACGCCGCCGGGAATCTCGAGAGCCTCGAGGCAGACGCCCGGCACGATTCCCCCACAGCGACCGGATTCACGGTGTCGCTGGCGAACTTCGACGGCCCCTTCGACCTGCTGCTCGGCCTGATCGCCAAGCGCGAGATGGACGTCACCGCGGTGGCGATCTCCGCGGTCACCGACGAGTTCATCAGCTATGTCCGAGGCCTCTCCCACCACCAGGCGTTGGACGAGTCCTCGAACTTCATCCTGATCGCCGCCACCCTGCTGGACCTCAAGGCCGCGCAGCTGCTGCCCGGGGGCGAGGTCGAGTCCGAGGAGGACCTCGCCGCCCTGGAGGCCCGCGACCTGCTCTTCGCCCGACTGCTGCAGTACCGGGCGTTCAAACACATCGCCGGGCACATCGCCGAGCAGATCCAGGAGCACTCGGACCGCTTCCCGCGCCAGCCCGGCACCCACCCCGAGCTGGCCCAGCTGCTGCCCGAGCTGGTCTTCAAGACCACCCCGGCGGACCTGAAGACCATCGCCGAGCGCGCCTTCGCCCGTCCGGCGATGGAACCGGACCACATCAGGTTCGAGCACCTGCACTCCCACGCGGTGGACATCCGGACCGAGATGGCGGTGATGACCGCTGCGCTGCGCGAGGCCGGCGCGGCCAGCTTCACCGAACTGGTCCGCGAGGCCGAGAGCCGGCTCGTCGTCGTCGTGCGGTTTCTCGGTCTGCTGGAGCTCTACCGCGACCGCGACGTCGCGTTCGAACAGGATGCGCCGCTGGGGGAGCTGCGAGTCATCTGGTCCGGTCCTGCCAGCGGTGAGATCGCGGCGCTGGACCGCGCGGCCGCGGAATGGGCCGATCCGGCCGGCACCGGGGTAGACACCCCTGCGCCCGACATCTCCTCGCCCGACACCCCCGCGCCCGAGAAGGAGGATCCCGATCATGGCTGAGCCGATCAGCGAGGACCTGCTCGCCGCCGCCGAGGCCGTGCTGATGATCATCGAGGAGCCGGTCTCCGCGCTGGAGCTGGCCCAGGTCCTGGAGATCCCCGAGCGCCAGGTCATCACGGTGCTCGATGCGCTGCGCCTGGACATCGACGGGATCAGCGAGGGCTCCCGGCGCCGCGGCTATGAGCTGCGTGAGATCGCCGGGGGATACCGCTACTACTCCCGCGCCGACTACGCCGAGCAGGTCTCCGCCTTCGTCCTCGGCGACGCGACCACCCGGCTCTCCCAGGCCGCGCTGGAGACCCTGGCCGTGATCGCCTACCGGCAGCCGGTGGCCCGCTCCCAGGTCGCCGCCATCCGCGGGGTCAACGTCGACGGCGTGGTGCGCACCCTGGTCCACCGCGGTCTGGTCGACACCGCCGGCACCGATCCGCTCACCGGAGCCACCCTGTATGTCACCACCGCGGACCTGCTGGAACGCCTCGGGATCAACTCCGTGCAGGAGCTTCCACAGCTCTCCCCACACCTGCCGGGCATCGAAGCAGCCGGAGAGCTGGGCCCGGAAAGCTGAGTGGCCGGAAGGATTGGACACTCCCCATAGAATGGAGATCATGAAATCTTCGGGCCCAGACCGCCGCGCGCGCGAGGCGCAGCGGCGGGAGCCACGCGCTGCCACCGCAGCACGCACCCCGAAGGCCGGTCAGTCCGGGGGGCCCTTCTCCTCCGAGGACCCCCAGCGGATGATCTCCACCGGTCCGAGCCGGGCCAAGCCCCGCCGTGACGAGGCCGAGGAGAACTTCGCGGCAGTCCATGACCCCGAGGGTGTGCGGCTGCAGAAGGTGCTCGCCCAGGCCGGCGTCGCCTCCCGGCGGGTCTGTGAGGCGCTGATCGCCGAGGGTCGGGTGTCGGTGGACGGCAAGGTCATCATCGAACCCGGCATCCGCGTGCAGCCCGACGACGTCACCATCCATGTCGACGGCGTGCGCATCCAGCTCAGCGTCGAACACCAGTACGTGATGTTCAACAAGCCGACCGGCGTGGTCACCACGATGTCGGATCCGCACGGCCGGCCCTGCATCAACGACTACCTCACCGAGGAGATGAAGGCCGCCAGGCTCTTCCACGTGGGCCGCCTCGACGCCGAGACCGAGGGCCTGCTGCTGCTCACCAACGACGGCGAGCTGGCCAACAAGCTCACCCACCCCTCCTACGAGGTGCCCAAGACCTACGTGGTCGAGGTCGCCGGACCGGTGTACAAAGAGGTGGGCAAGAAGCTGCGCGCCGGCATCGAGCTCGAGGACGGGCCCATCGCCGTGGATGACTATCGGCAGCTGGGCAGCGACGGCCGCCGCACCATGATCCAGGTGACCCTGCACTCAGGACGCAACCGGATCGTGCGCCGCATCTTCGACCACGTCGGACACCCGGTGCTGCGCCTGGTGCGCACCGCCCTGGGCGAGATCACCATCGGGGACCAGCAGCAGGGCACCGTGCGCCCGCTGGGCCGGCTGGAGCTGGGCCACCTGCTCGACCTGACCAGCCGCGACGACCCGGCTGCCGGCGACACGACCAGCAGCGACGGCGGAGCGCGATGAACCTCTTGACCGCCACCCCGACCAGCGTGCGCCAGACCCCCACCGTGCTCATCCGAGGCACCGGACTGCTCGGCGCCAGCATCGGGCTAGGGCTGCGCGCCGACGGCCACCAGGTGCTGCTCTCCGACCCCTCCGCCACCGCCCAGGCCATCGCCGCCGACATCGGCGCAGGCACCATCCTTGAGAAGGCCCCCGCGGAGACCACCCCGGAGATCGTCATCGTCGCGGCACCCCCGGAGGCCACCACCGTGGAGGTGGCGGCCGCGCTGGTGCGGTATCCCGACGCCGTCGTGCTCGACATCGCCTCCACCAAGGCCGAGATCCTTGACGGCCTGCTGAACCTCACCGAGGACGACGACGCCGCGCTCACCCGGGCCGACCTGACCCGCTATGTGGGCACACACCCGATGGCGGGCCGGGAGAAGTCCGGCCCCGTGGCCGCCCGCGGCGAGCTCTTCACCTCCATGCCCTGGGTCATCTGCCCCGCGGTGGACCCGAACACCGGAGACCAGCTCTCGGCACGTGAGGCCGTGGAATGGGCCGGGGAGGTGGGACGTCGACTCGGCGCCACCGTGCACCACATGAACCCCGTGCGCCACGACGAATCCGTGGCGCTGATCTCGCACCTGCCCCAGATCGCCGCCTCGCTGGTGGCCTCCCGGCTGCAGGACGCGCCGGTCTCGGCCCTGGCGCTGGCCGGCAACGGGCTGCGCGACGTGACCCGGATCGCCGCCTCCGACCCTGGACTGTGGGTGCAGATCCTCTCCTCCAACGCCCGGCCGGTGGTGGAGATCCTCTACGGGCTGCGCCAGGACATGGAACGGCTGATCAGCACCCTGGAGGAGCCGCGGGCCCCGGGCGGGCAGGCCGACATCGCCCAGCTCATCGCCGAGGGCAACTCCGGGGTCACCCGGGTGCCCGGCAAGCACGGCGCCCCGCCGCAGTCCTTCGCGGTGCTCACCGTGATCGTCGACGACAAGCCGGGACAGATCGCCGCGGTGCTCAACGACGTGGCCACGGTCGGGGTCAACGTCGAAGACCTGCGCATGGAGCACTCCGCCGGCCACCAGGTCGGCATGGTGGAGCTCTCCGTGCTTCCCGGACGGCGTGACGAGCTCGCCGAAGCCATGACTGAATTTGGATGGAAGGTAGTGCTCTCGTGAGTCAAGGACAGCGCCTGATCATTGCGGTGGACGGACCCTCAGGGTCCGGAAAGTCCAGCGTCTGCCGCGCCGTCGCCAGCCAGCTCGGCGCCGCGTATCTGGACACCGGGGCGATGTACCGCGCCGCCACCTGGTACTGCCTGGCTCAGGGAGTGGACCTCGCCGATGAGCAGGCCGTCGCCCTGGCCGTGGAGGAGGTGCCGCTGACGATCTCCACCGACCCCGCGCACCAGATCATCGCCGTGGGGCAGAGCGACGTCACCGCGGCGATCCGAGAGACCCGGATCTCCGAGCGGGTCTCCGAGATCGCGACCAACCGAGCGGCCCGCGCGCTGCTGATCGCCGCCCAGCGCAGGATCATCGACAACGCCGGCTTCATCGTGGCCGAGGGCCGCGACATCACCACCGTGGTGGCTCCCGACGCGCAGGTGCGCGTGCTGCTCACCGCCTCCGCCGAGGCCAGGCTGCGTCGCCGCGGCCTGCAGCTGGGAGGCACCGAGACCGCCGAGTCGCTGCGCCGCCAGGTGATCGACCGCGACGCCCGCGACTCCACCGCGTCGAACTTCACCGAGGCAGCCGACGGCGTCGCCGTGCTGGACTCCTCGGACCTGACCTTTCAGGAGACCATCGACGCGCTGATCCAGCGCGTGGAACAGGTCTCCGCCGAACCACTCTCGATCCCATCTGCAGGAGCATCCCGTGGCGAATAACGCTGACACCTTTCCCTCCGACTCCCCGGAATACATTCCGGCCGTGGAGGACGATCGACTGGCCGAACGGCTGGCCGCCATCACCGAGGAGGAGGCCGCCGCGCGCGCCGCCGCGCTGCGCGCGGGACTCTCCGACTACGAGCTGGCCGAGGAGGACGCCGCCGTCCTCGACTATGACGAGGACGACGAGGACTACGAGCCCTACGTCGCCGCCCCACCGGCGCTGGCTGTGATCGGGCGCCCCAACGTGGGCAAGTCCACGCTGGTCAACCGGATCACCCGCTCCAAAGAGGCCGTGGTCGAAGACGTGCCCGGCGTGACCCGCGACCGCGTGTCCTATGACGCGGAGTGGAACGGCAAAGACTTCACCCTGGTGGACACCGGAGGCTGGGAGCAGGACGCCCGCGGGATGCACAAGCGGGTGGCGGAACAGGCCGAGATGGCCGTGGACGAGGCCGACGCCGTGATCTTCGTCGTCGACGGACTCGTCGGCGCCACCGCCGTGGACGAGGCCGTGGTGCGGATGCTGCGGCGCAAGAAGAAGCCGGTGCTGCTGGTCGCCAACAAGGTCGACGCCCCCTCGCACATGAGCGAGGTCTACGGCCTGTGGAACCTCGGCCTCGGCGAGCCCTACCCGGTCTCGGCGCTGCACGGCACCGGCACCGGCGACCTGCTCGACGCCGCCGTGAAGGCGCTGCCCGAGTTCGCCGAGCACGGCGGAATGATCCCCACCGGCGGTCCGCGCCGGGTGGCCCTGGTGGGACGCCCGAATGTGGGCAAGTCCTCGCTGCTGAACAAGCTGGCAGGCTCCGAGCGCGTGGTCGTGGACGCCGTGGCCGGCACCACGATGGACCCGGTCGATGAGTTCATCGAACTCGGCGGACAGACCTGGCGCTTCGTGGACACCGCCGGGATCCGGCGTCGTCAGCACATGGCGTCGGGGTCTGAGTATTATGCGATGCTGCGCACCCAGCGCGCCCTGGACAAGGCCGAGGTCGCTGTCGTGCTGCTCTCGGTGGAGGAGCCCGTCTCGGAGCAGGACGTGCGCATCATCCAGATGGCCGTGGACTCCGGCCGCGCCCTGGTGGTGGCCTACAACAAATGGGACCTGATGGATGAGGAGCGCCGCTACTACCTCGAGCGCGAAGTCACCCGGGACCTGGCGCACATCGCCTGGGCCCCGCGGGTCAACGTCTCCGCACTGACCGGCTGGCACAAGGACAAGCTCGCACCGGCCCTGGACACCGCGCTGACCAGCTGGGGACGGCGCATCTCCACCGGACGGCTCAACGCCTTCCTCGGGGAACTGGTCGCGGCCCACCCGCACCCGGTCCGCGGCGGCAAGCAGCCCAGGATCCTCTTCGCCACCCAGCCCTCCACCAAGCCCCCGCGCTTCGTGCTCTTCACCACCGGGTTCCTGGATCCGGGCTACCGGCGCTACATCACCCGCCGGCTGCGTGAGACCTTCGACTTCACCGGCTCGCCGATCGAAGTCTCGATGCGCGTGCGCGAGAAGCGCAAGCGCAAGTAGGCATCCTGGTCCGGCGCAGCAGGCCGGACCGGCTGGCCACACCTCGACGTCGCCCAATACTGCAACTCTCAGTACAGGGCGGCCTCGACGTCTCTGGTGAAGGTGCTGATCGAGTCCCAGTCCGACCCATCGGACATGATGCTCAGCACGTAGGTGCCCTCCGGGTGCCGCACGATGGCGGTGTCGTTGAGGTAGCCGTCGATGAAGCCCACCTTGTTCAGCACCGACCCGGAGCTGCCCGCGTCGATGCCGTCGCGGAAGATGTTGGACTCCAGCGCGTCCAGCAGACGCGAACGGCCCTCAGCGCTGATGTCCAGCGAGCCGGACTCCAACCGGGTCATGAATGCGGTGAGGTCATTGGCCGAGCTGCGTGCGTAGGCCGGGATGAAGTCCGTGGCCGGGCCTCCGGTATCGGCGGCGATGTCACGCAGGCCTTCCCAGCCGAGCTCCCCGCGGAAAGCGTCGGCACAGGGGTTGTCGCTGACCGAGATCATGTCGGCGAAGCAGGTGGCGCGATCGCGTCCGCCCTCGATCGGGTCATCCCAGTCCATCTCACCGGACTCGACCCGGCTGAGGATCCCGTAGGCGACGTAGACCTTATAGGTGCTGGCGCTGACCCGGGACTCCGCACCTGCGGACGATCCGGTCCGCCCCTGGCCGCCCAGCTCGGCGACGCTGATCGAGATGTCCCCGGGGTGGAAGGCGACGAGCTCGTCCAGATAGCTGTCGAGATCACCGGTGAAGCTGGGGGTGTCCGCCGGTGTCGCAGGCTGGGACTGCTCGGGGTCTTCCGGGGCTGCATCTGAGTCTTCTGAGTCTGGGTCTTCGGGGGTTTCAGGATCGGGGTCTTCGGGGGTTGAGCCTTCTGGAGTCGATTCGTCCGGAGCGGGCACCGCCCGGAGATCCTCCTCGTCAGGGGCTTCGGCTCCTGCCTGGTCCTCATCCTCCACCGGATCCTCGGCGTCGGCTGATTCCTCTTCGTCGGTCTCATCCGCCAGGCGCTGCCGCGGGGCCTCCGCCTCGGCCTGTCCACTCGCGAGCCGCTCCTGCTCCGCGGCGAGCGCACGCAGCGGGTGATCGCCGGGCGCGGCACTGGACCCGGCGTCCTGGGTGGAGACAGGGTGGAAGACGGCGGGGCTGCAGGCGGTCATCAGGAGTGCGGCAGTGGCAAGCCCGAGGGCGCGGTACGCGAAGCCGTGCCGAGCGGGTCTGCCTCCCGGTCCGCGACGGGGAAGGTTCTCGCGAGGAAGCATGGGTTTGATCGTATCCACGCATCATCAGCTGATCTGGGAGTTCAATGGTTCGCGCAGGTCGCGATTCGGCAAACCAGCCCCATCATGACGTCCATGCAGACGGTGCGGGATGCCGGGTCAGGGTGTGCGGAAAGGGGATTCATCCTGGTGCGCCGCGGCCTGTGCACGCTGCTGCGGAGTCAGTCGCAGCAGCGTGTTGGAGCCCGTGTCGAAGAAGGCCAGCTGGGTCTCGGCGATCACGCATCGCGTGCCGTCCACGCCGTCGCGGACCTCATAGGCCAGGGTGAGCCCCGCGCCCTTGAGCTTGGTCACCCAGACGTCGATCTGGGCGGGGACATCCCGGTACTCCAGACTCGCCAGGTACCGCACCCGGTGTTCGACGACGAGCGCCTGCGCATCCCGAGGAAGCTCGTTGAACAGCGGGGCCAGCGGCTCCCCGACGGGGCTGCCCGTATGGGCCGGCGACCCGAAGGCGCGGATGCGCGCCTCTTCGAGCAGCCGCAGCACCTCCACGTTGTTGATGTGGCCGTAGGCGTCCATATCGCCCCAGCGCAGCGGCACCAGGGTCCGCAGGCGTGGGTTGACGCGGTGGGAGGTGCCGCTGGTGCTGGGGATCGCGGTGGCACTCTGGGTCGCGGCGGCGTCGCGGGAAGGCACGGTCATGCTGGCCAGCTTAACCCGAGTGCCTCACTGGGGAAGGGGAGTGTTGTTCAGCCGCGTGAGACGCGGCCGCGCAGCGCGCCGAAGGCCAGCGTGAAGCTCACCGCCCCCACGATGCCGATCGCCAACAGGCCAGGCCAGAGGTCTGCCCAGACCCAGCCTTCGGAGAGCAGGGACCTCAGTGCGGCGAGCAGATAGGTGATCGGGTTGTAGTCAGCGATCGCTGCGAGCCACCCGGTCAGCGCCTCCTGCGGAAGAAAGGACGTGGTGAGGAAGGCGAAGGGGAAGAACAGCAGGAAGGAGGAGTTCACCGCGGCCGGGCTTCCCGTACGCAGCGCGATGGCATAGGGGAAGCCCGTGAACGCAAGGCCCCAGAGCCCCCCGATGATGACGAAGGCGACGACGCCGGGACCCCATCAAGGACCGCTCGAATACCGCACGTCTCAGCGAGAAAGACCGCGAAAGGGCATTAACCCGATCAGGCACAGAAAAACCTGTACGCCGGACTTGAACACTGATCAGTCACGAATATCGTGACGTGTCCTCGAGTCGATACAGAACACCGTTTGATTCTCAGTGCGCTTGTTCTACTACCCGCGTGTACTGCGCTCCCACTTACAACACTCATATGGCATGGGCGAAGGATTCGCTTACGGGTGGTCACTCCACGTCTGATATACCCTGAGCCTCACCGCAGACAGATTGGACTCACCGTGACACACCTACCAGCCGTTGATCCGAAATTGCACTCGCTCGTGGAATCCGTCGAGACAGCAGGAATAGGTCCCAAAGTTCGTGTGCAGACGGCGGCTGGCGTCATATCCGGCACACCAGTCTCGACAGCTAGGTTCGACGAAGTTTCCTACGAGCAGCTCCGGATCCTCGCCGTACCCGAGTTCCGGACCCGGCCTGTCGACGACTCAGAGACCGCCGAGATTGCAAGGGAACAGATGGGCTTCTTCGAGCGGCGTGACGATGACGGACTAACTGTGCTCAGCCTTATCGACGTAGTCCAAGACAGCCACGTCGGTTACTCATTGGAGATTCCTGCCATGAGGATTCCGTTGCAGCACGTGCTGGGATGGTGGGTCTCAAGTCACAATGTGAAGCGTCCAAAGACCGGCCTAATCGGTGCAGGTGTCAGCTTCTGAAGCGAACCCTACTCACCCACAGGCGATAAGGGGGATCCCTCGACGGTGCCGCAGTAGGAACAGAGTGAGCTCGGCAGCGCAGACGTACCACCCTGTTGGCCTACTTGACACCGTAAAGCAACGATCGAATTCCTAACATCTCGACCTGTAGGATGTGTGGGAATTCACTCAATGGAACCTTGGAGGATATTTCATGGCCCGAAAAAACAAGGCCGGGGCGACAGCTGTCGACCAATCTGAACCGAAGAAGAAGAAGCCATTCTTCAAGCGCGTGTGGTTCTGGCTGCTCGTAATCGTGATTGTCATTATCGCCGCTGTATCCGGCGGAGGAGAAGACGAGGACGAGGCTACGGGTGCTGACGTAGAGGACCAGACACCTGAACAGCAGTCTGAGCAGGAAGAGGCTCCTGCGGAGGAAGAAGAAGCCGCACCTGCGGAGGAAGAAGAGGCCGCACCTGCGGAGGAAGAAGAAGCCGAGGGGGGCGACACCTTCTCCATTGGGGATCAGTTCGCGGTTAACGACTGGTCGATCACGATCACAGGCGTTGGAGAACGTACCGACACTATCGGCGATGAGTTCCTCAACACCCAGGCTCAGGGCGAGTTTTTGCCTGTTGACCTGATCGTAACCAACGACGGTGACAGTGCTTCTTACTTCTTCGCGAGCGACTTTGTCGCGGTAGACGACCAGGACCGGGAGTTCAACTACTCATCAGATGCCACGCTATACGGTGCCGCTGATGGTGCCGTGTCTCTCCTGGATGAGATCAACCCGGGCAATTCCATCGAAGGTAGGCTCTACTTCGACGTTCCCGCGGACGCAGAGGTCAGTGCACTCGACATCAACGCTGGGTTCCTGTCGGATCCAGTGCGCGTCTCGCTCGACTGAAATCGAACGAACAAGCACTTGTAGAGCCGGGGGCTCTCCCACAAGGGGAGAGTCCCCGGTTTTTTTGTGCGCACACGTGAAGGTGAAAAGACAAAGAACCGTTTGTGAGACGACCAGGGAGTCCTCGAAGGTCTGCCTATCTGAACGCTCAAGGAATGGGAGCGGTTCCCAGGTAGGCAGACGCTGCCTAATCTGCATCATCGCGCTCCACCTCTTTCTTCAATCTCTTCTGACGACGCGACCGGTGACGGAGGCCATCCGTCCAGTCAGTCAGGTGTCCCTCCATACGGTCAAGCGCTTCATAGCCCCCCGACACGTAATGCCCGATCATGGGGAACCGGTCCCCGCGGCCCTCCGCGATCTCAGCCAGTGCACTCTGGAGTTCCTCAGGCGCAGGTCGACGCTCGAAGCGCGACATCGCCTCATCAATAGTGGAATGGGCGAGTCCGCGGGTGATCGCCACCCCGGACGAGGGGTGACGAACCGACTCATCGCTTGCGCGCTCCGGAAGACGGAGGTAGATCTCGCGCCACAACACCGCGATCGGCGTGAACGTGGGAGACCCCTCTACCGCCGTATATTCCCCTCGTTGGATGTGCCACCGTCGTGTCCAGCTCGACTTTTGAAGACGATTGGTTCGGCCAGCAACACCCACGTAGCCCCTGAGCACGATCTTCCCGTTGAGTGAGTTCTCCAACAGGTGAGGCATCACGCTCCAGTAGTCGAGAAGAAATGTGACTCGTGCGTAGGGTTCAAGTCGAAAGACCGTGAACCGCACTGGGATTGATGGAGACTCTGGTCTGTCTCGGGTTTGGTGGCGTCGGAATTTCTTGGTTCTCATGCCGCATTGATGATCCGATTGTGTTCATATTCTATCGGCGTGACCCAGCCGAGCCGGCCGTGACGACGTTGACGGTTGTGCCAGATCTCGAGGTACTCGAAGATCGCGTTGGCCAGTTCCACACGCGTGTTCCAGAGACGGGTATCCAAGAGTTCGGCCTTGTAGTAACCGTTGGCGGTCTCGGCGAGAGCATTGTCATAGCTATCCCCGACAGTTCCGATTGAAGGAGTGGCCCCGATTTCGGCCAGTCTCTCGCCGTAGCGAATGGATGTGAATTGAGATCCTGCATCGCTGTGGCACCGTAGCTGCTCGTGGCGCGGGCCTCGCGACCAGCGGGCCATTTCGATGGCATCGAGCACCGTCTCGGTACGCATCGTAGAAGCAACCCGCCAGCCTACGATCGTTCGGCTGAAGGCATCGATGATGAAGCAGACATAGGCCACACCGGCCCAGGTCGGAGAGCGGGCGGTGGAAGATCACGACGCCATCATGCCGAGAGGCTATGACGTGAGGTGTGGCGCGTCCCTTGTCTGCATGAGGTGAGACATCTGCTCCATCGCCTTCTGAACCGCGGGTCCGTACTTGGACCGGTAGCCGCGGGTCACCTGACGAGAGTTGTGCCCCACGATCTCCATGATGATGGGCTCTGGCACCTCGGGGATGTAGCGGTTGCGAACCCTTAGCCTGAGCCGAGCGTCTAATGGTACGTAGCTCCGGCAATCTGTCGACCATAGATGGTCATGCGCGAGAATCGCTGCTTCACACTAAAGTCACTTGCAAAGTCACTAGTAGCTCGATGTGGAATGCCGCGGGCGTTCGTCTCAGAATAGCGAAAGAACCTCCGCTTCCCTTGTTCTACAAGGAAGCAGAGGCTCTGCATGTTTGTCGGGCTAGCGGGATTTGAACCCACGACCTTCCGTCCCCCAGACGGACGCGCTACCAAGCTGCGCTATAGCCCGAAATTCTTCCAACAAACTCGCCGGAAGCACCAGGAAAGTCTACCGCATGATCTGGCTCATGGTCGCATCGGGTGAAGCGGCGGGCGAGGGAGCGGGTTCATCGGGTGGTGCGGCGGGTGGAGCGCGGAAGCATCCGCGCCCCACCCGCCGAGCACACCCCTCCCGCCGCACCAGGATCAGTTCTGGGTGCTCCTGCGGGCCGAGCCCCAGATGTCGATGCCGGCGTCGACGGCGTGCTCATCGACGGCGTCCAGTTCTTCCTTGGTGAAGGAGCGCTGGTCCAGCGCGGCCAGGTTGCTCTTGAGCTGTTCGGGCCGGCTGGCGCCGATCACCAGGGAGCTCACGCGGTCATCGCGAAGCGCCCAGGCCAGCGCCATCTGCGCGAGGCTCTGTCCCCGCGCGGAGGCGATCTCGTTGAGCGCCCGGATGTGCCCGAGGTTCTCCTCGGTGAGGAAGTCGTCGCGGAACGAGCCCTTGGTCGCCGCGCGCGAGTCGGAGGGGACCCCGTCGAGGTACTTGTCGGTCAGCATGCCCTGCGCGAGTGCGCTGAAGCCGATGACCCCCGCACCGACCTCTTCGACCGCATCGAGCAGACCCTCGGTCTCGATCCAGCGGTTGAGCATCGAGTAGGAGGGCTGGTGGATCAGCAGCGGGGTGCCCAGATCCTTCAGGATCGCCGCGGCCTTGATCGTGTCTTGAGCGGAGTAGGAGGAGATCCCGGCGTAGAGCGCCTTGCCGGATCGTACCGCCGTGTCCAGCGCGGACATGGTCTCTTCCAAAGGGGTGTCGGCATCGGGGCGGTGGGAGTAGAAGATGTCCACGTGGTCCAGGCCCATCCGGCTCAGCGACTGGTCCAGGCTGGAGAGCAGGTGCTTGCGGCTGCCGGTGGGACCGCCGTAGGGGCCGGGCCACATGGTCCACCCGGCCTTGGTGGAGATGATCAGCTCATCGCGCAGCCCGGCGAAGTCCTCGCGCAGGATCCGCCCGAAGTTGATCTCCGCCGACCCTGGGGGAGGCCCATAGTTGTTGGCCAGGTCGAAGTGGGTGATGCCGTGATCGAAGGCCAGGTGGATGATCTCGCGCTGGTTCTGCAGGGCGAAGTCGTCGCCGAAGTTGTGCCAGAGCCCCAGGGAGAGCGGCGGCAGCACCAGGCCGGAGCGGCCTACGCGGCGGTATTCCGCATTGTCGTAGCGGTCTTGCGCGGGAACGTACATGGTGGCTCCTGGAGATCAGAGTGTCAGTGATCAGAAACGCCCGTGTTCAGAACATCGGGTCAGGCCCACCCGGTCAGACAGGAGGCGGACCCTTGATCACCTTACGCCTGCGCCACCGGTCCAGGGCGGGCGCCAGCGATGTCCTGACGATCAGGGTCCGGTGGGCAGCGCCGCGGCGGCGCGGGACAGGTCCTGCGGGGTCACGGAGTCCCCGAAGCTGAACCGCACCGCGGTCTGAGCCACCTCATCCGAGTAGCCCATGGCGCGCAGTGCGGGGCTTGGCTCGCTGGAGCCGGCCGCACAGGCTGAGCCCGAGGAGCAGAAGATCCCCTGCCGTTCCAGGTCCAGCAGCACCGACTCCCCGCTGCGCCCCGGAAGCACGAAGGACGCGTGTCCGGCGAGCCGGCGGGTGCCGTGCCCGGTCAGCTGCGCGCCGGGGACCCGGGCCAGCACGGCGTCGATGAAGTCATCGCGGCGCCGGGCGAGCTCCCGGACGTCAGTCTCGGCAGCCAGCCGCAGCGCCGTCGCCAGCCCGACCGCTCCGGCGACGTTCTCGGTGCCCGAGCGCAGGTCCCGCTGCTGTCCGCCGCCATGGATTAGCGGCTCGAAAGGTGTCCGACGGCGCAGGTACAGCACGCCGGTGCCTTTGGGGGTGCCGAGCTTGTGCCCGGCAAGGCTCATCGCGCTGACCCCGAGCTCCTGCACATCCAGCGGCAGAGTCCCGGCGGCCTGGACCGCGTCGGTGTGGAACGGAACGCGGTGTTCCGTGCAGAGCGCCGCCAGTGCGGCGACGTCCTGAACGGTGCCGACCTCGTTGTTCGCGTAATGGATCGAGACGAACGTGGTGTCGGTGCGCAGCTTCGCTGCCAGCGCCTCAGGGGTGACCACACCCTCCGCATCCACCGGCACGGTCTCCACCTCGTAGTCCAGCCGGCCCAGCCAGGCCGCGGACTCGCTCACGGCAGGGTGTTCCAGTGCGGAGATCAGCACATGGCGACCTCTCGGATCGGCGAGCGCGATGCCCTTCACCGCGGCATTGTCGGACTCGGTGCCGCCGGAGGTGAAGATGATCTCCGCCGGCCGGGCGTTCAGGTGCCGGGCCACCTCGGCGCGCGCCGTCTCCAGCGCCCGTGATGCCGCGGCCCCGGGCTCGTGGACGCTCGAGGGATTCGCATACCCGGTCAGGTGTGGCCACATGGCCTCGAGCACCTCGCGCCTGACCGGGGCGGCGGCGGACTCGTCCAGGTAGAGCATCAGCCCGAGGTTCCCGGCCCGTCCACATCAAGCCCGCCAGCCAGAGCAGCGTCGACCTCGACGTGGATACCGGCCCCGAGATCCATGTCCAGCCCCAGGTCCAGGGCGCGGGCACCCTGGGTGAGCGCGCCGACGCTGATCAGGTCCACCCCGGTGCCGGCGATCGCTGCGATGGTCTCCAGGCTCACCCCGCCGGAGGCCTCCACCAGGGCGGCCCCGTCGATGAGCTCCACCCCGCGGCGCAGGTCCTCACACGAGAAGTTGTCCAACATGATGGTGTCCGCCCGGCCGGCCAGCACCGGCGCGATCTGCTCGACCCGATCCACCTCCACCTCGATGTGGGTGGTGTGCGGCAGGCGCTCGCGGGCAGTGAGGATCGCCGTGGTCAGCGCCTCGGGGGAGTCGCCCACCAGCGCGAGGTGGTTGTCCTTGGCCATCACCGCATCGGAGAGTGAGAATCGGTGGTTGTGCCCACCCCCGCAGCGCACCGCGTAGCGCTCCAGCGCGCGCAGCCCCGGGGTGGTCTTGCGGGTATCGGTGACCCGCACCCCGGTGCCGGCGACGGCGGCGACATACTCGCTGGTCAGCGTGGCCACCCCGGAGAGTCGCTGGATCAGGTTCAGCGCCGCCCGCTCGGCGCCGAGGATCGCCCGGGCGGGGCCCTGCACGCTGGCCAGCACATCCCCAGGACCGAACCGTGCGCCGTCGTCGGTCTGGAGACTCACGACGACGCCGGGGTCCAGCGCGGCGAAGGTGCGGGCGAAGATCTCACCACCGGCGAGGACACCGGGTTCCCGTGCCACCAGCTGGGCGTGCGCGCTGGCATCGGCCGGGACGAAGGCGACGCTGGTGAGATCCCCGAAGGGGATGTCCTCGGCCAGCGCGAGGGTGATGACCGCGTCGATGTCGCGGGCCGAGAGCTGCGTGTCCACGGTGTCCCTTCAGGCTTTCGGCTTCGCGGCGAGCATCCGGTCCAGCGCGACCTTCGCGTGCACGGAGACCGCGGCATCCACACTGATCTGGTTGTTCACGCGTCCGGCCACCAGCTCCTCCAGCACCCAGGCCAGGTAGCCCGGGTGGATCCGGTACATGGTGGAGCACGGGCAGATGACCGGGTCCAGGCAGAAGATGGTGCGGTCCGGGTACTGGGCGGCGAGCCGGTTCACCATGTTGACCTCGGTGCCGATCCCGATGGTGTCTCCGGGGGAGGAGGCCGCGATGAACTTCTGGATCGCGTCGGTGGAGCCGGCGGCGTCGGCGGCGTCGACCACCTCCATCGGGCACTCGGGGTGCACGATGATCTTCACCTGCGGGTCCGCGGCGCGGGCCTGGGTGATCTGGTCCACGGTGAAGCGTCGGTGCACCGAACAGAAGCCGTGCCAGAGCAGGACCTTGGCCTCGCGCAGCTGCTCGGCAGTGTTCCCGCCCAGGGCTTTGCGCGGGTTCCACAGCGGTATCTGCTCCAGCGGGACCCCCATGGCCTTGGCGGTGTTGCGGCCCAGGTGCTGGTCCGGGAAGAACAGCACCCGGTGGGCGCGTTGGAAGGCCCATTCCAGCACGGTCGCGGCGTTGGAAGAGGTGCAGACGATCCCGCCGTGGCGGCCGCAGAACGCCTTCAGTGCGGCGGAGGAGTTCATATAGGTCACCGGGAGGATCGGGACCTTGCCCTGGGCGTCGGGCGTGATGTTCTCCGGGTCCACCCCGTATGTTTCGCAGATCTCCTCCCATGCGGTCTCCACCGAGGATTCATCGGCCATATCCGCCATGGAGCAGCCGGCGGCGAGGTTGGGCAGGATCACCGACTGCTCAGGAGTCGAGAGGATGTCGGCGGTCTCGGCCATGAAATGGACTCCGCAGAAGACGATGGTCTTGGCTTCTGGCTTGCTCAGCGCGGCATTGGCCAGCTGGAAGGAATCGCCCACGAAGTCGGCGTGCTGGATGACTTCGTCGCGCTGGTAGAAGTGGCCCAGGATGACCAGCTCCTCGCCGAGCGTCGCCTTCGCGGCCACGATCCGCTCGTACAGCTCGGCCTCGGGCATCAGCTGGTAGCGCTCGGGCAGCTGACCGGGGCGGGAGACCGGGTCAGGGAGTCGATCGGCCTGCGAGGAGCCGGGCCCGTAGCCCGGGACGGTGTCGAAGTCCCAAGGCCCGGCGGCCAGCTTCGTGTTACAGCTGTCCTTCGGGGTCAGGGTGATCAGGTCATGGACCGAGGCGGTCATGGTGTCTCCTGGATGGTGAGGGTGTAACGGGTGCGGTGGGGGTTGGAGCGGTAGAGCCGCGGCGGGCGGTGCGCCGTGCCGGTCATGCGCTCGCCGGTGACCTCGACGGTGCCTTGGGCAAGGATCTGGCGGCGGAAGTTCGACGGATCCAGCGCCCGGTTGAGGATCGCCTCATAGACCCGGCGCAGCTCGGCCAGCGGGAACCTCTCGGGGAGGAAGGCGTGGGCGATGGGGGAGTAGGTGACCTTCGCGCGCAGCCGGTCCAGGGCGTAGGCGAGGATCACGCCGTGATCGAAGGCCAGCACGCCGGCCTCCTCGGCGATGTCATCGGCGGGGAACCATTCCAGGTTCTCGCCCTCCACAGCGTCGGTGTCCTCGTCCTGGCGCACCAGCGCCCAGTAGACGATGGACACCACCCGGGTGCTGGCCGGGGAGCGGTCCACATCTCCGAAGGCGTAGAGCTGTTCCATGTGCCGCGGAGCCAGACCGGTGGTTTCCAGCAGGGTGGCGCGGGCGGAGCTGACCAGGTCCTGGTCGGGTTCCAGGGGGCCTCCGGGGAGTGCCCACTGGCCCAGGAAAGGTTCGCGGATGCGGCGCACCAGCGGCAGCCAGAGCGTGAGCTCCCCGGTCTCCGGGTGCGGACGCAGCGCGAAGACCACCGTGCTCACGGCGAGCTCGGTCTGCAGGTTCGACGGCGCGGCCATGGCGAGGCCTCCTTAAGGTGACAGTGACACTATGGTCCAGTTCATATGGTCACGTCAACCTGAAGGGGTCTGGGAATCTCACTCGACGAGCCCTTTTTGAACCTCATCCATGAAGCCTGGGATCTCGGTGAGCTGACGCGCGAACTTGCTCGCGCCCTGGGGTGCGAGGTGGATGGCATCCCGGCTGTCGCCATCTCCCCACCAGGCGCCGAACTCGGCCACCGAGAACAACGCGACGTCATGAGGGGCCGTCAGAGCCTGAGCGGCGTCCTGCCTGCGCGCGTCATAGTCTCGTCCTGCCTCTTCGAGGTTCTTCTGGTGGACGGGCGTGTACGGAATCTCGAAGGCGAGCACAGTCACGCCATGACTGCGCAACAGATCCGTGGCATTCCCGAAGTCGGTCACGGCCTCATCGTGCACCGTCGGAAAACCAGGAAAACCCTGCTTCATCCGGGTGTCGCTGATCTGTTCAGCCTTGGCCGCGCTGACGCCGGGATGGATCATGAAACCGTCGGACCGCAGCCTGCTGTCCGCGTCGATCCGCAGGCTGGTCTGCGCCGGCTGACCCTCCTGGGCCCGCGCCACCTGTTCCCCGCCGAGGCGGAACCGATACAGCGGGTCTGCGACGTCGCGCTCACACCGCGCGGTGTCCTTCTCCCCCCAGGTGTCGCCGAGCGGCCGGTCACACCCCTCCACCATCGAAGAGAACGCCGACCTCGACCCTTCCTCCGTGTAATAGCCGTCGCGCTCCGCGGCGCGGGTTGAGATGCCCATCAGCGCGACTGCCGGTGGATCCTCGAGGCTGACCACGTAGCGTGCGAACAGGAGGTTGATGCCCCAGCGCGCCCGGCTGCTGGCGCCGTTGAACACCGAAACCTCCTCACCGGTCTCCGCGGTCAGCAGTCGGCCCAGCTCGGCGGGGTCCACCCCCTGCTGGGTCATGGAGTCACCGAAGATCACGACGTCGGGGGCTGGTTCGGCGGCCCGGAGGGCATTGGTCATCGTCTCGAAGGCGCCTCCATGGGCCGGCGCCACAGGCAGCAGGCCACGAGCCGTCCAGTCCTCGAGCTGCGCCGCCGTCACGTCCCCCGTCAACGGCTGGTTGAACTTGATGGTGGGGAAGCTGTCCGTCTCCTCGAGTGAGTCTGGAGTCGCATCCTCGGCCTGGGGGCTGTCCTCCGGGCCCCCGCTGCCACACGCTGTCAGGGCATATAGCAGCGCAACGCATGCGAGAGCCGTCCGACGAGCGGGCATGGGCACAGGCTAACAGGCACCCCACCGATGCACCCCAGCCCGACTCTGCCCACTCGCCTCGATCTCCTGCCCCCGCACCCCGGATCGGCCCGAGTTCGACCCCGGTCCACCCCGTGCCGATGCCCCATTGACCATTCGACGGCTGGGCAATCCGCTGTTCGGCGGCAGCCACGCCCACGACATCGGGAGGATCCAGGTCTACACCCATGGCAAGGTGGTCACCACCCCCGGGGGTGATCCAGCCGAGAGCGGTCGGCAGCTGGGCGTCCCGCAGAATGACCGACCAGGACTTCAGAGCAGGAGAGCATGATGACAGCCCATACCACCGAAAAGACTGAGAGCACCGGGACCACCGGGTTCGATGCCGGGCCGAGCGCCGCCGAGATCGACGCGGGCCGCCGGGCCTACGAGCTGGACCGCAGTCACGTCTTCCACTCCTGGAGCGCGCAGGAGCCGCTGACCCCGATGACCGTGCTCGACGCCGAAGGCTCCTGGATCTGGGACGGTGAGGGCAACAAGCTCCTGGACCTGACGTCCCAGCTGGTCTTCACCAACGCCGGACACAAGCACCCCAAGATCATCGAGGCGATCAAGGCCCAGGCGGAGAAGCTGTGCACGGTGGCCCCCCAGCACGCCAACGAGGCCCGATCCGAAGCAGCCCGGCTGATCACCGAGCTTCTCCCTCAAGACATCAACCACGTCTTCTTCACCAACGGCGGGGCCGACGCCAATGAGCATGCGGTGCGGATGGCGCGGCTGCACACCGGTCGGCGCAAGGTGTTCTCTGCCTACCGCTCGTACCACGGCGGCACCCACCTGGCCGTGAACCTGACCGGTGACCCGCGAAGGATAGCCTCCGACGACGACGCCGGCGTCGAGCATTTCCTGCCCGCCTACACCTACCGCTCCTACTTCAACGCCGCCGATGAGGCGCAGGAGGCCGAACGCGCGTTGAATCACCTGCGCGACCTGGTGCTGCTGGAAGGGCCGGGACAGGTCGCGGCGATCATTCTGGAAGCGATCCCGGGGACCGCCGGGATCTACCTGCCTCCGGCGGGCTACCTGCAGGGAGTGCGGGAGCTGTGTGACGAGCACGGAATCGTCTTGATCATCGATGAGGTCATGTCAGGCTTCGGCCGTGCGGGCAAGTGGTTCGCCCACCAGCACTACGGGATCGAGCCCGACATCGTGACCTTCGCCAAGGGGGTCAACTCCGGCTACGTGCCGATGGGCGGCGTCGCCATGGACGATGCGATCTACGCGAGCTTCGCCGAGCGGCCTTATCCGGGAGGACTGACCTACTCCGGGCACCCGCTCGCCGCCGCCGCCGCGGTGGCCGCGATCAGCGCGATGCGCGAGGAGGGCATGGTGGAGAACGCGCTGAAGCTGGGAGAAGACGTGATCGGACCCCGGCTGGCCGCGCTGAAGGACAGGCACCCCAGCGTCGGAGATGTGCGCGGGGTCGGGATGTTCTGGGCCATCGAACTGGTCAAGGACAAGGAGACCCGCGAACCGCTGGCCCCCTATGGTCAGACCCCCGCGGTGATGAATCAGCTGGTCGCCGAGGCCAGACGCCGCGGAGTGCTGCCCTTCATGAACATGAACCGGCTGCACATCTGCCCGCCGCTGAACACCACGGAAGAGGAGCTGATCTTCGGGATCGATGTGCTGGACCAGGTGCTCGATCTCGCGGACGAGTCGATCCGCCGCACGTGAGAGCCCGGCCGTCCTCGTCCCGAGGAGGGAGGTCTCGGACGGCATAAACGTGAGACAGATAGCTGGGGGGCCCGTTCGCCGGGTCGTTCAAGAGGGTCTGCACCGGATCAGCGCTGTGACGGTGGCCTCACGGCCCGGGATGGATTAAACTCTCTCCCCGCGGAAGCGTAGAGTCAGAGGCGTGATGGAAGCAGACACGAAGCAGATTCTGGACGAGGCCTTGTCTCGCCGCACCATCGCGGTGATCTCGCATCCCGATGCGGGCAAGTCCACGTTGAGTGAGGCGCTGCTGCTTCACTCGAACGCGATCACCGAGGCTGGCGCGGTCCACGGCAAGGCCGGACGCCGCGGCACCGTCTCGGACTGGATGGAGATGGAGAAGGCCCGCGGGATCTCGGTGAGCTCAGCCGTGCTCCAGTTCACCGTGGGTGATGCGATCGTGAACCTGGTGGACACCCCCGGGCACGCTGACTTCTCCGAAGACACCTTCCGCGTGCTGGCGGCCGTGGACGCGGTGATCATGCTCATCGACGCGGCCAAGGGCATGGAAGCCCAGACCATGAAGCTCTTCGAGGTCTGCAAGGCCCGCGGGCTGCCGGTCATCACCGTGATCAACAAATGGGACCGCCCGGGCCAGGATGCCTTGGAGCTGGTCGATGAGATCCTCACCCGCACCGGGATGCGCTCGATGCCGCGCAACTGGCCCGTCGGAGACTCCGGGCACATGCTCGGACTGCTGCACCCCGACGAGATGACCATGAACCGTTACACCCGCGCCCCCGGCGGCGCGAAGAAGGTCCTCGCTGAAAGACTCTCCGCCGAGGTCGCTCAGGCCGAGTACCCGGTCGAGTTCCAGACCGCGGTGGAGGAGTCCTCGCTGCTGGAGGTCGACGACGAGTTCTACGACCGCGACGCATTCCTGGCCCAGGAGGCGACCCCGCTGTTCTTCGCCTCGGCGGTGCAGAACATCGGCGTCGAAGAGCTGCTGCACTTCATCATGGAGCAGGGTCCGCCCCCGCAGGCCCGCCCGGACGCCGACGGCACCCCCTATTCGCTCACCTCCGACTTCAGCGGCTACGTCTTCAAGGTCCAGACCGGTATGGACAAGGCCCACCGCGACCGGATCGCATTCATGCGCATCTGCTCCGGAGTCTTCGAACGCGGCATGGTCGCCACCCACGCCCAGTCCGCGAAGCCCTTCCCCACCAAGTACTCCCAGCAGGTCTTCGGCCGCGACCGCACCACGGTGGACACCGCCTGGCCCGGCGACGTCGTCGGCCTGGTCAACGCCTCCACGCTTCGCCCGGGCGACACCCTCTACGCGGGCCAGTCGGTGATGTTCCCGCCGTTCAAGCCCTTCGCCCCGGAGCACTTCCGGGTCGGCAAGACCGGGGACGCCAGCAAGCACAAGCAGTTCCGCAAGGGCATCGAGCAGCTGGACCGCGAAGGCGTCATCCAGGTGTTCTACTCCGAGCGCCGCGGCCAGCAGCGTCCTGTCCTGGGCGCCGTGGGCCCGATGCAGTTCGAGGTCGTCTCCGCCCGCATGGAATCTGACTTCGGTGCCTCGGTCTCCTTCGACGCGCTGGACTACTCGGTCGCTCGTGACATCGACGAGGATGCCGCAGCGATCCTGCGCGAACGCCAGGACTGCGAAGTCCTCTACCGCAACGACGGCACCCCCGTGGCGTTGTTCAGAGACCCGTGGAGGTTGCGCACCGTCCAGCGCGACCATCCGAACCTGCTCCCGGATCCTCCGGGCAGCATCAACGCATCGGTCTCCGCACGGATGTGACCGATCGCCGAGGGCTGCGGGCACCCCATGCAGAACCCTCTTGGAAGGAACACCATGCACGCTGTCACCCGAGTTGAAGTCGTCGAAGCTGTCAAGACCGCATTCACGCTCACCGCCCAACCGACCGTCCCGAAGGATCTGGTGGCGGCAGCCACCGCCTCAGGTGCTCGGCCTGCCGTCGTCTCCGTCCTCGAAGGGCTCGACGATGACCTGCAGTTCCGCAGACTCCGCGAACTCTGGGAGTACTTCCCGCACATGCCGGTCAACTCCGTCGACGCCGCCTGAGGGCACGCGCCGGCTGAGCTCCACGGGCGTGTCAAGTCACGCGCCGGGGCAGGTCCGCCGACGGCCAGGGCTGGCAAGCGAGCAGCAGCGGCGTAGGCTCGAGCCCATGGTCAGGAGTCACAGCACCGCAGCGATCGAACGGACCACCCGACGGGCCTGGGCGCAGTGGGTCACCGCCCTCGACGACGCCGGAGCTGCTGCCCTGCCGCACCGCGAGATCGTCGGAATCGTCTATGACCATATGCCGATGGACGTGGAGAACCGTGGCTGGTGGGCCCAGAGCGTGGCGGTCGCCTACGAACAACACCGTGACCTGCGCCGCCCGGGGGAGTCTCGTACCGGTGAGTTTCAGGCCTCGGTCTCCAAGACCTATCCGGGTGACATGGACGCCGCGCTGGGGGCATGGGTCGCTCTCGTCGGCGGGCGTGACTCTTTCGGCGGTGTCGCGCTCCAGGGAGAGCCCGGCACCTCCTCCACCGACCGCTGGCGCTACTGGCGCGCCGGGCTGGTCGACGGCTCCCGGGTCGCGGTGACCATCTCGGGGAAGTCCGCAGGGAAGTCCTCGCTCGGCGTCGGACACACCAGGCTGCGCTCGCCCGAGGAGGCCGAACACTGGAAGGTGATCTGGCGGGAGCTGCTGGGCCAGCTCTAGGTGTGACTTCCCCTGACGGGTCGAACGGCAGCAGGCATTGGTGTCGCGAGAATTACAGTGGCGAGGTGTTCTGCGCGGTCACTGGTTCGGTCCGGGAGCCCCACAGCTGGGTCTTCGTGTGGGTCGCCGTCGGAGACTCGGCGAGGAGGACCGCAGCGGCGAAGACACCAAGAGTGATGAGGAAGAGTGCCAGTCCCATCAAACCGTAGCTGTTGAGCCATGCTGAGATGTTCATGCTCAGGACCGCGGCGAGACCCGTGACCAGAAGAACGAGTCCGCCGTTTCTGCGCCGCGCTGCATGAAGGGTCAGTCGCCAGCTGCCCTGGATCAGCGTGACTAGAACGATGCCTGCGAGATTGGCGATCATGGCGACCCAGACCGGATGGGTTCCGAGGAAGAAGTCCGTGGCACTGAACCCCGAGAGCGCGTACCAGCCGAGTCCCGCGCTGAATCCGGCGAGTAGTGCGGTCAGCGCCGCGGAGCGGGTGGCGAGCGGCCAGAAGAACGCCGCGAGAACCGGAGCGAAGGTGGCGCCGTTGCGCAGAGTCCATGCCATCACATTCCACCAGGCTGACTCCTCGGCGCGCAGGAGACTGAAGATCACCATCAGGACAGTGAGCCCCACCAGCGCGATCCGCGTGTAGCGCACCAGCTCCACCTGGGTCGCTCGGGGACGAAGCGCGCTCCCGAGGTCCCGGCCCAGCGAGGTGGCTCCAGAGAACTGGCAGGGTCCCGCCCAGCCCAGGGCGCATGCCCAGAGTCCCACGAAGAATACGGCCGCAGCCCAAGCAGGAAGGGAACCGGCGATGTACTCGGCGATGCCCACCAGGGGCAGCGATGCATCCGGGACCACAATCGAGGCGGCGACGCCGACGACGATTCCGAGAAGGATCAGGGGCATGCCGATGATCGCCGCGAGGAAGAGCCCCTTCTGGCCGTCTTCCGGGCTCCGCGCCGACATCGACATCTGAAAGGCGGCCTGAGCCAGGGGAACATTGACGATGAAGGTGCCGAACCAGGCAACGATCAGCGATATGCCGGCGTTCGAGACATCGAACATCTGTGGCTGCTCCTCAGCCAAGGTCTCGAGACCGCTGGGCCCGGGTGAGACCAGGAACGCCCAGATGCCCACGATGAACATCACGAAGATCATCAGGACATTCATGGTCTGGGAGAATGCCACGGAGCGCATGCCGCCGAAGGTCAGGAAGGCGAGCAGGATGATCGCTGTCAGAGCGATGCACTGCCACAGTGGGATCTCCGTGACCGCGAAGAGGGCGGACGCGAAGGCGATGCTGGTGGCCACTGAATACATCGGAAACGTCAGACCGGTGATCACAGAACTGATGGCCTGGGCTCCGCGGCCGAATCGGTCCCCGATGATGCCGGTGACCGTCACCACGAGCTTCTCTCGCAGGGGCTTGACCAGAAGGAGCGCGATCAGCAAGATCTGCACCGTTTCGGCCACGCCGTACCAGACCGCCGACACGCCTGTTCGGTAGCTCAGCTCGACGATCGCGATGTAGGAGGATCCTGAGAACAGTCCCGTGATGCAGAACGCGACGGTCCAAGGGCTGAAACTGCGACCGCTGACGAAGAATCCTCCGCGTCCCGAGCGGCCCACAGCGATGCGGCTTCCGAGTATGAGCCAGGCGGTGTATGCGAGTGCCAGGCCGATCGTCCAGAGTCCGACCGTCGTCACGAGCCCATCTCCACGAGATCTGGGGTGGCATCGGCGTTGAGGACCTCGAAGATCAAGTCCCCGTGGCTGGCGTCCCCGTCCACCTCGTAGCCCCAGGCGCGATTCGCCAGAGCTTCGGCGAGGCCATGGGAGTTCTTGTGCACGAATGCCCACGCGACTTCCAGGTCGATGTGCGCGTCGCGCAAGAGATTGATCGCGGGGCAGATGTGTTCGGCCCACTGGGCGAAGTCTGTCAGGACAGAGGAGTCCTGTTCGCTGGTCTCTACGACCAGCTGCAACCGGTACACGTAGAAATAGGGTTGCACATCTGCTTGCCCAGCCAACCCGCGAGTGTCCTGACGTGCCAGCGTGTATGTGGAGATGTCGGTGAGTGGCAGGGCCCGCCGATGGGCCAGCTGTTCGACCGCGACGGCGATGCAGCTGCTGACACCGCCGATCAGGTACTCCATCGGCGCGGGGCCCTGATCGCTGCCACCGCGCACCACAGGCTGGTCAGAGACGAAGCTGAAGTCCCGGACGGTGAGTTCGGTCCGTACTGGGCCCGACCACGTGCCAGCGACCCGCAGAGTCTTCGAAGAGGTGCGCAGGGGTGCCTCGGTGTACCTCGGATTCAGTCTGTTCTCTTGTGCGCTTGAAGCCGCTTTGGGCATGGAACATCTCACCTTTCATCGTTCCCAGCGGTAGCACCTGCTCACCCTGAAGGGGTGGGGTTGCTGCGACGTCGTTGAGCTAGGTCTCTCAGTCGCTCTGGATGATTCGTTGTCTGCTGAAACCTAGAGCGTCCGGCAGAAAGATGCAAACCCTAGAAAGCAGGGCGACCTGGAGCGCCCGCCACATCAGTCGTAGTTCCCGCCCGTCCTGCCAGAGTCACCCCACCGGCCCCACCGGCCCCACCGGCCCCACCGGCCCGACCGGGCGTCGAAGACTCAGAACAGGTCCGGCATCTCCTCGCGGAGCTTGGCGTCCAGCAGCTGCGCCAGCGATTCGATGCGGTGGTTCGAGAGACGGCTCTTGTCCCAGTACGCGGTGATCTTGCCGATCACCGCCGGGCAGGTCTCCTCGGAGCAGAGATGCTCGGTCATGTCCAGGGTGTGGAGTCCGGCCGGCTCCGCGCCAGGGGGAGTGCATCACTGCGCTGAGTGTGGATCTGGTGGATGGCACAGCTGCTCACGCTGGCACCGACTGGCAGCACCGGTGCCGCTCCGGCTGAGGGCACTTGTGGCGCGAGGCGCGATCGGACATGTTTCACCTGCCGCTCCAGCCGCCGGCGGGTCAGCACCGAGAGGGGCCAGAGACGCTGGAAGAGAGCCTCTTCTCCGGACCGCACGCCCCGGATCGCGCCGGGGATTCGCGCAGAATGCGCAACTCGTCTTCACGGTTGCGACTGTTCTCTCAGCAGTCATCGGTTGACCAAGGACAGGTTCTTGCGAATCTTGAGAAATGACCTTCGGAGGAGGTGGACCTCCACGGTCCGACCTGAGGTCATCCGGCTACGGCGTGGACCCAGCCTGATAGCGGCCCAGGGTGGCGTCGCGGAACTCGTAGAACCGGCCCTGTTCGATGCTGGCCCGGATGTCATCGACCATCTTGATCGTGTAGTGCTCGTTATGGATGGTGCACAGCGTGTTGTAGAGCATCTCCTTGGCCTTGAAGAGGTGATGCAGGTAGGCCCGGGTGTAGTTCTGACAGGTGTAGCAGGTGCACTCCTCATCGATGGGGGAGAAGTCGCGCTTGAAGCGAGCCTGCGGGATGTTGTAGCGACCATCGGGGTGATAGACCCGTCCGGTCCGCGCCACTCGAGAGGGGGAGACGCAGTCGAAGGTGTCTGCCCCGTTCTCGATGGCGGTGAAGAAGTCTTCGGGCTCGGAGATCCCCAGCAGGTGGCGCGGCTTGTTCTCCGGGAGCTCCTCGGCCATCCAGCTCACGATCACCCCGAGGTTCTCCTTGTCCAGGGCGCCGCCGATTCCGAAGCCGTCGAAGCTCTGCCCCTCGATCTCCATGGAGCCCAGATCCTTCGCGGCCTTGCGCCGCAGATCCTCGTACTGGGCACCCTGGAGCACCCCGAAGAGTGCCTGGTAGGGGCGGTGGCTGCGCTCGGCGGTGAGGCTGCGGTGCGCGGAGAGGCAGCGCTCGGCCCAGAGCCGGGTGCGCTCCAGGGAGGTCTCCTGGTAGTCGCGGGTGTTGAACAGCGTGGTCAGCTCGTCGAAGGCGAAGATGATGTCCGCGCCGATCTCGTGCTGCAGCTTCATCGAGATCTCCGGGGTGAACCGGTGGGTGGTGCCGTCGATATGGGACTTGAAGGTCACGCCGTCGTCGTCCACCAGGGCAAGGCGCACCTTCTTCGGGGCGACGGCCGCGTCATCGGGGACCACCGAGGCGTCCATGGTGATGACCTTCTTGAACCCCGCGCCCAGACTCATGACCTGGAATCCGCCGGAGTCGGTGAAGGTGGGCAGCGGCCAGTTCATGAACCGGCCCAGCCCGCCCGCGGCGTCGATCACATCGGTGCCCGGCTGCAGATTCAGGTGATACGCATTGGCCAGGGCGGCCTGGGCGCCGATCTCGAGCATCTCCTCGGGGCGCACGGTCTTGATCGTGGCCTTGGTGGCCACCGGGATGAAGGCCGGGGTCTTGATGTCCCCGTGGGGAGTGCGGATGGTGCCGGTGCGGCCCAGCGCCCCCTCGATCCGGGCCTCGACCTCGAAGCTGAAGGCCTCGCGGCCCGCCTGCGGGTGCGGCGCTGACTCCTGCGGCCTTGCATCCTGCTGTGCGGCCCCCGGCTTCATCGACTCATGCGGAGCGGCGGTCGGGGTCTCGGTGTTCAGCTGATTCGGCACCCGCTCAGTCTAGGCCAGTGGTCCTATGCTTATCCGGTGCCTCCACTAACCGCCCTGACCTCCAACCTGACCTCGCGGCTGACCCGGCTCTGGTGCCAGACCGCGGAGATCCTCCCCGGCGCGGCGCTGGCTCTCATCTTCGCGATCGCCGCGCACCGGCTGATCGCCGAGCAGATTCCGGTGATCTCCGGGCTGCTGGTCGCAGTCCTTGCCGGCATCGCGCTGCGCAGCCTGGGCTGGGTGCCGTTCTGGGCCGAGCGTGGTCTCGGCTGGGCGGCGAAGAAGCTGCTCCGGGTGGGCATCGTGCTGCTCGGCCTCCAGCTGGCGCTGGGTGACCTGCTCGGCCTGGGGTGGGCGGTCCTCGCGGTCGTCGTGCTCACCGTGGGGGTGACCTTCTTCGGGATGCTCGCCCTCGGGCGGCTGCTGGGCGCACCGAAGGGGATGACCACGCTGCTGGCCGCCGGCACCGCGATCTGCGGGGCCTCAGCCGTGGCGGCAGCCGCCGCGGCGATCGACCGAGGCGACGGCAAGGACGACGACGGTGCCCCGGTCCAGGCGGCCGCTGCGGCCGCCGTCGCGGTGGTCACCCTCTACGGCACCCTGGCGCTGCTCGCGCTGCCGGCGCTGGGAACCCTGCTCGGCCTCGGCGAGGAACAGATGGGCGTCTGGATCGGCGCCAGCATCCATGAGGTCGGACAGGTGGTCGCCGCCGGCGGAGTGGTCGGGGCGGTGGCGCTGGCCACCGCGACCCTGGTCAAGCTCGCCCGGGTGGTGCTCCTGGCGCCAGTGATCGCCGGCATCAGCCTTGCCGGGCGTCGCCGCCGGGCGGTCGGAGCTGCGCAGGGAGCCGGGGAGGGCGTCGAGGAGGGCGCTGGATCGCGGCCGCCGCTGATCCCGCTCTTCGTGCTGGGCTTCCTGGTGATGATGGTGCTGCGCTCGGTCACCGATCTGCCCGAGTCCACCCTGGACTTCTCCGCGGACGTGACCACGATGCTGCTGACCACCGCGATGGTCGGCGTCGGCGCCTCGGTGGACCTGCGTCGCCTGCTGCGCCAGGGAGGACCCGCGCTGCTGCTCGGTGCCGGCGGCACGGTGCTTGCGGTGGGAACCGGGCTGGGCGGGGTCCTGCTGCTGGTGAGCTGAGGCTGGTGCCCCGGGCCCAGTCAGGTGTCCGGGAGTTTCAGCTCGCCGGGCTTCGAGGGCGAGTCCATCTCGACAGGCATTCGAAAGTATGTTCGAATAACCGTATGAGGTGGCAGGGACAGGCAGTGCAGGAGGGTGAGGGTGCGGCCCTCATCCCGCTCAAGGGACTCCTGCGCTCGGTGCGCACCCCGGAGTTCGAAGGCGTGACCTTCCACGAGGTGGCGGCGAAGACCGCGCTCAACAAGGTGCCTGGCCAGTCGAACATGCCCTTCTCCTGGACCGTGAACCCCACCCGCGGATGTCTGCATCAGTGCGTGTATTGCCTGAGCCCCGAGACGCTGATCCTGATGGCCGACGGGCGGCAGAAGCTGCTGCGTGAGGTCAGGGTGGGCGACGTCGTCGTCGGCACCGAGCTCGACGGCAGGAATCGCCGGTTGGTCCGCTCGGAGGTCTCAGCGAAATGGGGGACCGAGAAGCCCGCATTCCGCATCACGCTTCGCGATGGCACTCAGATCGTGGCCAGCGGCGACCATCGCTTCCTGGCAGAGCGCGGGTGGAAGTACGTGGCTCGCCCGGAGGGTGGGTCACCGCGCCCATGTCTGACGGAGCACGACCGGCTCATGGGATTCGGACTCGGAATGTCTCCTGAGCTGGATTCTGAGGCGGAGGAATCCCCTCTCGAAGCGAGCGTGCTGGGAGGTGCGGTCGGGACCACCGAGGCTCTGCGCATCACCGGCATCGAAGCGCTCGGTCGCAGCGAGCCGCTGATCGACATCACCACCAGCACCGGGGACTTCATCGCGAACGGTGTGGTCAGCCACAACTGCTTCGCGCGGAAGACGCACGAGTACCTGGACCTGGACGCGGGCAGGGACTTTGATACGCAGATCATCGTGAAGACCAATGTCGCCGAGGTGCTTCGGGCCGAACTGAATCGGCCGTCCTGGAAGCGCGAGCACGTGGCGCTGGGGACCAACACCGACCCCTATCAGCGCGCGGAGGGTCGCTACCAGCTGATGCCCGGGATCATCAGGGCGCTCGCGGATTCTGGGACGCCCTTCTCCATCCTGACCAAGGGGCCGCTGCTCAAGCGCGACCTCCCGCTGCTGCAGGAGGCCGCCAAACAGGTGCCGGTCTCGGTCGCGGTGTCCCTGGCGGTCATGGATCCGGAGCTTCAGCAGAAGGTGGAGCCGGGCACCCCGGATCCCCGGGCACGGCTGAATCTGATCCGCTCCATCACCGACGCCGGGCTTGAATGCTCGGTGCTGGCCATGCCGATCCTGCCCTGGCTCACCGACGGCGACGGTCGCATCGACACCCTCCATGCCGCACTGGCCGACGCCGGTGCGAGCTATGTGACCACCGGTGCGCTGCACCTGCGCCCCGGCGCCCGGGAATGGTTCATGGCTTGGCTGGCCCGCGAGTACCCGGCGCTGGTGGCGAAGTATCGTCGGATCTACGGCGGCGGCTCCTACGCCTCCAAGGAGTATCGGCACTGGCTCGCCGACTCCGCCCGCGCCGCCCGGCGTCGTCATGGCTTCGACAAGCCGGTGGACCTGATGTGGCGCGAGCGCAATGACCCGGACTCCCCGGTGGCCCAGCAGGGAGCGTCGGCACCGACCGCGGCCGGTCCTGCCCAGCCGGCGCTCTTCTGACCCCGCTCATCCCGTAGGCTGGTTTGCAAAAGCAACTAATGCGGCGGGTGGGTGTCCTGCTCGATCGTCGCGTCGACGCCTCAGGAGTGCCCATGACGTTCACCCATGCCGAGACCTTCACCACCAGGCCCACCCTGGAGGGTCACTTCGGAATGACCGCCTCCACGCATTGGCTCGCCACGGCCTCCTCGCAGGCGGTGCTGGAACGCGGTGGCAACGCCTTCGACGCGGCCGTCGCCGGGGCCTTCGTCCTGCATGTGGTGGAGCCGCACCTCAACGGTCCCGGCGGTGACATGGTCGGGATCTTCGCGACCGCCGGCGCACCGTCGACGCCGCAGGTGCTGATGGGCCAGGGGCCCGCACCCGCAGGGGCCCTGATCCAGCACTACCGTGCGCTCGGGCTCGAGAACGTCCCGGGTGCCGGTGCCCTCGCGGCCGCCGTCCCGGCCGCCGTCGACGCCTGGCTGGTGCTGCTGCGCGACCACGGCAGCTGGGACCTCGCCGAGGTGCTCGCCTTCGCCATCGACTACGCCGAGGACGGGCATCCGATCCTGCCCGGGGCGGTGCGGGCGATCCGGGCCGTCGCCGAGCTCTTCCAGGAGCACTGGCCGACCTCCGCCGCGCTGTGGATGCCCGAGGGCAAGGTCCCCGAGCCCGGGCAGAGCATCCGCAACCCCGAGTATGCGCAGGTGCTGCGCGACCTCATCGCCGCCGGGCAGGGTGCTTCGAGCCGGGTGGCGCAGATCGAAGCCGCACGCAGTGAGTGGAAGACCGGACGCGTCGCCGAGGCTGCGGCGGAGTTCGTGAAGACCCCGCATCGGCACTCCGACGGCGGCGACTACGCCGGGGTGATCACCGCCGAAGACTTCGCCGCCCACAGCGCCGGATACGAAACCCCGGTCTCAATCGAGTTCCGCGGCCACACCATCGCGAAGTCCGGCGCCTGGGGCCAGGGCCCAGCGCTGCTGCAGGCGCTGAAGATCCTCGAAGGCTACCCGGACGAGCAGCTGGACCCCGGCACCGAGATCGGCGCCCACCTGATCCTGGAGGCGCAGAAGCTGGCCCTCGCGGACCGAGACACCTACTACGGCGATGTCCCGGTGAACCTGGAGCACCTGCTCTCGGATGAATACGCCGCGCAGCGTCGCGAGCAGATCAGCGAGCGAGCCTCCGCAGAGTTCCGCCCGGGGAAGGTCCCCGGCGCCGACCAGGTGCTGCCTGCCCTGGTCAACGTGGCCGACGCCGTCGCCGGAGCCGGTGCGGGCGAGCCGACCGTTTCCAAGGCCGGGGAGACCAAGGGGGACACCTGTCACCTCGACGTGGTCGACCGCTGGGGCAACATCGTCTCCGCAACCCCCTCCGGGGGGTGGCTGCAGTCCTCACCGGTGATCGAGGGGCTCGGCTTCTGCCTGGGCACCCGGCTGCAGATGACCTGGCTCGATGAACGCTCCTCCTCTCGGCTGGAACCGGGGAGGCGTCCGCGCACCACACTGACCCCTACGCTGGTGCTCAAGGACGGCGCTCCGCTGATCGCCCTGGGCACCCCGGGCGGAGACCAGCAGGACCAGTGGCAGCTGCCCATGCTGCTGCGCATGCTCATCGGAGGACACACCGCCCAGCAGGCCATCGACGCCCCCACCCTGCATACGACGTCGATGCCCGGCTCCTTCTGGCCGCGCGCATGGGAGCCCGGCGGGGCCGTGGTGGAGGACCGACTCGGTGCCGAGCTCATCGAAGGACTGCGTCGCCGTGGACACCAGGTCACCACGGCGGGGGACTGGGCGCTGGGACGACTCTCCTGCGTCACGCGGGACCCGCAGACCGGGCGGCTGCGCGCCGCGGCCAACGCCCGCGGCGCCCAGGGCTACGCGGCGGGACGATGACAGCGGCGCGGGCTCCGCGGCACGAGGCTGCCGTCCCTAGCTCACCGTGGATTCGCGCGGCTGCTGTTGCGGACGCCGCTGACTTTGCGAAGATGGCCCTATGAGCATCATCAAGATCAACGCCATCACTGTCCCTGCCGACTCCGGCGATGAACTCGGCAAGCGGTTCGCCGCTCGCCGCGACTCCATGGAGGGCACCGAAGGCTTCGAGGGCTTTGAGCTGCTCAAGCCTGCCGACGAGCGCACGACCTGGCTGGTCATCACCCGCTGGGCCACGGAGGAGGCGTTTGAGAACTGGCGCACCTCGCAGGACTTCCAGAAGTCCCACAGCGGCGGCGAGTCCGGTTCCGGGGAGTCGCCGAAGAAGCCCGTGGGGATGTCCGCGGAGCTGTGGAGCTACACCACCTCGGTGACCGGCTAGGTGGAACCGGTGCGGTGCTGGTAATCTGAATCGGTCAGTTGCTCGAGGAACTCGGTTCCTTGAATTGCACAGCTGGCGGGCCTCCGTAGCTCAGGGGATAGAGCGTTGGTTTCCGGTACCAAAAGTCGTGGGTTCGATTCCCGCCGGGGGCACACAGAGAAATCAGGTCCGCATTCTTGTCTCGGCAAGGATGCGGGCCTTTTTTTGCGCCTTGGCCGAGGATCTCGCCGCGCGGGACCAGGCGACTCACGATCGATCGACTGCGAAGTGCCGCGGCGCGGTCGCACACCTCGGCGGCCCGATGCCTCGCTCAACCGGCTGAGAACCCCTCTACCCTGGGACTATGACTTCCGCACCCACCTCCGCCGACGAACACGAGCGCGGTCCAGAGTCCAAGAGGCAGCGTGCTTCCGCCGCCGCGGGAGAGCTCGCCGAGACTGCCAGCGGCAGAGCGTCCCAGGACCGAGCCCGCGAGCTCGAAGAGCGCTGGGAGGACAGGCTTGCCTGGCCGGTGCTGATCGCGGCCGTGGTGTCGGTCCCCGCGGTCTTCCTCACCCTCCTGGATGAGCCCTTCGAGATGATCGGCCACGTGGGGCTCTGGATCACCAGTGTGGTGCTGATCTTCGAGACCATCGTGCTGTTCCTGGTGTCGCCCAAGAAGATCGACTGGCTGCGCCGCAACTGGTGGCTCGTGGGTCTGAGCGTGCTGGTCATCGTCGGCGTGGTCTTCAGCGTCGGTCCCATGCAGCTCCTGCGTCTTCTGCGCAGCGTCGGGGCGCTGCGGGTGCTGCGCGCCAAACAGGTGGCCAAGGCCGGGCATTCTCTGCAGAAGGTCGGATCCTCGCGGTGGTGGCGGCGACTGGGGACGATTCTGGCCACATTTGTCGTGACCGCCTTCGTGGTGGTCGCCCTCGTCGATCCAGAGTCCCCTGCGCGGTCCTTCCTGGACGATCTGGTGGGGGAGGAGTGGGCGATCGCCGCGGCGATCGGCGCAGGCGTGCTGCTCTTCGGCGCGACCTACCTGCTGGTACGGCGCCCCAAGGGTGAGGATTCGCAGAAGGACGGTGCAGCGAGTGACGAGGAAGAGAGCGGTGACGAGGAAGGCGATCGCCAGGTCCGCTCCTGAGATCTCCGACCGGCCGGAACGCGGTTGCATTGATGCACCGCCGAGGACCATGATGAGCCGCTTGGGGTGCTCCTTCCCATCGGGCCGAGGAGATCTCTGGCTCACCCGACGTAGAGCTGCCAGGTGTGACCATCTGGGTCCGCCACAAGGGACTCGAATCCCCAGGGCTGGTGGGTGGGTGGGGTGAGCACCGTGCCCCCGCCTGTGACCAGTCGTTCGGTCATGGCGGTGACCTGTTGGGCATCAGCGAGGGCGATGCCCAGCAGGCACTCGCTGTGTTCCGCCGGGGACAGCTCGCGGGGACCCAGCACCCAGTCGAAGGCCTCGGTGGGGACCAGGCAGAGGTAGGCCTCCCCGAGCAGTCGAAACTGCAGCGGTTCGGGGAGGCCGTCCTGCGCCACGTCACCCACCGGATCGAGCCCGAGGCCGTCCCGGTAGAACGTGTGGGAGCGGCGACGATCAGCGATCGGCAGGGTGATGGTGAATGGCTGCGGCATCGATACAGGTCCTCACTGATATTGGTCGGGGGCGTGGTCGGGATGAGCCTGCCGCTATGACCGGGAGGAGGCTGTCAAGACCGCCTCCAGCCTGGCGTAGCTGGCTTCCATGCCGTCTGCCATGCCCGTTCCCAGGACGATGTCGCGGGTCTCCTTGTCGGGGTAGGTGATCACCACGGTGAGAAGGGTGCCGCCGTGGACCGGTGTCAGGGTCTGCTCATTGATGTTGGGGGGACTGGGCATCCCCTCCATGTTTTCGGTGGTCACTTCACGGTGGGGCGCGTCGAGCTCTTTGAGCTCGCCGAAGAAGGCGAAGCTGTCCGAACCGTCCTCCTCCCGCTCCCAGACGAAGCGGTAGCTCTCGCCGACCTTCTCGCCGAGCTGGCATTCCCTCATGCGCCATCCGTCCGGGCCCAGGAGCCAGCGCCGCATCAGGTCTGGGTCACGATGGGCCTGCCAGACCTTCTCGGGAGTTCCGCGGATGATCCGACTGATCCGCACCTTGGTGTCGGTGAGCATCTGGGTCTGGGCGCCCCTGCCGGCGGCGAAGGAGGAGAGATCCTCCAGGACCGCATCCATCTGGCCCATGGCCGAGGTCAGGCCCTCTTCCATGCCCATCTCGAGCAGCTGCCGATAGTCCTCGGTGGAGTTGAACCAGGAGGTCGAGGTCAGCCTGGATCCATGCGGAGTCTCGGCGAAGGTCAGGCGCAGGCGCATCTGCGGCATCTCCGGATTCGGTGTGCCAGACTCGTCCGCGAAGCCATCGGTGACCTCGAAGGAGCGCCCGGGGTCAATGGCGAGGAACTCCCAGTAGCCCGCGGCCCGAGTGCCGTCCGGGCCGGTCATCCAGTAGTGCGAACGGCCCCCGGGGTGGAAGTCGTGGCGGGTGAAGGTTGCCGGCCAGTCTTCGGGTCCCCAGAACTTCTCAAGCTGGCGGGGGTCGGCGTGGGCGTCCCAGAGCCGCTGGACCGGCACGGAGAAGTCGGAGACCACAGTCATGGTCAATGCTTCGGCGTCCTTGGTGACTGAGGTGATGGGCATGACGAGCCTTTCTGTATCAGTGCTGCCCACTGGTGTCTTGCGTCGTGGTGTCCGCCAGGAGGGCGTCCAGGCGGGAGATGCGGCCCTGCCAGATGCGCGCGTACTCATCGAGCAGTGCCTGGGCTCCACGGATGGTGTCAGGGTTGCCGCGGACCAGGCGTTCGCGCCCTTGCCGGCGCTTGGTCACCAGATCGGCGCTTTCGAGGACGCTGACGTGCTTCTGCACGGCGGCGAAGGACATCTCATAGAGCGCGGCCAGGGCGGAGACTGTTGCCTCCTCACCGAGGGTGCGCCTGACGATGTCCCTGCGAGTGGCGTCTGCCAGGGCCCGGAAGATCCGGTCCACCTGGGCGTCACTGGGGGGAGCCGACACCTCAGAACGTATAACCATGTGGTTGTACATTAGGACTGCTGAGGGGTCAGGTCAAGGGTTCTTCGTCGAGTGATTTCTCGGATTCTTCGCGCAGCACCTCAAGTGCCGCCACGACCAGCTCCTCGCCTGCGCGATCTTGTTTCACGTGGGCGACGATCCGGCGCTGCACCTTGGGATTTCGCAGCGGGCGGACCACCGTGCCGAGCGGGAGATCGCGCAGAGCCAGGTGGGGGAGCACGGTGATCCCGAGTCCAGCCGCCACCAGAGACAGGGCGGCGTTGTGGTCATCGAGCCGGGCCGCGAACTGGGGCACGAATCCGGCGGCCTGGCAGGCGGTGCGGATCATCCTGCCGTTGGGGCTGTCCTTGATGTCATGGTCCACCCACATCTGATTGCTGAGCTCCTGGACCTCCACCGTCGCAGAGTCCGCGAGCGGATGATCAGCAGGAACGACGACGGCGAAGTCCTCGTGCCGAAGCAGGTGCCGCAGATATCCCTTGAAGTGTTCTTCGGGCTCCAGCGGTGACTCATTGCGGATGTCGATGTCCACCGGACGTCCGGTCTTCTCGGCGTAGGGCTCGTTGAGGCTGATCTGCACCGTCATCCCAGGGTCCTTGGCGCGCAGGGTGGCGACCACACGAGGCAGCCACTCCCTCGCCGCGGAGGTGAAGCTGGCGAGCATCAGGTGGCTGGACCGGCCCAGCCGCAGGCTCTCCACCTGACGGTCCAGCTCGTCGAGACCCTGCAGCACGGCGGCGCTGCCCCGTGCCAGGGACAGTGCCGCCGTCGTCGGGGTGAGTCCGCGACCGCTGCGCTCGAAGAGCTTGAGCCCGGTCTCCTGCGCAAGGATGCTCATATGTTGGCTCACCGTGGCGGGGGAGAAGTGCAGGCTGCGCGCGGCGCCCTGGATCGAGCCGGTGGCGATCACCGAGTGCAGCACGCGCAGCCTGTGAGGGTTCAACATGGCACCAGTATGGCGCAGATTCGTTTATACCGAACAGTCTTAAGCTTTTATCTGCTTGTCCTGATCGGTGTGGTGTCCCAGGATGGAGCTGTGACACTCTCCAGCTATTTCGGTCTGCTCGCCGTCTCCGCCGTCCTGGCCATCACCCCGGGGCAGGACACCATGCTGTCTCTGCGCAATGCGCTGCTCTCCCGCCGGGCAGGCCTCGGCGCGGCGACCGGATCCTCAGTGGCCGCGCTGATCTGGGCGGCGCTGGCCGCCACCGGCCTGGCGGCGCTGTTCCAGGCCTCCCCGGTGGCCTATGAGCTGCTCAGCCTCGTCGGCGGCCTCTACGTGATCTTCCTCGGTGCCCGCGCGGTGCGCAGCGCCTCGATCACGTTGAAGGCGCACCGACTGGCCCGCGCCGACGTCGAAGTTCCCGTGCTGGTCGGGGGCCCCTACGATCCCCAACCCCCCGCAGCGGAGGAGGGCCCAGGCGCTCGCGGATCGGAGGACTCCCCCCGCCGTCGCACCCGCCGCGACATCACCAGCTTCCGCGGCACATTCCTGATCGGGCTGGGCAGCTGCATGACCAACCCGAAGGTCGGTCTGTTCTTCCTGGCACTTTTCCCGCAGTTCACTCCCGTCGGAGCCTCCCCGGCCTTTGCGATCGGGGTGCTCGGCGGCACTGTGGCCGCCAGCATGTGGCTCTACCTGATCGGTGTCGTGCTGCTGGTCGATGCCGCGAACTCCTGGCTCTCGAACCCCGTGGTGACCGGACGCATCGAGATGGGCAGCGGCCTGACCCTGGCGGGACTCGGCGTCTACCTGAGCATCAGCGGTGTGCTCGGTCTGCTCAGCTGAGCCATCCTGTGCTGACCCGGCTCCCGGGGCGGACCGCGTAGACTGTTCCGGTGACTCCAGAAGAACTCTCCACCGTTGTCAAGAGCGTGCTCGCCGAGGCTGTCGAAGCCGGTGAGCTGAGCGTCGATCTCCCCGAGAACGTCGTCATCGAGCGCCCCAAGAATCGCGAGCACGGCGACTGGGCCACCACCATCGCCCTGCAGCTGGCCAAGAAGGCCGGGATGCCCCCGCGTGCGTTCGCCGAGATCGTCGGCGCCAGGCTGGAGCAGGTCGCCGGCGTGGAGCGCATCGAGATCGCGGGCCCCGGGTTCATCAACATCACCGTGGACTCCGCCGCCGCAGGGGAGCTTGCCCGCACGATCGTCGAAACAGGGGACACCTTCGGTCACAACGAGGCGCTGGCCGGGCGGAGCGTCAACGTCGAATTCGTCTCCGCGAACCCCACCGGACCGCTGCACATCGGGCACACCCGCTGGGCCGCGCTCGGCGACGCCATCGGCCGGCTGCTGCGCGCCTCCGGCGCCACGGTCGCCAACGAGTACTACGTCAACGACGCCGGCAACCAGATGAACGTCTTCGGCCACTCGGTGCTCTCCCGCATCCACGGCGAGGACGTCCCGCAGGGCGGCTACCCCGGTGACTATGTCATCGAGCTGGCCGACGAGATCCTCGCCGCCCGCCCGGACGTCAAGGACATGCCCCGCGAAGAGGCGCTGCCGATCGTGCGCGAGCTGGGCTTCCAGGCGCAGATGGGTCAGATCAAGGACACCCTGACCGCGTTCGGCGTGCACTTCGACGTCTTCTACTCCGAGCAGGCCCTCCACGCCGAGGGCAAGGTCGCCGCCGCGGTGGAGACGCTGCGCGAGCAGGGCCACATCGAGGACCGCGACGGCGCCGTCTGGCTGCGCACCACCGACTTCGGTGATGACAAGGACCGGGTGCTCTTCAAGGCCGACGGTGAGCCCACCTACTTCGCCGCCGACGCCGCCTACTACCTCTCCAAGCGGGAGCGAGGCTTCACGGAGAAGATCTACCTGCTCGGCGCGGACCACCACGGCTACGTCTCCCGGCTCAAGGCCATCGCCGCCTGCGCCGGTGACGATCCGCAGCGCAACATCGAGGTGCTCATCGGGCAGCTGATGTCGATCCGCGGCGCGAAGCTGTCCAAGCGCGCCGGCAACATCATCGAGCTCACCGACCTGATCGATTGGCTCGGCGCCGACGCGCTGCGCTACACGCTGGCCCGGTTCCCAGCGAACTCCCCGATCGACGTGGACCCAGAGCTGCTGCAGTCGCGGACCAATGACAATCCGGTCTTCTATGTCCAGTACGCCCATGCCCGCTCCCGCAATGCCGCGCGCAACGCCGAGGCCGCCGGAGTGGACCGCGACGGCTTCGATGCCGGGCTGCTGACGCATGAGACCGAGGAGGAGCTGCTCTCCCACCTGGGACGCTTCACCTCCGTGGTGGCCTCGGCAGCCGAGCTGCGCGAACCCCACCGGGTGGCGCGCTACCTGGAGTCCCTGGCCAGCGCCTATCACGGCTGGTACGCCGTGTGCCGGGTGGCGCCCAGCGTCAGCCCCGACGGCGTCCAGGACCCGGTCACCGATCTCAACCGCACCCGGCTCTGGCTCAACGACGCCACCGCCCAGGTGCTGCGCAACGGACTGGCGCTGCTCGGCGTCACCGCACCCGAAAGGATGTGAGCCGCCATCACGACCCGCAGCTCTGCCCCCGAAGAATCAACCACCCCCAGCGCGCATCCGCTGGCACCGGCCTGGCTCACCGCCCGTCGGGACACCGATGACCTCGAGGCGGCGCTGCTCCCGGCCGACGCGCACCGCGACGCCGAGGGCCGCCTGGTGATCGGCGGGGTCGACGTCGTGACCCTCGCCGCCCAGCACGGCACGCCGCTCTACGTGCTCTCCGAGGCAGACTTCCGGGCCCGCGCCCGCAGCTTCCGCGAGGCCTTCGGCGCAGCCTTCGCCCCTGAGGCCGAGGTGGACGTCTTCTATGCCGGCAAAGCCTTCCTGAGCACCCATGTGGCGGGCTGGGCCGTGGAGGAGGGGCTCTGCGTGGACACCGCCTCCGGCGGCGAGCTGGCCCTCGCCCTGGCCGGCGGGGTTCCGCCGAGGCAGATCGGACTGCACGGGAACAACAAGTCCGACGCCGAGATCCAGCGCGCCCTCGACGCTGGGATCGGCCGCATCATCGCCGATTCCCTCGATGAGCTTGAACGGATCTCCACGCTGGCCGTGGCAGCCGGCACCCGCGCCCCGGTCATGCTCCGGCTGACTCCCGGCGTGCACGCCTCCACCCACGAATACATCGCCACCGCGCACGAGGATCAGAAGTTCGGCCTCTCCCTGACCCCGGCGTCCGGTGCAGACGCGTCCGGTGCAGACGCTGCCGGGGCAGAGGCGAAAGTCACCAACCCCTACCTCGGTTCGCCCGCCTGGACAGCAGCCTCGCGCGCACTGGAGCTTCCCGGCGTCGAACTCCGTGGAATCCACGCCCATATCGGCTCGCAGATCTTCGAACCTGCCGGTTTCGAACTGGCCGCGCAGAAGCTCATCGCCTTCCTGGCCAGCCTGCGTGCGGCCTACGGCGTGGAACTGCCCGAGCTCGACCTCGGCGGGGGACACGGGATCGCCTACACCGAGGCCGACACCCCGCGGGCCCCCGAAGCAATCGCCGCAGCCCTGGCCGCCACGGTGAAGCAGGCCTGCGCGGAGCACGGACTGAGCGTCCCACGGATCTCCATCGAGCCCGGCCGGGCCATCGTCGGCCCCGCCGGGGTCACGCTCTACCGAGTCGGGGTGCAGAAGGACGTCCAGGTCGACGCCCCCGACGGCACCACCGTGTCCCGGCGCTACGTGGCCGTCGACGGCGGCATGAGCGACAACGCCCGCGGCGTGCTCTACGACGCCGACTATTCAGCGGTGCTCGCCTCGCGCCGGGTGACCGGAGACCACGCGCTGTCTCGCATCGTGGGCAAACACTGCGAGTCCGGCGACATCGTCGTGCGAAACGTATACTTGCCGACGGCGACGGCCCGGGATGATCTCCTTGCCGTTCCCGCCACCGGCGCATACTGCCACTCGCTCTCGAGCAACTACAACTACCTGACTCGACCCGCAGTGGTCGCCGTCGCAGACGGCGCCTCCCAGGTGCTCATCCGCCGAGAGACCGAGCAGGACATGCTCGGGCGTGACACCGGCATTGCCGCACACTGACACACAGCACGCGCGCAGCGCCGGGAACCGAACAGGCACAAGGGATTGAGGTCATGATGTCCGCAGCAAGGACCACCGCAGAGCCGCTGAAGATCGGTCTGCTCGGCGCAGGCAACGTCGGCTCACAGGTCGCACGCACCCTGGTCGAGGAGCGGGCGCTCATCTCCTCGCGGGTCGGTGCCCCGATCAAGCTGATCGGCGTCGCCGTCCGCGACGTCGAGGCCCCGCGCGACTGGAAGATCCCCGGCGAGCTGCTCACCACCGACGCCGAGGCGCTGGTGGACGAGGCAGACCTGATCATCGAACTCATGGGCGGCCTCGAGCCCGCCGGCACCCTGGTGGAGCGCGCGCTGCGCGCCGGCACCGCAGTGGTGACCGGAAACAAGGCGCTGCTCGCGGTCCAGGGCGGAAAGCTCAGCCAGGCCGCCGCAGAGTCCGGCGCCCTGCTGCGCTTCGAAGCCGCGGTCGGAGGGGCCATCCCGATCCTGCGCCCGATCCAGGAATCCCTCTCCGGCGACCGCATCACCAAGGTGATGGGCATCGTCAACGGCACCACCAACTACATCCTGGACCAGATGGACTCCACCGGCGCCGCCTTCTACGACGCGCTGGCCGAGGCGCAGCGGCTCGGGTACGCCGAGTCCGACCCGACCGCCGACGTCGAGGGCCACGATGCCGCAGCCAAGGCCGCGATCCTCGGCGCGCTGGCCTTCCACGCGCCCTTCAGCATCGACGACGTCTACTGCGAGGGCATCACCTCCGTCACCTCCGCCGACATCGAGGCCGCCGCGGCTTCCGGCTATGTGATCAAGCTGCTGGCGATCGTCGAGAAGAACGACGACGGTGCCATCCTGCGCGTGCACCCCACCCTGCTGCCCCGCACCCACCCGCTTGCAAGCGTCCGCGGAGCCTTCAACGCGGTCTTCGTAGTCGCCGAGAACGCCGGGGAGCTCATGTTCTACGGACAGGGAGCCGGCGGGCTGCCCACCTCCTCGGCCATCATGGGTGATGTGGTCTCCGTGGCGCGCCGACTGCACAGCGGACCGGACAACCCCGGGACCACCGACACCAACGGAGACTCCCAGACGGTTCGCGCACTGCCGGTGGATGACGCCCGCACGCAGTACTACATTGATATGGAAGTCGCTGACCGTGAGGGTGTCATCGCCGAGGTGGCCCGCGTGCTGGCCGATCACCACGTCTCCATCGAATCCATGCGCCAGCCCGGAAGCGTATCGACCGACGGTGAGGTGGACACCGAGGCGGCGCGCGAACGCGGCGCCGTCGTGCAGATCGTCACGCACCTGGCGAAGGAGAAGCACCTCTCCGACACCGTGTCCACGTTGCGCGCCCTGGACGTGGTCCTGGCAGTGAACTCGGTGCTTCGCGTCGAGGTCGAACAGTAGTCCTGGGCCCAGCCCACACAGAGCAGATCCCACCAGCACGACGATGAAGGAGCCCCCACTCGTGGCGCACCAATGGCGCGGAGTCATCCGTGAGTATGCAGACCGACTCCCCGTGGAGGAGACCACCGAGGTCATCACCCTGGGAGAGGGCGGCACCCCGCTGGTCTACGCCCCCGCGCTCTCCGAGCTGGTCTCCGGCACGGTCTACCTGAAGGTGGAAGGGATGAACCCCACGGGATCCTTCAAGGACCGCGGCATGACCATGGCGATCACCGCCGCGGTGGCCGAGGGCGCCAAGGCCGTGGTCTGCGCCTCCACCGGCAACACCTCCGCCTCGGCCGCCGCCTACGCGACCCAGGCCGGTCTGACCTGCGCCGTCCTGGTGCCGGCGGGCAAGATCGCGATGGGCAAGCTCTCCCAGGCGGTCGCCCACGGTGCGGAGCTGATCCAGGTGGACGGCAACTTCGACGGCTGTCTCGACATCGCCCGCAAGCTCTCCGAGAACTACCCGGTCTTCCTGGTGAACTCGGTGAACCCGGCACGCATCGAAGGCCAGAAGACCGGAGCCTTCGAGGTGGTGGACGCACTCGGCGATGCCCCGGACTACCATCTGCTTCCGGTCGGCAACGCCGGCAACATCACCGCTTACTGGAAGGGCTACAAGGAGTACTCCCAGCCCTGGACCAACCCCTACGGGGGAGGCACCGGTGAGGAGCTCGCCGCGGTGGCCAGCCACACCCCGATCATGTGGGGGTTCCAGGCCGAGGGCGCCGCGCCCATCGTCATGGGCCACCCGGTGACCGAGCCCGAGACGGTCGCAACGGCCATCCGGATCGGCAATCCCGCCTCCTGGGAGAAGGCCGAGGCCGCTCGGGATGAGTCTGCCGGGGTCATCGAGTCGGTGACCGACGAGGAGATCCTCGTCGCGCACCGCTGGCTGTCCTCCAAGGAGGGCGTCTTCGTGGAGCCCGCCTCCGCTGCCGGCGTCGCCGGACTGATCAAGAAGCACTCCGCCGGTGAGATGCCGGCGGACAAGACGATCGTGATCACCGTGACCGGTCACGGCCTGAAGGATCCAGACTGGGCGCTGAAGAACGCCGACGGCTCGGACGTCACCCCGACCATGGTCCCGCAGGATGTCGAGACCGTGGCCCGGCAGCTGGGGCTCTGATTCGATGAGCGGGCAGCCCAGCATGCACAAGCTAGGACAGGGCCTCGCCCCTGAACAGGCACTGGCCCCCTCGGCCGCGACGCCACCTGCCGCGCAGGGACATGACGCGGAAGGTGCCAACGACCTTGCCCTTCGTGAGCCGCTGGCCGCCCCGGCGTCCTTCCACCTGAAGGTGCCGGCCACCTCCGCCAATCTCGGCCCCGGCTACGACACCATGGGTCTGGCACTGGGTCTCTACGATGAGATCACCGTCCACGCCGCGCCGCGGAGCGGCACCACCGCGCAGGTGGAGATCACGGTGGAGGGTGAGGGTTCCGCAACGCTGCCCCGCGATGCATCCCACCTGGTGGTCACCCTGGTCGAGAAGATCCTCAACGCCAAGGGCTTCAGCCTCCCCGACCTTCAGGTCCGAGCGGTCAACAACATTCCACACAGTCGCGGGCTCGGATCCTCGGCAGCGGCCGTCGCCTCGGCCGTGATGACCGCGCACACGCTGCTCCCAGACGGGTTGAGCGACGACGAGAAGCTCCAGATCGGTTCCCGGATCGAGGGCCATCCGGACAACTACGTCCCGGCGCTGCGCGGAGGGGTTGCAATCTCCTGGCAGGCAGCCGCCACCGCGCTGGGCTCCGCCGGTGAGCCTGACGGGTCCGCCGTCCACCCCCGAGACGGAGCCTTCAAGACCGCGCCGCTGATCCCGCACCCGGACCTGCGCACCGTGGTGGCCGTGCCGAACTTCGAGCAGTCCACCCAGGTGGCACGAGACCTCCTGCCCGCCCAGGTCGATCATTCCGCCGCGGCGCAGAACTCCGCGCGCGCAGCGCTGCTGGTCCACGCCCTCACCAGCGCTCCGGAGCTGCTGCTCGACGCCACTGAGGACGCGCTGCATCAGGAACAGCGCCGTCCCGCATTCCCCGGGTCGATGGCTCTGGTGGACGGACTCCGCGCAGCGGGGTTCGCCGCCGTGATCTCCGGCGCGGGACCCACGGTGCTTGTGCTCGCTGACTCCGACGCCCAGGCCAGCGCCGCGGCACAACAGATCTCGGCACTTGGCGGGCCCGACGCGCGGGGCCATGTGTTCACCCCCTCAATCCTGCCGATCGCGGGCGCGGGTGCTACAGTGGAGGCACATCAGCGTTGATGGCGTGCCCCGCACGCTCTCTCCCCAGATCCATTGAGTTGGCCCTGTAGAGATCACCATGATGTTCTTTCGCGCGAATTGCGCTTTTTCCTGCGCGCTGGACGGTGCAGACTCCTCAACAGAGTGAATCAGCAGAGTCCCGCGATGATCCCACTCCCCGCCGGGGACGAGGACCGTGCAAGAAGTCTCCCCGACGGTGTATGCGCGAAAGAAACTGAAATAAGCCAACGGACTTCTGACGCTCCGTTGAAGACATCGCAGGACGGCGCATCCGCCGGGCCTGCCTGACGAGGGGGAAGGAACCTTCGTGACAGAAACCACCGCTGAGACCACTGCGACTCAGAGCCCCGAGAAGGCCGAGTCCGCTGCACCCGAGGCCAAGAGCTCCGGGCTTGCCGGTCTGAAGCTCGCTCAGCTGCAGGCGCTTGCCTCACAGCTGGGCATCACCGGAAGCTCCCGGATGCGCAAATCTGCTCTGGTGGAGGCCATCTCCTCTCATCAGCGCGGAGGCGCCGTCGCCGAACGGGACAAGAAGCAGGACCAGGCGGCCGCCGCAGGCCGCGAGAACGACGCCGCCAAGGGCGGCAATGATGGGCAGACCGCGAGCTCCGAGGAGCCTGCCGCCAAGCGCCCCAACCGCCGCCGGTCCAAGGCGAGCGAAGCTGCCGCAGAGCAGAACGGCTCCACCGCGGACAGCGCTGAGAACGCCGCGAGCACCGATGACACGCGCACCGAGAACTCTCGCGACAACGGCCGCAATGACAGCAACGGCATCGACCGGCGCGCTGATCAGCAGGGTGGCGAGAACAACGGCAGCGATGACGGCGGCGATTCTCAGCCCCGCGGACGCAACCGCAACCGCCGCAACCGCAACCGCGACGACAACGGGAGCCAGCAGCAGAACACTGCGCCGGCCGAGACCCAGCAGTCCAACGCCCAGCAGTCGGATTCCCAGCAGTCGAACTCTCAGTCGGGCTCCAACGAGCAGACTCAGGACCAGACTCAGGAGAACGGCCAGCGCAACGACGGCGAAGGCCGCGGCCGACGCAATCGCGACAACAACCGCGACAACAACGGTCGTGACGGTGGCCGCGGCAACCGCAGCGAGCGCAGCGATCGCAGCGACGGCCAGCGCAGCGACGGCGGCCGCGACAGCAGCCGCAGCGAGCGCAATGACGGCCAGCGCAGCGAGGGTCAGCGGAGCGACGGCGGCCGTGACAGCAGCCGCAGCGAGCGCAATGACGGCCAGCGCAGCGAGGGTCAGCGGAGCGACGGCGGCCGTGACGAGGAGCGTCGCAACCGGCGCAGCCGCAACCGCAACGACCGCAATGACCGCAATGACCGTAACGACCGCAACGACCGCAGCAACCGTCGCCGCGGCCGCGATCCAGAGGTCGACGACACCGAGGTCACCGAGGACGATGTCCTGGTCCCGGTGGCGGGCATCCTGGATGTGCTCGACAACTACGCCTTCGTGCGCACCTCGGGCTACCTCCCCGGACCCAACGACGTCTACGTCTCCCTGGCCCAGGTCAAGCGGCACAACCTGCGCAAGGGTGACGCCGTCCACGGACACATCCGCGCCCCCCGCGACGGGGAGAACCCGCAGAAGCGCGCGAAGTTCAACGCGCTGGTGAAGCTCGACGCCGTCAACGGCCGCCCTTCGGAGGCCAACACCGATCGTGTCGAGTTCAGCAAGCTGGTTCCGCTCTACCCGCAGGATCGTCTGCGCCTCGAGGGTGACCCGAAGGACATCGCCCCCCGCGTGATCGACCTGATCGCTCCGATCGGCAAGGGCCAGCGCGGCCTGATCGTCTCCCCGCCCAAGGCAGGCAAGACGATCATCCTGCAGGCCCTGGCGAAATCGATCAAGGCCAACAATCCTGAGGTCCACCTCATGATGGTCCTGGTCGACGAGCGGCCCGAGGAGGTCACCGACATGCAGCGCACGGTCGACGGCGAAGTCATCGCCTCGACCTTCGACCGCCCGGCCGATGACCACACCACCGTCGCCGAGCTGGCCATCGAACGCGCGAAGCGACTGGTGGAGCTGGGCAAGGACGTCGTCGTGCTGCTGGACTCCATGACCCGACTGGGTCGCGCCTACAACACCGCGGCTCCGGCCTCCGGTCGGATCCTCTCCGGCGGTGTCGACGCCAACGCGCTCTACCCGCCGAAGCGGTTCTTCGGTGCAGCGCGCAACATCGAGCATGGCGGTTCGCTGACCATCCTCGCGACCGCGCTGGTGGAGACCGGGTCCAAGATGGACGAGGTCATCTTCGAGGAGTTCAAGGGCACCGGCAACATGGAGCTGCGGCTGTCCCGCCGCCTGGCGGACAAGCGGATCTTCCCAGCCGTGAACGTGAACGAGTCCTCCACCCGTCGTGAGGAGAACCTCCTCTCGGCTGAGGAGGTCAAGATCATGTGGAAGCTGCGCCGAGTGCTCTCCGGACTCGAGCAGGAGCAGGGTCTTGAGCTGCTGATCAACAAGCTCAAGGCGACCCAGTCCAACGCTGAGTTCCTGATGCTGGCGTCGAAGACCACGCTCGGAGACAAAGGCAACTAGCCGACTCATCAGGCGAAGCCCGGGGAGAGCATGCGCTCACCCCGGGCTTCGCCTGTACCAGCCCGGTCCGCCAGCGCTCCGTTCGCGCTTCAGCCACGGAAATGAAAGAGAATCCAGTCATGAGCGAAGAGATCAACGCCCGGATGTTCGACTCCGTATCGACGCTGCTCGCCGAGCACGCCGAACTTCAGGAGCAGCTCGCCGACCCACAGGTCCACGCCGACCAGTCGCTGGCCCGCCGGCTGGGACGCCGCTACGCCCAGCTCAACGGTGTGGCTGAGGCGCACAAGACCTGGAAGCAGCTCAGCGAGGACCTGGCGACCACCCAGGAGCTCGCCCAGGAGGACTCCGAGTTCTCCGCCGAGATCCCCGCGCTCACAGCCCAGCTCGAGGAGGCCGCGGCGAAGCTGCTGCGCATGCTGATCCCGCGCGACGAGAACGACGTGCGCAACGTGATCATCGAGGTCAAGGGCGGTGCCGGGGGCGATGAGGCCGCGCTCTTCGCCGGAGACCTGCTGCGCATGTACACCCGCTATTCAGAGGCCAGGGGCTGGAAGACCGAGATCATCTCCTCGACCCCCTCGGACCTCGGTGGCTACAAGGACGTGCAGATGGCGATCAAGTCCTCCACCAATGACCCGGCCCGGGGCGTCTACGCGCACCTGAAGTTCGAGGGCGGCGTGCACCGGGTCCAGCGCGTGCCCGAGACCGAGTCCCAGGGCCGGATCCACACCTCGGCGGCCGGTGTGCTGGTCCTGCCAGAGGTCGACGAGCCTGAGGAGCTGGAGCTGAGCCAGAACGACCTCAAGATCGACGTCTACCGCTCCTCCGGGCCCGGAGGTCAGAGTGTGAACACCACGGACTCCGCGGTGCGGATCACCCACCTGCCCACCGGGATCGTGGTGGCCATGCAGAACGAGAAGTCCCAGCTGCAGAACAAGGAGGCTGCGATGCGCGTGCTGCGCTCCCGCATCCTGGCCCATCAGCAGGAACAGATCGACGCCGACAATGCGCAGGTGCGCAAGTCCCAGGTCCGCACCATGGATCGCTCCGAACGCATCCGCACCTATAACTACCCGGAGAACCGGATCGTCGATCACCGCAGCGGGTACAAGGCCTACAACCTGGACACCGTGATCAACGGCGACCTGGAGGCCGTGATCCAGTCCTGCGTCGAGCTCGACGAGCAGGAGCGGCTCGCGGCGCTGAACGACACCCAGGACTGAGTCCCATGCCCACACATCAGCCAGCCGGTGCCCAGCCGGGGGACCACCCGGCCGATCAGCTCATCGACGACGCCGCCGCCCGGCTCCGCGCAGCGGGCGTTCCGAGTCCCAGGGTCGACGCCGAGATCCTCGCCGCCCACGTGCTCGGCGTCCCGCGCGGACGCCTCGCCGCGATGGCCATAGCCTCAAGCTCGGTCACCGCTGCCGACGCCGAGCGGATCACCGACCTGGTGGCCGAACGTGCGGACCGGGTGCCGCTGCAGCACCTCACCGGACTGGCGCCCTTCCGGCACCTCGAGCTGCGGGTGGGCCCCGGAGTCTTCATCCCGCGCCCCGAGACCGAGCAGGTCGCCCAGGCGGCGCTCGAACAGCTGGCCCGGATGGCCGCGCAGCGCCCACCCTCCTGGCGGCCCCGCGTGGTCGATCTCGGCACCGGCTCAGGCGCCCTGGCCGCCGCCATCGCCGCAGAACACCCCTCGGCCGAGGTCCACGCCGTGGAGCTCTCCACCCAGGCCGTCGCCTGGGCGGAGCTGAATCTGGCCCCGCTCGGAGTGACCCTGCACCAGCGCGACCTGCGTGAGGTGCCCGAGGAGTGGGAGTCCAGCTTCGACGTCGTCGTGTCCAACCCGCCCTATATCCCCGCCGGCATGGTGCCGCGTGAGGAGGAGGTGCGGGTGCATGATCCGGAGCTGGCGCTCTACGGCGGGGGCGCCGACGGGCTCACCATGCCCCATGCGGTGATCGCCGCCGCCAAGCGGCTGCTCGTGCCGGGAGGCTGGTTCATCCTCGAACACGCCGAAGCTCAGGCGCAGGCGCTGGCCGAGCACTGCAAGGCAGACAGCTCGCTGGCTCAGGTGAGCACGCACCAGGACCTCACCGGCCGGGATCGCGCCACCAGCGCGGTCACTGACCCAGCTCCCGCCGTTGACGCAGGTCTCGTGGCTGACCCGTATCCCGCCGTCGGCGTGGAAGAATGGCGCGCGTGAGCCAGACAGTCGACTGCACGGACCCCGCCTCCCGCGCCGAGGGCATCTCCGCGGCGCAGGACGCGCTCTCTCGAGGGGAGACGGTGGTCCTCCCCACCGACACCGTCTACGGCATCGGCGCCGACGCGTTCTCCCCGCAGGCCGTGGCGGTGCTGCTCGCGGCCAAGGGCCGCAGTCGCACCATGCCGCCGCCGGTGCTGATCGGTCGCCCCGAGATCATGGACGCGCTGGCCATCGACGTGCCCGAGGAGGCCAGGACCCTGGCGCAGGCGTTCTGGCCCGGCCCGATGACGCTGATCCTCAACGCCCAGCCCTCGCTGCGCTGGGACCTGGGGGAGACCCATGGCACCGTCGCGCTGCGCATGCCGGCCGATGAGCTCGCCCTGGATCTGCTCAACGCCACTGGGCCGCTCGCGGTCTCCTCGGCCAACCGCACCGGAATGCCCGCCGCGACCACCGTCACCGAGGCCCAGCAGATGCTCGCCGAGTCGGTCGCGGTGTACCTCGACGCCGGTGACCGCGGCTCATCCGCCGCGTCGACCATCATCGACGCCACGGTGACGCCGCCCCGCGTGGTGCGCACCGGGGCCCTGCCCCTGGCCGAGCTGCAGGCCGTCGTAGCCAGCGTGGCGCCCGAGGCAGAGGCGTCCGACTCGCACTCATGATCTATTTCCTGGCCGTCCTCGCCGTCTCGATGGTGGTGACCTATCTGCTCACCCCCGCGGTGCGGACCATCGCGTTGAAGCTGGGCATCTACACCCCGATCCGGGAACGTGATGTGCACAACCAGATCAAGCCGCGCTGGGGCGGGGTGGCGATGTTCCTCGGGATGGTCGTCGGTCTCGCCGCCGCCTCCACGATTCCCTATCTGAGTGGCATCTTCGCCGACCTGACCCCCGTGCGCGGCGTCTTCGCGGCGATGGTGGTGATCCTGCTGGTCGGCATGGCCGATGACGCCTGGGACATCCCCTGGATGGTCAAGCTCGGCGGACAGGTCGGCGCAGCCATCATCCTGGTGCTCCACGGGATCCAGCTCGAGGTCATGCCGGTGGGCTGGCTCGGAGTCGGCGGGCCGCTGGTGCAGGCGATGCTGACCGTGTTCGTGGTGGTGCTGACCATCAATGCCTTCAACTTCATCGACGGGCTCGACGGACTGGCTGCCGGAGTCGCCGCGCTGGGCGGCGCCGCGTTCTTCATCTACAGCTACCTGCTGACGCTCTCGATCAACGCCTTCGACGCCTCGAACCTGGTGACGCTGCTGATGGCGGTGCTCGTGGGCTCGTGTCTGGGCTTCCTGCCGCACAACTTCTACCCCTCGAAGATCATCATGGGCGACACCGGGGCCATGCTGCTGGGCCTGGTCATGGCGGCCGGGGCGCTGGCAGTGACCGCCGACGTCGGCCAGCTCGCCGAGGGCTTCAGATTCCGTAACATCCCCGCGTACATGCCGATCCTGCTGCCCCTGGCGGTGACCCTGCTGCCGCTGCTGGACCTGGCGCTGGCGGTGGTCCGACGCACCGCTCGGGGCGCCTCACCCTTCACCCCTGACCGTGGCCATCTGCACCACAAGCTGGTCGACGGCGGCTATTCCCACCCGCAGGCGGTGCTGCTGCTCTACTTCTGGTCTGCGCTGTTCGCCTTCGGAGCCGTCTCCTTCAACTTCCTGCCCTGGTGGCTGGTCACTCTGGGCATGGTGCTGAGCCTGGGCGCCGCGGTGGTGCTCACGCTGGGGCCCTGGCTCCGCCGTCGTGCGCTGCGGGTCAACCGGGCCGCCGCCCAGCGTGCGCTGCGGCACCGACTCAACGACTGATGACCCGGGTCAGGACGGCTTTCGGTGTGGTGGGACCGCCTTCGTCGGTGGTCCTCCGGCAGTGCCGGGGGTCGTTGTTCTGGTAGGCTTTCGGTGACTTCCCACACCAGTTCTGTGTTTTCCAACACCTGCGTGGGGGAGTTGCCCGTGGACCGTCTTCGGAAGTCTTGCTCATAGACTGGCGGTCCACATAAAAGGCGAGACGGAGTTGATCCGGCTTCCGATGCCCGGGGTTGAAACCCACTGACGGACACCGCAGAGAGGACCAGCGTTGCATTCGCTTGCGCCCATGGCCACCAATGAAGGTGGATTCCAGCCGCCCACGATTTCTGAGACGCACCTTCCGGAGATCTTTCCCTGGATGGCGGAGTGGGGGACTGGCTTCGGCAAGAACATGCTGATGGTCATCCTCTCGGTCATCGTCATCTCCTGGTTCTTCATGTGGGCGATCCGGAAGCAGTCCCTCGTCCCGTCGCGCACCCAGTACCTTGCCGAGTCCGGCTACGGGTTCGTCCGGCACACCCTGGGACGCGACATCCTCGGCGAGAAGCACTTCCGGCAGTGGATCCCGCTGCTCTTCGCGGTGTTCTTCTTCGTGCTGGTCAACAACATCTTCGGCGCCGTCCCGGGCCTGCAGCTGCCCACGTTCTCCCACGCAGGCCCCGCCTACGCGCTGGCCCTGATCATCTGGATCACCTGGATCGCGCTGGGCTTCAAGACCCACGGCCCCAAGTTCATCAAGCTCATGACGGTGCCCTCAGGCGTGCCGAAGTGGCTGCTGCCGCTGCTCGTGGTCCTGGAGTTCCTCTCCAACTTCATCATCCGCCCGCTGACGCACTCGCTGCGACTCATGGCCGTGATGCTCGCCGGGCACATCATCGTGATGCTCGCAGGCTCCGGCGTCGAGTTCCTCGTCGCCCAGCAGGGCGGCCTGGCCGACTACGGCCTGGGCGCGCTCATCCTCGTCGGCTCCATCCCGCTGTACTTCCTGGAGCTGATCATGATGGTCCTTCAGGCCTTCGTCTTCGCGCTGCTGACAGCGATCTACATCCAGGGCTCGATCGAGGCAGACGCCCACTGATTTTTCCCTCTATGCGGTTCGGCGTTCCTACCAGGACGTCGAGGCGCAGCGGCGGACCGGCACATGCCGGTAGGCCAGACATTAGAACCGTCCGCGTGGTACGCACGGGGACTCAGACAGAAAGTGAGCAACACATATGGACGGCACTCTGAACATGGTCGGCATGGGTCTCGCAGGCTTCGGCGCTGCACTGGCCATCGGCATGATCTTCTCGGCCTACCTCAACGGTGTGGCCCGCCAGCCTGAGGCGCAGCGCGTGCTGCAGCCCATCGCCATCCTCGGCTTCGCGCTGGCGGAGGCGGTCTTCATCCTTGCCATCGTCTTCGCCTTCGTGCTCTGACGCTGGTCCGATTCTTCTGGGACGGGCACCGGAACTCCGGGCCCTCTGAGATCGTCAGACTACTGAAAAAAGGGTGAACACATGATCAGTGCATCTCTGATCCAGGCAGCAGAAGGTGACGCCAACCCGTTGCTCCCGAACTTCTGGGAATTCCTGGTTGTGCTATTGGGCTTCCTGGTGCTGCTGTTCGTGGTCCAGAAATGGATCGTGCCAGCATTCGAGAAGGCCTATCAGGCCCGTACCGAGGCCATCGAAGGTGGACTCAACGAGGCTGAGAAGGCCAAGGCTGAGGCCGAAGCCATGAAGGCCGAGTACGAGAAGAACCTTGGGGATGCCCGTGCAGAGGCGAGCCGGATGCGTGAGGAAGCTCGCGCCGAAGGTGCCGAGATCGTCGCCGAGCACAAGGAGAAGGCCGCCGCTGAGGCGGCCCGCATCACCGAGCAGGCCCAGCAGCAGATCGCCGCAGAACGGGCATCGGCTGCGCATTCGCTCAAGGCTGAGGTCGGTTCGCTGGCCACACAGCTCGCGAGCCGGATCGTCGGCGAGGCGCTCGAGGACGACACCCGCTCCCAGCGAGTGGTCGATCGCTTCCTCGCGGATCTCGACGCTGATCAGTCAGCCCAGGCTGGCCAGACAGGAGCAGCACAGTAATGGCAGCGGTGACCACCGAATCCCTCGCAGCCGTGCAGAAGGAGCTCGCGCCCTCATTGGCGCAGGCCGACCTTGAGGTCGCCCGTGAGCTCTTCGCTGTACTGGATGTGCTCGATTCCTCGGCAGGGCTGCGCCGCAGCCTCACCGACCCCTCCCGTGATCCCCAGGACCGGGTGGCGATGGCACGCAGCCTCTTCGGCGCGAAGGTCAGGGGCACGACGACGGAAGTCCTCGATGCCCTCGTCTCGCGACGCTGGAGCAAGGAGCGCGACCTCGGCGACGCCGTCGAGATCCTCGCCGTCGTCGTGGTGGTGGTGCAGGCCGAGCGCGAGGGCCTGGCAGGTCTGGAGAAGCTGGAGTCGGCACTGCTGGACTTCCGGCGGACCGTGGCCTCCTCGCACCAGGTGCAGCGCGCGCTGACTGACGCCCAGGCAACGCCTGAGGCCAAGCAGAAGCTCGCAGCCCAGCTCTCCCCGGGAGCCAGCGCCGAGGCGCGGCTGCTCATCGATCGTGCTGTGACGGCGCCGCGCGGGCTTCGACCCGCGCAGCTCGTCGAGCGCTTCACCGAGCAGATCGCGGCACGCCAGCAGCGCTGGATCGCACTGGTCACCGTCGCCAAGGAGCTGGACCCCGGCTATATGCAGCGGCTCGGGGCAAGCCTGGACCGTTACTTCGGTCGAGAGCTGAAGCTCGACGTCGTGCTCGACCCTGCTGTGGTCGGCGGCATCCGAGTCCAGGTCGGTGATGAGGTGGTCGACAGCACGGTGGCCACCAAACTCAATGATCTCCACCGGAGACTGGCCAGCTAGTCTTCTTCAGACTGGCTCAACACATACGTGAATCTTTGAACCACCCGGCCGCACCTCGCGGCCATTACTGAGGAGAGCAGGGACTGCAGATGGCCGACTTGACCATCAACGCCGACGACGTCCGCAACGCCTTGAACGATTTCGCCGCATCCTACGATCCCGGCAGCGCAGAGCGCGTCGAGGTCGGACGCGTGATCTCCGCGGCTGACGGCATCGCTCGAGTCGAGGGACTTCCCTCGACCATGGCAAACGAACTTCTTCGCTTCGAAGACGGCACCCTGGGCCTGGCCCAGAACCTCGACACCCGAGAGATCGGCGTCGTGATCCTCGGCGAGTTCTCCGGCATCGTGGAGGGCCAGGAGGTCACCCGCACCGGCGAGGTCCTCTCGGTCCCGGTCGGTGACGAATTCCTGGGTCGCGTGGTCGACCCGCTGGGCACGCCCATCGATGACAAGGGCGACATCACGCCGGAGGGTCGCCGTCCGATGGAGCTTCAGGCTCCCTCGGTGGTGCAGCGCAAATCCGTGCACGAGCCGCTCCAGACCGGCATCAAGGCCATCGACGCCATGATCCCGATCGGCCGCGGTCAGCGTCAGCTGATCATCGGTGACCGCCAGACCGGCAAGACCGCGATCGCCATCGACGCCATCCTGAACCAGAAGGCCAACTGGGAATCCGGCGACGTCACCAAGCAGGTTCGCTGCGTCTACGTTGCTGTGGGCCAGAAGGCCTCCACCATCGCGGCCGTGCGGCAGACCCTCGAAGAGCGCGGCGCGCTGGAGTACACCACCATCGTGGCGTCCCCGGCATCTGACCCCGCCGGCTATAAGTACCTGGCACCGTTCGCCGGTTCGGCCATCGGCCAGCACTGGATGTACGGCGGCAAGCACGTGCTGATCGTGTTCGATGACCTCTCCAAGCAGGCTGAGGCCTACCGCGCGGTGTCGCTGCTGCTGCGTCGCCCACCGGGACGCGAGGCGTACCCCGGCGACGTGTTCTACCTCCACTCTCGTCTGCTCGAGCGTTGTGCCAAGCTCTCCGACGAGCTCGGCGCGGGTTCGATGACCGGACTTCCGCTGGTGGAGACCAAGGCCAACGACGTGTCGGCCTACATCCCGACCAACGTCATCTCGATCACCGACGGTCAGATCTTCCTGCAGTCGGACCTCTTCAACGCCAACCAGCGTCCGGCAGTCGACGTGGGCATCTCGGTGTCCCGCGTCGGTGGTGCCGCTCAGCTCAAGGCCATGAAGAAGGTCTCCGGCACGCTGAAGCTGGACCTGGCGCAGTACCGGGACATGCAGGCCTTCGCCATGTTCGCCTCGGACCTCGACCCCGCCACCCGGCAGCAGCTGGTGCGCGGCGAGCGCCAGACCGAGCTGCTCAAGCAGGCGCAGTACACGCCGTACGCCATCGAGGATCAGGTCGCATCGATCTGGACCGGTTCCCAGGGTCACCTGGACGATGTCGAGACTGCGGACATCAAGCGCTTCGAGACGGACTGGCTGGACTACCTGCGTCGCAAGACCAACGTGCTGACCAACATCGCCGCCTCGGGCAAGCTCGAGGACGACACCGTCAGTGCGCTCAAAGAAGCCATGGTCGCGTTCAAGAAGGAATTCCACGCCGAGGGTGCCACGTCCATCGTGGGCAACGAGCAGACCGACGCGATGTCCGCCGACGAGATCAGCCAGGAAGAGATTCCCGCACGCAGCTGAGGTCCACACCGCAGCTGAGCAGAATCACTTGCTGAACGACATCAAGGAAGGACAAGCATGGGAGCCCAGATTCGGGTCTACCGCCAGAAGATCGCATCGACTTCGTCGATGAAGAAGATCTTCAAGGCGATGGAGCTGATCGCGACGTCTCGCATCGGCAAAGCACGCAGCCGTGCGCGGGCAGCCTCGCCATACGCAGATGCCATCACACGTGCGGTCTCCGCCGTGGCCTCGCAGAACGACATCGATCACGTGCTGACCACGAAGGTGGAGAACCCCACCCGCGCGGCAGTGCTGATCGTCACCAGCGACCGCGGACTCGCCGGCGCCTACTCCACGAACGTGCTCAAGCGGGGCGAAGCCCTGACCAAGCGCCTTCGGGAGGACGGCAAGGAGATCCGCCCCTACCTCTATGGACGCAAGGCGCAGGCGTTCTATGACTTCCGTGAGCGGGAGTATGACCAGGTATGGACCGGAAACACGGACGCCCCCGAGGTGGAACGTGCTCAGGAGATCGGCCGTACGCTGGTCGATCGCTTCCTGCAGCCCACCGAGGAGGGCGGCGTGGACGAGCTGTATCTCGTCTACACCGAGTTCCAGTCCATGGTGAAGCAGGAGCCGGTGGTGCGACGTCTGTTGCCGCTGGCCTTCGTGGAGCAGGATGCGGAAGCCAAGCACGAGCCCACCCCGCTGTATGACTTCGAGCCCGCCGCCGAAGAGGTCCTCGATGCGCTGCTTCCGCGGTACATCGAGTCCAAGATCTTCGCGGCGATGCTGGAAGCCTCGGCGTCGGAGCTCGCGGCTCGCCAGCGGGCGATGAAGTCTGCTGCCGACAACGCGGACGACCTCATCAAGAAGTTCACCCTGTTGCGCAACAACGCTCGCCAGGCCGAGATCACCCAGGAGCTCAGCGAGCTCATCGCGGGTGCCGACGCTCTGGCCGCGAGCTAGCCCACGGGTACCCCCGCAGGCCAACAACAGACGTTTTGACATCATCCAAGATCAAGTGAAGTGAGAGAGATGACTGCCACTACTGCAGAGCAGAGCTCCGGAGCAGCCGGTCAGCCGGGTGCGACTGGTCGCATCGCCCGGGTGATCGGTCCGGTCGTGGACATTGAGTTCCCCGCCGACTCCATCCCATCGATGTACAACGCGCTCAACTCCGAGGTCACCCTCGGCGGCGTGACCCGCAAGATCACGTTCGAGGTCGCTGCACACCTGGGCGACAACCTGATCCGTGCGATCTCGCTGCAGGCCACCGACGGCCTGGTGCGCGGCACCCCCGTGCACGACACCGGATCAGCCATCACGGTGCCCGTGGGTGAGTCCGTGAAGGGACACATCTTCAACGTCCTGGGCGAGACCCTGGACATGCCGATCTCCGAGCTGGAGGTTCAGGATCGCTGGCCGATCCACCGCCCGGCTCCGAACTTCGCGGCACTCGAGGGCTCCACCGAGATGCTGGAGACCGGCATCAAGGTGATCGACCTGCTGACCCCATACATCCAGGGCGGCAAGATCGGCCTCTTCGGCGGCGCCGGTGTGGGCAAGACGGTGCTCATCCAGGAGATGATCACCCGTGTGGCCCGCAACTTCGGCGGCACCTCGGTGTTCGCCGGTGTCGGTGAGCGCACCCGTGAGGGCAACGACCTCTGGGTCGAGATGGAAGAGGCCAACGTCCTCAAGGACACCGCCTTGGTGTTCGGTCAGATGGATGAGCCGCCAGGCACGCGTCTGCGTGTGGCACTGAGTGCGCTGACCATGGCGGAGTACTTCCGCGATGTGCAGAACCAGGATGTGCTGCTCTTCATCGACAACATCTTCCGCTTCTCGCAGGCCGGCTCCGAGGTCTCCACGCTGCTGGGGCGCATGCCTTCAGCAGTGGGTTACCAGCCGAACCTTGCCGACGAGATGGGTGTGCTCCAGGAGCGCATCACCTCGACCCGCGGCCACTCCATCACATCGATGCAGGCCGTCTACGTCCCCGCCGATGACTACACCGACCCGGCGCCGGCGAACGTGTTCGCCCACCTGGACGCGACCACGGAGCTTTCCCGTGCAATCGCCTCGCGTGGTCTGTACCCGGCTGTGGACCCGCTGAGCTCGACCTCGCGCATCCTTGACCCGCAGTACGTGGGTCAGGAGCACTACGACACCGCGACTCGGGTGAAGCAGATCCTGCAGAAGAACAAGGAGCTGCAGGACATCATCGCGATCCTCGGCATCGATGAGCTCGGCGAGGAAGACAAGATCGTCGTCTCCCGCGCCCGCCGCATCGAGCAGTTCCTGTCACAGAACACCTACACCGCCAAGCAGTTCACCGGCGTCGACGGTTCCACTGTGGCGATCAAGGACACCATCGAGGGCTTCAACGCCATCGCCAACGGCGATCTCGACCACATCCCGGAGCAGGCGTTCTACAACGTCGGCGGCCTCGATGATGTCGAGCGTCTCTACGCCGAGATCAAGAAGAGGTCCTGATCATGGCCGAACTCGACGTTCAGGTGGTCGCCAGCGACCACGCCGTCTGGTCCGGTGCCGCCAAGTCGGTGCGCGCGCGCACAGTGGAGGGTGACATCGGCATCCTGCCGGGTCACACTCCGGTGCTCTCGCTGCTGGCCGAAGGTGAGCTGGTCATCAACCCCGTCGAGGGCTCCCCAGTGAACGCGAAGGTCACCGGAGGCTTCTTCTCGGTGGACTCCGATCAGGTGACCATCGTCGCGGACGAGGCCGAGCTCACGCAGAGCTGACCCGATCATCGACTGATCCACCTCATCGCCAGGCGGGCCCCCGGACTCCTCACGGAGACCGGGGGCCCGCCTGTCTGTGCGCGCGTGCGCGAAGCTCATCCTGTCTGTGCGCGCGTGCGCGAAGCTCATCCTGTCTGTGCGCGCGTGCGCGAAGCTCATGGACAGCTTCGCCAGCTCATGGCGGCGCATCAGGCGCTGCCGAACGCGAGGGGCGTCGAGATGGTCCAGGGGCGAGATGCCCGCCATGGTGCGCGAGCTCGATGCCGAGTCCGGCCGGGACAGCCGGCTCTGCGGCGACGCCGACCCCAGGGGTGAGCCTCCCGACGTTTCGGGCCGGAGGTTCAGCCGGCTAGAAGAGGCGCGAGTCGGCGTCGTCGACCCCGCGCATCGCGTCATAGTCCAGCACGAGGCAGCGGATGCCGCGGTCCTCGGCGAGGGTGCGTGCCTGGGGCTTGATCTGCTGGGCCGCGAAGACTCCCTGCACGGGCGCCAGCAGCGGATCGCGGTTGAGCAGGTCCAGGTAGCGGGTGAGCTGCTCAACCCCGTCGATGTCGCCGCGACGCTTGAGCTCCACGGCGACGCTGCCCTGTGGGCCGCGGGCGAGGATGTCCACCGGACCGATCGGGGTGGGGTGCTCCCGACGGATGAGCCGGTGGCCGGCGCCGAGCAGCTCGATCTGCTCGGCGAGCAGCCGCTGCAGATCGGACTCCACGCCGTCCTTGACCAGACCCGGGTCCACGCCGAGATCATGCGAGACGTCCTCGTGGACCTCGCTGATCAGGATGGACAGGGTGTCGTCGCTCTTGGTCGCCGAGACGTTCCAGACCTCGGTGATACCGGCCTCACGCTGCTGCGCGTCGGGCGCGGTCACCCGCATCGTGGCGGGCGGGGACATCCAGTTGAGCGGCTTATAGGAGCCGCCGTCGGAGTGGATGAGCACGCCGCCGTCGGCCTTCACCATGAGCAGGCGCGTGGCCTGGGCCAGGTGGGCGTTGAGCCGGCCGGAATATGACACTGAACAGGTCGCAATTACCAATCGCACGGTGACTGATCCTACCCGGTCTCGGGGGAAGGGCCGCACCCGGGACCAGTGGCCCAGCTGTGTCGTGGTATCCGGAGCCCCACACCTGAAACAATGGAGCCCATGGCCAAGTCAGCGAAGGGACCCGGAAGGCGCGCGTCGAAGTGGCAGCGCGAGCACCGACCGCTGTCCACGGGGGTCTTCGGTCAGGGCGCATTCTCCTCCGGGACGGTGCGCCGCCGTGACGGGGAATATCACGTGCGGCACATCTCCGCCTCCGCAGCGCAGAAGAGCTACACCTGCCCGGGATGCCACCTTCCCGTGCCGGCAGGGACCGCTCACGTCGTCGCCTGGCGGGCCGATTCGATCTTCGGCGATGAGCACGCGGCCGCCGAGCGACGCCACTGGCACAGCCAATGCTGGCGGATAGGCTGAGGTCATGTCTGCTCAGAGATTTGAATACACCGAGGTCCACGACGAGGAGCTGGGACCCAAGTCGGTGCTGCCGGCGCGGCGTGAGGAGATCACGCTGCAGACCGAGGACGGGCTGACCCTGGTCGGTGAGCTGGCGCTGCCCCTGCATGCTCGGCCCGAGGCGACTCTGGTGACCTTCCACCCGCTGCCCACCCACGGCGGGTTCATGGACTCCCACATCTACAAGAAGGCCTCCTACCGGCTCCCTGCACTGGCAGACATCGCGGTGCTGCGCTTCAACACCCGTGGCACCAGCTCACCGCGCGGGACCTCGGAGGGGGAATTCTCCGGAGGTGTCGAGGAGCGACTCGACATGGCCGCCGCGATCCGGTTCGCCGCGCAGCGCGAACTGCCCCACCGCTGGATGCTCGGCTGGTCCTTCGGCACCGAGCTGGTGCTCAAATATGGCACCGACGAGCCCGCACGCTCGGAGACGGAAGGCGCGATCCTGCTCTCGCCTCCGCTGCACCGCGCCGAGCCGGCACACCTGGAGGCCTGGAACGAGGATGGGCGCCCGCTGCGCATCCTGGTGCCCGAGCTTGATGACTTCCTCAAACCCGCGGAGGCGCGGCAGCGCTTCGCCCCGATCACCCAGGCTCAGCTGCGCGGCGTCGAGGGTGCCAAGCACCTCTGGGTGGGGGAGCGGTATTCCCGCCTGGTGCTCGAGGACATCGCGTCCACCGTCCTGGGCGTGACCGCGGATCTGCCGACCACCTGGACCGGGCCGATGGCCTCGGAGTAGCGCTGCGCCGCGCGACCGACCGGTCTGCGCTGCGCCGCGCGGCCTGACTGGGTTCCGGGCTAGCGGGCGTCCTGGCGGCGGATCAGGACCTCGCGGGTCAGCAGCATCACCGCGGCGGCGGTCGGGATCGCCATGAGAGCCCCGAGCACCCCGAGCAGCGTGCCGCCGGCGATGACCGAGATCACGACGACGGCGGCGGGGATCCGCACCGCGCGGGCCATGATGCGCGGCGAGACGAAGTACGCCTCGACCTGCAGGTACACGAAGTAGATGGCGGCGAAGGTTGCGGCGGTCTGCCAGTCCACCGTCAGGGCGACCAGGGTCACGATCGTGCCGCCGGTGACCGGCCCCACCAGGGGGATGAAGGCCAGCACTCCGGCCACCACTGCGAAGAGCACGCCGAAGGGCACGCCGGCGATGCTGATCGCGAGGAATGCGACAAGCCCGTTGAGCACCGCGACACCGGCCTGACCGATCACGTAGTGGCCGACCCCGTCCAGGATCCGATCCCCGAGGTGCTGGACCCGGCCGCGGTTCGAGCGCGGTGCGAGACGGTAGGCCCATGCGGTCATCACCGGCAGTGAGGCCAGGAAATAGATCGCCAGCACGAACACCACCAGCGTGCCGAGTCCGGTGGTCAGGATCGCCGTCCCGACTCCGAAGAGCCCGCCGAGGGCATTGGTGATGTTCGTGGGGTCGGAGATGAACCGGTTGACCTCGGTGTCGATGATCTGTTGCACCTGGAACTCATCTTCGACGCTCCGGAACCACTCAGAGCCGGAGATGTTGTTGACCAGCACCGGCAGCGAGCGCACGAAGGTGGACGTCTGCTCCGTCACCATCGGGGCGAGGGCCGCGATGAATGTCGCCACGACGGCGAGGAATGCCGTGATCGTGACAGCCACCCCCGCGGGCCGCGGCAGGCCTGCCCGTTCCAGGCTGCGCACCACCGGATCGAGGCCGATGGCGATGAACAGCGCGGCGGTGATCCACAACAGCAGCTGCGTGTTGGCCTGGGCCACGAAGAAGACCAACAGCGCGAGGCCGACGCCCAGGGCGAGCATGAATCCGGTGTAGATCGGGCGCGACGCGTAGGGGGCGGCGGCGTTCTGCGTGGACTCCGCCGAGACCGGGGGCAGGCCATATCGGTCGAACTCGGGAAGCGCCGCCGGTGGTTTGAGAGCACGGGCTGACCGAATCATGCGCATGCGGTACTGCAGGCCGCGCGGACGACGTCTCGAGGGTCCACGGCCGAACAGGCGTCGACGGGGAGCGGCTGAGCGGTCCTGTTCGCCGCTGCCGGACTGCCCGTCGGGGCCCAGCTCCTGAGGATCATGCTCGGACTCTGTCACGGGGTCAGCTTAGCCACGCGCCGTCCATGGGACACCATGGTCTGGCGGAAATCCGTCCAGCGGGCGCCCAGACTGTGATCCTATTGTTATGTTCGGTATTCTAAGAGGTTGAACCACCGCCTCCTCCTCCGATCAAGGACTCCTCACCCGTGCGTCTCCCCGCTTCCATCATCGCTTTCATCCTGGGTCTGCTTATGGCGGGCATCGGAGTGGGGCTGCTCACCGTCTGGGCCTCCGACGAGGTTCCCACCGCGCAGACCGAGGAGGTGGAGGATGCCCCGCTGACCGTGATCAGTGAAGACCTGATCGACCCTCAGGCGGAGCGCGACGAGTTCACCATCAGCGCTGAGGGTGAGTACACCATCGCACTGGCGCGCACCCAGGACATCGAGGCCTGGGTCGGCGACGCCGCGCACGTCACCATCGGAGCGGTGCAGGAGGGCGAGGATGATGCCCCGTCCACCATCGAGACGCAGTTCACCGAGGGTGAGACCACGGTGCCGGATCCGAGCGGCTCTGACCTCTGGGCCGCCAGCGAGACCACCGAGGGTGATCTTCGCTACCGCTGGAGCGCACCCGATGACAGCGGCGAGTGGAGCCTGCTGATCTTCCGCGACGGCGAGGAGCCCGCTCCCAGCGCCGTCACAGTGGAGCTTCCCGAAGAGGAAGAGAGCCTGCTCGGCACGGTGCTGATCGTGCTCGGCGCGCTGGTCATCCTGGTGGGCATCTTCCTGCTCTACCGCGCACTCGCCACCCGTCGCCGCGACCGCAGCCCCGAGACCGACCCCGGGACCACCCGGGTCGGTGGTCCCGCCGCGGGCGCTGCGACCGGTGCCACCGCCGCAACCGGTGCCACCGCCGCGACCGGTGCCGCTGCCGCAACCGGTGCTGGCGCCACGGATACCACCACAGTCGAGGATGAGATGAACCAGACCGAAGGGCCCCACGAAAGCCCTCACCCTGAGGCTCCCCAGCACGTCGATCCCTCCGAAGAAGAGCTGACCGGGGTCCTCGGTTCGGTCTCCACCACCGAGAGCACCTACGACCCGGAGGCGCTCAAGGACGAAGACTCCGCCGCAGCCGGCACCGAAACTGCCCGCACCGACTCAGCCGGAGGAGCCGATCCGGTGGATCCCGATGCCACCGGCATCATCGACCCGGTGGGACCGGAGCCGACCGCTCCCGAAGCGACCGAGGATGACACCGAGGACGATACCGAGGAAGGCCGCACCTGGCGCAGCCGCTCGGTGGCCACTGCCGCGGCCTTTGCGCTGGCGCTGAGCCCTGCTGCGCTCATGGCCGATGCGGAGAATCCCGCTCAAGACCCCGCCGAGGACGAGTCGGCGCAGACCGAGGAGGTCGAAGCAGAAGAGGTTGAGGCAGAAGATGGCGAGGGCGCCGGATATTCGGTGCTGCTCCAATCCCAGCTGCAGGGGATCGTCGATGACATCGCGGAGCAGACCGCGGCGGCCGACGCCGAGTTCGATGCCGAGATGCTCTCGCCACGAGTTTCGGGAAATGCGGCGCAGGTCCGTGAACTGACCTACCGGAACCACGAGATGGACGAGGATGTCACCGCGGACGCCATCGGCACCGAGATCCTCAGCGCCGCGGTGACCTCCGGCACCGACTTCCCGCGTCAAGCGGTGGTCATCACCCAGGACGCCGAGGCCGAGATCCCGCAGGTGCTGGTCATCGAGCAGGCTTCACCTCGGGAGAACTATGAGCTCATTCAGGCGGTGCTGATGGTCCCCGGCACGGAGTTCCCGGCCATCGCGGCCGAGGACGGCGGTGTGGAGCCTGTGGATCCCGACGCCGAGGAAGCTCGGTTCGCCGCCAACCACGCCATGGAGCGCGTCGCCGTCTTCCTGAACAACAGCGAGTACTACTTCGGGATGAGTGTGGAGGAGAACGCCTACATCGAGGACCTCCAGGCGTACCAGGAAGAGCTCAGCGAGAGCGCCGAGGACCTGAGCATCTCCTACACCCGGCCGTTCATCGGCGAGGGCAGCACCGCGATGCGTCTGCCTGATGGTTCGGTGATCGCAGTGGGCAGCTTCGACTCCACCACGCAGCTGCGACCCGAGGACGGCGCCTCGATCAACCTCACCGGCGTGACCGCGGATCTGGCGGGCACCGATTCCACCACGGACGACGTCGACATCGTCAATCGTGAATCGATGATCCTGCACATCCCGGCCGAGGACGGCGAGCGGGTCGTCGTGCTCGGAGTCCACGATATTGTGAATGAGGTCAACGTACTCGACTGATCTCCGCAGCCGGAGATCGATCTGCAGGACCACCATGATGGACCCCGACGTGCAAGGAGCGCTTCTGTGACCGATTCCGCCCAGGAACCCCAGTCCCGACGGGTCGACGCCAGGGGGGCAGTGGATCTCTCCGGATTCGCCTCCGACGGTGCGCCCGGGGCGTCCGCGCCCGCCGCCCCGGCGGGTCAGGCCCCAGCCGCTCAGGCTGCACCGGGAGCGCCCAACAGCTGGGCCATCCAGGTGCAGCCGCAGCAGCTGCAGCAGGTGGTGGAGCTCTCCTCGCAGGCTCCGGTGATCGTGCTCATCCACGGCACCGACGCGGCCTCGGCGACTATGAAGTCCACCCTGGAGGACCTCGTCGACGCCCAGCAGGGTCGCCTGCTGCTCGCCGAGATCGACTCCTCCGCGCACCCGGAGCTGGCCCAGAGCGCCGATCAGGTCCCGGTGGCCACCGCCTTCATCGGCGGCCGTCCGGTCGGGGAGTTCGACGCCTCGGTGCCTACCGAGCAGCTTTCCCAGCTGGTGACGCAGATGGTGCAGATGGCCACCCAGAATGGCATGACACAGAAGCTTCCCGCGCAGTCCACCCGAGTCGTGGAGGGCCAGGAGCCCCCGGCGGAGCCGGAGCTGCCGCCGCTGCATCAGGAGGCGCTCGATGCTCTGGAGAACAGCGACTACGCCGCTGCGGCGAAGGCCTACGAGCAGGCCATCAAGGAGAAGCCCGACGATGAGGACGCCAAGATCGGCCTGGCCCAGGTGAAGCTGCTGCAGCGGACCACCGGAGCCGATCTCGCCGCAGCCCGTGAGGCCGCGGCCGCGAACCCCGACGATGTCACCGCACAGATCGCCGTCGCCGACCTCGACGTGCTGGGCGGTCACGTGGAAGATGGCTTCTCGCGCCTGGTGCGCTTCATCCAGACCCATTTCGGTGATGATCGAGAGACGGCACGGGCTCACCTGGTCGAGCTCTACTCCATCACCGGTGACACCGATCCCCGCGTCTCCGCCTCGCGCAGGCAGCTCGCCCGCGCCCTCTTCTAGAAGGCCTCGTCTCGACCCCGCTCGAAGAGTCAGGAGATGTCCTTCTCAGGGCGGAGGCGCCGCTGAGCTGGGCTCGGTAGTCTCGGTGCATGCATTCAGTCAGCGTCAGCACGCCCGCACTGAGACTGCGCGGCCTGAACAAGAGATTCGGACAGACCCCCGCGGTGGAGGATCTGCACCTGGACGTGCCGCGCGGATCCTTCTACGGGTTCGTCGGCCCCAACGGTGCGGGAAAGACCACCACCCTGTCCATGGCGACGGGCCTGATGCGACCCGATGCCGGCAGCGCAGAAGTCGTGGGCATCGACGTCTGGGCGCAGCCCCAGGAGGCCAAAGGCTCCATGGGAGTGCTCGCGGACGGCGTCATGCTCTTCGACAAGCTCACCGGTGCGCAGCTGGTGACCTACGCCGGGCTGCTTCGCGGGATGGACCGTGACACCGTCGAATCTCGCACCGCTGACCTGCTGCGGGTGCTCGGTCTTGAAGATGCCCGGGGCAGACTCGTCCAGGACTACTCCGCCGGGATGACCAAGAAGATCGCACTGGCCTCGGCGATGGTCCATGCACCGGAGCTTCTGGTGCTCGATGAGCCCTTCGAGGCCGTGGACCCGGTCTCCGCGCGCACGATCCGCGGCCTGCTGGAGTCCTACGTCGCCTCCGGGGGCACGGTGATCCTCTCGAGCCACGTCATGGATCTCGTCCAACGGATGTGTTCCCACGTCGGGATCATCGCCGAGGGGCGGCTGCTGGCCTCGGGAACCCTGGAGGAGGTCCGCAATGGTTCGGACCTCGAGGCGCGCTTCGTGGAGCTGGTCGGACTCGAAGGCGGAGATCAGGAGCTCGAATGGTTGCAGCTCTGATACGCCTCAAGAAGGATCTGACCTTCAACGGGTTCAACCGATCAGGCTGGCACATCCTGGGCACGGTCTTCGCCGGGCTCTACGGCCTGGGCATGGTGGGGATGGTCTTCGCGCTCCAGGTGATGGAGGGCAGCGCCGACGTCGCCGACCCGGAGTTCGTCCACACCGCCAGCGTGCTGATGGGCTCGGCGGTCTTCCTGCTCTGGCTGATCATCCCGGTGTTCATCTCAGGGGCCGACGCCGCGATGAACCCGCGTCAGTTCGTCACCTACGGCATCCCCCGGCGGGGACTGATCCTGGGGCTGGTGCTGACCGGGCTGATCTCGATCGGAGCGGTGCTCACCCTGATCTGGCTGATCGGGCAGGTGCTGCACTGGCGCTGGGACGCCGCGGCCGCCGTGACGGCGGCGATCACGCTGCCGCTGCTGCTGATCACCTACAGCCTGGTCTCCCAGGCAGTGACCACCTCGATCAGCGCCTGGCTCAGCGGGCGCCGGTCCCGGGACTTCCTCGCCGTGCTGGCGCTGAGCCTGATGGTGCTGCTCTACCCGATCATGGTCGGGCTGCAGAGCGCCTTCGCGTCGCTGGCCGCCGCGCTGCCCGCCGTGGTGAACTTCCTCGCACTGACTCCGCTGGGCGCCGGGGCCGCTCTGCCTGCCGACGCGGCGGCCGGTCACTGGGGCTCATTCACGCTGCGGCTGGGGATCCTGGCAGCGACGGTGGCCGTCGCCCTCGTGGTCATCCGAGCCGCCCTGGTGAAGATCACCGAACAGCCCACCGTGCCGAGCTCCTCCGGGTCCAGGAGTGCGAAGGGACTCGGGATCTTCGCACGCTTCCCCGCCACGCCCTGGGGTGCGGTGGCCGCGAGGGCCAGCACCTATTGGCTCAAGGACGCCCGCTACGGCGGGACCCTGGTCGTCCTGCCGGCACTGGTGGTACTCGCGGTGGTCATGTACTTCCAGCTCGAGGCGCCCTGGGTGCTGCTCGCACTGGGACCGATCTTCGGCTTCAGCCTGGGCTTCGCGATCTCCGCGGACATCTCCTACGACCACTCCGCCTTCGCGCTGCACATCACCAGCGGCGTCTCCGGCATCGCGGACCGGGTGGGACGCCTGGTCGGGCTGCTGGCCTTCGGCCTGCCGGCCACGGTGCTCGCGGCGCTGATCCCGGCGGTGATGTTCGCCGAACCGGGCACCGCAGCCGCGCTGGTGGGTGCGAGTGTCGGCATGCTGCTCAGCGCCGCCGGACTCTCCTGTCTGATCTCGGCCCGCTTCACCTATCCCGTCCCCAAGCCCGGGGACGGTCCGCTGAGTCAGCCCTCGGGCTCCACCGGCCGGTTGATGATCGTCCAGCTGGGCATGCTCATCGCGACCCTGGTGCTGATGCTGCCGGAGGTGATCCTGGTCATCATCTGGATGGTCAGCGACGCTCAATGGCTGGCCTGGGTGCTCGGGATCGGATCGGTGCTCAAGGGTCTGGCGCTGGTCTGGATCGGCGTGCATCTCGGGGCGCGGGTCTATGATCGCAGTCAGCCGGAGCTCTTTCAGCAGGTCAGCCAATACTGAGGCGCCGCGGATCGGGCCCAGAGCGGCGGGTCCGGTGCTGCAGCGAGCTCGGAGCAGCGGCGGCGGAGGCGAAGCAGATGGGCCGACACCGCGTCGCGCGGGGATGATCTGCTCTCGCAGGCTCGCTAGACTAGGACCCATGATGGTCAATGACAACGGACTCCAGCCCGCCCCCGCCCGGTTTGGCATGCACACCGCTGATCCGGCCGCCGCGCCGGCACCCGGTGGAGCCGCCACCATCGAGCGCGAGCACCAGGAGCAGCTCTCCGAGCCCGGTGATCACGAGCGCTTCGCCCATTACGTGAACAAGAACCGCATCATGGAGTCCGCCCTCGAGGGCGGCGCCGTGGTGGCGCTCTGCGGCAAGGTCTGGATCCCGTCGCGGGATCCCAAGAAGTTCCCCGTGTGCCCGGAGTGCAAAGAGATCTACGAAGAGATGATGGGCGGCGGAGACGGGGACGGCGAGTCCGGCGGGGACTCCGGCGGCAAGCGCGGCTTCTTCGGCTTCGGCCGCAGCTGAACCTGCGCTGAGCCAAGCACACAGTGGAGCAGTCTGAGACGCTTTTCGACGTCGGCACCGATGTCGGCAGATCACTACCCCCGGTCTATCCGCACCGGGCCGCCCACGGCACCGCGGGAACCCTGCGCCAATGGCAGCAGGAGGCCCTCGACCTCTACATCCAGAAGCGGCCCAAGGACTTCCTCGCCGTCGCGACCCCCGGTGCGGGCAAGACCACCTTCGCGCTGCGAGTGGCGAAGCTGCTGGTGGAATCCGGTGAGGTGAACCGGATCTACGTGGTCGCGCCCACCGAGCACCTGAAGCGGCAGTGGGCCGATGCCGCCGGGCGCGTGGGTCTGGCCCTGGATCCGAACTTCAAGAACTCCGACGGCCGCCACGGCCGCCAGTACATCGGCGTCGTCGTGACCTACTCGCAGGTGGCGAACAAGCCCGCGCTGCACCGGAACAAGACCGAGGCCGGTCGCACCCTGGTCATCTTCGACGAGATCCACCATGCCGGTGACGCGCTCTCCTGGGGCGACGGCGTGCGGGAGGCCTTCGATCCCGCCGTGCGGCGGCTGGCGCTCACCGGCACCCCGTTCCGCTCCGACACCTCACCGATCCCCTTCGTGGAGTACGTGGAGGACGGCGCCGGGGTGCGCCGATCCAAGGCGGACTACGCCTATAACTACGGCCCGGCGCTGAAGGACCGGGTGGTGCGTCCCGTCGTCTTCATGGCCTACTCCGGGAACATGCGCTGGCGGACCTCCGCCGGGGAAGAGATGGAGGCCCAGCTCGGGGCCGCCGCCACCAAAGACATCACCAACCATGCCTGGCGCACCGCGCTGAACCCGGAAGGGGAGTGGATCCCTTCGGTGCTCAAGGCCGCGCATCAGCGGCTGCTGAAGGTCCGAGACAAGATCGACGACGCCGGCGGACTGGTCATCGCGACCGACCATGAGACCGCCCGCGCCTACGCCGCCCAGCTCGACGAGCTGACCGGGCAGAAGACCACCGTGGTCCTCTCCGATGACAAGGGCGCCTCGAACCAGATCGAGAAGTTCTCCGATGACCCCTCCAAGCTGTGGATGGTCGCCGTGCGGATGGTCTCCGAAGGTGTTGACGTGCCGCGGCTCTGCGTGGGCGTCTATGCCACCTCCACCTCGACCCCGCTGTTCTTCGCCCAGGCGGTCGGGCGCTTCGTGCGGCTGCGCAAGAAGGCGGAGGTGGCGTCGGTCTTCCTGCCTTCGGTGCCGGTGCTGACCACCCTGGCCAATGAGATGGAGCAGGAGCGCGACCACGCGCTGGACGTCCCGCGCGCCGCGGCGCAGGACTCCGAGGAGGGCCTCGACGATGAGCTGCTCGATGCCGCCAACAAGGAGGAGCGTGGCTCGGATCAGCTCGAGCGCGGCGAGTTCGCCGCGCTGCATTCCAACGCCTCCTTCGACAAGGTCCTCTTCGACGGCGCCGAGTTCGGCCTCGGTGGCGCCATGGGCTCCGAGGAGGAGCTGGACTTCTTAGGGATCCCCGGTCTGCTGGAGCCCGAGCAGGTCTCCACGCTGCTGCGCCAGCACCAGGCGGACCAGCTGCGCCGCAAACCCGCCGCCGCGGCGTCGGCGGAGCCGGTGGTGGACCACCGGCAGCTCAAGACGCTGCGCGCCACGCTGAACAAGTCGGTCTCGGCCTATGCGGCGAAGACCGGCATGCATCAGGGCAGCATCCACACCAAGCTCCGCGACGCCTGCGGGGGACCCGCGGTGGGCCAGGCCACACAGGTTCAGCTCGAAGAGCGGCTCAAGAAGATCCAGATGTGGTTCGTCGGGCGGAAGTAGCCGAGCGAGAGGCCTGTGACTCGGCTGCCCCTGGCCAGAGTTTCCTTCTCAGAGGTCCTCGAGGCTGACGACCTCGACCTCGGCGGCGTCGAACTCGGCATAGGCCTGTTCGACCGAGTCGTCGCTGACGCCCACGGTGAGCTCCCGGATGATGCGGACCTGGAAGTCGTTCTCCACCGCGTCGAGCACGGTGGCCCGCACGCAGTGATCGGTGGCGATGCCGACGATGGTCACCGCGTCGATGTCCTGGGCGCGGAGCCAGGCGTGGAGATCTGCTGAACCCTCGGTGATGGCAGCTGCGGGACCGACCTTGGAGCCGTTCTCGCCCTCCAGGCTGCCCACCTTCTCGGGATCACCCTCCAGGCCCTCGAATCCTGAGTAGCCGTCGGAGTAGAGGCCCTTGAGGAAGCGCGCATCGACGTGTTCGGTGTCGAGATTCGGATGAAGCTCGGCACCGGGGGTGCCAGCCACGCAGTGCTCGGGCCAGCTCACCTTGAAGTCCGGGGTGTCGGAGAAGTGAGGTCCGGGATCGATGTGCCAGTCCTGCGTCGTGAGGATCGCGTCGAACTCGGCGTAGCTGTCCTCCAGAAATTCGCTGATCTCGCTGGCGACCTGCGCGCCGCCCGCGACCGCAAGCGTCCCGCCCTCACAGAAGTCCTGCTGCACATCGACAATGATCAGCGCCTGGGCCACTACGTCCTCCTGGTCGGAAAGCTCCGGGTATGGGTGTGCGACGCGAGGTACTCACAGCAGCACACCCACCACGTTACTGGTTCTACCCGGCCTCGGCGAGGTCGAACTCCTTGAAGACCAGTGCGCGGTCGGCGGCGGCTCCGGCGACGCTGCTGACCTGCCGGCGATCAGCTGAAGATCGTGGGCAGGACCGGGTCCCCATGCTGCAGCCGCTGCGCTGCGGGCGGGAGTTCGGCGAGCGATGCCGCGTGACGCCGACGCGCATCGGCCACGCCGGCCTGCCCGACATGTTCGGGTGCGACCTCGCCGGCGCGGACCAGCGGCACCATCAGCTCGCGGGTGCGCTGGCCATGGGTCTGCGGCGCGGCGCCGACCCCGATCAGCTCCGCGTCGGCACGGCCGGACTCATCGAAGCTGCGCACCGCCTGCTTGACCCCGCCCAGGCTCGACTTGCCGGGGGCGTTCTTCGCCACGGAGACGGGCTCGCCGTCGTCGTCGGTGCGCTGCACCAGCTTGTAGACCATCGCGGCCGTGGGGGAGCCGCCGCCGGTGACCAGCTTCGTGCCCACCCCGTAGGAGTCCACCGGAGCCGACTGCAGCCGCGCGATGGCATGTTCGTCCAGATCGGAGGAGACGATGATCTTGGTACGGGTGTTTCCCAGCGAGTCCAGCAGCGCCCGGACCTCGCCGGCCTGCTCGACCAGGTCCCCGGAGTCCAGCCGGACCGCGCCCAGCTCCGGCCCGGCGATGCTCACGGCGCGGCGCACCGCTGTCTGTACGTCGTAGGTGTCCACCAATAAGGTGGTGCCCGGTCCGAAGGCTCGCACCTGGGCTTCGAAGGCCTCCTCCTCCGAATCGTGGAGCAGCGTGAAGGCGTGGGCCGCAGTGCCCAGGGTGGGCAGGCCCCATCGGCGCCCGGCCTCGAGGTTCGAGGTGGCGGTGAAGCCGGCGATCGCGGCCGCCCGGGCCGCGGCCACGGCGCTGAACTCCTGGGTGCGTCGCGATCCCATCTCCACACACGGCCGGTCCCCGGCGGCGACCGTCATCCGCGAGGCCGCCGACGCGATGGCCGAGTCGTGGTTGAGCACCGAGAGCACGTAGGTCTCCAGCAGGCAGGCCTCGGCGAAGCTCGCCTCCACGCGCAGCACCGGGGAGTCCGGCATGAAGATCTCTCCCTCGGCGTAGCCGTGGACATCACCGGAGAACCGGTAGTCCGCTAAGAACTCCAGCGTGGTCTCGTCGACGATGCCGCGGTCACGCAGCCAGTCGATCTCGGCACTGCCGAAGCGGAACTGGGCGAGGCCCTCGAGCATGCGCCCGGTGCCGCCCACCACGCCGTAGCGTCGGCCCGCGGGAAGATGGCGGGTGAAGACCTCGAAGACGCAGCGCCGCCCAGCGGCCCCGGAGGCCAGCGCGGCCTGGACCATGGTCAGCTCGTACTGATCGGTGAGCAGCGCGGTGGAGGGCGCCGTCGGTCTGGAGCGGACGGCGGGCGTGGCGGAGGCCGCGGTGGCGCGGGCAGCGGCGGGCTGGGCGGAGGCAGATTCAGGTGGCACGGTCCCAGCGTAGAATACTCAGCATGAGTTCAGCCGAAGGATCCACGCTCAGCCGTGAGGAGACTGGCCTCGATTCCGAGTTCTCCCAGCTCCTCTCTGCGGCGCGCCCCTACCAGGTGGTCGTCTGGAACGACCCGGTCAACCTGATGACCTATGTCAGCTGGGTCTTCCGCAGCTACTTCGGTCATTCCAAGTCGCGCGCGGAGAAACTGATGATGCAGGTGCACGAGGAGGGCCGCGCCGTGGTCTCCCACGGTCCGCGGGAGAAGGCCGAGCAGGACGTCACGGCCATGCACCAGTACGGTCTGCAGGCGACCCTGGAAGAGGCCGAGTAACCCGTGGCGACAGCTTTTCGCGCCACCACCAAGGGATACCGCGCCGATCTCGAACAGCATGAGCGCCGCCTGCTCAGCTCGCTCTGCGCCGATGTGATCCAGCTTCTGGAGAGCCGCGAGGACGAGGCTGATCCAACGGACGAGGCCGCAGCCCCGGACGGGTCCGCGTCGCCGGCTGGGTCTGGGTCGCCGGCTGGGCCGGGATCCGCGGCCGAGGATCCCGCCTTCGCGCACTTCCGGGCCGAGCTCGCGGGTCTCGGCGGGGAGGAGCCGCTGGCACCGCCCGAAGATGACGTGCTGCGACGGCTCCTGCCCGATGCCTCCACCGATCCGGAGGAGGCCGGCCACTTCCGTCGACTCAGTGAGAACTCGCTGCGCGGGGCCAAGATCGCGGATCTGCGCACCGCTCGGATGCTGCTCGAGAGCACTCCGATCAGCATCGACGACGACGTCGCCCCGGTCTTCGGCCGGGCGCTGAACGATCTGCGGCTGACCCTGGCCAGCCGGCTCCAGCTGCACAGCGCCGAGGACGCCGAGCGGGTGCATGACCTTGCGGTCGGGTCGAGCGCCAAGGACACCGACGCCTTCATGGCCGAGATCTACACCTTCATCACCTGGCTCCAGGAGACCCTGTTCAGCGCGATGACCGAGTTCCTGCCGGAGCGTGGGACCGCCGACGACGATGAGAACGCCGACGAGGCAGACCCCGACGCGAGCGGCGGTGCCGGGACATCTGCTCCATGAACGCCTCCGCTCCGGTGGGGATCTTTGATTCCGGGGTCGGCGGGCTGACCGTGGCCCGCGCGGTCCTGGACCAGCTGCCGGGGGAGTCGATCACCTACCTCGGTGACACCGCGCACGGCCCCTATGGACCGTTGCCCATCGCCCGGGTCCGCGCCCATGCGCTGGGAGTCATGGACTCACTCGTCGAGTCCGGGGTCAAGGCCCTGGTCATCGCGTGCAACTCAGCCTCAGCCGCGGTGCTGCGCGATGCCCGCGAACGTTATACGGATCGTCACGGGATCCCGGTGATCGAGGTGATCCAGCCCGCGGTGCGACGCGCCGTCTCGGCCACCCGCAACGGACGCATCGGGGTCATCGGCACCTCCGCCACCGTGAGCTCACGGGCCTACGAGGACACCTTTGCCGCCGCCCCGGCGCTGCAGATCACCACCGCGGCCGCTCCGCGCTTCGTCGAGTTCGTCGAACGCGGCGTCACCACCGGGGACGAGCTGCTCGACGCGGCGCAGGAGTATCTCGCGCCGCTGAAGGCCGCCGGCGTCGACACGCTCGTGCTCGGCTGCACGCACTACCCGCTGCTCACCGGCGTGATCTCCTTCGTGATGGGGGAGGAGGTCACACTGGTGTCCTCCGCCGAGGAGACCGCCAAGGATCTCTACCGGGCGCTCACCCGCCAGGACCTCCAGCGCCCGCCGGCTCTCGACGCACCGGGGACCGCCGCGTCGAAGGAACACACCTTTCTCTCCACCGGGGACGCGGAGGCGTTCGCGCTGCTCGCCCGGCGCTTCCTGGGCCCCGAGGTGCTCGCAGTGCGGCAGGTCGACCACGTCCGAGAGACCTATCCCACCGGAATGATCCGACGCATCACTCCCGCTATGCTGACCGGAGCGCAGGATGACTGAAGTGGAGCTACGCACCATATGAAACTCACCATCATCGGGTGCAGCGGGTCTTTCCCCGGCCCGGAGTCTCCGGCCTCGTGCTACCTGCTGACCGCCCAGTATCAGGGCCGGACCTGGCGCGTCGTCGTGGACCTGGGCAATGGAGCCCTGGGCAAGCTCCAGCAGCACCTGGCGCTGGAGGACATCGACGCCGTGTGCCTCTCCCATCTACACCCGGACCATTTCATGGACCTGTGTGGGCTCCACGTGGCCATCCGTTGGCGGCCCGGGGGCTGGCCGGGCAGGCATGTGCCCGTCTACGGACCCTCCACCACAGACCAGCGGATCGCCAGCGCCTACGGGATGGATCCCAATCCCGGGATGCATCCCGACTTCGACTTCAGGACCTGGCGGCCCCGGCAGGCCGAGACCATCGGACCGTTCACGATCACCCCGGTGCCGGTGCGCCACCCGATCGAGGAGGCCTACGCGCTGCGGATCGACATAGCAGCCGAGGCCTCGGCCGATGCCCGTGCGCATACGCTGACCTACTCCGGTGACACCGACGCCTGTGATGGACTGGTCGAAGCAGCCCAGGACGCTGACGTGTTCCTCTGCGAGGCCGCCTTCGAGGATGGCCGCGACGACCACATCGAGGGAGTGCACCTGAACGGCCACCGCGCCGGAGTCATGGCGCGATCGGCGGGGGTGGGACGGCTGCTGCTGACCCATATCCCGGTCTGGACCTCCCAGCGGGTCCTGTTGGCCAAAGCACGAGAACAATACGCAGGCGACCTCGCGGTCGCCGTCGCCGGTGTCACCTATGAGATCGGTGCCAGCACGCCCCACCACCACGGAGAGAGTGAGCAGTGACTATCACCACCCTGCGGACCGACGGACGCGCAGCCGATGAGCTGCGCCCGGTCATCATCACCCGAAACTGGAACGCCCACGCCGAAGGGTCGGCGCTGATCGAGTTCGGCGGCACCCGGGTGCTGTGCACCGCCTCCTTCGAGTCCAATGTGCCGCGCTGGCTCAAGGGGAAGGGCGAAGGGTGGGTCACCGCCGAGTACGCGATGCTGCCCCGCGCCACGAACACCCGCTCCGGACGCGAATCCGTGAAGGGAAAGATCGGTGGGCGCACCCATGAGATCTCCCGACTCATCGGCCGCTCGCTGCGGGCGGTCGTGGACACCAAGGCCCTGGGGGAGAACATGATCACCCTGGACTGCGACGTGCTCCAGGCCGACGGCGGCACCCGCACCGCCGCGATCACCGGGGCCTACGTGGCGCTGGCCGACGCGGTGGAATGGGCGCGCCAACAGGGCCACGTGTCCAAGCGCGCCGAGGTGCTCAAGGACTCCGTCGCGGCGATCTCGGTCGGCGTGCTCCCCGACGGCCAGTCCGTGCTCGACCTGCCCTACGCGGAAGACTCCACCGCAGGCACCGATATGAACGTCGTGGTCACCGGCTCCGGAGACTTCGTGGAGATCCAGGGCACCGCCGAGGGATCACCGTTCAACCGCACAGAGCTGGACAGCCTGCTCGACCTCGCCCTGGGCGGGACCGACAGGCTGGCCCAGCTGCAGCGGGAGGCTCTGGCCCAGTGACCGCGAGGATCGTCCTGGCCACCCGGAACCAGGGGAAGCTCCGCGAATTCCGCGCCCTGCTCGGCTCCAGTCCGCAGCTGGATGACCTCGACCTGGACACCGCTGTCATCGACGCTGCGACCGCCGGCTGCGCCGAGGTCCCGGAGACGGGCCTCACCTTTGAGCAGAACTCGCTGCTGAAGGCGCGCGCGGTGGCCGCCGAGACCGGACTGCCCGCCGTCGCCGATGATTCAGGACTCGCCGTGGACGTCCTCGGCGGCGCCCCCGGAATCTTCTCTGCCCGGTGGGCCGGCGCCCGAGCCTCGGACGAGGCGAATCTCATGCTGCTGCTGGAACAGCTCGCCGACATCGCCCCAGCTCATCGGGGCGCGGCGTTCGTCTGCGTCGCCTCCTTGGTGATCCCCGACGCCCAGGGCAGACCGACGAGAGAGTTCACCACCACCGGACGGTTGGAGGGCACGCTGCTGCGCGAGCCGCAGGGCCTGGGAGGCTTCGGCTATGACCCGATCCTGCAGCCGGAGGGGGAGACCCGCAGCGCCGCCGAGCTCTCCATGGCGGAGAAGAACGCGATCTCCCACCGAGGCACCGCCTTCGCCGCGCTGCGCGGCCACATCGTGGAGGCGCTGACGCAGTGAGGGGCTTGAACTTCACGGCCGTGGACTTCGAGACCGCCAACGGCTTCCGCGGCTCGCCCTGCGCCATAGGGCTGGTCAAGGTCCGCGACGGCGAGGAGGTCGACACCTACTACTCCGCGATGCGTCCGCCGGAGGGCTTCGACCGTTTCGATCCGCACAATGTCGCGATCCATGGGATCACCGCGGAGGCGGTGGCCCAGGCGCCACGCTTCGGGGAGCTCTTCGAGGACATCCACGGATTCATCGGTGAGGACATGCTGGTGGCCCACAACGCCGGCTTCGACATCGAGGTCTTCGAAGCCGCGCTGGAGGTCAGCGGACTCGATTCCCCGGGTCTGAGCTGCCTGTGCTCCGTGCGACTCTCCCGCGCGAACTACCAGCTCCCCTCGCACGCGCTGCCCAAGGCGGCCGCAGAGGCCGGCTACCAGCTCACCCAGCACCACTACGCGCTGGACGACGCGCGCGCCTCGGCGGCGGTGGTCTGCGACATCGCCGCACGGCGCAACGTCGGGGCCACCGATCGGCTGTTCCAGGAGAGCGGAATCGCCCCGCGCACCATGGAGCCCTGGCAGGCCCCGCGGACGCGGGAGTCCCGGGCGACCCGACAGGTGCGCACCATGGCGCACCTCTTCGACGCCCGGCTGCCGGCCCCGCAGCCACGGCATATGCCGGATCTGATGCGGTGGCAGGACGAGGGGAAGAACCTCCCGCCGTCCTCCGTGGCTGATCCCGCCCATCCGCTGTTCGCCCAGCAGCTGGCCTTCACCGGGAACCTCTCGATACCGCGTGCCGAGGCCAAGGAGCTGGTCGCCGCCCTGGGCGCGGCCACCGCTTCGCGGGTCACGGCGGGCACCACGCTGCTGGTGGTCGGGGACGGATTCGAACCCTGGGAGCTGAGCGCCCCTGAGGAGTCCTTCCCGCTGCGCAGCAGCAAGGCGCGCGAGGCGCTGCGCCGACAGCGCGAGGGTCAGCCGCTGAGGTTCATCGCCGAAGAGGAGTTCCGCGCCCTGCTGGGCTCCCGCTGGCCGGTGAGCTCTCCTGCCGTGACTGACCCTGAGGCTGCTCAGCCTGCTGTCGAGGCTTCTCGGCCGCTCAGCGCGCGCGGGTGACCTCTTCCCAGTCCCGCGCGAGCTCGTCGATGACGGCATAGACGCTCTGACCCTCCTGGCGGGTGGAGCCAGAGCTGCCTGGGCCCGAGGCTGCCGCTGCGGGCGCGGCTCCCGCCGCGGCGAGGAGCTGACGGTCCAGGATGGCGGCGACGTCGTCGTCGAGACCTGCGGTGATCTTCTGCTGCTGCGCGGCCGCGGCGTCGGGCAGAACGTCCGAGGGCGCGCCGCTGGCGAGCAGGTGCACCAGGTCCGCCAGGTCTTCGGCCTTGCGCGTCAGCTCCGGATGTCCGTGCGTGAGCGCCATGGTCTGGCGCGCCCAGGCGCGCCGCATCGAGGCGTCGATATAGGGGACCAGGCCCACCGGCACCGCGCGCAGCAGCGCCGTGGCATCGGTGGACTCTGGCTGCGCCGGGGCGCTGGGATAGGCCATCTGACCGTGGGCGAGTCCGCGCAGGCTCGTCGCGGCGGAGCCGGCCTGCGCGGTGAACATGCCTTGGAGGATCAGCCGCTGAAGCGCCTGATCCAACGGGCGCGCCGGAGGCTGCGGGGCGTTCTCGGGGTAGGACCCGGTGATCAGCCGGTACCAGCGCAGCGAGCCGAGCCACATGCAGGCCAGCGGGTCAGCGCCGAGTCCCTGGCGGCTCCAGTCCAGCAGCTCCATGAGGCCATCGGCGGTGCAGAGCTGGTGCAGCACCTCGGCGTGCAGAACGATCGGTCCAGCAGCGCCCCGGCTGCCCGCCAGGACGCCGGCATCGCCAGGGCCACCCGGTCTCGAGGGTTCGACGCCGGCGGCCAGCACCGGGCGCAAGCGGCTGATAAGTATCTCGGCGGTCTCCACCTGACCAGAATAGTCTCCTGCGGGGTGGTGATCCGGCCATGTCCGTGCCAGCCGATAGCGTGGTGGCATGCGCTGGCTACACACTTCGGACTGGCACCTCGGTCGCGGCTTCCACGGACATTCCCTGCGCGACGAGCAGGAGCAGATGCTCGAGACGGTCTGCGCCGCCGTGACCGAGCATCAGGTGGACGTGGTGCTGATCGCCGGAGACGTCTATGACCGTGCGCTTCCCCCCGAATGGGCGGTCGTCGCGCTGGAGGAGACGCTGCAGCGCCTGACCGACGGCGGAACCCAGGTGATCATCACGCCCGGCAACCACGATTCCGCCCAGCGCCTGGGATTCGGGCGCGGGCTGATGCGCGGCTCCGGCGTTCACATCCGCAGTGCGCTGAGCGACGCATGGACCCCGGTGGTGGTCCCGGAGCCCAGCGGGGGCACCACCCTGGTCTACGGCATTCCCTACCTGGAGCCGCAGCTTTTTGCGCCGAGCCTCGGGCTGGACCGCGGACATCACACCGGCGTCACCGCGGAGGTGATCGGAAGGATCTGGGAGGACGTGGGCCAGCGCCGTGAGGCCGCCGCGCAGAACGCCGGGGATCAGGATTCCAGCGCTGAGCTGAAGGTGGTGCTCATGGCACACCTCTTCGCCGCCGCTGGAGCGGCCTCGGACTCGGAGCGCAATATCGGGGTGGACGTCGCCGCGGGGGACCAGCCCACACACCATCAAGACAGCATCGGCGGGCTGGCCGTGGTGCCGCTGGAGATCTTCGAGGGCTTCGACTACGTGGCACTGGGGCATCTGCATGGGCGTCAGCGGTTGTCCGAGACCGTCCGCTACAGCGGGTCGCCGCTGCGTCTGTCGTTCTCCGAGACCCGCCAGGCCAAGGGGGCGTGGCTCTGGGACTCACATTCGGGGGAGCCGGCTCAGCCGCTGGACTGGCAGATCGGCCGGCCGCTGGCGCAGCTGGAATCGACCCTCGAGGAGCTGCTGAGCCCATCGACGGTGGAGAAGCATCAGGAGGCCTATGTCCAGGTCAAGCTCACCGACCCGATCCGGCCGGCGCGCGCCTTCCAGCGTCTCCAGGAGGTGTACCCGTATATGGCCTCGTTCGCCCACACAGGACGTCAGGACACCCCGCACCGGACCTATTCGGCGAAGGTGGAGCAGGCGCGCACCGACGCCGAAGTCATCGAAGGCTTCCTGGAGCATGTGCGCGGGGGACGCGGACCCAGTGCTGACGAGACCCAGCTGATCACGCAGAGTGTCCAGGCGGTGCGGCCGTGAAGCTTCACCAGCTCACCCTGCATGCCTTCGGTCCCTTCGCCGGCACGGAACTGGTCGACTTCGACCGGCTCGGCGCCGACGGGCTGTTCCTGCTGCGTGGGCGCACCGGTGCGGGCAAGACCTCGATCCTCGATGCGGTGACCTTCGCGCTCTATGGCGACGTCCCCGGACAGCGCGACAAGACCCAGCTCAAGAGCACCCACGCGCCTGCCGAGAGTGAGCCGTCGGTGACGCTGGAGTTCACCCAGGGCGGGCGCCGCTGCCGGGTCTGGCGCTCACCGCATCACGGCCGCCCGCAGAAGCGCGACGCGAGCCGCCAGCGTGAGGTCGGGCAGCGCGTCGTCGTCGAATTCTTCCAGGACGGCGCCTGGGTGCCCTACACCTCCGGCATCCAGGCGGCCAATGATGAGATGCAGCGGATGCTCGGACTGGACCTGCACCAGTTCACCAAGGTCATCCTGCTGCCTCAGGGCGCCTTCGCGCATTTCCTGCACGCCAGCAGCAAGGACAAGCAGGACCTCCTCGAGCGGCTCTTCGACACCGACCGGTTCACCCTGCTGGAGAAGCACCTTCGGGAGATGGCCCGGGAGGCCGAGCAGCAGCTCAAAGACAGCGACACCAGGATCGCGATGCACCGCGAGAACCTCACCCAGGCCGCGCTGGCGATGCTCCCCGCGCCTGCCGATGCCGAGCCGGGTCCTGCTGAGCTGAGTGCCGCTGAGCCGGGTGCCGCTGGACGGGGCAGTCCCGCAGAGCGCGACGAGCCCGAGGCGCTGCCAGCCCTGCAGGAGGCGGAGCTCACGGAGCTCAGCGAGGTGGAGCTGAGCGAGCGTGTGGATCGGGCCATCACGACCCGGCTCGCCCAGCTGCGCCGGGGGGCCGAGGCTGCCGACTCCGCGGCACAAGACGCCTCGGCCGTGCAGGAGGAGCTGCGCGTCCGTGAGGAGACCCTGCGCCGCTTCACCGACCATGCAGCACGGCACGCGGCGCACGAGAAGCAGCGCGAGGACGTGACGGCGCTTCGAGCGCAGCTGCGTCGGCATGAGGCGGCGCAGCTGATCCAGACCTGGTTCGACGCCGCCGCCGACGCGTCCCAGGAACATCGGGCCGCCGTTGCGGCCGCCTCGAAGGTGACCCAGGAGGCCGAGTCGACCTTGGCTGGGTTCGCCGCACGCCAGCCCGATGTCGCCGCTCCCCGTGTGCTGACCACCCTGGACCAGGAACCCGCCCCCGCTGAGGTCGGTGCGGCCATCGAGGAGCTGATCGCGCTGCGCGCTCGGCTCTCAGGATCTGACACCGATGAGCTGGAGACTCGGCTCGACCAGCTGCTCCAGGCTGCGGCCGAGATCCAGCAGCAGCACGAGCAGGCCCAGGCCGAGGCCGAGGACCTGGCAGTGCAGCAGGAGAGCCTGGGCGCCGCGCAGCAGGCGCTGCAGCAGCAGCTGGAGGATCCGGAAGAGCTCGAAGCCGCCAGAGACGCGGCCCGCGCCGATGCTGAGCTGCTCGCGACCCGCGTGCAGGCCCAGCGCACCCGGGATGCACTCGCCGCCCGATGCGCGAGCTGGGGCGACAAGCAGGAAGAGCGCGAACGCGCCCACGCTGAGATGAAGCGTGAGCACGAACAGCGGCTTCAGAGCTACCTGCGCAACATGGCTCTGCAGCTCGCCGGCGAGCTCGAGGACGGCATGCCCTGTCTGGTGTGTGGATCCACCGATCACCCCCATCCGGCGGTGGACGAGGATCCTGACGTCACCCGGGAGGAGGTGGAACAGACGCAGCAGCTGCTGCAGAACGCCCGGGATGAGCTCCGTGAAGCTGCGATCCAACGTCGAAGCGTCACCGAACAGCACGACGCGGTGCTCGTTGAGCTTGCGGAACATGCGGAGATCGACATCGAGCGCACCGAGGCCGACCTGGCGCAGGCGCGTGGATCTCTCATCCACGCCGAACAGCGCAGATCGGATCAGCGCGAGCTGCGCGAGCGTCTGGACGCCGACGTCGCCGAGCGACAGCGCGTCCAGGCCCGGCATGCCGAGGCACGGCACAGGGCTGAACGGGCACAGGCCACGCTCACGCAGCAGCGGACACAGGCGAGCGAACTCGCATCGGCGCTGGAGGGGCTTCGGGGCCCCTACGACTCCCTGCAGCTGCGCCGTGAGGCGCTCGAGCGAGTGCTGCAGGGGCTGCGCGATGCGCAGGCGCGGATCGAGGCCGCCGCTGTCCAGCAGTCCCACCGCGATCGGGCCCAGACCGGGGCCGCCGCCCAGCTTGCGAGCTCAGAGTTCGCCGACGCAGCGGAGCTTCAGGCCGCGCAGCTGCCTGAGCATGTTCTGGACGGCCACCTTTCGACCGTGCAGACCTGGGATGAGCTCAAGACACAGCTCGACTATGAGTCCGCGCAGGACGACATCCAGGCCGGCAGGCGTCGCCATGATGAAGGTCAGATCCGGCCCGGAGCCGAGGAGCTGCACGCCGCAGCCGAGCTCAGCGCATCCGCCGCGCAGGCCGCACGGGACGCCACGGCGGTTCTGCTCCGCTTCGACGCGCAGCGTGAGGCCGTCGAGGACATGAGCGCCAAGCTTCTGACGGCGCTGCGGCATCGTGACGCGGCGCTGGGTGCGCAGCGCATGCGAAGCGAGCTGGCTGCGACCATCAATGGTGCCGGACCGGAGAACTCGCTGAAGATGACGCTGACCACCTACGTGCTGGCCGCCCGCCTCGAGCGTGTGGCGGAGGCGGCGACCCGTCACCTGGCCACGATGTCCGAGGGCAGGTACCGGCTGCGTCACAGCGACGAGGCGGGCGGGCGCGGACTGCGCGGGCTGGAGCTGAAGGTCTACGACGACCACAGCGACGTCGAGCGGCCCACCTCCTCGCTCTCAGGCGGCGAGACCTTCATGGCATCGCTCTCGATGGCGCTGGGGCTCGCCGAGGTGGTCCAGGCCGAGTCGGGCGGGATCGGCATGGAGTCCCTGTTCATCGATGAAGGATTCGGCTCGCTGGACGAGGACACGCTGGAACACGTCATGAGCGCGCTGCACCGGCTGCAGGGTGAGGGCCGCCGGGTGGGACTGGTCAGCCACGTGACCGAGATGCACCGAGTCATCCCGACCCAGCTGCGCATCCACCGGCACCGCACCGGATCCACCACCGAGATGGTCATCCCATGAGCCGCCGGTCCACGATGAACAAGACGGTCGCACTGGCGGCCCGAATGCCTGGCCCGATGCTGCCCGTGGGTGTCATGGCGGCATCGGCGGCCAGCACCGGATCGATGTTCACCACCGCCACCCTCACCGCCGCAGCGCTCGTCGGAATCTCGATCTCCGCCCCCGCGGCCATCGCAGGAGCCGAGCGTTTCGGTGTGCGCAACGTCCTGCTCAGCAGCGCCATCGCGCATGTGCTGATGCTGGTCCTGATGGTCAGCAGCGTGGAACGACTCACCCGGGGCGACACGCTCACCTCCAATGCGACGATCTATGCGCTGCTCCTGGTCTTCACGCTCGGCGCGGGTCTGAGCACCCCTGCGGCGGCCACCTTCAGCCGGGCGGTCAGCTCGACCCGGTCAGGAGGGTTCTCGGTGCGCCAGAGACTGCGCGCGGAAGCCCGGCTCGATGACGCTGCACTGATCACAGCGCCGTTGCTGCTGGCTCTGCTGAGCTTCAGCTTCGGGCCCACCGTGGGCCTGCTCAGCTCAGCGGTGCTCACCGCGGTCGCGGTGCCGCTCTACGCGGTGGATCGCGCTCATCCCACCGAGGTCCCGCCAGACACTGCGCGACTGCCCCTGGGAGGAGCAGAACACGCCCAGCAGCAGCTCCTGGAACAGCGCGGACTCGCTCCCGATCAGCCCGCGCAGCGGGGAGAGCCGGAGCTTGGGCAGTCGGAGCTTGGCTCGCCGGAGATCCGGCGGCCGCCGCACCCGACCGACTGGGCGCGGCGCATCAGCGCAGCGATCGTCCTGGTCGCCACCATGGGACTGGTGCTGGGCGGACTCTGGATCACGGTGCTGGACGCCGCCCAGACCCTGTTCCGGCCCAGTCTCTTCGCGGTCACGCTGGGACTGATGGCCGCCGCGGGGGTGGTCTGCGCACGCTGGAGGCGCTCGAGCTTCACCGCACCGCTGATGCTGAGGCGACGGAGGCTGCATGCCACGACTCTGTTCGTGCTGAGTCTGCTCCTGCTGCCGCTGGCCGTGTGGCTGCCCGAGGGGCTGACGTCGCTGCTGCTGCTCAGCATCATCGCCGTGCTGCAGTCAGCGGTGCTGGGACGGCTGGTGCTCGGACTCTATGCCGGTCTGGCGATCGGCGTGCCGGCTCATCGGGTGCCGACCGCACTCACCGCCGTCGCCGGGGGAATGCTGCTGGGGCTCGCACTCGGCCTCACCCTGGCAGGGGTCGCCGCCGATGAGCTCGGCACCGGCGCCTCGGCCGCGGTGGTCACTGCGGGAAGCGTGGTGGCCGCTGTCGTGGTCTTCTCGGGACAGCTCTGGGGCAGCCCCGGGTCCCGCGTCGAGCACCCGGCGGCTGCAGGCCGCCCGGACTGAACGCTGACCTCAGCCGGCCTGCAGGAAGCTGAGGACAGCCGCCTTATAGTCCCGCGAGGTCACCGCATTGATGTGATCGCGCTCGGGGATCTGGACGAACGCGGCGACGGCGCCCTGGGCGGTCACCAGCGGCACCAGGGAGGCGGCCTCCGCGGCGATCTCGTCTCTTGAACCGGCCACCACCAGTGTCGGCACCGGCGGCACGGCCGCGGCGGGGTCGTAGGGGTCCACCGAGAGGCTCAGCAGCAGCTCCACGGTATGGGGCACATTCGCTCCTGGCAGGGCGCCGGCCAGGGTCACCAGATTCCGCGTCAGGTCGTCGACGGGTCGCACGCCCTCCTGCACCCAGAGCCGGGCCTGCTTGGCCTTCAGCGCACCGAGGCGATCATCGGTGGGGGAGCCGCCCATGATCAGGTGCGTGACCATCTCGGGGTGGGCGGCGCTGAACTCCCAGGCGAGACGGGATCCCAGCGAGTACCCGTGGACGGCGACCGTCTCGTGCCCCTGCTCCTGCAGGTGCGAGCCGAGATCGGAGAGGATGTCCCGCACCCGGACGTCCACTGGGTTGAGGTCCTGAGACGCGCCGTGACCGGGCAGGTCGACGGCGATGATGCTGCGCCCAGTCCCCGCCAGCGGATCGAGCCAGCCGGTCTTCACCCAGTTGTAGAGCGTGCTGCTGGCGAAGCCGTGGATGAGCAGCACCGGGGGCCCGGTCGGGTCTGCATGGGTCCAGGTGTGCAGCGTCAGCCCTGCCGGGGTCCGCACAGACTCCGGGGCCGGAAACTCTAGGCGCGCCATGGATCAGGGCTGCAGCTGCAGTGTCGCGACGGTGTCAGCTGTGACCTCGGAGAGCAGCGCGGGGTTCTCGTTGAGCGCCCGGCCGAAGGAGGGGACCATCTGTTCCAGCTTCGGACGCCAGCGGTCCATCTGCGCGCCGAAGCACCGCTCGAGCAGCGAGAACATGATCGACGGCGCGGTGGAGGCGCCGGGGGAGGCGCCGAGCAGGCCGGCGATGGAGCCGTCCCGGGCAGAGATCAGCTCGGTGCCGAACTGCAGCACGCCCTTGCCCTTGTCGTTCTTCTTCATCACCTGCACGCGCTGTCCGGCAGTGATCATCTCCCAGGCATCCGAGCCGGCGCTGGGGAAGAAGGCGTGCAGCTCTTCGAACTTCGAGCGGGAGGACTTGGTGACCTCCTTGACCAGATAGGTCACCAGATCGGTGTTGTCCTTGCCCACCTGCAGCATCGGCAGCAGGTTGTGCGGGCGGACCGAGAGCGGCAGGTCCATGAAGGAGCCGCTCTTGAGGAAGTTTGTGGAGAACCCGGCATAGGGGCCGAACATCAGCGTGCGTCGGCCTTCGACGAATCGGGTGTCCAGGTGCGGCACCGACATCGGCGGTGCGCCCACCGAGGCCAGGCCGTAGACCTTGGCGTGGTGCTGCGCGGCGACTGCAGGGTCGGTGCTGCGCAGGAACTTCCCGGAGACGGGGAAGCCTCCGAAGCCCTTGATCTCGTCGATGCCGGCGCCCTGGAGGAGTCCCAGCGCGCCGCCGCCGGCGCCGACGAAGACGAAGCGGGCACTGGCCACGCTGCGGTCTCCGGTGGCCTTGTCCTTGACCTTGATGTCCCAGCGGCCGTCGACCCCGCGCTTGATCGACTGCACCTCGTGGCCGTAGTGCAGGTCCGCGCCGCTGCTGTCCAGATGTGTTGCCAGCTGACGCGTGAGTGAGCCGAAGTCGACATCGGTGCCGCTGTCGAACTTCGAGGCGGCGATCCGCTGGGAGGGATCACGTCCCTCGATCAGCAGCGGGGCCCATTCGGCGATCTCCGCGTGGTCCTCGGTGTGCACGATGTCGGAGAAGAGCGGCTGGGCCTTCATCGCATCGTAGCGGTCCTGCAGGTACTGGGCGTTCTTGTCGCCCCAGACGAAGCTGATGTGCGGCAGTCCGTTGATGAACGTGCGCGGCGAACCGATCGTGCCCTCTTTGACCCAGTGCGAGTACAGCTGCTTGGAGACGGTGAACTGCTCGTTGATGCCTTGGGCCTTCGCGGTGGAGACCTTGCCGTCCGCCCCGCGCGGGGTGTAGTTGAGCTCGCACAGCGCTGCGTGGCCGGTGCCGGCGTTGTTCCATGGATCGGAGGACTCCTGGCCCGCCTGGTCCAGCGCTTCGAACAGCCCGATGGACCAGTTCGGCTCCAGCTCCTTGAGCATGGCGCCGAGAGTGGTGGACATGATCCCGGCGCCGATGAGCACGACGTCGAACTTCTGTCCTTCACTGGACTGCTGAGCGCTTGTCGACGATGACTTGGCCACAGAATTCTCCTTGAGTGTTCCCCCTGATGAGACCCGGGGGTGGTACGCGTTGTCCTTGAATCGACTCTACCTGCGCCCGCGCAGGCCCGGGAAATCCGCCGCCGCCCAGGGGCGGGGGCTAATCGGCCGGAGTGATGTCCTTGAAGAGCTCATGCAGCACCGGGGACATCGGATAGTCCGCGACGCCCCGGCCCAGCGCCACTCCGGAGATCGGGTGCACCAGTGGCAGCGCTGGCAGGTCCTCTGCGACGATGTCGGCGATCTCCCTATATATGTCATTGCGTGACTGCTCGTCATCCTCGCTGCGCGCGTCCTGGATCAGCTCGCGGACCTCGGCGGAGTCGTAGTTGAACTCGGACGTCTGGTGCGAGAAGAGCGGACCGAAGAAGGAGTGCGGCGACCGGTAGCCGCCGTTGCGTCCCAACAGGTGCATGGCTCGATCGTCATCATCGAGCAGCGAATCCACGTACCCGTCGTCCCAAGACACCGGTCGGGGAGTGATGTTGAACCCTACCGCCGTCAGGTCGCGGGCGATCGAGGCGAACACCGCCTCGGGACGGGGAAAGTAGCTGCGAGTCGCGTTCATCGGGTAGTAGAAGCGCAGCGGCTCACCGTCATATCCGGTGTCCGCCAGCAGCTCCTGGGCCTCCTCGACGTTGTAGCCATAGCGTGTGGCCTGCTCCGAGTGGACCCCCAGCGCCGCCGGGGTGAACTGGTAGGCGGGCCGGCTGCCCTCCAGGAAGAAGGACTCGACCAGGGTGTTGAGGTTGATGGCGCGAGCCGCCGCCTCGCGCACCTGAACATCCCCCATCACCGGGTGATCCTGGTTGAACCCGAGGTAGAGGACCGAGAAGGGGTCCCGCTGCAGGATCAGCCGGCCCGACTGCACCAGAGAGCGAAGATTGTCCGCCGTGATGTAGTCATAGACATCGACCTTGCCGCGCTGCAGCTCACGCAGCCGATCGAAGGAACGGGGCAGGGTGCGCACCACCACCCGTTCGGCAGGGGGCTCGCCGTCCCAGTAGTCCTCGAACGCCTGGAGCACCACCTCCTCGGGGTCCACGCTGAGAAGCCGGTACGCCCCGGTGCCGCGGGGTTCGCGGGCGAGCCGCTCCGGATCAGCGTCGGAGAGCACCTCGGCGGAGGCGATCCCGAAGGCAGGCATCGCCAGCGCCTGCGGGAGGAACACCAGCTGCTCGGACAGGGTGAGCTCCACTGTGAACTCCCCGGCCGCCTCCACCGATTCCAGCAGGCAGTCTTCGTCGTCGAAGAACCCGCCGAAGAGCGACTCGAAGGCCAGCGTGGTCCGCGCCGGGGCATCGGAGCCGAGCAGCTCATTCATCCGGCCCCAGCGCCGGAAGTTCGCGACCACCACCTCGGCGGTCAGTTCGCTGCCGTCGTGGAAGAGCACGTCCTCGCGCAGGGTGAAGGTATAGGTCAACCCGTCGTCGCTGGCCTCCCAGTCCGTAGCCAGCAGCGGAGCGGTGGCGCCGGTCTCGCCGTCGATCCCGACGAGGGTCTCAAAGACCTGCCGGCAGACCCGCGCGGTCTCGGTGTCCACCGACAGCGCAGGGTCCATCGACTCCACGGAGGAGACGCCCGAGAGGACGACGCCGCGCGGCTCGTTCACCTCGGGGACTTCGGTGGCGCGGGCCTGCATTGCGGAGCCGGGGGTGAACGCCGAAGCCGGCCACTGCAGGGCACCGGCAGTGCCCGCCAGGCCGAGCGCCCCGAGAAAGCGACGGCGCTGCATGGGTGAATGCATCTCGCGTCCTCTCGATCGGGGCAGGACCTGCGGGATGCCCGCTGGTCGCCGTTCAGACTACCTGAGCCCCTTCCGCGTCACCCATCCGATCACCATGATCGACCCATGGGGAAGATCCTGGTGATCGGCTCCTCCGGCGCACTGGGCCGGCAGACCTGCGCGGCGCTGCGGGCCCGCGAAGTCGCCACGCGGGAGGGGCTGAAGCTGGGATTCAGCAGGCCCCGGCGCATGCATTTCGGTGAGCGGGCGGTGACTGTGCGACTGATGCGCTGCGATGAACGCGAGGTCCTGCTGGACCGGTTCAGGGCTGGAGGGGTCGGCTACTACACGGCCTGGTCAGACGCCCGGTTCACCCGGTTGATCGCCGCTCTGCGGAAATCGGGTCTTCTGCGGCTGGTCACCCGCAGTCGGGCGAGGATCATGCCCCGATATCCAGGACGTGGTGGTGCCGCTGGGCTTCTTCACCGCGGCAGATCTCCAACGCATCACCGACGGTGCTGGTCAGATTCGCCGCGGGAGCAGATTGAAATGGTGCGGGCGGGGGGACTTGAACCCCCACGTCTAAGACACTGGATCCTAAATCCAGCGCGTCTACCAATTCCGCCACGCCCGCAGATGTCGCTGGGGGAGTGCTTTGACCTCCCCGCGGCGACATTTCAGTCTACAGGAGAGCCGGGCCCGAACCCGGGCAGGGTGCGGGCCGCGAGTGCGACGCCCGCCATCTGGCGCAGGTCGGGACTCGGGTCAGAACTGCGCCGAAGGGCTCATGCTGCGAGCTTCTCGCGCAGGCGTGCGACATGGCCGGTGGCTTTGACGTTGTACTGGGCGAGCGTGACCTTGCCGTCCTCGTCGAGCACGATCGTGGAGCGGATCAGGCCCTCGATGACGCGACCGTAGTTCTTCTTCTCACCCCAGGCGCCATAGGACTCCGCCACCGCGTGGTCCTCGTCGGCGAGGAGCGGGAAGCTCAAGCACTGTTCGTCGGTGAACTTGTCCAGAGCCGAGACCGGGTCCGGGGAGATTCCCAGCACCGTATAGCCCGAGGCGGCGAGGGAGTCCAGTGAGTCACGGAAGTCGCAGGCCTGGGTGGTGCATCCAGGGGTGGAGGCCTTGGGATAGAAATAGAGGATGACCTTCTGTCCGCGCAGCTGGTCCAGACTCACCGAATCCCCGCCGGCAGCCGGCAGGATGAAGCTGGGAGCGACGTCGCCGGTCTCAAGTCGAATGCTCATCGAAGTCCTTTCAACGGATATGGCTGATGCGCCGAAACCACCCTATCCGTAGAATAGATCGACCAAGCCCCCGCGAGAGTAGAGGCAGTGATGGTCATCCTCACCGAGCGCAGCCAGCCGGAGCAGCACCTGGTCGACGCCCTGCGCGCAAGCTTCGACGCCTCGGTGATGAACTTCGGGTCCTACAACATCCTCTGCACGGTGGACCGTCTGGGAGCCCCTGCGAAGATCGGCGCCGCCCGTGCCTGGGGCGGGTCTCTGCTGCTGGTGGGCTACCGCCGCGAGCCTGTCGAGATCGTGCTCTGTCCAGTGGATCTCGACGACGCGCTGTGCCGGGTGCAGTCGTTGCAGCAGGGTGAAGAACCGGGACGTGCTGCGGCCGCCATCCCCACCCTGGTGAACCTCACGAACCTCGCCGGGATGGCGTCTCAGGACAATTTCGTGGAGGTGACCCTTTCCACCGGACGACGGATGAAGCTTGACCTCCATGAGGAGGTGAGCTTCGATCAGTTCCCGGAGATCGCGCTGCATCAGGGACGGGACGTGGAAGACTTCTACGAGTTCATCGACTACTTCATGGACGTCGTCGAGCGGATGAACGCGGCCTGACGGTTCCGGGTCGACGCTGCGGTGAGGGCGCGGTGAGCGTCTAGCACGGCGCCGAGGCTTCCGAGACCGGGGGAGTTCCCGAGATCTCCGCCGACAATGCCCGCGCCCGACTCCGGATAGGAGCTTTCCGAGAGCACTGTTCTCACCGCTTCTGCGACCTGCGCCGCGGACGGCTCGTCTCGAGGCGGAGCGTGGGGCGGGGGCAAGGTGCAGGAACCTCTGGCCGGAGCACGAAAAAGACCGTCGGTCCACGAGAGATTCTCGTGATCCGACGGCCTGAATCGCGGACAGCGCCTGCCCGGTGGAAGTGGGCCCCTCGGGACTTGAACCCGAAACCTGCAGATTAAGAGTCTGATGCTCTACCAATTGAGCTAGAGGCCCTTGAACTGCAAGCGCTGTACTGACTTTCGCCGCTCTGCATCTCAGCAGGGCAACGACATAGAACTCTAGCACCAGGTCGGCGGGTGCGCCAATTGAGAATCAGTGATCGTGATCTCACCGGACAACCAGGCGGCGCGGCCGGTCTGGACGCTCTTCCGCGGGTCTCACCTGGGCGCACAGACGAGGATTCGTCGGCTTGGGGGAGGACACGGTACTGTGGACCGGTCCGCCTGAAGTCCCATGGAGGTCTGCCGTGCAAGCGGTGGGTCACCAGCATCAGGACGGGCAGTCGATCGGGGTGTAGCTCAGCTTGGTAGAGCGCGCGCTTTGGGAGCGTGAGGCCGCAGGTTCAAATCCTGTCACCCCGACAGCAGACGATTCACCAGTCATCGATCAGGAGCCCCACACGTGGTCAAGAGCACCGTAGAGAATCTGAACCCGACCCGCGTCAAGCTCACCGTCGAGGTGACTTCCGAGGAGCTGGAACCCAAGATCAAGGCGGCGTACAAGAGCATCGCCGAGCAGGTCCAGGTCCCCGGCTTCCGCAAGGGCAAGGTGCCGGCTCCGATCATCGATCAGCGCGTCGGCCGCGAGTACGTCATCCAGCAGGCCATCAACGACGGCCTCAACGACTTCTACCAGCAGGGCCTGGCCGAGGCCGATCTCGCCCCGCTGTCCCGTCCTGAGGTGGAGATCGAAGAGATCCCCGACGTCAAGACCAACGAAGGCGTGCTCAAGTTCACCGGCGAGCTGGACATCAAGCCAGTCATCGAGCTGCCCGAGTACTCCGGCCTCGAGGTCGAGGTCGAGTCACGCTCGGCAGATGAAGCAGCCGTGCAGGAGCAGCTCGACGAGCTCCGCGGCCGGTTCGGCACGCTCAAGGACGTCGAACGCCCCGCCGCCAACGACGACTTCGTCACCATCGATCTGATCGCCACCGTGGGCGAGGAAGAGGTCGACACCGCGTCCGGCCTCTCCTACCAGGTCGGCGCAGGCACCATGCTCGAGGGCATCGACGAGGCCCTCGAGGGTCTCTCGGCCGGCGAGGATGCCACCTTCGACACCACCCTGGCCGGCGGCGATCACTCCGGTGAGACCGCATCGGTCAAGGTCACCCTTCAGGCCGTCAAGGAGCGCGAGCTTCCGGAGGCCGACGACGAGTTCGCTCAGCTGGCCTCGGAGTTCGACACCATCGAGGAGCTCCGCGCGGACCTGACCTCCAAGGCCGAGGAGAACCTCGTCGTGGAGCAGGGCGTGGAAGCACGCGACAAGGTCCTCGAGAAGCTCATGGAGCTCATCGAGGTCCCCGTGCCCGAGTCCGTGGTCGCAGAGCAGGTCGAGCAGCACTTCTCCTCCCAGGGCCACGAAGTCGGTGACGATCACGACACCGAGGAGCACCGCGAGGAGCTCTCCAAGCAGACCGCCGACGCCTTCCGCAACGAGCTCGTCCTCGACGAGATCGCGCAGAAGGAAGAGATCGGCGTCGAGCAGAGCGAGGTCATCGAGTACATCGTCTCCACCGCCTCCCAGTACGGCATGGAGCCGAACCAGTTCGCGCAGATGCTCGATCAGGCCGGACAGGTCCCCATGATCATGGGAGAGGTTCGCCGTCGCAAGGCGCTGGCCAAGGTGCTCGAGCTCGCCGTCGTCAAGGACACCGAGGGCAACGTCGTCGATCTGACCGACTTCGTGACCCCCGCCGGTGACGAGGACGAGACTGACGCTGTTGAAGCCGAGACCGCCGAGGTCGAGGCTGCCGATGCTGAGACCACCGAGGCCGAGGCCTCCGAGGACACCAAGCAAAACTGATACAACTCGCAGCAGCAGAAGGGCGTCACCGCACAGGTGGGGCCCTTCTGCGCGTCAAGGTGTTCTCTGTGAGTTGAAACCGTGTGCCAACAGCGAACAGTCCCGCGCCAGGGGCTCACCTGGAGCGGAACAACCAGTAATGTTCTTGCCGAGGGCACTTCCAGTGCCGACCCCAGCTTGACCCACCAGTGGAGGATGAGTCCATGACCCAGAGCCTGCCGAGCATGTCCAGCGTGGACGCCGCGTCCCGCGACGACTATATCTACAACCGTCTGCTCAAAGAACGGATCATCTGGCTCGGTTCAGAGGTCCGCGACGACAACGCCAACGCCATCTGTTCCCAGCTGCTCCTTCTCTCCGCCGAAGACACCGAGAAGGACATCTACCTCTACATCAACTCCCCAGGTGGATCCGTGACCGCGGGCATGGCGATCTACGACACGATGAAGTTCATCCCGAACGACATCGTCACCGTCGCCACCGGTCTTGCCGCCTCGATGGGACAGTTCCTGCTCTCCTCGGGCACCCCGGGCAAGCGCTTCGCCACCCCGCATGCGCGCATCCTGATGCACCAGCCCTCCGGCGGCATCGGCGGCACCGAGTCTGACGTCCGCATCCAGGCGCAGCTGATCCAGCACATGAAGCAGGTCATGGCTGAGCTCACGGCCGATCAGACCGGCCAGAGCATTGAGACGATCCTGCGGGACAACGCACGCGACAAGTGGTTCACCGCTGAGGATGGCCTTGCGTATGGATTCTTCGACAAGATCGCCCAGCGGTCTTCCACCGTCTCCGGCGGCGGGGGAGTCTGAGCCCTCACGGGAGCAGATCACCCTCAGCCAACGATTCGCACCAGGACCACAGGAGCACATCTGACATGAACCCACTTGATCCTTCGGCACCAGGCCTTCCCTCGGCGCAGCCAACCGGCCCCGCCATGCCGGATTCACGCTATATCCTTCCCTCCTTCGAGGAGCGCACCCCCTACGGCTTCAAGCGCCAGGACCCCTACGCGAAGCTCTTCGAAGATCGCATCGTGTTCCTGGGCAGCCAGGTCGACGACGCCTCGGCCGATGACATCATGGCGCAGCTTCTCGTGCTGGAGTCGATGGACTCCGAGCGCGACATCACGCTCTACATCAACTCCCCGGGCGGATCGTTCACGGCCATGACCGCCATCTACGACACGATGCAGTTCGTCCGGCCGCACATCCAGACGGTCTGCCTGGGTCAGGCAGCCTCCGCAGCCGCGGTGCTGCTCGCCGCCGGCACGCCCGGCAAGCGGCTGGCCCTGCCCAACGCGCGCGTGCTGATCCACCAGCCCGCCGTGGGCGGCACCCGTGGCACCGCCACGGATCTGCAGATCCAGGCCGATGAGGTGCGGCGCATCCGCACCTGGATGGAAGACGTGCTGGGAGACCTCACCAAGAAGTCCCCGGACGAGATCGCCGAGGACATCGACCGTGACAAGTTCCTCTCCGCCGCCGGCGCGAAGGACTACGGCCTGGTGGATGAGGTTCTGGCCTCCCGCAAGCTCCCACTCTGACGCTTTTCAGCGACAAGATGCGACCCGTTCGGGGACGTTCCACAGGAACGTCCCCGAACGTGTCAGCGCCCTGAAGTACGCTAGAGCCGAAAGCACAACAGTTCCGAAGGGGATCCACGTCCATGGCACGTATCGGTGAGAGCGCAGATCTGCTCAAGTGCTCGTTCTGCGGCAAGAGCCAGAAGCAGGTCCGGTACAAGCTGATCGCTGGCCCCGGCGTCTACATCTGCGACGAGTGCATCGAGCTCTGCAACGAGATCATCGAGGAATACCTCAATGAGGTCCAGGAGCCCGACGATTTCGAGCTGCCCAAACCGCGTGAGATCTATGATTTCCTCGACGAGTACGTGGTCGGGCAGGACAAGGCCAAGCGCACCCTCTCTGTGGCCGTGCACAACCATTACAAGCGTATCCAGGCCACAGGTTCGGCGAAGAAGACCACTTCTCTGGAGAAGGGCCCGCTGGACGACGTCGAGATCGGCAAGTCCAACATCATGATGGTCGGCCCGACCGGCTCAGGAAAGACCTACCTGGCGCAGTCTCTGGCCAGGAAGCTCCAGGTGCCCTTCATCGTCGCCGATGCCACCAGCCTCACCGAGGCCGGCTACGTCGGGGAAGACGTGGAGAACATCCTGCTGAAGCTCATCCAGGCCGCCGACGGAGACGTCAAGAAGGCCGAGCAGGGCATCATCTACATCGACGAGATCGATAAGATCTCGCGAAAGTCGGAGAACCCCTCCATCACCCGCGACGTCTCCGGTGAGGGCGTCCAGCAGGCGCTGCTGAAGATCCTCGAGGGGACGGTAGCTTCGGTGGCCCCGCAGGGTGGACGCAAGCACCCCCAGCAGGAATTCATCCAGATCGACACCTCGAACATCCTGTTCATCGTCGCCGGTGCCTTCGCCGGTCTTGAGGAGCTCATCGAGTCACGGGCCGGCCGCAAGGGGATCGGCTTCGGCGCACCGCTGTCGACCATCACCAAGAGCGAGGCCAGCTACGCGGACGTCGAACCGGAGGACCTGCACAAGTTCGGGCTCATCCCCGAACTCATCGGGCGGCTCCCGGTCATCGCCACGGTCGAACAGCTCGACGCCGCGGCGCTCACCGACATCCTGACCAAGCCCCGGAATGCATTGGTCAAGCAGTACCAGAAGATCTTCTCCATCGACGGGATCGAGCTCGAGTTCACCCCCGAGGCGCTGGGCGCCGTGGTGGAGCAGGCGGAGCTGCGTGGCACCGGTGCGCGCGGTCTGCGATCCATCCTGGAGAATGTGCTGGGACCTGTGATGTTCGAGCTGCCCTCCCGCGATGACGTCGCCTCGGTGACCATCACCGCAGCCGTGGTCCGCGAGGGCGCCGAGGCGGAGCTGGTCACCCTGTCCGAAGCCAAAAAGTTCCGCAAGAAATCCGCCTGACCTGCCTCTTCGACCCTTTTTTGCGCCTGTCTATTTGCTGGACGGGAGCTGAGGTGTAGGCTCGCTCACACGTAGTGACCTAGGCCACATTAAGTGGCCGGGCCACCACGCCGGGTGACGAGAGGTGGAAGATTCATGGGTGAATCCCAAGGCTCCCCGCGCAGGGGACGGACGGCTCGCGCATCAGGCGCCGCACTCGCGGCGGCCATCCTGCTGAGCGGCTGCTCGGACAGTGAGGACGTGCCGGTCCTCACCTGGTACATCAACCCGGACGACGGCGGACAGGTGGCCCTCGCGCAGGTCTGCACCGAAGAAGCAGAGGGCGCCTACGTGATCCAGACGTCGCTGCTCCCGGCCGACGCCCCCTCCCAGCGGGAACAGCTGGCCCGCCGTCTGGCGGCCAACGACTCATCGCTGGACATCATGTCCTTGGACCCCCCGTTCATCCCTGAACTTGCGGAGCCCGAATTCCTGGCCCCGGTCCCGGACGACGTCGCTGAACGCACCACCGAGGACACCCTCGAAGGAGCGCTGGCCGGCGCGATGTGGAACGACGAACTGGTCACCGTCCCGTTCTGGGCCAACACGCAGCTCCTCTGGTACCGCAAATCTGTGGTCGAAGAAGCAGGTCTGGACATGGAGCAGCCGATCACCTGGGACCAGGTCATCGACACCGCGCTCGAGCAGGACAAGCTCCTCGGCGTCCAGGGGGTCCGGGCCGAGTCCATGACGGTCTGGCTCAACGCGCTGGTGGAGTCCCAGGACGAGTCGATCCTGGCGAACCCCGAGGCCCCTGCCGCAGAGCTGCAGACCAACCTCGACACTGAGCAGGGGATGCGGGCCGCGGAGATCATCGGCCTGATCGGCACCGAGGGTCTGGCAGGGCCCGGAGTCGCCTCCATGGATGAGAACCAGTCGATGCTGCTGTTCCAGCGAGATGAGGGCTCCTTCATGGTCAACTGGCCCTTCGTCTGGCCGGCGACAAACGCAGCCGCCGAGGAAGGTGCACTGGACGAGGAGCTCGTCGATGACATCGGCTGGGCGCAGTACCCCCGCGTCGACGAGGACACCCCGTCCGCGCCTCCGCTGGGCGGAATCAACCTCGCGGTTGGCGCCGACTCCCTCAACCAGGATCTCGCCTTCGAGGCCATCGAGTGCATCGTGCAGCCGGAGAACCAGACGGAGTACTTCATCACCAACGGCAACCCGCCGTCGTCGGAGGCCGCCTACGAGGATCCAGCCCTCGAGGACAACTTCCCGATGGCGGACGCCATCCGGGAGGCGCTCGAAAATGCAGCCCCGAGACCTCAGACTCCCTTCTACAACGAGATCTCCACCGCGATCCAGCAAGACTTCACACCCATCTCCGGGGTCCGCGCCGAGCAGACCCCCGCGCAGACCGATGCCTTCATCGTTGAAGTGCTCAGAGGGGAGCGTCTCCTGTGACGACCGCACCAGAAACCTCGCGGAGGCAGAAGCGCGAGAGCGCCGAGTCATCCAAAGGCAAGAGCGCAGACCGCAAGAACGGCAACAACGCGAAACGGACCAACCGCGCGAAGTCAGAGGCTCGCCTGGGCTGGCTCATCGCGGGACCAGCGTTCTTCGTCATGCTCGCGGTCACTGCCTACCCGATCGCGCAGGCCATCTACGATTCGATGTTCTCCTTCCGCCTGACGGCACCGGATGAGCGCTCCTTCGTGTTCCTCCAGAACTACCTGACGATCCTCTCCGACACCGGGGTCTTCTGGCGGGCGCTGCTGGTGACCTTGCTGGTCACCGTGGTCACCGTGGCTGTCGAGCTGGTCCTCGGCTTCGCGCTGGCGCTGGTGATGCATAAGGCGCTGAAGCGGATCCGTGGGGCGCTGCGCACCGCAATCCTCGTTCCCTACGGCATCATCACCGTGGTCTCCGCCTTCGCCTGGTTCTACATGTTCGACATCAACTCAGGCTTCGTGAACAACTGGTTCGGCTGGGTCCCCGGGATCGACAGCGACCTCGACTGGTTCGCCAACTTCGGCACGGCGATCACCGTGATCATGGCCTCGGAGATCTGGAAGACGACCCCGTTCATCGCCCTGCTGCTCCTGGCGGGCCTCGCCCAGGTCCCCGATGAGCTCGTCGAAGCCTCCAAGGTCGACGGCGCCAGCTGGCGTCAGCAGATGACCCGGGTGATCCTGCCCAACATGAAGGCTGCGATCATGGTCGCAGTGCTCTTCCGCGCACTGGACGCCTTCCGAATATTCGACAACGTCTTCATCATGACGAATGGCGCCGCGGGCACCGAGGTGCTCTCGCTGCTGGCCTATCGGACCTCCATCGGACGGTTGGAGATCGGACTCGGCTCCGCGGTCTCGGTCATCCTCTTCATCTGCGTGCTGCTGATCTGTGTCATCGCGATCAAGTTGTTCAAGGTCGATCTCGCCAGCGGCACCGACTCCAAGGGAGGTAAGTAGAGATGGCCTCCAACGGCAAGCTCACCGGAAAGCAGCGCCTGGGATGGACGGTGCTGAGCGTCGTCGTCCTGGTCTATGCACTGTTCCCAGTGGCCGCGATCCTGGCCACCAGCTTCAAGACTCAGGCGGACCTCGGCACTGCCTCCTTCCTGCCTGGCAGCCCCACCTGGGCGAACTACGAGATGATCCTCTTCGGGGACGCCCAGGGCCTGTTCCTCACGGCGCTGCGCAACTCCATCGGCATCACCCTGATCGCCACCTTCATCGCCGTGGTGCTGGCCACCCTGTGTGCCTACGCCATCGCGCGGCTGGACTTTCCGGGCAAGAAGATCATCCTCGGCTCCGCTCTGGCGGTGTCGGTCTTCCCCGTGATCTCAGTGGTCATTCCGCTGTTCAACCTGTGGCGCAACATCGGGCTCTATGACACCTGGCTCGGGCTGATCATCCCGTATCTGTCGCTGACGCTGCCGATCTCGATCTGGACGCTCGCCGCGTTCTTCCGGCAGATCCCCTGGGACCTCGAGCAGGCGGCGCAGGTGGACGGCGCCACCCAGTGGCAGGCCTTCCGACGAGCGATCGTGCCGCTGGCCATGCCCGGCGTCTTCACCACCGCGATCATCGCGTTCTTCATCGCCTGGAACGACTTCGTCTATGGGATCTCACTGACCTCCACCGAAGCCGCCAGACCCGTTCCTGCGGCGCTGGCCTTCTTCACCGGGGCTTCCCAGTTCGAGGAACCCACCGGCGCAATCTCCGCGGCTGCCATCGTCGTGACCATCCCCGTCGTCGTTCTGGTGCTGCTCTTCCAGCGCCAGATCGTATCCGGACTGACCCAGGGCGCCGTCAAGGGCTGAGTAGATAAGGACTCCACTGCAATGTCATCCATCACGCTTAAGAATCTCGTCAAGAAATACGACGACGGCTTCCCAGCTGTCAACGACATCTCCATAGACATCGAAGACGGCGAGTTCATCATCCTGGTGGGACCCTCCGGCTGCGGAAAGTCCACGCTGCTGCGCATGATCGTGGGCCTCGAGGACATCACCGAGGGTGACCTGCTCATCGGCGGGGAGCGCGTCAATGAGAAGGCCCCGCGCGAACGCAACCTCGCCATGGTCTTCCAGAGCTACGCGCTCTACCCGCACCTGACCGTCTACGAGAACATCGCGTTCCCGATGCGGCTGACCAAGGGGAAGTTCACCAAGGAAGAGATCGATGAGAAGGTCCGCCACGCGGCAACCATGCTCGAGCTCACCGAGCACCTGGACCGCAAGCCGGCGAATCTCTCCGGCGGTCAGCGTCAGCGTGTGGCCATGGGCCGCGCGATCGTCCGCGAGGCCGACGCGTTCCTCTTCGATGAGCCGCTCTCGAACCTCGATGCGAAGCTCCGCGGGCAGATGCGCGCAGAGATCGCCAGGCTCCAGCGTGAGCTCAACACCACCAGCGTCTACGTCACCCACGATCAGACCGAGGCGATGACCCTGGGGGACCGGGTGGCAGTGCTGAAGAAGGGTCTGCTCCAGCAGATCGCCTCCCCGCGGGAGCTCTATGAGCAGCCGGCGAACCTCTTCGTCGCCGGATTCATCGGCTCACCGTCGATGAACTTCCTGCCCGGCACCGTGGAGGGCAATGTCTTCTCCACTCCGCTGGGCAAGATCGAGATCCCCGACCGTGCGGCAAAGGCCGGCGAAGGACGCGACATCGTCCTGGCGGGCATCCGCCCGGAGTTCTTCGACGATGCCTCCCAGCTCAGCGAGGCTCAGCTCTCCAAGGGCACGACCTTCACCGCAGAGATCAGCCACAGCGAGTGGATGGGCAATGAGCAGTACGCCTATGTCTCCTACGAGACCGACGAACGGGTTCACGAGACGCTGCGCAACCTCGCCGAAGAGATGGACGCCGACGAGCTGCGCACGCAGCTCGTGGTCGAGGTCGATGCGACCTCGCGCTTCCGCAGCGGTGACACGGCCGAGCTCTGGCTGGACACCCGCAGGATGCACCTCTTCGACCCAGCCACCGGGGAGAACCTCACCCGGGACGAAGAAGCCGGCGCGGAGCTCACTCGCGAGGCCCGCGAGGACCGCAAGCGCGACGCCGAGCGGTTCGTCGCCCGGCAGGGCTGACCGGAGCGCCGCCGTCCCGGTTGACCTGCGGGGTCATACCGTCAGGTCGGCCTTGGGTGCTAAGTTGTTCGCAGACAGACCTGACGCTCAGCAGGACAGACCGCCGCGAGGCGGCTGTCCGCTGAGCAGTCAACACCAGGCCGAAGAGTTGGAGCGCAAGCATGAGCACCGTCCCCGAAGATTTCAAGTACAGTGCCGAGCACGAATGGATCGGCACCACCGAGGATTCACTCGTGGTGCGCGTGGGCATCACCGACTTCGCTCAGGACGCCCTCGGTGAGGTCGTCTACGTGGAGCACCCCGAGGTCGGCGCTACCGTCGCCTCCGGTGATGTGGTCGGCGAGGTCGAATCCACCAAATCTGTATCAGACATCTTCGCGCCGGTCGCGGGAGAGATCGTCTCCGTCAACACGGATCTCGACGAGAACCCCGGTGCCGTGAACTCGGCCCCCTACGCCGCGGGCTGGCTGTTCGAGATCAAGCTCGCAGAATCCTCGGGGGCAGATTCGCTGCTCTCTGCCGAGGATTACAAAAACCAAGTAGGCTGAAGGCCGCCAGCAGGCAGGCCGGCGAGAGGAGGCGACGTGGAGAGCACGCGAGAACATGACAGCAGTCAGAGTGCGGCGGAGACGACGAGCATCTCGTTGCCGCCAGCCGATGCGCACGCGGGGGAGCCTCACCTATCTGAGGATGACAAGCAGGCCATCGCGGCGCTGCCCAAGAACTCCGCTCTGCTGATCGCCCACAGCGGCGCCAATCAGGGAGCTCGGTTCTTGTTGGATCAGGACCTGACCACTGTAGGCAGGCATCCGGAGGCGGGGATCTTCCTCGACGATGTCACCGTGTCACGGCGTCACGTGGAACTGAATCGGGAGGGTCTGGGCTTCCAGATCCGGGATCTCGGCAGCCTCAACGGCACATACGTGAACCACGACCGCGTGGACGAGTATGCGTTGAGGCCTGGTGACGAGGTGCAGATCGGCAAATTCCGGCTGACCTTCTATGCCGGATCCAAAGAATCCGACTGACCGGTGACTCGAGATCCCAGGGCGGACCGGAGGGGAACGTTATCCTGAAGCCGATCTCGTCCCTTCCCCACAGCCCGAAAGAGGACACGCAGTGAGTGCTTCCGCAGCGTCGAAGTCGAAGCCGAAACCGGCCCCGCCCTCGACCGAGCGCGCCGCCAAGTATGTCTTCACCATCTCTGAAGTCCTGCGGGAGCTGCAGAACGAATTCCCGGATCTCACCGCATCGAAGCTGCGCTTCCTCGAGGAGCGCGATCTGGTGGAACCGGCCCGGACCGCCTCGGGCTACCGCAAGTACTGTGCGTCCGACGTCGAGCGGCTGCGCTTCATCCTGGCCCTGCAGCGCGACCGGTACATGCCGCTGGACGTCATCAAGCAGACGATGGACGTCATCGACTCAGGCGAGACCCCCGAAGAGCTGCCGCAGGCGCCTCCGGTGGGTCCCCGTGAAGTCACCGATGAGATGGCAGCTCAGATCACCGGACGCATCCGGCCGATGTGCCGCAAGGAGCTGCGCGCCCACTCCGGCGCCACGCGCGGGATGCTCGACACGCTGGAGAAGTTCCGCATCATCCAGGCCGATGGCGAGGGCAACTACAGCCACCACGATCTCAAGGCCGTCAAGGCGGTCCGGGTGCTGGCACGCTATGGGCTTGAACCGAAGCACCTGGTCAACATCCGGCGCTCCGCGGACAATGAGCTGGACCTGATCGCGCGCGCCATGGCCCCGCATGCCGCCCGCAAGGACACCGCCGCCCGAGCGCGGGTGGCAGAGTCCTCCAAGGAGATGCTCCAGTGCCTGAAAGACCTGCGAGCTTCAATCATGGACACATCGGTCGAGCAGTTGGACAAAAACTGACCTAGACTTGGATCATGGAGAGCCAGCTTGTGCCGCTGGATGTCGTGGGAGTTCGGATCGAGCTTCCATCGAAACAGCCTGTGGTGGTGCTTCGAGGCGCCGAACCCGGACTGGAGAATCTCCATGTGGCCGTCCTGGTGGGACCTGCCGAGGCCAATGCCGTCGCCATGGCGATGGAGAAGAAGGTCCCGCCCCGGCCGATGACTCACGACCTGCTCGCCGAGGTCATGACCAGGCTCGGCTCGGGAGTGCGCTCCGTGGAGATCGGCATGCTCGACTCCTCGACCTACCGCGGGACCATCACGCTGGGCAGTGGTCGCAGCTTCGATGCCCGGGCCTCAGACGCCATCGCAGTGGCGGTGCGGGTGCAGTGCCTGGTCACCATGGACCGCGAGATGCTCACTCGGGTCGGGATCACCCCGCGCACCGCCGCCACCGGGCAGCGTCCCATCTCCGAGGATGAGATCAAGGAGTTCCGCCGGTTCCTGGACAACGCCGAGCCGGAGGATTTCCAGTGAAGCAGGCCCGCTGCGGGCGCGAGACTAGTGCAATCGCGCGACACGCCGTAGAGTAAATTTCAAATGTCTTTGACCCATAGCGGCTGCGGCAATATCGTCAAGGGACAAGACTCTCGCACGCACCTTCCTCGTCGCTCTCGCGTCGCAGGGACGCGCTTCCCCGGCGGAGTCGAGCACTTCAGGAGGGTACCAGGTGGGTCCAGAATCGCACGCGGGCACTGAGCGTGTTCGGCCAGGGCAGGCGGCTGCCCAGCAGCCCCTGTTCAGTGACGGCCTGCCCGAGCTCGACGAGGAGCTGGGCTACCGCGGTCCGGTCGCCTGCGCCGCCGCCGGAATCACCTACCGCCAGCTGGACTACTGGGCGCGCACGAAGCTTGTCCAGCCCTCCATGCGCAACGCCGCCGGGTCCGGCTCGGCGCGTCTCTATTCCTTCCGCGACGTCCTGGTCCTGAAAGTCGTCAAACGCCTGCTGGACACCGGCGTCTCGCTCCAGCAGATCCGCAGCGCGATCGAGCACCTGCGCGAACGCGGCGTCGATGACCTCGCGCAGATCACCCTGATGTCAGACGGTGCCTCGGTCTATGAATGCACCTCCGCCGACGAGGTCATCGACCTCGTGCAGGGCGGACAGGGAGTCTTCGGCATCGCCGTAGGCCGGGTCTGGCGCGAAGTCGAGGCCAGCCTGGTGGAGCTCCCGCGTGAGCGCACCGAGCCCGACGCGGTCCCCGAGCTCGAAGCCTTCGGTTCCGCCGGCGACGAGCTTGCCCAGCTCAGAGCCCGCCGCTCCCAAGCCTCTTAGCGCCCCACCCGTCTCCATCGAGGGGCGGAGTCTCGGTGCACCTGAGTGCGATCCAGGCGAGACCGCTCAGACCAGCTGCTCAAGCAGCTGGTCGAAGGACCTCGCCAGGTCCCTGACCTGATCGCTCGGCCACTGGTGCACCGGGTAGGCCGCGCCCTGGATCTGCTGCCAGAAGGGGTTCTCCTCCAGGACCGGAAGCATCAGCTTGTCCTTGTAGAGCCGTTCCATCTCGAGCAGCCGGTACTCGTGCTCGGCGGAGTCCGCGCGGACACGGTTGACCACCACACCGGCCGACTTGAGCTGCGGCGCGTACTCGTTGGAGAACATCCGGATGGCGCGCATCGTACGCTCTGTGCCGGCCACGGAGAACAGGCTCGGCTCGGCCACCATCAGCACACCGTTGGACGCCGACCAGCCGATCCGGGTCAGCCCGGCCAGCGAGGGCGGGCAGTCGATGAGCACCAGGTCATAGCCGGTGACGCGATCCAGCAGCAGCCGCAGCCGCCGCATGTCGCGGGGCCGGATATCGGGGCGATCGAATGCGGCGGAGAGCGCGGAGCCCACGACGACGTCCAGCGTCGCGTCGGAGCGATGTTCCTGGGGGAGCAGATCCACCCAGCCGGAGCGGACCACATGGTCGCTGAGGTTGGCGCGCTTGGCGTCGCGCAGCAGCTGACCTGCCTCCGTGCCGGTGCCGCGGGCGACCGCGAGCCCGGTGGTGGAGTCCGCATGGGGGTCGAGGTCGACGACGAGGGTTCGCACCCCCTGATGGAGGGCGGCCGAGGCAAGGCCCATGGTGACCGAGGTCTTACCGACCCCGCCCTTCAGACTGGAAACGCTCAAGATCTGCACGCTACCCATCATAGGGATGATCTGCGGTGTTCCCTGCCCCGGCGCTCCGCGCGGCGAGAGTGGGGTCAGTTGATCTTCATCTCGCCCATCTCCTCCCAGTCCTCACCCTCGATCTGCCGGGAGATGATCTTCGGGGTGGAGACCAGGGCCGCTGCCATGGCGCCGTCCGAGCTGACCGCCCGCTGGAAGTGCGCCGATTCCACGTGCGGACCGGCGGCGTCGTCGTCGAAGGCCTCGATGAGCACATACTCGTTGGGGTCCTCCACGCTGCGGGACCATTGGAACCACTTGTTCCCGGGCTCGGCGCGGGTGGCTTCGGTGAACTCAGCCGTGATCGCAGGCCACTTCTCTGCGTGTTCGGGCTTGACCTGGAATTTCACGACGATGAAGATCATGTGGATCCTGCTCTCTGACGATTAGGGGAGTGGGCCGCGGACTGTCGGCTGGGAATGGCCGTTCACTGGCACGTTGTTTAGTCTGCCTTGTCCAGCGAGCTGACGCCATGACCAAGACCGATGATGCTGGAGTCAGCAGCGTTCTTGCTTCTCGATGGTGACTCGTATCACGTAGCCTTTAACGTGATTCCGTGCGGCTCCAAACCACCGCGGCTTCACTCGCCCGCATCAACGTCCCCCACCTTGACGAGGCAACCATGTCTGACCGGTATCAGCAGAACCCGCAACAGTACGACCCGTATCAGCAGTATTCACCAGTGTCACCGACGCCAGCCAATACAGGTATCGGCATCGCAGCAATGGTCCTTGGCATCGTGGCGATCGTCTTCGCGTTCATTCCCGTTGTTGGATTGCTCAGCTTCTTGCTCGCACCCCTAGCCATCATCTTGGGCATCATCGCGGTCGTGAAGCGTCGCGGCCGCGGCCAGGGCATCACGGGTGTCGTCACCGGCGCCGTCGGCCTGGTTATCGCCACCATCGGCGTCGCATTGGCCGGAGCCATCTTCATCAGCGTCGATGACGAGATGCAGAACCTCGAAGAATCCCAGGAAGAGGCTGAGGAGGAGATCGAGGCAATCGCCGAAGCAGACGACGCAGTCGAAGACGCCGACATCGAAGAGATCGAGGAAGAGGTTGCCGAGGAGGAGGCACCTGCCGAAGAAGTCGAGGCCAGCGGGGAATGGGTAGAAGTTGCCACCCTCTCGGGAACCGGCAACCAGCGTGGCGAGGTCTTCGAGGTCACTGGCGACGTCCGGCTCTCCTACGAATTCAACGGAGACGACGACTTCGGCATCGCCGGTGTTTATCTCATGGACGAAGGCAGCAACCTCACTGAAGACGGGGGTCTTCCCGAGGTCATGCTCAACGGCTCAGACAGCGGCGAGACTATGATCTACCGCTCCGCCGGCAACTACTACCTCGACGTCACCGCGGCCAACTACAGCGACTGGACCGTCACCGTCGAAGAACAGCAGTAACTCCATCAGCGACGGCCGAAGGGCCCCACTGCGCACGAAAAAACTTCCGACTGGCACAAGCTGGATGGGGCGCTTCTTCGTCTGGCAGCGCGGCTCGTGGCCGTGGACGTCAGCCGCGTGCAAGAACGCTCGTCTTCTTCAGCGCCGGCACCTCCAGGTTCCCGATCGGGGGCTGGCCGTTCCTGCTGACTGGGACTAGTCACATTGTTATGGGAGGCCGCAGCGGTCACCACCGAGGTCCTGGTGATGTTCACCAGCGGTTACGCCGCCGGCCCACGACAACCGACCTGACCGCCGAGGGATTCCCGCGAGGCCGCTGTGAAGCCGGTCCGACGTTCCCGTCTAGGATGGCCGCATGGCCCACTATGACCTCTCCATCATCGGCTCCGGCTCCGGGAACTCCCTGATCACACCCTTCTGGGATGATAAACGCGTCGTCCTGGCGGACAAGGGTGCAGGGGGCACGGGAGCCTTCGGCGGCACCTGCCTCAATGTGGGCTGCATCCCCACCAAGATGTTCGTCCGCCCGGCGGCGCTGGCCCGAGGGCCTGTCGAAGCGGCCCGGCTCAACGTCACCCAGGAGACCACCGACGTGGACTGGCCCGCCATGCGGGACCGGGTCTTCTCCCGCATCGACGTCATCTCGGCCGGCGGCCGGCACTACCGGGAGGTCGAGCTGGACAACGTCGACCTCGTCGCCGAGAAGGTCACGCTCACCGGGGACTTCAGCCAGCCGCCCTTCGCCTTCGTCTCCGAATCAGGGGTCCGGGCCGAGGCTGACCAGCTGGTCATCGCCGCCGGCTCCCGTCCGGTGCTCCCGGACGTCGCGGGCATAGGCCTCCCCGGGGTGCACACCTCGGACACCATCATGCGCATCGACCAGCGGCCCGACAAGCTGCTGATCCTCGGTGGCGGCTACATCGCCTGCGAGTTCGCAGGGGTGTTCTCAGGCTTCGGAACAGAGGTCATCCAGATCAACCGCAGCCACGGACTGATGACCGCACTGGACCACGACATCTCCGCGGCCTATACGGCCGAGGCGGAGAAGAACTGGACCGTGCACTACGAGCGCACCATCACGAGCATCTCCGAGCACGGCCCGGGCCTGCGAGTCGAGCTGGTCACCTCTGACGGCCGGGTCGAGCACTACGACGTGGACGCGGTCCTGGTGGCCATCGGCCGCACCCCGAACACCGACCTCATCGGTGCCCGAGAGGTCGGGCTCGATGTCCACCCGAACGGACGCCTCTTGGTGGATGAATACCAGCGGGTGCTCATGCAGGGCGAGCCCGTGGACGGCCTCTATGCGCTCGGCGACGTCAGTTCCGAGGCGATGCTCAAGCACGTGGCGAATCAGGAGGCCCGGGTGGTCGCCCACAACCTGGTGCATCCGGACCGGATCCGGCCCTCACGGCATGAGGCCATCCCCTCGGCGATCTTCTCCTTCCCCGAGATCGCCCAGGTCGGGGCGACCGAGGCGCAGGCGGCACAAGCCATCGGTGAGGAGCACCTCACCACCAAGATCCAGAGGTACGGCGACACCGCCTACGGCTGGGCGATGGAGGATGGCAGCGGGATCTTCAAGGTGATCGCGGACCGCCGCACCGGCCAGATCCTCGGGGCCCACGTCATGGGCTACCAGGCTTCGAACCTGATCCAGCCGGTCATCCACGCGATGAGCTTCGGCCAGGACGCCTACACCGCCGCCCGCGGCCAGTACTGGATCCATCCGGCCCTGATGGAGGTCACCGAGAATGCGCTCCTGGGCCTGGAAGTCCCGATCGCAGAGGACGCCCCGCTCTGAGGTGACCTGGGCGGATCCGATCTGATCCCGGGAGCACAGGTGGCGCCACTGACAGCGCCGCCGCAGGAATGGAATCAGCAGCGCCCCAGTTGTGACCACGAGAAGCACCTGCAGCAGAATCATCTCCGTTGACGAGCTGCAGCTGACACGAACCAACACTGATCCGTGCGCGGAGGCTGAATGCCCCGCGCCGAGAGGAGTCCTTCATGGCTGAACGCGTCGATTTCTGGTTTGACCCGCTGTGCCCCTTCGCCTGGGTGACATCACGCTGGATCCTGGAGGCGGAGAAGGTCCGCGACATCGAGGTGCACTGGAACGTGATGAGTCTGGGCGTGCTCAACGAGGCCAAGAACCCCTCACCGGCCGAAGATCCCGAGCAGCTCGCCCGCTGGATCCCCGCCCGCGCCGCCACCGCTGTCGCGCTGCAGCACGGTGAGGCCAAGGTCGGCGAGTTCTACACCGCCGCCGGCACCGAGATCCACAACAACGGCAACAAGGACTTCGAGTCCGCCACGCTCAACGCGCTGCGCGCCGTGGGCCTGCAGGAGGACCTCCTCGCCGAGGCCAAGACGGATAAGAACGACGCCGAGATGCGCGCCTCCCACGACAAGGGCATCTCCCTGGTCGGTCAGGACGTCGGCACCCCGGTCGTGGCGTTCCAGGGCACCGCGTTCTTCGGTCCGGTGCTCACCCGGATTCCGCGCGGCGAGGACGCCGGCAAGGTCTTCGACGGCGCCGTGGCTCTGGCGCAGTTCCCGTACTTCTTCGAGCTCAAGCGCTCACGCACGGAGTCCCCAGTCTTCGACTGATCGGGACTTCCACCATGTGACGTCACTTCAGGACGCCACCACACGACGACGCCGGCGCGGGCTTGAGAGCCCGCGCCGGCGTCGTCGTCGGTTCTGCTGGCGTCGGCCCTCGAGGCAGCAGCCTCGGGTCGGTGCCGCGTCAGGCGGCCGGGGTGCCGCGGCTGATCACTCCTCGCGGATCACCTTGTGCTGGGCGGCCTGAGCGACCGGGCGGACCACCACCTGGTCCAGGTTCACGTGGTGAGGGAGGGTGACTGCGGCGGCGATGACCTCGGCGATGTCCTCGGCCACCAACGGGCGCTTGACTCCGCGGTAGACCGCCTCGGCGGCGGCCACATCGCCGCGCAGCCGCTTCGCGGTGAACTCCTCGGTGGCCACCATGCCGGGCAGCACCTCGATCACGCGGATGTTGTGCTCGGCCTCCTCCAGGCGCAGCGCGCCGGTGAGTGCGTGCTCGCCGAACTTCGCCGCGTTATAGCCTGCCCCGCCCTCATAAGGGGCGAGGGCGGCGGTGGAGGTCACGGTGAGGATCGTGCCCTCGCCGTGGGCGCGCAGCATCGGGACGAAGGCCTTGATCATGTTCAACGCGCCCAGCACGTTGACCTCGTACATCCAGAGCCAGTCCTCGGGCCGTCCCTCGGCGACCGTGTCCATGCCCAGCGCGCCGCCGGCGTTGTTGATCAGCGTGTCGATCCCGCCGGCCGCGGTGACCTCTTCCAGCGCGGCCGCCACCTGCTCCGGGTCGGTGACGTCGCAGATGATCGGAATGATCCCCTCCTGCTCGGCCAGGCTCTCGAGCTTCTCGGCCCGGCGGGCGACGGCGAAGACCCGCCAGCCCTCGGTGGTGAGGCGGTGCGCGGTGGCGGCGCCGATCCCGGAGGAGGCGCCGGTGACCAGGGCGCTGCGGGTGGAGGCATCAGTGTCAATCATGAAGACAGCCTAGTGAGCGGGGTGCTCCGGGAGAACCGCCCGTTCAGTATGTGACACTGCCGCCGTGAGAGAATGGCCAGCATGGCTGATCACACTCCGGGCACAGACGCGCCCGCCACCGAGACCCTTTCCACAGACGCATCCCACGGCACCGCCGCGCGCAAGACCCCCGTGGTCCCGGACCGCCCGGCGCTGGAGGGCCTCGAGGAGAAGCTCCACACCGCCTGGCAGGCCGAGGAGATCTACCACTTCAACGAGGACACCGAGCGCGCGGATGTCTACTCCATCGACACTCCGCCGCCCACCGCCTCCGGGGCGCTGCACGTGGGGCACATGTTCTCCTACACGCAGACCGACGTGATGGCGCGCTTCATGCGGATGTCGGGTAAGAACGTCTTCTATCCGTTGGGCTGGGACGACAACGGTCTGCCCACCGAGCGCCGGGTGCAGAACTACTACGGCGTGCGCTGTGACCCCGCGCAGCCCTACGACCCGGACTACACCCCGCCGGAGAAGCCGGCCAAGAACCAGCGCGACTGGGACGCCATCAGCCGGGCGAACTTCATCGAGCTCTGCGAGACACTCACCGTGGAGGACGAGAAGATCTTCGAGGATCTCTTCTCCCGGCTGGGCCTATCCGTGGACTGGCGCCAGACCTACCGCACCATCGACGACGATTCTCGCGCCGCCTCCCAGCGCGCCTTTCTGCGCGACATCCATGCCGGCAACGCCTACACCGCCCAGGCGCCGACTCTGTGGGACATCACCTTCCGCACCGCAGTGGCCCAGGCCGAGCTGGAGGCCAAGGACCACCCCGGGGCGTACCACCGCTATCCCTTCACCGTGAAGGACACCGGTGAGCAGGTCTTCATCGAGACCACCCGCCCTGAGCTTCTGCCCTCCTGCGTGGCCCTGGTCGCGCACCCTGACGATGAGCGCTACCAGCAGCTCTTCGGCAAGACCGTGATCTCCCCGCTCTTCGGCGTCGAGGTCGAGGTCAAGGCGCACGGACTGGCACAGCCGGACAAGGGCTCCGGGGCCGCCATGATCTGCACCTTCGGCGACATGACGGACGTGACCTGGTGGCGTGAGCTGCAGCTGCCCACCCGCGCGCTGATCGGCCGCGACGGCCGCTTCTCCCGCGAGACCCCGGAATGGATCAGCTCCGCCGAAGGCCGGGCGAACTACGAGCAGCTCGCCGGCAAGACCGTGCATTCTGCCAAGGAAGCCGTGGTGGAGCTGCTCAAGGCCGCCGATCTGCTCGACGGTGAGCCGAAGAAGATCACCCACGCGGTGCACTTCTACGAGAAGGGCGACAAGCCGCTGGAGGTCGTGACCTCGCGGCAGTGGTACATCCGCAACGGCGGCCGCGACGCCGCCCGCCGGGAGAAGATGGTCGCCCGCGGCAAGGAGATCTCCTGGCACCCGGCCTTCATGCGCTCGCGCTACGAGAACTGGGTGGAGGGCCTCAACGGTGACTGGCTGGTCTCTCGGCAGCGCTTCTTCGGCGTGCCGATCCCGGTCTGGTACCCGCTCAACGCCGACGCCGAGCCCGACTATGACAACCCGCTGCTGCCCGAGGAGGCGCTGCTGCCGGTGGACCCGGCCTCGCAGGTCCCCGCCGGGTATGAGGAGTCCCAGCGCGGCGCCGCCGGCGGCTTCATCGGCGAGGCCGACGTGCTGGACACCTGGGCCACCTCGGCGATCACGCCGCACATCGCAGGCCGCTGGGAGAAGGACAACGACTTCTTCAACAAGGTCTTCCCCTTCGACCTGCGCCCGCAGGGCCACGACATCATCCGCACCTGGCTCTTCGCCTCCGCGGTCCGCGCGAACTCGTTGAACGACTCCGTGCCGTGGACCAACACCGCGATCTCCGGATGGATCCTGGACCCGGACCGGAAGAAGATGTCCAAGTCCAAGGGCAACGTGGTCGTGCCCACCGAGCCGCTGGAGCAGTTCGGCTCCGACGCGGTGCGCTACTGGGCTGCCTCGGCCAAGCTCGGCGCGGACACCGCCTACGAGGTCGCGCAGATGAAGATCGGTCGACGGCTGGCGATCAAGCTGCTCAACGCCTCGAAGTTCGCACTGAACCTGGGCGTGACCGAGGCCCACATCATCACCGACGACGCTGGAGCCCAGGTCCTCACCGAACCCCTGGACCGCGCCCTGATCGCCGAGCTGCGCACCGTGGTGGAGCAGGCCACCAAGCACTTCGCCGACTATGACTACGCCCGGGCGCTGCAACTGGTGGAGTCCTTCTTCTGGTCCTTCACCGACGACTACGTGGAGCTGGTCAAGGATCGCGCCTACGGCTCACGCGGCGAGCAGGCGCAGGACTCGGTGCTGGCGGCCCTGGCCACCACGCTGGATTCGCTGCTGCGGCTCTTCGCTCCGGTGCTGCCGTTCGTGACCGATGAGGTCTGGCGCTGGTGGCGCAACGGCTCGGTGCACTCCACCCAGTGGCCGGAAACCTCCGGGCTGGAATCTGTGCAGGGCTCGGCCGGGATGCTGGACTCCGTCGCGCAGGTGCTCTCGGGTCTGCGCAAGGTCAAGTCCGAGGCCAAGGTCAAGCAGCGCACCGAAGTGATCACCGCCAAGGTCTTTGCGCCGGAGCGGACGCTGGCCCACATCGACGCGGCGATCGCGGACGTGCAGGCGGCCACTCGGGCGCGCTCCCTGGAACTGGTGGTTCAGTCCGAAGCCGTGCAGCACGTGGTCGTCACCGACGTGGAGCTCGTCGAGGAAGAGCAGCCCGCCCAGGTCTGACGTTTCCGCGAAGTCAAGAAATCGTAGAGCCATAGCCGATCGTCGGGCTATGGCTCTACGATTTCTTCATCGCTGGACAAGCTGACCGCCCTGCGCGGGACCGGTTAGGTCAGTCGTTCTCTTCGGTCACGGTGCGGATCTCCAGGACGCCGTCGAGCTCCTGGAGTGCTTCGAAGAGGTGTTCCCGGCCCACGCGCTGGGTGCGGGTGAAGGTCATCGTGGCGTCCACCGCGAACCCATCGCCGACCTCGAGCCGTCGGGTACGCACCAGCCGGGTCTCATAGCCCCACTGAGCCGCGGCGCCGAGGATCTCGCGCAGGATCCCGCGACCGTCTGCGTAGCGCACGATATAGCGCTCGGAGCGGTCGTGGCGGGGGAGTCGGCGGACCAGGTTCGTCACCACGGTGACCGAGAGCAGGTAGAAGACCACGGTCAGCCCAGCGATCACCGGCATGCCGGCCCCGCAGGCCATCCCGACGGCGGCCGTCACCCAGATCGACGCCGCGGTGGTCAGCCCGGAGACGACGTTCTGCCGGACGAAGATCACCCCTGCGCCGATGAAGCCGATCCCGCTGACGATCTGCGCGGCGATCCGCGACGGGTCCAGGACCACGTCCCCGCCGATGAGGTGCGAGAACCCGTAGGCGGAGACCAGGGTGAACAGGGCCGAGCCCATGCCGACCAGGATGTGGGTGCGCGCTCCGGCGGACTTCTGCCGGATGTCACGCTCGATCCCGATGGTCGCGGACATCAGGAACGCGAGGGTCAGGAGCAGAATCTGCGTCGGGGCCGTCTCCGGCCAGACATCGATGTTCATCACCGGCTCCTCTCGAGATCCCACATCACCCTATAGCGCCGTCGTCGCGCGGCACAGTCCTGCCGGGGGCCGCCCCAGGGCAGGGCAGCCCCCATGGGGCGGCCCTGCGTCCAGACTCAGATGATGTCCTGCCCGGACTCGCGAGCCTTCTTCCAGTCGGCGAAGAAGGCGTAGCCGATCACGCCCATGACCGCGAGCACGATCAGCGGCCACATCAGGGTGTAGAGGGTCATCGCAAGGGGGCTCATCGGGTGTCTCCCACTGTTGTCGGTTCAGGGTTGGCGGTGCTGGCAGCATCTGCGGGGCCGGCTGCCGCGTCGTCGTCGAAGTTGCCGGTCCGCTGCGCGATCAGCGCGAAGTCGAACTCGGCGTTGCCGCGCACCGACATCGCCCAGCAGACGATGGTGCTGACCGCATAGGCGACCAGCGAGGCGCTGAGCGTGGCGTAGTCGTGCAGGAAGCCGATGACGAACGGCGCCGAGACCACGGCGGCGATCACCGCCACCACCTTGGCGACCTTCATTCCGAAGAAGCCGAAGCACATCAGCCCCAGGATCACCGCGATGCCGACCACCGAGAGCAGGTCCACGAAGATCCCGACCGCCCCGGAGAGCGGGAACCATTCGAAGCGCACCGGCACGAAGCAGGCCAGCGCCGCGAGCACCGAGACGGTGAAGGCCTTGTTGGTGACCTTCTTCCAGTAGAAGCTGGCCAGCACCGGGAAGACCAGCGCGCCCCAGAGCGCGCCGACGAACACCAGCAGGTCCAGGATGCTCAGCTGCAGGCTGGCGAAGCTCACCGCCGCGGCGGTGGCCAGCAGCATGGTCACTCGGCCTACCAGAAGCATGGTCTGCGGGTTGGCCTTGGCCTTGCCGGCCACGTTCTGCCCGTAGACATCGGCCATCATGATCGAGGACATCGCTGAGAGGTCGGAGTCAGCGGTGGAGGAGAGGGCGCCGATGATCATCACGAAGAAGATCGCCAGCAGCGCCGCGGGCAGGTAGCTCGCCGCCATCTCGGGAATGATGTTGTTGACGTCGCCGTCGGTGGGTTCGAAGCCCAGGTAGAGGGCCATCACGCCGAACATGCCCACCCCGATGACCATGGCGCCATAGCCGATGGTGGCGGTGATGAAGGTCGGCTTGATCAGATCCTCGCGCACGGCGAAGAGCCGCTGGGCGATGGTCTGGTTGCCGATCGCGTAGGCGAGCACCGCCGCGATATAGGGCGCGCCCTGATTCAGGAACGCCTCGCTGGAGAAGAAGCTCTGCTGCTCGGGCGAGAGGTTCTGCGCGCCGGTCTCGAAGGCGGACGGGAAGTCCGCGGCGAAGAAGATGAACGGGATGATCACGGCCACGGCCCCGAACATCGCCATGACCTGGATGAAGTCGGTCAGCACCGAGGCGCGGAAGCCGGACCACAGCGTGTAGAGCAGCACCCCGGCGGCCACGGTGAGCACGCCCTGGATGAAGGTGAACGGAGAGAGCATCGCGATCAGCACCCCGCCGGCGATGAAGTTCGACATCAGCGAGATCAGGCTGCCCACCACATTGGAGCCCGCGAGCATCAGCTGACTCGAGCGTCCGTGCCGGGCGTACATCACCTCGGCGATGCTGTGCGCCCGCGGCGCCACCGCGCGGATCCGCTTGCCGAAGGGGTAGATGAACAGGATCATCAGCGCCCCCCAGAGCCCGTAGTGGATGGGCCCGGAGATCCCGTAGGTGTACCCGGCCTCGGCGGAGGCGTACATCGACGAGGCCCAGATCCAGGTCGCGGTCATGGACGCCGCGGAGATCCCGAAGCCGATCTTGTTGCCGGCCGTCATGTACTGGTCAGCGTTCTCCTTCTTCTTCCTGATCCGATGCGAGACCAGGTAAGTCCCCCCGTAGAAGGCCACCAGCAGCAGCACCACCGTGATGGCGCCGAACTGGACTGCGCTTGATTCGTTCACGTCGTATGTTCCCCTCGTTGAGTATCAGTCGTCTCGCTGCATTCACTCGTCGTCACATCCGCCTGGCGCCGCATTTTTGGGCGCGCACAGGCAAGGCATCGCGTGACGCCGCATCGTGCTTCAACGGATCCGTGGCCGCGCTCTGAGCTCATGACGCGGGCCTGTTCTCAGGCCTCGGCGGAGCTGGTGCAGATGGCGCGGGACGGTGTCCCCTCGTGGCGGCCGGGCCGCACCCTCATCCATCAAAGGGGGTGAACCAGGCCACAAGCAGTAGACCGTAACACACTGCCTATTTCACTCGACCGTTCCCGGTGCCCGGGGCACCGGCCCCGGATGGCCCCTCAGGCACGGACCCAGTAGACTGAACACCAGCAGCTTTGACCCGGCCATCACCGGTGAGCTTCCGGTAGAACCGGTCCCGCGGCATCACCTCCGCGGCGCCTCAGTAGAGCCGGACGGGTAAGCCCGTCACAGCAGTCATGGAGAGGCCCGACGACGGCGCGTCCTCAGCTCCTTCACGGAGCAGGGACGGCAGGCGTGGGGCAAGCAAGGTGGTACCGCGCCCGGCAGGCGTCCTTGTGAGTGCGTCAGACCATCGCTCAGCACCACAGCAGGACGGACCTCCATGACCGAGAACAACTCTCCCGTGTATCCCCGCGCATCAGCCGCCGAGTCAGGCGCACGTCGGATCCCCGCCTCCCCGCGCTTCCCGAAGATCGAAGAGCGCGTGCTGGCGCAGTGGGAGAAGGACGGCACCTTCCAGGCCTCCATCGACAACCGGCCCACCGAGGACGCCTCCGGTGAGGCCAACGAGTTCGTCTTCTACGACGGTCCGCCCTTCGCCAACGGTCTGCCGCACTACGGTCATCTGCTCACCGGCTACGTCAAAGACCTCGTGGCGCGTTACCAGACCCAGCGCGGCTCCCGGGTGGAGCGGCGCTTCGGCTGGGACACCCATGGGCTGCCCGCCGAGCTGACCGCCATGAAGGAACTCGGCATGACCGACAAGGCCGAGATCGAGGCCTTCGGCGTGGACAAGTTCAACGACGCCTGCCGTGCCTCAGTGCTGAGGTACACCGGCGAATGGGAATCCTATGTGCACCGCCAGGCCCGTTGGGTGGACTTCGAGAATGACTACAAGACGCTCAACGTGGACTACATGGAATCGGTCATCTGGGCCTTCAAGCAGCTGCACGAGAAGGGCCTGACCTACCAGGGCTTCCGCGTGCTGCCGTACTGCTGGAAGGACGAGACCCCGCTGTCCAACCACGAGCTGCGCATGGACGACGACGTCTACAAGGACCGCCAGGACCCCTCGGTCACCGTGGCTTTCCCGATCACCGGAGGCGGCGCGCACGGCGACGCCCTCACCGGGGTCAACCTGTTGGCCTGGACCACCACACCCTGGACCCTGCCCACCAACTTCTCCGTCGCCGTGGGTCCTGAGGTGGAATACGTCGTCGTCCAGGCACCCGCAGATTCCGCGCTGCCCGGCCGGCACCTGATCGCTGCCGAGCTGCTCGGCGCCTACGCCAAGGACCTGGGGTTCACCGACGCTGAAGCCACCGACGTGCAAGCCACAGACGTGCAAGCCTCCGAAGCGGTGCCTGCCACCGCGGCCGAGGCGGCAGCCGCCGCCGTCGTCGCCCGCTACCAGGGCACCGAGCTGGCCGGGCTCGAGTACGCGCCGCTGTGGGACTACTACACCGACACCGAGACCTGGGGCACCGAGCACGCCTTCCGGGTGCTGGTGGAGGACTACGTGACCACCACCGACGGGACCGGGCTGGTCCACCAGGCCTCGGCCTACGGTGAAGAGGATCAGCGCTCCTCCGAGGAGGCCGGGATCCCGGTGATCCTCTCCGTGGACGAGGGCGCCCGGTTCCTGCCGATGTTCGCCCAGCCCACCCCCACGGGCAAGACCCCGCTGGCCGAGATCGCCGGGGTCCAGGTCTTCGAGGCCAACCGCACCATCATCAACGAGCTCAAGACCTCCGGGCGACTGGTTCGTGAGGCATCCTATGTGCACTCCTACCCGCACTGCTGGCGCTGCCGCACCCCGCTGATCTACAAGGCGGTGACCTCCTGGTACGTGGCTGTCACCCAGGTCAAGGAGCGGATGCTCGAGCTCAACGAGCAGATCAACTGGATCCCGGGCAACGTCAAGCACGGCCAGTTCGGCAAATGGCTGGAGAACGCCCGCGACTGGTCGATCTCCCGCAACCGCTACTGGGGCAGTCCGCTGCCGGTCTGGGTCTCGGACGATCCGGAGCACCCGCGGACCGAGGTCTACGGCTCGCTGGAGGAGCTCAAGGAGGCCTTCGGCGACTACCCGCGCAACGCCGAGGGCGAGCCCGACCTGCACCGGCCCTGGATCGATGCGCTGACCCGCCCGAACCCCGACGACCCCACGGGCGCCTCCACGATGCGCCGGGTCGAGGACGTCCTCGACGTCTGGTTCGACTCCGGCTCGATGCAGTTCGCCCAGGTCCACTACCCCTTCGAGAACGCCCAGTGGTTCGCCGATCACCACCCGGCGGACTTCATCGTGGAGTACATCGGGCAGACCCGCGGCTGGTTCTACACCATGCACGTGCTGGCTACCGCGCTCTTCGACCGCCCGGCCTTCACCAACGTGATCAGCCACGGGATCGTGCTGGGCTCCGACGGCCAGAAGATGTCGAAGTCGCTGCAGAACTACCCGGACGTCTCCGAGGTCCTGGACCGCGACGGCTCCGACGCGATGCGCTGGTTCCTGATGTCCTCGCCGATCCTGCGCGGCGGCAACCTGGTGGTCACCGAGGAGGGCATCCGTGAGAGCGTCCGACAGGTGCTGCTGCCGATGTGGAACGCCTGGCACTTCTTCGGGCTCTACGCCAACACCGCCAACCAGGGCGCCGGCTACCAGGCCAAGTCCGTGGGGGCCGACGACGTCGCCAGCCCGCTGGACCGCTACATCCTCGCCGCCACCGGTGATCTGGTCCGCGAGGTCACCTCCTCGCTCGACGCCTACGACGTCTCCGCCGCGTGTGAGTCGCTGCGCCGGTTCTCCGACACGCTGACCAACTGGTACATCCGCCGGTCTCGGGCCCGCTTCTACGCCGAGGACTTCGCCGCCTACGACGTGCTCTACACGGTGCTGGAGACCTTCGCCCGGGTCTCGGCTCCGTTGCTGCCGCTGATCAGCGAGGAGATCTGGCGCGGCCTGACCGGGAAGCGCTCGGTGCACCTGGCCGACTGGCCAGACCCTGAGGACTATCTGCGCGACGAGCGTGCCGTGGAGCTGATGGAGCTCACCCGTCTGGTCAGCTCCGCCGGGTCCTCGCTGCGCAAGCAGGCGAATCTCCGGGTCCGCCAGCCGCTGGCCAAGCTCTCCGTGGCCGTGCCGCAGGCTCAGGCGCTGGAAGGCACCTACCAGCAGATCATCGCCGATGAGCTGAACCTCAAACAGGTCCAGCTGCTCGACGCCGCGCAGACCGATGCGGCGGACTTCGGCATCGGACAGCAGCTGGTGGTCAACGCCCGCGTCGTCGGCCCCCGACTGGGCAAGCAGGTCCAGCAGGCCATCAAGGGCGCGAAGTCCGGTGACTGGTCGGTCGAGGCCGGCGTGGTGACCGCTGGAGGGTTGGAGCTCTTCGATGGTGAGTACACTTTGAGCACCACGGTCTCCGAAGAGCTCGGCGAGAAGGCCGTCACGGTCCTGGACGGTACGGGCGGCTTCCTGGTGCTGGACACGGAGCTCAGCGAGGAGCTGATTGCCGAGGGCACCGCCCGGGACCTGATCCGCAGCATCCAGCAGGCCCGCAAGGACGCCGATCTGCAGGTCTCAGACCGGATCGAGACCACGGTCACGGCGTCCCCGGCCATCGTCGCGGCGCTGGAAGCCCACCGTCAGCTCGTCAGCGAGGAGACCCTCACGGTGGATCTGCACCCGGTCGCCTGCGAGAGTTCAGCCGAACCGAGCATTCATGTGTCCGTCGTCGAAGGAGCTCGAGCATGAGCGAAGACCTTGATCAGTTCTCAGTGGCCAGCGTCTACGCGGAGCTGCTCTCGCGCGCACCGGAGAACAAGATGGAACCGCGGATGCAGCCCATGGTCGAGGCCATGGACCTGCTGGGGGAGCCGAACCGGACCGCGCCGGTCATCCACATCACCGGCACCAACGGCAAGACCTCCACCGCCCGGATGATCGAGGCCGGCCTGCTGGCCCACGATCTGCGCGTCGGGCGCTACACCTCCCCGCACCTGACCTCGGTGACCGAACGGATCTGCCTCGACGGCCAGCCGGTCGACGACGGCACCTTCGTGCGGATCTGGGACGAGGTGCGCCCCTTCATAAGCCTGGTCGACGCGAAGCTGGCCGACCGCGACGAGGTCCCGCTGACCTACTTCGAATGTGTCACCATCCTGGCGTTCGCGGTCTTCGCCGACGCCCCGGTGGATGTCATGGTGCTCGAGGTCGGCCTCGGCGGCATCACCGACGCCACCAATGTGGCCGACGGATCGGTCAGCGTGGTCACCCCGATCAGCCTGGACCACACCGACCTGCTCGGCGACGACGAGCGCGACATCGCCCTGGAAAAGTCCGGCATCATCAAGTCCGACGGGTTCCTGATCTCCGCCGCCCAGGTCCCGGCCGCGGCCGATGTGCTGCTCGCCGAGGCGCGGGCCAAGAATGTGCCATACCGCTTCGAAGGCGTGGAGTTCGGCGTCGAATCCCGGGTGCCTGGGGTAGGGGGTCAGCAGCTGACCGTCTCCGGCCTGGCCGGACGCTACCCGGACATCCTGCTGCCCCTGCACGGGGCGCACCAGGCGCAGAACTTCGCCGTGGCGGTAGCCGCTCTGGAGGCGTTCATCGGCGGGGGAGACCACGAGCTCAACATCGAGAACCTGCGCCTGGCCGCGGAGAACATCAGCGCCCCCGGACGACTCGAGACCCTGCGCACCGGCCCGAGCATCGTCGTCGACGCCGCGCACAACCCCGCCGGGATCACCGCCAGCGCGCAGGCGCTCAAGGAGAGCTTCGGGCTCTCCCGACTGGTGCTCGTGGTCGGGATCCTGCAGGACAAGGACGCCCGCGAGATGCTCACCGCGCTGTACAAGGAGTATGAGGGTCTGGTCGAGGACATCTGCTTCACCCAGTCCACCTCCCCGCGGGCCATTCCCGCAGGACAGCTCGGAACACTCGCGCTCGAGGTCGGCTACGCCGAGCAGGACATCTACGTCACCGAACGCCTCGACGACGCGATCGACTGGGCGGTGGGGCGCGCCGACGAGGCCGACCCGGGCCTGATCGGCGGCGTGCTGATCACCGGATCGATCACCCTGGTGGGTGAGGCCCGCACGCTGCTGGGCGCACCCGAGGGAACATGAGTCAAGACCCCGAGTCGAGCGGCGAACCAGAACCAGTTCAGAGAACCCCGCAAGAACCAGCACCCAGCACGAGGCAGGAGCAGAGGATGCCCAAGCAGACCCGCGCACAGCGCGAATGGCGCCCCGGACAGGTCAAGGCACCACGATCGGTGAAGACGCTGTTCGCCTCCACCGTGCTGTGCCTGGAGGCAGTGCTGATGTTCTTCTTCAGCCTCATGGCCTGGGGGTTGAACCAGAACGAGTGGTACGCCTGGTGGCTGCTGGGCGGCTCGCTGGCCCTGGCGGTGGTCCTGATCTTCACCTGCGCCATCCTGCAGCGCCGAGGCGGCTATGTGTTCGGCTGGGTGCTGCAGTTCGTGATGCTCTTCGGCTTCATCGCGGTGGCGCTGGTGACCAGCGAAGGCCTGATCGTGCCACTGGCAGCGATCCCCGGCGTGGCCTTCATGGCCTGCTGGTGGTACGCGCTGAACAAGGGCGATCAGCTCGACGACGAGAAGCTCGACAGATTCCGGGCCGAAGAGGCCCTGGCAGAGAACCCGACAAGTGAGGAGCACAAGAATGACTGAACGTACCCTGATCCTGGTCAAGCCCGACGGTGTTGAGCGAGGTCTGACCGGTGAGATCCTGCGTCGGGTGGAGGCCAAGGGCTACCGCGTCACCGCGCTGCAGCAGCTCAGCGCCAGCACCGAGCAGCTGGCGCAGCACTACGCCGAGCACGAGGGCAAGCCCTTCTACCAGCCGCTCGTGGACTTCATGCTCTCCGGCCCGGTGGTCGCCGCGGTCGTGGAGGGTGAGCGCGTCATCGAAGGCTTCCGCTCCCTTGCCGGCACCACCGAGCCGACGACGGCGGCTCCGGGCACGATCCGCGGAGACCTCGGCCGGGACTGGGGCGAGAAGGTGCAGAAGAACCTGGTCCACGGCTCCGACTCGGTGGAGTCCGCCGAGCGCGAGATCGGCATCTGGTTCAGCTGAGACCGCTCGGCTCCTCAGCTCAGCTGAAAGCCTGAACATGACGGCGGCTCCGGTGGATGACTCTCCCGGGGCCGCCGTCATGTTCGCTCAGCGGCTCCGGCTGCCGCCGGCCTTCTTCGGCCGGGAGCCGGAGGTGAAGTCGACCTTGATCGGATCCAGCCGCAGCCGGGTGCGTTCGTAGACCACCTTGGCCGCGCGCATCCGACCGTTCGACTTGTGCGAGGTGTACTCCTCGTACTGCTCGCACACCCACTGCGGGTCGCCGTCGGCGAGCATCTCGCCCTGTTCGATCCAGATCACCCGGGTGCACATCTGCTTGATGGTGCCCAGCGAGTGTGAGACCAGGAAGACGGCGCCGGCATTGGCGCGCACTTCATCCAGGCGCTCCTTGGTGCGTGCGCGGAACTGCGCGTCACCGGTGTTCAGCGCCTCATCGATCAGCAGGATGTCCGGGTCGACGGAGGTGGCGATGGCGAACTGCAGCCGCGAGGACATGCCTGAGGAGTAGGTCTTCAGCGGCATCTCCAGGGCATCAGAGAGCCCCGAGATCTCCACGATCTGATCGTATTTCGCCGCAGTCTGCTCCGGCGAGAGCCCCATGGCCAGGCAGCCGAGCCGGATGTTCTCCCGGCCGGAGATCTCCTTGACCAGTGCGGCGTTGACGCCGAGCATCACCGGGGTCGACGTGGCGTAGACCTCACCGCTGGTGGGGCGGACCTTGCCGGTGAGCAGCTTCATCAGCGTGGACTTGCCGGACCCGTTGGTGCCGATCACGCCGACGGATTCACCGCGGTTGACGATGAAGCTCAGATTCGACAGGGCGTGGACCTCGGCCCAGCCGGCGCCGGTGATCCGTCTGAGGCCTCGAGCGATGCGACCGCCGGAGCCCTTGTTGCCCGTGGATGAGCGCACCCGGTAGGTCATGGAGGCGTCGTCGACGACCATGCAGACATTCTTCGGATCCACGGTCTGGATCACCGGGGTCTGCTGGGTGAACGGATGATCCTCCCAGGCGTCGGCCAGACCGACAGAATCATCGTCCAGTTCTATGGCGAGGTCTTGAGCGATCAGGTCAGCTTCGGTGTCGGTGTTGCGCCGCGGGACATAGGGAGTAGAGGTACTCATCGTTCCTTCCCGTAGCTCTCTTCACCGTGCCAGAAGATCAGGAACCCGATGAGCATTGAACCAGCTGCCCAGGAGCCCAGGACGATCCAGCGGGCGGGATCAGCGAACCCGTCGTAGAGCCAGGCATGACGGATGATGTCGAGGACACAGAAGAGCGGGTTGAGGCCCATCACCGTGTCCAGCCAGTCAACACCCATGTCAGAGTATCGATCTGAGGAGAAGAACACCGCTGAGGTGTAGAACAGGATCCTGGTGCTGAAGCTGATCAAGTGCTTGACGTCGTTGTGCGCATTGACTGCTCGTGCCAGCGCGAGGGACCAGCCGAGCATCACCATCAGCGCCAGTGCGATGCAGGGGAAGAACAGCAGCCAATGCCAGGTCAGCGAGATCGGCACCTCGTCGGCGTCCCCGAGCTGCAGGTCTCCGATGCTCAGCACGAGCAGGGCCATCACGAAGAACATCGGGATGCTGGAGAAGAGCTCGCGGACCGTGGTGGAGATGACCAGGCAGGCACGCGGGAAGTTAAAGGCCTGCACCACTCGTTGGTTCCCGGCGATTGCGTTGGACCCGCCGGAGACCGCGGTGGTGAAGAAGCGGAAGGTGAACACGCCGATGATCAGATACCCGATGAAGTTGTCCACGCCGCGACCGGTCTGCAGCAGCAGGCCGAAGACGAAGAAGTATGCCGTGCCGAAGAGGATCGGATTCAGGATCATCCATACCCGGCCCAGCGAGTCATAGCTGTTGGCCGAGGCGACGCGGGAGTGAGAGTCGTAGTACAGGAAGTGGCGGAAGGACCAGATCTCGCGGATGTAGCGGAAGAGCCCCGGGCGGGCCCCGACCCGGATGAGGTTGCTGCCATCAAGTTGAGCGACCCTGCGAGCTTCGCCTGGCTCCTGGGGTCCACCGGCGCGCTCTAGAGCAGGTGCGGCCATGGTCGTTTCCTTCCTGATACCTCGATCGGGCAGGAGTGCCGTCTCGTTCTCGCGGTCCTCCTGCCTTGTTCTACCACCTATGCGGAGTCGAAGAGCGGGACCGGCTGAGCGCCTGCGAGTCTATCAGCGTCGCCGCTCACCACCGGGTCAGCTTGCCTGCGGAGAGAACAACCCAGGGACGGACTCCCGAAGCTCCTGCTCAAGATGCGGCACCATGGTCTCGACATATTCATTGGTCAGGTGGTGGCTGTCCCGATAGACCAGGATATTGCCGATCACAGCCGAGCATTCCTGGGCGGGGCAGAAGTGCTCGGTGAGATCCAGGCTGTAGGTGTTCTCGGGCAGGTCCAGCTCATTCAGCGGGTTGACGTCGGCGTATTTCTCATACTCCGGGGCGCATTCGATCGAGTCTCCGCCGTCGGCCAGACAGTCGGGGACGTTCTGCGTCTGCCGAGGCGTTCCCCGCACGAGCAGCAGATCCGTTCCGGCCCCCGTGATCGCGTCCCAATGGTCCGGGGCCCCCTCATGCACGCTCTCGGTCCCGGACTCCCGGGGGATCGCGGTGCCCGGGGTCACCACAAGATCGGGCTGACGGTCGGCGACCACATCGGGGAAGCCGGTGAGCCACTCGTCGCAGGTGTTCGGATCCTCGGTGTCGAGCCCGCGGAACACACACCCGCCCTTGGTGGAGACCAGCACTTCCCAGTTGTGCTTCTCTGCAAGGATGATCCACGCGTTGTGCCAGTGACCCGCGTGGGAACCGCCCGCGAGCATGATGGTCTTGGAGGGGTTCTCCGGCTGTGCGGGATCCTCACAGACCAGCACCTCACCGGATCCAGGCTGATCTCCTGTGGGCTGGTGACAGTCGGTCCGCGCGTACTCGGGCACCCGACGGGAGATGCCGCTGAGATCCGGGTAGAACTCGACGTCGCGCGCGGAGCGATCGGTATCGATGATGTCTGCTCCGGGATAGAGCATCCGGTCCACGCCCGCCATGGCGAGGCCGTCCTGCTGCGGGGAGGTGGTCATCTGCACGTAGATCGTGGCGCCGAGTCCACCCACGATCAGCGTGCTGGCGGCCAGCGCGAGCGTCTTCCCGGCAGCTCTTCTCGCTCCTGGGCCGCTTTCGGTGCTGGACGTGCGGGCCAGGGGCTGCTCGACGAAACGGTGGGTCACCCAGCCCAGGAGCAGGGAGAGGGCGAGCACGGACACCGAGTCGGTGAGCGTCAGTCCGGAGGCGCCGCGGAAATCGAGGGTGAAGATGAGCAGCGGCCAGTGCCACAGGAAGAGTCCGTAGGCGATGTCACCCAGCCGGGTGAACGGAGCGGTGGAGAGCAGGCCCGCGGCCGTGCGCCGCGGATCCTTTTGTCCGGAGCTCGGCGGAGTCGCCGAGGCCAGGATCAGCGCCATGCCTGCCAATGGCCAGAGCGCCCACGGTCCGGGGAAGAGCGCCGCCCCGTCCAGGACGAAGCCGCAGCTGATGACCAGGCCGAGCCCGAGCCAGCCAGCGGCCGTGCGCGCCCCGTGCGGGAGCACGAACCTGGCGCCGAGCAGGGCGAGGAGACCGCCGAAGCCCAGCTCCCAGATGCGCGTCTGGGTCAGCAGATACGCCTCTGCCTGGTTCTGCTGCTGCATGACCAGCGCAGCTGCGAAGGAAGCGATCATCAGCAGCACGATGAGCGTCGCCATCGTGACGGTGGGGGAGAACCGGGATCGACGGGCCAGCCAGACGGCGAGCAGCGCCACCGCTGGCCAGATCAGATAGAACTGCCCCTGGACGGAGAGCGACCAGAAGTGCTGGAAGGGACTCGTCTCGGCACCGGCGGCCTCGTAGGAGAGCTGCGAGCGGATCAGCTCGAAGTTCTCGAAGTAGAGCAGCGAAGCACGCGCCTCGGCGATGAGCTGGGCATGTCGGGTGAGCGGGAGCAGGAGCAGACCCGCAAACGTGGTGACCGCGATGACCAGGGCCGCGGGAGCCAAGATCCGCTTCGCCAGTCTCACGAAGTATCGCAGGAAGTCGATCTTCCCCGTTGAACCTGCCTCACGCAGAAGCATCGCGGTGAAGAGGAAGCCGGAGATGGCGAGGAAGATGTCGATGCCCCCGGAGACCCTGCCGGCACCGAACAGGTGGAACAGGACGACGCCGGCGATCGCGAGTCCGCGCAGACCGTGCAGCTCAGGCCGATGGCGTCGTTCGAGGAGCGCGCCTGCCACAGGCTCGTCAGCTCTGGAGGCGCGCGGGGGTGGCACGGAGATCGTTCGAGGCATTATGGCTTAGGCTATCCGATGGACCCGCGTCTGGACGCGAGAGCTCGACCCAACCCCATCCGTACTGAGCGGAAGCTCTCTTGCTGGATCTTACTCGAGGAGCAATCCGATGACCGCAGCGGTGATCTCACCGGTCGCAGCCACTGCGCACGCCCCGTCGAGGTACCGGCCTGACATCCAGGGTCTGCGAGCCATCGCGGTCGGGCTGGTCCTGCTCTACCACGCCGGTGCTCCCTTTCTCGGTGGGGGATTTATCGGGGTAGATGTCTTCTTCGTCATATCTGGGTTCCTCATCACGGGCATGCTGCTGCGTCAGAGTCTTGAGACCGGCCGTGTCGATCTGGCGGACTTCTACGCGCGTCGAATCCGGCGAATACTGCCTGCCGCGACCGTCGTCCTACTGGTCACAGGTATCTCAACGCTGCTGATCCTTCCCAGGACCAGGTGGGAGGACATCGGCCACGACCTCATCGGAAGCGCGCTCTACTACGCGAACTGGGTCTTCGCTGCCAACACCGACTACCTGAACGCCGATACCGCGGCCAGTCCTCTACAGCACTTCTGGACTCTGGCCGTAGAGGAACAGTTCTACATCCTCTGGCCGCTCCTCATCGTGGCGATGCTGTTCGTGGTCACGAAACTTCGCAATGTCGGGTCCCTGCCGCAATCTCCCCAGTTGGATCATCGAAGGATCCGCAGGTCCCTGGAGCTCGGTGTTGCACTGATCATTCTCCCGTCGCTGGCCTGGTCCGTCTATTGGACGGCGGCTGAACCGGCGCGAGCCTATTTCGTGACGACGACGCGTCTGTGGGAACTTGGGATCGGTGCCGCCGTGGCGGTGTTCTCGGTCTACCTGGAGCGTCTTCCAGCACGCATCGGGCATCTCCTCCAGCTCGGTGGGTTGGTGTGTATCGTCCTCGCGGCTGCAACGTACTCAGGTGCAACGCCGTTCCCGGGGGTCGCGGCGTTGCTGCCCACATTGGGAGCTGCTGCTGTCATCGTCGGAGGTATGGCCGGACGTGCCGAATCCGGAGCGGCCAGGTTCCTTGCGTTGAAGCCCATGAGGTGGCTGGGCGACGTGTCCTACTCCCTCTACCTGTGGCACTGGCCGTTGTTGATTTTCGGCGCTCACCTCTTGGGGGACGAACTGCGCTTCAGGCACGGGCTCATCATCGTCGTGCTCGCGCTGTTGCCCGCATGGCTGAGTTATGTCTACATCGAGACTCCGTTCAGGCACTGGACCTACGTGGCAAAGAGGCCTTGGCGAGCCATCAAGGTGGGCCTGGCCATGATGCTGGCATCCGTTCTGTTCGGTCTCACCATGCTCGTCGCCGCGGGCGTCTTCAGGGGTGGCGCCGGAGAAGAGCCTTCCGCCGCTCCCGGAGCGGAAGCGCTGCAGGCGGATGAGTCGGCAGGGGCCGTGGTCAGTCAGGTGAGCTCCTTCGTTCCCCGTGCTGAGGAGGCCGTAGACGATGTTCCGACCTTGTATGAACTCGGGTGCCATCAGGAACCAAATGCGGTCGGCGTCGAACCGTGTGTCTATGGAGACCCCGACTCCGACTATGTTGTCGCTCTGGTCGGCGACTCCCATGCCGCACAGTGGCTTCCCGCCCTCCTCCCGATAGCCGAGGGTCAAGGTTGGAGGCTGGAGACCTACACGAAGTCAGCCTGTTCGCTCAACGGAGTTGCTCTGGCGGACGAGGACGGCTTCTACGAGGAGTGTTACGAGTGGGGACAGAGGATAGTGGAGGAACTCCACGAGCACGCCGACCTGGACCATGTCATCGTGAGCGGTTCTCGATACAACGTCCCGGACGGTGTGCCTGAATCGGTCCACTCGGGAAGCGTGGAAGAAGGATACTCGCAGGTATGGAGCGACTTGGCGGAAGGGTCCATTCCGGTGACAGTGATACTTGACAATCCCAGGATGCAGATCGATCTGCCGGAATGCGTTGCCGAACACTCTGAGGCTCTCGAAGAGTGCGCCGTCGACCGCGAACAGGCAGTGGAAGCCAGTGGCTACGCTCAACAGAAGACTGCTGCGCAGTCCAGCGGGGCGACGGCCATCGATCTCACCGACTCGATCTGCCCCGAACAGGAGTGTGCACCGATCATTGGTTCGGTCTTGGTCTACAGGGATTCGCACCACCTCACGGCGACCTATGCCGCCACGCTCTCATCGCACCTCGAGGAGGAGCTTCGGGACCGAGGTGAGTTGCAATTTGTTGATGATGGAGAGTGAAGTGGGGCTAGCCTTGTGTCCTGTAACGCTCGATCGACTCGCACGTCAGTCATGGAAGACAAGCCCTTAATCATCACCCTGAAAGGCGCTATGGATCGCGCAACTGGTAACGAAATGCCGACCCCGGAATCGGTGAACCTTGATTTCGTGGAATGCCACCTGCGCGATCGATGGCTGCAATTCAGTGAGGGAGGGCAGCCCCTGGCCCACACGGAGGCGATTCTCGCTGCCGCAGCAGAACACGGTCTTGTCTCCCAACGCTCAGGCAAGAACGTGCTGTTATTCGACGATGGTCGCTGCGTCGGCGGCCTCATCGGCGCCACCCCGTCGATGAACAGCAGCTTCGCGCAGCTCATTGCATCAACTAAGAACCTGACAAAATCGGTGCTCAGGAGGGCAGGGGTGCCTACTCCGCCGGGAAAGCAGTTTACCGCCTCCGACTGGGACAAGGCGCTGGCATACCTGGAGGTGCAGGAGGGCAGACGCCAGGTGGTGAAACCTGCAGACGGACGTCAAGGGCTCGGCATCACGACCGGCGTGGTGACAGTGGATGACCTCCGCTCCGCGTGGGGCCATGGGTTGGAACGTTCCAAGAGCGGCCGCGTCCTCATCGAGGAGGAGGTGCCGGGAGTCGACGTGCGCATCCTCATCGTTGATGGACGCGCGGTGGCTGCGGCAACAAGAATCCCACCCTTCGTCGTCGGCGACGGACACCGTTGCATCCAAGAACTCACGGACCAGCTCGAGACCGCGCGGCAGAGCCATGTGTATCTCCGAGACAGGGCAGTAAAGCTGGACGAAAGTTATCTCGAGCGCCGCCGGGTGAGCACCAGCGACGTGCTGGCAGTTGGAGAGGTGCAGTTCCTCAACGGAACCGCGAACCTGTCGCAGGGCGGCGTCGCGGTGGATCTCACCGAGACGATCCCGGCCGACGCGATGGGGCTGGCGGAAGCCGCCGCTGCGGCAATCCCTGGGTTGAACTTCGCTGGAGTCGACATTCTCATGCCAGACCTGACTTCCGCGGACAGCGCGACCGTGATCGAGGTCAATACCAGTCCGAATCTACTGGTTCATGACGCCCCGGCGTACGGTCGTCCACGTGCTGCTGCGGACCTTCTGATCCGGGCGTTGGTCGACCAGGAGGCTCCGAAGCATCAGCGGAATGAGTCGGTTCAACCCACGCCCACCGCTGAGCGGGCCGGAGATCTCGTTTCACGGATGCGTGCTATTCGGTTCCCTCGCTGGAGACACTGAGCCGCTTCACGGTACCGGGCCCTCCTGCATTTACTATGGAACCCATGCCCGAGACCCGAACCGACGCGCCTGCACTGTCATGGCCCACCTCCGTGGTTGCCTCCGGGGCCGACGGATACAGCCCCCTCGAGAAGGTCATCGCGGAGGAGATCCTGCCGAGACTCTCCTCGCTCAATCGACCCACCAAAATCTTGGACACCTCAGGAATCTTCTGGACGCCGTTGAAGAGTCGCGGCGTCAAGGGCTCGAAGGTGAGCGACCGCTGCCGGGTGTACACGCGGGACGGGAAGGTCATCGGTGGCAGGGACGGAGACGGGACCTCCCTGACCAGTGACCTGGCCGAGCGGATCCTGCTGACGAAGAGCTCCGTCAAGCAGCATCTCGCGAGCGCCGGACTGCCCGTGCCAGATGGGCGTCTCTTTGCCGCGGACGACGAGTTGAGCGCTGCGGCGTATGCCCAGTCGATCGACGGTCCAGTCGCGGTGAAGCCCAACGGGCGGACCTCAGGTGCAGGCGTGTCCACTGGCGTCGGGCAAGAGAAGCGGTTCATCACCGCTTGGCGCTCCGCGGCGGCTGCCGCGACCGAAGCCGAACCGCCCCGTCCATGGGACCCCGCAACGCCGACACAGGACGGGGTCGAACGAATCCTCGTGGAGCCCGACGATGCCGGACTGGCGCTACGGGTGTTCGTGACGGGGGAGAAGGTGGTGGGCGCGGTGATCCGGCTTCCGATGTTCGTCGTGGGAGACGGAACCCGCTCCATCGGAGAACTCATCGAGGAGCTTCGTGCGTGGCGAGCGCAGCACGCGTTCCTCAGGAGGTTGACTCCGCGAGAGGCCATCCTGGAAGGCCGCCTCAAGCGACTCGGACTCACGCCGGATGCCATACCGCGCCCCGGAGAGGTATGCCGGCTGCAGGAGAGCCCAAACATCCGTCGTGGTGGACTGAGCCTCGATGTCACAGGCAAGCTTGATCCTGCTGTGAAGGATCTGGCGGTGGAGGCGCGGTGGGCCATCCCGGGAATGCTGACTGCAGGCGTCGACATCTCCGTGCCGCGGATCACCTCATCGCGGGGAGTCGTGATCGGGGTCAATGATCGCGCCAGTCAGCAACTGCATCTTTACCCGACGTTCGGCGCTTCGCGTCACGTCGCCCAGGGGATAGTCGACCTGTTCGTCCAGAGAGCCTAGGGAGCATATGAAGAACCTGCGCAGTCGGATGGTGCAACGTGTCCCGGGGATCTCCTGGCGAGACCGCAAGCTGGAATTTCTGGAGACTCGGCTCGCCACGGTCGAGAGCGAGCGCGTGAAGCTGACACAGCAGCTGAGTGCGGCGCGCGAACAGGGTGGCAGCGACCGGGCCGAGGCGAGCGCCCAGGTTCAACGCCTGACCGAGGAGCTGCAAGCCGCCGAGCAGCTCGCGAGGTCAGAGCGCCTTCGACGTCGAGCCCCCTCTTTCGAGGCGCTGCTCTCCGCATATGCGGCTCAGCACAGCGCGGCGCTCAGACATGGCAACCGCGGCCTCAGCCCCATGGCCCAGATCCCCTATAAGCTGCGCAACTACTCTCTGGCGCAGAGCCACGGGGTCCGGACGCCACAAATCTCCGGGGTCTGGGGTGCCGCGAGCGAGGTCAGCCTCCGTGATGTCACTGCCGACCGCATCGTCCTGAAAGGGGACGGCGGACATAGTGCCAAAGGGGTCTTTCCACTTGAACGCGTGAGCGATGGGTGGCGATCCTTGGACGGGACCATACGGTTCACCGGCGACGTCCCACCGCCGACGGTTCTCGGCCCGCTGGGCAAAGCCCGAGTCCCGTTCTTCGCGGAGGAGTTCTTGGAGAGCCCGAGCGGCTGGGCCATCCCGGAAGACGTCAAGCTTTACTGCGCGTACGGAGAGGTGTTGCAGGTCTACGTGATGCGGTCCTCCAGCGACGGAAACATGGAACGCGAGAACTTCTCGAGCCGCTTCTTCGACGCGCACGGAGAGCCCTTCGGAGAGATCCGGCGGGGGCTCAGGTACGACACGGGGATCGAGGCGCCGAGCCAGCTGCCCGAGCTGGTCGAGGCGGCGCGTCACCTCTCCCGCGCAGTGGGTCTGCCGTTCATCCGCGTGGACATGTATGCCACTCGTACCGGGCCGGTCCTGGGAGAGCTGACATCTGTGCCCAGCGGAGGCAAGCAGAGCTATATGCAGGGCCACGACCAGCAGATGGGTCAGGCCTGGGTGGACGCAGCCGCCGCGCTTGAACGTGACCTCATGCTGGGACGCCCCTTTGGGACCCTCTTCGGAGACGCTGAGTACACCTGGATGTATCCCGAAGCGCGGAACAAGGCCAACATGCATCACCCCGACAACTGGACAAGACGGACAGCGCGCTGCGCCGAGTGGTGCGCCGCCGACCACCATGGCGTTGGTCAGGCGGGAACTGTCGGCGCCTCCTGATCGGGATCAGCCGGACTCGGCGATTCCAGCGCAAGAATGACGTCAATCCTTTATAGAATTTCTAGTCTGCGGTGTCGCCGGATCCTTGGTCCGGGCACTGGAATCCGACACCTACCGCGAAATGGGAAGAGCTGCAATGAATTCAACTGAAGGTCGCGACGTCGTCGTAGTGATGGGACAGGGGTACGTGGGTCTGCCCCTGGCCGAAGCGGTCGTCGAAAGCGGTGCCAAGGTCTACGGCTTCGAGATCAACGTGGACCGAGTTGATGCGATCAACAGAGGACACTCACACATCGATGACCTCAGTGATGACCAGCTGAAGGCCATGCTGGCTGCCGGCTACGAAGCTTCCGCCGACCCAGAGGTGCTCCGGGCAGCCGACTTCGCGATCATTGCAGTTCCCACCCCGCTCGATGACGGCGGGGGACCTGATCTTCGCGCCGTGGAGTCCGCTGCGCGGGCACTCGCGGTCGAACTGAAGCCGGGTGCCACCGTGGTCCTGGAATCCACCACATACCCGGGCACCACCGAAGACATCGTCCTGCCGATCCTCGAGAACGGAAGCCGCGTACACGGGAAGGACTTCTTCCTCGCCTTCTCCCCTGAACGAGTCGATCCGGGGTCCGCCGAATTCGGCATCAGGAACACGCCCAAGCTGGTCGGAGGACTCAGCGCGGAGGCCACCGAGAAGGCCACCCGCTTCTACGAGGGGTTCGTGGACACTGTGGTCCCACTCTCGGGGGCGAAGGAAGCCGAAACGGCCAAGCTGCTCGAGAACACCTACCGCCACGTGAACATCGCGCTGGTCAACGAGATGGCCCGGTTCTGTCACGACCTGGACATCGACATCTGGGAGGTCATCCGCGGAGCGGCCAGCAAACCCTTCGGGTTCCAGAAGTTCACACCCGGTCCCGGTGTCGGCGGGCACTGCATCCCCATCGACCCCAATTACCTCAGCTTCCAGGTCAAGAAGACCCTCGGTTACCAGTTCAGGTTTGTGGAACTGGCGCAGGAGATCAACAACTCCATGCCCCAGTACGTCGTCGGCCGAGTGTCTGAGCTGCTCAACGAGCAGCGTAAACCCCTGAATGGATCCAAGATCCTTATCCTCGGGATCACCTACAAGCCGAATATCGCCGATCAGCGCGAATCTCCCGCACTGCCGCTCGTGGAGATCCTGCGCGCGCGCAACGCAGAGATCTCCTTCCACGACCCGCTGGTGAAGGAGTGGGACATAGATGGGGAGCGCATGTCCAGAGTCCCAGACCTCGATGCCGCGCTGGAAGAGGCAGATCTCGTCCTGCTTCTGCAGGCCCATGCCAGCTACGACATGGATCACGTCGCTCGTCTCTCCAAGACGCTGTTCGACACGCGCGGAGTCGTTGCCGGCCAGGCCGGTGTGTACAAGCTGTAATGAGTCGCCGCCCGCCAGGACGAACGGTTCATGTTTCCGGGTACCGGAACTTCAGGATCGTTCCGCCCCTTGACGCCTCTGATGGAGCTGCCAGCTGATGAGCACACTGCCCGACGACCTCCTTGAGGAGTATGTCTCCGACGCGCGAAGTCTGGGGATAGTGGCCGAGAGCGCCGCACTCCAGGCCAGGTCACCAGACATGCGAGAGATCTTCGCCTACGCCGCCAGCGAAGGAAGAGCCAGCTGGGAGCAGATTCAACGCCAGGTGATGGAGTCTGACTTCCGCGGACTCGACCCGCTCTGGCTCGCCAAGCTCGCCCGCGTATGCGGTCTCCAAGACCTCTATGTCGGTGATGCCCTGTTCGCCCTGACAGCGTTGCGCCATACGAATAGGCTCCTGTGGCGATCTCAGCCGTATCGAAGGTTCCACGTTCTTGAGATCCAACTTCTGATGGAACAAAGAGAGTTCGAGGAAGCTGAACTCCGAATCGGGGAAAACTTTGACCTCCGCCGGGTGACCAAGGGATACATCCAGTGTGACCTTAAAAACCCTTTCCTGCGCGCTGAGCCGAAATTCTATGAGACGTGGATCGAGGAATTCAATCGGCCATTCATCAAAGGCGGCTGGCTACCCGTCAGCGTCACTGAAGGGTCTTCGCAGCCGTTTGATCGACTTCTGGCTGCATACGAGGGCGAGTCCCACGGAACAGACGCAGAGTCCCCGCTTGTGTCGGTCATCATGACAACATACAGACCGGAGCGCCATACCCTGCTTGCCGCCGTGAACTCCATTCTGGCGCAGACGTGGCGCAGACTTGAGCTCATCATCGTCGACGATGCATCACCGCAGGAGTTCCAGCCCATCCTGGATGAGGTGGAATCCCTGGATGACCGTCTGAGGGTCGTTCGTATGGCCAGAAATGGGGGGACGTATACCGCTAGAAACGAGGGGATGCGTATCGCCTCGGGTGACATGATCGCGGGGCAAGACTCAGATGACTGGTCCCATCCTGAGAGGCTTCGCGCTCAAGTCGACTACCTTAGGGAGAACCCCGACACTCCAGGCGTGATGACTTCTGCGTTGAGAACTGACGAGGACCTCGTGATGACGTGGAGGGGGCGAGACCCCAGAAGACCCTGTGAGGTGAGTCTTATGGTCCGACGCACTGCAGTTGAACGAGTTGGGGGATACTTGCCGGCTCGAAAGGCCGCAGACTCGGAGTTCCGAATGCGGGTTTCCGCAGCAGCATCTGAGCCGGTCGGCAGACTGGTGGCGCCGCTTTATCTGATTCGCCTGCTGCCGAACTCACTCTCCCGAGGAGACTATCTTCCTGGGTGGTCCCACCCGAGCAGAATGGGCTTCAGAAGATCGTATGCCCGCTGGCACTCCACTGCCTCTTCCGGGAGTCTCCATATCAGTCCGGAAACCCCCCTGGAAGAGTTGGAGGTGTCCATACCGGGTCGCTTCCAGCTCGAGAAGCCCGAACCTCTTCAGGTGGACGTGGCATATCTTGCGGACTGGAGGGGAGATGAGGGTGTGCAGAGGGCGGCCTTGGACGAGCTGGATCTGCTTGCTGCAGCCGGACTCCGGGTCGGGGTGGTTCACTTTGATTCTTGGAAATACTGCGCTGAGCGGATGGGCCCCTTTATCACGCCGCTCCAGGATGGAATCAACGACCGGAAATGGAGTCTGCTCCGTCTTGACGAAGCAGCAGAAGTGGGACTGTTGGTGATCAGGGATCCGCGGACCGTCCAATTCCTGCCCGCCGTGTCATGCCATCTCGAGATTCAACGGCTCATGATGCTCATCGATGAGAGCCCCACCGGGGATGAATTTCACGGTTATGATGTCCGATCCTGTACTGAGAACGCACGTCGGCTCTTCAGGGCCGAGCCAGTGTGGGGCGCAACTTCCGCAGGCCTGCCCGCTCTTGAGGGTGTGCGTAGGCAGGGTGGCTCGGTGCTTGCGCAGACCATCCCTTATGCACTCTCGAATGAACAGTGGGTGAGCAGACCACGACCCCAGCGTCGAGACCGCCCCGTCATCGGTCGTCACGCCCGAGTCCTCGATCAAGCCTGGCCCAAAGATCCGGAGACGTTCAAACACCTCTGGCCGGTGGACCGTTCTGGAGATGTGTGGATCCGCGGCAACGCCGATGACGCGTTGGACGCTCTGGATGTGAGCGAGCTGCCAAGTTCCTGGGTGCTCTTCCCTCACCAGGACTTGCCGGCCCGCGCATTCTTGAATGCGGTCGACTTCTACGTGCCGACTTTCACACGGGCGGCGCCCCATGAAGTGCGAGAGGCGCTTGAGGCCATCGCGAGCGGCTGCATAGTGATTCTTCCGGATGTTTTCCGGCCGCTGTTCGGCAAGGCAGCGATCTATGCGACTCCGCCTCAGGTGTCCAAACGGATCCACGAGTTGTGGAGATCTCCAGCGGCGATGAACGCTCACAGAAGGTCAGCGGCTGACCTTCTACGTCGAGGTCTCATACGCAATGCCGAATTTGTACAGCTGATCCAATCCGTCTTATCGAATGAAGCGTCCTCGGACAAGAGTGGAGAATTCGTTGCTGGGAATGTCTAGAAAACAGGCGATCATCGTCGTCGTGATGCTGGTAACGGCGATCGCGGCAGTCCTGCTAGCAGGAGTTGAGGAGGGACTGACGGTCTCACTTCTCGCGATCATCCTGACGCTTGGTGCCCTGAGCGTGCTTGTCCTGCGAGTCCAACATGCGATCCTGCGAGAACTGCGCCGGTCCTCTACCGTGACCAAGCGTGCAGATGAGAAGGCGAGCAGGGAGCTGTCCAAGGTCTCGTCCCGACAGGTGAAGATCGAAGAGAAACTCGCCGTCATGAGGACCGAGACAAAAGCGACGAACACCAAGAATGAAACGCGCATCGCCAAGTCAGCCAGCGATGTCGACCGAATTCGACAGCTCCGGGTACGGCTCGAGGAGGCCGAGCGACGGATCCTCGCCGGGACAGAGGTCTCGCGACTCTCGATGGAGGATGCAGCGAAGAAGCTGACCAACCAGTCCACCAGGGAAAGCCGGGAAGTCGTCCTGCAGGTCGAGTCACTCCTCCAGCTCTTCGCTGATGGTGGGTCCAGCAGACACGCGCCGATGCCACCGACCGGCGGCTACGCCCTGGACGCTCAGGCGTTGCTGCACCTGCTCCACCTCATCCGAACCAAGCGGCCCAGGCAGATTCTCGAGCTTGGCAGCGGGACATCGACGATTTGGATGGCGTACCTCTGTCGCGAGCTCGGCATCCAGCTTGTCTCACTCGACCACCTTGAGGGGTATGCGGCACGGACAAGAGAAGGCCTGCAGCGGCACGGACTCGAAGATATCGTGGATCTCCGAGTGGCGCCTCTGCAGACGTATGACCTTGAAGGTAAGACCTTCGAGTGGTACTCCAGCGAAGCTTTTGCCGACCTGGATCAGATCGACTTTGTTATAGTCGATGGCCCGCCAGAGTCCACGGGTCCACGTGCGCGTTTCCCCGCCGTCCCGGTCCTCTGGGACAGGCTCTCTGATCGCGCCTCGGTCGTCCTTGACGACACTCACCGCGCCGGTGAGGTGGCGATTCTGAAATCCTGGCGCAGCCAATTTGCGGACCTCGTCCAGGAGGATGAGGGACTGAGCCGGCTCGGTGTGCTGAGGAAAGGAACCGGGACCTGATTCACGGAATCGAGCGGCGCCAGTGAAGCTTCAGGGACAACGAGCGAGGCACGAACCTTCGTTCCGAAACCAACGGCAGGGTTGGACGTCTTCTTGGGACACGCTCCGTTGGAGGAGTGCCGTGGGCCGGGTCAACAACGTCGCAGCCTGGCGCGTCGATGTCGCTGGGTGTGTTCCACGCCGACCGTGGATCGAAGTTTTGAGCCCGGAAACTGTTGCGTGCTCTGGGTCGTCGTGACCTGGTCGGTTCGATAGGCAGAGTCGGGGCCGCGGGACAGCTCGGCGATGTAGAGCTTTTTCTCGATGCTTCAGAAGAACGTTTTGGATCGTCTTTCCTGGTAGACCCGGGACCAGCTGCCGATCACGATCCGACGTGGATCGAGCGGACCGACTCCGGTCGGCGCAGGCAGAAGTTGCCCTCTCTGCATTCGACGGTCGTAGTGGAGCCACGACCGTACGCGCGCCGTGCGACGTTCAGTCCTATGACTTTGCGGGCCGGGGGGAGCTGAGACCGCACATCATTCGTACAGATGTGGCATGGCCTCACGGATTTGCTGGTCGATGTACGGTGCCAGAGTCTCGACGTAGTAGCTGCTCAAGTGACTGTTATCGCGATAGACCGCAACGTTGCCCACAACTGCGGGGCAACTCCCATCAGGACAGATGTTCGGCGTTAAGTCGACGCTGTAGAGGCCCTCCCAACTGCTGCTGTACTGCAAGAGAGGACTGTCCTCATCGTAGGACTCGAAGGTAGGTCCGCATTCCTGGATCGGTCGCTGCTCGGCCAAACACTCAGGAACGTCTTCATCGGGCCTCGCTGTACCTCGGATGAGCAGCAACTCCGCGCCCGCCTCTAGGATTTCTTTCCATCTGTCTGTAGCCCCGTCGGGAATGTTCTCGTCGCTTCCACTGCGCCCCAGATTTGTTCCCGTTGTGATCACAACATCTGGCTCGTGCTCTGCCACAGTTTTCGCGAAGTTTGCGTTCCATCGGGAACACGCATCGCTTTCCATGTCTCCGGTGTGACGGAAGCGACACCCATCCTTGTCTGAAACTAGTAGCTCCCAATCATTCTGCTCGGCGATCAGTAGAAGACCGTTGTACCAATGACCTGCATGTGATCCACCTGCGAGCATGATGGTCTTTTTGGGTTCAGCGGGTGGGTGCGGGTCCGCACAGACAAGTACCTCGCCGGTGTCCGGCCGATTCTCATTGGTCTGGTGACAGCCCCAGGAGTAATACATCGAGCGATCATTCGCGAGCAGATCGAGTGATGGGAAAGTCTCAGGACTCGGTTCGCTTGATGCGCTCGCCATGGCTTCTGCAGCACCGGGGTGCAGATTGCGGTCGACTCCCGCCATGGAATAACCCTCAGGTATCGCTGGTGTCAATTGACTTAGAACGATCGAGATACCGGCCCCGGCGGCGACCAAGATGCCGAGTGCGCGGGTGAGTTGAACTCGCGTACTCAGTGTCGTTCTGCTCATGGGCTGTTCGACCCACCGGTAGGTCGCCCAGGCGAGCAGCAGTGAGACCATGAAGACGGCCGCAGCCCCCGGCACGCCGATCGCGTCTTGGTTTCGCACCTGGAGGTAGAAGATCAGCAGCGGCCAGTGCCACAGGTAGAGCCCGTAGGCGATGTTGCCGATCCAGGCGAAGAAGCGGTTGGAGAGGAACGTCGCGGCGCTGGCCTTGGATTCTCGGGGTCCGATCCCGCCGTTGGCCGAGAGCATCACCAGTGTGAGGCCAGCCAGCGGCCACAGCGCCCAGGGTCCCGGGAACAGTGAGGCCCCGTCGAGGACGAAACCGCAGGTGAGGATCAGGCCGATTCCGAGCCAGCCGGCGAGGAAGCGGAATCGAGGAGGCAGGGCGATCGAGGAGGCGACGAGCGCGAGGAGGCCGCCGAAGGCAAGTTCCCAGAAGCGGGTTCGCGTCATGAGGTAGGCCTGGTCCTGGTCCATCGTCTGCATGTAGAGCGTGAAGATGAAGGATGCCGCGATGATCAGCCCGACCAGTGCGATCATCACGTGTGCGGCGGGCTTCTTGATCTTGCGGGCCAGGAGCACCGCGGCGATGGCGACCAGTGGCCAGACGAGGTAGAACTGTCCCTGCACGCTGAGTGACCAGAAATGCTGGAACGGGCTGGTGTCGGGTCCTGCGGCGCCGTAGGCGAGCTGGGAGTTGATCAGTTCGATGTTCTCGAAGTAGAGCAAGGACGCCCGGGCTTCACCCCAGAGCTGCTCACGCCGGGTGCTGGGGAACAGGAAGAGTCCGATGGCCAGAGTCACGGTGATGACTAGGGCGGCCGCTGGCAGGAGACGGCGTGCGATCCGGGCGAGGTAGCGGCCGATGTCGATGGGGCCGCCGCCGGCGGCGGACTCGCGCAGCAGCATGCCGGTGAAGAGGAAGCCCGAGACTGCGAGGAAGATGTCGATGCCGCCTGAGACTCGGCCTGCTCCGAAGAGGTGGAACAGCACGACGCCGAGGATGGCCAGGCCGCGGACCCCGTGGAGCTCTGGGCGGAACCTGCGTTCAGGAAGATTGTGCGTCAGGGGTAGGGGATCCACGGCAGGTATGGCATCTATGTCTTCGTGCGTTGCATTCCGTACATGGCGTCCCCGATAGTCAGGCAGGGTCCACCCCAAGAGCGTGAAGCCGTTTGATGTAAGCGATGGGGCTGCATTCTGCGCGGACGAAGTCGAACGCCTTTTGCCGCTGCGTGGCGTAGAGCTGTGGATCCCAGAGCTCGCTGATGGTCGCTTGGACGTTGCGCGGCGTCGCGTAGACGGCGCCCTCGCCGAAGACCGGTTCGAAATGGGGCGGGAGCACACAGACGACGCCATGGTTCATCGCCTCGAGGATGGCCATGCCGAATGCTTCGACGAGGTCATCGCTGTGGTAGTACACGAAGAAGTCGAGGCTGCGCAGGTAGTCCGAGACATCGATTCCGTTGAAGGGATACACCGTCCAGGTCTCCGGCAGCTCCGCGGGCAGCCAACCGGCTTGGATGGGCGTGCCTGCCCCGCCGAGGATCGCCACCTCGACCGAACCGTCGATCGGATAGACGTTGCGGAAGTCAGCCTTCTTGGAGGGCCACTTGCCTGGGTGGTCGCGTCCATGCCGCCCGATCACTGGGAGGCGGTCTTCAGACGGAGTTCGGGTGCTGCGGGCTTCCGAGTCCAGCGGGACGGTGATGCCCTTCCAGGCGCCGTCAGTCAGCTGGCCGGACGGGACGAGGTCCTGGATGTACTCCCGCAGCCGCTCGCTCTCCGCGGCCCACTCTGGCGCTGCGCCGAACGTCGCGGAGACATTCCGGGTGACCGCTCTCACGTCATAGCTGCGTCGATCTCCGGCGAGCTCGTAGGGCATGTGGTTGGCCACCACGAGAATCCGGTCGGCCACCAGCTGGGATCGGGTGCCGAGCGCCAGCTGCATGCATGCCGGCCACCTGATGAGGAGCAGCTTCGTTTGTGCGGCCTGCTCCACGGCAAGCCGGTCGACCCGTCCGTCGAGGACCAGGCGTTCCAGTGCGGGGATGAAGTGACGCTTCGATGCCGAAGGGATGAGTCCATTCTCGATCGGAATCACCCCGACCTTCAGGCCGGCGTCCAGGCAGGTTGTGATCTCCTGAAGCAGAACGCTGGAGTTTCCCGCTTCGAAGCCGAACTCCGAGAGATAGATGACGTCATAGGCTGGGGGTTCCGTGGGTTTCTGCGGAAGGAAGCTCGGCGGCGCGACGAAGGGACGGGTGGCAGGGTTCTTCGGCATGTACGCCGAGACCTCGCCACGTTCGATCTGCCGATGCCAGTCCCGGTAGGCCCGCTGGTACGCGTGCCGATCGTCGTGGCGGTATCCCAGCCCAAGGTCAGAACTCGTGAGATTCCCGGCGCCCATGAGTGAGAACGCGAGCGGCGCCTTCATCGTCGGCTGCAGATCCACGCCGTAGACGAGCTGGAATCGGAACTTGAACTCGCCGTCACCGGATTTCCGCACGGTGTCCCAATACCCGAGGGTCTCCTGGATCTCCTCGCGGCGGAACATCAGGGAGGCGAAGCTGGGATGGACGACCCGGTCAGGGCCCCAGCGCACGAGGAACTCGAGGTCTTCACTGACGCGGACCCAGTTGCCGAGGTTCGCCTTGACGGAGGTGTCGTTGAGCAGCTCGGTCGCCTGCAGCTCGATCTTCTGCGGATGATGCCAGTCGTCCTTGTCCGCGATCGTCACGAAGAGGCCCTTGGCCAGGTCGTACCCGTCGTTGCGCACGGCGTAGGCACCGCGGTTCTCTTCACAGAGCACCAACCGCACCCGGTCGTCCTTGTCGGCCCAGCGCTGCAGCCGATCTCGATAGTCGGTGGGAACTCCGCCGCGGTCATGGCTGGGGGAGGCGTCGTCGATGACGATGATCTCCAGGTTGCGCCAGCTCTGCCGCAGCAGGGACTGGATGGCGAGGTCCGTCGATTCGTCGGGCTCGTAGATCGGCATGATGACGCTGACCAGCGGTTGCTCGTCCACTGGAATCGCGGCCTGTGGAGTCTCAGCGGTGAGCTCGAAGAATGAGGGGGACGCGGGATCCTTCACGCCGATCGGGCTGAGACCGCTCTCATTCAGCAGCGCGTTCATGGATTCGAGCCATTCCAAGCGCCGTCGCGCGTCGGAGGTCACGTTGGGGTTGATGGCGTTGAGCTTGAGGAATCCCTGACTGTACCCCCGGTCGGTCCCCTGAACGGGTGCGGACTCGAGCACTTCGATGGCCTCAGGGAAACGCTTCTTCCAGATCAGAAGGTCGGCGAAGTACGACCGGTCCACTCCGGAGAGGACCTGCGAGCCGTGCTCGCGGCGCAGCAGCTCATAGATGCTCAGGGCGTCCAGCAGGTCCATCTCGGTGGAGCGCTGGGAATACAGCACCCGCGCCAGGTTGAGCAGGCCCGGCTTCCATGTGTTGCCGCTGAGCTGTTCCTCGACGGTCTCCCGGTACATGGGGATGCGCGAGGACTCAAGCAGATCTCCGAGCTGGGTGAAATCACAACGACCGTTCGTGGCAGCGTGAGCCAGGACGTCACGCGCGCCCGTGAAGCGGTTGCGGATGGCCAGTGTGGTGAACCAAGGGAGCTGGCCCTTGACCGAGCGGACCTGCTTCGCCCAATAGGCCGTGGTGGAGTCGTAACTGGGCTCCGGCTCCGGCTCCGGCGCGACGCGAGATACGGTCTTGCGTTCTCTGCGCAGCTGCCGGGAGATGGCTCCGGTCTGCGCGAGCATCCGCCGGGACACGGTGCTGAATCCGTAGATGGAGACCGCCAGCGAGAGCAGCACCATCGCCGAGATCCCGACGACGACGGCCGGCCACCACCGCAGAGCGGCTGCCACCGTGCTGAGCGTCGCGACCGCGATGAAGACCCCGAGCGCCGCCCAGTGGGTCGGCGTGAGTCGTTGACGAAGGCCACGCAGTGAACGCGTCGAACCTGAACGCAAAATCAATCCCTTTCCTGCACCGTCCGGATTCAGGTGCTGACACGGTGGCTGAGTTTACCGGCATAATCGATCCAGACCCCGATACCTGGGTGTTAGACCGGTCCCATGTCGGAACGCGAAGCTAGCTGTGGGGACCCTCGGGGCCTGGGACTCAGCGGTACAGCTGGGGCATTGCGTCCCTGAGCTTCTCATCCAGGTACGGGGTCAGGGTCTCCACGTAGTGCGCGCTGAGATGGCTGGCATCGCTGTAGACGGCGACATTGCCGATGACAGCCGGGCACGAGCCGCCGGGGCACACGTACTCGGTCATGTCGATGGAATAGATCGACTCATCCTGTGTGGCCTGTTCAAGGAGATCATGCTCGGCGTAGATGCTGTAGTCAGCACCGCAGCTCTCAGCGGTACCGCCGGACGCCAGGCAGTCGGGCACATCCTCGTCTGGACGAGCTGTTCCCCGGATCAGGAGCAGCTCTGCGCCGGTCTTGACGATCTCGCTCCAACGATCTTCCGCTCCCCGGGTGATCAGTTCTGAGCTGCCGCTGCGATACAAGGCGGTCCCGGTGGAGACCACTACGTCGGGTTGGCGTTCCGCGATGAAGGCGGGCAGCTTCGCGTTCCACCTCGCGCAATAGATGTCACCCTCCTCATCCTCGTCAGCGTCATCGCCAACGGTCTCGTCTGTGTGCTGCAGCCTGCATCCAGACTTGATGACGACGATGAGTTCCCAGTCCCGCTCTTCAGCAAGGAGTGCGAGTGCGTTGTACCAGTGCCCCGAATGGGAGCCTCCGGTCAGCATCACCGTTGCCCGTGGATCCGAGGGCGGATCAGGGTCCTCGCAGACCGTGACCTCGTCGGAGCCCGGTTCGCTCAAGTAGGTCTGTTCACAGTCCCAGGACATGTGCATCGGGAGGCTTGCGCTCAGTTCGGTCGGTTCCGGGAAAAAGTCGATGCTGTCATCGACAGGCTGCCCGCCGCCCACAGCGGCGGCGCCGGGGTAGTCGCTCCGGTCGACACCAGACATGGCATAGCCCTCGGGGATCACAGGCGCCAGCTGGTTGAGGATCAGCGAAGAGGCCACTCCGGCTGCCCCCAGGAGAACGGCGGCGGATGCGAGCTGTGTCTTCTCGCGGATCTTCGTTCTGCTCATGGGCTGTTCGACCCACCGGTAGGTCGCCCAGGCGAGCAGCAGTGAGACCATGAAGACGGCCGCAGCCCCCGGCACGCCGATCGCGTCTTGGTTTCGCACCTGGAGGTAGAAGATCAGCAGCGGCCAGTGCCACAGGTAGAGCCCGTAGGCGATGTTGCCGATCCAGGCGAAGAAGCGGTTGGAGAGGAACGTCGCGGCGCTGGCCTTGGATTCTCGGGGTCCGATCCCGCCGTTGGCCGAGAGCATCACCAGTGTGAGGCCAGCCAGCGGCCACAGCGCCCAGGGTCCCGGGAACAGTGAGGCCCCGTCGAGGACGAAACCGCAGGTGAGGATCAGGCCGATTCCGAGCCAGCCGGCGAGGAAGCGGAATCGAGGAGGCAGGGCGATCGAGGAGGCGACGAGCGCGAGGAGGCCGCCGAAGGCAAGTTCCCAGAAGCGGGTTCGCGTCATGAGGTAGGCCTGGTCCTGGTCCATCGTCTGCATGTAGAGCGTGAAGATGAAGGATGCCGCGATGATCAGCCCGACCAGTGCGATCATCACGTGTGCGGCGGGCTTCTTGATCTTGCGGGCCAGGAGCACCGCGGCGATGGCGACCAGTGGCCAGACGAGGTAGAACTGTCCCTGCACGCTGAGTGACCAGAAATGCTGGAACGGGCTGGTGTCGGGTCCTGCGGCGCCGTAGGCGAGCTGGGAGTTGATCAGTTCGATGTTCTCGAAGTAGAGCAAGGACGCCCGGGCTTCACCCCAGAGCTGCTCACGCCGGGTGCTGGGGAACAGGAAGAGTCCGATGGCCAGAGTCACGGTGATGACTAGGGCGGCCGCTGGCAGGAGACGGCGTGCGATCCGGGCGAGGTAGCGGCCGATGTCGATGGGGCCGCCGCCGGCGGCGGACTCGCGCAGCAGCATGCCGGTGAAGAGGAAGCCCGAGACTGCGAGGAAGATGTCGATGCCGCCTGAGACTCGGCCTGCTCCGAAGAGGTGGAACAGCACGACGCCGAGGATGGCCAGGCCGCGGACCCCGTGGAGCTCTGGGCGGAACCTGCGTTCAGGCAGGCCTCGGGTCAGGGTCTGGACCTCAGCGGCGGGGGCCGCAGCGGCACGGCTGCCCAGCGAACGCCTCGATGCTGAACGCACGATCAACCCCTTTCCTGCACCGTCCGGATTGCGGTGCTGACATGGGGCCTGAGTTTATCGGCAGAATCGGTCCGAACCCCGATACCTGGGTGTTAGACCGGTCCCATGTCGGCACGGGAAGCTAGGCTGTGTGGCAGACACCATGCGCGCGAAGGGACAGGTACAAGCCATGAAGCGAATCATGCCCATCTATGGGACTCGTCCCGAAGCCATCAAGATGGCGCCGATCGTCAAGGCGCTGCAGGCCAGCGAGTTCTTCGAGTGCGAGGTCACCGTGACCGGGCAGCACCGCGAGATGCTGGACCAGGTCAACGAGCTCTTCGGGATCGTGCCAGACCATGACCTGAACATCATCCAGCCCCGGCAGACGCTCAACGGGGTGCTCACCCGCACGGTCACCGGCCTGGACGCGATCTTCACGCGGAACAAGCCCGACGCCGTCGTCGTCCAGGGAGACACCACCACCACCACCGCCGGCGCGATGGCGGCGTTCTACTCCGGGATCCCGGTGATCCACGCCGAGGCTGGGCTGCGCTCCTTCAACCTCTACTCGCCGTTCCCCGAAGAGGCGAACCGCAAGATGACCAGCCAGATCACCGCGCTGCATCTGGCCCCCACCGCCCAGTCCCGCGCCAACCTGCTGCGCGAGGCCCTTCCGGCTGAGGACATCGTGGTCACCGGCAACACCGTGATCGACGCGCTGCTCGAGGTCGCGAGCAAGCACGTGCCCTTCGCCGACGCCGAGCTCGAAGACGCGGCGGCCTCGGGCCGGGATGTGCTCCTGGTGACCACGCACCGCCGGGAGAACCAGGGATCCGCCATGGAAGGAGTGGGCCGCGCGCTGGCTCGCCTGGCCAACCGGTACCCGGAGAAGCTGATCGTGCTCCCTGCGCATCGCAACCCGGTGGTGCGTGAAGCGATCCTGCCCGCGCTGGCCGGTCATGAGAACGTGATCGTCACCGAGCCGCTGCCCTACGGGGAGTTCACCCGGCTGATGAACCTGGCCACCGTGGTGCTGACCGACTCCGGCGGCGTGCAGGAGGAGGCTCCCTCGCTGGGCAAGCCGGTGCTGGTGATGCGCGAGAACACCGAACGCCCCGAGGCCGTCGACGCCGGAACGGTGCGGCTCATCGGCACTGCCGAGGAGCGGGTGGTCGAGGAGGTCGCCGCGCTCTTCGACAGTCCTGAGGCCTACTCCGCGATGGCCAATGCGGTCAATCCCTACGGTGATGGCCACGCCGCGCAGCGCACCGTGGCGGCGATCGCTGCGATGTTCGGCCTCGGGGACCGGCTCGAGGACTTCCACCCGAGCCCCGGCGAGTCCGGGAAAGTGTGAGTCCGCACCCGTGCACCTGAAGACCCTGACCGTTCGCGGATTCAAGTCCTTCGCGTCGGCCACCACCTTCGAGTTCGAACCAGGGGTCACCGCCGTGGTCGGCCCCAACGGGTCGGGCAAGTCCAATGTCGTCGACGCGCTGGCCTGGGTCATGGGCGAACAGGGCGCCAAGTCCCTGCGCGGCGGCACCATGGAAGACGTCATCTTCGCCGGCACCACCGAGCGCCAGCCGCTGGGACGCGCCTCGGTGTCGCTGACCATCGACAATTCCGACGGCGCGCTGCCGATCGAATACTCCGAGGTCACGATCTCTCGGACGATGTTCCGCGCCGGGGGCAGCGACTACACGATCAACGGCGCCAAGTGCCGACTGCTCGACATCCAGGAGCTGCTCTCCGACTCCGGGCTGGGCCGGGAGATGCACGTGATCGTGGGGCAGGGGCAGCTGGATCAGATCCTGCAGGCCACCCCGGAGCAGCGGCGCGGCTTCATCGAGGAGGCTGCCGGGGTGCTCAAGCACCGTCGCCGTCGGGAACGCAGCGTGCGCAAGCTCGAATCGATGCAGACCAACCTTTCCCGCCTCGAGGACCTGATCAGCGAGATCTCCCGGCAGCTCGCCCCGTTGGGCCGGCAGGCCCGGGTAGCCCGCCGAGCTCAGCGCATCCAGCACGATCTGCGCGATTCACTTTCCCGGCTCATCGCCGATGACCTCGTCCGTGCGGCCACCGCGCTGCACGAGTCCAGCCAGGGCGAACAGGACGACCGGGAATCCGCCGAGCAGCTGCGCGCCTGGCTCGACGCCCAGGACACCGAGATCGCGCAGCTGGAGAAGCAGGCCGCAGCGCAGAGCGCCCACGCGGAGAAGCTGTTGGCCGGTCACCACCGGCTCGAGCAGGTCCAGGAGCGGCTGCGCTCGGTCGCCTCGCTCGCCGAGGAGCGCGCCCGCAGCCTGCAGGCCTCCGCCGTGGTGCAACTGAGCGGCCGCGACCCGCAGGCGCTGCGGGCCCAGGCCCAGAGCGTGGCCGAGCAGGCCGCAGAGCTCGACGCCGAGGTCACCGCCGCCAGGGAACGCCTGGAACGCACTTCCGCTGGGCGGGCACAGGCCGAGGAGGCATGGAAGGACGAAGAGACCCGTCTGACCGAGCAGCTGCGTGCCGTCGCGGACCGTCGCGCGGGACTCGCGACGCTGCGCGGCCGGGTGGACACCGCCCGGGGGCGCATCGACGCGGCACAGGCCAGGCGCCTTCGTGGCCAGGAACAGGGCGACGCGGCCCGCGCCGCGCAGCAGCGAGCCCGCGGCGAGTTCGCGGAGCTGGAGCAGCGGATCGCGGGCGTCGAGACCGGCGAAGAGGGCCTTGACGCCGCCTACGAGGCTGCCCATGAGCGGCTCAAAGCACTGCGCGGGGCCTATGACGAGAAGCTGGCACAGCAGCAGGGGCTGCGCACGGTCATCAGCGAACACCGAGCGCGGCTCTCCGGACTCTCCGCCGCCCGAACCCCTCGTGACGGAGCCGCGGCGCTGCTCCGCGACCGGGCCGAGGAGATCGTGGCACCCCTGGCGCAGCGGCTGCGCATCACCCGCGGGTGGGAGACCGCGATCGCCGCCTGCCTCGGCAGCCTCGACGCGGCGCTCATCGTCAAGGACGCCGAGACCGCGGCTGATGCACTGGGCTGGCTGGCGGCCGGAGAGGCCGGCCGTGCGCACCTGATCCACCAAGTGGCGGCCGAGACTCCTCTCGCCTCCCGCCGACCCGCCGCTGAGCCTCCGGGGAGTGCGGTTCACGGCGCTGAGCTCCCCGACATCGAGCTCCACAACATCGAACTCCCCAGCATCGAGCTGCCGGCAGGCGCGATCTGGGCTCGCCAGGTGGTCGGCATCGACGACGACCTTCAGATCCCGGTGCACGCCGCGCTTGCCGGCGTCGTGCTCTGCGCTGACCAGCGCCAGGCGGCCGCGCTGCTGGAGCTTCCCGAGGTGCGCACCGCGGTGACTCCTGCGGGGGTCATCCTCCGCACCGGTGAGCAGATCGGCGGCACCGTGCTGGAGAACTCCGACGTGGCGATCAATGCCGAGATCAGCGAACTCACCGAGGCGCTGCGCCAGCGTGAGCTCGAGCTCGACGAACGTGTCTCCGCCTCCGTCGCTGATGAGTCAGAGGTCAACGCCGCGGAGCTGCACGTCGAGGAGACCCTGCAGGCGCTGCATGCCAACGACGCCGAGATGCACGCCACGACCGAACAGCTCGGCCGGCTTCATGCGGAACTGGCGCGGTCCGCCGAGCGGATCGAACACGCCGACCAAGAGATCCGCGAGGCAGATGCGGCCGCTGCCGAGGCCCAGCAGCAGTGCGAAGAAGCCGAGGCGCGCCTGCAGGCGGCGCAGAGCGAGGACACCGAAGAGGAGCCGTCCAGCGTTGAACGGGATCGACTCTCCGCTGCTGCCACGACCCAGCGCCGCGAAGAGGTCGACGCCAGGCTGGAGCTGCGCGCCGCCGAAGAGCAGCACAAACAGATGCTCGAACGCGCCGCCGGGCTGCGCCGCAGAGCAGCCGCCGAAGAGACACGCAGGGAAGAGGCGCGGAGGATCGCTCAGGTCCGCAGCTCCCGCGCACTGCAGGCAGAGACCATTCAGCGCGAAGCCGAAGCGGCCTATCAGACATTGTTCGGCGTCCTCCAGCGTTCGCAGACCACTCGCGGCGCCGCCGAGACCGCCGCTGACGCGACCCGCCAGCGCACCCTCTCACTTCGCACAGCGCGCAAGACCGAGGCGGCTGAGCTCGAGACTCTCACGGCTGCGTTGCACCAGGCGGAGCTGACCCGCACCGAGCTGCGACTGAGCCTGGAGGCCGCGGAGGCCCGCGGACTCGAGGAGCTCAGCCTCACCGCGGAGTACCTCATCGAGCACTATGGTCCGGATCAGCTGGTTCCGCAGGCATCGGATCAGCTCCTGACGCAGGCTGATCCCACCCAACCGGACAGGCCCGAGGACCCAGCCGATCCAGCCGATCCAGCTGACGAAGCCGAGTCGGGCGTGCCCTTCAACCGGTCCGAGCAGGAGAAGCGGCTCGCGCAGGCCCGCCGTGACCTCAGGGCGCTGGGCAAGGTCAACCCGCTGGCGCTCGAGGAGCACTCCGCACTCGAGGAGCGTCACCGCTACCTGCAGGAGCAGCTGAGCGATCTCAAGAGGTCCAGGCAGGACCTGCTCGAGATCATCGCCGATGTGGATGCCACCGTGGAGAAGGTGTTCACCGAGGCCTGGCTGGACACCAAGCTGCAGTTCGAACGGGTCTTCGCGCGACTCTTCCCCGGCGGGGAGGGTCGGCTGGAGCTGACCAACCCGGAGGACATGCTCAACACCGGCATCGAGGTGCAGGCGAGGCCCCCGGGCAAGCGGATCCGCCGCCTCTCGCTGCTCTCCGGCGGGGAACGCTCGCTCACCGCCGTCGCGCTGCTGGTCGCGATCTTCAAAGCCCGGCCGAGTCCGTTCTACGTGATGGACGAGGTGGAGGCCGCGCTTGACGACACGAACCTCTCCCGCCTGCTGGTGATCTTCGAGGAGCTCCGCGAATCCTCCCAGCTGATCATCATCACCCACCAGAAGCGCACGATGGAGATCGCCGATGCGCTCTACGGGGTGTCCATGCGGCAGGACGGCTCCACCCGGGTCGTCTCCCAGCGGCTGGGGACCTCCGCAGAGCCCACAGCAGCAGAGCTCACCACGCCGTGACGGACCGATACGAGCCGGTGATGATCTCTTCGAGCACCGTGACATCCACCTGGTCCAGGCGTGGGATGTAGAGACAGCCGACTCCGGTGCTGTGCGCACCCAGGCGGCCGAGCTCCTCTGCGTGCGGGTCGATCCCGTCGGGCAGATAGATGGTGGTGGCCTGTCGACGTGCGGCGAAGGCGGCCGCAGGAGCGTCGCCCTCGCGGCCTGAGTCGTAGCGGCAGTGATACGTCCCGAAGCCCACGATGCTGCCCCAGAGCTGCGGGTCTTCGGCGGTGATGCGCTGCATCAGTCCCACCATGGTGCGGGCGTCTCGCTGCCGAACCTTCGGCGTGATCGCGCTCAGAAGGGCCTCCAGGCTGCCACCGGTGGGTTCCATCGAATCGCCTCTCGTGATGAAGTGCTCCCATCGTGCCATGGGATCGAAGACCGGCGGAGGGAATGGTCCTGGGGTTCGTTGCGTTGAGCAACGAGGATGACCGGTGGCATAAGGACAGGAGCGGCTCAATGACACGTGAGGTGAAGACCGGGATCCCTCCTGAGCTGAAGGTGATGATCGTCTCGGCCTTCGTGATCGCGATCGGCTTCGGCATCGTGGCGCCGATCCTGCCGCAGTACGCCTCGGACTTCGGGGTCTCCGCCATGGCCGTCTCGGCCGTGGTCTCGGCCTTCGGGCTCTTCAGGCTGCTCTTCGCGCCGGCCTCCGGGAAGCTCACCCAGTGGTTGGGGGAGACCCCGGTCTACGTGATCGGGCTGCTCATCGTGGCGGTGTCCATGATCGCCACCGCGTACGCCCCCAGCTATGAGCTGCTGCTGCTCTTCCGGGCGCTCGGCGGCATCGGCTCGACCTTCTTCACCGTCTCGGCGATGACGTTCCTGGCTCGGAAGTCCCCGCCCACGATCCGCGGCCGGGTCTCCGGCGCCTATGCCTCGGCGTTCCTGTTCGGCAGCGTCGCCGGTCCGCTCATCGGCTCGGGACTGCTGGTCTTCGGCCCTCGGGTGCCCTTCCTGGTCTACGGAGGGGCCTTGGTGGTGGCGGCGGCGATCGTGTTCATCATGCTTCGCCAGTCCCGGCTGGAGGACCGTGGTCGCAAGGAAGATCGAGAGACGGTCACCCTGGCCGAGGCCTGGCAGCACCGCGGATACCGTGCGGCGCTGACCGCCGGCTTCGCCAACGGATGGGCGACCTTCGGGCTGCGCAACTCCGTGGTGCCGCTCTTCGCCGCCACCGCCTTCGTCGGTTCCGGATGGATGCTGGATTCCAGCCAGCTCGCAGGAGTCGCGCTGGCCACGTTCGCCGCCGGCAATGTGGCAGCCGTGCTGCTCTTCTCGCGCCGGTCAGATCGGTATGGACGACGACGTCCGATCATCCTCGGGCTTCTCATCTCGGCGCTGGCCACGGGTCTTCTCGGTCTGGCGCCCAGCCCGCTGATCCTGCTGCTGCTCAGCGTGATCGCAGGGGTGGGCACCGGGCTGATGAACCCCGCCCAGCAGGCGGCGATCGCCGACATCGTCGGTTCGGGGCGCAACGGGGGATCGGTGGTGTCGACCTTCCAGATGACGCAGGACTTCGGCGCGATCATCGGACCGCTGCTGGCGGGGTTCCTGGTGGACCAGCTCGGCTACGCCTGGGCCTTCGGCGTCACCGGGGTGATCCTGATGTTCGGCGCCCTGGCCTGGACTCAGGCTCCGGAGACCTTGGAGGCCGAGGAAGAGTCGGCTGACACAGTGCAGCCCTGAGGCGCTGCTGCTGAATCCACTCAAGAGCCTGGGTCCGGTTGACCGAGCGAGATGCTCGATGAACCGGACCCAGGCTCTTGAAACGAAGCGGTGACCTAGGAGGTCGTCACTCGCGCGGTGCGCCAGCGGGGCTCTTGCTGGAACCGTTGATGGTCTCGAAGATGTAGGCATCTTCGTCGTGCTCGGAGCGGTCGATGCCGAGGGTCTCGACATCCGAGGTGACGCGGAATCCGATGGTGGCGTGGATGGCGTAGGCGATGATCGCGGTCATCACCACGGTGAAGACCAGAGTCACCAGGACAGCCACGACCTGCGAGCCCATGAGGCCCAGACCGCCGCCGTAGAACAGGCCGGAGCGTTCGCCGTCGATCAGTTCGGCGCGGCCCAGCAGACCGATGGCGACGGTGCCCCAGAGGCCGGCGACGAAGTGCAGGCCGACCACGTCGAGCGTGTCGTCGAAGCCGAGCTTGTACTTCAGGCCGACTGCCAGGTAGCAGAGGAACCCGGAGACGGCGCCGATGATGATGGCGCCGACCGGGTCCACGTGGGCACAGGCGGGAGTGATGGCCACCAGGCCGGCCACGATGCCCGATGCGGCGCCGAGGGCGGTCGGCTTCTCGCCGCGGATGCGCTGGGTGAGGAGCCAGACCACCAGTGCCGATGCGGGGGCAAGGAGGGTGTTGACCCAGATGAGTCCTGCTTCGCCGGCCTCCGTGGCTGCGCCGCCGTTGAAGCCGAACCAGCCGAACCAGAGCAGCGAGGCGCCCAGCAGCACGAACGGGGTGTTGTGGGGGCGGTGTGATTCGCGTTCGGTGAAGTTGCGACGCTTGCCCAGGATCAGTGCAAGGACCAGAGCGGCGAGGCCGGCGCACATGTGGACCACGAGCCCGCCGGCGTAGTCGACTGCCTCACCGACAGCGTCGCCCACGGCGCCGCCCTCGACGAGGAGTCCACCATCGCCCCAGACCATGAAGGCCAGCGGGCAGTAGACCAGGGTGACCCAGATGGGCACGAAGACCATCCAGGCGGAGAACTTGGCGCGGTCAGCGATCGCGCCGGAGATCAGGGCCGTGGTGATGATGGCGAAGGTGGCGCCGAAGCCGATGCCGATCAGTTCCTCCGGTGCTTCTGCGAGGGTGCTGTAGAGGCCGAAGTCAGTGGCGGGATTGCCGAACAGGCCGCCGACGGACTCTCCACCTGCGATGGCGGAGCCCCAGAGGGCCCAGACCACGCCGACGAGTCCCATGGCCGCGAAGCTCATCATCATCATGTTGATGGCGGACTTGGCCTGAGACAGACCGCCGTAGAAGAAGGCCAGTCCGGGTGTCATGAGCAGCACGAGTCCGCTTGCCACAAGCACCCAGACGTCTAGTGATCCAAGTTCCATGTGTCCCTCCAGGAAACATCAATTCATCGGTGAACTTCACCGATGCGAGCTGATCTCAATGGTGACTGGCTCGTGTTTCACCGGGCGCGCCGTGATGTTTCAGAAAGGTTAAAGCTTTCCCCGCGGAGGGCAGGGGAGAGCCCCCGCCGCAGCCTTCACGCTCAGAACGGCGTGACGTAGGCTCCCGAGATGCCGCCGTCGACCAGGAACGTGGAGGCGGTCATGAACGAGGAGTCATCGCTGGCCAGGAAGGCCACGGCCGCGGCGAGCTCTTCGGGCTCGGCGAAGCGGCCCAGCGGCACGTGCACGAGGCGGCGAGCCGCCTTTTCGAGGTCCTTGGCGAACAGTTCCTTCAGCAGCGGCGTGTTGACCGGTCCGGGGCACAGGGCATTGACGCGGATGCCCTGGCGGGCGAACTCCACTCCCAGTTCACGGCTCATCGAGAGGACGCCCCCTTTCGATGCGCTGTAGGAGATCTGCGAGGTGGCCGCGCCCATGACGGCGACGAAGGATGCGGTGTTGATGATGGAGCCCTTGCCCTGCTTCTGCATATAGGGGATCGCATATTTGCAGCAGTGGTAGACCGAGGTGAGGTTGACGTCCTGGACCCTGCGCCAGGCGTCGATGCCGGTGTCCAGGATGGACGCGTCGTCGGGCGGGGCGATGCCGGCGTTGTTGAACGCGATGTCCACGCTGCCGAAGGCCTCATGGGTCTGCGCGTAGAGGTCCTGGACCTCCTCCGGGTTGGTGACGTCGACCTTGACGAACAGGCCTCCGAGCTCCGCGGCGGCCTGCTCCCCGGCGACCGCGTCGACGTCGGCGATGACGACGCGTGCTCCTTCGGCGGCCATGCGGCGGGCACTGGCGAGACCGATGCCGCTGGCGCCCCCGGTGATGACGGCGCTGCGGTCGACGAGACGGCGGGCGTTGATCTGCATGGGGCTCCTTGATTGAGGGTCATCTGCTGAAGTTCTCAGTTGATGAGGTGTTCGGCTGAGCGGTCACGCAATCGGTCAGCTGCTGGAGATGAAGACGTTCTTGGTCTCGGTGAAGGCCTCGGCGGAGTCGGGCCCCAGCTCCCGTCCGAAACCCGATTGCTTGAACCCTCCGAAGGGGGTCCAGTAGCGCACCGAGGCGTGGGTGTTCACCGAGAGGTTCCCGGCGTCGACCCCGCGGGAGACCCGCAGGGCGCGTCCCACGTCACGGGTCCAGATGGAGCCGGAGAGGCCGTAGTCGGTGTCATTGGCCAGGCGGATCGCCTCGGCCTCATCCTCGAAGGGGACCACGGCGATGATCGGTCCGAAGATCTCCTCGTTGAAGACTCGGGAGTCGGGAGAGGGAGTGAGCACGGTCGGGGGGAACCAGAATCCGGGGCCGGTGGGGGCTGACCCCTGGAAGGCGATGGGGGCGTCGTCGTCGAGGTAGGCGGCCACCGAGTCGCGGTGGGCGGCGGAGACCAGCGGACCCATGGCGGTCTGCTCCAGGCTCGGATCGCCGCAGTGGAAGTCGCGCACGGCAGGCTCCAGCAGCTCCAGATACCGATCCAGGACCGAGCGCTGCACCAGCACCCGGGAACGGGCGCAGCAGTCCTGGCCGGCGTTGTCGAACGCGCCGCCGGGAGTGGCGGCGGCGGCCTGGTCCAGGTCGGCATCGGCGAAGATGATGTTGGAGTTCTTCCCACCCAGCTCCAGGGTCAGGCGCTTGACCTGGTCAGCGCAGCCAGCCATGATCCGCTTGCCCACCGCTGTGGAGCCGGTGAAGACGACCTTCCGGACGTCCGGGTGGGTCACGAAGCGCTCACCGACCACGGAGCCCTTGCCCGGCAGCACGGTGAAGACGTCCTCGGGCAGTCCGGCCTGCAGGGCAAGCTCGCCCAGCCGGATGGCGGTCAGCGGGGTGATCTCCGCGGGCTTGAGCACCACGGTGTTTCCTGCCGCCAGGGCTGGCGCGAAGCCCCATGCGGCGATCGGCATAGGGAAGTTCCAGGGCACGATCACCCCGATCACGCCCAGCGGCTCGTGGAAGGTCAGGTTGACCCCTCCCGGGGTGGGGATCTGACGACCGGAGAGCCGCTCGGGGGTTCCGGAGTAGTAGGTCAGGACGTCACGGACGTTTCCGGCCTCCCAGCGGGCGTTGCCGATGGTGTGCCCGGCGTTGCGCACCTCCAGGGCGGCGAGATGTTCCAGGTCGGCGTCCACCGCGTCGGCGAAGCGACGCAGCAGTCGCGCCCGGTCCGCCGGCTCCACGGTGCGCCAGGTGAGGAACGCGCGCTGGGCGCGGGCGATGGCGGCGTCGGTCTCCTGCAGCGAGACCAGCTCGATGGTCTCGATGATCTCTTCGGTCGTGGGATCGACGATCTGGGTCACGGTCATGGGTGCAGTGCGTCCTCTCGGTGCTGGTCAGGGTGGGCGCCGGGTCCCCGATGTGGGTCTTGGGGGGCGTCTCGCCGCTCGGCGAAGCGCCGGGCCACGTCGATGAAGCCCTCGAAGAGCCGAGCATCCTTGCGGTTCTCCTCGGGGTGGAACTGGACCCCCAGGGTCCAGGCCTCCGTGGTGGTCTCCACGGCCTCGATGGTGCCGTCGGCGGCGCGGGCGGTGACGACCAGGCCCTCCGCCACCTCATCCAGGGCCTGATGGTGGTAGCACGGCGACTGGGCGCTCGCGCCGAGCAGCTGCGCGCACCGGCTGCCCGGCTCGGTGGTGAACTGGACCCTTCCGTACAGGCCGGGTCCGGGCTGGTACTGCTCGGCGTCGGGGTTGACGTCGGGCAGGTGTTGGATCAGGGTCCCACCCAGCGCGACGTTGAGGATCTGAGCGCCCCGGCAGATGGCGAACAGCGGCAGGCCCCTCTCCAGGGCTGCCCGGGTCAGCGCGATGTCGTGTTCGTCCCGGCTGGGCTGGGAGGAGGTGCGTTCGTGCCGGTCGGCGCCGTAGAAGCGCGGATCCACGTCGACTCCGCCGATCACGATCAGCCCGTCCATCAGCTCGAGCACCGAGGTGTCGGTGCCCACCGGGGGCAGCAGCACAGGGGTTCCCCCGGCCGCCGCGACGCCCTCCACGTAGGACCCGGGCACGATCGCCGCCACCGAGTTCCAATCGCCCCACGAGCCCTCCTGGTAATACGTGGTGAGCGCGATCCGGGGTCGCCGGCGCGGCGCCGACGAAGAATCCCTAGAGCCGCTCGAAACCACGGTGCAGCTCCCAGTCGGTGACGGCGGACTCGAAGGCTTCCAGCTCCACATCGGCGTAGTGGACGTAGTGCTCGACCACATCCTCGCCGAAGACCTCGCGGGCAAGTGCCGAGTCGGCGAGCAGGTCGCGGGCCTCTCTCATCGCCGTGGGCACGACCTGTGCGTCGGACTCATAGGCGTTGCCCTCCATCATGGGTTCCAGCTCCAGCTGGTGCTCGATCCCGTAGAGGCCTGAGGCCAGCATCGCTGAGAGTGCCAGGTAGGGGTTGACGTCGCCGCCGGGGAGACGGTTCTCCATCCGGGCGGACTGGCCGGTGCCGACCAGGCGCACCGCACAGGAGCGGTTGTCGATGCCCCAGGCCACCGAGGTGGGGGCGAAGCTGCCCTTGGCGAAGCGCTTATAGGAGTTGATGTTCGGGGCGTAGAAGATGCAGAGTTCGCGCATGCCCTTGAGCACCCCGGCGATGAAGTAGTCGTAGGTGGCGCTGCGGGTGTCCTTCTCCTCATCCCAGAAGCTCAGTTCGCCGTCGAGCCCGCGCAGCGACATGTGGATGTGGCAGGAGCTGCCCTCACGCTCGTTGGGCTTGGCCATGAACGTGATGGACTTGCCCTGCTGCTGGGCGATCTGCTTCGAGGCCAGCTTGTAGACCACGTGGTTGTCCGCCGTGACCAGTCCCTCGTCGAAGCGGAAGGCGATCTCGTGCTGTCCGAAGTTGCACTCTCCCTTGGCGCTCTCCACCGTCATCCCGGCGGTGTACATGGCGTTGCGGATCTCGCGCAGCAGCGGCTCGACCCTTTGGGAGCCCAGGATGTTGTAATCGACGTTGTATCGGTTCGCCGGGACCAGGCTCTGGTAGTTGGAGTCCCAGGCGTCCTCATAGCTGGTGTTGTAGACGCAGAACTCGAGCTCCGTCCCGGTGAGCATCTGGTAGCCCATCTCCCGAGCGCGGTCGAGCTGACGGCTCAGCATGGCCCGCGGGGACATCGGGATCAGCTGGCCGTCATGGGCGGTGAGGTCACACTGGATCATCACCTGACCCGGGTTGTGCGGCATCCGCCGGATGGTGTCCAGGTCCATGGCGAAGCTCATATCCCCGTAGCCGGCCTCCCAGCTGCTGATCGCATAGCCGCCGGGGGTGTTCATCTCCGTGTCCACGGCCAGCAGGTAGTTGCACCCCTCGGCTCCCTCTTCGAGCATCGAGTCCAGGAAGAACTGGGCGTGGCAGAGCTTGCCCTGCAGCCGGCCCTGCATATCGGTGAAGGCCAGCACCACGGTGTCGATGCGCCCTTCGGTGATCTCCTGGCGCAGCCCAGGGACGGTGAGCATTCGATCGTTGCGGGGATGCTTGGGCGATGTCGTCACGGGATCTGATCCTTGGGTTGCAGGGGTGATGGCAGGGGCGTGGGTGACCGGGCGGGCTCAGTTCAGCGTGGAGTCTGCGTCCTTGACCCGGGCGAACTCTTCCTCCGGTGCGTTGGCGACCACGCGATGGCGGCTGTAGAACCAGAAGTAGGCGAGGAAGGCCAGGAACACCGCGGCTGTGATGGAGGCCGCGAAGACATCGACGAGGAAGGTTGCGATCACCGCCACCACGGCCAGGACGAGCGCGACGCCGGTGGTGACCACCCCGCCGGGGGTGCGGTAGGCCCGCGGGAGGTCGGGCTCGCGCAGGCGCAGTACGATGTGGGAGAGGTTGAGCAGCACATAGGACACGGTGGCCCCGAAGACCGCGATGTTGATCAGCAGGCCTCCGTCCCCGGTGGCCGCCGCCAGCACGAAGCCGATGGTCCCCGGTACGATCAGCGCGACCCACGGGGTCCGGCGCTTCCCGGTCAGTGAGAGCCAGCGGGGCAGGTAACCGGCGCGGGAGAGCGCGAAGAGCTGCCGGGAGTAGGCGTAGATGATGGAGAAGAAGCTGGCGATCAGTCCCGCGAGTCCGGCGTAGTTGACGATGCTCGCCATCACGCTGTCGGGGCCGGCGACGGCGCGGATCGCCTCGGGCAGCGGATTGTCGGAGGTGCTCATCGACTCTGCGCCTGCCGCCCCGGGGACCAGGACCAGCATCAGCGCACCGGTGACCAGCAGGATCAGCATCGCCACGATGATGCCGCGCGGCATGTCGCGCTTCGGATCGGTGGTCTCCTCGGCGGCCAGCGGCACGCCTTCGATCGCCAGGAAGAACCAGATCCCGTAGACCAGCGCCGCCATCGCTCCGGCGTAGCCCATCGGCAGGAACGCACTGGCTCCCACGGCGTCGTTCGGGACGATGTCGAAGAGGTTGGCGGCGTCGAAATGCGGAACCAGGGCAATGACGGTGACCACCAGGGCGAGCACGGCGATCGCGGTGATGCCGAACATCAGCCGCAGCGCCTCACCCACTCCGTAGAGGTGGATGCCCACGAACACCACATAGGCCGCCAGGTAGACGGGCCAGGAATTGGTCATGCCGAACAGGCCCAGTGCCTCGATGTAGCCGCCGATGAAGGTGGCGATCGCGGCCGGCGCGACCGCGTACTCGATGAGCACCGCGACACCGGTCGCGTAGCCGCCGAGCGGGCCGAGGGCCCGCCGGGCGAAGCCGTAGCCGGCGCCTGCGGTGGGCAGCGAGGAGGACATCTCGGCGAGGCCGAAGACCATGCAGGTGTACATCACGCCCATGAGCACGAAGGCGATCAGCAGACCGCCCCACCCGCCTTCGGCCAGACCGAGATTCCATCCCGCGAAGTCCCCGGAGATGACGTATGAGACGCCCAGGCCTGCCAGCAGGATCCACCCCGCGGCTCCGGTCTTGAGCCGGCGATGCGCCATGTAGCTGGAGTCAGCGAGGAATGACCTGCTCTTGTCACGCGGCATGGCTGTCCACCTCTTGTGGATTCGACCCGACGGGGGAGACCATCAAAGGACTGATTTCAGTCCATGGTGCTGTGCGGAATCCTGACAGCTCTCTCCCTGGGCGTCAAGAGGTGGACTCCCATGTCGTAACCCCGCGCGGGGGAGCCCGTAGGCTGAGGCCAGAGCCAGTGCGTGAGCCGGAACGGAGGACCAGATGACGGCGGCAGACTTCGGGAACCCCTATGCGGTGCTGCGTCCGGTGCGTTCAGGAAATACGTTCGAGGAGACGATCGAGCATCTGCTCCAGGCGATCCGGGTCGGACTCTTCCCCCCGGGACAGAAGCTGCCACCGGAGCGGGAACTGGCCGGGCACCTCGGGGTCTCCCGCGCAACCCTGCGCGAAGCCCTCGCTGAGCTGCAGCAGGCAGGCTTTCTCGACGTCCGTCGGGGTCGCTACGGCGGGACCTACATCCTGGAGGCGCCGAGCGCCACGCCGCAGGGCGTAGAACACATGGATCCCCTGCAGCGCCGCGACGTGCTGGTCTTTCGCGCGGTGCTCGAGCCGGCCGCCGCGGAGCTGGCGGCCCAGGCAGACCTCTCCGCCTCGGCGCGCGAGCACCTTCAGGGTTGTCTCTCAGATCTGGAGCGCGCCGATCGGTCCAGCTATCGCGCCCGTGACGCTCGGTTTCACATCGCGGTCGCCGAGCTGAGCGGATCCCCGTCGCTCATCACCGCCGTGACCGACACCCGGGCGCGGGTGAGCGCGCTGCTGGATGAGATTCCGCTGCTGCCGGCGAATCTCGAGCATTCGAATCAGCAGCACCTGGCGATCACCACGGCCATCCTGGCCGGTGACGGGTCCGGGGCGAAGTCGCTGATGATCGATCACCTGGAGGGCACCGCCTCGCTGCTGCGCGGATTCCTCAGCTAGGCGGCTTCGCGGATTCCGCAGGCGGAGGACCGCTGAGGTGCAGCGCCTGTCGAGGGTCGGCGGGCGCTGATGGTCAGTGGTCTTCGAGCAGCGCGGCGACGAACTCGGCGGCGTCGAAGGGTGCGAGATCGTCGGGACCCTCACCGAGTCCGATGAGCTTCACCGGGACGCCGAGCTGGCGCTGGATGGCGACCACGATGCCGCCTCGAGCGGTGCCGTCGAGCTTGGTCAGCACGATGCCGGTGACGTTGACGACCTCGGAGAAGACCTTGGCCTGGTTCAGGCCGTTCTGACCGGTCGTGGCGTCGAGGACCAGCAGGACCTCGTCGACGGCGGACTTCTTCTCCACCACACGCTTGACCTTGCCGAGTTCGTCCATCAGGTTGGACTTGTTCTGCAGCCGGCCTGCAGTGTCGATCATGACCACGTCGGCTTCGAGCTCGATCCCCTTGTCCACGGCCTCATAGGCCACCGACGCCGGGTCAGCGCCTTCGACGTCGGACTTCACCGTCGGCACGCCCACCCGGTGACCCCAGGTGCTCAGCTGTTCGGCGGCGGCTGCGCGGAAGGTGTCGGCCGCTCCGAGGAGCACGTCCTTGTCCTCGGCGACCAGCATCCGGGCCAGCTTGCCCACCGTGGTGGTCTTGCCGACGCCGTTGACGCCGACGACCATGATGACCGCGGGACGACCCTCCGCCGTCACCGTGAGTCGGCGATCAAGGGTGGGATCGACCAGCGTAGTCAGCTCTTCGGTGAGCATCGCCTTGACCACGACCGGGTCCTTGGTGCCTTCGACCTTGACCCGTTCGCGGAGCCTGTCGACGAGCTCCATGGTGGGATCGGTGCCGAGGTCCGCCATCAGCAGGACCTCTTCGATCTCTTCCCAGACGTCCTCGTCGATCTCGTCGCGAGACAGCAGCGCAAGCAGCGACTTGCCGAAGATGTTGTTGGACTTGACCAGCCGGGCGCGCAGCCTGGCCAGACGTCCGGCCACCGGTTCGGGGGTCTCGACGGTCGGTTCAACGACCGTCGGCTCCTCCACCAGATCGACGCCGCCGCCCAACTCGGGCTCTGCGACGTCCGGGCGCTCTTCCGCGGGGGCCTCAAGGGTGCCGACGCCGCCGGACGGGATGTCATCGGGGTCGCGCTGGGTCAGGTATTGCTCACGCTTGTCCTTGGGCAGCAGCTTCCCGCCCTGCACCAGGAAGAATCCCAGGGTGCTGAGCAGAATCACGGCAAGAACGATGAACAGAATCAGTACGTCAAAATCCACGCGCTCAGTCTGTCACAGACCTGCGGACCCGGCGGCCAGGACCCACGCGGACGACCACCTCCTGCGAACCTTCAGGACGCTGGAGTATGGTGCGGCATCGGACTCATCGGCGTCTCTATGGGCCGCCGACCGACTTGCAGCAGATGTGGACAGAGTGACGCCTCGGCGTCGACGACGAGAAAAGACGAGAGACTCACGTGGGCATGACATCGATCTCTTCGGCAGAGGCAACCCCCTCGGGCCGACCGCTGCCGGCCGCGGGCGGGGCACCGACGCGCTTCCAGCCCGAGATCCAGGGGCTCCGGGCCCTGGCGGTGCTGGTCGTGCTGCTCTACCACTTCTGGCCCGACCGTCTCACCGGCGGCTACGTCGGCGTCGACGTGTTCTTCGTGATCTCCGGCTACCTGATCACAGCGCATCTGTTCAAGGAGGCGGTGAAGACCGGGGGAGTCCGGCTCGGCCAGTTCTGGGCGCGCCGGATCCGCCGGCTGCTGCCGCTGAGCCTGCTCGTGCTGCTGCTGACCGCGATCTCCGCCGTGCTGATCCTGCCCAGCACCGCCTGGCAGGCCACCCTGCGGCAGATCATCGCGTCCACGCTCTACGTGCAGAACTGGATCCTCGCAGCCGACGCGGTGGAATACTCCAAGGCCGACGAACGAGCAACAGCCGTCCAGCATTTCTGGACGCTGTCTGTCGAAGAGCAGTTCTACGTCCTGTGGCCGGTCCTGCTGGCGCTCACGCTGATGTTCCTGGCCTTCAGGCAGCGCCGTTCCGGCGCCCCCGGGTTGGAGCGCGCCCAGATCCGGGCCGCGTTCCTCTGGGTGGTCGGACTGCTGGGAGCGTTCTCGCTGCTGTTCTCCATCTACTACACCGCCGCCGCGCCGGCGCAGGCATACTTCGTCACGCCCACCCGGATCTGGGAATTCACCCTCGGTGCGATCGCCGCACTGGTGCTCGGATCTCGGCAGTTCAGCGGTCGAGGGGCAAACCTGCTGGGCTGGGCCGGGTTCCTCATGATCGTCGGCGCTGCATTCTTCTACACCGACACCACTCCGTTCCCCGGCTGGACCGCGCTGCTGCCGACAGTGGGCACAGTCCTGGTGCTGGCCTGCGGCGGGCGGGAACCGATGACGGGGGTTCACTGGTGGCTCTCGCTGCGCCCAGCGACCGCCATCGGGGACTGGTCCTATGCGATCTACCTCTGGCACTGGCCGGTGGTGATCTTCTCGCCCTACATCAGCGACGCCGCCAGGTTCTGGTACGTCAAGGTCCTGCTGATCCTGGGCATCATCGGGCTCTCCGCGCTGAGCACCCGTTTCTTCGAGTCCCCGATCCGCCGCGCCAAGATCCTGCTGCCCACCTGGCGGACGATGGTCGCGGCCGGCACCGGCATGGTGCTGGTCATCGTGTCCGGGATCGCTGCGGTCTCGGTGATGCAGACCAGCACCGCAGACTCCACACTCACCCAGGACCACCCCTGTTACGGCTACCGGGCGCTGGCGAACCCGGACGAATGCGGTGACCCGTTCGAAGGGGAGCTGGGTCTGTGGCCCTCGCCTGCGGTGGTGGCGGAGCAGTACCAGGAGGAGGCGTTCCCTGGCTGTCAGGCCGACGAGGACGCCGATGGTGTGCCGGAGTGCTGGCTCGGGGCGGAGGAGACGGAGTCCGACGGGACGATCGCGGTCTTCGGCGACTCCCATGCCACCATGTGGCTCCCGGCGCTCGATGAGATCGCCCAGGAGCAGGACAAGCGCCTGCTGGTGCTGACGCGGTCCGGCTGCACGCCCCGCGGCGGCGAGGTCGGTGAGGACTCCAGCGACTGCCTCCGCGCCAATGCCGAGATCATCGACCAGGTCTCCGCGGACGACGGCATCGACACCGTGATCGTGGCGGCCAGCCAGCGGCACTTCGAATTCGGCGGGCCGAGCCGCGACCTCGGACTGGACGAGGGTGATTCCGGTCTCGACGATTCGGCGCGGGCCATGTACGAGCCGATCGTGGCCTGGCTCGAGGCCGACAAAGAGGTGGTGGTCTTCGGTGAGGTCCCACGCATGAGCAACGACGAGCAGGAAGAAGAGACCCTGCCGGAATGCGTGGCCCTGAACGAGAGCGACCTCTCGGCCTGCAACGAGAGGCTCGAGGACACTCGGGTGGGGGATCGCTGGCTGACCCGGTCCGCGGAGGTCTTCGCGGACGAAGAGAACTACCACTTCGTAGCCACCGAGGATCTGGTGTGCCGGGAGGACACCTGCTACGCGGTTCTCGGCGGTGCCATCACCTACTCGGACAACAGCCACCTGGCGCGGACCTTCGTGCAGTCGACGATCCCTGAGCTCACCGACCGGATGGAACCGGCGCTGGCCGGGAGCTCGTAGGTCGGGGCAGCTCCGTCGGGGCGGGGCAGTTCCGTCGGGGCAGCGCAGTTCAGGCCGGCGCGCCGGTCAGGCGCGTCAGCGCCAGATGCCGCGGGTGTCGATCACCGTGGCATCTCCGAGCCGAGAGGCCGGCAGCTCTTTGAACACCTGATGGTCCACCAGAAGCACCACCACATCGGCACGCTCCAAGGCCTCGTCGAGGTCGCTCAGCCTGACATTGCTGTGCTGCGCCAGCGACTCGGGCAGCTCCTGGATGTGCGGTTCCACCGCCAGCAGCTGCGCTCCCGGGGCGCGCTCGGCGAGCTTCTCCGCGATGTGCAGCGAGGGGGACTCGCGCAGATCATCGATATTCGCCTTGAACGCGAGCCCGAGCAGCGCCACCGCGGGTGAGTCGCCCGCCGTCTCCAGGGCCTGTTCGATCCGACCCAGCACCCATTCGGGCTTCGCGTCATTGGTCTGCCGCGCGGTCCGGATCAGGTTCGCCTCCTCGGGTGCGGCATCGACGATGAACCACGGGTCCACCGCGATGCAGTGTCCCCCCACTCCGGGACCGGGCTGCAGGATGTTGACCCGCGGATGGTGATTGGCCAGCTCGATGAGCTCCCAGACATCGATGCCGAGCTTGTGGCTGATGACCGAGAGCTCGTTGGCGAAAGCGATGTTGACGTCACGGAAGCTGTTCTCGGTGAGCTTCGCCATCTCCGCGGTGCGGGCGTCGGTGAGCAGGAACTCGCCCTCGCAGAACGAGGAGTACAGGTCCCGGGCGGCCTCGGCGGCTTCTGGAGTCAGGCCGCCGATGATCCGGTCATTGGTGATCATCTCTTCCATGATCTTCCCCGGCAGCACGCGCTCGGGACAGTGAGCGACCAGGATGTCGGCGGCACTGAGATCAGGGCGGGCGGCGAGGATGCGCTGCGCCATGTGCTCGGTGGCCCCTGGTGGGGAGGTGGACTCCAGGATGATCAGTTCCCCTCCGGTGATCTCGGCGGCGATCCCGTCGGCGGCGGCCTCGATGTAGGAGAGGTCAGCGGAGTGGGTATCGGTGAAGGGGGTGGGGACCGCGACGATATAGGCATCAGCCTTGGGCGTCTGCGTCGTCGCGGTCAGGGTGCCGCTGCTGACCGCGCGCTCCAGAACCTCGCGCAGGCCGGGCTCCACGAAGGGGACCTCGCCCTTGTTCACCGCAGCGACGTTGCGCGCGGAGACATCCATGCCGATCGTGGTGACGCCGTGGTCCGCGAGGATCGCGGCGGTGGGCAGACCGATGTAGCCGAGTCCGATGACACCGACGCTCGAGATGTTCATTGGCAAGGTGGACCACTTTCTGTCGCGACGCGATGACACTGACAGCACGAAGAGGCTGACAGCACGCGAGTCTATCCCAGCGGATTCCAGGGGTCACTACCCTCCACGGGCGTCAAGATCCGGCGCCTGGTGTGGGGTCGGGGATTCCCTGAGAACGGCGATATCTTGGAGCGGCTGCAATCGAGCTTCGAAGGAGACCAAGAACCGCCCGTGACCACACGCGCTGAGTCCGCCCAGGCACTGCCGGTCGCGGCACCGACGCTGCCGGAGGCTGCCGAACGGTCCTCGCGCGGCGGACGCTACCAGCCAGAGATCCAGGGCCTGCGCGCACTGGCTGTGCTCCTCGTCGTCGGATACCACTTCTGGCCGGAGCATCTGACCGGCGGGTACGTGGGTGTGGATGTCTTCTTCGTGATCTCCGGGTATCTGATCACCGCGCACCTGTTCAAGGAGGCGGCGAGGACCGGGCGGATCCGGCTGGGTCAGTTCTGGGGGCGCGGGATCCGGCGTCTGCTGCCGCTGAGTCTGCTGGTGCTGGGCATCACCGCGGTGGCGGCGGTGATGATCCTGCCCAGCACGGAATGGCAGAACACCCGACGACAGGTCTTTGCGTCGGCGCTCTATGTGCAGAACTGGATCCTTGCTGATGACGCCATCGACTATTCCAAGTCCGACGAACGTGCCACCGCGGTGCAGCACTTCTGGTCGCTCTCCGTCGAAGAGCAGTTCTATGTCCTGTGGCCGGTGCTGCTCGCCGTCGTCCTGGGCCTCGCGGTCCTGGCCCGGCCGGTCGGCAGTCTGTGCACGGCGAGACTGTTGCGCGCAGCCACACGCGCACCATCTTCCTCTGGGTGATCGGTCTGTTGGGCGCAGGCTCCCTGGCCTTCTCCATCTACTACACCGCGGACTCCGCCGCCCAGGCCTATTTCGTCACGCCGACCCGGATCTGGGAGTTCGCGCTGGGCGCCCTGCTCGCGCTTCTCCTCGGCGCCACCCAGTTCACCGGACGGTGGGGGAACCTGCTCGGCTGGACCGGGCTGGCGATGATCCTCGGTTCGGCGTATCTCTACAGCGAGCTGACGCCCTTCCCGGGCTGGACCGCACTGATCCCGACGGTGGGTGCGACCCTGCTGATGGCCTGCGGGGGCAGAGACTCCTGGACCGGGATCCACTGGTGGTTCTCGATGCGCCCCGTGACCGCGATCGGGGACTGGTCCTATGCCATCTACCTCTGGCACTGGCCGGTGGTGATCTTCTTGCCCTACCTGCTGGAGACCGCCGATCTATGGCACGTCAAGGTCGCCCTGATCCTCGGCGTCGTCGTGGTCTCCGCGCTGAGCACCCGATTCTTCGAGACCCCGCTGCGCCGAGCGAAGATCCTGCTGCCGACCTGGCGGACCATGGTCGCCGCCGGAGTTGGCATGGCGCTCGTGATGGCCCTCGCCCACTATTCGGTCGAGCGTGTGGAACAGGTGTTCACGGCCTCGGACCTCTCTGAGGACCACCCCTGCTACGGCTACCGGGCGCTGGCGAATCCCGATCAGTGCGGGGACCCCTTCGAAGGCACCCAGGGGCTCACCCCCTCGGCGGCCGACGTCGCCGCGCAGCCCCAGGAGCCTGTCCACCCCGGGTGCCAGGCCGGAGCAGACGACGACGGCGTCCCTGAGTGTTGGCTCGGGGCTCTGGCGTCAGAGGCCGACGGCACCATCGCCGTGTTCGGGGATTCACACGCCACGATGTGGCTTCCGGCACTGGATGAGATCGCGCGGGACGCGGGCAAGCGGCTGCTCGTGCTGACCCGGTCCGGCTGCACCCCACGGGCCGCGACCTTCGTCGAGGCCGATGACCCCTGTGGTGAGGCCAACCTGGAGATCCTGGACAGGCTCTCCGAGGATGACGAGGTAGAGACCATCGTGATCGCTGCCAGCCAGATGATGGGAGGCTTCGAAGGGCCCGACGTCGAGGTGGACCTGCCCGACTCCGAGGTGGAGCTCACCGAGCAGGGACGCAGCGTGATCACCCCGATCCAGGTCTGGCTCGACGCCGAGAAGGAGGTCGTCGTCCTGGGTGAGATCCCGCGGCTCAACCTCGAGCGCAATGCGACCGAGACGCTGCCTGAGTGCGTGGCGCTCAACGAGGACGACCCCGCCGCCTGCAACGACGACCTCGAGGACACATGGGTGAGCGAGCGCTGGCTGACCCAGTCCCAGGACGTCTTCGCCGAGGCGGAGAACTACCACTTCATCCCCACGGAGGACCTGCTCTGCTCCGAGGAGGAGGCGACCTGCTATGCGGTGCTGGGCGGGGCGATCACCTACAACGACAACAGCCACGTCTCACAGAACTTCGTCCGTTCGGTCACCGCCGAGCTGGCCGAGCGGATCGAGCCCGCACTGCAGGGCTAGGTGGCGTCCGGAAGCTCGGTGGTGTCGCGGGGCTGGTCAGGGCTTGGCGCGTCGACGCGCTTCCGCCAGATGGTCCCAGAACTCGACGGCCTCGGGGGTGGTCCACTCGTGGTCCCCGTAGTACCCGAGCAGGTCTGCCAGGGTCTCGGCCGCGAAGAGCCAGTCTGACGGCTCTGACTCGAGTCGGCGCAGCTTCGGGAGCATCCAGTTCACGAAGAAGGGCTCCAGCCGGAGATCCCTGTAGGCCTGAAGCTTGTCCACCTCGCGCAGCCAGTCGGCGCGCGCGAGGTCGAGCGGACGGTACTTCTCGAAGTAGCCCGGGTTGATCGTGTTCACCGTGGAGTCGCTGACCGCGGAGTAATAGGTGTGCACCCCGATGTCCTGCACCCGGACTCGGCGGGCGTAGTAGAGCATCTGCTGGAAGAAGTAGCTGTCCTGCCCCACCGCGCCCAGAGGCTGCTCCAACCCGCAGGCCTGGAGCCAGTCGGTGCGAGCGACCACCGTCTGGATCCCCATGGGACGAAAGTGCAGCCGCTCCAAGGCGTCGCTCGGCACGGCGATGGTCCCGGACGCGTCCTGGTGATCCGCGAGGGTCTCGCGCAGCAGCTCGCTGTAGTGCAGCCTGCCGAACCGGCTGGCCCAGTGGGTCATGTCGCCGAGCACGAAATCCACATCCTGGTGGGACTGAATGTCCGCGAGCAGCTGCGCGAAGCCGTCATGGACCGCCTCGTTGTCGGGGTCCAGGTAGGTGACGAACTCGGTATGGGTCAGCTTCAGACCGGTGTTGCGCGGTCGGGACGCGGACCCTGAACCGCCCCCGCCGTGATGGTAGGCCGTCACGTTCGGAAACTCGTGGGCCAGCTCCTCGACGGTGTCCACCGTGACCGGATCCGTGGACCCGTCATTGACCAGCAGCACGTGCATCTTCTCGAAGACCGAGGATCGGCGCAGCGAGGCGAATGCCTTGTGCCGAAGATGATCGCCGTTGTTGTACACCGGCACGATCACGGTCAGCTCGAGGTTCAGCGCCCGCGCGGTGGCAGCGGCGAGCTTGGAGCTTGCGGCGAGATCCTCATCGAGCGTCAGCGCCGGACGATCTCGGCGCATCGACGCTCCGAGTCCGCGGGCATGATGACCGAGGTGATCAGAGAAGAAGATCCGCTGGTCATGCGCGTGGGCCAGCAGGGCTGCGGCGCTGGCGGCGGGACCCTCAGCGGGTCGCCACCAGGCGGTCAGGTCCAGGGCCGGCGGCGCTGATGCCGAACCCGTCGTCGTCGCCGTTGTCCGTGCCGAGCTGGGGGTCTGATGGCGCAGGGCGGCGCGGTCGGTCTGTTCGGCAGTCCCGTCCAGCTTCGCGACGACGCCGGCGCCCTGGTATCGGAAGGCGCTGACCATGTCAGCCACATAGGTGGGGGAGTAGTGCCGGCGGGTGGAGACCGGCAGCAGGATGTCATAGCTGCCGTGGCGGGCGGACACCTGGTCCCAGGAGACCAGGGGGATCTCCGCGTGGGTCTGCGACCCCAGCTCGGCGCGCAGCACCGAATCCAGCGGGTCCACTGGTTCCAGGGAGTCCGTCTGGCCGCTTCGCCGGGTCTGCCCGGTGTGCTCGACCTGATCCATGACCGCGAGCACCCGTTCCGCGGGCCGTGGCGCCGAGAGGCCCACCGCGGTGCAGATTCTCGCCAAGACGTCGGAGACGTGATGGCTGCTGAAGGCCGTGCGGATCCCGTCGCCCTGGACGCGCCGGAGCTCCCCGAGGGTCAGCGACCCGAGAGTGTCCGCGACGTCCGCCGTCGACTGTGGGATCCTCACATGCGGGAGGTAGGAGTTCACTCCCTGGTTGTAGCCGCTGAGCACCATCGAGCCTGAGGCCTGCAGCTCGATGATGCGCCGGTCATAGAGCGTCTGGGAGCTGATCACGTCATTGAGCACGATGCCGATGTCGGTGACCCGGTCCAGCGCCGCAATCGCGTCGGGTCCCGGGTCGTCGACGAGCAGCGGCCAGTGGCGCGCCGCGAACCCGGCTCCGTGCCCGGCCGGGAGGGTGCCCTCCTCGCCCCGGCGCAGCAGCGCGGCGGGCAGGCCCTGGGCGCTGATGCCGTCAAGGATCCACTCCACCATGACCCGCAGATCGCGGGGGCTCTGCGCCACGTGCGCGCCTGCCATGGCGATCACGGCCGAGGTGGCGCTGCGGGTGCCCAGCGGGGAGTTCTGCAACGGGTTGACCACCATCGGCACCCGGGTGACCTCTGCCTTCTGCCGCCGCGTGTCGGCATAGCGCCGGACGGCTTCTTCGGAGACGGCGAAGACCGCGTCGCAGGCGCTGGCCACCTCGCGGCCGGTCGCGGTGGTGCTGCGGGTCGTGCGGTCCCAGAAGACCACGGGAACGCCGTCGCGCCGACAGCGGGGGATCACCTCGGTGAGCAGCAGCCGCGCCCAGGCCTGGAGCTGGTCCTCGCTGCCCTCCACGGTCCCCTCCGGGGGGACGCTGTATCGGGCGCCGGCGCTGACCGGGGTCAGCACCACCAGGTCGACGCGGTCAAGCGCTGAAGCGTCCGCAGTCAGCTGCTCCGCGCTGAGACCGATCAGCTCGGCGGCACCGCGCAGCACCTGCTGGGTGCTCAAGTCGTCGATGACTGCCACGCGCAGCGCCAGGGGCGGCCTGGAGATCCCGGACTCGAGATCCGGCAGCGCCGCCATCGCCGGTGCCAGCTGCTCGAGCAGATCGGAGGCGTCAGTCGTCCCGCGAGAGAAGGGGCTGCCCGGGCCGGGGCCCAGCAGCTCGGTGGTGCCCTCCTCGGTGAGGGCGCTGAGCAGATCGGGGGCGGCCAGCAGCTCGGCGATCCGAGCGATGCCGGCATCCAGGCGGTCCCGGCGCGGGTGCGGACCAGTCAGGCCCAGGTGGTGGGTCACCGGTCGAACCCTGCTCGGCGGGCCACCTGTTCGAAGGGTCTGGCGAGCTTTCGTCCTGCGACCCGCACGGCCTTGTCAGGGTGCTGCAGGGTGAACTCCACGCGCTTGCGCATCCTCGACGACGCGCTCGCGGACGCGGCCTTGGCCGTCTTCCGCGCGGGTCGGCGCTGCTCCAGTTCCGAGACCCGCTGCTTGAGCGCAGCGATATCGACCTCCTGGACGCGTTCGAGCTGGTCATAGGCCCAGCGGAGCTCGGTGAGCAGGGCCTGGTGCTGAGTGAGCAGCTCGACGACGACCTCGCGGGTGTTCTCGCTGAGATCGGTCACCGCATTCGGCTCGGTCTCGGTCGGTGCCGCCGCGCTGGTGCTGGTCTGATTGGTCTCGGTCATCGCCTGATCGTCCTTCGCATCGATTCTGCCCCGGGCAGTCCCGGCTGCTCTGCTGTGGTCCTCTGCTCTGCCGTGGCCCTCGGCCCTGCCGACTGACCCGGAGGTGGGCGATTCCGTCATCACGGCCGCCCCTCGGGACTGCGGAAGAACTCAAGTCCGCGCGGATCTCTCCAGCGCACATCACCGTAGGCGGCGATGAGCTCGCGGAGCACCCCGGCCGCCTCGTCGCGATCGTGAGGCAGCACCCGCTTGTACTTCTGCAGGTACCAGGACACGAAGAACGATTCGAAGCGCTGCTCGAGGTAGACCTCGAACAGGCCCACCTCGCGCAGCCAGGCGGCACGATCCTGCTCCAGGATCAGGTACTTCCGGAAGTAGTTCGGGGAGATCACGTTGACGATGGAGGTCTCCACCGCACCGTAGTAGGTATACACCGGTCGATACACCGGAACATAGGCCCGGGTGTGGAAGAACAGCTGCTGGAAGAAGTAGCTGTCCTGCCCCACTGCGCCCACGGGCTGCACCAGTCCGAGGCGTTGGAGCCATGCGGTGCGCGCCACCATGGCCTCGATCGACGCCGGTCGGAAGTTCAGCGTGACCAGGGAGTCGGCCGTCGGCCAGTGCAGGCCGTCGCGGTGCTCGACGCCGGCCTGGAACCACTGGTGGTAGTCATGGACTCCGTACTTCCGCGTCCAGACGGCCATGGTCCCGAGCGCGTAGTCGGCCTCCGGTGCCTCGCGCAGCCGCTCCAGCAGCTCCCAGTAGCCATCCTCGAGCTCCTCGTCATCGGGGTCCAGGTAGGTGACGAACTCGGTGAAGCTCAATGCGAGCCCGGTGTTGCGCGGGCGGGAGGCAGACCCCGATCCGCCCCGGGCGTGATGGAATGCCGAGACGTTGGGCCAGACGTGGGCGAGCTCCTCGATGGTGTCGACGGTGGAGGCGTCGGTGGAGCCGTCATTGATCAGCAGGATGTGCATCTTCTCGAAGATCCCGGATCGGCGCAGCGAGGCGAAGGCCTTGTGCCGCAGGTGGTCGCCGTTGTTGTAGATCGGCACGACGACGGCGAGCTCGAGTCCCAGCTCCTCGGCGGTGCGGCGGAACTCCTCTCTGGCCTGCGCCATATCCGTGCCCTGCTCACGATCGATCTCCCGGCGGGCACCGGCTGGGCGGTGCCCGAGGTGGTCGAGGGCGTAGACCGGCATGGTGGAGTCCGTGGCGCCAGCACCGGCCTCGAGGGTCTCGAGGAGGGCGTCGGGGGAGTCCAGGGCCTCCGGCGCGGGCCGCCACCAGGCGGAGAGGCCCAGGTCGGCGACGCCGGCCCGGCGCTGGTGGGCGGCGTCGTCGGTGGAGTCGGCGTCACCGTCGAGCTTCGTGGTCACCGCGGCGGCCTGGTAGCGGAACGCGGCGACGTGATCCGCCAGGTACTCCGGGCTGTAGCGCCGGGCGCAGCTCATCGGCACCAGGATCTCGAAGCGGCTGATGTCGGGGAGATCTTCCGCATCGTCGGTCCGGGACGCGGCAAGCTCCGCCCAGGTGGTGATCTCCACGGCCGGGTGCGTCTGGGAGGCGATGTCGGCACGGAGATCTTCGGTGAGCTCATCGGCGACCACCAGGACGCGGTCCTGGTGTGCCGGGATCTCAAGGCCGGCGGCGCGGGCGATCCGGGTCAGCACGTCGGTGCCGTGATGAGCGGTGAAGATCGTCCTGATCCCGTCGGCCTGGACCCGGCGCAGCTCGTCCAAGGTCATCGTCTCGAGGGTCTTGGCGACGTCCTCTGCGGAGTTCGCGATGTGGACCTGCGGGTAGTAGGAGTTCACGCCCTGGTTATAGGTGGCCAGGACCATGGTGCCGCTGGCCTGAAGCTGCAGGATCTGCGGATCGAACACGGCCTGGGAGTCCATCACCGCGTTGACGGCCAGCCCGACGTCCATCGCACGTTGGACCTGGGCCGTCTCGCGGGCTGACCCGACAAGAGCGGCCTCGGCGCGGGTCAGCGTCCACGGGGCGTAGTCGGCGGGGATGGACCAGTGGTGGGGGCGCGGCTCCGGAGGAAGAAGCGCGGCCGTCCGACCGGCTCCCAGCACCCCGTCCACCAGCGGTGGGATGAACTGTGGTTCTTCGAGATGCGGGGCGGGGTGCCGCTGTTCCATTCCCAGCAGCGCGATCAGCGGGGTCCGCGCGGGGCGGGTTCCCACCGGGGTGTGCAGCAGCGGGCTCACCGGGTGTGGGATGACCTCCACTTCGACGTGTTCGGGGCAGCGGCTGCGCAGCACGGCGGCGGCCTCGGGGTCCGTGGCGAAGATCTGGGTGCAGCGCTCCGCGATCGACAGGGACGATCCCAGCGCGGGTCCAGACGTCACCACCAGCACGACGGGCAGCCCGCGGGCGCGCGCCGCAGGGATCAGGGTCTCCAGCAGGAATTCGGGGGATTCCTCGGTCTCTGAGCCGATCATGAGGAGGTCGAGGTGCTCCAGCTGGGTCTGCCAGTCCTCGGCGGTGAGATCGCGCAGCTCGGCCAGGCCGAAGAAGCCCAGACGCAGCCGTGGCCCGGCGACCAGGCCGACGCGCAGTCCCAGGCGTGGTCGGGAGACGCCTGCCTCGGGGGAGGGCAGCTGCGCGGCGTCGCCCAAGGCCTGTGCCCACTGCGCGGCGGGCGTCTCCGGGGGGTCTGCGACCAGGCCGTCCGCCGGTGGGACGGCGGAGGCCGACGCGGCCTCGGCGAGTGCTTCGGCGCGCTCGAGGTGCAACGATGCGTGATGGGCGTACAGGCTGGTCGCCACCGATTTCTGCGTCGGACCTGACCAGGCGCCGGCCGCGGCCCGGTGCGCCTGCTCGGCGGCCTCCAGGGCGGTGTGGTGCGCCGCCCGGGCCGCACTGAGGACATCAGCGTCGGTGGCAGATACCCGCTCCGCGACGGTGGAGGTCTGGGAGGTGGTGTCACTGGGGTGAAGGTCTATCCATCGCACATTGATACTCTAGAGCCTCGGTACATCCACTGCGCGGTGGACGCACTCTGCTCCGCGACGCGCAGCCACCACCAACGACCCAAGGGACATCCCAGACGTGTTCAACTCCCTCTCCGATCGCCTGAGCGCCACCTTCAAGAACCTCCGCGGCAAGGGGAGGCTCTCCGAGGCCGACATCGACGGCACCGCGCGGGAGATCCGCCGGGCGCTGCTCGACGCCGACGTCGCCGTGCCGGTGGTCCGCGAGTTCATCGCCAAGGTCAAGGCGCGCGCCCTCGGGTCCGAGGTCGCACAGGCGTTGAACCCGGGTCAGCAGATCGTGAAGATCGTCAACGAGGAGCTCGTCGGGATCCTCGGCGGGCAGACCCGTGAACTGGCCTTCGCCAAGAACCCGCCGACGGTGATCATGCTCGCCGGCCTCCAGGGTGCGGGCAAGACCACGCTCGCCGGGAAGCTGGCGCACCATCTGAAGAACCAGGGCCACACCCCGATGCTGGTGGCCTGTGACCTTCAGCGGCCCAACGCGGTCACCCAGCTGCAGGTCGGCGGAAAGCGCGCCGGTGTTCCCGTCTACGCTCCGCACCCCGGCGTGTCCTCGGAATTCGAGTCCACCACCGGTGACCCGGTCAAGGTGGCCACCGATGGTCTCGCCGAGGCCCGCAGCAAACTCCACGACGTCATCATCATCGACACCGCCGGGCGCCTCGGCGTCGACGCCGAGCTGATGCGTCAGGCCGCTGACATCAAGGCCGCCGTCGGCGCGCACGAGACGCTCTTCGTGATCGACGCGATGATCGGTCAGGACGCGGTCACCACCGCGCAGGCCTTCAACGAGGGCGTGAACTTCACCGGCGTGGTGCTCACCAAGCTCGACGGCGATGCCCGCGGCGGTGCCGCGCTCTCGGTCGCCTCGGTCACCGGCAAGCCCGTCATGTACGCCTCCACCGGTGAAGGGCTGAAAGACTTCGAGGTCTTCCACCCGGACCGGATGGCTCGTCGGATCCTGGACATGGGTGACATCCTCTCCCTGGTCGAGCAGGCCGAGGCCAACTGGGACCGCGGCGAGGCCGAGAAGATGGCCAGGAAGTTCGCCGACCAGGAGGACTTCACCCTCGACGACTTCCTCGGTCAGATGCAGCAGCTCAAGAAGATGGGCTCGATGAAGAAGCTGCTGGGCATGATGCCCGGCGCGCAGGGGATGCGGCAGCAGCTGGACCAGTTCGACGAGTCCTCCATCGGCCGGGTCGAGGCGATCATCTATTCGATGACCCCCTATGAGCGCAACGTCCCCAAGGTCATCAACGGCTCCCGCCGGGCCCGCATCGCCAAGGGCTCCGGCGTCCACGTCTCCGAGGTCAACCAGCTTCTGGAGCGCTTCACCCAGGCACAGAAGATGATGAAGAAGATGGCCGGCGGCGGGGGCATGCCCTCGATGCCCGGCGGAGGCGGGATGCCGGGGATGGGCGGGATGCCCGGCATGGGTGCCGGAGGAGGCGCCTCGAAGAAGCGCAAGCCCCAGCCCAAGCCCAAGAAGAAGTCCGGCAACCCGGCCAAGGCCGCCCAGGAGGCCCGCGAGGCTGAGCTCAAGCGCACCCAGGGTGCCGCCAAGCGGATGGACGGCTCCAGCTTCGGCGCAGGCACGAAGGATCTCAAGCCCGAGGACCTGAACCTCCCCAAGGGATTCGAGAAGTACCTGCGCTGAGTCTCGGCCTGCGCTGAGCAGGGCTGACCGGGTCTCAGATCGCGTGTTCGGCCGATCTCTGGCACAATAGGCAGGTACTTTGTTCGACGGAGGGCACCCTCTAAACCCGCCGTAGGGACAATGTTCTGAAGTGGTCGCCTCGATTGTGCAGCACGTCCCCACGCAATCCGTTGCCTGACCGCGCCCCTGAAACAAGAAACAGGAGTGGACCACTCAAGTGGCAGTTAAAATTCGTCTGAAGCGCATGGGCAAGATCCGTGCACCGTTCTACCGTGTTGTCGTCGCCGACTCCCGCACCAAGCGTGACGGCGTCGCCATCGAGCAGATCGGCAAATACGACCCGACGCAGGAGCCCTCGCTGATCGAGATCGATTCCGAGCGCGCTCAGTACTGGCTCTCCGTGGGCGCACAGCCCACCGAGCAGGTCAATGCACTGCTGAAGGTCACCGGTGACTGGCAGAAGTTCAAGGGCCTCGAAGGCTCCGAAGGCACTCTGCGGACCAAGGCCCCGAAGGAGGAGTTCGTCGCTCCCAGCAAGGGCTCAGTCATCCAGGAGAAGAAGACCAAGGCTCCGGCTCCTGCCGACGAGGCAGCTGAGTCTGCTTCGCAGGAGAATGCAGAGTAATCATGGGAGCTGATGCAGTGCTGAGTGACGCGCTCGAACACCTGGTCCGCGGAATCGTGGACGCACCCGATGACGTCGATGTCCGCCGTAAGGGCGGGCGTCGCTACGACGTCCTCCAGGTGCGAGTTCATCCGGATGATCTCGGTCGAGTGATCGGTCGGGCCGGGCGCACCGCCAAGGCACTGCGCACTGTGGTCTCCGCCCTCCCCGGTGGGGGCGATGTCCGCGTCGACGTGGTCGACACCGACCGCAGCCGCTGACGGATATGAGGACTGCACCATGATTGCTGGCATGCAAGGCCAGGAAGCATATGAGACCGACCCGCAGGCACTGCCAGATTCGGCAGAGCGCCTGCGGGTCGCTCGTATCGGCAAACCCCACGGCATCCGTGGCGAGGTCACAGCCCAACTCTTCACCGATGACCCGGAGCAGCGACTCGCTCCCGGTTCGGTGATCATCCGGATCGCCGGCGATCAGACCGTCGACCGGATCACCACGCTGCTCACTGTGACCCGGCAGCGCTGGAACAAGAGCATCGCGCTGCTGAGCTTCCGCGAGATCACTGACCGTGACAGCGCCGAAGCCCTGCGCGGCTCCACCCTCTACGTCGAGGTGCCGATGGAGGAAGACTCCGACGAGGACGGCTGGTACAGCCACGAACTCGCCGGATTCGCCTGCGTGGACCTACAGGGTCAGCGCCTGGGCACGCTCAAGGAGCTGATCACCGGTTCGGCGCAGGATCTGCTCGTGGTCACGGCCGTCTCCGGCGAGGACGTGATGGTCCCCTTCGTCGAAGAGCTCGTGCCCGAGGTGGATGCGGAGAATCAGCGCATCGTGCTGACCCCGCCGCCCGGCCTCTTCTGAGCGAGGAGCGCGCCATGCGGATCGACCTCATCTCGATCTTCCCTGAGTTCTTCGACGTCCTTGACCTCTCCCTGATCGGGAAGGCCCAGCGCGAGGGACTGCTCACCCTGCACCGGCACCAGCTGCGCGACTTCAGCTTCGACAAGCACCGCAGCGTCGATGACACCCCCACCGGCGGCGGCGCCGGGATGGTGATGAAGCCCGAGCCGTGGGCGCTGGCGCTGGAGCACGTGCTCACCCAGCGGGAGACCCCGGCATCGGATGATCCCCCGATCCTGATCATTCCCACCCCTGCGGGGGAGGTGCTCACTCAGCGGACCGCTCAAGAGCTGGCCCAGGCCGAGCATCTCGTCTTCGCCCCCGGACGCTTCGAGGGCATCGATCAGCGGCTGCTCGACTGGGCGCCGGAGCATTTCCAGGTGCGCCCCATGTCCATCGGGGACTATGTGCTCAACGGCGGGGAGTCCGCCGTCGTCGTCATGGTCGAAGCCATCACCAGGCTGATCCCCGGGGTGCTCGGCAACCCGGAGTCGCTGGCGGAGGAGTCCCATGCCGACGGCCTGCTGGAGTATCCGGTCTACACCAAGCCTGCGCGCTGGCGCGGCCTCGATGTGCCCGAGATCCTGCTCTCCGGTGACCACGCGAAGATCGGCGCCTGGCGCGCGGCGCAGCAGGACATCCGCACCCGGAAGCTGCGCCCCGATCTGTGGGCCAAGCACGTGGTCGCGCAGGAGCGGAATCTGACATAGAATTGGCCACCGTGCCTGCTGGGCGGCTCCATCTGCCATAGGGGATGACCGTCAACAGACAGGCCGCCGGAGAGGGAAATCATCCCGATCCGGATCCTTACGCTTTGACCTGCGCCGGATTCCGGCGTGATCGGCGCCTTGTGCGCCGTCCGCAAGAGGTCGCAACCCGGGCGAGTGACCTGTGGCAGTCGTCCAAGGAGAAGCATATGCATAAGCTTGATTTCGTTGATTCAGCCAGCCTGCGCACCGACATCCCGGAGTTCGGCCCCGGTGACACCGTCAACGTGCACGTCAACATCGTTGAGGGCAAGAACACTCGTGTTCAGGTCTTCAAGGGTTACGTCCTCGGCCGCCAGGGCCACGGCATCGGCGAGACCTTCACGGTCCGCAAGGTGTCCTTCGGCGTCGGCGTGGAGCGCACCTTCCCGGTCCACTCCCCGGTGACCGAGAAGATCGAGGTCCTGGCCCGCGGTGACGTCCGCCGCGCCAAGCTGTACTACATGCGCGATCGCCATGGCAAGGCTGCACGCATCAAGGAGAAGCGTGAGTCCACCATTGCTCGCCAGCAGGGCGAGAAGGTCGAAGAGGTCACCGAGGCCTGATCCGCGGATCGGCCTCGGCTCATCGCTGAGAGCTCGTACGTCTTATGAACAGCGCAGAGAACCCTGAGCCGCCCGAGTCTGACTCGGCGACTCGGGGTTCTCGGCGTCTGACGCGTCCTCGCCGCTTCCGGCTCTGGATCGCGGTGCTCGCGACCGCCGTCATCGCGGTGCTGCTGGCCACCGGGCTGCGCCTGTTCGTCGTGGACGTCTACACCGTCTCCCAGGTCTCTATGGCGCCCACTCTGGCTGACTCCGAGCGGATCCTGGTGGAGAAGGCTTATCCCGAGGACCAGGGCGTCCGGCGCGGAGATGTGATCGTCTTCGACGGAGAAGGCTCCTTCACCCCCTACGTGGGAGGGGGTTCGACCCTCGAGCAGCTCGGAGCGAGGGTCGGTCACTGGTTCGGAATCGCGACACCTCCTGCGACCTACGTCAAACGCGTGCTCGGCACCGGCGGAGACATCGTCGCGTGCTGCGCGGACTCCGGGCAGCTCACCGTCAACGGGGAACCCGTGGAGGAGCCCTATCTGGGCCGAGACGTCACCGCGCAGGCTCCTGCCTCAGAGCTGAGCTTCGAGGCTGAGGTTCCGCCGGGCCGACTCTGGGTCATGGGGGACAACCGCGAGCAGTCCCTGGATTCGCGGGCGCTGCTGGGCGCACCCGGCGGGGGTATGATCAGCGAAGACCGCATCCTCGGCCGCGTCACCGGCGTCTTCTGGCCCTGGAATGAACGACGAGAGCTTCCGGAGGCACTTCATCAGCACCAGTGACGGGCCTCCGTCTCCATCGCCGGAGAGCCGCAGAGAACGCCGTCGTCGGGCCCGCTCGGCGCGGCACCCGGTGGTCGGATTCCTGATCGAGATCGCCACGATCCTGGTCTTCGCGCTGGTCATCTCCTTCGTCGTCAAGACCTTCTTCTTCCGGGCCTTCTACATCCCCTCTGAGTCGATGGAGCCCACCCTGGAGGTCGATGACCGGATCATCGTGAACCTGCTCGCCCCAGACCTCATGGAGGTCGAGCGCGGCGACGTCGTGGTCTTCGAAGACACCCGCCAGTGGTGGGGCGCCGGGAGCCAGGTGCCCACGAACGCCTTCCAGGACGCGATGATCTTCGTCGGTCTGATGCCGGACACCTCCTCGCACTTCGTGGTGAAGCGGATCGTGGGCCTCGGCGGTGACGAGGTGGAGTGCTGTGACGATCAGGGTCGGATCATGGTCAACGGCGAACCCATCGACGAGCCCTATATCTTCCCCGGCGACGTCCCCAGCGAGGGTGAGTTCGCGGTGACCGTTGCCGAAGACAGCGTCTGGCTGCTCGGGGATCACCGCGGGAACTCCGCGGACTCGCGCTCCCACGTGGATGAGCCCGACATGGGTGCGGTGCCGATCGAAGACGTCATCGGTCGGTCCTCGGTCGTGATCTGGCCGTTTGACCACTTCGGCGACGGCGGAACCGAGCGTGACCCCTTCGAGGCGGTCCCGGAGCCTTGAGCGTCTGGTCCCGGCGCCGCGCCACGCGTCTCATGCGAGGGCTGCGCTGATGCCCGAGAACGCCACGCTGCTGCCCGAGCTGGGAATCGCCGCCGGACGCGACGTCCGCTACATCGCTGGGATCGACGAGGTCGGCCGCGGCGCCCTGGCGGGCCCGGTCAGCATCGGAGTGGTGGTCTTCGATCTTCAGGCCCCGGTCTTCGCCCAGACGCCGACGACGAGCGGGATCTGTACCCAGCTCGACGGCGTGCGCGACTCCAAGCTGCTCAGTGCCAAGGCCCGGCAGCGCTGGCATCCACACATCTGCGAACACGCCGCCGCCTACAGCGTCCAGCACCGGGCGCCGCGGGAGATCGACGCCCTGGGCATCAACGGGGCGCTGCGGGCCGCCGGGCTCGCCGGGCTCAACGCGGTCGAGGTCAAGCTCGGTCGGCCGCTGGACGCCGTCATCCTGGACGGCGCCCATGACTGGCTGACCCATGGCGCCTCGCCCCGCGTGCAGACCATGGTCAAGGCCGATATCAAGGCACTGACGGTGGCCTGCGCCTCGGTGCTGGCGAAGCTCGAACGCGACCGTCTGATGGAGGAGCTCGCCGCGGAGCATCCCGGATACGGCTGGGACTCCAACCGCGGGTATGGCTCTCAGGGTCACCGGAATGCGCTGCTCGAGCTCGGGGCCACCGCTCAGCACCGGCTCAGCTGGAACCTCGGGGTCTGACCGCACCGTCTGACCCGAGTCCGACCGCACCGTTGAAGTCACTCTGACTTCCACGGCTTCCCGAGTCTTCCCCAGGAGCCGCCTGCCCACTCGGTCCGCGTGCGTCCTCCACAGAGCCCGGGGGCAGTCCCTCTGCTGTCCCGCTGTGCCGGATGCTGGTGCCTGTGAGAGAGGAGCGCGAATGCGAGCCAAGGACGTCACCGGCATGGTCGGGGAACAGATCGCGGCCGACTATCTGGGCCGACAGGGACATCAGATCCTGGAGCGGCGCTGGCGCGGCGCGCACGGTGAGCTGGACCTGATCACCAGGGACGGGGCCCACCTGGTCGCCGTGGAGGTCAAGACCCGACGGGGCATCGGATACGGGCACCCCTTCGAAGCGGTCAACGGGCGCAAGCTCGCGCGGCTGCACCGGCTGCTGCTCGAATACTGCGTCGGCCAGCAGTGCCTCCAGGTTCCGCGACGCGTGGACGTCGTCGCGGTGCTGCTCAGCGGAGCGGCTGCGGCGCACGCCGAGGAGCATCTGATCCATCGGCTGGAGCACCTCAAGGACGTGAGCTGATGAGCATGGGTCGGGCCCGCGGGGTGGTGCTCTTCGGCATGGATGGGCATCTGATCGAGGTGGAGGCCGATATCGGGCGGGCGCTTCCGGGGTTCATCCTGCTGGGCCTGCCGGACGCTTCGATGCGTGAGAGCCAGGATCGGATCCGATCGGCGGCGAAGAACACCGGGATCGATCTGCCCGCCCGCCGGCTCACCGTCAACCTGCTTCCGGCCTCGCTGCCCAAATCCGGCTCGGTGCTCGACCTCGCCATCCTTATCAGCGCCTGGGCTGCAGACGGGAGGGTACACCGCACGTCCGAGGTCGTCTTCCTGGCGGAGCTGGGTCTCGACGGGCGGCTGCGACCGGTCCGCGGTGTGCTGCCCGCGGTGGCGGCAGCACAGGCTGCCGGCGCGCAGACTGTGGTGGTCGCCCAGGAGAACGCTCAGGAGGCCGCCCTGGTGCCCGGGATGGAGGTCCTTGCCGGGTCTCATGTTCGGCAGGCGGCGGCTTCTTTCGCCTCCGCCGCGCTCGAACCACTGGTGCGCGATGCTCCCGGGCTCGAACGGTGGTCCGCAGACCGTTCTCGGGAGGCGCCTGCTCTGGTGGACCCTTCGCAGCCGGCCCGGTCGCCGCAGGTCTGTTCTGCTGATCTCCGTGGCGAGGTCGACGACGGCAGGCCGCTCTCCTGCGACCCTGTGCCTGACCTGGCAGAGGTCCGGGGTCAGCAGGAGGCCCGGTTCGCTCTGGAACTAGCGGCCGCCGGCGGCCACCACCTTCTGCTCATCGGCGCTCCCGGTGCCGGCAAGACCATGCTGGCCGAGCGGATGTCCGGCATACTGCCGCCGCTGGATGATCAGGCGGCGATGGAAGCCACCGCGATCGAGTCGATCTCGGCAGAACCCCGCACCGTGACCAGGCTGCGACGCACACCGCCGTTCCAGGCCCCACACCACAGTGCCTCGATGGCAGCCATCGTCGGTGGCGGAGCGCGGATCGCGCGGCCCGGTGCCGTCACTCGCGCACACCGGGGAGTGCTGTTCCTCGATGAGGCCCCCGAATTTCCGCGCCACGCGCTGGACGCCCTGCGCCAGCCCTTGGAGACCGGAAGGATCTCACTTCACCGCTCCGCCGGCAGCGTGACCTACCCGGCCCGTTTTCAGCTGGTCCTCGCGGCCAATCCCTGCCCGTGCGGGCTCAACGTCGGTGCCGGGACAGGCTGCCGGTGTTCGGTGGCTCAGCGCCGCAACTACATGGCGCGCCTCTCCGGTCCGCTCCTGGATCGGATCGACCTGCAGATTCAGGTCGACCGGCCGCGATCAGCGGCCGACGCACTGGGACCGCCGGGGGAGAGCTCCGCGGTCGTCCGCGCCCGAGTCCTGGACGCTCGAGGCGCACAGCGCGAGCGCCTCCGCCTGTGGGGCCTGCGCACCAACTCCCAGGCCCCTATGCAGCTGCTGACCGGAGATCTGCGGCTGCCCGCCGGTGCCACCCGGCACATCGACGCCGCGCTGGACCGGGCCGCGATCTCGCTGCGGGGATATCTTCGCGTCCTGCGACTGGCCTGGACCATCGCCGACCTCATGCACAACGACCGACCGGGGGCCGATGAGGTCGACGCTGCCCTGCAGCTGCGGCAGCGGTCTCACAAGACCTGAACCCAGGAGGACCTATGGAACGAGATCCCGCCCCCGGCGAACCGAGGGCTGCTTCCCGGAAAGAACGGATCATCCGGGCAGAGCTGTCCCGGCTGATCGAACCCGGAGACCTGCTCGCCGGGCTCGCTCTGGAGACCTTCAGGGCCCAGCACCTCCACGCGCTGATCACCTCTGAGCATCCCCCGTCCGCGGCGGAGCGTCATGCTCTGGCGCAGGCCGCCGAATCGGCGGGGCTCGGACCTCGGCAGCAGGACCTGCGCGTCGGGCTCGAGCGATGGCGCACCCGCTGCGGGCAGCTGCACGGAGCTGCCGATCTCGCCACGATGAGCAGGCTCGGCGGGGGCCTGCTGATCCCTGAGGATCCCACCTGGCCTGCGCAGCTGCGTGACCTGGGCCCGCTTGCCCCCGTGGCGCTCTGGTTCCGGGGCGGCGCGGAGGAGATCGCGTCCCAGTCGCTGGGTCGACTCCCGGAGCCGACCCGGGCCGTGGCGATCGTGGGATCCCGGGAAGTCACCGACTACGGCATCCGGATCACCGCGGAACTCACCCAGGATCTGGTGCAGACCGGGCTCTGCGTGGTCTCTGGCGGCGCCTACGGCGTTGATGCCGCCGCGCACAGGGCCGCTCTGCGCGCGGCTTCAGCGCCGGTCTCAGGCTCGCGCCCGGGGCCGGGATCGGCGGCCAGCGCCGCTTCCGGCACCTGGAGCGGAACCCAGCCTGCGCCGACACTGGCGGTCTTGGCCGGGGGCCTGGACCGGTTCTACCCGGCTGGCAACGAAAGTCTGCTTCAGGAGGTGGCGGTGACCGGGTTGCTGCTCAGCGAGATGGCGCCTGGATCGGCGCCCACTCGGCACCGGTTCCTGCAGCGAAACCGGCTCATCGCAGCGCTGGGCATGGTCACGGTCATCACGGAGGCGCGATGGCGCAGCGGAGCTCAGTCCACCGCCCACCATGCGCTCACGCTTGGCCGGGAGGTGGGGGTGGTGCCCGGAAGCGTCTTCTCCGCCTCCTCGGCGGGGTGTCACCGACTGCTGCGGGAGACCCCGGCACAGCTGGTGCGCGACGCCACCGACGTTCTGACCCTCGTCACCGGCGGCGGAACCTACGGACCAATGCCGGCGGGCGACTCCGACGTTCCATGCCATGCCATCGTCCACAGGACCGGGCGCCAGGCTCCACCGTCCCGACACACCGTCCAACAGGAGCTTCCCGGACCAGCGGGGCGGGATCACCCGCAGGATGGACTCGATGAGGCCCAGCGCCTGCTCCTCGACGCGCTGCCCAGGCGTGGATTGAGCGCCCCGGGCAAGCTCTCATCCGTCGCGGGGCTCCCGCTGCCCACGGTGCTCGCCGAGCTGACCCGGCTGCAGCGCTCCGGCCACGCAAGGACCGTCAACGGGCACTGGGGCCGAGCATGACCGGCGCGGAGAACCCTGACCCAGCGCGTCCAGTCGTAGACTTCCGCCATGGCCTCCGCGCAGGATCGACCACGAGACACCGATCGACCATCAGACACCGAAGCTCCGGTCGACCCCGAGCTGATCACGGCGTTCATCGATCACCTCAGACACGAACGAGGGCTCTCGGCCCAGACGATCCGGGCGTACCGCAGCGATCTGCGTCAGCTCGCCCAGCGGCGCGGAGATCTGCAGGAGATCAGCCTGGCCGGGATCCGGAGCTGGCTGGGGGAGCTGCACGAGGCGGGGCTCTCGCGGAACACCCTCAACCGCAAGACGGCCTCGGTGCGGGCCTTCACCGCCTGGGCGCACCGCCGGGGTCACCTGCGAGAAGACCCCTCCGTCCGTCTGCGGACCGCCCGTCGAAGCAGCCACCTGCCCGATGTGCTGCAGCATCAGCACGTCGAAGAACTGACCAGTCACCTCGCGGATGCGGCGCAGCAGGCCGGCCAGGCCGCGGAACTGGATGCGATCGCTCATGCGCTGAGCCTGCGCGACGCCGCGATGGTGGAGCTGCTCTACGCCACCGGGATGCGCGTCTCCGAGCTCAGCGGCCTGGACCTCGCCTCCTTCGAGACCGGTCGGCGCATGGTCCGGCTGCTCGGCAAGGGCAACAAGGAACGGATCGTCCCATACGGCGTGCCGGCGGAGACCGCGCTGCGAAGCTGGCTCGACCACGGACGGTCTGAGCTGGCCACACCGGCCTCGGCGAACGCCTGCTTCCTGGGTCGCCGCGGGGGCCGCATAGACGTGCGAACGGTGCGCCGCGTCGTCGACGATGCTCTGGCCCGGCTCGGGACCACTGCCGCCCGAGGGCCCCATGCGCTGCGGCATACGGCGGCCACCCACCTGCTGGAAGGGGGCGCTGATCTGCGCACGGTCCAGGAGCTGCTGGGACACGCCTCCTTGAGCACCACCCAGCTCTACACCCACGTCACCATCGACAGGCTTCGCGACGCCTATGGCCAGGCTCATCCTCGTGCCTGAGAAAGTGATCTGACCTGGATCTGTTAACATCAGTAGTGTTGCTCGACGCGCTAGGTGTTAACCTTGGCAGAGCATCGAAACCATCAGCCACCTGGCTGCTGTCTGGTCGTAGGGGAAGACGTACCAACAGCACAGTGGAGGATGGATATGTCGAAAAATACGGCCCGAGGTGTGCTTCACATCCATTCGGCGCCCGCCGCGCTCTGCCCGCATGTTGAATGGGCGGTGTCCTCGGCGGTCGACTCGCGAGTGGACTTCACGTGGCACCCGCAGCCTGCCGCGCCCGGAGACTTTCGGGCGGAGCTCTCCTGGGAGGGTCCAGCCGGACTGGGCGCCACCCTGGCCTCAGCGCTGCGCGCCGTGAGTCATCTGCGCTTCGAAGTGACCGAGGACCCATCGCCGGGCTGCGACGGCGGACGCTGGTCCCATACGCCCGAGCTGGGCATCTTCCATGCCACCACCGACGTGCACGGCAACATCGTCGTGTCCGAGGATCGGATCCGCTACGCCTACGAGATGGGCGCCGGTGACCCCTCGGTGGTCTACCAGGAGCTTTCGCTTGCCCTGGGTGAGGCCTGGGACGAGGAGCTAGAGTCCTTCCGCCACGCGGCAGAGGGTGCACCGGTCCACTGGCTTCACCAGGTGGTCAGCTGACCCGAGGCTGACCGGGCGGCGCCCTCCACCGCCGTCCCGCAGCTGCGCAGCCCAGCAGCGTCTGGTCGACGTGCACAACTACAGGCTTGCCGCACAGAGCCCCCCAGCGGGCCATCGCTTCCCAGCGCGGCAGCTTCCACATGAAGCAGAGAAGACCCCCGGCCGAAATCCCTGAGGATCCTGGCCGGGGGTCTTCTCGCGTGCTCATGCCACGGGCCTGCCCGGGCAGAAGGGCTCAGTAGGTGCGGAAGGCCGCCACGGCGTTGTGTCCGCCGAAGCCGAAGGAGTTGCACAGCGCCACCTGCTGCTTGTCGCCGAGGTCCCGGGGCGAGCCGGTGACCACGTCGAGCGGCATCTCCGGGTCCTGGTGGTCAAGGTTGATCGTGACCGGTGCGCGGCGTTCATGCAACGCCTTCACGGTCAGCACCGACTCCACGGCGCCGGCGGCGCCGAGCAGGTGCCCGGTCTGGGACTTGGTGGCGGAGATGCAGACGTTCTCGAGGTGATCCCCGAACACCGATCTCAGTGCCGCGTACTCTGGCTTGTCTCCGACCGGCGTGGACGTGGCGTGAGCATTGACGTGGGTCACGTCGCCCAGCTCCGCGCCGGCGGATTCCAGGGCTCGGCGCAGCGCGCGGGAGGCTCCCAGCGCTTCAGGATCCGGGGCCGTGATGTGGTGGGCGTCTGAGGTGATCCCAGAACCAGCGAGCTCCGCGTAGATCGTGGCGCCGCGGGCCTTGGCGTGCTCCTCGGTCTCGACCACAAGGGCTCCAGCGCCCTCGCCCATGACGAAGCCGTCGCGGTCGCGGTCATAGGGTCGGGACGCCGCGGCGGGATCCTCGTTGCGCTTGGACAGCGCCTGCAGCGAGCTGAACGCCGCCATGGGCAGCGGGTGGATGGCAGCCTCGGTGCCTCCGGCGAGGACGACGTCGGCGTCACCCTTGCGCAGCATCTCCAAGGCCACATCCAGTGCCTCGACACCGGAGGCGCAGGCCGAGACGGCGGTGCGGGCGCCGCCCTGGGCGCCGAGATCGAGGCTGATCGCCCCGGCGGCGCCATTGGGCATCAGCATCGGCACGGTCATCGGCATGACCCGGCGCGGTCCACGTTCACGCAGCGTGTCCCAGCTGTCGAGCAGCGTCCAGACTCCACCGATGCCGGTGGCGAAGGACACCGCGACCCGCTCGGGATCCAGGTCATAGCCCTCATCACCGGGGCGGCTGAGTCCGGCGTCGTCCCAGGCCTGCCGGGCGGCGACCATGCCCAGCTGGGTGGAGCGGTCCATTCGGCGGGTCTCCGGGCGGGCCAGCACCTCTGCAGGCTCGACCGAGACCTCGGCGGCGAAGGTCACCGGAAGCTCGTACTTCTCGACCCAGTCGTGCTCCAGGGTCTTGGCTCCCGGCGTGCCGGCCAGCGCGTTGGTCCAGAGCGTGTCCACGTCGCCGCCGATGGGGGTCGTGGCGCCGAGACCGGTGATGACAAGACGACGTGTCATGGATCTACCTCAATGAGAGTGGGACTGCAGGTGGGGGAGAGGAGGGGAGGGCCCGGCGCTGCGCCGCAGCCCTCCCGTCCGATGCGAGGCTGGATCAGCCCTGGGCGTTGGCGATGAAGTCCACGGCGTCACCGACGGTGGCCAGGTTCTTCACCTCTTCATCGGGGATCTTCACGTCGAACTTCTCTTCGGCGTTGACCACGATGGTCATCATCGAGATCGAGTCGATGTCCAGGTCCTCGGTGAAGGACTTGTCCGACTTGACCTCTTCGACCTCCAGGCCGGTCTCCTCGTTCACGATCTCTGCCAGGCCTGCGAGGATCTCGTTCTTGTCAGCCATATCGGCGACTCCTTTTCTTTGGGTGGTTCTTTCGGGTTCGTGGTGAATCTGTCCCGGGCCTGCGTGGCAGCCCCGGGCCCGGGGCTACGGCAGTCGGATGACCTGCGTGCCGTAGACCAGTCCGGCTCCGAATCCGATCTGCAGAGCGAGACCGCCGGAGAGTTCTGGGTTCTCCTTGAGCAGGCGATGCATGGCCAGCGGGATCGAGGCTGCGGAGGTGTTTCCCGCGTCCACGATGTCCCGTCCGACCATCACGTGCTCAGGAAGCTTCAACTGTTTGACCATCTCGTCGATGATGCGCATGTTCGCCTGATGCGGGACGAAGGCCACGAGGTCATCGGCGGTGATCCCGGCGGCGTCCAGCGCCTGCTGGGCCACCTTCGCCATCTCCCAGACGGCCCAGCGGAACACGGTGGGACCGTCCTGGCGCAGCGTGGGCCAGTACCGGTTCTCCGCATCGAGGAGCTCGGCGGCGTCCTGGGTCTCGCGAGCTCGGGCGAGGGCGTCGCGGAAGTTCAGCATCGTGCTGTCCATGGCCACTGCCTCCCACTTCTCGCCGTTGGAGCCGAGGATCGAAGGCGAGATGCCGGGCACCTCGGAGGGGCCGATGATCGCGGCTCCGGCACCGTCGCCGAGGAGGAAGGAGATGGTGCGCTCGTGGTTGTCGATGAAGTCGGAGAGCTTCTCGACCCCGACCACCAGGACGTAGGGCGAGAGCCCGGAGCGGACCATGGCGTCGGCCTGACCGATCCCATAGCAGTAGCCGGCACAGGCCGCCGAGATGTCGAAGGCCGCCGCCGGAGTCGCGCCGAGGCGGTGCGCCAGGTCCGCCGCGGCGGAGGGTGTGGCGAAGGGATGCGTGACGGTGGCGACGATGACCCCGCCGAGCTGGTCGCCTGAGATCCCGGCATGCTCCAGCGCCTCGCGGGCGGCGCCTTCGGCCATGTCGACCACAGAGACGTCGCGCGGGGCGCGGTGGCGGGTCTTGATGCCGGTGCGCTGCTGGATCCACTCATCGGAGGAGTCGATCCACTGGCAGATCTGCTCGTTGTCGATCACGAGCTCAGGACGGTAGGCACCCAGGCCCATGACACGGGTGCCCGCCAGGGCGGTGGGCTGGTTCAATGCGACAGTCACGTCAGGAACGTCCTTCGTGGATCATTGTGGGGTAGCTGTGCGGCAGTGCTGCCGGCACAGAAGATGTCTGAGGCCACCAACATCGGGCCTCTCGGCTCAACCCGCATGCTCGGCGATGAATTCCTGGGCGGCGTCGATGTCCGCGGGGGTCTTGATGGCCAGCGACTTCACGCCCTTGAGTCCGCGCTTGGCCAACCCGGTCAGCGTGCCGCCGGGCAGCAGCTCCAGCACGCCGGTGACCTCGGCCTGCGCCATGGTCTCCATGCAGAGGTCCCAGCGGACCGGACGGGTCACCTGGTCCACGAGGCGCGCCAGGACGTCAGCGCCGGTGGAGACGTAGGCGCCGTCGCGATTGGAGATCAGCCGGTGTCGCGGGTCGGCCACCTCGAAGCTGGCGGCGGCGGCGGCCAGGGCCTGCTTGGCCGAGTCCATGAACTCCGTGTGGAATGCTCCGGCGACCGTCAGCGGGATGACCCGGGCCCGGGTGGGAGGGCTGGCCTCCAGCGCGGCGAGCTTGTCCAGCTCCCCGGCCGCCACGATCTGGCCCGGCCCGTTGGCGTTTGCGGGGGTCAGTCCGGCGTCGGCGATCACCTGGCGGACCTCGTCCTCGACACCGCCGACGACGGCGGCCATCGAGGTGGGCACCGCTGCGGCTGCGGCGGCCATCGAGGTGGCCCGCACGCGGATGAACGCCAACGCCTGCTGCGGCGTGAGCACCCCGGCCAGGACGGCGGCGGGGATCTCGCCCACGGAGTGCCCGGCGTAGAGGACCCGCTCGGGATTCGCCCCGGTGAGATCCAGCGCTGAGGCGCTGAGCAGGGAGGCGGCCACGATGAGCGGCTGGGCGACCGCGGTGTCCCGGATCGTCTCGGCATCGGAGACCGTCCCGTGGGTGAGCAGGTCGGTGCCGGAGTGCTGGGAGTAGGCGTCGAGCGTGGCGCGGGAGGCGTCGTCGCTGATCCACTCCGAGAGGAAGCCTTGGGTCTGGGAGCCCTGTCCGGGGCAAACTATGGCAAGCACAAGTCCAACTTCCCATATCGCGGATGGTTTTCAGGGGTCATGCGCTCACCAAGCTCCACCGTGGCCTTTGTAGGTACCCTACAACGCAGATTCGATGACGGTGCGAGGTCAGCCACGGGGCCCGGTCAGAGACGGCCGACTGCCAGCGCGGTCTGCAGAACGTACGCGTCGCGCGGGGAGACGGGGTCCCAGCCGGTGATGTCCGTGACGCGGCGCAGCCGATAGCGCACAGTGTTGGTGTGTACGAAGAGCTCGCGGGCCGTGGCCTCGAGCGAGTGACCGGCCTCGAGGTAGGCGGTGACGGTCTCGAGCAGCCCGTTGCCGGCGGCCCTGAGCACCTCGAAGATGCTGCTCCTGAGCACAGTCTTCGCGGTCTCGTCTCCACATAGTGCACGTTCCGGGAGCAGGTCCTCGGCGGCCACCGGGCGCGGCGCGGAGGTCCAGGCCCCGACCGCGGTGAATCCGGTGAAGGCCGACTGCGCGCTGCGGTGCGCCTGGCTGATCGAACCATCGAAGCTGGAGAAGACCACCTGGCCCGGACCGAAGCGGGGGAGGATCCGCTCGAGTCCTTCGGCGAGGCCGGTGACCCGGCCCAGCAGCAGGATCAGCCGGTCGCCATGGACCCCCACCACCGCATCGGAGGAGAAGCGGATGCATTGCCGTCGCAGCTGGGACATGAAGACCGCATCGGCCTGCTCCGGGGCCTCACCGACGACGACCACCACTCCCTCGTGGCTGCGCCACCCGACGGCCGCGGCGCGGGAGGCGATCTGTTCGGCGGGCTCTCCGCGCAGCACCGCATCCACGAGCAGGGCCTCCAGGCGCGAGTCCCACGCGCCGCGGGACTCCGCCGCGCGGGCGTAGACGTCAGCGATCGCGAAGGCGACCTCGCGGGAGTAGCGCAGCACTGCTTCAAGCATCAGCTGCTGGTCCTGCTGCGGCACCAGACCGGGCAGGCGCTGTTCCACCGCTTCGACGATGCTGCGGATCAGCTGCAGCGCGCGCTGCAGCGAGATCGTTCGCATCAGGTCGGTGGGGGCGTTGCCGAGCAGCTCGTTGACCAGCGGGAGCGAACGCGAGGTGGGGTTCTCCAGCCAGGTGATCAGGCCCCCGATGCCGCGCTGAGCGATCAGGCGCAGCGAGGCCCGCTCATCGGTGCTCAGGTGTCGGTACCAGGTGAGGGTCTCCTCCAGGTAGCAGTTGACCTCGTTGGTGAGGTTGCCCGCGTCGGAGCGGAGCACCTCCAGGGCCTCCCAGGAGACCGGTACGGGCCCAGGCGTCGTCGGAGCAGATGCAGTCATGCTCAGGAGCCTAGGCCGTGTGAGGTTCCCCCGCCAGTTGTGTGATCCCTACAAACCCCTCTGCCGCGGTCAACCCCGCCGCGTGCCAGCTGCTCCGCGGGCAATCCGATCGTTCCGCGGGCACCCCAGCCGTTCTGTCGCACAGCGATGCGACAGATGCGCAGGTGGGGACCCAGCGGGGCCCGGAGCTGATGCTCCGGGCCCCGCTGGGCGCTCTTCGTGCTGGCCCGTCAGGAGGGGCCAGCCGAGGAATCAGGCGTCGCCGCCCGCCTCGCCGGACGTGCCGGCCTTGACGTTGCCGAGATCGTATTTCTTCATCGCCTCGACCGGAGCCGAGGCGTCGACCGCGCCGTCGTCGGCGAGCATCTGCAGAGCGCGCACCACCATCGAGTGGGCGTCGATCTTGAAGTGCCGGCGAGCCGCCGCGCGTGTGTCCGAGAAGCCGAAGTTGTCAGCGCCCAGGGTCGCGAAGCGGTTCGGCAGGAACTGGCGGATCTGATCCGGAACCTGCGTGGCGAAGTCGGTGGTCGCGATGATCGGACCCTCGGCTCCTTCCATCTGCTGGGTCACGAAGGGAACCTCGGGCTCGCGCTCGGGGTCCAGCATCGCCGACTGCTCCACGTGCAGAGCCTGGCGGCGCAGCTCGTTCCAAGAGGTCACCGACCAGACATCGGCGGAGACGCCCCACTCGTCGGCGAGTATCTCCGCGGCCTCCTTGGCCCACGGCACACCGACGCCGGAGGCCAGGAGCTGGGCCTTGGGGCCGTCCTGCTCGGAGCTGGAGAGCTTGTAGATGCCGCGCTTGACGCCTTCGATGTCCAGGCCCTCGGGCTCGGGAAGGTGCTGGACGGGCTCGTTGTACACCGTGAGGTAATACATCACGTTGTGGTCGCCGTCGTGATCCCCGTACATCTCGAAGAGGCCGTTCTCCATGATGTGGGCGATCTCGTAGCCGAAGGCCGGATCGAAGTGCTTCACCGCGGGGTTCGTCGCCGCGAGCAGCGGGGAGTGACCGTCGAGGTGCTGCAGGCCCTCACCGGCCAGCGTGGTGCGCCCGGCCGTGGCGCCGATGATGAAGCCGCGGGCCAGCTGGTCGGCGGCGGCCCAGAAGGAGTCGCCGGTGCGCTGGAAACCGAACATCGAATAGAAGATGTAGAACGGGATCATCGTCTCGCCGTGGGTGGCGTAGGAGGTGCCGGCGGCGGTGAAGGCCGCGGTCGCACCTGCCTCGTTGATGCCGGGGTGGATCATCTGGCCCTGCGGGGACTCCTTGTACGCGAGCATCAGCTCGCGGTCCACGGAGATGTAGTTCTGCCCCTTGGGGTTGTAGATCTTCGCGGTGGGGAAGAACGAGTCCATCCCGAAGGTGCGCGCCTCATCCGGGATGATCGGCACGATCCGGTGACCGATGTTCTTGTCCCGCATCAGGTCCTTGAGCAGCCGGACCAGCGCCATGGTCGTGGCGGCCTTCTGCTTGCCCGAGCCCTTCTTGGCCTGCGCGTAGGTCTTGGCCTCGGGCAGGATCAGCCCCTCACCGGCGACCCGACGCTCGGGCACGGACCCGCCGAGACGGGTACGGCGCTCAAGCGTGTACTTGACCTCCTCGGAGTCCTTGCCGGGGTGGTAGTACGGCACGTTGTACGGGTCTTCTTCGATCTGCTCATCGCTGACCGGGATCCGCAGGGTGTCGCGGAAGCGTTTGAGGTCATCGACGGTGAGCTTCTTCATCTGGTGGGTCGCGTTGCGCCCCTCGAAGCTCGGCCCCAGGCCGTAGCCCTTGACCGTCTGGGCCAGGACCACCGTGGGCTTGCCGGTGGATTCAGCGGCGGCCTTGTACGCGGAGTAGACCTTCTTGTAGTCGTGTCCGCCGCGCTTGAGGTTCCAGATGTCGTCGTCGGACATGTCCGCGACGAGTTCCTTCGTCTTGGCGGAGCGGCCGAAGAAGTGCTCGCGGACGAAGGACCCGGACTCGGCCTTGTAGGTCTGGTAGTCACCGTCGAGGGTCTCGTTCATGACCCGGACGAGCTCGCCGTCGTCGTCCTTGTCCAGCAGCTCGTCCCATTCGCGGCCCCAGAGGACCTTGATGACGTTCCAGCCGGCGCCGCGGAAGAAGGCCTCCAGCTCCTGGACGATCTTGCCGTTGCCGCGCACCGGGCCGTCGAGGCGCTGCAGGTTGCAGTTGACCACGAAGTTCAGGTTGTCGAGCTTCTCGTTCGCCGCGAGCTGGAGCAGACCGCGGGACTCGGGCTCATCCATCTCGCCGTCGCCGAGGAACGCCCAGACCTGCTGCTCCGAGGTGTCCTTGATGCCGCGGTTGTGCAGGTAGCGGTTGAACTGCGCCTGGTAGATGGCGTTCATCGGACCGATGCCCATGGACACGGTCGGGAACTGCCAGAACTCGGGCATCAGCCGCGGATGCGGGTAGGAGCTCAGGCCGTCTGGGGCCTTGGAGTGCTCCTGGCGGAAACCGTCGAGCTGCGCCTCGGTGAGGCGACCCTCGAGGTAGGCGCGGGCGTAGTTGCCGGGGGAGGAGTGGCCCTGGAAGAAGATCTGGTCGCCGCCGCCCGGGTGGTCGGCACCGCGGAAGAAGTGGTTCAGGCCCACCTCGTAGAGGGTGGCCACGCCGGCGTAGGAAGAGATGTGCCCGCCCACGGAGATGTCGCCGCGCTGGGCGCGGTGCACCATGACCGCGGCGTTCCAGCGCAGGATGCGGCGCACGCGGCGCTCCATCTCCTCGTCGCCGGGAAAGTCAGGTTCCTGGTCCACCGGGATCGTGTTCACGTAGTCGGTGGTGGTGACCATCGGGACTTCGATGGACTTCGCGCCGGCTCGCTGCAGCAGGGAGCGGATGATGTATTCCGCGCGCTCGGTGCCGTGGAACTCCACGAGCTGGTCGAAAGACTCCAGCCATTCCTGGGTCTCTTCCGGATCGAGGTCCGGGAGTTGGTTCGTCAGTCCGCTGCGGATATGGGAGTTCTCTTCACCAGCGCTCACGGGTCACCTCTCAAGGGGTAAGGGTCTGGGTACGCGGTCCATGGACGGGGATGTTCCACGGGCGGGACCCACGAGGTCATCTGCCACCGGTTGTTCGGCGGCCGAATTTCAGCTCAACTCTACCCGCTCGGGTGGTGTCGCACTTCCCGAACCGACAGGGGTCCGCGTAACGTTGCTGGTGGCAGCCCCGTCCTCGGGTGGGAGCTGCGTTTCAGACGTTAATGAATGGGAAGGGAACCTCAGGTGAGTCAGGCTTCTGCAGCCGAGGGTCCGTCGAGCATCTCGACGGACCACAAGAACGACGCCGGAACCAATGTTGTCTCGCTCGGCGACCTGCTCCAGGAGCTCGGGCTCAAGCCCGATTCCCTGGTCCAGGAGATCGGTGTGGATGAGGACGTCGATGACGACTTCCGTGACCGTCTGGAGGCCCTTCTCGACGAGGAGCTGCTCGACGAGGACGTCCAGGAGGTCGTCGACGCCGTGCTGGTCTGGTTCAGAGACGGCGATGACGATCTCACGGATGCGCTCGTGGATGCCCTTGGCACTCTCGATGAGGGCGGCGTGCTGTGGCTGCTGACCCCGCGCTCCGGCCGTGACGGCTACGTCGCGCCGGTGGAGATCCAGGACGCGGCGCCCAACGCGGGTCTTCATGTGACCTCATCCGCCGGGGTGAGCACCCACTGGGCCGCGACCCGACTGATGGGGCGCAAGAAGCAGTGACCTCCTCGCCGCTCCCCGAGATCGGGGAGCAGGCACCCGGCTTCTCAGGTCGCAGCCACCATGGCGAAGTGATCGAGCTTCAGCGGCTTGCCGGTTCACCGGTGCTGCTGATGTTCTACCCCTTTGCATTCAGCCGGGTCTGCGACTCGGAGCTGCAGGCCCTGGTGGCGCGGAGGTGCCGGGTCCGCGAGCTGCGAGCCAGAGTCTTGGCGATCAGCTGCGACCCGATGCACAGCCTGCGCGCCTACGCGCAGATGCTCACCTCCGACGTCGCCGACGCCGAGTCCTCTGACGCCGAGTCTGCAAGTGCCGCGCCCGGGGAGCTGCCCTTCGATCTGGTCAGCGACTTCTGGCCGCACGGGGAGATTGCGCAGCGTTACGGGGCGTTCGATCTTGAAAAGGGCGCAGCTCGGCGCAGCAGCTTCCTGCTGGACTCGACCCTTCGGGTGGCGCATGTCCAATCCGTCCCAGCCTCACAGGCGCGTGACCTCGATGAGGCGCTCAGCCTGCTGGGGCGTCTGCGCTGAGCAGCTCGCTCAGGACTTCTGCGCCGGCTCCGTCTGTGGCCCAGCTGCAGCAGCTACCGGGGTCAGGGAGCGGGTGAGTCCGCGGGTCACATACCGGGCGCGGTAGCTGTCGAACACGGCGGTCGCGGTGACCACCAGCAGCGCCGAGCCGAGCATGTGCAGCCCGACCAGGATGATCGGCAGGCCGGTGAAGTGCTGGACGTAGCCGATGATCCCCTGGGCGATGATCACGGCCATGAGCCACCAGGCCGAGCGCCGCTGGTTCGGAGCGGTGCTGATCCGGTACTGGCGCACCAGCAGCGCGATCGCCGCGAAGCACAGGACATAGACCGGCGCCACGTGCATCCTGGTCACCAGATCGGGGTCGAAGAGGTGCCGAGGCGATCCGGGGTCACCGGCATGTGGGCCCGTTCCCGTGACCACGGTGCCCAGGAACACCGAGACCCAGGTCGCGGCAAGGATCACCGGGGCCATCGCGGAGGTGACCGCGTCGGAGGCGCCGTGGCTCATCCGGATTCCGGCCACACCGTCGCGCGGCCCCGACTCCTTGGCCGGATCCGCTGCTGGGTCCGCGGCTGAATCCTGCGCAGCGGCGTCCTGCGCGCTGCGCAGCTCCAGACGGATCCGGTTCAGCAGCATGGTCGCGACCATCACGAGGCCTGCGGAGAGCAGGAAGTGCAGCGCCACGATCCACGGGTTGAGGTTCGTCCACACGGTGATACCGCCGATGACCGCCTGCAGCGGGATCCCGGCGAGGATCACCAGGCTCATCCGGAACAGCGGACGGTGGCTGCGTCGCATCCGCAGCAGCGCGAAGAACATCAGCGCACAGATCAGCACCAGCACGTAGGTGAGCAGGCGGTTGCCGAATTCGATCGCCCCGTGCAGGCCCATCTCCTGGGTCGCGACCCAGGACTCGGGCGTGCAGCGCGGCCACTCCGGGCAGCCGAGCCCCGAGGCGGTCAGCCGGACGGCGCCACCGGTCAGGATGATGCCGATATTGCTGATCAGCGTCGCCCAGGCCAGCACCTTGGTGACCCGGGTGATCCGAGTGGGGAGGTTGGTGCGAAAGACTTCGATCGCATTCATCGGGAACTTCATCGCCAGTTGAACCACCTTCGTGCGGCCAGGACGGCCAGCGCGGCCCACCCGGCGAGAATCAGAGCTTCCAGGACAGGGAACGATCCATCGAGTGAGGCGGTGCGCAGTCCTTCACCCAGTGCCGCGGAGGGAAGCAGCAGCAGCAGCGCCCCGGCCCCGTCGTGGTTGAGCGGGAAGACCGAGCCGCCGGCGGCCCCGAGCAGCACCCAGATGACATTGGTCAGCGCCAGCGTCGCCTCGGCGCGCACGGTGCCCGCGAGCAGCAGTCCCAGCGCCGTGAACGCGGTGGCCCCCAGGACGACGACGACGCCCAGCCACAGCAGACCCACCGGGTCGGGGTTCCAGCCCAGGACCAGACCGGCGGTGCCGATCACCACCACCTGGACGGCGACCACCGCCAGCACGGCGATGGCCTTGCCCAGGATCAGGCCCGTGGCCCCCAGTGGTGTCGTCGCCAGGTATGCCAGCACCCCATACTGCCGTTCGAACCCGGTCGCGATGCCTTGACCGGTGAAGGCCGAGGCCATCACGGCCAGCGCCAGCACGCCCGGGGTGATGACGTCGATGCTCGGTGTGGCGGCGGAGGTGATGAGCTCCAGCCGGTGCGCGCCGACGAGGACCAGCAGCGGAAGGATCAGCGAGACGAGCAGCTGCTCGCCGTTGCGCAGCACGTTGCGGGTCTCATAGAGCCCGTGCGAGATGATCCGGCGCATCGCCGGGCGCGGTGCCGGGGCCAGAGGGGCGTGGCTCGTGGTCATGAGACGGAGACCTCCCAGAAGACGTCTTCCAGCGTGCGGGCTTCCATGCGGACCTCCACGGGCATCATGCCGATCAGTTCCCACCAGGCGGCCAGCTCGCGGAGCTGGGTCGGGCCGGTGAGGCTCGGGGTCATCCACGCGGCACCCGGTGCGTTGTCGATGCCGCCGTCGAGCTCGATGCTCACCGGGGCGCTGCCGATCTCAGCACGGGTCAGGGTTCGAGAGGCGGTGAACACCATCCGCCGTGCGGCACCGGTGGCGGTCTCCGAACCGGTCGCACCGGAACCGGTCAGCTCGGCGACGGATCCATGGCGGACCACTTCACCGTCCTTGAGGATGAAGACCGAGTCCGCGAGCTTCTGTGCCTCTTCGAGGAGATGGGTGGTCAGGATGATGCCCATCCCCATCTCGCGGAGCTCCCCGATGAGCTCGAAGACGGTCTGCCGGGACTGCGGATCCAGCCCGGCGGTGGGCTCGTCGAGGAACACCACCTCGGGACGGCCGAGCAGGCTCGCCGCCAGCGCCACCCGCTGCTTCTGTCCGCCGGAGAGGCGTCGGATCGAGGTGCGCAGAAAGTCGCCCATGTCCAGGCGGGAGACCAGGTCTTCCACCGGCCAGGGGTTCTGGTGCAGCGAGGCGACATGCTTCAGCAGCGCGCGGGGCTGAACCGATTGCGGCATGCCGCCGTCCTGGAGCATCACCCCGACCCGGGCGCGGAGCTCGGCGCCCGCGCGGAAGGGATCCTGGCCCAGCAGAGCGACGGTTCCCTGCGACGGATGCAGCAGCCCCTGGGCGCAGCTGAGCGTGGTCGTCTTTCCGGCGCCGTTGGGTCCCAACAGGACCGTGACCTCTCCGGATCGCGCGGTGAGGTCCACGCCCCGCAGGATCTCCTTGAGTCCCTGGGGGCTGCGAGCGGAGCCGACGGCATAGCGCACATGGCGCAGGGTCAGACAGGGTGGATGCTGGGGCACTGCACCAGTCTACATTTCTACACCCCGTAGAAGAGCCCCGGGTCAGCAGAGGCGCGATCGGGCAGCTGAAGCGGGCAGCTGCAGCCGTGCAGTGGGGAAGGTCTCCGCCGACTTAGGTCCACCTTGCTGGCGGCTTTGTTCTGAATAGGTCAGAATAGGGTCATGTATTCCACCGCTTCCGAGTCTGCAGCCGCAGATGCTCAGTCACGCGACGTGGATGCGCCTGTCTCCGACGCTCCGGTGCCCGACGCTCCGGGTGAGACGATCCGCGACGCGGAGAGCACGACCCGCCAGCGGGTCTTGCAGCTGGTGGTCGAAGAAGGCCCGATCAGCGCCGCCGCGCTGGGCAGCGAGCTGCAGCTGACCGCTGCCGCTGTGCGTCGCCATCTCGATGCGATGACCGAACAGGGAATCCTCGAGGTCAAGAACATCACCACCCGTCGCCGCGGCGCGGGCCGCCCCTCTCGACGCTATGTCGTCTCTCAGCGCGGCCAGCGCACCATGGGTGACGACTACCTGGGCCTGGTCAAGACCGCGCTGTCGCTGCTGCAGGACACCAGCGCCGGATCCCTCGAGGCAGGCGCCGCCGCCGAGGACGCGTCGACCCAGGAGGCCGCCGCGGGCCTGGCGCGGGAGTACTTCGCCGGCTTCGAGCAGCGCTGGGAGCAGGAGCTCGCTGAGATCGTGGACCTCGACCAGCGCACCGACCGGCTCTCCCAGCTCTTCAACGACGAAGGGTTCGCCGGGTTCACTCGCCTGGTGGGTCGGGACAACCCCCTTCTGGCCATGCAGTCCACGCAGCTGTGCCAGGGTCACTGCCCGATCCGGGAAATAGCCGCGGCCCATCCGGTGTTCTGTGAGGAGGAGACCGATATGATCTCCCGCCTGCTCGACGTCGATGTCAGGCGGCTCTCCACCCAGGCGGCCGGAGCCCACGTCTGCACCACTCATGTGCCGGTAGGTCGCGAGAAGCTCGCCGCTGAGCAGCGGGAACGCGCCGCAGCAAGCGCAGAGGCAGAACTACAGATCAGCGCCGCAGCCGGTGCGACACATCAGTCGCGCAAGGTCAGCGGCGGACGAAGACGAATCGTCATCTCCCCCCGTCAACAAGAGAGGTTGTCATGACCGAGCAGATCCAGCGCGAAAAGGACCAGGGGGTCACCTCCGACATCCTGGAGCGCAACCCCGAGCTCCACGGCATCGGTTCCTACGAATACGGCTGGTCGGACTCCGACACCGCCGGAGCCAACGCCAAGCGTGGCATCGATGAGTCGGTCGTGGAGGACATCTCCTCCAAGAAGAGCGAACCCGAGTGGATGCTCAAGCTGCGCAAGAAGGGCCTGAAGTACTTCGAGCGCAAGCCCATGCCCATGTGGGGCGCAGACCTCTCCGGCATCCACTTCGACAACATCAAGTACTTCGTGCGCTCCACCGAGAAGCAGGCGAAGACCTGGGAAGACCTTCCCGAGGACATCCGCAACACCTATGAGCGGCTCGGAATCCCCGAGGCCGAGCGTGAGCGTCTGGTCTCCGGCGTCGCAGCCCAGTACGAGTCGGAGGTCGTCTACCACCAGATCCGTGAGGATCTGGAGGAGCAGGGCGTCATCTTCATGGATACCGACACCGCGCTGAAGGAGCACCCCGAGTTCTTCGAGGAGTACTTCGGCTCGGTCATCCCGGTCGGCGACAACAAGTTCGCCGCACTGAACACCTCGGTCTGGTCCGGCGGATCATTCGTCTACGTCCCCAAGGGCGTGCACGTGGAGATCCCGCTCCAGGCCTACTTCCGGATCAACACCGAGAACATGGGTCAGTTCGAGCGCACGCTGATCATCGCCGACGAGGACTCCTACGTCCACTACATCGAAGGCTGCACCGCGCCGATCTATGACTCCGACTCCCTGCACTCAGCAGTGGTGGAGATCGTGGTGAAGAAGAACGCCCGGGTGCGTTACACCACCATCCAGAACTGGTCCACCAACGTCTACAACCTGGTGACCAAGCGCGCCGTGGTCGACGCCGGCGGCACCATGGAGTGGATCGATGGCAACATCGGCTCCAAGGTCACCATGAAGTACCCGGCCGTCTACCTCACCGGTGAGCACGCCAAGGGTGAGACGCTCTCGGTGGCCTTCGCCGGCGAGGGTCAGCACCAGGACACCGGTTCCAAGATGGTCCACATGGCGCCGAACACCTCCTCGACCATCGTGTCGAAGTCGGTGGCCCGCAACGGCGGTCGCGCCGCCTACCGCGGTCTGGTCCAGATCAACGCGGGAGCGAAGAACTCCGCGAACTCGGTGGTCTGTGACGCCCTGCTGGTGGACACGATCTCCCGGTCGGACACCTACCCCTACATCGATATCCGCGAGGACGATGTCACCCTGGGTCACGAGGCCACGGTCTCCAAGGTCTCCGAGGACCAGCTGTTCTACCTCATGGCCCGCGGGCTCGCCGAGGACGAGGCCATGGCCATGATCGTGCGCGGCTTCATCGAGCCGATCGCCCGTGAGCTGCCCATGGAATACGCCCTGGAGCTCAACCGTCTGATCGAGCTGCAGATGGAAGGCTCGGTGGGCTGACCACCCCCGTCGACGCAGTCCACCCAGCCGCTCGGGGTCACGTACACCGGGCGGCTGGGGCCTGCCGCCCACTGAGCAGCCTCAGTCGAACCGCGCATCAGAAACACGCGCATCAGAAACAAGGGAAGAGAAACACATGACGAATTCCGCGTCCGCCGATCAGGCGGAACAGGTCGCAGGAGTCGAGGTCGGGGAAGCCCGCATCACGATCCCAGGCATGAGCGAGGAGGGCGAGAACCTCGCCACCGCCCATGAAGAGACCGAACACACCCATGGCGGCCTCGGCGAGTCCACCGTCAAGGCCAAGACCGGCGGCTCACGAGCCGACCGCACCACCAGCCTGAACGTGGCTGACTTCGCCGTGCCCACCGGGCGCGAAGAGGAGTGGCGCTTCTCGCCGCTGAAGAAGCTCGGCCGCGTCCTCTCCGACGCCGCCACCCAGACCCCCGTGACGCTGAAGGTGCGCAACCTGGCTGACGGCGTCACCCGCGGTGAGCTCGCGAAGGCCCAGTCCCCGCGCGGCACCGTGTTCTCGGCGGCCGACCGCGCCGCCGTCGTCGGCTACAGCCAGACTGCGCAGGCCGACTACATCTCGGTCGCCGCCGACACCGAGCTCAGCGAGCCGGTGTTCCTCGACATCACCGGTGAGGCCGCCGGGCACCGCGCCAACGGCCACCTCGTGCTCGAGGCTGGAGCCCACTCCAAGGCGGTCTTCGTGATGGAGCACCGCGGCTCCGCCGACGCGAACCTCAACGTGGAGGTCATCGTGCGCGACGGCGCCGACGTCACCGTGGTCTCGCTGCAGCGCTGGGACGACGACGCCGTCCACGTGGGCCAGCAGGATGCTGAAGTCGGCCGCGACGCCAAGTACAAGCACGTCTCGGTCACCCTCGGCGGCGAGGTCGTCCGGATGAACTCCAACGTCCGCTACGCGGCCGAAGGTGCGGAAGCCTCGATGTACGGCCTCTACTTCGCCGACGCCGGGCAGCACCTGGAGCACCGCAGCTTCGTGGACCACAACTCCCCGCGGAACACCTCCAACGTGCTCTACAAGGGTGCGCTGCAGGGCCAGGACGCTCGCACCGTCTGGGTCGGCGATGTGCTGATCCGCAAGGCCGCCGAAGGCACCGACTCCTATGAGAAGAACCAGAACCTGATCCTCTCCGACGGCGCCCGCGCCGACTCGATCCCGAACCTGGAGATCGAGACCGGCCTGATCGAGGGAGCCGGCCACGCCTCCTCGACAGGGCGCTTCGACGAGAACCACCTCTTCTACCTGATGGCTCGCGGCATCCCGGAGAAGGAGGCCCGCCAGCTCGTGGTCCGCGGCTTCCTCAACGAGATCGTCCAGGCCATCGGCGTGGAGTCGATCGAGGAAACCGTCCAGCAGGACCTGGAGAACGAACTGAAGATCGCCGGCTTCTAGAGTCACCCGGCTTCTAGACGCACCGGCCGCAGGGAATCCGCCGGCTGCCGCGGCTCGTTCGCTCCACCACCAGCACTTTCACGAACCAAGCAAAGGACACGCAAAGAATGTCTACTCTCGCGATCAAGGACCTGCACGTCTCCATCGAGACCGAGCAGGGCTCCAAAGAGATCCTCAAGGGCGTCACCCTGACCATCAAGTCCGGTGAGATCCACGCCATCATGGGCCCCAACGGCTCCGGCAAGTCCACGCTGGCCGCCACCATCGCCGGCCACCCCCGCTACAAGGTGACCTCGGGCACCATCATGCTCGACGACGTCGACGTGCTGGAGATGTCCGTGGACGAACGCGCCCGGGCCGGCCTGTTCCTGGCCATGCAGTACCCCGTCGAGGTCCCCGGTGTGACCATGACGAATTTCCTGCGCACCGCGAAGACCGCCATCGACGGCGAGGCTCCGAAGCTGCGCACCTGGGCCAAGGACGTCCGCGGCGCCATGGAGAAGCTCAAGATCGACGCCGACTTCGCCAACCGCAACGTCAACGAAGGCTTCTCCGGCGGTGAGAAGAAGCGCGTGGAGATCCTGCAGATGGAGCTGTTCAGGCCGAAGTTCGCGGTCCTCGACGAGACCGACTCGGGTCTGGACATCGACGCCCTGCGCGTGGTCTCCGACGGCGTGAACCGTGCGCACTCCGAGAACGACATGGGCACGCTGCTGATCACCCACTACACCCGGATCCTGAACTACATCACCCCGCAGTTCGTCCACGTCTTCGTCGACGGCCGAGTCGCCGAGCAGGGTGGACCCGAGCTGGCCGACGAGCTCGAGGCCAACGGCTACGATCGCTTCCTCGCCCCCGCCCAGGCCTGAGCGAATCATGTTGAATCCAGACACCATCAGGGCTGACTTCCCGCTGCTGACCCGCACGGTCCGCGGCGGGAAGCCGCTGGTGTACCTGGACTCCGGGGCCACCGCGCAGAAGCCGCAGCAGGTCATCGACGCCGAGTCTGCGTTCTACGCGCAGACCAACGCCGCGGTGCACCGCGGAGCACACCAGATCGCCGAGGAGGCCACCGAGGCCTACGAGGCCTCCCGCGCCGTGGTGGCGGAGTTCGTCGGCGCCGATGAGGATGAGATCGTCTGGACCAAGAACGCCACCGAGGCGCTGAACCTGGTGGCCTACGGGTTCCTCAACGCCAGTCTCGCCGGCGCAGCCGCTCCCGGCAGCCCGGCCGCCGAGGTGGTGGCATCCGAGGCGCGCCAACGCTATGCGCTCACCCCCGGCGACGAGATCGTGGTGACCGAGGCGGAGCACCATGCGAACCTGGTGCCCTGGCAGCAGCTGGCGCACAAGACCGGGGCCACCCTGCGCTGGATCGGCGTCACGGCCGAAGGACGCCTGGACCCGGAGACCTTCTCGGTGATCGGGGAGCGGACCCGGGTGCTGGCCATCACCCACGCCTCGAATGTGACCGGGGCGATCACCGATGTGGACGCCCTGGTGGCGCGCGCGCGAGCCGTCGGCGCCTATGTGGTGCTCGACGCCTGTCAGACCGCGGCGCACATGCCGGTGGACCTGCACGCGCTCGACGTCGACTTCGCCGCCTTCTCCGCGCACAAGATGGTGGGTCCCACCGGTGTCGGCGCCCTCTACGGCAAGCGCGAGCTGCTCAACGACCTGCCGCCCTTCCTCACCGGAGGCTCGATGGTCGAAGTCGTGACCATGGACTCCACCAGCTTCATGCCTCCGCCGCAGCGCTTCGAGGCCGGCACACAGATGGTGGCTCAGGTCGTCGGGTTCCGTGCCGCGGTCGATTACCTGCGCGAGCTGGGCATGGATCAGGTCGCAGAACATGAGAAACAGATGACCCGGCAGCTGCTTGACGGCATCGCCTCGGTGCCCGGGGTCCGGGTGCTGGGACCGCAGGACGCGACCGACCGGCTCGCCGTCGTGGCCTTCGAGGTGGACTCGGTGCACCCGCACGACGTCGGCCAGGTGCTCGACAACGCCGGGGTGGCCGTGCGTGTGGGTCACCACTGCGCGCAGCCGATCCACCGACGACTCGGCGTCCACGCCTCCGCTCGGGCCTCGGCAGGGGTCTACACCACCTCCGCGGACATCGAGGCATTCATCGACGGGCTGCACGAGGTCCGTAGGTTCTTCGCGACGCCCTCGGCCACGGGAAGCCTCGACTCCGCAGCGGGAGGTCACTGATGGCCGATGCGATGGAGCAGCTCTATCAACAGGTCATCCTCGACCACGCCCGGGTGCGGCAGGGTGAGGGTGAGCTCACCGAATACGGCGGGGAATCCTTCCAGATCAATCCCACCTGCGGAGATCAGGTCACCCTGCGGGTGCAGCTTGACCCGGCGGGGGAGACGATCCAGGCCCTCGGCTGGACCGGCCAGGGCTGCTCGATCTCCCAGGCCTCGCTCTCGGTCATGCACGAGCTCGTGATCTCGCAGCCGGTCACCCGTGCCGAGGAGCTCGGTGGATACTTCCGTGAGCTGATGGCAGCGCGCGGCAGGGAGCTGGATCCCACGCGCCTGGAGGCGCTGGAGGACGCCTCGGCCTTCACCGGTGTGGCACGCTATCCTGCACGGATCAAGTGTGCTCTGCTGGGATGGATGGCGCTGCGCGACGCACTGGTCCAGGCCCGCGGCAGGGCATAGACCCTTGACCTACAACGTTGGAACCAGCAGATGATCGAACATAGACCACCGCACGTACGCGCAAGAACGTCGAAGGAAAGGAGAGCGCCATGAGTGACGCTGTCACCGCGGCCCAGACGCCGCTTGAAGATGTCGAGGAAGCCCTCAAGGACGTCATCGACCCCGAGCTCGGAATCAACATCGTGGACCTCGGTCTGCTCTACGGCCTGCACTACGCCGAGGACGGTGCACTGCTCATCGACATGACGTTGACCACCGCCGCCTGCCCGCTCACCGATGTTCTGGAGGAGCAGGTCGGACAGCACGTCGGCTCCCTGGTCGACGAATGGCGGCTCAACTGGGTCTGGATGCCGCCGTGGGGCCCCGAGAAGATCACCGACGATGGTCGCGAGCAGATGCGCGCCCTCGGTTTTAACATATAGATTTGAACTAAAGCCTTGCCAGGTCTTTTCCTGGGAAGAAGCGTGACATAGGCTGGACCGAAGCAGGTGGCATCCATGTCTGTACCCTGAAGCAGGCAGGATGCCGCCTGTGCAAGGGAGCTTATATGTCACGATTGAACAGGTTTCTGGGCCGGGAATCAGAGCTGGAACTCATCGCGGCGGCGGCGGAGGCCGTTCATTCCTCCTCCGACCCGAGATTCATTCTGATCGAAGGCCCTCCAGGTATAGGCAAGACGTCCTTGCTCAATGAGGCCGTGGCCCGACTCTCGGGTTGGTCGCGAGCGAATGTATACCTTGACGTCGCCGATCGGGCGACGCCGGGGTATGCCGCTGTGCGCCTGCTCCACAAGCCGCAGCGCTCCCGCGCGCCCACCGACGGCGAGGGACTCGCGGCGCTGGTCCAGGAGCAGACAGATGGGATCCGCGAACCCGTCGCGCTGGTCATCGAGGACCTGCAGTGGATGGACTCGCTCTCTGCGGCCGTGATCTACCAGACGATCCGTGAGGTCGAGGACGTCCCGATGCTCTCGCTGGTGACCAGCCGCCCCACCACGCGTCCCGACCTGCTGCCTCTGGAGCGCTACACCGCGACAGCCGGTGAGGCGCTGCGGATCGAGCTGGAGCCCTTCAGTCGAGCAGAGGTCCGTGAGCTGCTCCAGCGGGAGACGGGTCTCCCGATCAGCGCCAATGTTGCGGCGCGGGTCCATGACGCCACCGGCGGTTTTCCGTCGTTTGTGAGCTATGTCATCGACACGCTCACCGCCCCGGAGGAGGCGATCACCGCCGCGGCGCTGGACCGTGCGCTGGAGGGACTTGGCCGGGGCGCGGGTCCTGCGGAGTCTCAGCGGCTCCGCATCCGGCAGATCTTCGAGGAGGCTCCTGCCGATGTGCAGCAGGTGCTGGCGCTGCTGGCCCTGTCCCGCTATCCGCTCGCGGACCACGAGATTCGGGAACTGCTCGGTGTCGCATCCGTGGACGTCGAGGCGCTCCGCAATTCCAGCCTCGTCCAGGAGTCGGCGAAGTCCGGCCGATTCTGCCTGCAGCACAGAATCTTCCAGCAGTGCCTGGTCGTCGATCTTCCGCGCGAACAGCGCGTGGACCTGCACATGCGCCTTGCCCGCGTCCACGCGGGCACCTCTGCGGCCCGGCACCAGGCCGAAGCCGCGCTGCTGGATCCCTCGGTGGGAGATCGCCCCGCGATCGTCGCGGCCCTCACCGATGCCGCGCGCGCCGCCAGCCGCGCCGGCGACAATGCCGAGACTCTTGAGCTGAGCCGGCTTGCCTTCGAGGTGGATCGATCCGGCGCCACGCTGGAGGTGCTCTCCTTCGCCGCGATGCGCGCAGGCACCAGGGTCGACATCGACTCGACGATCAGCTGGGCGCACAGTCATGACAACGTCCACCCGGTGCTGCGACGCGGGATCCTCGCGCGCGAGAGCCTGATCCGTGGCGATCTGGAGAGCACACTGGGCTTCCTGGCCGGCGGCGAAGGGCTGGCCGAGGCATCTCCCCAGGCGCTCCTGTGCTACGCCGACACGGTCCTGACAGCGTCGCGCACCGCTGGCCTTCGCGGATCCTACTGGCACCTCTTCCAGGTGGCTGAGCGCACGGTCGAGGTGCTGCAGCTGCTCGAAGCGAAGCTGGAAGCCGACGATCCAGCCGTGCGCACACGGATGGCGACGCCCGAACAGCTCCTGGCCGAGACCCGCGGGCTGAGGGTCAGTCTGCAGCTCTGGCGGCTGCTCGAAGGCATGGACGCCGCCCAGCCCGAGTCGTTCTCCCGGGAGGTCGAGACGCTTCTCGATGAGGTCAGACGTGTTCCTGGCACGGAATCCGCGCAGATGGTGCTGCTGGTGGCGCGAGGCGCGCTGCTGCGCACCGCAGGTCATCTCACTGAGGCGTATGCCGACCTGATCGCCGCGATCGAGAACTGGCCCGGCCGCAATCGTCGCGCGCTGGCTCAGGCCGAGATACACATCACCTACCTGCTCTTCGAGGCCGGGCTGTGGTCCGAGGCGCAGGACTTTGCGGAATCGGCCGCAGCCGAGGTGCTGGACATCAGTGAAGAAAATGTCGCACCGGTGGCCTTCAACGCCGCTCACCTCGTGCCGGCAGCGCGCGGGCAGCGCGCGGCGCAGAACTGGCCCTTCGACCTGCGCGCGCATGTCCGCCGAATGACCGACACCAGTCTCGGCCGCGCGGGCCGAGGGTTCGTCGAGGCCTGGGGGGCCACGTCGGCCCAGGACCACGAGCGAGTGGTCAGCAGCGTTCTCGGGCTGCAGGCGGAGCTCAACATCTGGTCCCGCGCACTCACTCCGGCGGTGCTGCTGGGAAGGTCACTGTTCCACAGCGGCAGGGCACCGGCGCTGCCGGCGCTGATCAGCACGATCCGTGCAGACGAGCACTCCTCCACAGCTCAGCGCGAGTATGTGCTGCGGCATCTGCGCGGACTGGCAGCCTTGGGGGCCGGCAAGCACGCGACAGCCTATGAACACCTCAGTGCCGCGATGTCCACGATCTCGGCGATTCCTGCGCTGAAATCGACCCATGTGCCCGGTGATGGCGGTGCGCTCAGCATCTACCGCGGCCTCCTCGCACTGGACCTCGGGCACTGTGTGGCGCTCGGCAGGGATTCTCTGCAGGAAAAGGTCGAGCAGACGTCGGAATGGGTGCTCTGGGCCGGTTCGATGTTCCAGGGATGCGGCGCGGATGGACTCTTCCATCAGGCCGATGAGGTCTTCCAGACGCTGCGCAAGCCGGCGGGAGTCGCGGGGACCACTGAGCGCGCCCGGATGATCGATCTGCCCGAGGGGCTCAGTTCCAAGGCCCGGTTTGCGCTGACCGGGCTGACCACCCGTGAACGGGAGATCGCCCTGATGGTGGGTCAAGGCCTGTCAAACAAGGACGTGGCCGAGGAGCTCGTCCTCTCGGTGCGCACCGTGGAGTACCACGTGGCGAACGCCCTGGGGAAGCTCGCGCTGGAATCTCGCCACGCCCTGCGTCGGATGCTCCAGGATGAGGCCGAAAGCGGCCTGCGCAGCGCCTGAACCGGTTCGACGCCGCCCCCTGACCTGGTTGAAGATCTCACCACGGGGAATCACGGGGGTTCCCCCGTAGTCCCTGCGGGGGTTCGCCCATCACTGTGACGCAGGACCCACCTCCCGGCCTAGCGTGGTCAACGCACCGTACAGGCGCCCCTCCGTTCCAGGGGCGTCTGCACGGTGACCACTGACCTTGCACCGGGAAGTTGTCACTTATGGCCTTGCACAATTTTGTGCGCATCTGCCGCCGTCGTTGGGCGTCGATTCTGCTCACTCCGGTGATCGCCGTGCTCTTCGCGGCCGCCATCTATGTCCTGCAGCCGGTCGCCTACGAGTCCACGACCAAGATCTATGTCTCTGCCGCGACCGGTGAGAGTCTCGAGGAGCTCCAGCGGGGCAGCACTGTTGTGGGACAACGGGTCAAGAGCTACGCAGACCTGGTCACGACCCCGGCGGTGCTGGATTCTGTGGTCGAGGATCTGCGACTGCCGATGTCGAGCTCACAGCTCGCCGAGAGCATCGACGCAGAGGTGCCCCGCGGCACCTCGCTGCTGGAGATCACCGCGACCGCAGACGAGGCTCAGGCAGCCGCAGACATCGCCAACTCCACGGTGACCAGCCTGCAGACCCTGGTGAACGAGATCGAAGGTCCAGGCGAGGATCCTGGCTCAGACGGTGAAGTCCTCGTCGAACTTTCAGTGGTGCAGGACGCCGTGGCGTCTGCCCATCCACAGGGACCGCGGCTGGAGCTCGTCCTGGGAACAGGCCTAGCGGTCGGGATCCTCCTCGGTCTCGGACTGGCCTTCCTGCGCGAAGCCCGCGACACGTCGGTGCGCACTCCCCGCGACCTCAAGGACCTCACAGCCGCGCCGCTGCTGGGCGTCACCAGGGGCGCGCCGACGGTGACGACTCAGAGGGATCGAACCGACCCGAGGTCGGTGGAGGCGGTGGCGTCCTTCCGGGAGATGCGCATGCGGCTGATGTTCGGCAAGTACCTCGACTCCCCGAGCTCCTATGTGATCACCAGCTCGGTGGAGGGGGAGGGTCGCACCACCGTTGCGGTGAACCTGGCCCGATCCCTGGTGGAAGGGGGCCGCCGCACCCTGCTGATCGGAGCGGATTTCGCGAACCCCGACATCGTGCACTGGTTTCGCGCCAGCACCTCGGGCGGGGGCCAGCTGACCGACCTCACCCCTGCTGGACTGAACGAGGTGCTGTCCGGGAGCGCCTATTTCGAAGATGTGATCATCACCGATGCGGAACCGGGTCTCGACATCCTGCCCGCCGGCCGGGGAGCGGACCACGGCCTGGAGGCCTGCGCCCTCGATGCCATGGCCACCCTGCTTGAAGGCTGCGCCGAGACTTATGACGTCACCATCATCGATACTCCTGCGCTGCTGAGCCAGTCCGCTGCCGCTCTGCTTGCCCAGATCACGACCGGCGTCATCGTGGTGGCCCGCTACGGCGAGGTCTCGCGGGCGCAGCTGAGCGCCGGGCTCGAGCTGCTGACCCGAGCCCGCGCCCGACTCGTCGGAGTGGTGTTCACCGGTGTTCCGCCGCGTGGACCTGACAGCCTCCAGGACCGTCGACCCTCGGGATCACGCCGGCGACGTCGCGGCGGCGGACGTGGACGTGACGGAGATCCGGGCGACTCCGGACAGGGCCTGAGCGCCCGGGCCTCCGGGCTCTCCTCGGCGCGGCGTCGTCGGCTCCCCGACGGCACGCTGGCGCTCTCCGAGGCTGCCCCGGGCAGTGCGCACATCTTCACCCTCCCGCAGGACAGGAGGTGATCTGCGTTCATGGCTTCTCCGACCCCAGGTCCCGCCACCGCCTTCCCGGCGGTGAGCCCTGCTCCTGCGCTCCAGGCCGGTGATACAGCACCGCATCAGCGCACCGTCACATGCACCATCGATCCATCCACGAGGAGATCTCTGATGACTGTCATCCCGTCCCTGAACGTTCCGCTGCTCAACGTCGATGTCACTCCGCTGCGCAGAGAAGAACTTCTGGACCATATCCGCGACGCCGCCCGCGAGCACCGTCGGATGCTCGTCGCCGGCCACAATCTTCACTCCGTCTATCTCTGGTACAGCCTGCCGGAGTTCCGCGACTTCTATGACCGGGCCGGGGCCGTCGTCGTCGACGGCATGCCGCTGCTGGCCCTGATGCGGCTCGGGCTCCGGGTGCCGCTTCGCACCGAGCATCGCATCGGCTCCACCGACTGGGTGGAGGGCCTGGCGGACCTGGAGGGCATCCACCGAGTGTCTCTGCTCGGCGGCACGCCGGCCGCCAGCGCCGCAGTGCTGGAGCATCTGAGCTCACTGGACGGCGAGGTGGACTGGCAGGCCATTCCCGGTGACCCGTGGCGAGCGGAGAACATCGAAGAGGTAGCCGCCAGCATTCGAGATCACGATCCGCAGGTGCTGCTGATCGGCATGGGCATGCCGCTGCAGGAGCGCATCGCTGATGAGCTGGCCTCGCGCGTGGACGTCCCGGTGATCGCCACGGTGGGAGGCGCACTGGACCAGCTGGGAGGCACCCAGTCGCTCGCCCCACGCCGGCTCGGAGCGATGGGCCTGGAGTGGGCGTGGCGACTGGCCACAGACCCGCGTCGACTCGCCGGACGCTATCTCCTGGAACCCATGAAGCTCGCTGCCCTGCTGATGTGGAGGGCGTGATGAGCATCGACACCCCCTCCCGGATCGACGCCGCGAGGCGCGGGCCGTTCACCGCTGAGCTCGACGAGTACACCGAACCTCAGCACGCCCGGTCCTTGACCGCGATCATCCCTACCGTAGGGCGCCGCTCGCTCAAGCGGGCCGTCCGGTCGGTGCTGCGCCAGACCTGGGACACCACAGTGCTGGTGGTCCTCGACCGGCCCGAGAACGCCGCCAGCGTCGAGAAGCTGCTCACCGGGCTGCCGCACATCATGGTCCTCACCCCAGGAGGGCTCGGGGGAGCCGGTGCCCGCAACCTCGGGGTGCGCAGCGCCAGCACGACACATGTGGCCTTCCTCGACGACGACGACGAGTGGGTCTCTGAGAAGGCCGCCCTGCAGATGGCGGTGGTCGACGACAACACCGTGGTGAGCTCGCGCTCGCTGCTCGTGGGATCGTCGAGTCGAGTGGTCCCCGAGCGGCTCTACCAGGCAGAGGGCGAGGACGCGGAGGCGGTGGTGGACTACATCCTCGACCGCTCCACGCTGCGGCTGCGGCGAACCTTCATGCAGACCTCCTCGCTGCTGTGCAGCAGGTCCACCGCGCTGGAGGTCCCCTGGAACGACGAGCTGACCCGGCACCAGGACTGGGACTGGCTCGCAAGGCTCGAAGCGGCCGGCAAGACGCTGACGATGCTGCCCGAGGTGCTGGTGCGAGTGCACCAGGCCAGCGTCGGCTCCATCTCGCGCAGCGCGGACTGGCAGGCCAGCTCACGCTGGCTCGACTCGATAGGCACCGAGATCTCGGAACGCTCCCGCGCCGACTTCCAGGCCTCGGTCGTGGCGCGGGACGCCTTCGCCTCCGGAGCCTGGAACCAGGGTGTCCGACAGCTGGCGAAGTGCCTGCGGGCTCGCCCACACGCGGCGGCCATCGTTGTCGCCATGTCCGGGATGCTGCAAGTCGGTGGGCATGACTGAAGAGACAGTACACGCCGCATCGGTGAACCCGGGGCCGCCGAGACCGGGGCCGCACCGAAGCTGGACCGCGATGTTCGCGCGAACCGCTGGTCTGCGCATCGCCGTGCTTCCGATCAGCGCGCTCTGTGCACTGACCACGGCGGGACTCACCGTGCACTATGCCGGGGTGCTTGCGTTCGGATTCATCACCCTGGTCGCCCAGCTGCAGCTTGCTCTCCCGTTCGCCGATCTCGGCATGGGAGCCGCCGTGGCTCGAGCGGTGGCCCGGGTTGATGGTTCGGCACGGGCCGCAGAGGAGGTCCGCACCCTCATCAGACGCACCGCCCTGCTGCTGCTCGCGGTGGGACTTCTCGGTGCCACGGCCGCGGCGCTGAGCGGGGTGTATGGATTCTGGTCCAGAGTCTTTGAAGTTCCCGAAGCACTCGCCCCACAGGTCGACCTGGTCATGAGTCTGGTATTGGGGGTCTTCTTCCTGAGCCTTCCGCTGGGGATCGCGGAGCGAGTGCTGGTGGGTCGAGACCGTTCGGATGTTCTCGTCCTGCTCGGGCTGCTCCCCTCGGTCGGAAACGTGCTGGTCGTCTACGCCCTCGGACAGCTGGGCGTGCCCGTCGCCTGGCTGGCGCTCGGGCTGCCGCTGAGCACGCTCGGCTTCCTCGGCGTCTGCGGCTACCTCGCCTTCCTGCACCCGCGCATCGGCATCCGTACGATCCTCATACCGGAGCGATCCGCGCACGAAGACCCCGTGGACGGCTGCTCCGTGCCTGCTGAACACGACGAGCGCCGTGAGGAGATCGCCGAGGGGACGTCGATCAGACTCATCCTGCTTGGCGGGCTCCCAGTGCTGCTGGCCACCGCCGGGATGGTCCTCTCCGAGCAGCACGGCAGGCTGGTCCTGGCCAGTGCAGCCACAGCCCTGGACCTGAGCGAATACGCCATCGCCCTGCAGCTCTACATGCCGATCTACTCGGTCCTCTATATGGCCGCGACGGTGCTCTGGCCGCGCTTCGCCGTGGACCCGAGTCCACAGCTCTGGCGACGAGCGAATCTGTTGCTCACCGGGCTCGGCGCCTGCGCTGCTCTGGGCTTCATCATCTTCGCCCGGCCCGTGGCAGGTCTCGTCACCGGCGGCGCTCTCGTACCTTCCTGGGGCGTCGTCCTCGGTCTCGGAGCGGCCCTCGTCGCGCAGGCCGCACATCTGACCCAGACCAATCTCTTCACCGACCGCCGTGGATTCTGGCGCCAGGCGGCGATGTCACTGGTGCTGCTCATCCTGGTCGTGCCGGGCACCTTGTTCGGCATACAGCTGGGGCTGGGCCCCGCAGCTCCGGGAGTCTCGATGGCCCTGGGAGTGACTCTCGCCCAGGTCATCCCGGGACTTCTCATGGCCTCCAGGCTTGTCCGCCGCCCGCGCACGGAAGCACCCGCTGCCCCACCAGCCACCGACCCTGCACCAGCACCGATGCCTGCCGTGCAGGCAGCTCCTCTAGAGAGGTAATGACCATGCACTCCTCCTTGCGCAGGCTGCTGACCCCCATCCCTGATCCCGTTCTGCGGCGGATCATGTACCGCCGCAGGTTCGGCCGGTGGGGGAACTTCAAGAAACCTTCGCGGTTCACCGAGTTCCTGACGCGGCGGATGCTTCAGGACCGCAGTCCAGAGATCGCCTGGACCTGCGACAAGCGTGCGATGAAGGACTACGCCGCCGAGCGAACACCATGGATCAACGTTCCAGAGACGCTGTGGCACGGCACCGATCTGAACGAGCTGGATCTCTCGACGCTGCCCGATCACTGGGTGATCAAGCCGAACCATCGAAGCAAAGCCGTCTATATGGGGGATCGCAGCACGACCCTGGCGGACCTGCGCCGGGTGACCAAGGGATGGCTGCGCCCGTATGACCGGATCGCGGTGGGGGAGTGGGCCTACGGACAGGCGCGGCGTGAGCTCATCATCGAGCCGAGGATCGGGGATGGAGCTCCGCTGAGGGAACTCAACATCTTCGTCTTCCACGGCCGCTTCCAGATCCTGCACACCGACTTGGGACGCTTCAGGAACAATTTCGCGGAGGTGTTCTACAACCGCGACTGGGAGCCCCTGGACATCACCAATGGCGGACCTCGGGGAGCTGTAGAGCCACGGCCGGAGAAGTTCGACGAGATGGTGCGTGCGGCGGAGACGCTCGGTGCTGGCTACGACTTCATGCGCGTGGATCTGTCCACCATCGACGGCGAAGTGTGGTTCGGGGAGCTGACCCCCTACCCCTCCGGCGGAATGGATCTCTTCACTCCGGAGTCGGTGGATCTGCAGCTGGGCGCCTGGTGGGCTGGATTCGACACCCTCAAGGAGTACCCGGAAGAGCTGCGAGGCCTGACCGAGGAGGCGCCATCTCTCCCATGATCACCCAGACCGCCCCGGCAGGCATCTGAGTCAGATGAATCTGTCCACCACTCACCGACCCTGCACCAGCACCGATGCCTGCCGTGCAGGCCGCTCCCCAGAAAGGCAATCACCATGCACCCCTCAGTCCGGCGACTGCTGACTCCCATCCCTGATCCGTTACTGCGGCAGATCATGTATCGCCGCAAGTTCGGACGGTGGGGGAACTTCAAGAAACCTTCGCGGTTCACCGAGTTCCTGACCCAGCGGATGCTTCAGGACCGCAGTCCGGAGATCGCCTGGACCTGCGACAAGCGTGCGATGAAGGAGTACGCCGCCGAGCGAGCACCATGGATCAACGTGCCAGAGACGCTGTGGCACGGCACTGATCTGAACCAGCTGGATCTCTCGACGCTGCCCGATCACTGGGTGATCAAGCCGAACCATCGAAGCAAAGCCGTCTATATGGGGGATCGCAGCACGACGCTGGCGGACCTGCGCCGGGTGACCAAGGGATGGCTGCTTCCCTATGACCGGATCGCGGTGGGGGAGTGGGCCTACGGACAGGCGCGGCGTGAGCTCATCATCGAGCCCAGGATCGGCGACGGCCTCCCGCTCACAGACTTCAAGATCTTCGTCTTCCACGGGCGAGCGCGGATCCTGCACACCGACTTGGACAGCTTCTCGGGTCCGTTCGAGGAGGTGTTCTACGACCGCGACTGGGAGCCCCTGGACATCACCTGTGAACTCCCACGAGGGGCGGTCGCTTCCCGCCCGAAGAACTTCGAGGACATGATGCGCGCGGCGGAGACGCTCGGTGCTGGCTACGACTTCATGCGCGTGGACCTCTACAACCTTGAAGGGGAGCTTTGGTTCGGGGAGCTGACCCCCTACCCCTCCGGCGGGATGGATCTCTTCACTCCGGAGTCGGTGGATCTGCAGCTGGGCGCCTGGTGGGCTGGATTCGACACCCTCAAGGAGTACCCGGAAGAGCTGCGAGGCCTGACCGAGGAGGCGCCGTCCCTCCCGTGATCACCCAGACCACCCCGACAGCCGCACCCACCGAACCTGCACCGTCTTCGATGCCTGCCACACGGGCCGCTCCCCCAGAAGGATGATCACCATGCGCTCCTCATTTCTCCGACTCCTGACACCCATCCCTGATCCCGTTCTGCGGCGGATCATGTACCGCCGCAGGTTCGGCCGGTGGGGGAACTTCAAGACGCCGGCTCGGTTCACCGAGTTCCTGACCCGGCGGATGCTTCAGGACCGCAGTCCGGAGATCGCCTGGACCTGCGACAAGCGTGCGATGAAGGACTACGCCGCCGAGCGAACACCATGGATCAACGTTCCAGAGACGCTGTGGCGCGGCACCGATCTGAACCAGCTGGATCTCTCGACGCTGCCCGATCACTGGGTGCTCAAGCCGAACCATGGCAGCAGAACCGTGCATTTCGGGGACCGCGGGACGACCGTGGAGGAGCTGCAGGAAGTGACGCGAGGATGGCTGCGCCCGTATGACCGGATCGCTGTCGGGGAGTGGGCGTACCGCACCGCGCGGCGTGAGCTGATCATCGAACCGCGCATCGGGAACGGTGCGCCGCTGATCGACTACAAGTTCTACGTCTTTCACGGGCAGCTGAAGATACTGCACACCGACAGCGGCCGCTTCAACGGCAGCTTCGAGGAGATGTTCTACAACCGCGACTGGGAGGCTCTGGACATGGAGAATGGTGCGCCGCGGGGAGCAGCTGTCCCGCGACCGAAGAACTTCGAGGACATGGTGCGAGCCGTCGAGACCCTCGGTGCCGGTTACGACTTCATGCGCGTGGACCTCTACAACCTTGATGGCGAAGTGTGGTTCGGGGAGCTCACTCCCTACCCCTCCGGCGGGATGGATCCATTCACCCCGGACACGGTAGATCTGCAGCTGGGCGCCTGGTGGGCTGGATTCGACACGGTCAATGAGTACCCGGCAGAGCTGCCGCGCGTCATCGACGCGTCCGATGCAGCCTCGTCGGATGGCACGGTCGATCTGGACAATACCGTCGCCTTCCACAGGCCCACCGATGCTTCCGACCGGGCTGTTCCCGGCCGCCTTCCGGTCCGGGCAGTGACAGAGGGGGCTGTTCCATGACCAGCCAGCCCTCTTCTGCGGTGAACATCGCCAGCGCGGAGCCGAGACTCGATTGGATGGGCTCACCGGCGGGCCCCGCCTCGGCGCGCCGCTGGCAGCGAGGCTACGCCAGGCGGCTGGTGGTCACGGATCTCACGGTCATCGCCGGTGTCCTGACCGTGGTCCACCTGTTGGCGCTGCCCGAAGCGCCGGTGGTCACCACCGCTGTGCTCGGTGTGCTCTGGATCGCCGCGCTCAGCGTGAGCCGGTCCCGGGATTGGCGGCATATCGGGGCTGATGTCACGGAATACCGGAGAGTGCTGGTCGCCACGCTCACGAGCTTCGGTCTGTTGTTCACCGCGCTGGTCGCTCTCGACCTGGCCGTCACCCGCGAACACCTCATCTGGTCGCTGCCGATCGGGACGATCGCCGTGCTGATGGCTCGTTGGCTGTGGCGCCGGATGCTCCACGCCCAGTGGCGTCGAGGAAAGTGGACCCATCGTGCCGTGGTGGTCGGAAATCCCCGAAAGGTCCGTCATGTCGTCTCGGCAGTGCGGGGATCCAAGACGGTCACCGGCACTACCGTCACGGCGATCCACGAGGTCCAGGGCGATCACACCGGTGCTGACGTCGAGACCAGGGAGCGCGTCGTCGCGCAGATCGTGGACGTCGTCACCCGCAGCGCCGCTGATCTGGTGCTGCTGACGGAGACGGACCTGTTCTCCGCCCAGGGGGTACGGGAGCTGGGGTGGGCGCTGGACGCGCTGGATGTGAACCTCGTCGTGGTGCCCTCCATCACAGAGACTGCCGGCTCGCGGATCACTTCCAACATGGTCGCGGGAGTCCCCCTGCTGCACGTGGCCTACCCACGACTGACCGGGACGGCGCGGCTGACCAAGCGCACCTTCGACGTCGTCTTCTCCGCGCTGGCGCTGCTGATGCTTGCCCCGCTGCTGATCACCATCGCGCTCTGGGTCCGGCTGGACAGCCCAGGACCGGTGCTCTTCCGGCAGGAGCGCGTCGGGATCAATCACTCACGGTTCTCGATGCTCAAGTTCCGCTCCATGGTGGTCGACGCCGAAGAACATCTCTCGCTGCTGGAGGAGCGTTCGGAAGGCAACGGGGTGCTCTTCAAGATGCGCAGGGATCCTCGGGTCACCCGGATCGGTGCAGTGCTGCGCCGGCTGAGCCTGGATGAGCTGCCGCAGTTCTACAACGTGCTGCGCGGGGAGATGTCAGTGGTGGGGCCGCGCCCGCCGCTGCCCCGTGAGGTGGAGGCCTACGACGACCACACGCACCGGCGGCTGCTGGTCAAGCCCGGGATCACCGGGCTGTGGCAGGTGGCCGGTCGCTCGGACCTCTCCTGGGAGGAGAGCGTGAGGCTGGACCTCTACTACGTTGAGAACTGGACGCTGCTGGGAGACATTCAGATCGTGCTGCGCACCGCGCGGGCGGTCTTCGGCGGGGCCGGGGCCTACTGACTCAGAGTGCGCCGGCGATCTCGCGGTAGCGGGCGATCGCCGGGGCGGGCGCGTCGTCGGCGATGAGCCGGCCCGCTTCGAAGACCAGCACCCGTTCGGCTCGCGCCGCGAGCTCGAGGTCATGGGTGGCCACGATCATCGGCGCGTCGAGACCCATCAGCAGCTCGGTGAACTCCACGGTGCTGCGCAGATCCAGCAGGGTGGTGGGCTCATCGGCCAGGACCAGCTCCGGCTCGGCAGCCAGGACTCCGGCGAGGGCGACCTTCTGCCGCTCTCCGGAGGAGAGGTCATAGATGCTCGAATCCTCACGGTCCCCGAGCCCCATGGTGTCCAAGATCTCACGACTGCGCTCACGCCGCCCTGCGGCCGATCTGATGCTGCGGCGCAGCGAGAACGCGATGTCCTCACCGACCACCGGCATGATCAGTTGAGCCTGCGGGTTGGCGAAGATGAACCCGGAGCGCACGCCAGCAGGCCTGAGCTGGAGGGATCCCTGCGAGGGCGCCACCAGACCGGCGATCAGACGCAGCAGCGTGGACTTGCCCGAGCCGTTGGCGCCGATCACGGCGATCCGGTGCTGGTGCAGAGTCAGGGTCAGTGGATGCAGGATCCGGCGTCTCCCGCCCTCGGCCGTATCGACGTCGAATGCGACGGCATCGAGCGTCGTCGTTACACTAGAGAGGTTGTCCACCAAACCCACCCATCTGAAATTGTCAGGCCGACGCACTCTGTTCGGCCCGAAGGGAAGCTGCACCGTTGATCAGCGTATCCAATCTCGAACTCCGCGCCGGCGCGCGCCTGCTGATGGACGAGGTCAACTTCCGGATCGACTCCGGTGACAAGGTCGGGCTCGTCGGTCGCAATGGCGCGGGCAAGACGACGATGACCAAGGTGCTGGCCGGGCTGACCCAGCCCGCCGCCGGCCATGTGGAGCGCCGCGGCAGCATCGGCTACCTGCCGCAGGACCCCAAGATCGACGATATGGAGCAGCTCTCCCGCGACCGGATCCTCTCCGCCCGCGAGCTCGACGTGATCACCACGAAGCTGCGCCAGGCCGAGCAGGACATGATGAGCACCGACGACGCCGTGCGGGACAAGGCCATGACCCAGTACGGGAAGGTCCAGACCCGGTTCGACGCCGCCGGCGGCTACTCCGCCGAGGCCGAGGCCGCCATGATCTGCAACAACCTGGACCTGCCTGAACGGATCCTCACCCAGCCGCTGAAGACCCTCTCCGGCGGTCAGCGCCGCCGCGTGGAGCTCGCCCGGATCCTCTTCTCCGACGCCGACACGCTGCTGCTGGATGAGCCCACCAACCACCTCGACGCCGACTCCATCGTCTGGCTGCGCGATCACCTGCAGAACTACGCAGGGGGAGTCCTGATGATCTCCCACGACGTGGACCTCATCGAGTCCACCGTGAACAAGGTCTTCTACCTCGACGGCAACCGCACCACGCTCGATGTCTACAACATGGGCTGGAAGAAGTACCTGGTCCAGCGCGAGCAGGACGCCGCTCGGCGTAAGCGGGAATACGCCAACGCGGAGAAGAAGGCCAGCACGCTGCGCTTCCAGGCCGAGAAGATGCGCGCCAAGGCCACCAAGGCCGTCGCCGCCCAGTCCATGCTCAAGCGCGCCGACCGGATGATGGCCGGACTTGAAGGGGAGCGGGCCGCCGAGCGGGTGGCGAACATCCGCTTCCCCGCCCCGTCCTCCTGCGGCAAGACCCCGCTCATGGCCGAGGGACTCTCGAAGTCCTATGGCTCGCTGGAGATCTTCACCGGGCTCGACCTCGCGATCGACCGCGGGTCCCGCGTGGTGATCCTGGGCTACAACGGCGCGGGCAAGACCACGCTGCTGCGCCTGCTTGCCGGGGCCGCCGAGGCAGACTCCGGACGGGTCATCTCCGGCCACGGACTCAAGCTCGGCTACTTCGCCCAGGAGCACGACACCCTGGACACCGAGAGCTCGGTGCTGGAGAACATGAAGACCGCCGCCCCGTTCCTCAACGACACCGATCAGCGGAAGATCCTCGGGTCCTTCCTGTTCTCCGGCGACGACGTCAGCAAGCCCGCCTCGGTGCTCTCCGGCGGCGAGAAGACCCGCCTGGCGCTGGCCTCGCTGGTGGCCTCCAGCGCGAACGTGCTGCTGCTGGACGAGCCGACGAACAACCTGGACCCGGCCAGCCGCGAGGAGATCCTCGCCGCGCTGCGCACCTACGAGGGCGCCGTCGTCCTGGTCAGCCACGACCCGGGTGCTGTCGAGGCGCTGAGCCCCGACCGAGTTCTGCTGCTGCCCGATGGCGAGGAAGACCTCTACACCAAGGAATACGAAGACCTCATCACGCTCGCCTGAGCTTCGGCTTGCGTGGTCCGACCTGCCGCCTCGGACCAGGCACAGAACTCACCCGCTGGCAGCTCGACGAGGAATCCGAGCAGCGGCGGCAGGCGGAGTCCGACGAGGATGGGCACCCGCCCGCGGAGAACATCCCCTCAGCGGTGCAGCCGCTGGTCCACCCAGGCGTCTTCGAGGTCCTCATCCGAGAGCCGGCCGGTCTTGATCCGCTGCCGGCGCTTGGCCTCACGGATCCGGTCCTGCGCCGGGGCTGAGGAGGCCGCGTGCACCGGAGCGCCAGGCCCCTCAGCGTGGTGCGGCTCTCCGGAGATCAGCGCCTCGGCCTGCTCGTAGTCACGGTTGCGGGCGTGGATCCGGGCGGCGTAGCCCCATCCGATGAAGCCGAGCAGCCCGAAGGTGATCCACTGCATCGAGTAGGACAGGTGCGGGCCCTCATCCTGGGAGGGTCGGATCAGCTGCCGCGGGGCGACCTCGGGTGCCGGTGATTCCTCCGCCATGAGTCCATAACCGCCGGTCAGCAGGTCATACCCCAGCTGGTCCTGGTACTCATCCAGGTCGATGGAGGCCAGCTGGCCCTCCGGAGCGTCCCGGTTGATCTCCGGCTCCGCGGGACGGATGCGAGCCACCAGGTCCACTTCGCCCTCCGGCGGATCGGGATTCAGCGCCGGCCGGGAGCCGTCGGTGCTGTCGGTGGGCAGCCAGCCGCGGTCGATGGCGACCACATCCTCGGTGCCCGCCACCGCGAAGGGGACCACCGATTCGTAGCCCACGGAGCCGCTGTGGCCGCGGTTGCGGACCAGCCTGGAATCCTGCGTGAGATACTCGCCGGTGAGCTCCACCACCGTCCATTCGTCCTGCTCATCGGCGGAATCGAAGAGCTCGCGGCCCTCGGTGTAGGGGATCGGGTCCTGGTCGTAGTTCTCCACGATCCGGTTGATCTCTTCCAGCGCGACCTCGCGCCGGTCGATCTGCCACTGGCCGAGGAACACGCAGGCCACGGCGAAGAGCACACAGATGCCCAGCCAGCCCAGCCAGGTGGGGGTCAGCAGAAAGCGGTAGCGCCTCACAGCTGCCTCCGATGCGGATCATCGTCTGGGGTGCTGGGAGCGCGGGTGGGGGCGGTGTCGCTGAAGGACTCGGGGGCGGTGCCGGCGTCGAGCGGTTGGGTGCTGCGCCAGAAGAGCCGCTGGGCGAGATAGTTCTCCAGCCAGGGACGGTGCTCGTCACACGCCAGCCAGATCTTGCGCCGCTCGGGCGCATGGACCTTCGGGTTGTTCCAGAGCACCTGCCAGGTCGCGTCGAACCGGCAGTCCTTGCGCGAGCATTGAGGACTCTGCGGTCCGGGCTGTGCGCCGTCGCCGCCCAGGGTGTTCAAGAGGTCCATCAGCGGTGCAAGTCCTGATCATCGAGGGGCTGGGTCGATCGGTCCTGGTGCGCGGGCTCCTCCGGATCCGGAGACCTGGTGTGATCCTCGGAACCCTCGCCCTGTTCCTCCTGGTCGTCGGGCTCCACCAGCTCGCCGGCGATCACCTCGGACTCGGAGAAACCGTTGGAGGCGCCGTTGTGAAGCGCGGGCTCGTCCTCCTCCCACCACTGCCGGTCAGCCTCGGGCTCACCGTCTTCATGGGTGGTGGCCAGCATCGCGGGGGAGTTCAGGTCCTCGGACTGCCGACGGCCCATATACCGGTCGGCGCCGACATTGGCCGTGGTGACCGCGACATAGGGCAGCACCACTGCGGCAGCCAGCAAGACCCAGGTCATCCAGTTCTGCAGGATCACCGCAAGGATGAAACACACCATGCGGATGCCCATAGACACCGCATAGCGCACCATCCTTGAGTGCTGCTCGTCACTGTGCTTCTGGGGAGCATCAGTGATCGAGTGGACCTGGTCGCTCACCGGTCTATTCTAGTGGCCCAACCTGGTGTCCGACGGCGATGTGACGCGACGGTCACATACGGGCTGGCATAGGGTTGGGCCGAGAAGAGATTCAGAGCCGATGGCGCCGCTCAGCGCGTGCGTCGCATCGTGCCCATACCCGTAACAAGGAGACTCATGACCGCACGCAGCGTACTGATCACCGGCGGCAACCGTGGCATCGGCCGCGCCATCGCCGAGGCGTTCATCGCCAACGGGGACAAGGTTGCCGTCACCACCCGCAACGGAGACGCCCCCGAGGGAGCGCTCGGCGTGGCCGCGGACGTCACCGACGCCGCGTCCGTCGATGCAGCCTTCACCGAGGTCGAACAGGCTCACGGTCCGGTGGAGGTCCTGGTGGCCAATGCCGGCATCACCCGCGACACACTGCTGATGCGGATGAGCGAGGAGGACTTCACCGACGTGCTCGACACCAACCTCACCGGTGCCTTCCGGGTGCTCAAGCGCGCCTCCAAGGGCATGATCAGGATGAAGAAGGGCCGGGTCGTGCTGATCTCCTCGGTGGTCGGGCTCTACGGCTCTCCGGGCCAGATCAACTATGCCTCGTCCAAAGCTGGGCTGATCGGCATGGCCCGCTCGCTGACCCGAGAGCTCGGCAGCCGCGGCATCACCGCAAACGTCGTCTCCCCGGGCTTCGTGCGATCCGACATGACCGACGAGCTGGACGACGCGACGCAGGCGAAGTACCTGCAGAACATCCCCGCAGGACGCTTCGCCGAGCCCACCGAGGTGGCCTCGGCGGTCCGCTGGCTCGCCTCCGCGGAGGCCGGCTACATCTCCGGCGCCGTCATCCCGGTCGACGGCGGCCTGGGCATGGGCCACTGAGCCCTCCCCGCCGGCCCGCACTCCCCAGCACCCGCACCCCCAGCACGCGCACTCCCGTACGCATCAGGCACAAGCAGAACTGAGGACACCGTCATGACAGAGCAGGATCTCGCCGGAACCGGCGCCATCATCACCGGATCGTCGCGCGGCATCGGCGCCGCCACCGCAGCCCTGATCGGGGCCCGCGGCGCCGGCGTCGTCGTGAACTACCGGCAGAAGGCGCCCCGGGCCAAGAAGGTGGTGGCCGGCATCGAGGCCTCCGGTGGACGCGCCGTGGCCGTGGGTGCGGACCTCACCGAGGCCGCCGGCGCCCAGGCGCTGGTCGACGCCGCCGTGGAGCACTTCGGTGCGCTGAACCTGCTGGTGCTCAACGCCTCCGGAGGGATGGAGTCCGGCCGCGGCGAGGACTACGCGCTGAAGCTCAACCGGGACGCCCAGGTCCAGATGGCGCGCACCGCCCTCGAGGTGATGCCCGCAGGGTCACAGATCGTGTTCGTGACCAGCCACCAGGCGCACTTCATCAAGCAGACGGCCACCATGGACGCCTACGAGCCGGTGGCACGCTCCAAGCGGGCCGGCGAGGACGCGCTGCTCGAACTCGTCCCAGAGCTCGACGCCAAGGGCATCACGCTGACCATCGTCTCCGGGGACATGATCGAGGGAACCATCACCGCGACGCTGCTCGAGCGCGCGGAGCCGGGCGCCCTCGAGACCCGCCGCGAGGCCGCCGGGAAGCTCTACAGCGTCGAGGAGTTCGCCGCCGAGATCGCAGCGCTCATCGGGCGCAAGGATCTTCCGCAGGGGCACACCGAGCTCGTCGGGGGCGCCGAGGACTTCCTGGCCGCCAACGGCTGAGCCGCTCCGCGCTCGGGCTGAGCCGCTCCGCGCGCAGAGGGGTCAGGGGCCCAGCAGCAGGGCGGCGGTGGGGACCAGGATCAAGGCCGCCACGATCGCCACGATCCCGGCCAGGGCTGGCCCGCCCAGCGGCTCGGGCGGGATCAGCAGCCTGCTCAGCCGGGCAGTGGTGATCAGGGCCGACTGCTCCTGGACCTCGGCCCCACCGGTGAACGCCTCCGTCGCGGACCCGTCCCGCCGAACATCGCGGTGCTCCAGCCCGGCGGAGCTCAGCGCCAGGGCGCGCACCAGATCCTCGCGCGCGTGGGCGCGCAGGGCGCCGTCGTCGGCCAGCATCTCGGTGAGCTCGGTGACCGCGGCGCGACCGTGCCGGGTGGTGGGCAGCCAGGGCAGCGCCCGGTACCAGGCCTCGAAGGCCATGGTCAGGAAATGGTGTCGCTGCTGGAGGTGCGTCTTCTCATGCGCGACGACGGCGGCGAGCTCCCCCTCGGAGAGCTGATCCAGCAGTCCCCGGGAGAGCACAGTGACCGAACCAGAGTTCGTGCGACCGGGCAGACAATAGGCCAGCGGCGCCTCATGCTCGAGCACGTGGGCGTGAAGCAGGTCGGGGGAGAGGTTCAGATGCCGCCCCAGGGTCGCGGCCTGATCGCCCTGGACCGGCGTCGAGAGCAGACGCACCACATCGCGGTGGCGTCGGCGCTGGCCCAGCACTCGCACGTAGGTGAGCAGCAGCGTCGCCAGCAGGTGACAGCCCAGAAGCACGCCCAGACACAGTGCGAAGATGTGGCCGGGATGGACCGGAAGCTCGGCCAGCGCGGCGAAGTCGGCCGCCGCTGAGAGTCGAAGCACGTGCACCGCGGCGCCCGGCACCGTGTCTCCGAAGGGGCCGAGCCCGTACACGATCGGGGCGCCGACCATGGAGAGTCCCCCGGCCAGCGCGATCGCCTGCCAGAGCAGCATCGCCGCCCAGGGGGAGCGTGCGCGGAACTTCGCCCGGCTCAGCACCCGCGGCACAGGGATGGCCAGGGCAAGGGCCAGTGCGGCGAGGCAGACGGCGAGGATGGTCACCGGATCAGTTTAGTCTCCGAGGAGCTCGGTCTCCGCACGGTGGGTCTGGTCACGCCCGCGCGAGCGTCCGTGACTGGGCGGCTATTTCTGCAGCAGCCGGCGCAGGGCCGCGGCCTCGGAGTCCGGAATGCCCCCGATGAACCGGGCGAGCACCGCTTCACGGTCTCCGGCGGTGCCGAGCACCTCGTTGAGCATCTCTACGGTGTGCTCCTCGCGGGAGGCGACAGCGGTGTAGCGGTGCGGGCGGGTGGAGCGTTCGCGTCGAACCATGTCTTTGCGCTCCAGCCGGGACAGCACGGTCAGCACGGTGGTCACGGCGAGATCCTCACCGAGGCGGTCACGCACCTCGTTGGCGCTGAGCGATTCGGCGCCGTCCCAGAGCAGGCTCATGACCGAGCGCTCGAGTCCTCCGAGAGTGGCCATCTTGGGGTGCTCCTTCTTGCGGCGAGACATCAACAGTGCTGGTGGGGTGGCCGCTGAGAGCGGCTGCGCAGCCAGATAATGTCAAAGGATACCCCTGCTGGCCCGTGATTTCTACACGATGTAGTAATCACGTGTCATGTTGCCGCGACCGCTGCGGCTGCCAGCGCCTCCGGACTCGGAGCGACGGCGTCGACGCCACGTTCCAGCGGTATTCCGGAACCGTCTCGGCGCACCATCTCCGAGGGCAGGATCCGCGCGACGCCGTTCTTCGCAGCGCCGAGCGCGGGTCCTATGCCGGCCCAGCCCAGCTTCAGGTGGTCCTCCCCGCGCATGAAGCGATGAGCCCGGACCCCGGCGGTGCCGCGACCCTTGGCCGGGAACTCCGAGAAGTCGGTGAGCTTGATGCTGCCCGCTTCGAAGCCTTCCAGCGGGGTGTCGCCGGCGGCGAGGGTCACCACCAGGGCCGCGGAGCTTGCCTCGTGGCCCTGTGCGGGGTCCTGCGTCTGGTCCCTGCCTGACGCGGCGGGCACCACGGAGAAGGCGATGACGGTGTCCTCGGGGCTGAGCTTGATCCCCAGCATCCCGGCCGCGGTGCGTCCCTGGGCGCGGACCAGCGCGGCCTCGAAGCGCAGCAGCTGCGCGCCGGCGGTGATGAAGCAGAGCTGGTCGGCGTCGTCGGCCGCCACAGCGGCTCCGACGACCCGGTCCTGGGCACGTCCCTCGCCCTTGAGCGAGATGACCTCCCAGTCGTCGCGGTTCAGCGGGTAGTCCGGATTCACCCGTTTGACCCGACCCTGCGCGGTGCCCAGGGCGATGACAGCATCGAGCGGGACGAAGGCGAGCAGCTCCTCGTTCTTCTCCAGGTGCAGGAACTCCTTGGCCTTCACCCCCTGGTTGAGGTTGACGCCGCCGGAGGACATCTCCACGGCGGGCATGTCCACCACCGGCACGCGGATCATCCGACCGGCGGTGGTGACCGCCCCGATCTCGCCGCGGGCGGTGGTCGGCACCGCCGAGGTCAGCGCATCGTGGCGGGCGCGCCGGGTGGGGTGCACCAGCGTGGACCGGTTGGTGGTGCGGGCCAGCTGGCCGGAGCTCGAGAGCACCGCCCAACAGTCGGCGTCGGGGATCTGCAGACTGGATCCGCCGCCGGCGGGGGCAGCAGGGTCCGGCTGCGCGGAGAGGGCCGGGGCGACCTCGGCGTCGAGCAGCTCGGTGCGCCGGTCATCGCCGTATTTGGCGGCCACCTCGTCGAGCTCATCGGCGACCAGGCCGCGCAGCCGCTCCTCAGAGCCGAGGATCGCTTCGAGCTCGGCGATCTCTGCCTCGAGGCGCTCCTTCTCCTGCTCCAGCTCCAGCGCGGAGTACCGGGTCAGCTGGCGCAGGCGCAGCTCCAGGATGTGATCGGCCTGCGCCTGGCTCAGATCGAAGATGCTCATCAGCCGGGTCCGGGCCGCCGCGGTGTCCTCTGCGGCGCGGATGATCTGGATAACCTCGTCGATGTCGAGGATCGCGACGAGAAGCCCCTCGACCAGGTGCAGCCTGGCCTGGCGCTTGCGCAGCCGATAGGCGCTGCGCCGGCGGACCACGTTCAGCCGGTGGTCCACGTAGACCTGCAGCATCTCCAGCAGCCCCAGCGTGCGCGGCTGGCCGTTGACCAGCGCGACGTTGTTGATCCCGAAGGAGTCCTCCAGCGGGGTGTGCCGGTAGAGCTGGGCGAGCACTGCCTGCGGGTTGAAGCCCGCCTTGAGCTCGATGATCATCCGCAGCCCGTGCTTGCGGTCGGTCAGGTCCAAGACGTCGGAGATGCCGGTGAGCTTCTTCGCCTGCACCGCGTCCTTGATCTTCTCGATGACCTTCTCCGGCCCGACCATGTAGGGCAGCTGGGTCACCACGATGCCGGTCTTGCGGGCCGAGACCTGCTCGATCGAGACCTTGGCCCGGGTCTTGAACGAGCCGCGGCCGGTGCGGTAGGCGTCGCGGATCCCGTCGAGTCCCACGATCCGACCGCCGGAGGGGAGGTCGGGGCCGGGGATGTGGCGGATGAGGTCCTCGAGGGTGGACTCCGGGTGCAGGATCAGATGCTTGGCGCCGTTGATGACCTCGCGCATGTTGTGCGGGGGCATGTTCGTGGCCATGCCCACCGCGATCCCGGAGGCCCCGTTGACCAACAGGTTGGGGAAGGCGCTGGGCAGCACGCCGGGCTGGGTGAGCTGGTTGTCGTAGTTGGGCTCGAAGTCCACGACGTCCTCGTCGAGGTCGGCCGTCATCGACAGTGCCGCGGCGGTCATCCGCGCCTCGGTGTAGCGCGGGGCGGCGGGCCCGTCGTCGAGCGAGCCGAAGTTGCCATGCCCGTCCACCAGCGGCAGCCGCAGGGCGAAGGACTGAGCCATCCGGACCAGTGCGTCATAGATCGCGGCGTCGCCGTGCGGGTGCAGCTTGCCCATCACCTCGCCGACCACTCGGGCCGACTTCACATGGCCCTTCTCCGGGCGCAGGCCCATGTCCGCCATCATGTACAGGATCCGGCGCTGCACCGGCTTGAGACCGTCGCGGGCGTCGGGCAGGGCGCGCGAGTAGATCACCGAATACGCGTACTCCAGGAAGGAGGTCTCCATCTCCGCAGAGACGTCGATGTCGATGATGTTCTCCTCCGGGGTGACCGGGGGACTGTCGGCGCTCTTGGAACGGCGGGCCATAGCGAGTGTGCTGGTCCTGTATCTCTCGGAGGGCAGGTGCAGGTGTCAGCCGCGGGGGTCTCACAATAGCTGGAGGTGCGGTGATCTGGTGCAGCTCGGAGGGTGGGTATCTATCTCGGGGCGGGGTTGGTTAGTCTGATCCTATGGGTGAGACACCCCGAACCGGCGGATATCCGGCGCACTGGGAAGCAGATGTCGTGCTGCGCGATGGGGCTGCGGCCCAACTGCGCCCGATCAACCCGGAGGACGCGGAGCGGCTGCAGCGCCTGCATTCCTCCCAGTCCGAGTCCTCGATCTACCTGCGCTACTTCACCTTCAAGTCGGCGCTGACCGAGAAGGAGCTCGCCCGGTTCACCCGGGTGGACCACGTCGACCGGGTCGCGATGGTGATCCTGCTCGACGAGGAGATCATCGGCGTGGGCGGTTATGACCGCATCGAAGGCACCCGGGAGGCAGAGGTCTCGTTCAACATCTCTGACCAGCACCAGGGCCGCGGACTTGGATCGATTCTTCTTGAGCACCTGGCAGCGGCTGGTCGCGAGCGAGGACTTGAGCGGTTCTCCGCCGAGGTGCTGCCGGAGAACCGCAAGATGCTGGGGGTCTTCTCCGAGGCCGGCTATGAGACCCAGCGCAGCTTCGAGGACGGTGTGGTCATGGTGGAGTTCCCCATCGACCCCACCGAGCGCTCCCGGGCGGTGATGGAGGCCCGCGAGCATCGCGCCGAGTCACGCAGCATCGCCGAGCTGCTCGCCCCGGAACAGGTCGCGGTCATCGGAGCGTCCCGCGAGTATGGCTCGGTGGGCTATCACCTGGTGCAGAACCTCATCGAAGGCCATTTCACCGGGGGCGTTCATTCGGTGAACCCGGAGGCCTTCGAGGTCGGCGGGGTGGAGGCCTATGCCTCCCTGGCGCACATCAAGCAGGAGGTGGACCTCGCCGTCGTCGCAGTTCCGGCCGAGCACCTGACCGAGGTGGTGGCCGACTGCGGACGCAACGGGGTCAAGGGGATCCTGATCATCACCGCCCCCGACCTTGGCCGCGACGCCGAGGAGGAGGACCATCAGCGGCTGGATCAGCGCGAGCTGGTCCGCCTGGCCCGGCGCTGGGGGATGCGCGTGATCGGTCCGGCCTCGGTCGGGCTGCTGAACACCGACCCGGACGTCTCGCTGAACGCCTCGCTCTCGCCGACCATGCCGCTGCGCGGGGGCGTGGGCCTGTTCAGCCAGTCCGCCTCGATCGGGGTCTCGCTCTTCGCCCAGGCCAACCGGCGCGAGCTGGGACTGTCCTCGGTGATCTCCGCGGGCAACCGCGCGGATCTCTCCGGCAATGACGCGATGCAGTACTTCGAGGACGACGACTCCACCCGCGCCGTCGGGGTCTATCTGGAGAGCTTCGGCAATCCGCGCAAGTTCTCCCGCATCGCGCGCAGGCTCTCGCGCACCAAGCCGGTCGTCGTGGCGAAGTCCGACGTCATGGGGCGCAGCCTGCCCCCGGGCCACGAGGTCCGCACCACCAGGGCGCCGATGGGCGCGGTGGACTCGATGCTGGAGCATTCAGGGGTGATCCAAGTGGGCAACCATGATTCGCTCATGGATGTGCTCCAGGTGCTCGCCACCCAGCCGCTGCCCGGCGGCGGGCGCGTCGGGATCCTCTCGAACTCACCCTCGATGAGCCGGATCCTGGCCGACACCGCCGGCACCCTGGACCTGACCGCGACCCACGTCGTCGGGGACCTGGACCTTGATCTTCCCCGCGCCGAGGCCGACGCCGCGCTGGCCGGAGCGCTGCAGAAGCTGTTCACCGCCGAGGACGTGGACGCGGTGGCGCTGTGCCTGGAGCCGGCGGTCACCGGGGAGCACTATGACCACAGCCGACTGATCTCGCAGACAGCGCGCCAGCACACCAAACCGATGGTGGCCTCCTGGATCGGGGTGCTGGACACCAGCGTGCCGCTGAACCACATCGGCAACGCGGCGCCGGTGATCGAGAAGGGGTCGCTGCAGCAGGGCTTCCCGGTGTTCTCCTCCCCGGAACGCTCGCTGACCGCGCTGGCGAAGATCGTGCGCTATCAGCGTTGGCGCTCCGAGGGGATCGGGGAGCCCTATGTTCCGGTCGGGCTGGAGGGCACCACGGTGTCCCGGCGCGGCGACGAGCTGCTCGACGGCTGGCTCGACGGGGTCGAGGGCGCGACGCTGCGTCAGCTCGAGCCGGAGCGCTGCGCCGAGCTGCTGGAGGCCTACGGGCTGTCCATGCTGCGCTCGGTGGTGTTCTCCACTGAGGAGGAGGCCCTGGCCGCGGCGGAGACGCTGGGCTATCCGGTGGCGGTGAAGTCCACCAACACCTACCTGCGCCACCGCCTGGACCTCGGCGGGGTCCAGCTGAACATCGAGGACCCCGAGGCGCTGCGCCGCACGATCGCTGAGATGCGCCGGGTCCTGGCCGACTACGGGGCCGGGGGCCTGGAGCTGCAGTCCATGGCGCCGGCCGGACAGGGCTGCGTGATCCGCGCGATCGAGGACCCGCTGATGGGCCCGGTGGTCTCCTTCGGACTCTCCGGCGACGCGGTGGAGCTGCTCGACGACTGGGCGCATGCGGTGCCGCCGCTGACCGACCAGGACGTGCGCGGGCTGGTCCGCCGCCCGCGCGCGGCGAAGCGGCTCTTCGGCTATAAGGGCGTCCCGGCGGTGGACATCGTCGCACTGGAGGACACGCTGCAGCGGGTCGCCACGCTCAAGGACAACCACCCCCAGGTGGCATCGCTGGAGCTGACCCCGGTGCTGGCCTCGCCGGAGGGCGTGCAGGTGCTGCACGCCGCGATCGAGATCGCGAACCCGGAGCAGCGCACCGACTCAGCCCGCCGCGCGATCAGCCGCTACTGACCCACCCCTCCTGGGTGGTTGAGTTATCCGGTCCTGACGTTTCGGCCGGAAGATTCAACCACGGGGGAGAGGTGCCGGGCATCACCACCGTGGTAGGTAGGGATTCGGGCCGGACCCGGGGCACCCCGGCCTGGCCGAGCTTCGCCGCGAGCACCTCCGGGTGGGAGAGGTCGGTCCAGTCCCAGCGCACCATGCCGCGTCCGGTGCGGCGGATCGCGTCCTCACGGAGCTTCTCGGCGTAGTGCACCTCCTTGGCGGGGCGGCCCCGCAGCAGCGCCTCGTCGAAGTACTTCCCGCGCCCGTCGAACTCGCCGACGATCCGTTGCACCTCGGGTGACGTCCGGGAGGAGCCCTGCACGGTCCATTCGAAGTCCACGCGCTGATCCCCGACATCCGTGGCGATCCACACCTGCAGCGTCGGGGCGGCGAAGCCCAGCTGGTGGATCAGCGCTCGGGAGACCGATTCGCCGGGGGACTCGGCATGGGCATCGGCGAAGCCCAGCGCAGCCTTCCAGCGCCCGGTGAGCCGGTGCGAGAGGAACGCCTCGCCCCAGGTCACGGGATCAGGAGCGGGGTCAGGCGGCGCCGCGAGGTTCCCCCGAGCCTGATGAGCCAGGAACGCGTCCAGGACCGCCACCGCGTCGGGGAAGGGCATGCGTGAGACGGCGTCGGGCAGGACCAGTTCCAGCGGCTCCACCAGGTACCCCGGCTCGGGCCCGGCCACCGCGGGCAGAGCCGACGCGGGGAGCCGCACCTGCGCTTGTGGGCCTGTGCCGCGCCGCTGGGCCTCCCGGGCGGCGCCGCGGGTCATCCCGCGCGGCAGCACCGTCTCGAAGCGGCGGGTCGGGACGTTCAGCAGAGCCGCCGTCGTCGTGTGGTCATCGTGGAGTCTGGTCCGGTAGGCGGCGAGCCAGTTCTCGGCAATCGTGGTCCCGGTCATCGGTTCGCGGCGGCCGATACCGACCAGGCTGGCGTCGTTCGTGCGCAGGGTGACGTGCGGAGGCGTCGTCGTCAGCAGGAGCCCGTGGAGCAGCAGGGCCGATTCGCGGCAGAACAGCGAGTTCGGCCGGCGGTGCGCCATGGCGGCGACCGCGATCTGCGCGCGGATCCACGGCGGGGACGTGATCCACGCGGCCGCGTCGACATAGACCCCGCGGCGCACCCGCAGCAGCGCCGCCGAGGCGACCAGCGCCGAGAGTCGGGTGGCGCTGTGCAGGTCATCGGTCTGCCAGGCCGAGCGGATCAGCCGGATCGGACCGGGAGCGGCGGGAGTCTCGAAAGTCATGGCTACACCGTGCCGGAGCAGTCACCCGCCCACCACGTCCGATGCGCAACTGTGGAGAGCGCCACCTATCCTGGGGACGCCCATCACGGGCACGCCTATCCACGGCAGTTGAGTTCTCCGGTAGATACGTATCGACCGGAGAACTCAACCACCCAGGAGGGGGAGGGTCAGAGGACCTTGCCGGTGGTCTGGATGTGCTCGCGCAGCAGCGCCAGGCCCTGGTCCAGGCTGACCTTGGGGGTCCAGTCGAGGGCGTGCTGGGTGGTGCGCTGGTCGAACCAGTGGGCGGTGGAGAGCTGCTCGGCGAGGAACTTCGTCATCGGCGGCTCGTCAGCGCGCGGGCCGGCGAGCTTCTCGCTGAGCGCCCAGAGGCGTTCCACGACGGCGCCCAGCCCTTTGGCGAGCCCGGGCGCCAGGCGCAGCCGCGGAGCGGGGGCCCCGCCGGCGGCGGCGATGCCGGTGATCAGCTCGCCGATCGGGCGCGGCTCACCGTTGGTGAGCACCAGCCGCTGCCCGGCGATCTGCGGCAGCCGGCGCAGCCCGGCGACGAAGGCGTCCACGGCGTTGTCGATGTAGAGGGTGTCCACCAGGGCGGCTCCGGAGCCGAGGATCGGCATCCGCCCGGAGCGGGCCCGGTCGATGATCCGGCTGGTCAGCTGTCCGTCGCCGGGGCCCCAGACCAGATGCGGGCGCAGGATCAGCACGTTGATGTCCGCGGCGCCGCGAGCCTGCGCGATCAGCTCGGCCTCGGCCTTGGTCTTGGCATAGCTGCCCACGGCGTGCTGCGGATCCGCCGGCCCGGCGCCGGCGCCGATGAGCGAAGCCCCGGCGTGGGCCACCGAGGGGGAGGACACATGCAGGAAATCGGTCACCCCGGCGGCCACCGCGGCGTCGAGCAGCCGCTGGGTGCCGCGCACGTTGACCTCCACGAAGTCCTCATGCCGACCAGAGACCGAGACCTTCGCGGCCATGTGGATCACCGCGTCCTGGCCCTGAACGGCGCGCGCGACGGCGGCCGGATCACTGAGCGAGCCGCGCACCTCGTGCACGCCGTCCAGACCGGAGGCGCCGCGCTGGAGCACCGTGACCTGATAGCCCTGGTCCACCAGCCGCTGCGCCACGCTGAAGCCCAGCAGCCCGGAGGCGCCGGTGACCAGCACCCGGGCGCCGGGTTCGATGAGTCGGCTCATGGGGCCCCGACCTTCTCGCCGGCGAGGACCTTCTCGGCCCAGCCGGCCAGTCGGGTGCGATCGATCTTGGAGTTGTGTCGAACATCGGTGGGTAGCTCGTCGAGCACCAGCACGGCGGCGACCGGAACCTCGCCGGCGGCCTCGCGGACCCGGGCGGCGAAGCTGATCTCGGCCACCGGGGACCGGCCGGTGCGCAGGCTGCGGTCCGGCGCCGGTTCCACGATCACGACGACGGCCTGGGTGCCTCGCGGTCCCACCGGCACCGTGGCGCTGCGGGCCACCTCTTCGAGCGCGTCCACCGGGGTCTCCACGGTGCCCGGACCAAGCGGCCCGGCGGGCGTGGTCAGCACGTGCTGCAGCCGGCCCTCGATCCAGAGCCGGTTCTCGGCGTCGAAGTGTCCGATGTCATTGGTGCGGTGCCAGATCAGCCCGTCCAAGGTGTCCCGGCGGGAGGCCCGCTCGGTCTGCCAGAGCCTGTCGTAGCCGGCCTTCAGATGCGCCGCGGAGACCACGATCTCGCCGAGCACGCCGACGGCCTCGGCGGGGTCCAGCAGCTCCTCGGCGGGGCGTCCCAGGCCGTCCAGCGGGGCCAGCGCGAAGCGCACGCCCGCGACCGGTGTGCCCACGCAGACCCCGGACTGGCCGGTGGCGGCCGCCTCGAGCACCTGGCGGCGTTCGATGTCGGCCTGGAGCAGGCCCTCGGTCATCCCGTAGGGGGTGTGGATCTCGGCCGCGGGGAAGATCTCCTGGACGGCGTTCAGCAGGTCCGGGTGCACCGGGGCTCCGGCGGAGAGCACCAGCGTGATCTCGGAGAGCCCCCGGCGCTGCAGCGCGGTGAGCTGGCCCGCGGTGGCGACCACATTGCGCAGCGCTGCGGGGGAGCCGAAGAACATGGTCGCGCTCCCGGCAAGGGCCGCATCCGCGACGGCCTGGGCGGTGAGCGTGGCGGGTCGGGTCACCGACATGTCCGGGGTCACCGAGGTGGCGCCGATGGCGGGGCCCAGCAGGGCGAACGGTGCGAAGCCGGCGATCAGCGAGGCTCCAGGGCGGATGTCGAACTGCTCCACCAGCAGCGCGACCAGCGCGCCGAGCCGGCCGTGGGTATACATGACGCCCTTTGCCGGTCCGGTGGAGCCGGAGGTGAACAGGATCGCCACCGGGTCATCTGCGGCGGGGGCCGCCAGCTGATCGGGGGTGGCGCCCTCGTGGCGGCTCAGCAGCGACTCCACCGAGGCCACGGTGCCCAGCAGGCGGGCCCGGCGGGGGGAGAGCGCCTGGGCGCTGATCAGCTTTCCGGGCCAGCCGAGGCTTCGCGCCAGGGTGAGTCCGGGCAGCGCCCCGATGACCCAGTCTGGCCGGGCGGCGCGGACGGCGCGGGTCATCCCGCGCACCCCCAGGCCGGCGTCGGCGACCACGGCCACGGCGCCGAGGCGCATGCAGGCGTAGAGGATCACGGTCAGCGAGGCGCCCGGCTGGACCAGCAGCGAGACCCGGTCCCCGCGGCGCACCCCGGTATACGACAGGCCCACGGCCAGTGCGTCCACCTGGGCGGAGAGCTCCGCCCAGCTCAGTGCGCGGTCACCGGTGGCGGCATCCTCGGCGCTGCTCCAGGCCTCGGGCTCGGCGGTCATGTCGACGACGGCGGGGCTGGTCCGCCGTTCGGAGCCGGCCAGTTCGGCCAGCTGCTCGTGGAGTCCGAGCACCCGGCCCGCAGGAGCCGGGGATTCCAGCGCGGCGCGGGCTGTGCCGGCGCCGAAGTGGTCATCGAGCCAGGTGAAGATCGGGGTGCTGATGTCCCGGTCCTCGGCGAGCATGTGGCCGGCGCCTTCGAAGCGGTGCAGGTCGGCGTGGGGCACTCTGGACTGCAGGTCTGCCAGATACCGGTCCTGGAAGACCGGGTCCTTGGGTCCCCAGAGCAGCAGCGTGGGCTTGTCCCAGTCGCGCAGCCCGGAGGAGATCGCGGTCAGCGCCGCGCGGGAGACATGCGAGGTCTCCGCAGGGATGTCGGCGACGAAGCCGCCGATGCCTCCGCGTCCGCGCCGAGAGGTGTACGGGGCCCGGTAGGCCTCGCGGACCTCCTCGGGGAGCGGGTCCTCGGTGAGTCCGAGGGTCACCTTCAGGAAGCCCTCACTGGCGATCGTGGCGGCGGGAAGCGCCGCCGGGGCCATCGCGGCGCGCAGCGCGGCAGGGACCTGATCTGTTTCCGGATGGTGCACCGCGGTGTTGAGCGTGATCGCGGCGTCCACCTGCCCGGCCTGGCGCACGGCCCAGCCCAGCGAGATGATCCCGCCCCAGTCGTGCCCCAGGGTGACCAGCCGGGAGCTGGTGTCCACGTCCAGGGCGTCCATGAGGGCGTCCAGATCACCCAGGCGCGCCGGGAGCCGGCGGTAGCTGGGAGCGTCGGCGGCGGGCGGCACCGGGTGCGAGAGCCTGTCGGAGAAGCCCATGTCCAGCTGGTCCGGGGCGATCACCCGCCAGGCGGCGCCGCTGCGGGCGCGCTCCAGAGACCCGGAGAGCACGTGCCGCCACAGGTAGGACCAGGTGGGGTTTCCGTGCACGGCGAGGATCGTGCCGGTCGGGGTGATCCCGCGGGCGGCGAGCTCCGGGCCGGTGTCCAGCACGTGGAAGGTCCGGGCGCCGTCGTCGGTCTTGGCGGTGACCAGCCGGGACCAGGCGGGATCCAGCCCGGGGAAGACCGTGCCGGGGGCGTGGTCGAGGGGCAGCCGCGCGGGGGCGGCGGGGATCGGCGCGAAGCGGCCGGTCAGGTCACTGATGCTCACCATTGGATCTCCAACATCGCGGTGTTTATTCCGGAGCCGACGCCCATGCACAGCACCCGGTCTCCGGGCTGCAGCCGGTCGGATTCCCTCGCCAGGGTGATCGGCAGCGAGGCCGGCCCGACATTGCCCAGCTCTGGATAGGTGACCGGGACGCGCTTCTTGTCCAGCTTCGCGGCCTTCACGATCGAGGAGGTGTGCAGCTGGGACACCTGGTGGGTGATGTAGGAGTCCATCGAGTCCCAGTCGAAGTGCTCGCGGGCATCGTTGAAGGCGTCCATCACCAGCTCCAGGCCGCCTTCGAGCAGACCGCGGGCGTCGGTGAACATGCCGTTGTGGTCGCCCACACAGAGCCCGTGGTGCTGGGACGCGGCCCGGGTGACGCCGCCGATGATCCGGTGACCCTCCGGGTGCTGATCCGCGGGCCCGATCACTGCGGCGGCGGCCCCGCAGCCCAGGGTGAGCGAGGCGAACTCCGCCATGAAGTCATCCCTGGAGGCCATCTTCTCGAGCGAGTTGATCCGCTTGATCGTGGCGTCCTGGACCTTCCTGGTGTCCTCACCGTTGACGATCAGCACGTATCTGGCCTGACCGGCGTCGATCATGGAGCTTGCGAGCGTGATGGCGTTGACGAAGCCCAGGCAGGCATTGGTGATGTCGAAGTTCATCGCCGAGGTGGGCAGCCCGAGGTCATGGTGGATCCCCACCGCCACCGAAGGTTCCAGGTGTTCGCGGGAGACCGAGGTGTTGATCAACATCGAGACCTCCTCCGGCGCGATGCCGGCGGCGGCGAGCGCCCTGCGCCCGGCCTCCGCGGTTCCGGCACGGACGTCACCTGGTCCAGACCAGTGTCGCCGCGCCTTCACCCCCGCGACTCGTTGGAGCAGCCCGGTGGGCAGCCTGAGACGTTTGAGCGCATCCGCCAGACGCCGGTCAAGGTCCTTTGACGTAAGGACCTCCGGGGCCTGCACCTCCGTCACGGAGAGGAGGGCGGCGTTGCGGTGGTGAAAAGTCGCGTTTCCTGGCACCGGACCAGTATCCCGTATGTGGGGCGCACCGGCGAATCCCAGTACCGGATAGCATGAGTTCCATGACGTTAAGCCAGCACGGGTCCGGTGAGCACCGCCGCGGCGCCGCCTCCACCTACAGCCTCAAGGAAGCGGTCGAGCGCGGAGGCTTCTACCCCTCCCTGGTGCTGCACACGCTCAGCGAGGCGCTCGATGAGCGCGAGGCCAGCCATCAGATCGTGCACGTGGACACCCATTTCGACATGGAGGAGGTCCACCGGCACATCACGGTGCTGGCGCTGGCCGAGGACGTGATCGTCGTCGCTCACCTCGATGACCACGATCTGGAGGACGACGACGGCCCCGCCTTCAGCCACGGTGATTCCCCGCATCCGCGCCGAGCCGACACCGTGGCGCGGATCTCCACCGAGGTCGTCCCGGTCAGCAGGATCCGCTCGCTGATCCTCTCCGAGGTCCACCGCAGCCCCGAGAACTTCACCCCAGACCGGTCACTGGCCGAGGTCTCCCTGAACCTGACCTGGACCGGGGGTGCACGTTTCGACACCTACCCGGCGGAGTGCGGGAACCCGGAGTGCGTGGCCGACCACGGCGACACCGGAAACTGGGTGCCCGAGGACATCGCGCTGCGGATCGCGGCCACCGCCGAGGGTGACACCGCCGTGGACGAGGCCCGCGGATTCGTCCGCGCGCTGCGCCGAGCCAGCATCAAGCACGCCCGCTGAGCCGTTCCCCGAGATGACCCGCTGAGATGACCCCGAACACCCGCCCGCTGCCGGTCGCCCCCGACTACGACGGCGCACACCTGCGCCATGTGCTGACCTCCGCCGCGGCGTCGCTCGGCCTGGAGGGCTTCGCGAATCGGCTGGGCCTGCCCGAGGCCGCCACCACGGTGGTGCTGATGGTCGACGGGCTCGGCGATGCGCTGCTCGCCCGCTACTCAGGCCACGCCCGCTTCCTCGCCTCCGCCTGGCGCAGCTCCAGCGCGGAGATCCTCGACGTCGGGGTGCCGACGACGACGGCGGCCTCCCTGGCCTCGCTGGGCACCGGCACCACACCGGGGGAGCACGGACTCGTCGGCTACGACATCCTGGCGCCCGAGCTGGACCGGATGGTCAACATGCTCGGCGGCTGGGACGACGAGGTCGATCCGGCGCAGTGGCAGCGGCACCCCTCGGTGCTGCACCGCGCCGCGGAGGCCGGCGCCGGTGTGCTCACCGCCTCGCGGCCGAAGTTCATCGACTCCGGGCTCACCCGGGCGGTGCTGCGCGGCGGCGAGTTCCGGGGCGCCGCCCGGATGGACGCCCGGTTCCGCCTCACCGCGGACTGGATCCAGCAGCAGCGCCCCGCCAGCGGCGCCGTGCGGCAGGGGCCCGCCCCACGCCAGCTGGTCTACCTCTACGTCGATGAGCTGGACAAGACGGGTCATCGCTACGGCGTGGACTCCCCGCAGTGGCTGCAGATGCTGGAGATGCTCGACGCCGAGGCCGAACGCTTCACCACCGATCTGCGCCGCCGCTACGGCCAGCAGGTGTCTGTGCTGCTCACCGCGGACCACGGGATGATCGACGTCGCGCCGCAGAACCGGCTGGACTTCTCGGCGCAGGCGCACCTGCTCGACGGGGTGCGGCATACCGGAGGCGAGCCGCGGCTGGTGCAGCTCTATGCCGAACCGGGCGCCGACCCCGAGACCATCGCCGCAGCCTGGGAGCAGGAGTACGGTGACCGGGCCTGGATCCTGACCCGCGAGCAGGCCCGCGAGGCGGGGTGGTTCGGGCCGGTGGAGGATCGGGTCGCCGGGCGCATCGGTGACGTGCTGGTGGCCACGCACAGCGACATCGCGCTCTACCACTGTGACCGGGTGGGCCAGGCCCCGATGGACATGGTGGGCCAGCACGGCTCCCTCACCGAGGCTGAACGTCGGGTGCCGCTGCTGCGCCTGGGCGCCTAGCAGCTCCCGCCCCTCGTTCAGTCGTTCTTGGATCCGAAGAGGATGTCATCCCATTTCGGCATGCTCGCCCGACGCGCGGGCGCTCGCTTCCGCGGCTTCTCTGCAGCGGCATCAGGCTCGGTCGGCTCAGCCTCCTCCGCCGGGGGTGCCGGCGCCTGACCTGCCGCGCCGCCGCGCTCCTCAGACTCGCCCTCGTAGGCGAAGCCCCAGGCGTCGAGCCGGCCATCGTTCGGTGCCGCGCCGGAGCCTGTCGCGCCGGTTCCCTCTCCGTCGGATCCGGCCGCGTCGGCGGACCGGTCACCGGTCGCCCGCTTGGTCGCATCCGCTGTGCCCGCAGAGCTCTCGGCCGCCGTGGCGCCGCGCACCTCGGGCGCAGGAGCATCGACGCCTTCGTCCTGCGCGGCGTCGTCGGAGGCTGGTGCGTTCTGGACCGGTCGCAGCCGTGGGATCGGAACGGTGGAATGTTCCTCGTCATCCTGGCCCGCCGGAGCGGGGGGCCGGTCCGAGGCGGCGGCGGAGCTGTCGCGATCCTGCGGATCCTGCCGATTGAGCATCAGGGCGAGGCGGTCGTCGGCCTCGGCGTCCGCGCCCAGGCGCTGGCCGCGACGGGCCCGCAGGACGTCGAGCAGGTCCTCGTGCTCGTGTCCTTCACCACGGGATGCCGCGTCGCCGCGAGTCGGGGTCTGCGGCCGGGGCGCGGAGTCCCGCGAGCCGCGGGTGCTGGATTCCGGCTGCCGGCGCCCCGCGGCTCCGCTGTCGGCTGCAGAGGTCGCTCCGAGCCCGCGCGGGTCGTTGGAGTCTTCCACATTGAAGACGGAGTCGACGGCGCTCAGTCGCCTCCCGGGGCCCGCGGCGGAGGTCTGCGGGTCTGTCTCGGAACTCCCCGGCGTCGGCACCGACGTGGAGAGCGCGCTGAGCGCCTCGGCCCAGCGGTTCACCGCCCGCAGGTGGCGAGTCTCCGGTTGAAAGGTCCACTCGGCAGGAGGCCTGAGCCCGATGCCCGCACCGTGGGTGGCCGAGGAGTCGACGTCGAACACGCAGGTGACCTGCCAGAGGCCGTCCTCCCGGCGCCAGGAGTCCCAGCTCAGTGAGCTGAGGTCCACCTCCATCGCGCGCAGCCGGACCTTCACCATGGCCTCGAGGTTGGCGGGTTCATCGCCGAAGGCCCTCCGGTGCGCCTCTGCGGCCGACGCGGGTGCGACCTGGGTGCCCCGAGCCTGCTGGGCCATGTACTCGCGCTCCGCGTGCACCGGGCCGGCGTAGCGGTCCACGTGGGCGGTGGTCAGCCCCGAGGCCGCGACCACCTGGTCCACCGTGGCGCCGGCGCGCAGCCGTGCCTGGATCTCGCGCGGAGTCAGCGGACTTCTGCCGGGGCTGGCCTTGGCCGGACGGACGGGGGGTCGGGTCGCGGCGTGGCGCAGCGCTTCATCCATCGGCAGCGCGAACTCCTGCCCTGATTCGTCGGAGAGGATGAGCTGCGGCACGTTCTCCTCGTCATTGACCCCGACGATGCGCAGGTGCTGCATTGGTGCTTCCTCCGAAGAACGAGCTGGTGGTTATTCCGGACACTGTATCGCGGGGAGGTGTAAAAACTACCGAGGTGCTCAACCACTCCTGGAAGGATTGCTCAATCGGGCCGCCCGTGACATTCTTTGGTCCTCATCCCCACCTACCAGCTGTGTCCCGAGCCCCTCCGTGTCAGCCCAGGGCTCAACGATTGATCAGGATTTGGTCCTGCGATCCGGATGGGACACAATCTGTCCGACCAGAATTTCCCACGTGTTCTGCGGACCGGGCAACAGCCCGGACCGGCAGGGGGCCACGCCACAGGGAAATCGCGCTCAATCAGCTTCATCCCGAAGCCGGTCAACGAGCGCTTCGATCTCAAGAATTCGGAGTGTGGAGCACCTCTTATGGCAACCGATTACGACGCCCCGCGGAAGAACGACGACGAAACCAGCGAAGATTCCATCGAGGAGCTGAAGAACCGGAACACCTCGCGACAGTCCTCTGTGGTGGACGAGGACGAGACCGAGGCCGCTGAAGGATTCGAGCTCCCCGGAGCGGATCTCTCCGACGAGGAGCTGCAGGTCCGCGTGCTGCCCGCCCAGTCGGATGAGTTCACGTGCTCATCCTGCTTCCTGGTGCGTCATCGCTCCCAGGTGGCTCGCGAGGAGAACGGCATGTTCTTCTGCAAGGACTGCGAGGGCTGATCGCTCCGCAGTGAACAGACCTGGAGACCCTCAGCCACTGGCGGCCCGAGGGGATCCACGTCATTCGAAACTGACGCCGTGCTCCTGCACGGGCTCCGCGGAGCCCAATGCGGAGAGCACGGCGTTTGGCTTTCTGGTGGAGAAGATCCAATACGGGGTGGCGTCCTTGGGATCGATGATCTGCGCGGTGACGACCGGATCGATCCAGCCACGGATGCACTGGTAGGAGCTTGCGTCGAAACCCGGTCCCAGCTGTTCGCGGGCGGCATCCCCGCGGTGCGCCACGACCCGGCCCAGATGCACCGTCTGGATGCGGGCCCGGCCCACACGCAGCCACCCCGGAGTGACCTCCAGCGTCGGGGTGGTGATGACCAGGCCGAAGATGACCAGGCCGATGCCGATGAACACGGTCAGCACCCCGAAGGTGATGCTGATCGGGAAGAAGATCAGTGAGATCGACGCCCCCAGCATGACCCCGGCGACCCACAGCCACCAGGCCGGCCAGAGCTTCTCGGTGTAGATCGGGGCGGTCTCGCTGTCCACGCTCGGGGAGGAAGCTTCGCCATTCTTGGCACTCTCGTCACTCATGGCACTATCGTCGCATGTCCGGCTGAGGACTCGACTCGACCGCGACGGTACACTCGGGGCTGTGAATCGCATCTCAGTACCTCTCAAGCAGCTGGACCCGGGCTTAGACGTCCCGCGCTATTCCCATCCCGGTGATGCCGGGGCTGATCTGCTGACCGCCGAGGAGTTCACGCTCGAACCGGGGGAGCGCCGGCTGGTCCCCACCGGAGTCGCGCTGGCGCTGCCGCAGGGCTGGGTCGGCCTGGTCCATCCGCGCAGCGGACTCGCCGTGCGCCACGGGATCACCGTGGTCAATGCCCCAGGGACCGTGGACGCTGGGTATCGTGGGGAGATCAAGGTGTGCCTGCTCAACACGGATCGCCACGAGGCGGTCCACTTCGCCCGTGGGGACCGGATAGCTCAGCTGCTTCTGCAGAAGGTGGAGCAGGCTGATTTCACCCTGGTGGACGATCTCGAGACCAGTGATCGCGGCGCAGGCGGCTTCGGGTCCACCGGGCGATAGAACAGCGCAGAACCGACCAGGAGGACAGGCATGCTCTTCGGCAAGAAGAAGACCCCAGCGACGCAGGCACCGGAGACAGACGCGGCCCCGGCAGAGTCAGCACAGACAGAATCACCACAGGCAGAGTCGCCACAGAGCCCGCCGACTGACGTCGCGCCCCCAGACGTCTCGGCCACCGACGCGGCGGCCCCTGACGCTTCAGCCACGGCGACGGCCGCCGACGCCCCGTCGTCACCGGTCACCTCCGTGGCGCAGCCGGTCACCGAGTCCACTCCGTTGGCGGTGCCGCGCGACTCCCGTGAGCTGGAGTCCAAGAAGGGCTATCTGGACTTCGGGGCGCTGCTGGTCCCCGCGGCGAAGAACCAGCAGGTGCGTCTGGACATCGATCAGAAGACCAAGCGCGTGGTCGCGCTGACCGTCATGGTCGACCAGGCGAGCATCCAGGTCCAGCCCTTCTCGGCCCCGAAGTCCGGCGGCACCTGGGGTGAGGTGCTCGACCAGATCGAAGAGTCGGTGCTCAAGCAGGACGGCAAGGTCAAGCGAGTCGACGGTCGTTTCGGCATGGAGCTGGCGGCACGCGTGCCGACCGTCCTGAAAGACGGACGCAAAGGCTGGCGGGTGGCCCGCTTCATCGGCTTCGAGGGCCCGCGCTGGTTCCTGCGCGGGGTGGTCGGCGGCCGCGGCGCCATCGACGCCTCCGCAGCCCGTGCGGTCGAAGACCTGTTCGCCAAGATCGTGGTCGTCCGGGGCGACGACCCGCTGCCCCCGCGCGAGCTGCTGCGCCTGCAGCCTCCGGAAGGGGCGAAGCGGGTGGTGGTCCCGCGCAACCGGGCCCAGCGTCGCGATGATTCCCCCAGTCCCAATCCTGCTGCGGCACCGGTGAGCGATGACCGCTGACCCAGGCCAGCCACGCTCCGAGCCGGACTCCCACCCGGACTCCACCCGTGATCCCGCGGCGCAGTTCTCGACTGCCGCCGCCTCCCGGGTGCGCACCGGTGATGACGGCTCCATCGACGTGCTGGCCTCGGTGGGCGGGGTGCGCGGACTCGTCGAGTCCTCGCTGCCCGCCGCGGCCTTCCTGATCGCCTTCCTGGTCACCGAAGAGCTGATCACCGCGCTGATCATCTCGGTGGCGATCGGCGTCGGATTCGCCATCGTCCGGCTGGTGCAGAAGGGCTCGCTGGTTCAGTCCCTGGCCGGACTCGCCGGCATCCTGATCTGCGCCCTGGTCGCCTACCGGACCGGGGACGCCCGCGACTTCTACGCCTGGGGCTTCCTGATCAACGCCGGCTACCTGTTGGCATTCCTCATCTCGATCCTGGTCAAGTGGCCGTTCCTGGGCCTGCTCTTCGGCGTGGTTCGGGGTGAGGGGCTGGACTGGCGCAAGGACCCGGCGCGTCGTCGGCGATACTCGCTGGCCACCTGGCTGCTTCTCGCCGTCCCCGCGCTGCGCCTGATCGTCCAGGTCCCGCTCTACCTGGCCGACGATGTGGCCGGACTGGGCACCGCGCGCCTGGTCATGGGCATCCCGCTCTATGCGCTGGCGCTGTGGGTAGGGTGGCTCATCTCACGACCGGCGCAGAGTCCGCTCGAGCCCTCCGCAGCAGAGGCCGAACAAGAGCCCGCAGAAGAGGCCGAACAAGAAAAGAGATGGTGATTCCGCGATGACGCAGACCCTGACGCTGGACATCGGACCGATGGCCCATGGCGGCCACTGTGTCGCCCGCCACGAGGGTCGCGTCGTCTTCGTGCGCCACGCCATCCCGGGGGAGACCGTGCGAGCCCGCGTGACCGAGGGAGGACCGGGCGCCAAATACTGGCGAGCCGACGTCGTCGAGGTGTTGAGTCCCTCCGACTACCGCCGCCGGCACATCTGGAAGCTCGCGGACTCGCTGCGCGCCCACGAGAACGATCGGCTCCCGGTGGGCGGTGCCGAGTTCGGCCACATCACCGACCAGCACCAGCGCCGGCTCAAGGGCCAGGTCTTCCGCGACACCATGCAGCGGATCGGGGGATTCTCGATCCACGATCAGCGCCTGCCGCTGGCCTCCGGCGACGGAGAGGTCCACGTCCACGACGTGCTCTCCGACGGGCCCTACCACGGGCTGCACTGGCGGACCCGGGCCAGCTTCGCGGTCAGCGCCCTGGGTGCGCTGAGCATGAAGCCGCACCGCAGCAACGAGCTCATCGAGCTGCGCGGGATGCCGCTGGCAGTGTCATCGATCCATGAGAGCGGCATCTTCGGCTTCAACTTCAAGGGCGTCGACCGGGTCGACGCCGTGGCCGCCGGCGCCGGCCCACAGGTCACTCTGGTGGTGCACGTCCGGCGCGGGCTTCCCGCAGTCGAGCGTGAGGAGCTCAACGAGCGGCTGCTGCACCTGCACCAGCGGGAGCCGGCCATCGCCAACATCGTGCTGGCCACGTCCGCGCCGGAACCCAACCCCAGCCGGGGTCGCGCCGGTGCCCGCGGCGCCGGACGTCGAGGTCGCGGCGAGCGATCCGGCCCCGGGGCACGCGCCCAGGATCAGGCGTCCGCGCCGCGCCCGGAGCGGATCAGCTACACCGTGGTCGCCGGGTCCCGCACGGTCACCGAACCGCTGCCCCTGCCGCAGCCCCCGACCGCGGATTCAGCGTCACCTGCGGGGACGTTCTCCACGGTGGAGATCCAGCCCGAGGATTTCTGGCAGATCCACCGCAATGCCCCGCGCTGCCTGGTCGAAGCCGTGAACACGATGACACAGGTGCCCTCCGGCGCCTCGGTGGCAGACCTCTACGCCGGGGCCGGCCTCTTCAGCGCCTGGGCGGCCGAGCTCGCAGGCGCAGCCGGCTCGGTGCTCAGCGTTGAAGGGGCGCCCGGCTCCAGCGCCAGTGCAGCACAGCTCTTCGCCGGGTCCCCGCAGGTCGAAGTGCTGCAGGCGCCGGTGGAGGCGGTCCTGGATCGTCTCGCCCAACGTGACCTGATCCTGCTGGACCCTCCGCGCACCGGAGCCGGTGAACGCGTCATCGCGGGGATCGACGCCGCGGGCCCGCGGGAGGTCCTCTACGTCTCCTGCGAACCCTCCTCCTTCGCCCGGGACGCCAAGTCTCTGATGACCCGGGGCTGGGAGCTGGCAGACCTCAAGGTCTTCGATCTGTACCCCAACACCCACCACATGGAATCGGTCGCTCTGTTCCGAGCACCTCATCGCAGGTGAACGGCGCGCCACGCTCCCTATGACGTGCGTCTCAGAAAGCTGAAAGAGTAGACTGAACATCGATCCATCGGCCCGGCTGTTCATCGGCGCGGGCTGGCACGACTGGCAACTAACAAGGAGTCCCGAGTGAATAAAGCGGACAGCTATGGGGCCAAAGGCGTCCTCAACGTCGACGGCACCGACTATGAAATCTTCCGACTCAAGGCTGTGGAGGGATATGACTCCCTTCCCTACAGCCTGAAGGTCCTGCTCGAGAACCTCCTGCGCACCGAAGATGGTGCAAACGTCACCGCCGAGCACATCAAGGCTCTGGCCCAGTGGGATGAGAACGCTCAGCCGGACACCGAGATCCAGTTCACCCCCGGCCGCGTCCTGATGCAGGACTTCACCGGCGTCCCCTGCGTGGTGGACCTGGCGACCATGCGTGAGGCCGTCAAGGAGCTCGGCGGCAAGCCCGAGCAGATCAACCCGCTGGCACCCGCCGAGATGGTGATCGATCACTCCGTCCAGATCGACTCCTTCGGCAACTCCGACGCCATCGAGCGCAACATGGACATGGAGTACCAGCGCAACGGTGAGCGGTACCAGTTCCTGCGCTGGGGCCAGACCGCGTTCGACGACTTCAAGGTCGTCCCCCCGGGCATGGGCATCGTCCACCAGGTGAACATCGAGAACCTGGCCCGCACCGTGATGACCCGCGAGGTCGACGGCGCCCTGCGCGCCTACCCCGACACCTGTGTCGGCACCGACTCACACACCACCATGGAGAACGGCCTCGGCGTGCTCGGCTGGGGTGTGGGCGGCATCGAGGCCGAGGCAGCGATGCTCGGCCAGCCGATCTCCATGCTGATCCCGCGCGTCGTCGGCTTCAAGCTCAGCGGATCCATCCCCGCCGGAGCCACCGCCACCGACGTCGTGCTCACCATCACCCAGATGCTGCGCCAGCACGGTGTGGTCGGCAAGTTCGTGGAGTTCTACGGCGAGGGTGTGGCGGCTGTGCCGCTGGCCAACCGCGCCACCATCGGCAACATGTCCCCGGAGTTCGGCTCCACCGCGGCGATGTTCCCGATCGACGACGTCACCATGGGCTACCTGCGCCTGACCGGGCGCACGGAGGATCAGCTCGCACTGGTCGAGGCCTACGCCAAAGAACAGGGCATGTGGCACGATCCCTCCCGCGAGCTGCGCTTCTCGGAGTTCCTCGAGCTGGACCTCTCCACCGTGGTGCCCTCCATCGCCGGCCCGAAGCGTCCGCAGGACCGCATCGAGCTCACCGATGCCAAGGAGCAGTTCCGCAAGGACATCCACAACTACGCCAAGAACGGGTCCACCACCAACGGCGCCGTCGACGAGGCCTCCGAAGAGTCCTTCCCGGCCTCCGACGCGCCGTCGCACGACGCGACCGACGAGCAGTCCGCAAAGGACAAGCCGCGCGACACCTCAGGGGCCCCCGTTGACGGCCGGCCGTCGAACCCGACCCCGGTCTCCATGCCAGACGGTCGCGAGTTCCACCTCGATCACGGCGCGGTCTCCATCGCGTCCATCACCTCCTGCACCAACACCTCGAACCCGAACGTGATGATGGCCGCCGGCGTGCTGGCCCGCAACGCGGTCCAGAAGGGCCTGACCAACAAGCCCTGGGTCAAGACCTCCCTGGCTCCGGGCTCCAAGGTCGTCACCGACTACTACGAGAAGTCAGGACTGATCGAGTACCTCGAGAAGGTCGGCTTCTACGTGGTCGGCTACGGCTGCACCACCTGCATCGGCAACTCCGGTCCGCTGGAGGAGGAGATCTCGCAGAAGATCCAGGAACAGGATCTCGCCGTGACCTCGGTGCTCTCGGGCAACCGCAACTTTGAGGGCCGGATCAACCCGGACGTGAAGATGAACTACCTGGCCTCCCCGCCGCTGGTGGTCGCCTACGCCCTGGCCGGAACCATGGACTTCGACTTCGAGAACGAGCCGCTGGGCCACGACGAGTCCGGCAAGGCCATCTTCCTCGCCGACATCTGGCCGGACCCGGTCGAGGTGCAGAAGATCATCGACGCGTCCATCGACACCGAGATGTTCACCTCCAAGTACTCCACCGTCTTCGACGGGGATCACCGCTGGCAGGAGCTGGAGACCCCCGAGGGCTCCACCTTCGCCTGGGACGAGGACTCCACCTACGTCCGGAAGCCCCCCTACTTCGACGGCATGAAGCTCGAGCCCTCCGATGTCACCGACATCGAAGGCGCCCGGGTGCTGCTGAAGCTGGGCGACTCGGTCACCACCGACCACATCTCCCCGGCCGGATCCTTCAAGTCGGACACCCCGGCCGGTCGGTACCTGCTGGAGAACGGCGTGGCGCGCAAGGACTTCAACTCCTACGGCTCCCGCCGTGGCAACCACGAGGTCATGATCCGCGGCACCTTCGCGAACATCCGCATCAAGAACGAGCTGCTCGACGGCGTGGAGGGCGGCTACACCCGCGACTTCACCCAGGAAGGCGCTCCGCAGTCCGCGGTCTACGACGCGGCGGTCAACTACCAGGAGGCCGGCATTCCGCTGGTGGTCCTCGGCGGCAAGGAATACGGCTCCGGCTCCTCGCGTGACTGGGCCGCCAAGGGCACGAGCCTGCTCGGCGTCCGCGCGGTCATCACCCAGTCCTTCGAGCGCATCCACCGCTCGAACCTGATCGGCATGGGCGTGCTGCCGCTGCAGTTCCCCGAAGGCGAGTCGGCCGACACCCTCGGCCTCGACGGCTACGAGACCTACTCCATCTCCGGGGTGACCGAGCTGAACAGCGGCACCACCCCGAAGACGGTCAAGGTCACCGCGGTCAAGGAGGACGGCGCAGAGGTCAGCTTCGACGCCGTGCTCCGCATCGACACACCGGGCGAGGCCGATTACTACCGCAACGGCGGCATCCTGCAGTACGTGCTGCGCCAGCTGGTGAAGAAGTAGTCAGCCTGATCCTGGGCTGTTGAGCGGCTCCGGTCGTCTCATCCGCGAAGGGGCGCTTCGATCCACGGATCGGAGCGCCCCTCCGTGTCTGGGAATGTGTCTCGGGAATGTGTCTTGGGAATGTGTCAGAGAAAGTGTCGGAGAACCGTCAAGGTCCGTCCGCGCAGGACGCGAGAGGTAGAATGCACCAATGAGTATTCTGCAGACAATCACGTCTCCGCAGGAGCTGTCCAAGCTCAGCGACGAGCAGATGGAGAGGCTCTCGGCAGAGATTCGGCAGTTCCTCATCGCCAACGTCTCCAAGACCGGCGGGCATCTCGGACCCAACCTCGGCGTGGTCGAGCTGTCCCTGGCGATCCACCGGGTCTTCGACTCCCCGCGGGACTCCATCATCTTCGACACCGGCCACCAGTCCTATGTGCACAAGCTGGTCACCGGGCGGCAGGACTTCTCCACGCTGCGCCAGACCGGCGGCATCGCCGGGTACCCGGAGCGGGCCGAATCGGTGCATGACATCGTCGAGTCCTCCCACGCCTCCTCCTCGCTCTCCTGGGCAGACGGGATCTCCAAGGCCCGCGTGCTCGCAGGGGAAGCTGACCGCTGCGTCATCCCGGTGATCGGCGACGGCGCGCTCACCGGCGGCATGGCCTGGGAGGCGCTGAACAACATCGCAGCCGACAAAGACCGCCGCGTGATCATCGTGGTCAACGACAACGGGCGCTCCTATGCGCCCACCGTCGGGGGTCTGGCCGATCAGCTGGGCCGGCTGCGCCGGAACTTCCTGGACAAGGTGCGGACCCACCGCACCTATGAGAACGTCATGGACGGCACCAAGACCAGGCTGCAGAACGGCGGACCGGTCGGCAAGATGGTCTACCGCAGCCTGCACGCCGCCAAGAAGGGCGCCAAGGACTTCTGGGCCCCCCAGGGACTCTTCGAGGACCTCGGCATGAAGTACATCGGGCCGGTGGACGGCCACGATCAGGGCGCCCTGGAAGAGGCGCTCACCGACGCGAAGAACTACGGCGGACCGGTGATCGTGCACGCGCTGACCGAGAAGGGCAAGGGATACGCTCCCGCCCGAGCCGATGAGAACGACCAGTTCCACGCCGTCGGCGTCATCGACCCGGAGACCGGGGAGCCGGTGCACCGCGGCGGCGCACGCTCCTGGACCTCGGTGTTCGAAGAAGAGATCACCGCCATCGCTGATGAGCGTGAGGACATCGTCGCGCTCACCGGTGCGATGATGATCCCGGTCGGTCTGCGCAGCTTCGCGCAGAAGCATCCGGAACGCGTCTTCGACGTCGGCATCGCCGAGCAGCACGCGCTGACCTCCGCCGCCGGACTCGCCTTCGGGGGACTTCACCCGGTGGTCGCGATCTACGCGACCTTCCTCAACCGCGCCTTCGATCAGCTGCTGATGGATGTCGCCCTGCACCGAGCAGGTGTCACGGTGGTCCTCGACCGGGCCGGAGTCACCGGACCCGACGGGCCCAGCCACCACGGCATGTGGGACCTCTCGCTGCTCCAGATCGTCCCGGGCCTGCGGATCGCCGCCCCACGTGACTCCACCCGGCTGCGCGAGGAGCTGCGCGAGGCGGTGGCTGTGGACGACGCTCCGACGGTGCTGCGCTTCTCCAAGGGCTCGGTCAACGGTGAGATCGATGCGCTCGAACGTCTTGAGGATGGCGTGGACGTGCTCTGGCGCTCCGCGGCCAGCTCCGAGGCGCAGAAGCCCTACGCGCACGACGTGCTCATCGTCTCCGTCGGCACCATGGCCGAACTTTCCCTCGACGTCGCTCAGCGGCTCGCCGATCAAGGCATCAGCGCCACCGTGGTAGACCCGCGCTGGGTGCTGCCGGTGCCGGACTCGGTGGTCTCGCTGGCCGCTCGGCACCGGACCGTGATCTGCATCGAGGACGGCGTCAAGGCCGGCGGCGTGGGTTCGCGCATTCGACAGAGCATGCGCGAGGCCGGCGTTGACACCGGCCTGAACGAGGTGGGACTGCCGGTGGAGTTCCTCCGCCACGGCACCCGCGGCGAGGTCCTCGAACGCGTGGGCCTCACGGCACAGAAGATCACCCAGGACGCCGTCGGACAGGTCCTCGGCACGAAGGTCCCCTACGCCCGTCCGCTGCCCGGTGAACCGTTTCCCACCGGCCAGATCCCCAGTCTCCGCACCCGAAAGGTCTGACATTGATCACTCTCTACCGCCGCGACGAGCAGGCCTGGAACTATCGTGAAGCCTGGTACGACGAAGCGACCGGAGAGTTCGTCATCCACCACGGGGTGCTGGGCGCCAACGGCAAGCTCTCCTCGGAGGGTGCCAGCGCGGAGGAGGCCGAGCAGCTGCTCGAGAGCTTCACCGCCCAGTGCCGGGCCGACGGCTTCACCGAACCTCCCGCCGAGGCCCAGATCGAGATGCGCCTGCTCTACCCGCTGAAGGGCGCACAGCCCAGCGCGTCTGAGGAGCGCAACATCGGCGCCGTGCACCGTGAGGTGCTCGCCACGCTGGCCTGGCGCGGCCTGGGTCTGCTCAGCGACCCGGTGACCGAGCCCCACGCCGGCGGTCACGCCTCGGTGATGCGCATCAAGACGCTGCACCAGGGCAAGGCGAAGGAGGCCGTGAAGGCCGCCATGCGCGCCGGCGACGTCCCTGCCTCGAAGATCGAGCTGCGCGTCGGCTGAGCCCGGAGGCGGACGCTACGCCTGGACCCGGATGGCTTCCCCGTCGATCTCGGCGGGGTAGCGGGTCAGCGGATCACGCGCCGGGCCGCCCTCGGCGGCCCCGGTCTCCAGATTGAAGATCGAGCCGTGGCACGGGCAGGCGAAGCGCTCCGGCTCGGTGCCCACCGCGCATCCCTCATGCGTGCAGACCGCGGAGAAGGCGTGGACCGTGTCCTCATCGCTGCGGTGCAGCAGCAGCTGCGTCTCACCGATCTCGGCTGTGCTGCTGGCCCCCACCTCCAGGTCGGCAAGCGGCATGACCTCGGTCCAGGAGCCGCCCTCGGCCCGGGTCGGCGTGGCAGGCTCGGGCGACTCATCAGTCCCGCAGGCGGTGAGCAGCGCCGCCGAGCCCGCAGTCAGGGCTGAGGCGTGCAGGAATCGACGGCGGTCACAGCATGGCGAAGTCATGGGGCCCAGTCTACGAGTGATCGGTCCGGGACCAGCCTCTGTGTCAGCACCCTGTACCGGGGCTGATCCAACAGCTGGCCCGGACCGCTGACCTGGACCAGCTGGCCCGGATCCCGCTGGCCCCGGAGCTCATCAGCCCCGGAGCTCAGCGCGGACCCGGCAGTGGCTCAGTCGCGCGCGCTGAACGTACGACCATTGACCCGCTCGCTGGCGCCGACCTGATCCAGGTAGGGGGTGATCCCACCGCGGTGCAGCGGCCAGCCGGCCCCCAGGATCATGCACAGGTCCACATCCTGGCGGGAGGCGACGACGCCCTCATCGAGCATCATCCCGATCTCCTCGGCGAGGGCGTCCTGGACCGTGGTGAGCAGCTGCTCCGCGGTGCGGGGTGCGCTGCCGAAGCTCATCAGGCCGATGGTGCTGTCCTTGATGAACGGCTGCCCGGCGGCGTCGGTGCTCCAGATCTCGGTGACGCCCGCGTCGATGAGGCGCTGCAGGTTGGCCGAGACGTGGAATCGGTCCCCGAAGCTGGTGTGCAGCGACTCGGTGACGTGCTGGGCCACCGGGATGCCCACCATCGCCAGCAGCGTGAAGGGGCTCATCGGCAGGCCGATGGGCTTCAGCGCGGCGTCAGCCGTGGCCGCGTCGGTGCCCTCGTCGAAGGCCTTCTGCACCTCGGCCATCAGCCGCAGCAGCACCCGGTTGACCACGAACGCCGTCGCGTCGCTGGTCAGCACCGGGGTCTTGCGCAGTCCCGCGGCGAGGGCGAAGGCCGTGGCGATGGGCTCATCAGCGGTCTGCGGGGCCCGGGCGATCTCGACCAGCGGCATGGCGGCGACCGGGTTGAAGAAGTGGAAGCCGATGACCCGCTCGGGGTGGGAGAGGTCAGCTGCCATCTCGGTGACCGAGAGCGAGGAGGTGTTCGTCGCGAGGATCGTCTCGGCCGGCACGATCTGCTCCAGCTCGGCGAAGACCTGCTTCTTCACGCCGATCTCCTCGAAGACCGCCTCGATGACGAAGTCCGCGTCGGCGTAGACGGACTTGTCGGTGGAGCCGGTGATCAGTCCGCGCAGCCCGGCGGCCTGCTCTTGCGTGATCCGGCCCCTGCTGGCCTGCTTCTCGAGCTGGGCCGCGATGTGGTCCAGCCCCTTGTCCACTCGGGCCTGGTCGATGTCGGTGAGCACCACCGGAACCTGCAGCTGCGCGGCGAAGACCATCGCGAGCTGGGAGGCCATGAGTCCTGCCCCGACCACGCCGACCTTGCCGATGCTGCGCGGCTGGACCTCGGGCACCCCGGCGGGACGCTTGGCCCGCTTCTGCAGCAGGTTCAGGAACGCGTAGACGGTGTTGCGGAACTCATCGGTGAGCATCAGATCGCCCAGCGCCTCGCACTCGGCGGCGCGGCTCTGCTCCCGGGTGCGCTCAGGCACCTGGGTGAACAGGTCCAGCGCGCGGCGCGGGGCGGGGGCGGAGGGGCCAAGCTTGGTCGCGACGGTGCGCTCGGCGGCTTCGATCGCGCGGGTCCAGGCCTCGGGGGAGTCGTCATGGCTGCGGTGCGCGGCGAGCTGCTCCGCGGTGGCGGCATCACCGGTGATGATCCTCCCCGCGTAGGCGATGCTCTCGGCCTCGAACTGCTCGGCCTCGAGGAGCTGATCGGCGAGCCCCAAGGCGTGGACCTTCTTCCCGGTCAGGGTGCGGTTGTTGTTCAGCGCGTTGGTGAAGATGACCTCGGCGGCGGCCTCGGGGCCGATCAGGCGCGGGAGCCGGTAGATGCCGCCCCAGCCCGGGACCAGGCCCAGGAAGGCCTCGGGCAGTCCGATGCCCTTGGCCGCCGTGGAGACGGTGCGGTGCTGGGCGGCCAGGGCGATCTCAAGCCCGCCGCCCAGTGCGGTGCCGTTGATGAAGGCGAAGCTGGGCACCGGGAAGTCCTCGAGCAGCCGGTAGGCGTGGTGGCCCAGATCGGCCATGGCGGTGGAGTGGTCGCGGGATTCCACCCGTTCGGCGGCGCCCAAGTCTGCGCCGGCGGCGAGCACCCCGGGTTTGCCGATCACCGCGATGCCGGCGATCTCTCCGGCGCGGGCCCGGGGCAGCTGGGCGGCGAGGACCTCGCCGAACCCGATGAGGCTGCTCGGGCCCAGGGTGGAGGGGCGCTTGGGCTGGTCATTGTCCAGGCGCACGAGCACCAGCGTGCCGGCGCCGTCGGGCAGTGCGATGTCCTCGGCGCGAGAGTGCGTGATGACCTCGTCGCTGAAGGCTTCCGCGAGGTCCGCGAAGTGGGAGAAGTCCAGAGCCTCTGTCGGGATCTCGGGTGAGTGCGCTGATGTCATGTGCTGCCTCCGTGACGTGGGGTCGGCGCGGGGCAACCGCGCCTCGGGTGAGTCTCAGCTCACATCCTACCCATGAGTAACCAAGGAGGAAACCGCCGCCGTGGGTGTCAGAAGGACTCGAGCGGCTCCGGGTCGAGCAGGGCCACGGTGACGATGGCGGCGCACTGCTCGATCTGCCATGGCCTGGCGCCGAGCTCGCGCAGTGCGGCGCTGACGCCGTCCAGGTCCATGACCTTCGGCGGGGTCCAGCAGAGCTGCTTGAGCACGGCCGGGGTCAGCAGGGTCTCGGGCATGAGGTCGAGCTCGTCGGCGCGGTGGGTCAGCCAGTCCCGGGCGGTGCGGTAGCGGCGGAATGCCAGCGGGTTGCGGTCCTTCCAGGTCCGTGGCGGCGGGGGACCGGCGGCGCGCCGCTTGGACTCCGGAGCATCGGTGTTCTGGGCCCCGGATTCGATCGCGCGCAGCCACTTGGGCGCCTCGCGCTTGGCTGCCCGGCCGTAGAAGCCCTTGACCGAGAGCAGCTGGGGAACAGTGCGCGGCACCGCGTCGGCCGCGGCGACCAGCGCCGAGTCGGGCAGGATGTGTCCGGGGGCGATGTCCTTGGTCTCGGCCATGTTCTCCCTGGCTGCCCAGAGTTCACGCAGCACCGCGAGCTTCCGCGGTGTCTTGAGCCGGTTGACCCCGGTGGCCTTGCGCCAGCGTTCGCTGCGCGGGACCGTGATCGGCCGGTGGGTGCGCAGATGCTCGAACTCCTGCTCGGCCCAGCCCAGCTTCTCCTGCTCGCGCAGCAGCTCGGTGAGGCTCTCGCGCAGCGGGATCAGCAGTTCGACGTCGAGGGCCGCGTAGCGCAGCCAGTCCTGCGGCAGCGGACGCCGCGACCAGTCTGCTGCTGAGTGTTCCTTGGCGAGGCGCACGCCCAGCAGGGACTCCACCACCGCCCCGAGGCTGACTCGGGGCACTCCGCCCAGCCGTGCGGCGAGCTCGGTGTCGAAGAGGCTGTGCGGGTGCATGCCCAGCTCCGCGAGGCAGGGGAGGTCCTGGGTGGCCGCGTGCAGGATCCACTCGACGCCGTCGAGGGCCTCCTGGGCCGGGGCCAGGGTGGTGAACGGTTCAGGGTCGATGAGCCAGAGCCCGGAGCCTTCGCGTTTGAGCTGGACCAGGAACGCGCGCTGTCCGTAGCGGAAGCCCGATGCTCGCTCGGCGTCCACCGCGACGGGGCCGGTGCCGGCGGCAAGCGCCTCAGCGCAGCGCTGCAGGCCGCGATCGGTGTCGATGACGAAGGGAACCCCGTCCTCGGGTTCGGTCAGCAGGGGCGGCGGCCCCTCCTCGGGAGAGTCCATCGAGGTCTCCGGCACTTCGTCAGCTCCTCCTGATATGTGGCAGGGCGATCACTCCATCGGGCAGCGGCGGCAGTCCCGCGAAGGAACAGACCATATCGGCCCACGCCTGCAGGTGGGATCCGAATCCGATTCCGGTGGGGCTCCACGAGGCGCGCAGCTCCACATCGTTGCTCGGCATCCGGTTCTCCATGCTGCCGAAGCTCTCGGAGAGGATCCGGGTGGCCGTGCCGCCCGCATGACTGTACTCCACCCCGTGCTGGGCGAGGGAATCACAGAGCCAGGTCCAGGCCACGGAGGCGAGCAGCGGATCATTGCCCATCTCGGCGTCGAGCTCCGCGCGGATATAGATCACTACCCTGAAGGTCCCGCCCCAGGCCTGCTGACCTGCGGGGTCGTGGAGCAGGATGAAACGACCGGTGGCCAGGACCTCGGTGTCTTCGGGCTGCGGCCGGAGTCGGGTGACCGGATGGGCTCCCAGTGCGACGCCGCCGTGCGAGTGGACCTCGGCGCGCAGCGCGACCGCGAAGGGCGCCAGCTTCGAGGGCGCCGGGACCTCCTGGACCAGCGCCTCGGCGCGCGGGGAGGCCCGGCGCAGACTGCTCAGCGCCTGCAGGAAAGAGTCAGGCAGCCCCTCGATGCCGCTGGCACCGTGGGGCGGCTGGGATGCGTCTCGCGCTGCGCCCTGCTGGTCGGGTCCGCCAAGGGGACCGAAAGCTGTCACGCCCCAAGATTAGGAACTTCGGTGAGTCTGACGTGCTAGGCGCGCCGGGCGCACTCCACCAGCGCCTCGATCTGCGCATCGGTGGTCTGGAAGGAGCACATGATCCGCAGCACCGGGTTGCCGCCGGCGGCGGTGTCCCAGACATGGACCAGGTACCGGTCCCGGATGGCTTCGGCGATCTTCGTCGGGACCTCGGGGAAGGTGGCGTTGACCTCGGTGGGCCGGGACAGCGTGACCCCAGGGATCTCTGCGAGTGTGCGTCCGAGCTTCGCGGCCGCAGCGTTGGCATGGGTGGCGTTGCGTCGCCAGAGGTCGGTGCCGAAGAGTTCCAGCAGCTGGGCCGAGACGAAGCGCTGCTTGCTCGCGAGCTGCATCGAGAACTTCTGGATGAAGTCGGTGCCCGCGACGCGGTCGGGGTTGATCACCACCACGGCCTCCGCGGCCATGGCTCCGTTCTTGGTGCCGCCGAGGCTCAGGACGTCGACGCCGGCGGCGGTGGTGAACTCACCCAGCGAACAGCCCAGGGCGGCGGCCGCATTCGAGATCCGGGCTCCGTCGAGGTGGACCCCGAGCCCGTGGGCGTGGGCGGCCTCGGCGACCTCGGCGATCTCCTCGGCGGTGTAGACCGTGCCGAGCTCGGTGGACTGGGTGAGCGTGACCGCCAGCGGCTGCGCGGCGTGGACGAAGCCCAGCGCCTTCAGCTCGGCGTGCACGTCGGCGGGAGTCAGCTTCCCTGCGGCGGTCGGGCGCGGCAGCAGCTTGAGCGCCCCGAGGCGCTCCGGAGCGGCGCCCTCGTCATTGTTCACGTGGGCCTGGGCGGAGCAGATCGCGGCGCCCCAGCGCGGCAGCAGCGCCTGCAGCGCCACCACATTGGCGCCGGTGCCGTTGAAGACCGGCAGTATCTCCGCGCGCTCACCGAAGGTCTCCTTGATCACCTCGCGCAGCTGTGCGGTCACCGGATCGGCCCCGTAGGGCAGGGCCGCGTCGGTGTTGACCCGGGTCAGCGCCTGCAGGATCTCTGGGGCGACCCCGGCGACGTTGTCAGAGGCGAAGGAGGCATCGAGCAGCCGCGGCTGCGTCTCGGTGGCCGGCACGGCTCAGTTCTCTGCGGATTCGGTGAAGTCCATCGAGATGGAGTTGATGCAGTAGCGCTGGTCGGTGGGGGTGTCGAAGCCCTCGCCGGTGAAGAGATGTCCCAGGTGGGAGTCGCAGGAGCCGCAGCGCACCTCGGTGCGCTCCATCCCCATGGAGGTATCGGTGAGGTAGCGGATGTTCGCGTCGGCGGCGGGTTCGAAGAAGCTGGGCCAGCCGCAGCGTGAATCGAACTTCTCGGTGGAGGTGAACAGCGCCGCGCCGCAGGCCCGACAGGAGTAGGTGCCCTCCGTCTTGTTGTTCCAGTGCTCGCCGGTGTACGCGCGTTCGGTGCCGCCCTGGCGCAGCACCTGAAACTCCTGCGGGCTGAGCTTCTCGCGCCACGGGTCGGCGCCGGTTCCGGTGTTCTGGTTCGCACTCATGTTCCTATCTCATCACGTTCCGTGCGCCCGCGTAAGCTGAGACGCATGACGTCACGGTTGAATGAACCCGGTGCCGCAGCCGCCCGGGCGAAGGCCCTGCTCCGCCGCGCGGCCCCCACCTGGACCAGCAGGTTTCGGCGTGAGTCGGCGGTGCACACGCCATGGATCCGCGCCACGACCTTGGGGGTGGGCACCGGGCTCGCGGCCGGGATGACGCTGGCCGCTGCCGGTTCCGGGCTCGCCGGGTACTTCGCCCGCGCCGTGGTCACCCCGGTGCGCGAACGTGCCGAAGATCTCGAGATCCTCGCGGTTACCAGAGGACCAGACGGCGACGAGGTGATCCTGCCGATCACCGCGGAGACCGTGGTGGACGGCACCTACGGGTTGTTCTTCCACGGCGGGCGGTCGCTGGCGCGGATCGGGCCGATCACCACGCTGGAGCCCAAGGGCGGCACCGTCACCCGCCCGGTGGAGAAGGTCTATGGCGGGGACCTGCGCACCGCAGTGCGCGGCTGGTGGACCTCGGTGGTCTTTCTGAACCCGGCCGACGCCGGGTTCGACAGCGACGAGGTGGTCATCACGCTGCCGGGTGGCCCGTCACCGGCCTGGTACGTGGCGCCGCAGCCCCTGGCCGCCGGCCTGTCCGCAGATCACCAGGGCCCGCTGAGCGGACGCAACGTGTGGGCCATCGGGGTCCACGGACGGGGCAGCAACCGCACGGAGGGGATCCGCGCCCTGGCCGCCACCTCCGCGCTGGGCGCCGAGACGCTGCTGATCTCCTACCGCAACGACGGCGAGGCCCCGGCAGCCGAGGACGGCCGCTACGGCCTGGGGGTCACCGAATGGGAGGACGTCGAGGCCGCCATCGAGTTCGCGCTGGCGCGCGGCGCTCAGGACATCATCCTCTTCGGCTGGTCCATGGGGGGAGCGATCTGCCTGCAGACGGCAGACCGGTCCCGCTACGCCGAATATATCCGCGGCCTGGTGCTGACCGGGCCGGTGATCGACTGGATGGACGTGCTCGCCCACCAGGCGAAGGCCAACCGGATCCCCGACGTGGTAGGCCGCCTGGGCCAGTGGTTCATCTCCAACCCGGGCGGCCGCCGGGTCACCGGGCTCGCCGCCCCGGTGGATCTTCAGGCGATGAACTGGATCGACCGGGCGGACCAGCTGAGGGCCCATGCGCTGATCATGCACAGCGTCGATGACAACATCGTGCCCTACGGGCCCTCCCGGGATCTCGCCCGGAAGAACCCGAAGGTCACCTATGTCTCCTTCGCCCAGGCCCGCCACGTCAAGGAGTGGAACCACGATCCGAAGCGCTGGGACGCCACCGTGATCGACTGGGTCACCGACCTGTTCAGCCGCCCTGCACCGGGGCAGACGCGGCCAGGTGAACTCGGATATTACGCTTGATCCGGCCCAGCATCGCCGTCATCCCGCGCAGCCGCAGCGGGGTGATCGCCTTGGACAGTCCGAGCCGCTCCGAGAGGTCCTCCGGCACGGCGAGGATCTCCTCGAAGCGCAGCCCGCTCAGCCCCTCGTGCAGGATCGCCGCGAAGCCTCGCGTGGTCGGGGCCTCCGGGGGAGCCGCGAAGAAGATCGCGGCGGTCCCAGCGGCGTCGTCGTACTCCAGGGTGAGGAAGAGCGGGGACTGGCACTCCACCACCTCTTCCATCTGGTCATAGCTGTTGAGGTAGCGCGCGGGCAGCTCCGGCAGCTCGCGGGAGAACTCAAGCAGCAGCTCCAGCTTCTGCCGGTCCTCCAACTCGGCGAACTCCTCGACAACCTCGGCGAGCTGCTCCGGGAGCCGCCGGGCCGCGGCGTCGCCCTGCGGGGTGGGGGCCTGGCTCATGCGCCGGGCACCTCGCCGGGCTCTTCGCCGGTGGCGATGGGCAGCCGCACCGCGTTGCCCCACTCGGTCCAGGAGCCGTCGTAGTTGCGGACGTTGTCGTAGCCGAGCAGGTGCTGCAGCACGAACCAGGTGTGCGAGGAGCGCTCACCGATCCGGCAGTAGGCGATGACCTCTTCGGCCTGACCAAGACCCGCCTGCTCGGTGTAGATCGCCTCCAGCTCGGCACGCGAGCGGAAGGTCCCGTCCTCATTGGCGGCCTTGGCCCACGGCACCGAGGCGGCGGAGGGGATGTGGCCGCCGCGCAGCGCACCCTCCTGCTCGTAGCCCTCCATGTGGGTGCGCTCACCGGAGTACTCCAGAGGCGAGCGGACATCGATCATCGGCTTGCCGAAGTGGGCGAGCACATCCTCGCGGAAGGCGCGGAAGGTGGAGTCATCGCGCTGCGCCGGCGTCGGGTAGCTCACCGAGGCCGGGGTCTGCACCTCGGTGACCAGCTCGCGGCCCTCGGCGGCCCATTTCTGCCGGCCGCCGTCCATCAGGCGCAGGTCCCGGTGGCCGAAGAGGGTGAACACCCAGAGGGCGTAGGCGGCCCACCAGTTCGACTTGTCACCGTAGAAGACCACGGTGGTGTCCGGGGTGATCCCCTTGGCGGAGGCGAACGCGGCGAACTGCTGCGGGCCCAGGAAGTCTCGGGTGACCGGATCGTTGAGATCGGTGTGCCAGTCGATCTTCTGCGCACCGGGGATGTGACCGGTCTCGTAGAGCAGCACATCTTCATTCGATTCCAGCAGCACCACGGACGGGTCGTCCTTGTGCTGCGCCACCCAGTCGGTGGAGACCAGGGCGTCGGGGTGGGCGTACTGGGAGAAGTCTTTTTCTTCGGTCATGGTGAACAGAACCTTCCGTCGTCACTGGGTCACCTTCCAGGATAGGGAATCAGCCGGTGAAACGCGCAGTCGTGGGTAGAGTGGTCACATGCCGTCCAACGCCACTCCGCTGAGCCAGCGGACCCCTCAGCTCGGAGTCGGTCAGCTGCTGGAGGGCCTGCGGCCGTCCTTCCGCTTCGCCGAAGTCTCCTTCGACTCCTACATTCCAGACCCGGCGCACCCCTCGCAGGAGAAGGCGGTCACCGCGCTGCGTGAGTTCTCCGCGACCGTGGGCGCCAGCCAGAGCGGCGGCGGGTTCTTCGGCAAGCTCTTCGGCCGGGCGCCGGCCCGTTCCAAGGTGTCCAGCGGGATCTACCTCGACGGCGGCTTCGGCGTGGGCAAGACCCACCTGCTGGCCTCGCTGTACCACTCGGTCGAGGGCCAGCGCGCCTTCGGCACCTTCGTGGAGTACACCAACCTCGTCGGGGCGCTGTCCTTCCGCCGCACCGTGGACGTGCTCAGCGACTACTCGCTGGTCTGCATCGATGAGTTCGAGCTCGACGACCCGGGCGACACGGTGCTGATGTCCCGGCTGATGCGCGAACTGGCCGACGCCGGGGTCAAGCTCGCCGCGACGTCGAACACGCTGCCCGGCTCCTTGGGAGAGGGTCGCTTCGCCGCGGCAGACTTCCAGCGCGAGATCCAGGTGCTCTCGGACCAGTTCTCCGTGATCAAGGTCGACGGTGAGGACTACCGCCACCGTGGGCTGCCTGAGGCGCCCGCTCCGCTGGGCTCCGACGAGATCGAAGACTTCGCTGCACGTCAGTACCCCGACGCCCGCATCGCGGTGGATGACTTCGACGCACTCTGCAAGCACATCACCGGGGTGCATCCCAGCCGGTACCGGCAGCTGGTCACCGACATGGATGTGCTGGTGCTCAAGGATGTCGAGACCATCGAAGCCCAGGCGCTGGCGCTGCGCTTCGTGGTGCTCGCCGACCGGCTCTACGACCAGGACATCAAGATCGTGGCCTCCGGGAAGCCCTTCGACCAGCTCTTCACCGAAGAGATGATGTCCGGCGGCTATATGAAGAAATATCACCGCACGGTCTCGCGCCTGACCGCGCTCGCCCGCGCCGGCCAGATGGGGGAGAAGGCGCTCTGAGCAGCTGCGGCTGGACGCAGACTTCCAGATCGGGCCGAGACGGTTAACAATGTGTTCATGAATTACTGATGAGCTGGCAGCAGCCGCCTCTCGAGAAAGGCTGATCTGATGAATGACCCGATCTTCCAGGTGGACGGCACCGCGCGCAAGAACCTCCGTGAGTTCATCGATGAGCTCCGCGAAGGCGGATACACGGTCTTGGACGGTCATACGCCTGACCCGGACCTGATCGATCCGCAGGGCCGCGCCGTCGAGACCTGGCACGAGAACTACCCGTACGAGAACCGACTCTCCCGTGATGTCTACGAGATCGAGAAGTATCACCTGCAGGTGGAGCTGCTGAAGTTCCAGTACTGGGCCGAGGACTATGGGCTCAAGCACGTGGTCGTCTTCGAGGGCCGCGACGCCGCCGGCAAGGGCGGCACGATCAAGCGGTTCACCGAGCACCTGAACCCGCGGACCGCGCGGGTCGTGGCGCTGAACCGGCCCTCGGACCGGGAGCTCGGCCAGTGGTACTTCCAGCGCTATGTGGATCATCTGCCCACCGCCGGGGAGATGGTGCTCTTCGACCGCTCCTGGTACAACCGGGCCGGGGTCGAGCGCGTGATGGGGTTCTCCTCCGAACAGGAGTATGAGCTCTTCATGCGCCAGGCTCCGCAGTTCGAGCAGATGCTGGTCGACGCCGGGATCCACGTGACCAAGTTCTGGTTCTCGGTGACCCAGCAGGAGCAGCGCACCCGCTTCGCGATCCGTCAGATCGATCCGGTCCGGCAGTGGAAGCTCTCTCCCATGGACCTGGAGTCCCTGGATCGCTGGGAGGCCTACACCGAGGCCAAGGAAGAGATGTTCCTGCGCACCGACACCGACCACGCGCCGTGGATGACGATCAAGTCCAACGACAAGAAGCGGGCCCGGCTCAACGCGATGAAGTGCTTCCTCGCCCAGTTCGAATATGAGGGCAAGGACCACGAGGTCGTCGGAGAGCCTGATCCGCTGATCGTGCGCCGCGGCCGCGACGCGGTGGGTGACTGAGCCCGACCTCGCATCTTCAGGGCTGACCCGGACCGACGGTGGAGCCGAAGCGGTAGAGTTGCAGTGCTCGCCTCGGGAACACCGAGGTTCACGACGGCGGGATCCCATGTCCGACCTCCAGCGCGCCTGCTGCGTGCACGCTGCAGCGAGGCCGCGTCACTGCGGTTCGCGCGTGCCGTCAGGGATCATGCTGCGCTGTGAGAATGTCTGACTGACCTCGACGAAGGAGAACGCATGAGTGCACATATCGGAGTGACCGGCCTGGCCGTCATGGGAGCCAATCTGGCTCGCAATCTGGCCCGCAACGGCTACACCGTCGCGCTGCACAACCGCTCGGTCGCCCGCACGGACGCCCTTCTCCAGGCCCACGGGGGCGACGGGGACTTCGTGCGCACCGAGACCCTGGCCGAGCTCGTGGAGTCGCTCGAGCGCCCCCGCCGCGTGCTGATCATGGTCCAGGCCGGCGCGCCGGTGGACTCGGTGATCGCGGATCTGGTGCCCCTGCTCGATGAGGGCGACATCATCATCGACGGGGGCAACTCCTTCTATGAAGAGACCCGACGCCGTGAGGAGAGCCTGCGCGCGAAGAACCTGCACTTCGTCGGTGTCGGCGTCTCCGGGGGCGAAGAGGGAGCGCTCAACGGCCCCTCGATCATGCCCGGCGGCTCCAAGGAGTCCTACGACTCCCTGGGCCCGATGCTGGAGAAGATCTCGGCGAAGTACAACGGCGAGCCCTGCTGCGCCTGGGTCGGCACCGACGGCGCCGGCCACTACGTGAAGATGGTCCACAACGGCATCGAATACGCCGACATGCAGGTCATCGGTGAAGCCTTCGACCTGATGCGGTCCCTCGCCGGCATCGAACCCCGCGAGCAGGCAGGTGTGTTCCGCGAATGGAACACCACCGACCTGGCCTCCTACCTGATCGAGATCACCGCCGAGGTGCTCGAGCAGGAGGATGAGACCACCGGCCGTCCGCTGGTGGACGTGGTCGTGGACTCCGCCGGCCAGAAGGGCACCGGCCGCTGGACCGCGATCTCCGGCCTGGAGGTGGGCTCACCGGTCACCGCCATCGCCGAGTCGGTCTTCGCCCGCTCGATCTCCTCCCAGCGCGAGCTGCGCGCCGTCACCAACGCCACCTTCAGCGCCGGAGTCGATGAGACCCTCTCTGCCACGGAGAAGTATGGCAGCCCCGAAGATCGCCAGGACCTCGTCGAAGACGTGCGCAAGGCCCTCTACGCCTCCAAGCTCGTCGCCTACGCCCAGGGCCTGGACATGCTCGTCGCCGCCGGCGAAGAGTTCGGCTGGGACCTGGACCTGAAGGCCATCGCCTCGCTCTGGCGCGCCGGCTGCATCATCCGCGCCGACCTGCTGGACACCATCATGAAGGCCTACGACGCGCCCCGCGACCAGCAGCCCAAGAACCTGCTGCTGGCTTCGGAGTTCAACGAGGCCATCAACGAATGCCTCCCGGCCTGGCGCCGCGTGGTCGCGGCCGCCGCGACCTACGGCGTCCCCGCCCCGGTGTTCTCCTCCTCGCTGTCTTATTACGACAGCCTGCGCCGCGAACGGCTGCCGGCCGCGCTGACCCAGGGGCTGCGCGACTACTTCGGGGCACACACCTACAAGCGCGTGGACAAGGAAGGCACCTTCCACACGATGTGGTCCGGTGACCGCAGCGAGATCGACGCCTGATCCGCTGAACCAGATGTCGACTCCGACCTTGCAGAGCTGAGCGCATGAGCACCAGGACGGCCGGACTGCTGGCCTCGTCAGGCGCCACCATTCCCATGGTCGCTGCCCCGATGGCCGGCGGACCGAGCCGTCCTGAGCTTGTGATCGCCGCCTCCGAGGCAGGGGGCATCGGCTTCCTCGCGGCCGGATACAAGAGCGCCGAGGACCTGGCCGCACAGATCCACCGGGTGCGGCAGTCCACCCCGCGCTTCGGGGTCAATCTCTTCGTGCCGAACCCGGTCCCGATCAGCGCCGAGGACCTCACCCGGCACCGTGACGCGGTCCAGGCCTGGCTGGATGAGCACGCGCGGGACGCGACGCACTGGGCGGCTGAGGTGGAGCTTCCGGAGATCAGCAGCCTCGCCGGCGTCACCTGGGAAGCCGGCATCAGTGGCACCACGGGCGTCGGGTCACCGGCTCGGCTCTGGGACGACTCCTGGGAGCAGAAGCTTGCGGAGCTCGAGGCGAATCCGGTGCCGCTGATCAGCCTGACCTTCGGTCTGCCGCAGATCCAGGACATCGAGCGGATGAAGGCCACCGGGGCGCGGGTGCTGCAGACGGTCACCTCCGTGGAGGAGGCCGTGACGGCTGCCAGCGCCGGGGTGGACGGATTGATCGTCCAAGCATCATCGGCCGGAGGTCACTCCGGAACCTGGACTCAGCAGCAGGTGCCTGCGGACATCGATCTTCTCGAGCTGCTGCAGGCAGTCGCCGGGCTCACCGAGCTGCCGCTGTGGGCCGCCGGCGGCATCGCCGACGCCGAGGGGGTCAGTGCCGCACTGAGCGCAGGGGCGGAGGCCGCGGTGCTGGGCACTGCGCTGCTGAGGTGTCCCGAGAGCGGGACTAATCTGGCTCACCAACAGGCCCTGGTGACTCCACCGGGGGAGCCGGAGACCATCATCACCACGGCGTTCTCGGGGCGACCGGCGCGGGCGCTGCGAAACAGCTTCACCGACGCACTGACCATGTCCGCGCCGTCGGGTTTCCCCGCCCTGCATCAGCTGAGCAGCGGGCTGCGCCGAGCCGCCGGCGCGGCCTCAGACCCGCAGGGACTCAACCTCTGGGCGGGCACCGGCTTCGCGGCTGCGACGCAGGAGCCGGCCGCCGAGGTCATGCGCCGCCTGGCGGGCAGCCACAGCCTCTAGATGAAGATCGCCGGATCCAGCGCGTACTCGGCCGGGTCCACGTGGGGTTTCCGCTCAGCGACTCCGCGCTGACGCGCCTTTGCCGGGATACCGGTGAGGATCGAGTTGGGCGGGGAGGACTTCACGACCACGGCGTTGGCGCCCACGGCGGAGCCTGCACCGATCTCGACGGGTCCGATGACCTTCGCGCCGGCGCCCACGACGACCCCGTCGCGCAGCGTCGGGTGGCGCTTGGTCTGTTCCAGGGATCGTCCGCCGAGGGTGACGCCCTGGTAGAGCATGCAGTCGTCACCGATCTCGGCGGTCTCCCCGATGACCACGCCCATGCCGTGGTCGATGAAGAAGCGACGCCCGATCTGGGCGCCCGGGTGGATCTCGACGCCGGTCAGGCCTCGGGTCACCTGAGACAGTGCGCGAGCCGGGGTCTTCAGCGGCCGGGTCTGCCACATCCGGTGGGCAACCCGGTAGGACCAGACGGCGTGCAGGCCGGAGTAGACCAGCACCACCTCGGCTGTGCTGCGCGCGGCGGGATCATGTTCACGCACGGCTTTGATGTCCTCACGCAGACGTTTCAGAGGTCCCAAGGGGGAACCAACCTTTCACAGGGATCGAACTTCACGGCTCGTGGGCGGATCAGCCGCGGATGTCTTCGTAGAGCAACGTGGAGATGTAGCGCTCTCCGAAGTCACACGCGATGGTCACGATGAGCTTGTCCCGGTTCTCTTCGCGGGAGGCCAGCTCCAGGGCGGCCGCGACATTGGCGCCGGTGGAGATCCCACCGAGGATGCCTTCCTGGGTGCCGAGGTCGCGGGCGCAGCTCACGGCCTTCTCGAGGTTGGCCTGGTAGACCTCGTCGTAGATGCCCTGGTCCAGGATGTCGGGGATGAAGTTCGGGCCGATGCCCTGGATCTTGTGCGGACCGGCGGTGCCGCCGGAGAGGATCGGGGAGTCCTCGGGCTCCACGGCGACCAGGTGGATGCTGGGCTTGTACTCCTTGAGCCGGCGCCCGGCGCCGGTGATGGTGCCGCCGGTGCCGATGCCGGCGATGAAGACGTCCACCTCGCCGTCGGTGTCCTGCCAGATCTCCTCACCCGTGGTCCGGTAGTGGGTGGCCGGGTTGGCCTCGTTGGCGAACTGCCGGGCCCAGATGGAGTTCTCGGTCTCCGCCACGATGGCCTTGGCCCGCTCCACCGCGCCGCGCATTCCCTCGGCTCCGGGAGTGAGCACGATCTCGGCGCCGTAGGCGCGCAGCATCACACGACGCTCGGTGGACATGGTCTCCGGCATGGTGAGCACCACGCGGTAGCCGCGGGCGGCGCCCACCATAGCCAGCGCGATCCCGGTGTTGCCCGAGGTGCCCTCCACGATGGTCCCGCCGGGCTTGAGCATCCCGGACTCTTCGGCGGCGTCGACGATGGCGGCACCGATGCGGTCCTTGATCGAGCTGGCGGGGGAGTAGAACTCCAGCTTCATCGCGATGTTGCCCGGAAGGTCTGCGCCCAGCCGGTTGAGCCGCACCAGTGGGGTGTTGCCGACTGCCTGGGTGATGTTGTCCAGAATTTTGGCCATTAGTGAGTGGACCTTTCTTCCTCGGGTTTCAACCATGAAGCATAGTCTCTGCGGAGCTTTGTGACCTTGGGATCGATGATGACCCGACAGTATCCGACATCAGGACGTCGGGAGTGGAAGTCCTGGTGGACCTCCTCGGCCTCGAACACTCGGCCCAGGGGCTCCAGCGTGGTGACGACCGGCCGGTCGAAGGAGTTCTGCGCCTGCGCGATCGCGGCGGCGAACTCATCGTGCTGGGCCTCATCGGTGTAGAACATCGCGGAGCGGTACTGGTCCCCGACGTCGTAGCCCTGCCGGTTCAGCGTGGTCGGGTCGTGGCTGGAGAAGAACACGGCGTAGAGCACCTGGTCCGGGAGCACGCTCGGGTCATAGCCGATCTCCACGGCTTCTGCGTGTCCGGTGCCGCCGGAGGCGACGGCTTCGTAGATGGCCGGACCGGATCCTCCGGTGTAGACGCTGCGCACGTGATGAACCCCGCGCAGTCTGCGCGCGAGGGAGTCCAGGCACCAGAAGCAGCCGGCGGCGAGCACCACGGTCTTGAGGGAATTGTCCATGACCAGCACAACCGTCCGTGTCCCGGGCTCTATTCCTGAATCATGGCCTGTAGAAATGAGACATGTCTCCCAGCCCCGCTCCGCGTCCAGATGAGACCACCACCGATTCCCAGGTCCCCACCCTCGATGAGGTGCTGGAGACCGCCGAAGAGCTCTGGCCTCGCTCACTGGCAGAGTCCTGGGACGCCGTCGGGCTGGTCACCGGCCGTCGCGACGCGCTCGTGCGGCGGATCCACTTCGCCGTGGACCCGGTGCGGCCGGTCATCGAAGAGGCCGCGAGCTCCGGGACCGATCTGCTGATCACCCACCACCCGCTGCTGCTTCGCGGAGTCACCTCCGTGGAGGCCGGACAGTTCAAGGGAGAGATGGTCCACCGGCTGATCGAATCCGGCTGCGCCCTGCTGACTGCTCACACCAATGGGGATTCCGCGATCGGCGGGGTCAACGATGTCCTCGCCGGCGCGCTGGGTCTTCAGGAGACCGCACCGCTGGCCATCGCGGCGGAGGGCCTGGCCTCGGAGGGACTGGGGCGCATCGGGATGCTGGCCGAGCCGCTGACGCTCGGGGAGTTCGCCGCCCGGGTGTTCTCGGTGCTGCCCGCCGTGGCGGGGGGCGTGCGGGTGGCGGGTGACCGGGAAGACCTGATCCAGCGGGTGGCGCTGTGCGGCGGGGCCGGGGACTCGCTGCTCCAGGCTGCCGCGGACGCCGGCGCTGATGTCTTCCTCACCGCCGATCTGCGCCACCACCCGGCCTCGGAGGCCCGCGAATCAGCCGCCGAGGGACGCCCCTATCTGATCGATGTCTCACACTTCGCCTCGGAATGGCTCTGGCTGCCCACCGCCGCGCAGGCGCTCCACCGAGCGCTGACCGATCGCGGCTACGATGTGGAGGTTGCCGTGAGCGGCATCAACACCGATCCTTGGGACTTCGTGCTCACCCCGGGCCGCTGAGGCGCCCGTGGGCTCGAGACACCGTGACCAAGACCTGTACTGACTTGAAGGTGCGTGAGCCATGACCACTCTGTTCGTCGAGGCCGACGGCGGAAGCCGCGGCAATCCTGGAATCGCCGGCTCCGGCGCCCTGGTCCGTGATGAGGCGGGTCAGATCCTCGCCACCAAGGCCACCCCGCTGGGGAAGGCGAGCAACAACGTCGCCGAGTACACCGGACTCATCGAGGGTCTGCGACTGGCCCGTGACCTGGACCCGCAGGCCTTCGTCGAGGTCAAGCTGGACTCCAAGCTCGTGGTGGAGCAGATGAGCGGGCGCTGGAAGATCAAGCACGAGGACATGAAGCGGCTCGCCGCAGAGGCCTCCACCATCCTGCCGCCGATGCAGGTGCGCTACACCTGGATCCCGCGCAAGGACAACGGTGACGCCGATGCGCTGAGCAACGAGGCGATGGACGCCTGCGCCGCCGGGATCCCCTGGGATCCGAGTCGCAGTCGGATCCGCCCCGCGCGTTGAATCTGCCGGCCCGGCGCAGGGGCCGGTCTGTTCGGCACGTCGGGGTCAACCGTGCAGACCGTGGTGGTGTGCACTGCGCGACCGATCAGCTTTCCCGACTTGACCGGTTCCCAGGCTGACCCCTTGGGCGAGATGAGCACGCCGGTCACGCTGATCCACGTCGGTCTGGCCAGCATCTCGCGAGGACGCTCCATCTCAGGCACCTTTATTGTGATCTAGATCACATCTAGTTGACACTAAATGTTGATTAGATAGTCTAATTAAACTACTTCAAGGGTTTACCAGATGATCGTTGTCAGTCAGCCTCCTTGCACGGAGTCCGGCCCTGGCAACGGGAAGGTCCGTTCCGATGCTTGTCTGCCCGAACACGAAGAAAAGCTTGTGCGGGAATCTGCTCACCGTCGCGACCAGAACGCACCGGTCACCCGCCCAGGAGCTGCTGACCGGCCTGAGACGGTCGGCGGGGGCGCCGGTGGGAGTCTTGGGGGCAGGAGCGGCTCTCGCACCTGCCTCTGGGGGCCGTTTGCCCCCGTTCTGGGCCGGTTCGAGGTTTCACGCTGTTCCGGTGGCCCGGAGACCGAGGACAGGGTGCGTTCATCCCTTGCGTGCCCATCCAGGGTGTGACGCCGTGGGGTGTTCGGCTCCCAGAGCCGATTCCCGGTGTGCTGAACGCGTGATCGGGGCTTCCTATGCACCAGGAAGGTGACCCGGTATTCGACGTTCGTGAGGCCTTTGCCGAGCACGGTGGGGCTCTCTTCGCGTACGCGGTCAACGCGTTAGGTGACCGAGCCGAGGCGGAGGACTGTGTTCAGGAGGCCTTCATCCGTGCCTGGCGAAGCAGAGAATGGTTCAGCAGATCGCGTGGTTCGATCCGGACAGGGCTGTTCGCCATCGTGCGCGACCTCGTCACGGATTCTCTGCGGGCTCGTGCCCGTCCCCCGGCGGATCCGGAGAAGATCGAGGGGGCGAGCGATACGGTGACGGAGGACCCGCTCGCAGTGGAGCGGCTGGTCCTCTACGAGTCGTTGGCCACGCTCACCTCCGAGCACCGACAGGTGATCGCCGCTGTTCAACTCGACGGCGTGGGGTACCAGGAGCTTTCGGAGAGGACAGGGGTTCCGGTCGCGACCTTGCGGACTCGGATGTACTACGGGCTGAAATCATTGCGGACGGCACTGGGGGGTCATACGCACGATGAGCGCAATGTCTTCGCGGCGGGATGAGACTCCATCCCTGGGACTGGAGGAACGGATACTCAGCGCAACCTCCGCAGCTGCTCCGAACCACCTTGATGGGAACGGGAAGTCGGCACTGCAGGCACAACGTCCCGGCTGCGACAGCAGCACTGAAGAATGCCGGACAACACCATCGGGTCGACCTCGAACCTGCAGAAGCGCGCCGTGGGTGCTCCACCGCAGGGACGCAGCATCCGGGGCATCGGCTCTCAACGGGCGTTCAGCCGGCAGGGACCGCGGGATGGGCCCCCGCGCGCCAGGAACTGAATTCCTGGACCATCTCGTTGCCTCATATCTCCATGTGACCCGGGGGCACACCTGGGACCAGCACGACGACGGCGGCCCACCCCAGCAGGGGAGGGCCGCCGTCGTCGTGCTGTCGCGAGTGGAGCGTGGTCTCAGCCGGTGGGCTGAACCGGGCGCTCAGCTGGCGGGCAGCGCGGTCTTCGTCTCAGATCCGGCGGGGCTTTCGGCGGCGCCGTTGCTGGCGGCGTTGCGCGGCTGCACCTTCGGGTACTTCACCGGGGCGCTGCCGGTCATGTGCTCCAGCACCCGGACCACCTGGGCGGAGTAGCCGAACTCGTTGTCGTACCAGACGTAGAGGATCGCCTGGCGGCCGTTGACGATGGTCGCCAGACCGTCCACGATCCCCGCAGCCCGGGTGCCCACGAAATCGGTGGAGACCACCTCGGCGGAATCGATGTAGTCCACCTGCTTGTGCAGCGGGCCCTCGAGGGATTCACGGCGCAGGAACTTGTTGAGCTCCTCCTTGGTGGTCTCCCGATCCAGCTCCAGATTCAGGATCGCCATCGAGACATCCGGGGTCGGGACGCGGATGGCGTTCCCGGAGAGCTTCCCGGCCAGCTGGGGCAGCGCCTTGGCAACCGCCTTCGCGGCACCGGTCTCGCTGATCACCATGTTCAGCGCCGCCGAACGGCCGCGACGCTCACCGGGGTGGAAGTTATCGATCAGGTTCTGGTCATTGGTGTAGGAGTGCACCGTCTCCACGTGCCCATGGTCGATCCCGTAGGCCTCGTCCATGAGCTTGGCCACCGGGGTGATGGCGTTGGTGGTGCAGGACGCCGCAGAGACGATCTTGTCCTGCGCGGTGATCTGCTCGTGGTTGACGCCGAAGACGATGTTCTTCAGGTCTCCCTTGCCCGGAGCAGTCAGCAGCACCCGGGAGACGCCCTTGGCCTGCAGGTGCTGGCTGAGGCCTTCCTCATCGCGCCAGCGGCCGGTGTTGTCCACGACCACCGCGTCAGAGATGCCATGGGCGGTGTAGTCCACTGCGGCGGGGTCCGAGGCGTAGATGACCTTGATGAAGGTGCCGTTGGCGATGATCGCCTGGTTCTCCACGTCGACCCGGATGGAGCCCTCGAAGGGCCCGTGGACCGAGTCTCGGCGCAGCAGCGAGGCGCGCTTGGCGAGATCGTCCTCGGCGCCCTGACGCACCACGATCGCGCGCAGCCGCAGCCCGGAGGCCGACGAGGCGTTGCCGACGATGATCCGGGCCAGCAGCCGACCGATCCGGCCGAAGCCGTAGAGCACGACGTCGCGCGGCTCAGAGAGTCCCTCACCGCCGCGGCCGAGAACTTCAGCGAGCTCCTCACGCAGGAAGGAGTCCATGTCCCCGGCGGCGGCATGCGCGGAGGCCCGATAGCGGGAGTTCAGCCGGGCGATGTCGATGCTGGCGGCGCCGAGATCCAGTGTGGTAAGCGCCTTCACCAGGGGAAGCGTCTGTGAGACTGGCAGCTCGGTCTCGTCGACCTGGCGGGCGAAGCGGTGCGCCTTGAGGATCTCGATGGCGGACCGGTTGACCAGTCGGCGACCGTAGATCCCGGTGACCACGTTGTTCTCTCGGTAGAGCTGTCCCAGCAGCGGGATCATGGCCTCAGCCTGGGACTCTCGGTCGATCCAGCTGTGCAGGTGTTCGTCTGCTTCAGTGGTCATTGTTGGACGTGTCCTCACTCGTCTAGACGTCATTGTCTACGTGGACCCATCGTGAGCTCGGTTCGTGGCGAACACCGCGATGTGTCCGTGGCTGAGTCTAGCCGAAACCCGCTCACCCGGCGCCTAGGGGCACGGGGGAGCGGGTGGGGGGACGGGCCGGTCGATAAGCCGGGTTCTGTAGGCCGCGGTGATTGCTCACCGAGCCTGACCATCATCCATCTGGGCCTCGTGTTGCCACGGACCTCAAGCGATCAACCCGGATGCTCGGGCGGGCAGCCCTCGAGCACATCCTGTTCGACCTTGCACCGGATGGGGTTTGCCTAGCCGCCCCAGTCACCTGGGGCGCTGGTGGTCTCTTACACCACCGTTTCACCCTTACCGGCGACGACGAGCGCCGCCGGCGGTCTGTTTTCTGTGGCACTGGCCTGCGGGTCTCCCCGAGTGGGCATTACCCACCATCCTGCCCTGTGGAGCCCGGACTTTCCTCGGCACGAGGCAGTTATCCACCGTCTCCGGCGGGCCTCAGTCTCGAGCCGCGATGGTCTGGCCGACCCGTCCCGGCTCACCATGCTACGGGATCGTGACACCGGCTCCGGGCGCATCGGCGGAGCGGCTGATCGAGGTGATCGCCGCCCCGGCCGCTTGCTAGCCTTGCCCGGTGCTGATCTTCCTGCCGCCCTCAGAGGGCAAGACACCCCCGACCGATCCCGGTGCGCCCCCGGTTGACCTGCGCAGCCTCACCCTGCCCGAGCTCGACCTCGCACGCACCACCGTGATGGATGCCCTGATCCAGGTCAGCGGCCACGAGCAGGCTCAGCAGATGCTCAACGTGGGCAAGACCGTGATGCCCCAGGTGCGCGCCAACGCTCGGCTAGTCAGCGCCCCCACGGCGCCGGCGCACGAGATCTACACCGGGGTGCTCTTCGAAGCCCTCGACCCGGCATCGTTGAGCCCCGAGCAGCTGGACCGGGCCTCCCGGCAGGCGCTGGTCTTCTCCGGGCTCTTCGGCGTGACCTCGTTGACCGACAGGATCCCGGCCTACCGGCTCTCCATGGGGGTCAGCCTCAGCGCGCAGGGCACCGGTCAGGGCCCAGGTGCCGCCCCGGCGCAGCAGGCTCCCGGACGTCTGGGCAGCTTCTGGAAGGCCGCCCTGGACGAGCCGCTGAGTCGGCTCATCGGGGATCAGCTGGTCGTGGACTGCCGCTCCAGCTCCTACGGGCAGGCGCATCGGCCCGCACCGGAACAGACTCTGATGGTCAACAGCTTCACCGAGCGCGACGGGCAGCGGAAGGTCGTCACCCACTTCGCCAAGCACGCCCGCGGACTGCTCACCGGGATGCTGCTGCGCGCCCAGGGCCCGGCGCCTGAAACCGTGGACGACGTCGCCGAGCTCGCCTCCCGGCGGTGGCGCGTGGAGCTGCGTCCGGCCACCGGGCGGACCCCGCACCAGCTGGACCTGATCGACTGACCCCCGGCAGGCCGCGGCGCGTCGCCCCGAGCCGGTCAGCGCAGCCGGTCCATTAGCAGATTCTCGGCCCTGCCGACTAGCCTGGGGACCATGGCAGAGTTTATTTACACCATGATCAGCGCCCGCAAAAAAGTGGGCGACAAGGTCATCCTCGATGACGTCACCATGTCCTTCTACCCCGGCGCCAAGATCGGCGTGGTCGGACCCAACGGTTCGGGCAAGTCCACCATCCTCAAGATCATGGCGGGGCTCGATGAGCCCTCCAACGGCGAGGCACGTCTCTCCCCGGGCTACTCCGTCGGAATCCTGATGCAGGAGCCTGCCCTGAACGAGGACAAGACCGTGCTCGGCAACGTCCAGGAGGGCGTCGGCGAGATCTACGAGAAGCTTCAGCGCTTCAACCAGATCTCCGAAGAGATGGCCAACCCCGACGCTGACTTCGACGCGCTGATGGCCGAGATGGGCACGCTGCAGGAGGCCATCGACGCCGCCAACGCCTGGGATCTCGACTCCCAGCTCGAGCAGGCCATGGACGCACTGCGCTGCCCGCCTGCGGAGGCCGACGTCAGCATCCTCTCCGGTGGTGAACGCCGCCGTGTGGCGCTGTGCAAGCTGCTGCTCTCCAAGCCGGACCTGCTGCTGCTCGATGAGCCCACGAACCACCTCGACGCCGAGTCGGTGCTCTGGCTCGAGCAGCACCTGGCCGCCTACGAGGGCGCCGTGCTGGCCGTGACGCACGATCGGTACTTCCTCGACCACGTCGCCCAGTGGATCTGTGAGGTCGACCGTGGTCGGCTCTACCCCTACGAGGGCAACTACTCCACCTACCTGGAGAAGAAGCAGGCCCGCCTGAAGGTCCAGGGCAAGAAAGACGTCAAGATGGCCAAGCGACTCTCCGAGGAGCTGGACTGGGTGCGCTCCAACGCCAAGGGACGCCAGACCAAGTCCAAGGCCCGTCTGAACCGCTACGAGGAGATGGCCGCCGAGGCCGAGCGCACCAAGAAGCTCGACATGGACGAGATCCAGATCCCGCCGGGCCCGCGCCTGGGCACCCAGGTCATCGAGGCCGAGAACCTGCAGAAGGGCTTCGACGACCGCCAGCTCATCGACGGGCTCTCCTTCTCGCTGCCGCGCAACGGAATCGTCGGGGTCATCGGTCCCAACGGCGTCGGCAAGTCCACGCTGTTCAAGACCATCGTGGGCATGGAAGAGCTCGACGGCGGCAAGCTCGCCGTGGGTGACTCCGTGAAGCTCTCCTACGTGGATCAGTCGCGTGCCGGCATCGATTCGGAGAAGAGCCTCTGGGAGGTCGTCTCCGACGGGTTGGACTTCATCCACGTCGGTGCCGTGGAGATGTCATCCCGTGCCTACGTCTCAGCCTTCGGGTTCAAGGGACCGGACCAGCAGAAGAAGGCCGGCGTGCTCTCCGGCGGTGAGCGCAACCGGCTGAACCTCGCGCTGACGCTGAAGCAGGGCGGCAACCTGCTGCTGCTCGATGAGCCCACCAACGACCTGGACGTCGAGACCCTGGGCTCCCTGGAGAACGCGCTGCTGGACTTCCCCGGCTGCGCCGTGGTCATCTCGCACGATCGCTGGTTCCTCGACCGGGTGGCCACCCACATCCTGGCCTGGGAGGGCACCGACGAGAAGCCGGCCGACTGGTACTGGTTCGAAGGCAACTTCGAGTCCTACGAGCAGAACAAGGTCGAGCGCCTCGGTGCAGATGCGGCTCGTCCGCACCGTGTGACCCACCGCAGGCTCACCCGCGACTGATCTCACCGCTCAGCCACGGACTGAGCCGTGAGCCGGTCCTGAGCTCGACCAGCGGCATCGACCCGGCCCGCCCGCGACACCACCTCGGTGACCGCGGGCGGGCCGAGTCGTATCCCCTCCCGCCGCCTGCGATTGCCTGTGCGGACTCAGAACGGGGCTTTCTCCGCGGAATCGACGGTCTCGGCGCGCGCGGCGCCGTTCTGTGTGCCTGATGAGCTTGAGGGACCCGTCGATCCGCCCCAGACAGAGTCCGCGGCGGAGCTGGGGGAGTCGCTGGGGGAATCCGTGTTCGACTCCGCCGCTCCGCGCGCGTTCTCCTCCCCGGACCCGGAGCCGCCGAGCCGGGTGAAGGACCCCGAACCGAAGGTCAGGTCATAGCCGATCGCCTCCGCGTCGATCTCCACCGAGGTGCCGCGCTGACCCTTGTCGTTCTCCCACTGCCTCACTCGCAGCCGTCCGGTCACCAGCACCGGGTCTCCCTTGTTCAGGCTGCTCTTGACGTTCTGGGCCAGCTGACGGAAGGCCGAGACGGTGTACCAGTTGGTGTCCCCGTTGACCCATTGCTCCGACTTGCGGTCATAGCGCCGCGGAGTGCAGCCGAGCCGGAAGTTCGAGATCGGCAGACCCTGGAGCGTGGTGAACTCCTCCACCTCGCCGCCCAGGAACCCGCGGACGGTGATCGTTTCGCTCATTGCTCTCCTCCATCTCTGTCACGGCCACTCTTGATCGGCACGGCGTGCCCTGCCCCGCCGCAGGCCGTGGCAGGCGATGACGGGGTCCTGCCAGTGTTCGTCGTGGCGCCTCCGCGGCGGGGTGATCTCGTACGGTTGTGGATGAGCAAGGCGCCAGCGGCGAGTCGAGCGGTGCGGGGGAAAACCGGCGCGGCTGAGCAGGTAGACTCTCTGCCTGGACCTGCTCAGGATGCTGAGACTCTGCGCGTCCACGCCTCGGTAGCTCAGGGGATAGAGCAGCGGCCTTCTAATCCGCCGGTCGGGGGTTCGAATCCCTCCCGGGGCACTTGTCCATATCGCATAGACTCCAGCTGGCCGCCGTCATGACGGCGGCCGCTCTGCTGTATCTTGCCCACTCCCTGCTGCGCTTCCGCAACTTCGAGGCCAAGGGTTACGATCTGGGCATCTTCGATCAGGCGGTGCGTCAATACTCGCTGTTGAAGGCCCCCATCGTGCCGATCAAGGGCGAGGACTTCCACCTGCTGGGGGATCACTTCCACCCGATCATTGCGGCCTTCGCCCCGCTCTATTGGATCTGGGACGACCCGCGGGTGCTCAACATCGGCATGATCGCGCTGCTGGTCTCCACGGCGCTGCCGGTCTACCTGGTGGTCCGCGGGTGGTTCAGCCACCTGCCCGCCCTGCTGGCCGCCGTCGCACTGCTGCTCTTCTGGCCCTTCCAGGCGCTGGTGAACTGGGACTTCCATGAGATCGCCTTCGGTGTCCCGCTCGTCGCCTGGGTGATCTGGGCCATCGAACGGCGGCGGATGTGGCTGGCCGTGGGGCTCGGCGCGGTGCTGCTGCTGGTCCGCGAGGACATGGGCGTCACCCTCATCGCCCTCAGCCTGGTCTTCGCGCTCAAACGCGCCTGGCTGCCCGCGCTGGTGACCGCCGCGCTGGGGGTCTTCGGCTATTGGTTCGCCGTGGAGCTGGTGATCCCACACTTCTCCGCCGCCGGGGAGTTCGGCTACTGGGAGTTCACCGCCCTGGGACCCAGCGCAGGTGCGGCCATCGTCTTCCTGCTGACCCAGCCCTGGAACGCGGTCGTGATCCTCTTCGATCACCCCACCAAGGTGGGCCTGTGGGCGCTGCACTTCCTGCCGCTGCTGCTGCTTCCCTTAGCCTCGCCGTATGCGATCCTCGGGGCTCCGATCCTGCTCTCCCGGCTGTTCAACGACCGGGCGAACGTCTGGTCTGTGATCTATCAGTACGATGCGATCCTCGCCCCGATCTTCCTGCTCGCCGGCTTCGACGTCGCCCGCCGGATCATCGCACGGTGGCCGCGGCTCAGACCCCTCGCCGTCGGGCTGCCCGGCACGGTCATCGCCGTCGGCCTGGTCGGCACCCTGGCGTTCCCCGGGGTCTTCCCGCTCCAGCGCACGATGACCGCTGACAACTGGACCATGGGGGAGCGGGCGCTGGCACACCAGCAGGTCACCGACGCCGTCCCCGATGGCGTCTGTGTGGAGGCCGCCGATACCGCAGTGCCGCACCTGGTGGACCGCACCTCGGTCGGTCTCAACGGCACCACCGATGAGGACGCGCTGACCTGGATCATCATCGATGACACCGTGGAGGAGCTCGGCGGGTCGAACCCGCTGAGCCCCGAGGAGGCCTTCGTCCGCGCCGAGCGGCTGGGCTTTGAACCGGTCATCGAGGACGCCGAGGGTCTCTGGCTGATGCACCGTGCATCTGCGGTCGACAGCGCCGCCGCGAGCGAGTGTGCGGAATACCTGCGGCGATGACCGCGCTGTAGCATAAGGATCGAACCACCCCACCCCTCAGCTGCGTCGCGATGCCGCGCGGCGTCATGGAGAGCCACATGTCCACCGACTGCGTCCCTGCGGGCGTCTGCGGAGCCCCGCAGACCGACCCCGACTCGGCGCGCGTGGTCATGGTCAGTCTGCACACCTCCCCGCTGGCCCAGGCCGGCAACCGGGACGCCGGCGGCCTCAACGTCTACGTCAACGCGCTCAGCGCAGCGCTCGCCCAGGGCGGCATCACGGTGGACATCGTCACCACCGACGTCGACGCCGAGGCTCCCGCAGGCGCAGACAGCGTCACCGTGCTCGACGATGGTCGGCGGATCCACACCCTCGCCGTCGGCGAGCAGGCGCGGTCGGAGAAGTCGCTGCTGCCCGAACGGGTCGATGAGCTGGCCGCCCGGGCGCTGCGCAGCCTGGAATCGATCGACATCAGCCGGGTCACCACGGTCCACTCGCACTACTGGATCTCCGGGCTGGCCGGGATTCAGCTGGCTCGGGCGCTGTCGGCGCCGCTGGTGCACACCATGCACACGATCGCCGCGGTGAAGCAGGAGCTCGACCCCACCACACCGGAGAGCCCCCGGCGCAGCCTCGCCGAGGCGATGATCGCCCGTGCTGCCGATCTGGTCACCGCCAACACCGAACGCGAGATCGCCGACCTCAAACGCCTCTTCGGCCTCGACGACGCCTCGATCGCGCTCGTCCGGCCAGGCGTCGACCTCGAGGTCTTCCACCCGCCCATGGGACAGGACCCCCGCTGCGGGCCGCTGGCCGGGCGCGCCCTGCGGCTGGCCTTCGCCGGCAGGCTGCAGCCGCACAAAGGACCGCAGGTCGCCGTCGAAGCCCTCGGCGAGCTGCGCAGGAGGATGCCCGAGGTGCCGGTGCAGCTGGTCGTCGCGGGAAGCCAGAGCGGTGACGACGTGCTGGACCTCCAGGCGCTGGCAGAGCGGGCCGGCGTCGCCGATGCTGTGCAGGCGCTGCCCCCGCTGCCACACAGTGAGCTCGCCGACCTCTTCCGCCGCAGCGACGCGGTGCTGGTGCCCTCCTTCAGCGAGTCCTTCGGCCTGGTCGCCCTGGAAGCCATGGCCTGCGGCACCCCGGTGATCGCCCACGATGTCGGGGGCCTCTCGTCCTTGATCACCCACCGCCGCAGCGGGCGGCTGATCCCGAGCCTGGACCCGGTCCTGTGGGCCGAGCAGCTGCGCTGGCTGGTGCTGCACCGGCGGGCCTGGGGCCGCTACAGCACGACGGCGGCGACGCTGGCGAGAAATTATTCCTGGGACGCCACCGCGGCCGCGACACGGCAGGCGTACCGCAGCCTGACTCTGATCACCAGCCGCTGAGCCGGTGTCGCCTGCCCGGCTCAGGTCTCCAGGTAGCGCGACGACCAGGTCTGGGAGTACTTCTTGTTGAGCGCCCGGGTGGCACGAGAGCTGTGCACCAGGGTCTGCTGCATCTTCTCGGAGAGCTTCGGTCGCAGTCCCTCGGGAGGTCGCACCATGCCCTCCTGGGCCACCGAGGCGACCAGGGCGCCGTCGCGGCTGTAGATGGACCCCTGGGCGAGGCCGCGCGCGTTCTGCGCGCTCGGGCTCTGCTGGACGTAGAGCAGCCACTCGTCGGCGCGGGCATCGCGATGCCACCACATGGCGTGATCCAGCGAGGCGACCTTCATCTCCGGCTTGGCCCAGTACAGGCCGTGGCGGCGCAGCACCGGTTCCAGCAGCGTGTAGTCAGAGGCGTAGAGGATCGCGGCCCGGTGGATGTTGGGGTCATCGGGCAGCGCGGCCTTGGTCTTGAGCCACACCGCGCTGGTGGCATGCGGATCCTGATCCGCCTCGAGGTAGATCGGGCGGTCCACATGACGGATGTCGAAGGGGCGGCCGTGCGCCCATTCATGCACGATCGGGTGCTTCACGTGTCCCACCAGCTCCTGAGGGGGTGCCAGATCCTCCGGATCCGGGACCCCCTCAGGCATCCTGCGCTGATGTGACACTCCGGCTGAGGGCCGCTGGAAGGACGCGATCATGGACAGGATCGGGGTCCCGTCCTGATAGGCCTGGCTGCGCCGCGCGGAGAAGGAGCCGCCGTCGCGCAGCCGCTCCACCGAGACCTGGATCGGTTTGCTCGCGTCACCGGGGCGCAGGAAGTAGCCGTGCACCGAATGGATCAGTCGGTCAGGTTCCACCGTGGCCATGGCGGCCGTGGCGGCCTGGGCCAGCACCTGCCCGCCGAAGACCCGCCAGTAGGCCTGCTTGAAGACCGGACCGAGGAAGTGGTCCTCGCCGCTGCGTCCCGCCGCTGCTTCATCGTCATCGGGCTTCAGGTGCTTCAGCTGCAGCATGTCCACGAGCTGCTGCACCGACTCGGCGGCGGCAGGCACCTCATAACGGCGATCAGGCATGCGACGTCCTTTCGGGCGTGGACTGGGTCAGGTGCCTCCACTCTAACGGCCCTTCAGCCCCATATAGGGGGAGCCGGGTCAGATCAGCGTGCCCACCCCGAACACGGCCCAGGCCAGCAGGAAGGCCATGATGCCGATCAGGGTCTCCAGCACGGTCCAGGTCTTCAGCGTGGTCTTCACGTCCATGCCGAAGAACTTCGAGACCAGCCAGAATCCTGAATCGTTGACGTGGGAGGCGATCACCGAGCCGGCGGCGACGGAGATGACCATGGCGGCGAGCTGGAGCTCGTTGAAGTCCGCGGCGGCGACACCGGTGGCCAGCAGCCCGGCCGCGGTGGTCAGCGCGACGGTCGCGGAGCCCTGGGCGATGCGCAGCACGCCGGCGATGACGAACCCGGCGAGGATCAGCGGGATCCCGACGCCGGAGAGCGACTCGGAGAGAGCCTCACCGATGCCTGATTCGCGCAGCACTCCGCCGAACATGCCACCGGCGCCGGTGATCAGGATGACCGCGCAGACCGGACCCAGCGCCTGGTCCATGATGTCCTGGGCGCCCTTCATGCCGCGACCACCCCGGGTCCCCATGGTTGCCAGGGCGACGAAGAGCGTGATGAGCAGCGCGACCGGGGTCTGGCCCAGGGTGACCAGGATGCTGTACCAGGCGGATTCGGTCTGCTCCGCGGAGACCACGCCAGCGGTGGCCAGGGTGCTCAGTCCGGTGTTGAGGAAGATCAGCAGCATCGGCAGCAACAGGATCATCACCACGGTGCCGAACCTCGGTGGGTTCTTCTCGGCGGCCTCATCGGCCTGGCCCAGCAGCAGCGGGATCGGCAGCTCCCAGCGGCGTCCGGCCCACTTGCCGAAGAGGTAGCTGGTCACATACCAGGTGAGCACCGCGATCGGCAGCGCCACCAGCAGCAGGATGCCGACGTTGGCCTCGAAGAACTCACTGGCTGCCACGGGGCCCGGGTGCGGAGGCACGAACACGTGCATGACGGAGAATGCGCCGGCCACGGGAAGCCCGTAGAGCAGCACCGATCCGCCGAGGCGTCGACCCACGGCGAAGACCACCGGAAGCATGACCACGAGTCCGGCGTCGAAGAAGATCGGGAAGCCGAAGAGCAGCGAGGCGACGCCGAGCGCGAAGGGAGCGCGCTTCTCCCCGAACCTGTTGACCAGCTTGTCGGCCAGGACCTTGGCGCCGCCTGAGACCTCGACGATCCGGCCGAGCATCGCGCCGAGGCCGACGAGCAGGGCCACCGAGGCCAGGGTGGAGCCGAAGCCGGAGGTGAGCACCGGGACGATGTCTGCGGTCGGAATCCCGGCCGCGGCTGCGGTGAGCAGCGAGACCAGGATCAGGGCCACGAAGGCGTGGACCTTGAAGCGGATGATGAGCACGAGGAGCACCGCGATGGAGCCGGCGGCGATGCCGAGCAGCGGGCCGGTGCCGAGGGTCTGTTCCCAGCCTTCGAGGGTCATGAGTGATTCCGTTCTTCGCTCTGGTCAGAAGTGTCGGTGTTGGTGCGGAGCCAGGTCCGGGCGGCCTCGAGGAGGTCCTCGATCGTGGCGTCATTGGTGAGCACGACGCCGTCCTCCTCCGGATCGAGGGACTCCAGCGTGTTGAGCTGGGACTCCAGCAGCGCCGGGGGCATGAAATGGCCGCTGCGGTGGGCCAGTCTGGTGTTCAGCCGCGGGATCTCCACATCCACATGGAGGAACACCACGCGTCCGGCAGCGGTGCGCAGCACATCTCGGTAGCTGCGGCGCAGCGCGGAGCAGGTGATCACGCTGCCGGTCTCCACCTGGGCGGACATCCAGTCCCGCAGGGCGTCGAGCCAGGGCCAGCGATCCTCATCGGTCAGCGGCGTCTGCGACGCCATCTTGGCGATGTTCTCGACCGGATGGAACTCATCGGCTTCGGCCATCGGCAGGTTCAGCTCGGCTGCCAGGGCTGCGGCCAGCGTGGACTTCCCTGAGCCGGAGACTCCCATCACCACCAGGTGACAAGGGGGAGCCGGTTCACCCGGGCTAGGCTGAGGTGGGGGATTCGTCATCGAATTCCTTTGTGCTGAGGGCTGGTTCTCGGATTCCCTGTGACGGGGACCACGTGCCAGCTAAGATAGCACCTTTCAGCATGAAAGGTGTGATGTTTGTTTCTGTGTTGATGAAGGAGGCTGTGTGGCGAACTCTTCCGTGGCCCGCGTGGGCCGGGACGCGATCTCCGAGACCCTCGGGCGCGAGATCGTCGACGGGGCGCATCGACCCGGAGCTGTGCTGACCCTGGAGTCGCTGCAGCAGCGCTTCGGCATCTCGCGCACCGTGGCCCGCGACAGCGTCAAGGTGCTGGAGTCCCATGGTCTGCTCTATTCGAAGCGACGCATCGGCCTGGTGGTGACCGCCGCGGAGCACTGGGACGTGATGTCTCCCGCCGTGATCGGCTGGCGGCTGGCCTCGGCCGACGCGCGCGGGGCGTTCATCGAACTCACGCAGCTGCGCATCGCGGTGGAGACCGAAGCGGCAGCTCTGGCTGCCGCCCGGCGGACCGAGGTTCAGGCCCACCAGATGCTGGATCTGGCCGCCACCATGCGGCGGCTCGGCGAGTCCGAGCAGCTCGAGGAGTTCATCGCGGCAGACATCGCCTTCCACCGGCTGATGCTCGAGGCCGGCGGAAACTCGATGTTCGCGGCACTGGCCGACGTCGTCGCGGAGGTCCTCACCGGACGCACCAAGCACGGCCTGATGCCGACCCGTCCTATGCCCGAGGCTCTCGACGCCCACGACGGCGTGGCCCGAGCGATCGCGGGCAAGGACCCGCGCGAGGCCCGGCGCTGCATGGAGGTCCTGGTCGATGAGGTGCGCTCTGCTCTGGAAGAATGAGCCCCATGACTGACTCGCTGCGATTCGCTGAAGCCGTCTCGCTCCAGGACCTCTCCACCTACATCAAACGAGCCCGCCGCATCCAGGAGCAGGGCATCCGGCTCCAGGCCGTGGGCCAGGTGCTCGCCGCCTGGGTGCCGGTGATGACCCCGGGTTCGCTGACGAGCCAGCTGCCGGCGGTGCTGGGACTGCGCACCGTCGCCCTCGCCGAGGCGTCGCGCGCCGACGTCACCACGGAGCTGAGCTCCATCAGCGAGCGCATCGCCCGGATGAACCCTGCCGAGACCGAGCTCTCGCTGCCGCCGAGCCGGCTCAGCGTGCCCTGGGCGGCGGTCACGCCCCCGCGCTCCGGCTGGGAGCCGCTGGGCAGTGTGCCCGATGACCACCTGCGCGCCCAGGCCCAGTCCGGCATCGCCCAGATCACCGAGGCGGTGCCGACCACGGCGGGCGCCGCCGTCGTCGAGCAGGTCCGGGAACAGGTCTGGGGGCGGGACCTGGAGACCGAGAACGCCTCATCGGCCGAGGACGCTCAGCAGCTCCACGAGGCCGCCATCCCCGCCGGCGCGGCCTTCGGCGCCCACGCGCTGAACTTCCTCGCCGCCGAGGGAGCCAGCGGATCCACCGCCGTGCACCGGAGGGGCCGCTGGGTCCGGCTCAGCTCGCAGGGCGGCTACATCCTGTGCCGCAGCACCCGGGAGCCCGCGATTCTGTGAAGGTCTGACCCGCTGAGGGTCAGCTGTTGACCATCGAGTGCGCGGCGCGCTCGAGGTAGTCCCACAGGATCTGTTCGTGCAACGGGGAGAGCTCTGCGGCGTCGACTCCGGCGCGCATGAACGTCAGCCACTTGTCCCGAGCCTCAGCATCCACGGCGAAGGGCATGTGCCGCATCCGCAGCCGAGGGTGCCCGCGCTGCTCCTGATAGGTGCGCGGCCCGCCCCAGTACTGCTCCAGGAACATCAGCAGACGCTCCTTCGCCGGTTCCAGGTCCGCCTCCGGGTACATCGCCCGAAAGTCCTCGTCCTGCGCGACATGGTCGTAGAAGACCTCGACGATGGTCTCGAAGGTCCTGCGTCCACCGACCGCATCATAGAAGCTCTGCTGCTCAGCGCCTGACGGCTCAGAGCTGCCGGGCGGGGGGCTGGACGGCGCGGCAGCTGCTGGTGCAGGCGTCGCCGCGGCGGGGCGGCCGGGCAGGCCGGAGACCTGGGACGGAGGCCGTCCGACGGGCCGCACGGTGGCGATCGGCGCCCCCAGGCGGTTCGAGAACTTCGGAAGCTCACGGGCGGGCTTGGACTCTTCGTCAGACATGTTCCTCCTCTTGCGCGGTGCAGGGTGCAACGATACTCGCTCACCCCATGTTCCCCGTCGGCCACGCAGCCACTGCCGGCACCTGCCTGAGCCCCGTAGGATTGACCCGGCCCCCGGCCACCCGCGTCCTCGCCCCGAAAGGTCTGAGAAGAGATCATGGTAGACAGCATGGAAGTCCACATCGCCACCGATCACGCAGGGATGGAGCTCTCCGCCCACCTGGCAGATCACCTGCGCGGTCTCGGCTACACCCTCATCGATCACGGGCCGCAGGAGTATGACGCGCTGGACGACTACCCAGCCTTCTGCATCCGAGCGGCCGCGGCCGTGGTGGCCGCCCGCAGCGCCGGCAAGAACGCGCTGGGCATCGTGCTGGGCGGATCCGGCAACGGCGAGCAGATCGCCGCGAACAAGGTCACCGGCGTCCGCGCAGCCCTGGCCTGGAGCCACGACACCGCGGTCCTCGCCAGGGAGCACAACGACGCCAATGTGGTCGCCCTCGGCGGACGCCAGCACAGCCTCGAAGAGGCCACCGGGATCGTGGAGGCCTTCTTGCGCGCCGATTTCACCAAGGATGAGCGCCACGCCCGCCGGATCGGGAAGATCTCCCACTATGAGCTGACCGGCGAGATCCTCGACTGAGAAATGCCTGAAGGTCATACCCTCCACCGGCTCGCCGCGCAGATCAACACGGTCTTCGTGGGGAGCCCGTGGCGGGTCAGCTCTCCGCAGGGGCGGTTCGCCGCCGGCGCGGAGCGGCTGGACGGGCAGGTTCCGCAGCACGCCGAGGCCTGGGGCAAGCACCTGTTCGTGCACCTCGGGCCCGAGGTCTGGCAGGTCCATCTGGGGCTCTACGGCGCGTTCAGCTTCCGCGGGGATCAGGAATTCACGGCCGAGGCCACCATAGGCGCTCCTCGAGCCGCGGCAGTCACCTTCGAGCCGCAGTACGACGACGACGGCTGGCTCATCCCCGAGCCTGCGCAGGGGGCCGTGCGAGCCAGGGTCAGCGCCCGGCACGGCTGGGCGGATCTGCGCGGTCCCGCCACCTGCGCGGTGCTCGAGGTCGCGGACTACCACAAGATCATCGCCCGGCTGGGTCCTGATCCGCTGCGCCAGGGCCCTCCTGACCGGATGAGCACTGACCAGGGTCATGCGGGATCGGCACAGACCGACCGCGCCCAGAAGGATCAGCACCCGCGCGAGACCTTCCTGCGCAACCTCAGCCGGCGCCGGATCAGCATCGCCGCGGCCCTAATGGACCAGGCGGTCATCGCCGGGGTGGGCAACATCTACCGGGCCGAATCGCTGTTCCTCGAGCAGCTCGACCCGCACACGCCCAGCAACCAGATTGACCCCGAACGCGCCACCGCGCTCTGGGACCGGCTCACCGAGCAGCTGCGCGACGGCGTGGCTGAGGGTCGGATCCGCACCGTGCGCACCGGCGGCTCGCGGCGCCACTGGGTCTATAAGCATCAGGGCACCGCCTGTCCGCGCTGCGGGGCGGTCATCGAGGCGGCTGAGCTGCAGGGCCGCCGGCTCTACTGGTGTCCGGGGTGCCAGCGCGGCTGAGCCCGCGCCAGTTCCGCCGGGGTTCCCGTAGAATCACCTGGGTCCGCAGAACATCCATGAGGAGTACATCCCAAGTGTCCGAAAACGCAGCATCGGAAGCCCCGTCCCAGGCGTCAGCGCCGGCTGAATCCATCAGCATCACCCGCGACGGCGAGACGGCGAGCATCGAGCGCGGCACCACCGGCACCACGCTCTTCGCCGCGGACAAGAGCACCGTGGTCATGCGGGTCGACGGTGAGCTCTGGGACCTCTCCCGCGAGATCCCTGCCGGCTCCGCCGTCGAGGCCGTGGACATCTCCAGCCCCGACGGGCTCAACGTGCTGCGCCACTCCACCGCCCACGTGATGGCCCAGACGGTCCAGCAGCTCTACCCTGAGGCCAAGCTCGGCATCGGCCCCTACATCACCGACGGGTTCTACTTCGACTTCGACGTCGCCGAGCCCTTCACGCCGGACGATCTGAAGAAGATCGAGAAGGCCATGCAGAAGCTGATCAACCAGACCCAGCACTTCGAGCGCGAGGTGGTCAGCGAGGAGCAGGCCAGGACCGCGATGGCGAGTGAGCCGTACAAGCTCGAGCTGCTCGGCGTCGCCAGCGATTCCAACAGCCCAAACGGTGCCGCTGAGGCCGCCGAAGGTGCCAGCATCGAGGTCGGCGGCGGGGAGATCACGATCTACCACAACGTCGATCGCCACGGCGAGCGGGTCTGGTCCGACCTGTGCCGCGGACCGCACCTGCCCAACACCAAGCTCATCGCCAACGCTTACGCCGTGATGCGCTCCGCCGCCGCCTACTGGCGCGGCAAGGAGTCCAACCCGCAGCTCCAGCGCCTCTACGGCACCGCCTGGCCCACCAAGGATGACCTGAAGGCGTACAAGGAGCGGCTGGCCGAGGCCGAGCGTCGCGACCACCGCCGGCTGGGCTCGGAGCTGGACCTCTTCAGCTTCCCCGACGAGCTGGGCTCGGGGCTGCCGCTGTTCCACCCCAAGGGCGGCATCATCAAGCGCGAGATGGAGGACTACGTCAGAACCCGGCACATCGAGGCCGGCTTCCAGTACGTGGGCACCCCGCACATCTCCAAGGACGGCCTGTTCCACACCTCGGGACACCTGCCCTACTACGCCGACACCATGTTCCCGCCGCTGCATGTGGATGAGGAGCGCGACGCCGAGGGCAACATCACCAAACAGGGCCAGGACTACCGGCTCAAGGCGATGAACTGCCCGATGCACAACCTCATCTACCGTTCCCGCGGACGCTCTTACCGGGAGCTGCCCATGCGGCTCTTCGAGTTCGGCTCGGTCTACCGGTACGAGAAGTCCGGCGTGATCCACGGCCTGACCCGCGTTCGCGGCTTCGCCCAGGATGACTCCCACTCCTATGTCACCAAGGAACAGGCCCCCGATGAGGTCCGCCACCTGCTGAGCTTCGTGCTCTCGCTGCTGCGCGACTTCGGCCTCGATGACTTCTACCTGGAGCTCTCCACCCGGGACGAGGATTCGGAGAAGTTCATCGGCAGCGCCGAGCAGTGGGCCGAGGCCACCAAGGTGCTCGAGGACGTCGCCAATGAGACCGGTCTGGAACTGGTGGCCGATCCCGGCGGTGCGGCCTACTACGGCCCGAAGATCTCCGTGCAGGCCCGCGATGCGATCGGCCGGACCTGGCAGATGTCCACCGTGCAGTACGACTTCAACCAGCCCGAGCGCTTCGGCCTGGAGTACCAGGCCGCCGACGGCACCCGCCAGGAGCCGGTGATGATCCACGCCGCGAAGTTCGGCTCGATCGAACGGTTCCTCGGCGTGCTCACCGAGCACTACGCCGGAGCGTTCCCGGTCTGGCTCTCACCGGTCCAGGTCCGCGCGATCCCGGTCGCGGAGCCGTTCAACGACTACCTCACCGAGGTCGTCTCCAAGCTGCAGGCCGCCGGCGTGCGCGCCGAGCTCGAGGACAGCAGCGACCGCTTCCCGAAGAAGATCCGCACCGCCTCGAAGGACAAGATTCCGTTCGTGCTGATCGCCGGAGGCGATGACGTCGACGCCGGCGCGGTCTCGTTCCGCTTCCGTGACGGCAGCCAGGACAACCAGGTGCCGGTGGATGAGGCCGTGGCCCGGATCCTCGCGGCCATCGAATCCAAGGAAGGCTGAACCGGCGTGGGGTCCGAAGACGAGTTTGAACTGGCAGGCGTGCCCGACGCCTTCCAGCGCCTCTGGACCCCGCACCGTGCCGCCTATCAGAAGCGCGGCCAGGACCAGGTCAGTGGTTCCGAGGACTGTCCCTTCTGCCAGGGTCCTCAGCGCAGCGACGAGGAGTCACTGATCGTCCACCGCGGCGAGCGGTGCTTCGTGCTGCTGAACCTCTATCCGTACAACCCCGGTCATCTGATGGTCTGTCCCTATCGGCACGTCCCGGATCTCACCGACCTCGACGCCGAGGAAGCCGGGGAGTTCATCGCCCTGACCCAGCAGTGCATGCGCGTGCTGCGCGCGACGGCGAACCCTGGGGGGTTCAACCTCGGGGTGAATCAGGGCAAGGTCGGCGGGGCGGGCATCGCGGTTCACCTGCATCAGCATGTGATCCCGCGCTGGAACGGGGACACCAACTTCATGCCGATCGTCGCGCATACGAAGAACATCTCGCAGACGCTGGGGGAGACCCGCGCCATGGTGGCCGAGGCCTGGGAGGCGAACCGCTAGATGCTGAACCGATACGCGCGCGCCTTCTTCGGCGGGCTGTTCACCCCGATCGCCAAGGCTCTGCTGAGACTTGGCATGACCCCGAACATGGTCACGGTGATCGGCACTATCGGGGTCTGCCTGGGCGCACTGGTCTTCTATCCGATCGGGGAGCTGTTCTGGGGCACGGTGTTCATCACCGTCTTCGTCTTCTCCGATCTCATCGATGGTCTGATGGCCAGGATCAGCGGCAAGGGCTCTGTGCTGGGCGGCTTCCTGGACTCCTGCCTGGATCGGGTCCAGGACGGCGCGGTGTTCTTAGGACTGCTGATCTGGTTCTTCACCGGCGGAGACCACATCTGGCTCGGCATCGCCTCGGCATTCTGCCTGCTGGCGGGCAATCTGGTCTCCTATGTGCGGGCAAAGGCTGAGGCGTTGGGCTACACCGCCGACGTCGGCATCGCCGAACGCTCCGAGCGCATGGTCCTGACCCTGGTGTTCACCGGCTTCACCGGTCTGGGCCTGCACTCCTCGGTGCTGCTGGTGGTGCTGACCCTGCTCGGAATCGCCTCGGTGGTCACCATCGCCCAGCGCTTCCGCGCCGTCATCGCGCAGACCGCCGCCGCGACCGACTGACCCCTCAGGCGGGGTGATTGGGTAGCGTCGTGGTCATGAGCGATCTCCCTATGCGTACAGCCGGAGTCGATCTGGCCGCCGAGAACAAGGGGACGGCCCTCGCCCTCATCGCGTGGACCCCCGAACGTGCCCGCTTGGAGCAGCTGACTCTCAATGTCGACGACGCGGAGATCACGGACGCCGCAGCGGGGGTCGCGAAGATCGGGATTGATTGTGCATTCGGCTGGCCCGATGAGTTCGTCGCATTCATCGCCGACCACGCGAACCTCGCGCAGCCTCAAGTGCCGGACGGGCGGATGGCATGGAGGCGAACGCTCGCGTTTCGTGAGACCGACCGGCATGTCCGCGAGAAGATCGGTCGGTGGCCGCTCAGCGTCTCGACCGACCGGATAGGTCTGACCGCGATGCGCTGCGCCGGTCTCCTCGGTCGACTCGCGGCCAGCGGACTGGTCGTCGACAGGTCGGGACGGGACGGCGTCGTCGTGGAGGTGTACCCCGGCGCGACGCTGCGGCTGTGGCAGTGGGAGATTCGGGGATACCGGACAGATCCGCAGGTGCGCCGCTCACTGGTCCGGCGGATGCAGCGGGATGCGCCCTGGTTCGATCTCGGTGAGCACGCGGAGCTCATGGTGGAGTCCACCGACGCCTTCGACGCTGTCGTAGCCGCCCTCGCCGCACGCGCTGCCGCAGTCGGACGGTATGAGCCTCCGCCGTCGAAGCATCAGGAGCGAGCCGAGCGGGAGGGCTGGATCGTGCTCCCGTCCTGTGCGCTCGGCGCCTTGCTCTCACCTCCACACGCCTCAGAACGACCGTTGTCCTACACCGTGACCTGACGGCGGTCGAGGACGCGAAAGACACCACCGTTCCGGCCTAGGGCACTGGGACCGAATCGCAGGTATGTGTTCTTCGGGTTCTGCGACTTGGGCCCCGGGAAGGCCGCGCCAGTCCGCCCGTGGGAGATGCCCGGTATGTCACCTACCCCAGGGAGGCCAGCAGGTCGGCGCAGGCCTGCTCGCAGCGTCGGCACGCCTCGGCGCAGATGCGGCAGTGATCGTGGTGGTCTGCGTGCTGGGAGCACTCGTCTGCGCAGGATCTGCACGCAATGCCGCACGCTTCCAGGATGGCGCGGACGGCATCGATGTTGTTGCCGGTCTGCCGCAAGAGGACGTTGCCGGTCGCCGTGCAGATATCGGCGCAGTCGGCGTTTCTCCTGATGCAGGTGGTCAGCTCTGCGACCATGTCTTCGGCGAGGCACGCGTCGGCGCAGGCAGTACAGGTTTGAGCGCACTCGAAACACGCTTCGATGCACTCAGCAAGCTTCTGCTCGTCCACCCACTCAATGGTTCTGGGGTGGGTGTCCAGCATTGATGTCACGTGGTGAGTCATGGTGCTGCTCCTTCTCTCACACCGCGGCTCAGGCGGTATAAAGATCTGGTGCTCGGCGGCTTCGAAGCATGCCGTCGGAGACACAGTAGCGTGGGCCCGAGGATTCGGGAACGGCGCTGGACGGGGCTGCGTCGTCCGGCGCAGCGGCTGGTCCGGCCGGCAGTGAGCGCGAGCGTCACGGGACATGCTCCCGCGGCTTGCCACCAGGAGGCACTCCGCCGTCCATTTCGGCTCGGTGCGCTCCTCCTTGCGCATGAAGGTCCGACCCCGGTACTCCACACCGCCGACCCAGCTTCAGGGTCCCAGCCTCAGAGTCCCAGCTGGCGCATCAGGGCTTCCATCCCAGGCTTCCTGCCGAAGGTGATCCGGTAGGACTCCAGCGGGTCCCGAGTGTTCCCGCGTGCCAGCAGCTCGCGGCGCACATGGGATCCGGCCGCAGCCAGCGCCTGGTGACTCTGCTCGGAGCTGTCGTGTGGGCCCAGCTGCTCGCGGTACCACTGGGAGGCGTCGGCGGCGAGCACCTGGGCCCACAGGTAGGAGTAGTACCCGGCGGCGTAGCCGGATCCGGCGAAGATATGTTTGAAGAAGCCGGTCCCGTACCGCGGGGGCACTAGCGGGTGATCCAGCCCCCAGGCCGCCAGCGCGGCGGCGGAGAAGGCTTCAGGATCGTCGGCGGCGGCCTCGGCCCCTTCCACCGAAAGCGTGTGCCAGGCCAGGTCCAGGACGACGGCGGCCACGTGTTCGAACGTGCTGAACCCCTTGCCCCAGAGATCCTCCGCTGCCGGCGCCTGCCCGGCCTCGGTGAGGCCCCCGCTGAAGAGCTCCTGGAAGATCTCATTGACCTGGGACGGGAACTCGACGTTGTCGCGCGGCACCGCAGTGCCGGAGAGCTCCTCGAACTCCGCCTCGGCGAGCAGGCCGTGCAAGGCGTGGCCGAACTCATGGAAGAGCGTGCGCATGGCCGTTCGTGTCAGTGCGGCCCTCTCCCCGGGGGCCGGGGCGGTGATGTTCAGCGCGTTGATCACCACCGGCGCGGAACCGGTCAAGGTCGAGGCCACCGAGAAGGAGTTCATCCATGCCCCGCCGGATTTGCTCGGCCGAGCATAGAGGTCCAGCAGGAACAGGCCGATGCCGGCACCGCGGCGCTGCACTGCGGAGTGCTCGAACACCTCGAAGGAGCGCGCTCCGGGGGCGAAAGCGGGCAGGTCATCGCGTTCGACCACCGTGATGCCGTAGAGCCGGGACGCCGCCTCGAAGACCCGGCGCAGAGCCTCCTCCAGGGGCACATCCTGCCCCTGAGTCGCTGCTGCGTGCCGGCTCGTGCTGTGCATCTCATTCGAGTTCCGCTGCTTCGCCGCGGCAGCGAGGCCGAAGCTGATGTCCCAGGGCTGGAGCTCTTCGGTGCCGTCTGACTGGGCGCCGTCAGGGTCCCCCGAGTGGGCCTGCCCGCCCTCAAGCACCCCAGTCTCACGCAGCGTCAGGATCTCGGTGTCGAAGCGAGCCAGGGCGCCGTCGGCGATGGTGCGCAGCATCGCCTCGATGCTGGCGCGGTCCTCGGCCGTCCGCGAAGGCAAGACGCTGTCCAGGTGATGCTCGAAGCCGAGCATCCGCGCGCGGCGCGCCCGCAGCACAGCGATCTGCCCACCGATCTGACTGGTCGTCCGGCCCTGGGCGTCGGTCAGGGTGCCGCGGGCGACGGAGGCCTGGTGCAGCCGACGGCGCGAGGAGCGCCGGGACATCCGTTCCAGAGGTCCCTGCTGGACAGGAAGGTTCAGGGGCAGCAGCGCTCCGCTTCTGTGGCCTGCCTCCCGCGCCGCTGCCTCCGCGGCGGCCAGCTCCTGGTCGCCGAGTCCTTCCAGCTCCGCTGGATCGGAGAAGAAGGCCGCGTGGGCGGCAGCCTCATGCCGTTGCAGCTGTTCATAGGCGGTCTCAGCGGCGGTGAGCTCGAGGTTGAGCGCGCGCAGCTGGTCCTGAGTGACCTCCTCAAGCCCAGCACCGGCGGCCCGGGCCTGGTCAAGGGTCTTCTGCAACATCCTCCGCTGCTCCGCGGTGGCCCTGGTGCGCCCCTCCGCGAGAGCAGACTCCAGGGCGGCGAGGCGGCGGAAGAGCCCGGGGTGCAGCGTGAGCCAATCCCGGTGACCGGCCAGCTGCCGGGCCATCTCCCGCTGGACCTGCTGTCGCTCATGCGTGGCGTGCACCGAGAACATGCAGGAGGACGCCCGCTCCACACGGGAGAGCAGCCGATGGGAGCGGCCCAGCGGGTGCAGCACGGTGGACACCTCAGCGGGGGAGACGTCGGCGGCGATGGCCTCCACCGCGTCGCGCTGGGCGGTGATCCCGGCTTCCAGCGCAGGCAGCCAGTGCTCGTCCCGGACCAGGGAGAGGTCAACCAGCCCATAGTCCAAGGCGCCGTCCGCGAGCAGCGGATTCTCCGCAGCCGGCTCGATCGTCGTCGTGCCGTCCACAGCTGCCGGGCGCTCGGTGTGCTCCATGAGACTCAACGTCCTCTCCGATAGGCTGGTGGAAAGACTATACGACGGTTGCTTCGGGCAACTGTTAACTCTGATCATTCGGACGTCATTCACGAGGAGAACCATGGCCGGCCATTCCAAATGGGCCAACACCAAGCACCGCAAGGCTGCTGTGGATGCCAAGCGCGCCAAGCTCAACGGGCGCTATATCAAGCAGATCGAGGTGGCGGCGCGCAACGGCGGCCCCGACCTCGCCGGCAACCCCGGGCTTGAGCTCGCCGTCTCCAAGGCGAAGAAGAACTCCGTGCCCAACGACAACATCGACCGGGCCATCAAGCGTGGCGCGGGACTCTCCGGGGACAGTGTGGAGTACGAGGAGATCACCTACGAGGTGCGCGGCCCGCAGGGCTCCGCCCTGCTCGTGGAGTGCCTCACCGACAATCGCAACCGCGCGGCTTCGGAGGTGCGCATCGCGGTGACCCGCTCCGGGGGCACCGTCGCGGACCCCGGCTCCGTGGCCTACATGTTCCAGCGCAAGGCCGTGGTGCAGCTGCCCAAGGCCGAGCTGAGCGAGGACGATGTCCTGGCCGCCGTGCTCGAGGCCGGCGTCGAGGACCTCATCGAACACGACGCCAGCTTCGAGATCCGGGCTGAGCCGCAGGACCTGCACGCGGTGCTCAAGGGCCTCGAGGAGGCCGGTATGAGCTGGGACAACGACGAGGTCGAGTTCGTCTCCGATGTCACCGTGGACCTCGACGTCGACGCCGCCAAGAAGTTCTTCAAGCTCCACGACGCGCTGGAGGACCTCGACGACGTGCAGAACGTGCATACCAACGCAGACCTCAGCGCCGAGACGCTGGCCGCCCTCGAGGCCGAGGACTGAGGCAGGCGCAGTCCCCATGCCTGAACAGACGATGATGCGGGGGCCGCGATGAGCCCGGCGGGCGTCGTCTCGGGCACCGCCGGAACCTCACGGACCGCGCAGCGGATCCTCGGGGTGGACCCTGGACTGACCCGCTGCGGCTTCGCCGTGGTGGAGATGAACCTCAACCGCACCGGCGAGTCCCTCCACGTGGAGGTCACCGGCACCAAGGCCGCGCAGGACCTCGCCGAGCGGATCCTGGCGATCCAGCGCTCCGCAGAGGCGCTGCTGGACCGGTACGCCCCGGACGTCCTGGCCATCGAGCGGGTCTTCGCGCAGAACAATGCGCCCACCGTGGTGGCCACCGCCCAGGCCTCCGGCGTGATCATCGCCGCCGCCGCCGCGCGGGGGATACCCGTGGCCTGGCACACCCCCTCGGAGGTCAAGGCCGCCGTCACCGACGACGGCAACGCCGATAAGCAGGCAGTGGCCCGGATGGTGCAGCGGATCCTGAAGCTCCCCGGCCTGCCCACCCCGGTGGACGCCACCGACGCCTACGCGGTGGCCATCTGCCACGGCTGGCGCTCCGGGATCGGAGCGCGGTTCAACATGTCGGGCTCCACGCAGACCCACCAGGGCGCCACCACCGCGCTGCAGCGTGCCCAGCAGGCAGCAAGTTCGAAGCCTGCCGGTTCGAAGTCTCCTGGGCCGAAGAGCGGAGCCAGGTCCGGCGCCGCGCTGACTCCCGCCCAGCGCGCCTGGATGGAAGCCGCCAAGCGGGCGCGCTAGAGTGTTCGAATACATGTTCTAATGGCGCCGGGGGCACCCCTGGTCCGTGACCAGTCGCCAGCGGCGACGGTGAGGTGAAAAATGATCTCTTCCATCCGTGGCGACGTGCTCCACGTCGGCACCGACCACGCAGTGGTCGAGGTCTCCGGCTTCGGCCTGCACGTCTCGGCCACCCCAAGGACCCTGGGAGAGCTGCACCGCGGAACCGAGGCCCGTCTGCACACCAGCTTCGTGCCGCGTCAGGACGATGCGCCGCTGCTCTTCGGCTTCTCCGAGCTCTCCGAGCGGATCATCTTCACCACTCTGGTCTCGATCTCCGGGATCGGACCCAGGATGGCGCTTGCAGTGCTGGCCGTGCACACTCCGCACGAGGTCCACCAGGCGATCGCCGAGTCCGACACCGCCGCATTCACCAGGGTCCCCGGCATCGGGAAGAAGACCGCGCAGCGGATCCTGCTCGAGCTCGCCGGCAAGCTGGTGATCGACGAGCCCGCCTCACCGGCGGCCGCCGCACCCGCTGAGCCTGAGGTGGCCGTACAGGTCCGCGAGGCGCTGGTCTCGCTGGGCTGGACCGAGAAGGACGCCCGCACCGGCGTGGAGAAGCTGCTGGCCGCTCAGCCGGAGCTCGTCGAGGCCGATGTCTCCACCGTGCTCCGGCAGGCGCTGCGCAGCCTCGGAGGTGCCCGGTGAGCGCAGAGGCTCCCCGCGAACTGGTGGGCGGCAACTCGATGACCGAGGAGCGCGCCATGGAGGCGGCGCTGCGCCCGAAGGCGCTGAGCGACTTCGTCGGGCAGCAGACGGTGCGCCGTCAGCTCTCCCTGGTGCTGGAGTCCTCCCGGATCCGCGGCACCGCCTCAGACCATGTGCTGCTCTCCGGGCCTCCCGGTCTGGGCAAGACCACCCTGGCGATGATCATCGCCGCGGAGATGAACGCCCCGCTGCGGATCAGCTCCGGACCGGCCATCCAGCACGCCGGGGACCTCGCCGCGATCCTGTCCTCGCTGACCGAGGGTGAGGTGCTCTTCCTCGACGAGATCCACCGCATGTCCCGGCCGGCAGAGGAGCTGCTCTACATGGCCATGGAAGACTTCCGGGTCGATGTGATCGTCGGCAAGGGCGCCGGCGCGACGTCGATCCCGCTGGAGCTGCCGCCCTTCACCCTGGTGGGGGCCACCACCCGCGCGGGCCTGCTTCCCGGGCCGCTGCGCGACCGGTTCGGCTTCACCGGGCAGCTCGAGTTCTACAGCACCGACGAGCTCGAACTGGTGCTGCGCCGCTCCTCCGCGATGCTGGACATGAACGTCGCCGGTCAGGGATTCGCCGAGATCGCCGCGCGCTCCCGCGGGACCCCGCGCATCGCCAACCGGCTGCTCCGCCGGGTGCGGGACTGGGCGCTGGTCCACCGCGTGCCCCAGGTGGATCGGGCGACCGCCGCCGAGGCGCTGGAGATGTACGAGGTCGACGAGCGCGGCCTGGACCGGCTGGACCGGTCGGTGCTCGAGGCGCTGTGCCTGAAGTTCAACGGCGGGCCGGTGGGACTCTCCACGCTCGCTGTCCTCGTGGGGGAGGAGACCGAGACCGTGGAGACGGTGGCAGAGCCATACCTGGTGCGCGAGGGCCTGCTCGCCCGCACGCCGCGCGGGCGCGTCGCCACTGACCAGGCCTGGCGGCATCTGGGACTGACTCCGCCGGAGCGTCACCCTGATAGTCTGTCGGGTTGAATGCCCGGCCAGCTCCCACGGGTTGAAGATCCGCCAGCTGGCCGAGAACATCCCGCGACGAGAGATTGGCCCGATCCGTGAATGCTTCGCTCTACTACGCCCAGCTGTCAGCCGCTGAAGGCGGCGGCGGCGGTCCCGCGCTGGACCCGTTCCTGCTGATCATGATCGCCATCCTGGCGATCTTCATGTTCCTCACCTTCCGTCGTGGGAAGAAGATGCGCGACGAGCAGACCAAGGCCCGCGGCGGCGCCGTGGTCGGTGCCCAGGTGGTCACCGCCGGCGGAATGGTCGGCACCGTGGTGTCCCGCGATGAGGAGGCCCAGCGACTCACCCTGGAGTTCAGCTCCGGTGACCGCGTGGACTTCCTGATCGGCGCCATCCAGCAGGTGGTTGAACCCGCCGCCACCACAGAGGACTGATCCTCCTCCTATGGCTCCACGCACCCCCGTCGCGAAAGCTCGCGGCGCCCTGATCGCTCTGCTCGTGCTCCTGCTCGGCATGGGCGGGCTTCTTGCCTTCGCCGTACAGGACGACCGCGCCCAGTGGGCGCCGCTGCTCGCTCTGGACCTCGAAGGTGGCACCCAGATGGTCCTCTCACCACAGGTCGAGGGGGATGCGCAGATCGACGGCGAGCAGCTGGACCAAGCGGTGGAGATCATCCGTCAGCGTGTCGACGGCTCCGGCGTCACCGAATCCGAGATCGCCACGCAGGGCGCGGAGAACGTCGTCGTGGGCATGCCCGGCGTGCCCGACGAGGAGACCCGAGAACTGATCCAGGCCTCGGCGAACATGGAGTTCCGTCCCGTGATCCAGGTGGAGCAGGATCTCGACTTCCTGCAGCAGACGCTGCTCGACGACGAGGACCTCACCGAGGAGGAGGCCGAGGCGCTCGAGGAGGAGCTCGCGGCCACCGAGGAAGAGGGTGACGACGCACCGGCCGCTCAGCCCGAGGACTTCGAGGAGCCCACGGCGGAGCCGGAGAACGGCTCGGACCCGAACTGGATCACCCCCGAGGTCGCGGCCGATTTCGCGAACTTCACCTGCAGCACCGAGATCAGCCTCGAAGAGCGCGCCGCCGCAGCCGACGACGAGCCGCTCAGCGCCTGCGATCCCAATTCTGGCGTGAAATACCTGCTGGGGCCGGTGGAGGTCCCCGGGACCAACATCGCCGATTCCAGCTTCGGGATGGAGCAGTCACCCGGTGGCGGGTCCACCGGGCGCTGGGCCGTGACCATCAACTTCGACTCCGAGGGCACGGAGTCCTTCCGCGACACCACCACCCGCCTGGTCAATCTCGAGGCTCCGCGCAACCAGTTCGCCATCATGCTCGACGGGCAGGTCATCTCTGCCCCCACCACGCAGGCAGCGATCGTCGACGGCCGCCCGCAGATCACCGGTGACTTCACCGAGGAAGAGGCGCGCGGGCTCTCCGAACAGCTGCGCTACGGCTCGCTGCCGATCAGCTTCGAGATCGAGTCTGAACAGCAGATCTCCGCCACGCTCGGCGAGGAGCAGCTGCGGCTCGGCCTGATGGCCGGCATCATCGGCCTGGTCCTGGTCGCCGGCTACGCGTTGTTCCAGTACCGCGCACTGGGCCTGGTCACCATCGCCTCGCTGGTGGTCGCCGGCGTGATGACCTGGTGGGCCATCGCCCTGCTGGGCTGGACCGACGGATACCGGCTCTCCCTCGCCGGCATCGCAGGCCTGATCGTCTCGATCGGTCTGACCGCGGACTCCTTCATCGTGTACTTCGAACGCGTCAAGGACGAGCTGCGCGAGGGGAGATCTCTGCCCGGCGCCGTCGAAGCCGGCTGGGCCCGTGCCCGACGCACCATCCTCGCGTCCAAGGCCGTGAACATCATCGCCTCCGTGGTGCTCTACCTGGTGGCCGTGGGCAACGTGCGCGGCTTCGCCTTCACCCTCGGGCTGACCGCGATCATCGACATCATCCTGGTGTTCCTCTTCACCCACCCGCTGATGCAGCTGCTCGCCCGACGGAAGTTCTTCGCCGCGGGCAAGCGGTTCTCCGGGCTCTCGGAGAAGGAGCTCGGGGTGGACGTGCTCTACCGCGGCCGAGGCCGCTTCGCCCGCAGCAGCGTGGTATCGGCAGGACCGGCAGGACCGGCGGGACCGATGACCCCGCGCGACTCCACCGCAGACCCCGGCGGTGGAGGGCTCCGGAGCAGTCCGCTGCCCAGATCGGCAGAGAGCCCCGACGACGTGCGGGAGGCCCGGATCCGGGAGCTGCCAGAGATCTCAGATCACGAATGGGGTCAGATGACCATCGCCGAGCGGCGCCGCGCACGCGCCGCCGCAGCCCGACAGCGCAGCTCCGAGACGACACCGAACGACTCAGACACGCCGGATGAGCGCCTGACCCCGCGTGAGACTGTGACATCTAGTGAGACCGAGGAGGACCGCTGATGGCTGCAGGATTCGCCAAGACCGGCAACCAGCTCTACACCGGTGAACGGTCCTACCCGTTCATCCAGCGATCAAACCTCTGGTTCCTGGTCGCCGGGATCCTGGTGCTCGCCTCGATCGCCGTGCCGTTCTTCCGCGGCGGGTTCAACCTCGGGATCGAGTTCACCGGCGGTTCGGAGTTCACGGTCTCGCAGACCGACAACACCGAGATCGCCGTCGGTGAGGACGCGGTGGCAGACATCTCCGGCCAGGAGGCCGTGGTCACCAACGTCGCGCCGAACACCGTGCGGGTGCAGACCGCCGAGCTCAGCGACACCGGGACCCTGGAGGTCGCCGAGGCGCTCCAGCAGGGCTACGGCGTCTCCGCCGAACAGGTCAGCTCCACCTTCATCGGCCCGGTCTGGGGCGAGCAGATCTCCCAACAGATGCTGCTGGGCCTGGTGATCTTCGTGGTGCTCGTCGCGCTCTACATGGCGTTCTACTTCCGGACCTGGACCATGTCCCTGGCCGCGATGCTCGGGCTGGGCTTCGTGGTGATCACCACGGTGGGCATCTACTCGCTCACCGGATTCGAGGTGACGCCCAGTGCGATCATCGGATTCCTCACGATCCTCTCCTATGCGCTCTACGACACCATGGTGGTCTTCGACAAGATCCGCGAGAACCTGGAGCCGCTGAAGGACCAGAAGGACCAGACGTTCACCGAACGGGTCAACCTGGCGGTGAACCAGACTCTGGTCCGTTCGCTGAACACCTCCGTGGTGGGCATCCTGCCGGTCGGCTCGATCCTGTTCATCGGCTCGATGCTGCTCGGGGCCGGCACGCTGCGCGACATCTCGCTTTCACTCTTCGTCGGCATCATCGTGGGCACCCTGGCCACGATCTTCATCCAGGCCCCGCTCTACGCCCGGATGCGCCGCAACGACGGCGACATCAAGGCCCACACCGAAGAGGTGCTGAGGCTCCGCGCGCTCCGCGGCGTGCACGCGGTCACCTACTCCGGCACCGCGCTGGACGAGGACGGCCGTCCGGTGAAGTTCCCGCCTCTCCCAGAGCCCGAGCCGGAGGATGAGCTGGAGGAGGAAGACGGCTACCAGGTCCTCATACAGGCCCCGCACGAGCACTGAGTCTCAACAGTGCCCAGAATGGGGCTACAATTGCCGACACGCCGTCTTCAGCATCCCGGCTCAGCCCTAGGGAAAGCAGGTCCGCACTGGTGAACGAGGAACGCCCGGCAGCAGAGGGCACCACGCGGCTCGCCGCAGCGAGCGCGGCCTCACCGCCCGTGGTCCGACGAGCGCGCGCCGTCGGAGTGGTCAGTGACGAGGCCTCTTCCTCGCCGCTGCTCGAGCCGCTCCTGCGCGCCATGCGGGCCAACGATTCGCAGCAGGACTTCCCGCTGGTGCAGCGCGCCTTCGAGGTGGCCAATCACCACCACCGGGATCAGAAGCGCAAGAGCGGTGACCCCTACATCACCCACCCGGTGGCCGTGGCCACCATCCTCGCCGAGCTCGGCCTCACCGGCTCCACCCTGGCCGCGGCGCTGCTGCATGACACGGTCGAAGACACCGAATACTCGCTGGATCAGCTGACCAAGGAGTTCGGCGAAGAGATCGCGCTGCTCGTCGACGGCGTCACCAAGCTGGACAAGCTCAAGTTCGGCGACGCCGCGCAGGCCGAGACGGTGCGCAAGATGGTCCTGGCCATGGCCAAGGACATCCGGGTGCTGATGATCAAGCTCGCCGACCGGCTGCACAACGCGCGGACCTGGCGCTACGTGGCCGCGGAGTCCAGCGCCCGCAAGGCGAAGGAGACCCTGGAGATCTTCTCCCCGCTGGCCCACCGGCTCGGGATGAACACCATCAAATGGGAGCTCGAAGACCTCTCCTTCGCCGCCCTGTACCCCAAGGTCTATGAGGAGATCGTCCGGCTGGTCGGGGATCGCACCCCGCAGCGTGAGAAGTTCCTCTCCGAGGTCCGCGAGACGATCGCCGACGACCTCAACGAGGCGTCCATCTCCGCGACCATCACGGGCCGTCCCAAGCACTACTACTCGATCTATCAGAAGATGATCGTGCGCGGCAAAGAGTTCGACGACATCCATGACCTGATGGGTGTGCGGGTGCTCGTGGACACCATCCGGGACTGCTACGCGGTCCTCGGCGCGCTGCACGCCCGCTGGAACCCGCTTCCGGGGCGGTTCAAGGACTACATCGCGATGCCGAAGTACAACATGTACCAGTCGCTGCATACCACTGTGCTCGGCCCGTCGGGCAAGCCGGTGGAGATCCAGATCCGCACCCACGAGATGCATCGCCGCGCCGAGTACGGCGTGGCCGCACACTGGAAGTACAAGCAGGACTTCTCCGCCACGGCGCCGCATTCGGCGGTCAACCAGCCCGCTGGTGGATCCCTCGCCGGGACCGCGACCCAGCAGTCCCAAGCCACCGAGGACATCGGCTGGCTGAGATCGCTGGTGGACTGGCAGTCCGAGACGAAGGATCCCGACGAGTTCCTCGATTCGCTGCGCTTCGAGATCAACGCCAAGGAAGTCTTCGTCTACACCCCCAAGGGTGAAGTCATGGCCCTGCCGGCGGGCTCCACCCCGGTGGACTTCGCCTACGCGATCCATACCGACGTCGGACACAAGACCATCGGGGCGAGGGTCAACGGCAAGCTGGTGCCGCTGAACTCCGAGCTGCAGCACGGAGACTGGGTGGAGATCTTCACCTCCAAGTCCGAGACTGCGGGTCCCAGCAATGACTGGCTGATGTTCGTCAAGAGCCCACGGGCGCGGAACAAGATCCGACACTGGTTCTCCAAGGAGCGCCGCGAGGAGTCGATCGAGCGGGGCAAGGAGAGCCTGACCAAGGCCATCCGGAAGTCCCAGCTGCCGCTGCAGAAGGTGATGAACCCCGAGGTCCTCGACACCGTCGCCAGGCAGCTGCACTACACCGAGGTCGCCGGGCTCTACGCCGGGGTGGGGGAGGAGCACGTCTCCACCCAGAACGTCATCGAACACCTCACGGCGCTCTTCGAACCCGAGGAGGAGGAGTCCGAGGAGCACGACACCACCCCGATCACCTCCCCCGGCACTCCGACCAACCAGTACTCCGACGCGGGAGTCATCGTCAAGGGCGCCGGGAACGTGCTGGTCAAGCTGGCCCGCTGCTGCACCCCGGTGCCGCCGGATGAGATCGAAGGATTCGTCACTCGAGGCCAGGGGGTCTCGGTGCACCGCGGAGACTGCCGCAACGTCCAGCAGCTGCGCGAGCAGCCCGGACGTCTGGTGGAGGTCGAGTGGGCGCCGACGAAGTCCTCGGTGTTCCTCGTCGAGATCCAGGTCGAGGCGCTGGACCGCAAGTCGCTGCTCTCGGACGTGACCCGGATCCTGGCCGAGTCCCAGGTCAACATCCTCTCCGCCAGCGTGCAGACCTCGCGGGACAGGGTGGCGATCTCCCGTTTCTCCTTCGAGATGGGGGACCCCCGCTACCTGAACCACGTGTTGAACTCCGTGCGCCGCATCGACGGCGTCTATGACGTCTACCGCACCGTGGGCAAGCGCCGGGAACACTGACCCTGGGGCTGGCGGGCATTCGTCGAGAGTCGTTCACCCGCTGAACACCCGGGCGGCGAGCAGCCCTTCGATCCGGTCCCGGCGTCTGCGTGAGCCATCATCTCTTCCGTCGTGGTGCCCACCGAGCTGAGCCTGGATCTGCTGGAGAAGAGCGGCCGGCTGAATCTGCTTCGGGTTCGCGACGCAGAGCCGCCGGATCGCCGCCCACCGCTGCGCGCACCCGTCATTGCTGCCTGCGCCGGTGGTGGGAGCTGGGCCTGGGTTGGAAGCCGCGGCAGGTCTGGACGCTGCGCGCGGCGCATCCAGGGCTCGGCGGCTCTGCACGGTGCCGACGCCCAGAAAGATGTCGGCGGCGGTGCGCAGCGGCGTGGTGACCGGCACCCCCTGCAGCTCGAGCTGGTCATCGGGCGAGAGCGGCACCTGGTGGACCTGCCAGGGGATCGGACCAGCCGTGCGGCGCCGATACACCCCGGCGGTGATCACGGTGATCCGTGAGGGTGCCGTCCCGGCGCCCAGATGCACCCATGCGGCGGATTCCCCGCAGAGCACCGCGTGGGCGCGCAGTGAACCGCTGAGCAGCGCCCGGCAGGCCAGGGCTCTCAGCCTCGGAGCGTCCGGCAGTGCGGTGCAGGCGTAGAGGTCGCCCAGCAGCGGACGCACGGCGCCTTCAAGGACCATGGCGTGGAGTTCGGCGGCGGAGAACCCTGATCCGGGGCGGTAGAGGCCCTGGGGAAGACTCTGGACTGTGTCGGTGCGCATGCTCACAGCCTCCCCGAAGGCACGGCCGGGCGCACCGGTCTATACCCAGTTGTGGAGGAGCCCCGCGATTCGGTCCGGGGTAGGCACAGGCTGTGGAGAGCGTCGCCGGCTGGCAGGGCGCTGTCAGGGTGCGGAGACCGGTGTTCCGGGTTCCCGTCCCCAGGACTGACGCAGGTCCAGGGCGTGGGTGAGGATCTCCACGGCCGCGGCCTGGTCGATACGAGTCCGCTGATCCTTCGAGGCCACACCGGAGGCGCGCATCTTGGTCGCGGCGGAGACCGTGGAGAGCCGCTCATCGATGAGATAGACCTCGGTCGGCAGCTCGGCGGCCTGGATCATCCCGGCGAGCTGACCGGCGTAGTCGCGTGCCTTCTGCGTGGAGAGGGTCTCGCCGCCGGAGAGCGAGAGCGGCAGCCCGACGTAGACGGCACGGGCCTGTCGGTCCTTGATGATGGTGATCAGCATGGTCAGATCCGAGGCCCGGTTGGGGTCACGGCGCAGCGTCATCACCGGGGTGGCGATCAGCGCGTCGGGATCTGAGGAGGCCAGCCCGACGCGGGCGTCGCCGACGTCGATGCCCAGCCGCACCCCGGCCCTTGCTGTCGGGCGGGGGGCGCTGGCCGAAGAATCTCGTTCTGGCTGCTCAGTCACGCTGGCCCACCGCCGAGGTGACTTCCTGCAGTGCTGTGGGGATCTTGGAGGCATCCTGGCCGCCGCCCTGGGCGAGGTCGGCCTTGCCGCCGCCTCCGCCGCCGAGCACCGCGCAGGCGCGCTTGACCAGGTCACCGGCAGAGACTCCCTGTTCGCGGGCGGCCTCGGTGGTCGCCACCACGATCACCGGTCGGCCCTTGGCCTCACCGGCCACCGCAACGGCGGCCGCGCGGGAGCCGAAGCGTCCGCGCAGGTCCAGCGCGAGGGCACGCAGATCATCGGCGCCGGCCACGGCGCCGGCGTTGTGCGCGAGCACATCGACACCACCGGCGTCCACGGCCTGGGACAGCAGCTCGCCGGCCTTGGCCCGCAGCTGCGCGCTGCGCAGCTTCTCCAGCTCGCGCTCCACGTCCTTGAGCTTGGCCAGGGTCGCGGCGATGCGGTCGGGAACCTGGTCCGCCGGGACCTTGAGCATCTCGGTGAGCTGGTTGACCAGGGTCCGCTCGGCGGCGAAGTGGTGGAACGCGTCGAGCCCGACCAGCGCCTCGACGCGTCGGTTGCCCGCGCCCACGGAGGCCTCGGACATCAATGCGAGGGTGCCGATCTCGGCGGTGGCGTCGACGTGGGTGCCGCCGCAGAGCTCACGGGACCACGCCCCATTGATCTCGACCATGCGGACCTCATTGCCGTACTTCTCGCCGAAGAGCATCATCGCGCCCAGGGCCTGCGCCTCCTCCAGCGAGGTGACGCGGGTCAGGACCTCGTAGTTGTCCCGGATGGCGAGGTTGGCGGCGGCCTCGAGCTCCTGTCGGGCGGCGCCGCTCATCGCGGCCTCGGAGGTGAAGTCGAAGCGCAGGTAGCCTTCCTTGTTGAAGGAGCCGGCCTGCACTGCCTCGGGCCCCAGCACGTCGTGCAGCGCGGCGTGGATCAGGTGGGTGCCGGTGTGTGCCTTCTCCGCGTCCAGCCGGCGGCGCACATCGATGGCGCCCAGCGCCTCGGCGCCGGCGGGCACCTCCCCGGAGAGGACCCTGGCGCGGTGCACCGAGAGGCCTCTGATCGGGGACTGCACGTCGATGACCTCGAGCTCGAAGCCGTCACCGGTGATCCGCCCCGTGTCGGGGGCCTGACCGCCGGCCTCGGCGTAGAAGGGGGTGGCGTCGAGGACCAGCTCGATGTCCTCTCCCGCGGAGGCGCTCTTCCGCGCCTCACCGCCCACCAGCAGTCCGCGGATCCGGGACTCCGTGGTGTGTTCTGTGTATCCGGTGAAGTGGGTGGGGGAGTCGGCGCGCAGCTCCTGGTAGACCTGGGTGTCGGCGTGCCCGGACTTCTTGCCCTTGGCGTCGGCCCGGGCGCGCTCGCGCTGCTCGGTCATGAGTTCGCGGAAGCGGGTCTCGTCGACCCCGACCCCGGCCTCGGCGGCCATCTCCAGGGTCAGGTCGATGGGGAAGCCGTAGGTGTCGTGCAGCGCGAAGGCGTCGGCGCCGGTGACGGCTGCGCCGGCGGTCTGCGCGGTGCTCACGGCGGAGTGCAGCTTGGCGGTGCCGGCGGAGATGGTGCGCAGGAAGGCCTGCTCCTCCTTGACCGCGGTCTGGTGGATCTTCTCGAAGCCGGTCTCGACCTCGGGGTAGACGCCCTTCATCGCGTCCTTGGAGACGCCGACCAGTTCACCGAAGACCGGCTGCTCCACTCCCATGAGCCGCATCGCGAGGATCACCCGGCGGATCAGGCGGCGCAGCACGAAGCCGCCGCCTTCATTGGAGGGGCGGACCCCGTCGGAGATGAGCATGAGCGAGCTGCGCACATGGTCGGCGATCATTCGCAGCCGCACATCGTTGGCGTGGTGCGGGTCGGCGGGATCCTCGGTGGAGGTGTACTCGATGTCGGCGAGCTCCGCGGCGCGGTCGAGCACCGGGCGGACCTGGTCGGTCTCGTACATGTTCTCCACGCCCTGGAGCACCATCGCGAGGCGCTCGAGGCCCAGGCCGGTATCGATGCTCTTGTTCTGCAGCGGGCCGGCCACCTCGAACTCGGTCTTCGAGTGCACGGCGGAGAGCCGGTACTGCATGAAGACCAGGTTCCAGATCTCCACGTAGCGGGTCTCATCGGCCGCTGGGCCGCCCTCGACGCCGTAGGCGGGGCCGCGGTCGTAGTAGATCTCAGAACAGGGGCCGCCGGGGCCGGGCTGGCCGGTGTTCCAGTAGTTGTCCTCGGGGCCGAAGCGCTGGATCCGGGCCTCGGGGACTCCGACCTGGTCGCGCCAGATGGCGTAGGCCTCGTCGTCGTCCTGGTAGACGGTGACCCAGAGCCGCTCGGGATCGAGCCCGTAGCCGCGCACGCCCGTCACCGGGTCGGCCTCCCGGGGGTGGGTCAGCAGCTCCCAGGCCATCGGGATGGCGGTCTCTTTGAAGTAGTCGCCGAAGGAGAAGTTGCCGCACATCTGGAAGAAGGTGCCATGGCGGGCGGTCTTGCCGACCTCTTCGATGTCGGCGGTGCGGATGCACTTCTGCACGGAGACGGCACGTGCGTAAGGGGGCTTCTCGGTGCCCATGAAGTACGGGATGAAAGGCACCATCCCGGCGATGGTGAACAGCACCGAGGGATCCGGGGAGATCAGTGATGCTGAGGGGACGCGCTCATGCCCCTTGGCGGCGAAGTAGTCGTACCACGTCCGGGCGATGTCCTCGGTCTTCATGAGTTTCTCGGGTCCTCCTGCTGATGGTCGCTGCGAGTCGGCCGTCGAAGTCTCATGTCTGTGACTTCGCCGGATCTGCGCCGGGACCAGCTTAGTGGAAACACAGAGCCCGCTGCGGCCTCCGGTGGGGGAGGGCAACGGGCTCTGTGGGTTTCAGAACGGTGTTCTGAGTGATCGTCTTCAGATCAGCGTGCGTAGAACTCGACCACGAGCTGCTCTTCGCAGGTGACCGGAACCTCTTCGCGCTTGGGCTTGCGGGACAGAGTCGCCTGAAGCTTCTCGATCTCGACGGTGAGGTAGCCGGGAACTGTGGGCAGCGCATCCTGGTGGGTGCCTGCGGCGGCCACCTGGAAGGGCTCGAAGACCTCGGAGCGCTCGTGCACGTGGATCATCTGGCCGGGCTTCACGCGGAAGGACGGGCGGTCCACGCGCTTGCCGTTGACCATGATGTGGCGGTGCACCACGAACTGGCGAGCCTGGGCGATGGTGCGGGCGAAGCCCGAACGCAGAACCAGGGCGTCAAGCCGGGACTCGAGCAGCTCGACCAGGTTCTCACCGGTCAGGCCCTCGTGCATGCGCTTGGCCTCTTCGTAGTAGCGCAGCATCTGAGCTTCGCGGATGCCGTACTGCGCGCGGAGACGCTGCTTCTCCTTCAGACGCACCGCGTAGTCGGAATCGGTGCGACGCCGGGTCCGGCCGTGCTGGCCGGGGCCGTAGGGGCGGCGATCCAGGTACTTCTGGGCCTTGGGGGTCAGCGCGATGCCAAGGGCACGCGATGCTTTCACAGTACGACGACTGCGCAATGGTGATGTGGGCATTGACTGCCTTCCTGTCTTGTCGGCGAATGATGTTTATTCCTGACCGCGACAAACGATCAGGTACCTGGCCTCCGCGATCCGTGGTTCGGAGAGTGTGAGCCGCCGAAGGCTCACTGCACTGCGACATCGCACCGGCACACGCGGACCCCATCAGAGTTCTGCGGGGAGCCTGTGTGCAGGGATCTTCTTCAGAGGTGCGAAGCCTGCCAGACAGCACAACAGCCTAGCACCGGGGATGACAGAACCCCAATCATCACGGGGATGATCGGGGTTCTGGGAGGGTGTATCAGCCTTCGCCGGAGCTAGCCGCGCAGCGCCTTGCGGTCGGGGCGGGTGCGGTAGGGGTCGACGCCCTTGGGGATCGGCGGCCGGGAGATCGGCAGTGCGGTGAGCCGGCGGTCCACCGCGTTGACCTCGTGCTTGGTGAGCTTCTTGTCGAGCTTCTTGATCGTCTTGGCCAGCTTCTGCAGCGGGACCTGCTGGTCCCCGCGTCCGGACTGGATGATGTGGATCGGCACGCCGGTGTCCCGAAGGATCGGGCTGAATCGCTTGCGGGTCTTCTCGACCAGCTTGTTCACCCGGCCGGCGGGTCCCTCGGTGACGAGCACCAGGCCTGGCTTGCCGAGCACCCGGAAGATCGCGTCCTGCGTCTTCGGGTCCATCGCGACCGGCTCCTCGGTGACGATCCAGCCGCGCTTGAGCGTGCTCAGCGCGGCGGCGGCGGCACCCGGACGGCCCTCGATGCGGGAGAAGGCTGCCTTCTCGGCTCGTCGGTTCATCACGATCATCGCGGCCAGCAGGCCGAAGGGCAGACCGATCAGCAGACCGGTGACCCAGTTCATCAGCAGGGTGAAGAGGAGGAAGAACACGCCGAGGGTGGCGAAGAAGGCCAATGCCATCCACCACCCGATGTTCGGGTCATAGGAGCGGGTCATGGTGAAGACCTGCTTGATCCGCGCGAAGAAGCCTTCCTGCTTATTGGCCTTCTTGCGGGCCTTGCGGTCCCGCTGTTCAGCCTTCTGCTCGGCCTTGAGGTTCTTGAGCGCGGCCTTTGCCTCTGCCTTGGAGGAAGCCTTGGGAGGTGTGGAGTCTGCTGGTGCCATAGTGATCTCAGTCTACCGCAGGCTCAGTAGCCTGCGGCGACCAGCGTGGCGGCCTCCTGCTTGGTCGCCCCGGAAGGTTCGATGTGTGCCAGTGCGGCGGGAATCTCCAAGCCCTTCTTCTGCATCGCCTTGGCCCAGAGGGACCCGGCGCGGTAGGAGGAGCGCACCAGCGGCCCCGACATCACACCCAGGAATCCGATCTCTTCGGCCTCCTGGGAGATGTCCAGGAACTCCTGGGGCTTGACCCAGCGATCCACCGGGAGGTGCCGAGGGGTGGGCCGCAGGTACTGGGTGATGGTGAGCAGGTCACAGCCGGCGTCGTGGAGGTCGCGCAGAGCTTCGGAGACCTCCTCACGGGTCTCGCCCATGCCCAGGATCAGGTTGGACTTGGTGATCATGCCGTGGCCGCGTCCCTGGGTGAGCACGTCCAGGGAACGTTCGTAGCGGAACGCCGGGCGGATCCGGCGGAAGATCCGCGGAACCGTCTCGACGTTGTGCGCGAACACCTCCGGGGAGGACTCGCAGATGGCGGCGATGTTCTCCTCGCGTCCGGAGAAGTCGGGAATCAGGATCTCCACTCCGGTGCCGGGGTTGAGCTCGTGGATCTTCCGGATGGTCTCGGCGTAGAGCCACACGCCCTCATCGGGGAGGTCATCGCGGGCGACGCCGGTGACGGTCGCGTAGCGCAGCTGCATCTCATTCACCGACTGGGCCACCTGCAGCGGCTCGGACTCGTCCACGGCGCCGGGGCGGCCGGTGTCGATCTCGCAGAAGTCGCAGCGTCGGGTGCAGGCGGAGCCGCCGATGAGGAAGGTGGCCTCGCGGTCCTCCCAGCATTCGAAGATGTTGGGACACCCTGCTTCCTCGCAGACGGTGTTCAGGCCCTTCTCTCCGACCCGCTTCTTCATCTCGGTGAACTCGGTGCCGATCTTGACCTTGGTGCGCATCCACTCGGGCTTGCGCTCCACGGGGATCGAGGCGTTGCGTGCTTCGACGCGCAGCATGCGTCGGCCTTCAGGTGCCACAGTCACTGTGGTGCTCCTTCTGTAGTTCGGGACATCTCACAGGTGCCCTGGTCTGCGCCGTGGCCGGTGGTTCCGGCAAGGGCGGGCGCGTCGTCGTCGTGGCGGTGCAGCAGCGGAGGCAGCGCGCGGCGCAGCTCCTCGGTGACCCGGTCGGCCACCTGTTCGGGGGTGACCTCGTAGCCCAGCTCGGCGCTGATGCTGGTGGTCTTCGCGTCGGTGATCCCGCAGGCGATGATGTTCTCGAAGGGCGCGAGGTCGTTTGAGCAGTTCAGGGCGAACCCGTGCATGGTGACCGAGCGGTGCACGCGCAGACCGATGGCGGCGATCTTCCGGTCGGGGCCGTCTGAGGTGATCCAGACCCCGGAGCGTCCGGGCACCTGGGTGCCGGTGATGCCGAAGTCCGTTGCGAGGATCCTGATCAGCGTCTTCTCCAGCACGCAGACATAGTCCTTGACCAGGGATCGATCGCGCAGGTGCAGGATCGGGTAGCCGACGAGCTGGCCGCGGCCGTGCCAGGTGATCTTGCCGCCGCGATCCACATCCACCACCGGGGTGCCGTCTCCAGGGAGGTCCGCAGGTTCGGTGCGACGGCCGGCCGTGTAGACGTCGGCGTGCTCGAGCAGCAACACGGTGGAGGGCGCCGAGCCCTGCTGCACCGCGGTGTGCAGCCGCCGCTGGAGACTGAGCGTCTCGGAGTAGTCGAGGAGCTGCGGGTCGAACCCCAGCTTCGTGAATGAGAGCTCCATGACACCAGCCTAAACCGATCGGGCCGCGCTGCGGGAACTGCGGCCGCAGATGACCTGTGGATAACCCATGGGCGGGGTCTGCGGGCGGTCAGAATGGGTGTCATGGACGGTGACATCACCCGGGGCACCACCCGGGGCATCACGGGGCCCGCCCCTGATCGGGCCGAGCCGCTGGAGCGGTTCGCGCGCGGCTTCGACGCTTCGGGGACCGGAGGCTGGGACCCTCCGGCGGCCCGAGGCATCACGGTGGAACGGCTGCTCGGGGTGGGCAGCAGCGCCCTGGTCTGGCTGGTGTGGTGGGATTCTCCCGCGGAACCCGACTGGCAGCTCGTCGACGGCTTCCCGCCGGCGGCCTTCGCCCTGAAGGTCCCCCGCGCGCATGCAGCCGGGCGTCCGCCCCTGCACACTGTCGCGGCCGAGCTTCAGGCGCTGGACATGCTGCGTCATGGTCATCTGGTCCGCGCCTATGGAGCCCTGGAGACCTCCCAGGGGCTCGGGCTGATGCTCGAGCCCTACAGCGCCGGATCACTCGCCGGGCTGCTGGGCAGCGTCGGCAGTGTCAGCCTCGGAGAGGTCGTCACCGTGCTGACTCCCATCGCGACCGCCCTGGGGGCGCTGCATCAGGGCGGAGTCGCCCATGGGGACGTCTCACCGGGGAACATTCTGCTGGCCGCCGACGGCAAGCCTGCGCTGGGTGATCTCGCAGACGCCGTGATCCTCGGGACGCCGCGCTCCGACACCGGGACTCCGGGGTTCGCCGCCCCAGAACGAGAGTTGGAGGGTCGACTGCCTCAGGGCGCGGATTCGGCTACGCGGCGAGAAGCCCGCGCTGGGCTGGCCCCGGAGGCCGACGTGTATTCCCTTGCTGCCGTCGCATGGTTCGCGCTGACCGGGTCGGTGCCCGCTCGGGGCCGTGGGCGGGCACCGCTGCGGAGTCTGCGCCCGGAGCTGCCTGAGTCCATCACGCTGCTGCTGGAGTCGGCACTCCACGGCGATCCGCGGCTGCGCCCGAGTGCGGAGGACTTCGCGGTCGAGCTCTTTCGCTGCGCAGCACCTGCCGCCCTGGACCTGTCACCGCATGTGCACGAAGAGGTGGTGCCCGAGCTGCCCACCCTGCACGGCTCCGACACCGGCCGCCGGCGCTGGGCGCCCAGGTTCGGAGCGGTCGCTCTGGCGGCCCTGGTGTTCGCCGGGCTCTGGCTCTCGGCGGGCATCTTGACCCCCACCCCGACGACGACGCCCGCCCCGGCCTCGCTGACCGCGCAGCCCGCTCAGGAGCAGAGCGACGAGAGCGGGTCCGAGGACTCCCTTCCGGAGGACCCGCGCCCCTGGCAGCTGCTGCACCACCGGGACCCGGTGCAGGCTGCGGAGGGCCTCGCGGCCCTGCGGACCCAGGCGCTGCGCGAGGTCTCGCGGGAGCAGGTGCAGCGCTACACCGCAGCAGAGAGCCCGGCCCGAACGGCTGAGCTGGCACTCATCGAGGGTTTCACCGAGCGCGGGCTGACCTACCAGGGCGCGCCGCTGGAGATCAGCGTCAGCGAGGAGCGGGACCCAAGCGGATCCGATCGGCAGGTCCAGGGCCTCGACCGGCAGACACAGCGGGTCGCCGAGCTGCGCGCCTCGGTGACGGCCACAGGGCTGGAGACCGGCGCTCCGGAATCCCAGGAGGTGGTGCTGGTGCTGCACCGGCAGGACGGGAAGTGGCTGCTGCACGCCGTTCGTGAGCTCAGCTCCGCCGGAGGATGACGCTGCCACCGAGGACGATGTGGCATCGGTGGCGGAACCGGGCCAGACGCAGAACAGGGCCCGTCCGAATGGACGAACCCTGTTCTGCGTAGCGAGGTTCGAGGCGGCCGAGCCGCCCGGCTCAGGCTCCTGAGAGTCCTCGCCTGAGCGTCTGCCGGTCTCTAGAGTCCCAGCTGAGCTTCGAAGTTGCCTTCTTCCAGGCGAGCCTTCAGCGTCTGCATGAAGCGACCGGCGTCTGCTCCGTCGACCAGGCGGTGATCGTAGGTCAGCGAGAGGTACATCATGTGCCGGATGCCGATGGACTCGTTGCCGTCGGCGTCGGTGACGACCATCGGGCGCTTCACGATCGTTCCGGTGCCCAGGATGGCGACCTGCGGCTGGTTGATGATCGGCGTGTCGAACAGGGCCCCGACGGAACCGAAGTTCGTGATCGTGAAGGTGCCTCCGGAGAGTTCACCCGGGCCGATCTTGGACTGACGGGTCCGCTCGGCCACATCGGCGATCTTCTTGGACAGTCCGGCGATGCTGAGATCTCCGGCGTCGTTGATCACCGGCACCAGCAGGCCCTTATCGGTGTCGACCGCCAGGGCCAGGTGCTCGCTGTCGTGGTAGGTGATCTGCTGGTTGGCCTCGTCGTATTCGGCGTTGAGCTTCGGGTGCTGCTTGAGCGCCTCGGTGACTGCGGTGCCGATGAAGGGCAGGTAGGTGAGGTTCACACCGTTCTGCGCCTTGAAGGAGGCCTTCGCCTTGGCGCGCAGGTTCACGATGCGGGTCATGTCGACCTCGTGGACCTGGGTCAGCTGCGCGGAGATGTCCAGCGACTCGTTCATCCGCTGGGCGATCACCTGGCGGATCCGCGGTGCCTTCTCGGAGGAGCCGCGCTTGCTGGTGTCCACCTCGACCTTGGGTGCAGACTTCGCGGTCGCGGGAGCCTCGGCAGGGGCTTCAGACTGAGCCTGGGACTTGCTCGCCTCGGCGGCGTCGACCACGTCCTGCTTGCGGATGCGCCCACCGACCCCGGTGCCCTTGACATCGGCCAGGTCCACGCCCTCGTTCTTGGCCAGGCGGCGCACCAGCGGGGTCACGTAACCCTCGGCGGAGGAGTCCGAGGACTCTGCCTTCGGCTCAGACTTCGACTCGGTCTTCGGCTCGCTCTTCGGCTCGCTCTCAGCCGGGGCGTCCTTCGCGGCGCGCTCCTGGGGAGCGGGCTCCTGCTCCGGCTCGGACTGCTCGGGTTCAGCCTGCTTCGGCGTCGATTCCTCGGTGGCCGGCTCGGCTGCCTTCTCCTCCGCCTCAGCGTCCTGCTCCTGCTCGGCGTCGGCGGATGATCCGCCTGAGCCTGAGCCTGAGCCTGAGCCTGAGCCGATGAGGGCGAGCACGGCGCCGACCTCGATGGTCTCGTCCTCGGAGACCTTGATCTCCTGGATGGTGCCTGCCACGGGGGAGGGGACCTCGGTGTCGACCTTGTCGGTGGAGACCTCCAGCAGCGGCTGATCGACCTCCACGGTGTCGCCGACCTCGACGAGCCAGCGGGTCACGGTGCCCTCGGTGACGGACTCGCCGAGAGCCGGAAGAGTGATCTCCTGGGTCTCGCCGCCGTCGGAGGACTCTGAAGAGGAGTCCGAAGAGCTCTCCTCGGAGGTGTTCTCCTGCGCGGCCTGCTCGGTGGCCTCGGGCTGCGCGGCCTCTGTCGCGGCATCCTCTGCCTCTTCGGCCTCGGACCCGGACCCTCCGTCGCCCGAGGGCTCAGGCTCGGACTGCTCAGGCTCGGCGGACTCCTCGGCGGAGTCGTCCGAGGAGCCGGAGTCGCCGGAGCCGGACCCGTCACCGATCCTGACCAGCGGGGCACCCACTTCGATGGTCTCGTCCTCGGCGACGAGGAGCTCCTCGATGGTGCCGGCGGCCGGGGAGGGGACCTCGGTGTCGACCTTGTCGGTGGAGACCTCCAGCAGCGGCTGGTCGACCTCGACGGTGTCACCGACCTCGACGAGCCAGCGGGTCACGGTGCCCTCGGTGACTGACTCACCCAGGGCTGGAAGGTTAACGGTTTCAGACATGGTGTCCGACTCCTACTCTCAAAATTCGACACAGCCTCACGGCTGGAACATTTATCTCTACGGGCAGTTCTGGAAGGGCTCCCGGGCGTCCGGGAGACGCGGGTCAGCCGTGCAGCGGGTGGCCGAACAGCGCCATCGCAGCCTCGCCCATGGCTTCGTTCTGCGTGGGGTGTGCGTGGAGCAGGGTAGCGACGTCCTCCGGGTAGGCCTCCCAGTTCACGATCAGCTGGGCCTCGCCCACCTGCTCGCCGATCCGGGTGCCGATGCCGTGGACTCCCACGATCGGGCCGCCCTTGACGCCGACCATCTTGATCAGGCCGCCGGTGCCCAGGATGGAGGACTTGCCGTTGCCCGCGAGGTTGTACTCGGTGATCTCGATCTGGTCCTTGCCGTACTTCTCCTCGGCGGCGGGCTGGGTGTAGCCCACGGACATGATCTCCGGCTCGCAGTAGGTCACCTTGGGGATGTTGATGTCCTCGACGATCACGGGGTTGTTGCCGGCGATCTCCTCGGCGACGAAGATGCCCTGCTGGTAGCCGCGGTGCGCCAGCTGAAGACCCGGGACGATGTCGCCGATCGCGTAGATGTTGCCGACTCCGGTGTGCAGCCGCTCGTCGGTGATGACGAAGCCGCGGTCCAGGGTGATGCCGGCGTCCTCGAAGCCGAAGCCCTCGGTGACGGGTCCGCGACCCACGGCGACCAGGCAGATCTCGGCCTCGAAGGTCTTGCCGCCTTCCAGGGTGACCTTGACGCCGTCGTCGGTCTCTTTGACCTCGTTGAAGAAGGTGCCGGTGTTGAACGTGATGCCGCGCTTCTTGAAGGTCCGCTCGAGCTGCTTGACGATCGCCGGGTCCTCATTGGGCACCAGCGAGGGCAGACCCTCGATGATGGTGACCTCGGTGCCGAAGGAGGTCCAGGCGGAGGCGAACTCGCAGCCGATCACGCCGCCGCCGAGCACGATCGCCGACTTCGGGGTGTAGTCCAGCTCGAGGGCCTCGGTGGAGGTGATGATCTTCTTGCTCAGCGGCAGACCGAAGGTCTTCGAGGTCGAGCCGGTGGCCAGCACGATGTTCTTGCCGGTGTAGCGGGTGCCGTCGACCTCGATCTCGTTCTCCGAGACCAGCTTGCCCTCACCGGAGATCACGGTGACCTTGCGCATCTTCAGCAGTCCGGTCAGACCCTTGTACTTGCCGGCGACGATGCCGTCCTTGTACTCGCGGACCTTGGCCATGTCCACGCCTTCGAAGTTCATCTTCACGCCGTACTTCTCAGAGGTCCGCGCCTCATCGGCGAGCTCGGCGGAGTGCAGGTACGCCTTGGTCGGGATGCAGCCCCAGTGCAGGCAGGTGCCGCCGAGCTTGTCCTTCTCGATGAGGCCCACGGTGAGTCCGTGCTGGACTGAGCGAAGCGCAGCGGCATAGCCTGCGCTGCCCCCTCCGAGGACGAGTACGTCGAATTCCTGAGGCTGGTCGGCCACGGTCATTGCTCCCTTGCATTGAGTGAGACGTGAAGATCATTGTTCGGTCTGAGAGAGGCCCTCGGCGGGCGATCAGGCCCGCCCAGGAGCCTCTCCCAGGTGTTCACTGCGTTCAGCCTATCGCTTGTGCGCAGGCATCAGCCACTGAATCAGCGGCTCAGGCCTTCGAGGTAGCTGATCAGTGTGCGGACCATCACGCCGGTGCCCGATTTCGGGGTGTACCCGTAGGCGCCCTTCTCATTGAACGCCGGACCTGCGATGTCCAGGTGGGCCCACGGGATGCGCGTGGTCTCGGGGTCCAGCGGGTCGGTGGCGGCGCCGGCGCGGTCACCGACGAACTCGCGCAGGAAGGCGGCCGCATTCATCATGCCGCCGAAGCGGTCGCCGAGGTTGGTGAGATCGGCCACCTCGGAGTCGAATCCGGAGCGCGCCTCCTCGGGGATCGGCATCGGCCAGAGGCTCTCGCCGGCCTGCTTCGAGGCCATCAGAAGGGCTTCACGGAGCTCCTCGTTGCCCATCACGCCGGTGGTGCGCACGCCCAGGGCGATCATCTGCGCTCCGGTGAGCGTGGCCACGTCGATGATCGCGTCGGGCTGCTCCGCGGAGGCCGCGACGAGACCATCGGCCAGGACCAGGCGACCCTCGGCGTCGGTGTTGAGCACCTCCACGGTCTTGCCGCCATGGATGGTGATGACGTCCTCGGGGCGCTGGGCGGTGGAGGAGGGCATGTTCTCGGCCAGACACAGCCAGCCGGTGACCTTGACCGGCAGGTTGAGGTCAGCGGCCGCCCGGACGACGGCGGCCACCGTGGCCGCACCACCCATGTCCAGCTTCATCGTGGTCATCGCGGCGGCAGGCTTCAGCGAGAGCCCGCCCGAGTCGAAGGTGATGCCCTTGCCGACCAGCGCGATGTGCGCCACCGGCTTGGCGGGGGAGTGTTCCATGCGGACCAGGCGGGGCTTGCGGGAGGACCCGGCGCCGACGCCGAGGATGCCGCCGAAGCCGTCGCGGGCGAGCTCCTTCTCACCCCAGACCTTGATCTTGAGCTTCGCGGCCCGTGCGGTGCCGCCCTGCTGAGCCGGGGCCTTGGTCCGGTCACCGAGCTCAGAGACGACGTCGGCGAAGCTCTCCGGGTAGAGGTGGCTCGGGGGAGTGTTGACCAGGTCGCGGGCGGCACGCACCGCGGAGCCGACGACGACGGCCCGGTCGATGGCGGGCCGGGTCTGCTTGTCCTTGAGCTCGGTCAGCACCTGGATGTCGCTGACCGGGGTGGCCGAGCGGGACTCCTCGGAGGTGCGGAAGTGGTTGAAGGAGTACGCGCCTATCGCGGCACCTTCGGCGATGGCTCCGACCTGCTCCACCGAGGCCGCGGGCAGCGCCAGGGCGACGGAACCGATGCTGCCGAGCTGGCGGACTGCGGAGCCGGCGGCGCGGCGAAGCGCCTCAAGGGTGATTCCGCCGGTGGACTCACCGGTCAGCGGCCCCACCCCGATGAGCACCAGCGTCTCCGACGCGAAGCCGTCCATGCCCGGCAGGCGCAGCAGCTGATCCGCCGCGCCCGTGGCGCCCAGCGCCTTGAGCGAGTCCGCCACGCCCTTGGCGGCATCGTCGGCGAGCGGATTGGGGAGCAGGATCGGCCCCTGGGGTCCCTTGGCGACGCCGAGCACGAGGGCGTCGGTGTCAGTCTTCTCGACGGAGGTGGAGACGGCGGAGAGGCTGGGCTGGAAATCGTGGATCACAGTGGTCCTGTCTGATTCCTGGGATGGTGGAATCGGGATAGGTCGTCTTGGTTCTTCTTGATCATCGATCCTAACCAACTTCCATGCGGGAATGCCCGCAGGTGGCATCCTGTTGTATATACGACTCACTGAGCTGACCCGGCTGCGACCAGCGTGACCGACGAGGCTCGGACCCCATATCGGAAAGAGGACCCCTCAGGTGAAGGACCCCCTGGATCTGCTGCATGTCCATCCCGCAGCCGATGGAGATGATGAGTCGAACTCCTCCATCAACCTCGGCGCCCAGGACGGGCATGAGTCCAGCGTGAGCGCCGAAGGCGGCGCTCTGGTGCTCCGCACGGACCAGCCACCCGCAGAGCGGCTGAGCCTGCTGGTGTCCTGGTCCGGCCACACCGATGCGGGCAGCCTCAGCGAGCAGGTCTCCGAATCCCTGCTCGGCACGCTGCCGCATCGGCGGCTTGCCAGCTTCGACGTCGATGAGCTCTTCGACTACCGGTCCCGGCGCCCGCAGATCACCTTCACGGACAACCGGTTCAGCAATTTCGAGGCGCCCTCGTTGGAGCTCTACGAGGTGCGCGACGCCCTGGGCCGACCGTTCCTCTTCCTGACCGGTGACGAGCCCGACTACCAGTGGGAACGGGTGTCCTCTGCGGTGCTGCAGCTCGTGGACCGCCTCGATGTGAAGCTCGTGGTGCTGGTGGACGCGCTCGGGCTGCCGACCCCGCACACCCGTCCGATCGGAGTGACGGCCCATGGCAACCGAACGGACCTCATCGAGGGCATCTCCACCTGGGGTCCCAGTGCGCAGATCGAGGCCGGACTGAGCCAGTTCCTGGAGCTGCGCGTCGCCGAGGCGGATCGCGACGTGGTGGGCTATACGCTGCACGTCCCGCACTACCTCGCCGGAGGACGGTTCCCGCATGCTGCGGTGGCCGCTCTGGAATACGCAGGTGCGGCGCTGGAACTGATGCTGCCCACCGACGAGCTGCGCGAGTCCTCGCGGATGGTGGAGCATGACATCTCCCGGCAGGTGGAGCAGAACTCTGAGATCCAAGGCATGGTGGACCGGCTCGAGCGCAACTTCGACGAGTACGCCACCCCGCAGCAGCGGTCGCTGCTGGTCAAGGACGACGACGCGGTGCCCGACGCTGAGGAGCTCGGTGCCGCCGTGGAGGCGTATCTGCGCCATCACGATCCAGCCGCCGACGCCGAAGCCGCTCGCGCCGGCTCGATCGAGGGTCTGCTCGGGGAGTCCCCGACGGGTCCGGCAGGGGAGTCTGAGCCCGCAGGGGAGTCTGATCCGGCTGCCGCCCAGGACTCCGATCCGGTCGACTCTGCCCCGGAGGACCACCCGGAGGACCACCCGGAGAGCCCCGAGACCGAGCCGGAAGATCACGACCGCCGCGAATAGCGGCTGCGCCCGACGGAGGCTCCGGCGGGGTGCCGGGTTTTCCCCAGTGACGGCCAGCTGGACCCCGACAGCGGTGACGTCCACAGCCAGCCGCTGCACGGCTCGGTTGCCGGGTGATGCGATCACGCTGGCTTCATGGACGCACACACCCACGCACAGCATCCGCTCGACGGCTCGATTCAGGGCAGGCCAGCGCTTCCTCAGGGTCCGCTCGACATCCAGAAGCCGGGGGACTGCCTGGCCCTGGTGCGGCACACCTTCGGAAGGCTGCCGCGCGAGTCCCTCGTCGTCATCGGGCTGCTCAACGGCTACACCGGTGGCCACATGCGGATCGATCTGACGCCGGCCCTGCGCGAACCCTTCAGCTCCGCCCGGCTCATCGCCGACTGTCTGGCGGGGGAAGGATCCTCTCCGGCACCCGAGGCGGCCCTGGTCGTGCTGATCGGCGACGGCCCTGCTTCTGCGACCCAGGACGAGGCGTGGCGCTCCTGCCTGAAAGCGCTGCGGATCATGCTCGACTCCGAGTACTGCGTCCGGATCGTCCAGGCCTGGTTCGTCTGCGCGGGCCACGTCCGCGACCCGCTCGGTGCAGACCCACGCGGCGACGCCCTTCCGGGCCGCCGCATCGAGGATCTCCGGGTTCCCACGCTGGGAGGTCTCCCCGGCCACACCTCCCGCCGGGAGTCCCAGCCCCTGGACCAGGCGGCCGTCTCGTTTCTCGAGCGCGCGCCGGCCGCTGACCCGGCGCTGGAAGTCCTCCTCGGAGAAGCCCGGCGGCAGCACGAGCCGCAGAGTCACGAAGGGAGGCTGCGTCGTCGGCTGGAAGCCTGGGACCTCGCGCTGTGTCAGCAGCTGGACGCAGGTGAGCACGCGTCCCGCACTGCCCCCGCGCCGCGGGAGGGCACGCGGGCACGCACGCGCCAAGAGCTCAGAGCGGACGCTGCGCGCCTCAGAGAGCTCCTCGGGCAGCTGCACACCGGGTTCGACCGGGACCTGCTCATTCCGCTGGCCACGCTGGGACTCGATCACGCCATCATCGGGCTGCGCCATCGGCAGGGCGTCGAAGAGGCTCCCATGGACAGCGCGGAACAACACATGCTGCGGCGCTATGCCGCGTCCTTCCTCGGTGAGACCCATTCTCGCCCCGACTGGGAACGCGTCGACGCGCTCGAAGCAGTCCTCGGCGACCTGGTGCCCTATGCCCGAGCCGCCGAGCGGGAGAACCTGCTGTGCCTCATGGCGTGGATCGAATGGGCCAGAGGCCGAGGCAGCGCAGCCGGATCCTTCATCGATCGGTGCCTGCAGGAATTCCCCGAGAACGAGTTCAGCCGGCTCATCGAGCGACTGATGCAGCTCAAGGGCGTGTGTCTATGGGCCCGCGTCAAGCAGCACAGCTGGTCCTGGGCAAGGAGCGCCGTTCCGAGCGCCGACTGACCCGGAAAAGACGCTCAGATTGGGAATGCGGGCGGAACAAGCTATGTTGTGATGCATTGAGACCCTGCAACCATCGTAGGATCATACCCACCGAGGGGCTGTTGACAGCTCCTCAGACAAGTATGATTTTTACAATGGCCTTGACAGGGTCATAGGTGTGTTGACCGACAAGTTCATCGCATCTGCACCATATGTCTAAGTCGGAAGGTCACCGTGCCCACTACTGCGTCCAAGTCCACCGAAGAGAACACGGCCGCTGCAGAGGCTGAGAAGAAGACGCCCGCCAAGAAGAGCACTGCAGCTCGCAGCACCGCCGCCAAGTCGACCGCGGCGAAGAAGAGCCCTGTCTCTTCAGCCGCCAAGGCTCCCGCGAAGAAGGCGCCGGCCGCTAAGACGACCGCAGCCAAGACGACCGTCGCGAAGTCCACTGCGGCCAAGACGGCGGCTGAGAAGAAGAGCGCCGCTGCCGCGACCACCAAAGCGCCCGCGAAGAAGACCGGAGGCCGCAAGAAGGCCGCCGATCCGGTCGACGAGGTCCTCGCCGAGGCGGATGCCGAGGAGAAGGCCGCCCCCACCGCGGCCCTGGAGAAGGCCGTCGCGAAGGCCGTGGCCGATGGGGAAGACCCTGAGGCCATCACCGAGGCCTCCGTGAAGGCCAAGGAGGGCGAGGAGGAGGAGTCCAAGGGTCGCGGCTTCGTCATCTCCAACGCCGATGAGGACGACGCCCCCGCGATCCAGGTGGTCTCCGCCGGCGCGACCGCAGACCCGGTCAAGGACTACCTGAAGCAGATCGGCAAGGTCGCACTGCTGAACGCCGAACAGGAGGTCGACCTCGCGCTGCGCATCGAGGCCGGACTCTTCGCCGAGCACAAGCTGGCCAAGCAGAAGATCACCGACCGCCGGCTGCGCCGCGACCTGGAGCTCGTGGTCGCCGACGGCAAGCGCGCCAAGAACCACCTGCTGGAAGCCAACCTTCGTCTGGTCGTCTCCCTGGCCAAGCGGTATACCGGGCGCGGAATGCTCTTCCTGGACCTGATCCAGGAGGGCAACCTCGGACTCATCCGTGCAGTGGAGAAGTTCGACTACACCAAGGGCTTCAAGTTCTCGACCTACGCCACCTGGTGGATCCGCCAGGCGATCACCCGCGCCATGGCGGACCAGGCGCGCACCATTCGCATCCCCGTGCACATGGTGGAGGTCATCAACAAGCTTGCCCGCGTGCAGCGCCAGATGCTCCAGGACCTGGGCCGTGAGCCCACCCCGGAGGAGCTGGCGCAGGAACTCGACATGACCCCGGAGAAGGTCGTCGAGGTGCAGAAGTACGGCCGCGAGCCGATCTCGCTGCACACCCCGCTCGGCGAGGACGGCGACTCCGAGTTCGGTGACCTCATCGAAGACTCGGAAGCCGTCGTGCCCTCGGACGCGGTGAGCTTCACCCTGCTCCAGGAGCAGCTGCACTCGGTGCTGGACACGCTCGCCGAGCGCGAAGCCGGCGTGGTGGCCATGCGATTCGGTCTCACCGACGGTCAGCCGAAGACCCTCGACGAGATCGGCAAGGTCTACGGCGTGACGCGCGAGCGCATCCGTCAGATCGAGTCCAAGACCATGTCGAAGCTTCGCCACCCGAGCCGCTCGCAGGTCCTGCGCGACTACCTCGACTGAGTCTGAGCCAGACATAGAAGAAGGGTGCGGCCCGGATTTCTCCGGGCCGCACCCTTCTTCGTCTGGTGCTGCGTGCTACTTGGCAGTCACGAGCCGATCTGATTCATCGATCCACTCGACGGTCTTTGGTCGCAGCGAATCTTCGACCTGCCGGCCGTGGTGATTGCAGAAGAGCAGAACACCGGATGTGAGCGCCGCTCGCACGTAAGCCTGTGCTCCGCAGCGGTCGCAACGGTCAAGGGCAGTCAAGGTAGTGGGCTGGTTTTCCACGGTGCCAGTTGTGCCGGTCATGCTCTTCGCCTCCTCAGGTCTATTCTCCAGAGGTCCCGCAGCCGGGAAGGCCCGACCCGGGATCTCTTGGTGTTCAATAGAACCACGAACCGGGCTGTTTCATTCACAGCAGCACCCCGAAACCGCCGTGCTTTCGCTGTGCGCGTACCGACTGCGGCGCTTCTGCGCGGCCACGGAGCCGCGCGCGCTTACGATGACACTGATTCACCCCCACCACAGGAGGACACTGCGTGGCCAAGCGCTCGGAGTATGACGCCCGGCATCTGTCGGTGCTCGAAGGTCTCGAAGCTGTTCGCAAGCGTCCCGGGATGTACATCGGCTCGACCGACTCGCGCGGACTCATGCACTGCCTCTGGGAGATCATCGACAACTCCGTGGACGAGGCTCTGGCCGGCCACGCCTCCACCATCAACATCACCCTGTACCCGGACGATTCGGTCGAGGTCAGCGACGACGGTCGCGGCATCCCGGTGGACATCGAACCGCGTACCGGGCTCTCCGGCCTGGAAGTGGTCTTCACCAAGCTCCACGCCGGCGGCAAGTTCGGCGGCGGCTCGTACAACGCCGTGGGTGGTCTCCACGGTGTCGGGGCGTCGGTGGTCAACGCGCTCTCGGCTCGCCTGGACGCCCAGGTGACCCGCGGCGGGAAGGTCCACCAGCTGTCCTTCCGGCGCGGCGAGCCCGGAGTCTTCTCCGGTTCCCGCCCCGACCCCGACGCGGAGTTCACCCCCGCCCTGGACGGCTCGCCGCTGGACATCATCGGCAAGGCCAAGCGCGGGGTCACCGGAACGACCATCCGGTACTGGTCCGATCGCCAGATCTTCACCTCCGACGCCGGCTTCAACGACATCGAGATCGCCAATCGCGCCCGGCAGACGGCATTCCTGGTGCCGGGACTGCGCATCACCGTGCGTGACGAGCGTGGCCCGGAGCCCCTGGAAGAGGTCTTCCAGTACGACGGCGGCATCAGCGAGTTCGCCGATCACCTCTCTGCCGATGCCTCGGTCACCGACATCTGGCGCATCCAGGGGCATGGGAAGTTCACCGAACGGATTCCGGTGCTCGCCGCCGACGGACGCAGCCACATGGAGGACGTGGAGCGCGACTGCGAGGTCGACATCGCGCTGCGCTGGGGGATCGGGTATGACACCACCGTGCGCAGCTTCGTGAACATCATCGCCACTCCCAAGGGCGGCACCCACCTGACCGGCTTCGAACAGGCGCTGCTGAAGTCCCTGCGCAAGACGGTGGAGTCGAATGCGCGCAAGCTCAAGGCTGGCAGCGACAAGCTCGAGAAGGACGACGTGCTGGCCGGACTCACCGCGGTGGTGACCGTGCGCATCGCAGAGCCCCAGTTCGAGGGGCAGACCAAGGAGATCCTCGGCACACCCGCGGCCCGCCAGATCGTCTCCAAAGTGGTCAGCAAGGAGCTCGAGGCCCGGCTCAGCTCCACCAAGCGGGGTGACAAGCAGCAGGCGACCGCGGTCCTGGAGAAGGTCGTCGCAGAGATGAAGTCCCGCATCTCCGCAAGGATGCACAAAGAGACCCAGCGTCGGAAGAACGCGCTGGAGACCTCCTCGATGCCGGCCAAACTCGTGGAGTGCCGCTCCAAGGGCGTGGCGGAGACCGAGCTGTTCATCGTCGAGGGCGACTCCGCCCTGGGCACCGCGAAACTGGCCCGCTCCTCCGACTTCCAGGCGCTGCTGCCGATCCGAGGCAAGATCCTCAACGTCCAGAAGGCCTCGGTGGCGGACATGCTCTCGAACACCGAGTGCGCCGCCCTGCTGCAGGTCATCGGAGCAGGCTCCGGGCGGTCCTTCGACCTCGACGCCGCCCGCTACGGCAAGGTCGTGCTGATGACCGATGCCGACGTCGACGGCGCCCATATCCGCACCCTGCTGCTGACCCTGTTCTTCCGCTACATGCGCCCCCTGATCGAGGACGGTCGGGTCTTCGCCGCGGTGCCCCCGCTGCACCGGGTGGAGATCATCCACCAGGGCCGCAGGGCGAACGAGGTCAGGTACACCTACTCCGAGGCGGAGCTGAATCGGCTCCTTGCCCAGCTGGAACAGGACGGGCTGAACTACAAGGAGCCGATCCAGCGGTACAAGGGTCTCGGCGAGATGGACGCCGACCAGCTCTCCGAGACGACCATGGACCCACAGCACCGTGCGCTGCGTCGAATCCGGGTCCAGGACGCCGAAGCAGCCGAACGGGTGTTCGATCTGCTCATGGGTTCGGTGGTCGCGCCCCGCAAGGACTTCATCATCGAAGGGTCCCAGGCGCTGGACCGAGGCCGCATCGACGCCTGAGTCCGAGGCCGCACGGCGAGGACTCGCACCGCCGGGCCGCGCCACGCCGCCGCTACTTCTACCGCATGTAGAAATAATTCGTCGAACAGGCCGGTCGACCCTCCTGACCTCTTTCGCGACCGGTACACTGAACGACGACGACGAGTGCACCTCGACCCCATGTGAGCTGAGACGTGACCCAACAGACTTCTGTCGCCCCAACCGGCGATTCCGCAGCCCGAGCAGCTTCTGCTGCCCCAGGCGCGGAGGCTTCGCAGCCTCAATGGCGACGCAAGGTGGCCGCCTATTGGTCCCTGACCAAGCCGCGCGTCATCGAGCTGCTGCTGGTCACCACCCTGCCCACCATGTTCTTCGCGCAGCAGGGCGTCCCCGATTTCTGGCTGGCGCTGGCCACGCTGGTCGGCGGCGCCATGGCTGCCGGATCCGCCGGAGCGTTCAACTGCTATATCGATCGCGATATGGACAAGCTGATGAACCGGACCAAGAAGCGTCCGCTGGTCACCGGCGAGCTCAGCCCCCGCGAGGCGCTCATCTTCGCCTCGGTGCTGGGTGCCGCCGCGATCGCGGTCCTCTGGTTCGGCACCAATCCGCTGGCCGCAGGACTCGGCGCAGCGGCGATCTTCTTCTACGTCGTGGTCTACACGATCATCCTCAAGCGCCGCACCGAGCAGAACATCATCTGGGGCGGCATCGCGGGGTGCTTCCCTGTGGTCATCGCCTGGGCCGCCGTTCGCGAGACGCTCGAATGGCCCGCGGTGGTGCTGTTCGTGATCATCTTCCTCTGGACCCCGCCGCACTACTGGCCGTTGTCGATGAAGTACCGGACCGACTACCAGACCGCGCATGTGCCCATGCTCGGCGCCGTCGCCACCGCAAAGACCGTCTCAGTGCAGGTGGTGCTCTACGCCTGGGCGACCGTGATGTGTTCGCTGCTGCTGATCCCGATGGGCTGGGCCGGCATCACCTACACCGCCTTCGCGCTGGCCTCGGGGGCCTGGTTCATCTACGAGGCGCATGTGCTGCACCGGCAGGCCGAGAACGGCACCCTCACGGACAAGAAGGCCATGAAGGTCTTCCACCTCTCGATCCTCTACCTCACCCTGCTGTTCATCGGGCTCTGGATCGACCCCTTCATCGGGTCTCCGTTGATGGGCTGATCCTCCCGGCCCTGATGGACTGGCTGTCTCGCCGCCAGGCGTCGATGCTCTCGGGCATCAGGATCCCGGCCGGCTGGTCCTGATCCATCACCAGCAGCGGTCTCGTGGTGTCGAGGGCGGCACTGACCAGCAGCTCACGGATCGGAGTTCTGCGCTGGACGGGCTGATCGGATGTCCGGACCAGACCGGCACAGCGCCGCTTCGACCAGCCCTGCGGGTCTTGCTGCCGCACGGCATTGAGATCCGCGCAGGTGATGAGTCCGATGGCCCGGTACGAGAGGTTCAACACCACTGCCGGGTCGGATTCCTCGAGAACCTGAGCGGCATCGGCCAGTGACCGTGTGCCCAATATGGTGGCACCTAGGGGTGCCATGATGTCTCCGATGTCGGTCATCGCCACGCTCCTCTGGGGGTAGTCGCGTTCCGTCTCTGACCCCGAAGCAACCGGTGTGTGGCGGGCGTTCAATGCGGAAACCGCGAAGCCGTGCGGCGCGCCTAGCAGTGGGCGGATCATGTCTGCTCCTAAGAGTGATGTGATGAGCCCCCTGCTGAACTCAATTCCAGTGTAACCACAGACCACACTCCCGGGAACCCGCCGATAATCAGCTCTGGACAGAGCAGACGACGCTCAAACATTCAAGTAAACTTGTGCCGTCGCTGAGGGCGGCGCCCACGTTCGGAGCGGAGATCACGATGAGCACAGAGTCCAAGCTGAGCGAACAGTTCCTGGACACCGACACTGCCGACGACGCCGTCCTTGATGCGATCGACACCGACGCCGCGGATCGTGACGTCTCGGCCGATCTGCAGATGTTGATCCAGCAGGACAGCGACATCTCAAGCTTTCTGCAGGGACTTGCCCAGGTGTCCGCCGAGCGGTTCAGCGGGACGCAGCCGGTGCTGTGCAGCATCATTCTTGACCGGTCCAAACGCAACGTCGTGGTCGCGGCCAGCAGCCCGGAGGCGGCACGCCTGGATGAGGTCCAGGCCGGCTTCGACGAGGGACCCTGCCTGGAGGCCCAACGGACCGATACCGTGATCAGTGTCGCCGATGTGCACTCCGAGCGACGCTGGCCCGGCTACATGGCAGCTGTGCGGGAGTTCGGCATGCGCAGCGTGCTCGCCCTGCCGCTGACCCTGCAGTCAGAGTCCGCCGCAGCGATGAACCTCTACACCAGCACGCCCGAGGCATTCGGTCCGGCCGAGATCGAGGCCGCCCGGCGCTACGCCGGGCTCGCCTCCAAGGTCGGCGTGATCGCTCTGCGCCTCGCGGCGTACTCGGAGAACGTCGAGCATCTCCAGGCCGCCATGGAGTCGCGCACCGCGATCGACATCGCCATCGGTGTGGTCATGGCGCAGAACCGCTGCAACCAGGATCAGGCCTTCGAGATCCTTCGCAAGGCCTCGAGCCACCGCAATATGAAGCTCCGAGTTCTCGCTGAGGAGCTGGTGGCCACGGTCGGACGCCAGTCAGCCTCCACGGTCTTCGACACCTGAGCCGCTGGGCTGCATGCTCAGCTCCCACGTGACAGGCCGCGCGCGGTTGGATCCCTGCGCGGACGTGGACCTCAGCGCGGACCCGCCTGGTCGACCCACCGCTGACCGGCCGCCTCCGGGGTCGCCGCTCCGGCACTGAGCGAGGCGACCCTCCGGTGCAGATCGGCGATCTGCGCGTCGGTGTCGGGCACCGAGAGCCTGATCCGTGCCTGGGCGCCGTCTGCGCTGTAGTCAGTCGCCGTCACCAGCGTGCCGGCGGCGCGCAGCTCATTCTCCCAGCGGCCCGCCTCTGTGATGGGCGCCTGCACGTCGAAGAGGCGCATGTGTTCCCTGCGCCGGAGCTGACCCTGCTCGCGAGCGCTGGTCAGGGCGCCGGTCACCGAGTCGGAGTAGGCGCTGACCAGTCCGCCGGGTCCGAGCAGGGTTCCGCCGAACCAGCGCAGCACCACGGCCACGACATCACTGAGGTCGGCGTCTCCACCGGGCATCTCAGACTTCAGCAGCGCCGCCAGGATCGGGGCCCCTGCGGTGCCGGAGGGCTCGCCGTCGTCGAGTGCGCGCTGAATCAGCCGGTCGGCGCCGATGACCCAGGCGCTGCAGTGGTGCCGTGCGCCGGGGTGGGCCTTGCGCAGCTGCTCGACCCAGGACTGTGCCGCCTCTGCACTGTCGGCTCGGCGCAGGTGTGTGCGGAACAGTGAGCGTCGACGCTCGATCTCATGAGTGATCTCTGCGGTCGGGCGCAGCACGGTATAGGGCCGGAGATGCTGGGGGAGGTCTGCTCCGGCGGGACCCACGGCGAATGCGGACATGTCTGAGGAGTCTACGACGCCGGGTGCGACGCCCGCGGCAAGGGCGTGCTTCTAGAGTGTGCTCCGTGCCACCAGGGCGGCGCGGCGAGGGGACTCTGGAGGCATCATGCGCAGTGCGGTCCGGATCGCGTCCGAGTCCTCGGCCGCCTCGGGGAGCTGCAGATAACGCCACAGATCCTCAGCGGAGCCGTCGGAGAGCACCGCCTCACGCAGCAGCGCCGAGAGCTCCCGGCGGATCCGCAGGACTCCCGGAGCTTCGCTTCCCGGCAGCAGCTCGCCCCGGTAGAGGTCCAGAGCCCTCTGTCGGTCACCGGCGGTCAGGGCCGCGCAGGCGTCGCGGGCGTCCAGCTGCACGGGGGCGCTGAGCCGGTAGGGGCGGGAGAGCAGGTCGATGCTGGGGGAGCGGTGCTGAGCGAGAAGCCGGCGAAGTCGGACCAGTTCGGCGCGGACCGCGACCTCGTGGTGGGCCTCACCGTAGAGCAGCTCGGCGAGCTCCTCAGCGGTGAGTCCGCGCTCGGCACCGCGATCCGCCTGCCATCCCAGCAGGAAGAGGATCTCCGCGTGACGCAGACCCAGCTGCTGCTGCGCATCGGAGGTGCCCAACACGGCCGGGCCTGCTCCGAGTGTGGTCAGTGTGGCCTGGGTGGTGGCGGCTGGTCGAAGCTTCAGCTCCGCCTCAGCCGCGGAGACCGCGGCGAGCAGCAGCGGCAGCGAATGTACCGCGACGGCCTGCGCGTCCCCGGTCAGGTCCACCACGCCCAGCATTAGTCCGGTGGCCGGGTCGCGCACCGGCACCGCTGAACAGGAGAACCGGTGTGCGGTGTAGGAGAAATGCTGCTCCCGATGCACCTGGGCGCCGCGGCCGGTGGCCAGTGCGAGGCCCGGAGCCGAGGTGCCGATGGCCGTCTCGGACCAGTTCGCACCTGGCTGGAAGGCGGAGCGCTCCGCCTGGCGCAGCGTCTCGCGTGCCCCTTCCACCCAGAGGAGTCGTCCTGCCGCGTCTCCGATCGCCACGATGAGCCCGGCCTCGGTCGCGGGTTCGATCAGCAGGCGCTTCAGCACCGGCAGCACCAGCCGCAGCGGGTGGTGCTGCCGATACTCGCGCAGCTGGACATCGTCGAGCTCGATGGGAGGCAGTGCGCTGATCGGGTCTCGCACGCCCCCGGCGGAACGCAGCCAGGACTCGCGCAGCGCGTGCGGCAGTGCGGTCCAGGTCTTCGGTTCGGTGGGCAGAGCCTCCATGGCACTCCTTCGACGCTCCTGGCGTGCGCGGGGGCTGCGGGGCAGCACGGCGCACCATAGGTGAATGTGTGCTGGCCCACAGTCTAACCATGCAACTGTCCTGCAACCTGGATAGTTCTACGCTGGGTGCATGTGAGGCACATCACAGCGTCGGCCGTGAATCTTCGGAACTCGGAGCGGATCGCAAGGCGCAGCGACATGGGAAGGAACCCGACATGACCATCTATGCACAGCCCGGCTCCGACGGGGCACTGATGAGCTACAAGTCCCGCTACGAGAACTACATCGGCGGAGAGTGGGTCCCGCCGGTGGGTGGCGAGTATTTCGAGAATCCCTCTCCGCTCACAGGCAAGAGCTTCACCGAGATTCCCCGCTCCAAGGCCGAAGACATCGACCTGGCCCTCGACGCCGCCCACCGCGCCGCGCCCGCCTGGGGCAAGACCTCGGTGGCCGAGCGGGCCGTGGTGCTGAACAAGATCGCAGACCGGATCGAGGAGAACCTCGAGATGCTGGCGGTCGCCGAGACCTGGGAGAACGGCAAGCCGGTGCGAGAGACTCTCGCGGCGGACCTGCCGCTGGCCGTGGATCACTTCCGCTACTTCGCCGGTGCGATCCGGGCCCAGGAGAGCGGGATCAGCGAGATCGACACCGACACGGTGGCCTACCACTTCAACGAGCCGCTCGGCGTGGTGGGGCAGATCATTCCGTGGAACTTCCCGATCCTGATGGCGGTGTGGAAGCTGGCGCCGGCGCTCTCGGCAGGCAACGCCGTGGTGCTCAAGCCCGCAGAGCAGACCCCCGCCTCGATTCTGGTGCTCATGGAGGTCATCGGAGACCTGCTGCCGGCCGGGGTGCTCAATGTGGTCAACGGCTTCGGCGCCGAGGCCGGCGCCCCGCTGGCCTCCAGCCCACGGATCCGCAAGATCGCCTTCACCGGCGAGACCACCACCGGGCGACTGATCATGCAGTACGCCTCACAGAACCTCATCCCGATGACCCTGGAGCTCGGCGGCAAGAGCCCGAACCTCTTCTTCGAAGACGTCGCCCGGGCTGATGACGCCTTCTATGACAAGGCGCTCGAGGGCTTCACCATGTTCGCGCTGAACCAGGGCGAGGTCTGCACCTGCCCCTCGCGTGCGCTGATCCAGTCCAGCATCTACGACGAGTTCCTCGAGAAGGCCGTGGCGCGGACCAAGCTGGTCAAGCAGGGGAACCCGCTGGACACCGACACCCAGGTCGGCGCCCAGGCCAGCAACGACCAGCTGGAGAAGATCCTCAGCTACATCGATATCGGTCAGCAGGAGGGCGCGGAGGTCCTCACCGGTGGAAACCGGGTGGACCTGGGTGGGGACCTCTCAGAGGGCTACTACGTGGAGCCCACCATCTTCAAGGGCCACAACTCCATGCGGGTCTTCCAGGAGGAGATCTTCGGTCCGGTCGTCTCGGTCACTGAGTTCAAGGACTACGCCGAAGGCATCCAGATCGCCAACGACACGCTCTATGGTCTGGGCGCCGGGGTCTGGTCCCGCGAGGCGAACATCGCCTACCGGGCAGGTCGGGACATCCAGGCCGGACGCGTCTGGACCAACTGCTACCACCAGTACCCGGCACACGCCGCCTTCGGAGGCTATAAGAACTCCGGGATCGGCCGAGAGAATCACCTGATGATGCTCTCGCACTACCAGCAGACCAAGAACATGCTGGTCAGCTACAGCGAGGACAAGCTTGGGTTCTTCTAGGCGGAATGACCAGGGGAGAGGAGCATGATCACGCGATGAGCACTTCACGGATCGCCGTCACCGATGCGGCCGCGGCGCTGCTGGTCCAGCTGCGAGACAGCCACGGGCAGCCGCTGATGTTTCATCAGTCAGGAGGCTGCTGCGACGGATCGGCTCCGATGTGCTTCACCCAGGGGACCTTCCTCACCGGCCCAGCGGATGTGCTGCTGGGCCGGCTGGACCCCGGGACCCCGGAGCCGGTGCCGGTCTGGATCTCCCAGGCCCAGTTCCAGTACTGGTCCCACACGCACATCACCATCGATGTGGCACCGGGCCGAGGCGCTGGATTCAGCATCGAAGGACCTACCGGCCAGCGGTTCATCATCCGCTCCCGGCTGTTCACCGATGCCGAGACCGAGGCGCTGGAGCCGGTGACCACCGGCTGAGCCCAGTGGACTCGGGGACGACTCAGATGACGCCCTGGGCGATCATCGCGTCGGCCACCTGGGTGAACCCCGCGATGTTCGCGCCGGCGACGTAGTCCCCGGGGACCCCGTACTCATCGGCGGTGCCGGCGCAGCGGGCGTGGATGTTCTCCATGATCTCCGCGAGCCGGGCCTCGGTGTACTCGAAGGTCCAGGAGTCGCGGATCGAGTTCTGCTGCATCTCCAGGGCCGAGGTCGCCACGCCACCGGCGTTGGCGGCCTTGCCTGGTCCGAAGAGCGCCCCCGCCTCGCGGAGCCGAGCGATGGCTGCCGGCGTGGTGGGCATGTTCGCGCCCTCGACCACCGCTTTGACGCCGGCCTTGAGCAGGAGCTGCGCGTCGTCGTCGTCGAGCTCGTTCTGCGTCGCGCAGGGCAGCGCGACATCGATGTCGTGCTTCTCGGCGACGGCCCATACCGGCCTGTCCGCGATGAACTCGGCGGTGTCGCGCTGGGCAGCGTAGTCACTGATGCGTCCGCGCTGGACCTGCTTGATCTCGCGCATCAGCTCCAGGTCGATGCCCTTCGGGTCATGGACGGCACCGGAGGAATCGGAGGCACCCACCACGAGGCCGCCCAGGGCGTGGATCTTCTCGATGGCGTAGAACGCGACATTGCCGGATCCCGAGACCAGCACCCGCGAGCCGTCCAGGCTTCGGTCGGTGGCGCCGAGCATGTGTTCGGTGAAGAACGCGGTCCCGTAGCCGGTGGCCTCGGTGCGCACCAGGGATCCGCCCCAGGAGGTTCCCTTTCCGGTGATGACCCCGGCCTCATAGCGGTTCACGATGCGCTTGTACTGGCCGAAGAGGTAGCCGATCTCCCGGCGCCCGACGCCGATGTCGCCGGCCGGGACATCGGTTGAGGAGCCGATGTGGCGGTAGGCCTCGGTCATGAAGGACTGGCAGAAGCGCATGATCTCGCCGTCGCTGCGGCCCTTGGGATTGAAGTCGCTCCCACCCTTGCCGCCCCCGATGGGCAGCCCGGTCAGCGCGTTCTTGAAGATCTGCTCGAACCCGAGGAACTTCACCGTGCCGAGCATGACCGAGGGGTCGAAGCGCAGCCCGCCCTTATAGGGACCCAGCGCCGAGTTGAACTGCACCCGGAAGCCGCGGTTGATGTGGACCCGGCCGGTGTCATCGATCCACGGGATGCGGAAGATGATCTGCCGCTCCGGCTCGCAGATCCGTTCCAGGATCGATTCCTCCACATATTCGGGGAACTTCGTGAGCACCCGGCCCAGCGAGTCGAAGACCTCCTTGACGGCCTGATGAAACTCAAGCTCCCCAGGATTTCGCGCGATGACCTGGTCATACACTGTGGCGATGCGCTGGCTGCTGGGGCTCATGGTTGTCTCCTCGACGATCACGCGCCCGTTCTGGACGGCGAAACCCACCCTAGTAGACGCCGGCCGGCGTCACTTCACGCTGCCTGCGACCAGACCCGAGACGATGTATCGCTGCAGCGCCAGAAACAGGGCCACCGGGATGATCGCCGCCAGGACCGCTCCGGCGGCGAAGACGGACCAGTTCTGTGAGGTCTCCTGCGAGATGAACTGGTAGAGGCCGACCGCCAGGGTCTGCTTCTCCGGATCCCGCAGCAGCACCGAGGCGATGACGAACTCGCTGAGCGTGGCGACCAGGGACAGCAGCGCGACCACCGCGAGGATCGGGGAGACCAGCGGAAGGATGATGGTGAAGAAGATCCGCGCGTGGCCGGCCCCGTCGATCCTGGCGGCCTCGTCGATGGAGACCGGGATGGTGTTGAAGAAGCCGTACATCAGATAGGTGTTCACACCCAGGGCGCCCCCGAGGTAGACCATGATGAGGCCGATCTGGCTGTTCAGCCCGATGGCCGGGAAGATCTCACCGATCGAGAGCATCAGCAGGAAGATGGCCACCATGGCCAGGAGCTGCGGGAACATCTGCACCAGCAGGATGGTGATCAGACCGAACCGGCGCCCGGTGAAGCGCATCCGGGAGAACGCGTAGGCGGCCAGGGCGCCGAGCATCACGCTGCCGGCGGAGGCGCTGAACCCGATGAACAGGGTGTTGACGTACCAGGCGGCGAAGGGCTGCTGCGGACGATTGAACAGGTCCACATAGCTCTGCAGGCTCAGGTTCCCGAACAACGTGTTGGCCGTGATCAGCGTGCCGCCGGGGTTCAGTGAGGCGGAGAACACGTAGACCAGCGGGAAGGCGGCGAAGATGACGACGGCGACGCCGACCAGGTGGCGCCATCCGGTCTGGGAGAACCAGCGTCGGAAGGAGCGCAGGCGGGTGGGTGCGCGGGGCGTGGGCGTGCCGCGGGTGACTGGGGCGGAAGTGGGCGGGCGGGGGGTGAGCGTGCGCTGTGACAGGGCCATCTCAGTTCAACTCCTCAAGTGCTCGGGTGCGCCGGAAGGCGATCACGGAGATGGTGCCGACGATGAAGAAGATCAGGATGGAGAAGGCGCTGGCCAGCCCGTAGTCGCTCTGGGATCCGACGAACGCCACCTTGTAGACCATGGAGATCAAGATGTCCGTGGAGCCCACATTGATCCCGGCCTCGATGTCCCGGGGCCCACCACCGGTGAGCATGTACACCAGGTTGAAGTTGTTGAAGTTGAAGGCGAAGGAGGAGATCAGCAGCGGAGCGATCGAGACCAGCAGCAGCGGGAACTTGATCTGCCGGAACGCCTGGAACGGTCTGGCCCCGTCCATCTGGGCGGCTTCGGTGAGCTCCTCGGGGATCGACTGCAGCGCACCGGTGCAGACCAAGAACATGTAGGGGAAGCCCAGCCACAGGTTCACGATCAGGATGCTCAGCTTGGCCAGCCATGGATCGCTGAGCCAGGGGATCGATGCCCCGCCGAAGAGCACGTTGTTGATGAACCCGAACTCCTGGTTCATCATCCCGGCCCAGACCAGCGCGGAGAGGAATCCCGGGAAGGCGTAGGGCAGGATCATGATCAGGCGGTAATACTTGCGGGACTTCATCCGGGGGTCGTTGAAGACGATCGCCAGGAACAGGCCCAGGATGAACGTGGTCGCCACCGAGAGGAACGCGAACGCGAAGGTCCAGGCCGTGACGTAGAGCAGCGGTCCACGGATGGACTCCTCGGTGATGGCGCGGACGAAGTTGTCCAGACCCACGTTGACCCGCCAGCCGGGCATCAGCTGATCCCCGGCCGCGGTGACGAACGCACCTTCCCCGCCGTCGGTATATGTCTCTCCGCTCTGCGTGTTGGTCAGGGTGTCCGCGGCCTCGTCATAGACGAAGCGTGAGGTGTAGACATACGCCCGCTGCCCGTCCTGGGTGCGCAGCGCTCCGGCGTTGGGGTCGTCTGAGAGTGGAACAGCGAGTGTGGTCAGCTCCTGTTGCCGATCTACGAGCTCGGCGAAGCTCAGCACCTCATGGTCGGGCACCTGAACCACGCGATCGTCTTCGACGACGGCGCCCCGAACATCATCCAGAGGGGTCTCAGCGGACCCGAGAAGGACCTCGCCGGCCTCCGTGGTGACCGCGAATCCGAGCTCCCCGGAGCGTTCCACAACGGTGAGCTGATACGTCGGCGAATCCGGCACCCGGTCCTGGGTCTGGAGCATGATCGCGTGGATCGCGTGGTCCTTGGTGCTGTTGTGGCCGGTCCCATAGTTGGTGAAGGCGACGTAGCCGGAGTAGAGGATGACGAAGACCTGGAAGATCAGGAGGAACACCACTCCTGGGGCGAGATACTTCGCGGGAAGTGCTCCGCGCTGGAAGTAGATCCAGGTCAGGAAGGCACCGCTGACCACCACCAGAGTGCCGATGAGCCACTTCTCGTTGAAGAAGAGCACCATGGCGGCATACACCGAGGCGGCGTTGAGCAGCCCCAGCACGGTGATCTTCAGCAGCAGCAGCTTCCACCCGACGCCTGCGGCCTCGGCGGTGCGCCGGGCGCGGCGCCCGTCGGCGGAGCGGTCATCGGTTCTGGTGGTGGTCAGTGTGCTCATCGATCAGTCGATCGCAGAGGTGATGTCCTGGGACATCTTCTGCCAGAGTTCCACCGGGTCGCCGTCGCCCTTGATGATCGCGGCCTGGCTGGATCCCCAGTCGTCCCAGACCGCGCCCATCTCGGGGATCGCCGGCATCGGCACAGCCTCTGCACCGACCTCGCCGAATCCGGCGACGATCTCATCCTCGCTCAGGGCCTGGTCGAAGGACTCGGTGAGTGCGGGCGCGCGTCCACCGGTCTCGTAGAGCGCCGTCTGGACCTCCGCGGTGCCGACGTAGTTGATCAGGAAGTTGCTTGCGGCCACGACGTTCTCGCTCTGCGAGGACAGGAAGAATCCCTGTACTCCGGCGAAGGGCTGCGCGTCCTGGTCTCCGGCGGCCGGGATCGGATCCACCGCGACGTCGATGCCGGCCTCCTGCGCGCCGGTCACGTTCCAGGGACCCGTCAGGAAGAACGGCGAATTGCCGCCGTTGAAGCTCTCCTGCGCCAGGTCTCCGTCGATGTTGAGGTTCAGCACACCGGCCTCGCCCTGTTCCGCCAGCCAGCCGGCGAACTCTTCTCCGCCGGCGTCGGCCATGGTCAGCTGCGAGGAGTCGTAGCTCCCGTCCTCGTCAGTGCCGAAGACCGGGGCCCCGAAGGAGGTCTGGAAGGGGTAGAGGTGGTAGGGGTCGCTCTCGTTGGGGGTCAGGCCGACCAGGAACGGATATTCGGTGCCGGCCTCCTCGCCCATCTGGATCATCGCGTCGAAATCGGCGGGGGCCTCGGGAGCCAGCTCGGTGTTGCGCAGCAGCGCGATGTTCTCGATCGAGTAGGGGAGGCCGTAGGTCTGCCCTTCATAGGTCCAGGCGTCCACGGCGATCTCTTCAAAGTCACCTGCTGTGTCACCGAGCTCGACCGGGGCGACCACGCCGTTGTTCACCAGGACCCCGAGCCAGTCGTGGGCGCCGACGGCGATGTCGGGGCCTTCACCGGTGGGGACCTGGGAGACGAACTGGTCTCGGATCTCCTCGAAGTCCTGCTGCACGATCTCCACCGAGATGCCGGTGTCGGACTCGAAGTCCTCCGCCACGTCGGCCAGGACCTCTGCCCGGTTGGCATCGGCCCAGATGGTCAGGCTGCCGGAGGCGGCTGCTTCGCCGCTCTCAGAATCGCCGTCCTCGGTCTCCTCAGCCTCGGACTCCGTCGTCTCGGCCTCTGTCGTCTCGGTCTCAGCCGGATCGGCTGCGTCAGCGTCGGGGGAGTCGCCTCCCGAGCCGCAGGAGGTCAGTGCCAGTGCCCCCAGCCCCAGGAGCGCGGTCATCGTCGTGAATCTTCCGGTGTTCACCGTCATCGGTGTCCCTCTCTGTGAAGAAGCGGAGTCGATGACCCCGCCGTCCTGAGTGCAAGCGCTTCCAGTATGGGGACAGAATGTGATCCACGCAACCCTGAGCGGGCAGTCGGCAGTGAGGGGAGGAAAGGCCCTGTGGCCAGCGCTTATGCTTCATGATGCGCTGTTTCTTTTGTGGCAGCCACTTTTTCAGGGCGGTGCAAGCGGTTGTGTGCCGAGGCTGTCCAGGTGGAAGCGCTTACATATATGCTGGAGACATGACTGTTCACCAGGACCTGCGCACCTCCACCTTCACCGCCGACGTCGCCCCTCGAGGAGCTGCGACGACCGAGGAGCATGGGACTGCCGCCGAATGGTGGCGCAGCGCAGTGATCTACCAGATCTATCCGCGCTCATTCAGCGACTCCACCGGCGACGGCATCGGGGACCTTCCCGGAATCACGGCCCGGCTCGGAGAGCTGCACGGTCTCGGTGTGGATGCGATCTGGCTGAGCCCCTTCATGACCTCACCGCAGAAGGATGCCGGCTATGACGTCGCTGACTACTGCGACGTGGACCCCATCTTCGGCACGCTGGCCGACTTCGACACCCTGCTCGCGCGCGCCCACGAGTTCGGCATCCGCGTGATCGTGGACCTGGTGCCCAACCATTCATCGGATCAGCACGAATGGTTCCGACAGGCCCTGGCCGCGGCACCCGGGAGCCCGGAGCGCGCCCGCTACATCTTCCGCGACGGCTCAGGAGCCCAGGGGGAGGAGCCCCCGAACAACTGGCAGTCGATCTTCGGCGGACCCGCCTGGACGCGCATCACCGAGCCCGACGGCACGCCGGGTCAGTGGTATCTGCATCTCTTCGACTCCAGCCAGCCGGACTTCGACTGGTCCAAAGACGAGGTCAAGGAGGAGTTCCGGCGGATCCTGCGCTTCTGGCTGGACCGCGGAGTCGACGGCTTCCGCGTCGATGTGGCCCATGGACTGGTGAAGGATCAGGACTTCCCGGACTACACCCCGGATGTCGACGCCGCATCGATGGGCGGCGAGGAGACCCCGGCGCCCTACTTCGAGCAGACCGAGGTGCATGAGGTCTACCGCGACTGGCGCCTGGTCCTTGAGGAGTACGAGGGCGACCGGGCGCTCTGCGGTGAGGCGTGGGTATCCTCCGTGGAGAAGGCGGCCCTATGGGTGCGACCGGATGAGATGCACCAGACGTTCAACTTCCAGTACCTGGAGACCCCGTGGGATGCGGGACAGCTGCGTGGGGTCATCGATGACTCCCTGCACGCCTTCAACTCCGTGGGTGCCCCGAGCACCTGGGTGCTGTCGAACCACGATGTGGTGCGCCACGCCACCCGGCTCTCGCTGACCGGGGAGAACCCGCAGGGAAGCGGCATCGGGCCAGACCATCCGGGCCTGCCTGATCGGCAGACCGGTCTTGCCCGTGCACGCGCCGCCACCGCCCTGATGCTGGCGCTGCCGGGCTCCTCCTACATCTACCAGGGTGAAGAGCTCGGCCTCGACGAGGTCCACGACCTGCCCGATGCGGCCCGCCAGGACCCGACCTGGTTCCGCACCGCGGGAGAACGCTTCGGCCGTGACGGATGCCGGGTCCCGCTGCCCTGGGTCGCCGACGCTGACACCTTCGGGTTCACCGCAGGCGGCACGCCGTGGCTTCCCCAGCCGGAGCGCTGGAAGAGCCTAGCCCGGGACGTCCAGCGCGCCGACCCTGACTCCACGCTGAACCTCTACCGGCGGATGCTTGCACTGCGCGCGGAACACGATCTGGGCCTCGGGCAGCTGCGCTGGCTGCCCGGGAACGAGGGTTCCGTGCTGATGTTCGCCAACCAGGACGTGACGGTGCTCGCAAACACCGGAACGCAGCCGGTGGCGCTGCCCGCCGAGCACGACGTGCTGCTCGCCACCGCTGCGCTGAAGGGGGCTGAGGTTCCGGCCGACTGCACCGTGTGGCTGCGCCGGCACGCCGGCTGATGACGAGCCTGGATGATGTCGCCAAGGCCGCGGGGGTGTCCGCCGCGACGGTCTCCCGTGCGCTGAGCGGACGGGGCAACGTCTCGACTAGCACGCGGGCCAAGATCCTGAAGGTCGCCGCGGAACTTGACTACGTGGCCTCCTCCGCGGCGTCCAGCCTGGCCTCAGGCCGGATGCGCAATCTCGGGGTGATCATGCCGGAGCTGCACCGGTGGTTCTTCAACACCGTGCTCACCGGCATCTCCGACGAGGCGACCAGCGCGGGCTACGACGTGACCCTGTACAACGTCACCGGAGACCCCGAGGTGCGTCGAGAGATCTTCAGCGCCTTCCTCCGACGACGCCGGGTCGACGCCGTCGTCGTCGTGGCCCTGGAGCTCAGCGAATGGGAGGAGCTGGAGCTGAAGCGACTCGGCATCCCCGTGGTCATCATCGGCGGCACCTCCGGCACGCTGCCCGGCGTCGCGATCGATGACCTGGCCATCACCGAGCTTGCCGCAGCGCATCTGCTCGATCTGGGCCATGAGGTGCTGGGCTTCATCGGCGGTGCCGAACGGTTCGACGCCGACTACAAGGTCCCGAGCCAGCGTCGGGAGGGCTTCGACCAGGCACTCCGGCGCCGGGGCCTGCAGACCGACCCCGCCCTCATCGGTGAAGCAGACTTCACCATCCCCGGTGGCTTCCATGCGGCCCGCCAGCTTCTGGGCATGCCTGGCACCGGGATGACCGGACTCGTGGCGGCCTCTGATGAGATGGCGATCGGGGCGGTCCTTGCGGCGCGCGAGCTGGGGATCAGAGTTCCCGAGGACCTCTCGGTCGTCGGGATCGACGGGCACGAGCTCGGTGGGCTCTTCGAGCTGACCACGGTGGACCAGCACGCCCAGAGTCAGGGAGCGACGGCGGCGAAGCTCATCCTCGCCACCGTCGAGTCAGGCGGCACACACCCGGAGAATATGGATCTGAGCTTCGATCTGCTGGTCCGGCGCAGCACCGCCAAGGCTCCGGGGGCGCTGCCCGTCTGACCGCGTGTCGCTGCGCGGTCGCTGCTCCAGCCCTGCGGCCCTCCGGGTCACTCGAGCCCTGCGGCCCTCCGGGTCACTCGAGCCCTGCGGCCCTCCGGGTCACTCGAGCCCTGCGGCCCTCCGGGTCCGACGACTGGCGTGGACCGAATAGCGCGGCAGCCAGCGCAGCAGTCCTGCGCTTGCCAGCGGACCCATGGCGGAGGCCACCCAGATCCCGGCCGCCAGGGAGCCCAGCGCCGCCCCGGCGGCGAGGGTCAGCGGACCGGCGGCGATCCCGAGATCCTGCATCAGCCGCCAGGCGCCGAGGAACTGCGGGCGTGCGTCGGAGGGTGCGATGTCCGAGGCGATCGTCATCATCACCCCGGAACCCAGCCCGTTGCTGATGCCCAGCAGCACCGCCACCCCGGCGAGCACCGGCACCGAATGCGCCAGCGGCACCAGGGCCATGGCCAGCCCGAGGCAGATCATCGAGGGCACCCCGATCCAGAGCCGGCCGAATCGGTCCATGATCTTGCCCGCGGGGTAGAACAGCAGCATGTCGATGCCACCGGCGAGGCCGAACAGCAGCGAGATCGTGGTGGGGTCCAGCCCGATGTGCTCACCCCAGAGCGGAAGCACCTGCTGACGCGCCCCGCGGATGGCGCCGACCAGCATCGACGCCATCCCCAAGGTCAGCAGCAGATCGCGGTGGGTCGCGATCACCTGGGCGAACCCGGCCCGGGCGACGCCGGGCGCGCGGGCGGGCCGGGTGTCGATCTCCGGTGCCAGCAGCACCGTGACCCCCGCGGCGACTGCAGTCAGCAGCGCCAGCGCGAACACCGCGCGCAGGTCTCCCAGGACGATCACCCCGGCGCCGAGGAAAGGTCCGATGAACTGCCCTATCCGATGCACCCCGCCCAGGGTGGAGAGCACCCGGGCGCGCTGATGCACCGGGGTCACCTCGGTCAGATAGGAGTGCCGCGCCAGGTGGAAGACCGCATTCGCGGCACCGACCAGAGCGACGGCGGCGCCCAGGGTGAGCAGGGACGGGGCCAGCCCTGCGGCCAGGAAGCCGAGCGCGGCCGCACCGGCGGCCAGCAGCATCGCACGACGATCGCCGACTCGGGCCGCCAGCGCACCGGCGGGCAGATCCGCGAGGATCTGACCCAGCGGGAGCATCGCGGCGATGATGCCCGCCACCGCGAGGGTGGCGCCCCGTTCCACGGCGAAGGGAGCCAGGATCGGGATCATGGCACCGGCGCCGACGCTGAAGATGAACGCCGGCAGCAGCGCCCCCAGCAGGATCTGTCGCCGGGGAGAGGGAGCCGTGGTCATCGCTGCAGTCTAGCCAGCTCGCGGGGCCCGGGATGAGCTGACGGAGGCGGAGATGCCACGTGAAGTCGAGCCGGCGCGATGTCATAGGCTGGAAGCATGAGTTCACCGGCCGAGCGCTACGCACAGTCACGTCGACGAGCAGCGGAGGCCAAGACTGAGCTCGGGGTCTTCCGCCAGGCTCAGGCCTTCGACCTCGATGACTTCCAGGTCCAGGCCTGTCAGCACCTGGAAGCAGGACGGGCCGTGCTGGTCGCGGCCCCGACCGGGGCGGGCAAGACCATCGTCGGCGAGTTCGCCGTCCACCTCGGCCTGGCCCACAACACCAAGACGTTCTACACGACGCCGATCAAGGCGCTCTCGAACCAGAAGTATCAGGAGCTGGTGGAGGTCCACGGCACCGACAAGGTGGGTCTGCTCACCGGGGACACCTCGATGAACTCCGAGGCGCAGATCGTGGTGATGACCACCGAGGTGCTGCGCAACATGCTCTACCAGGACTCCGCGACGCTGCGGGATCTGGGCTACGTCGTGATGGACGAGGTCCACTACCTGGCCGACCGTTTCCGCGGCGCCGTCTGGGAGGAAGTCATCATCCACCTCCCTGAGCACGTCCAGGTCGTCGCTCTCTCGGCCACGGTCTCCAACGCTGAAGAGTTCGGCGCCTGGTTGGACACGGTGCGCGGGGAGACCTCGGTGGTGGTCTCCGAGCACCGTCCCGTGCCGCTGTGGCAGCACATGTTCGTGGACAACGAGCTGCACGATCTCTTCATCTACGAGGAGGACGACGACGCGCCGACGCTGGTCAACCCCGAGCTGCAGCGCCTCGCGCATCAGAGCGAAGGGCCCAGTTCCCGGCGCAGCGGCGGAAACCGGTCTCGCGGAAACGGCCGGGGACCCGGTCGAGGTCCGGGTCGCGGCGCGGTTCGCGGCTCTGGCAAGGGCGGACCGGGCGGCGGCCCCCGCCAGGAGCTGCGCAGCAGCGCCTCCTCCAGCCGAGGCGGGGCCGGCAGCCGCGGCGGCGCGGGGACCTCGGGCGCCTCCGGGATCTCCGGATCCGGCGCCGGGCGCCCGCGGCTGAACCGGCCCAAGATGATCCGGGCTCTCGACCGCGACGGTCTGCTCCCCTGCATCGGGTTCATCTTCTCCCGAGTGGGCTGTGAGGCCGCTGTGGAGCAGTGCCTGAACGCCGGCATCGTGCTGACCACCCGGGAAGAGGCCGCCGAGATCACTTCCCGGGTCGAGCAGATGGGCTGGGACCTCCCGGCCGAGGACCTCGCCATCCTGGGCTTCGAGAGCTTCCGTGAGGCGCTGATCAACGGGGTCGCCGCGCACCACGCCGGCATGCTCCCACCCTTCAAGGAGCTCGTCGAGGCGCTCTACGCCGAGGGACTGCTCAAGGTGGTCTTCGCCACCGAGACCCTGGCGCTGGGGATCAACATGCCCGCCCGGACCGTGGTCCTGGAGAAGCTGGACAAGTTCAACGGCGAATCCCACGTCGATGTCACGCCGGGGGAGTACACACAGCTCACCGGCCGTGCCGGACGGCGCGGAATCGACGTGGAAGGCCACGCCGTCGTCGTCTGGCAGCCGGGCATGGATCCGCGGCAGGTCGCGGGACTCGCCTCCAAGCGGACCTACCCGCTGAACTCCAGCTTCAAGCCCTCCTACAACATGGCGGTGAATCTCACCGCCCAGTTCGGACGACGACGCGCGCGCACCATTCTGGAATCCTCCTTCGCCCAATTCCAGGCCGACCGCTCGGTGGTCGGCGTCGCCCGGGATGTGGCGAAGCGGGAATCCTCCATGGCCGGCTATGAGGAGGCGATGGCCTGCCATCTGGGGGACTTCCGCGAATATGCCGCACTGCGCCGCAGACTCGGTGAGGCGGAGAAGGACCAGGCCAAGGCGCGCCAGCGGCAGCGTCGACGCGAGATCATCCGGGTCCTCGCGGCGCTTCAGCCGGGCGACGTCATCGAGGTCGGCGGCAAGCGCGGCTTCGGAGAGTCCCTGGTGGTCCACAGTGCGCCCGAACATGACCCCCGGCCCGGAGTGATCACCGCCGACGGCAAGTTCCGCAATGTCACCGCCGAGGACTTCGCCCAGCCGCCCGAGGTCATCTCCAGCGTCCGGCTCCCGCGCAAGCCCCAGGTCAAGGTGCCAAAGGTGCGCCGGGACCTCGCCTCCTCGATGCGTGCCGCGATGCACGAGCGGGTGCCGCCGCGGTCCAACGCGCCCACCCCCGGTTTCGGCTTCCGCGAGGAGGAGACCGAGGCGGAGTCGCTGGAGCAGCTGCAGAGCGCCCTGCAGCGCCACCCCTGTCATGGCTGCAGCGAGCGTGAGGACCACGCCCGCTGGGCCGAGCGCGCATGGAAGCTGCAGCGCGAGATCGATCAGCTCAAGCTGAAGATCGACCGCCGCACCGGCTCCATCGCCAAGACCTTCGACCGGGTCTGCGGGGTCCTGCATGAGCTCGGACACATGGAGGCGGTGGACCCGGAGCTGATGCCACACGTCCCGCCGGCAGACCCGGGACAGCTGATCTCCGTCGAGCCGGCGCTTCAGCGTCCGGGATTCACCGCGGAGGAGTGGTTCGCCACCGAATTCGCGGTGACCGATCGCGGACAGCAGCTGCGCCGCATCTACGGCGAGCGAGACCTGTTCACCGGGCTGCTCATGGAGCGCGGAGTCCTCTCCGGGCTCACCGCGCAGGAACTGGCCGCCTTCGTCACGGTGCTGGTCTACCAGGCCAAACGCGAAGATGAGGGGGCCATGCCGGTGATGCCGACGAAGCGCCTGGCCCAGGCTGCGCGGACCGGGATTGAGGTTCACGCTGAACTTGAAGCTCTGGAGAAGCGTCATCACCTGGAACCCACCGCCGCCCCGGAGCTTGGCCTGGTGCTGCCCATGTACGCCTGGGCGGACGGCCAGAGTCTGCGCAGCGCGCTGGACGACTCGCCGCTGGCCGCAGGAGACTTCGTGCGCTGGACCAAACAATGCATCGACACCCTGGATCAGCTGAGCAAGATCCCACATACCCCGGCCAAGCTCTCGGCGCGCTGTCATGAGGCAGTGCAGCTGATCGGCCGGGGAGTGGTGGCATACTCCTCGGTGGCCTATCAGAACCTGGAGGAGCCAACTGATGACTAGCACCGGTGCCGCGCACCCGCCGCGACTGCTGACCAACGGCACGATCCATTCCCCTTCTGAGCCCTACGCAGACGCGATGCTGGTCGAGGACGGACTGATCGCCTGGGTCGGCTCTGACGAGACCGCCGCAGAGCGCAAGGACGCCGACCTGGTCATCCAGGACCTGGACCGGGCCCTGGTGGCGCCCGCCTTCGTGGGCTGGGTGGACCTCGATGCCGCCGAACATGCCGCCGAACATGCCGCCGGAGATGCTGCAGCTGACGCGGCGCCCGGCACCGCCGGCGTCGGCTCCTGGGGCACCCGGATCGCTGCGGCGCTGGACGCGGCGGCAGCCCTGGGCTGCGGCGCCGTGCGGCTGAACATCGAACTGCCGGTGCCCGCGCTGAGCGAGGCCGAGGTGGCCCAGGAGTTGTTGAACACCGCATTCAGGGCCGCCGCGGAGCACCGGGTTCGCGCCTACCCGGTGCTCACGCTCACCGGGCTCGCCGAATCCGGCGTGGCTGACCGGCTGGACGCCGTGCGGGCCGCCGCGGAGCTGCTCCGCACCGTGGATGCGATACTCGGCCGCCCTGCGGCGCTGCAGCTCCCCGCTGAGGACGTGCTGGAACAGCTGCTGAGCATCAGACTCGCAGCCGCGCTGGCCCAGCGTCAGCTCATCCTGCGCATGAGTCAGAACATCACCCCGGCCACCATGGTGGCGGCCCTGGTGGATTCCACCGGCGAGATGCGCGCCAAGCGGCAGAGTCCACCAGGTGGGCTGCCCACGGTGCTCGACGGCTTCGACTCCGCGTCCCGGGAGGAATGGGAGTCGCTGCTGAACACCGGCGTGCAGGTGGTGCTGCGCGGTCGCGGCCACCTGGCCACCGCACTGAGCGTCGGCGTTCCGGTCAGCGCCGTCGCCGAGGCAGGACAGAGCCCCTGGGCAGCGGTGAGCGCACACGTCCACCACGAGAGCGATCCGGTCTCGGTGCGGGCGGGGTTCAACGCGCAGACTCGCGGCGCCTACCGGTCGCTGCCCGAGTCCAGCGGCACACCCGCCACCTCGGCGCAGCTGGACCCTGGGGCCCGGGCCACCTACGCCATCTGGGAGGTGGACTCGTTGGCGGTGCAGACCCCTGATTCGCGGACCGCGGCGTGGAGCACCGATGTGCGGGCCCGGACCCCGCTGCTGCCCTATCTCGACGGCGCGACCCTGCCCACGCTGATCTCCACTGTGATCGACGGCGTCGAGGTGACTCATCCTGTCGCTCGATCCGGCGCTGAAGCCCAGGCCTGAGCGCCAGCACGTGACCGTAGACTGTCCTCGACCCTCCACCCTCATCTCCACAACCCCCAGAAGGACGCGAAGCGACTCGTGAAGATCCTGACGATCATCCCGACCTATGACGAGATCGATGCCCTGCCGGGCACCGTGGCACGTCTTCGTGCGGCAGTTCCAACCTCAGATGTGCTCATCGTCGATGACAACAGCCCCGACGGCACCGGAGACTTCGCCGACGAGCTCGCCTCCCAGGACGCGCAGATCAACGTGCTGCACCGCACGGCCAAGAACGGGCTCGGCGGCGCCTACATCGCAGGATTCCGCTGGGGACTCGAACGCGGCTACGACGTCCTGGTCGAGCTCGACGCGGACGGGTCGCACCAGCCCGAGCAGCTGCCGAAGCTGCTGGCCAAGATCGATGAGGCTGACCTGGTCATCGGATCACGCTGGGTGCCGGGAGGCTCGGTGGTCAATTGGCCGCTGCACCGGATCGCGATCTCTCGCGCCGGCAGCCTCTACTCCCGGACGCTGCTGGGTCTGAAGGTCCGCGACATCACCGCCGGATTCCGGGTGTTCCGGCGCTCGGTGCTCGAAGAGATCGATCTGGGCAGCATCGAATCGGTGGGCTACGGCTTCCAGGTCGACATGACCTTCCGGGTGGCGGGCATGGGCAAGACCATCGTCGAGGTGCCCATCACCTTCGTCGAGCGCACGCTGGGTGAGTCCAAGATGAGCTCCGACATCGTTGTAGAGGCGATGGTCAACGTCACGCGCTGGGGACTTCGCGCGCGGGCCCGGACACTGGGGCAGAAGCTGCGCCAGCGCTGACGATCAGCACACACAGACGGCGACGGCGTCCGTCCCGATCTCTCGGGAGGGACGCCGTCGCCGTCTGTGAGCAGGCTTCTGTGCTCAGCATCGCATCAGCTGCGGGAGTCAGGCGGCCTCGCCGCGACGCTCCTTGAGCAGCTTGAGACGATCCTGCAGGATCACCTCGAGGTCCTCTGTGGAACGTCGTTCCAGCAGCATGTCCCAGTGGGTCCTGACCGGCTTCTCCGGCTCGGCTTCGGGCCTGTCGACGTCAACGCGCAGGCCTTCCTTGCCGGTGGGGGAGACCCAGGTTGCGGGGACATCGGCCTCAGCGGAGAACATCACCCGCATCCGCTCGCCATCCTCAGTGAGATACTCGATCTCCTGACGCGGCGCCGGCTCGACGCCCTGCTCGGTTTCCATGGACTGCGCACCAAGGCGCATTCCGCGCAGACTGCGATCACTCATCGATTATCCTCCAGTGTGATGGGCAGAGTCATTCCTAGCTATAACTCTAGAGCACCGCGGAGTTATTCCCATCTCGATCAGCGCTGCGGGTCCTCCATGGGCTCGGGCTGCTGCTGGAAGACCGGCTGCTCGGTGAGCTCGGTGCCTTCCTCGGCGGGAGCCTCAGTGCGAGACTCGGCGACTGCCGCATTGCCGACCTGGGCCTTGCGGGCCTCCTGCTCGACCTCTTGACGGCTGGTGTAGTGCGGGTTCTCATCGGTGACCGAGGTGCTGCGGGCTGACTCTGCCATATCCGCGATGGCCGAGGAGATGGCGGGCTTGCCCTTGTTCTGTGCACTCTCCTGGGCCTTCTCCAACCGACGCTGCTTCAGCCGCTCCGTGCGAGCTGCTCGTTCGGCCTCTCGGTCCTCGAGGCTGATGCCTGACTGCTGGGCCGACTCGGGTCCGCCGAAGGCTCCGGAGAGGTTCTTCAACGCGTCGCTGAACTCGCCGGGGATCATCCACATGGTGTTGGACTCTGACTTGGCGATCTCCGGGAGGATCTGCAGGTACTGGTAGGAGAGCAGCTCAGGGCCGGGCTCCGAGTCGTGGACCGCGTTGAACACGGTCTCGATGGCCTGCGCCTCAGCGTTGGCGCCAAGGATCCGGGCCTGTGCGTCACCTTCTGCGGCGAGGATCGAGGCCTGTCGCTCACCTTCAGCGGTGAGGATCGCGGCCTGCTTGGTGCCTTCGGCGGTGAGGATCGCGGCGCGGCGTTCGCGCTCGGCGCGCATCTGCTTCTCCATCGAGTCCTGGATAGAGTGCGGCGGCTCGATGGCCTTGAGCTCGACTCGGGCGACGCGGATGCCCCAGCGTCCGGTGACCTTGTCCAGCTCCCCGCGGAGCTGACCGTTGATGCGATCACGTGAGGTCAGGGCCTCTTCGAGGTTCAGTCCGCCGACCACGTTGCGCAGTGTGGTCGTGGTGAGCTGCTCCACCGCGATGATGTAGTTCTGGATCTCGTAGGTTGCGGCCTTCGGATCGGTGATCTGGAAGTACACCACCGTGTCGATGGAGACCACCAGGTTGTCTTCGGTGATCACGGGCTGGGGCGGGAAGGAGACCACCTGCTCGCGCATGTCCAGCATCGGCAGCAGTCGATCGATGAAGGGGACGAGCAGGGTGAGTCCCGGCCCCTGGGTGCGCTGGTACTTGCCCAGGCGCTCGATCAGTCCGGCGCGAGCCTGCGGCACGATGCGCACGCTGCGGGCGATGATGATCACCACCAGGGCGACGAGGACCAGGAGAACTACAAGTGCAGTGACTTCCATGACGTTCCGTTCTTTTCAGTGGCGCGCCTGAAGATCTCTCAGGCGCCTTCCGGTCGGGGAGTGTTGGGCCCGATGGTGTCGGGGCCCGCCTCATCCCATTTGATCTGTCGCGCAGGTCGCAGGTAGACGATGGCGCCGTCCACAGATTCGACGACGGCGTCCATCCCGGGTTCGATCCGGACGTCACCGATGGTGCGGGCGGTCCAGGTGTCGCCGTCGACCTCGGCGAGGCCGGCGTCGCCGGTGATGGCTTCCAGCGCATGGGCTTCCATGCCGGCCATCCGGTCGATGTTGGTCAGCTGGTTCGCCGGGCCCTTCTTGAGATGTTTGAGGGCGATGGGCCGGACGGCGCCAAGCATCAGCAGGGCGGTGGCACAGCCGACCAACACCTGCAGCCAGGGCTCTCCACCGGCGAGGGCCACGGTGGTGGCGGCGGCGGCTCCGACGGCGAGCATCAGGAAGAGCAGATCGAGCGTGATGGCCTCCAGCACGAGGAGTCCCAGGGCAATTGCGAGCCAGGGTGCCCAGAGGTTGTCGCCGAACCATTCGATCATCTCAGCTCCTCATCAACCCATATACGCGTGACTTCAGCCTATCCGCGCCACAGGCTCACGTCGAGGTCGACCGTGACGGCGGCCACGTCACGGGCCTGCAGACTCTCGCGCAGCGCATCATGATCCCGATGATGCCCGGCCGGACCCATGAACACCAGGTCAGCGGCGAGACCGGCGTCGACTGGGACCCTGCCGCTGACCTGGGCGTTGAGTTCGGCGGCACCGAAGGTGGGTGTCATCTGGTCCTTGAGCTGCCGCAGCTTCTGGTCGTGGATTCCGAGCATGCCTGCCTCGCGCAGCTCGGTCAGGTGCACGTCACCGGGGGTCACAACCACCGCCAGTCCACCCGGGCGGAGCACTCGGGCGTATTCACTCACGTTGCGGGGAGCGAAGACATCAAGCAGCAGGTCCACCGAATCTGAGGCCAGGGGGAGTGGCTGCCACAGGTCCCAGGCCAGCGCGAGGGTTCGCGGGTGCCTGGCGGCACGCTTGAGCCCGGAGATGGACAGGTCCAGAGCGATTCCCCGGGCCTGCGGGGCAGCGTCGAGGAGCTGGTGCAGGTAGTGCCCGGTGCCGGCGCCGCAGTCCAGCAGCAGCCCAGGCTCGCCAGGGTGGGCCGGTCTGTGCACCGGAATCTGCTCCGCGAGGATCCTGACCAGCTCCGTGCTGAGTGCGGCGAAGACTCCGGCGTCCTGGACACGTTCGCGGGCCATGATCATCTGCGCCGAATCCGGGGTGAAACGGGTACCGCGACCGGAGAGCAAGTTGACATAACCCTGACGTGCCGCATCGAAGCGGTGGCCGGAAGGGCAGCTCAGCGCCTTGAGCGGCTGCGCCGACTTCAACGCCGGCTGCTGTGGCTCAGCGTTCCGTGGCGCCACGGGACCTGCGATCGCCTCGGTCCTTGCGGCGGTCTCGGCACCGGTCGATGCAGCTGGAGAATCCGGCGTGGGTGTCAGTTTCAATGGTGCATCGCATGCGGGGCAGGTCAGGGGCCAGGGTGAGGTCACGCCCTCAAGGCTAACGGGCTCCCCTTGAGTCGATGACTCGTGGAGTCTTCATGGAATCTTGAGGATCCCGCGACCTGGGCTCTAAGTGCAGCGGACACCCTGGAACTAATACGTTCCCGGGCGCTCCGGGACCACAGCGACGGCCATTGGCCGCAGGCTTCACCGCCCCTCACGGGACGGGCAGGAAAGGGAAGAACATGAGTGGAACACCAGAAACCGAAGCGGGGGGCATCGAGAATGGTCTGGTGCGGTCCACGCGCCGGTTGGTGGGGATCGATGCGGCACGAGGACTGGCTCTGGTGGGACTGATGGCCATTCACCTGCTTCCGGCTTGGAACGAGGAGACCGGGGAGGCCAGCTGGTCGTGGCGGATCTTCTCCGGGGACTCAGCAGCGCTGTTCGCCCTGCTGGCCGGGGTGGGACTGGCGCTGACCTCCGGCGGGCGGAACCCGCACACTGGCAGGCGGATGACCGCTGACAGGCTGGGACTGGGAGTGCGGGCGGTGTTGATCGCAGTCGTAGGTCTGTGGATCGGGACCCTGATGCCGGAGGACCCTCCGGCCTACGGCATCCTGCTCTACTACGGAGTCTTCTTCCTGCTGGCGATCCCATTCCTGCACTTGGGCCCCAAGGCGCTCTTCATCTCTGCGGCGGTCTTCGGGATCGTGTCCCCGATGCTCATGCAGAATCTGCTCAGCCAACTGCCCGCGTGGAGCTCCTACAACCCCACGTTCGCTGACGTGTTGAGCGAGCCGGGGGCCACCGCGTCTCAGCTATTGCTGACCGGTACCTACCCGGCTCTGCCGTACATGGCCTATCTGCTGGTCGGCCTGGGGCTGGGGCGGCTGAATCTGCGCAAGACCGCCGTTCAGATCCGAGTGGTGGTCGTGGGAGTGGGGCTGACGATCTTCGCCCACACAACCTCGTACATCCTGCTCTACGCGCTCGGCGGCTACCAACGACTCCTGGACACCTCTTGGATGAGTAGGTACGAGCTGGATCAGGTCCTGATCTTTGGTCCGGACTCGTTGCCGGCTTCCACCGGATGGTGGCTGGCGATCGCGACCCCGCACACCAACACTCCGCTCGCGATCGCGGCCAGCCTCGGGGTGAGCCTGACAGTGTTGGGTGTGTTTCTGCTGATCGCTCCGAAGATCGGCAAGTGGTTGCTGCCGCTCTCGGCGATGGGCGCGATGACCTTTACCCTGTACACCGTCCACCTGGTGACCCTGTCGGTCGAGGCGCACTACGGGCTGCCCTACGTGTGGTTCGTGGTCCACGTGGCGGTGGCAGCCGTGTTCGCGGTGGTGTGGCAGCGGGCTCTGGGGCAGGGGCCGCTGGAGAAGCTGGTCAGCACCAGTGTCAAGCGCACCCGTCGGCTGGTGCTCGGAGATCTGTCGGAAAGGGGCTCCGATAGCGAGAAGAGCAACAAGTGAGAGGCCGAGTCCGCAGCACGGGGCGTCTGATCCTGGGGGAGGTGCGTCTCGTTTCGGGAGGTTCTCGGGGTGGTCCGTGAGATGCGCGCGGGTTACTCCGGGTCTCTGTTGCGGGGCAGGCGAATCCGGAAAGAGGCTCCGTGACCGAGTCCGTCGCTGGCAGCTTCCAGGGTCCCGCCCTGGGCTTCGACCAGAGACCTGCTGATCGCCAGCCCCAGGCCTGAGCCTGCGCGGTGAGCTTCACGGCCGGTGTGGACGCGGTAGAAGCGCGCGAAGACGTGTTCCAGGTGCTCGGGACTGATGCCTTCCCCGGTGTCGGTGACGGTGACGGTGACCGCTTCCGGTGCGTTATCGGTGTGGACGGTGATGGCACCCCCGGGCGGTGTGTGGCCCAAGGCGTTCTCCAGCAGGTTGCCCAGCACCTGACCCATCCGTTCCTGATCCAGCAACACCGGTGTCGCCATCGGGCCACCGCTGCTGGTTGTCACCGCAATGTTCTTGACCGCGGCGGCGGGCTCGATGGCCGCAGCCGCCTGGCAGGCCAACACACCGGGGTCCTGGAGGGTGAGCTGCAACCTGGCGGTGGCCTCCTCGGCCGCGGTGAGCTGGCGGATGTCGCGGGCCAGGCGTTCCATCCGGGCGATCTGAGCGTCGAAGATTCCGATGGTCCGCTCATCCCACTCCACGACGCCGTCCTCGATGCCCTCCAGATGGCCCTTGAGGCTGGCCAGTGGCGTGCGCATCTCGTGGGCCAGATCCGCCAGCAGCTGGCGTCGGGTGGTGTCCACCGCGGCTAGTTTCTCGGCCATGTCGTTGAAGGAGTCGGCCAGCAAGTCGAATTCCGGACCCAGCTTCGTGGAGGTCACGTGCACGTCGTAGTTGCCAGCGGCCACCTGCCCGGCCGCAGTGCTGAACGATGCCAGGGAACGGCCGATGGTGCGGTAGAGGTAGAAGCTGAGCATCCCGGCGATGAAGAGGGCCGGCAATCCGCCGATGACCAGAGCGGTCAGGATCACCGATCGGAAGGCATCTTCCAAGTGGACCAACCCGAAGGCTGCATAGGCGTGACCGGACTCGATGAGCTCTTGGTAGAACATGGAGGGTCCCACCAGCACCGCGGTGACCACCACGATGATCAGCCCCACCACCAGCACCGCGGTCTGGGCCAGCATCAACCGCACCGTCAAGGGGCTCCAGGACCACCGGCGGTCGGTCGCGGTGGAGCTCATCGTCCAGTTCCCATCCGGTACCCGATCCCGCGGATGGTGTGGATGAACCTCGGACTGGAGGCATCATCATTGAGCTTCTTACGGATGCGCCCGATGTGCACATCCACCAGATGATCATCCCCGGTCCAGCGTGTGTCCCAGACCAACTCCACCAACTGCGTCCTGGACAACACCTGTTGCGGGTGAGTGGCCAGACACGCCAGCAGATCGAACTCGATCCGGGTCAAGGCCACTGGCTCTCTTCCCAGTTGCACTTTCCGGGCAGCCTCGTCCACCACCAGGTCTTCGATCACCAGCGCCGGCCCGGGGGAGTCTGGCCCTCCGGAAGTCTCGCTGTTGCTGGTGCGGGCTCGGCGCAGCATGGCCTGGACTCGGGCGACGAGCTCGCGGGGGCTGAAAGGTTTGGTCACATAGTCATCAGCTCCCACCGACAGGCCAATGATCTTGTCGATCTCGTCGTCCCGGGCGGTGAGCATCAGCACGTGGCAGTCGGAGAGGGTCCGCACCTGCCGACACACCTCGATCCCGTCGATGCCGGGCAGTCCCAGATCCAGTACCAGCACGTCCGGGTCGAAGTCGCGCACCGCGGCCACGGCTTCAGTTCCGTCATGGCGCACGGCGACTTCCAGCCCGGCTTTGCGCAGGTACCCCTCGATCAGCCGGGCCAGATCGACCTCGTCGTCGACCACGAGGATTCGGCCGGTCTGTGCTGTGTGCATCTGCGCTCCTTGATCGAGGCGGGGCCACGCGTTCGGTAGGGACTCGGGCGTCACATAATCGGCATTTCTCACACGTCCCATCAGCATCTCGCGACGGGTTTAATGGCCCTTCCCAATTGAACGTGTGGTTGTCACAAGTCAAGAGGCTCGTGAACTTGCTTAAGGATGGATTTTGCGACGAATCTATCCTGGTTCACCCGCGTTAAGCGACATGTCCCAGCGTCAGTGCAATCCCTTGACCCTGCTTGCTGGCACCGCCGCCGATGAACCGACCCGCCACGCAGCGTCTGTGATGTTCAACCTCTCGAACCACACCGTCATCGGGGCCGCTGGTCTTTCGCTCGGAGGCAGATGCGTCGTTCTGAGTGTCTGATCAGATGGGCGAGCTGCTTAGCCCGGGCAGTGAGCCCGACGACGGAGCATTCTCAAAGCGCGCGTGCCTTTCCCGAGTCTTGGCACCTAGGATCGCATAGTCGATCAGGGTGTGGCTGCCCGCACGCCGGTCTACTTCAGCGCCGGTGCCCTTACCGGTCTCGCAGTCGACTTCCAGCACCTGGACCGAGCCGAAGTTGTCCCATCCGTCGGGGCAGACCTGCTGCTCCCAACCGAGTTCTTCAAGCGCACGCTTGGTCGCAGCGTAAGGTTCATCGTCGAGGACCAGGAGCACATCCTTCTCGGTGAGGCGCAAGCGCAGCCCGTCCATCGCCTCTAGAAGGGGCGCGTTCAATATCTGGTGCCACCCGGTGTGCCGATGCCTGAGCCATTCTGTGCTGGGAGTCGGCGGGGCAGTGGCGACATCACAGCCATCGATCCCATCGGACTCTCCCTTGGCAGCTCTGCCGCGACGAGAAGGGGGAGAAGCTTCAACGACTGGCACCCCGTTGCGGAAACGGCTCGGACGAATTGGGCGGCGCAGCTGGCAGCTGCTTCAACCACCCAAAAGGCCGCAGAGGCGCCACGAAACTCCGTAGGGTTTCCGCTGCGATGCACAGTGGAAGTTCGTACGTCGCTTGGGGCGTCAGCGGAGAGATCGCCGGACCGTCTCTCTCTGGGCACCGGGGTGACGATTGGCGCCGCGATAGCGCGGCCACTCACCGGTGCGAATCGCGCCCACGAGGCCCATCCACCGCGAATTACCCCAGCCGCCTCTAAAGGCAAGGGTTGCAAGACATAAGTTGTGGCGGACGTGTCCCTGGATCCAATGGTCAGAACTCTCAGCAGACCTGAGCTCCGTTGATCCCAGTCAGGCAGCGGAGTCCCGGTGGATATCTCAGGGGTGCACGATGACCAACATCAACTCGCCGGAGTGCCGGCGGTGACCAATGCTGCCGCGAGAGGGCGCATACCAGACAGGGTCTCGTTAACGTCGAAGAGCACAACCGAAGGCGGGGAGTCATGCGGGTCTCCCTATCACGGTCCAGGAGAGAGGGATGCTCGGGAGCGGTGGGCGCAGCGTTCTGGAAGTACGGCCGACTACATTCGCCCCGAGGCCCGCGATGCCTGCGTGGTGCAGCCATCACGGACTTCGGCCAGCGCGCCACCGGGTTTCCCGGAGTTCCGTGGAGAAGCCTAGAGGGCGGGTGCCGCAGGCACGTCGAGCTCGGTCTCGACCATGTGGTTGAAGTAGTTGGTGTAGAGGTTCAACGCCACATGGGTGGTGAGTTCAGTCAGTTCCTTCGTACTCCATCCGGCGTCGAGTCCTGCCTGCCAGGTGGCGTCCTTGACGTTTCCCTTCTCGGCAGTCGCCTCGCGGGCCACCTGCAGCAGAGCAGCCAGCTTCGGGTCGAAGTCGACATCGCCGCGGCGGATCGCCACGGTCTGATCCTCGCTGAGGCCGGCAGCCTTGGCGCCCTGGGTGTGGGCGGACTGGCAGTAGGTGCACTCGTCGACGTTCCCGACGGCCAAAGCGATGGCTTCCCGCGTCTGGGCGTCGAAGGTCCCGTAGTCCTCGATGACCTGCTGGATGGCGATGTAGGCCTGGAGGACCACGGGCGATGATGCCATCGCCCCGTGGATGTTCAGGACCTTGCCGAACTTCTGCTCCAGGTCCTTCAGCTCAGCCTGCGCGTTCTCTGGTGCGGACTCGACGGTTTCTACGGTGATTCTGCTCAATGTGGTGCCTTTCGTCTGTATGGGCTCCGCCACTCCGATAGGTGTGAGAGGCGGAAGAATTCAGGATGTGGTCCTGGCTGTGGATTGCAGGCGCTCGGGATCTTTGACCGTGATGCGTCCGCGGGTCTGCCGGATGTACCCTTTGGTGGCAAAATCAGACAAGATCTTGCTGGTTGCCTCCCGGGTGGCTCCGAGCAGCCCAGCGAGCTGTTCGTGAGTGATCCGGATCGCGCCGCCGTGTCCCAGTCGAGCGCTGAGGGCGTTGGTGGGGGCAGATTGGGCCAGGGTGAGCAGGGTCTTGGCTGTGCGGGCAGCCAGGGGGCGCAGAGCGAGGTCGGTGAGTCGTTCTTCCAGATGAGCCACCTGGTCACCGAGGAGCTTCGCGATGCGCAGTGCGATCCGCGGGTCCCCGATCAGGTGTCGCTCGACGTCCTCGACGGTGAGCTGGCAGATCACTGAATCTTCGATGGCCTCGGCGTAGTTCTCATACATGCGCTGACCCACGAGCAGCATTTCGCCGAAGACTGCCCCAGGTTCCAGGATGGCAAGTGTCAGTGTCTTTCCATCCTCGGCGACTCTGAAGACCCGCACTCGGCCTGATCTCAGCACGAAAAGGGCACTGACGGGTTCAGACTGTGAGAACACCAGTTCGCCGGGGCCGAACCGGCGCTCAGGGACCATCAGGTGCATGGCCTCTACCTCAGCGGGGCTGAGGTCAGCGAAGAGGTCCACTTCGTCAAGGCAGGTGAAGCCCTCGGTTGTGGAGTTCAATGGGTCTTTCTCCCGTCTCTGCGGAGACCATGGTTGATTCCCGCACGTTGAAGCATGGGCGAGGCTGTGTGCACACGCTCTGTGTGTCTCCATGATGGACATCTCATTGCCTCCTCTCCAACTTCGACGGCTCTGTCCACCGTATGGGTGCACCGGGGGCGGGTCTGCAATCCAGCACACACTCGAAGAACTGCCGAGCGTCTAGAGCGGAGTCGCCCATCCGGTGATGACGTGCATAGTGACCCCGGTGATGTACCTTCGGCCTACGGCGGGGGTTCCCGTGACTTCCACGGCCGCATTGGTTGGTTGTTGGCCCGGGTCGGATTCAAGTTCCATGCGTGCCGTGGTCGTGCACATCTCTGCGGTGTCCTGGGCGAGGCGGATGGTGGTGCGCAGCTGAGCGACCGCATCTTCGGCCAGGCAGGCATCGGCGCAGGAGGTGCAGGCCAGAGCCGCGTCTGTGCAAGCTTGGATGCACCCGGCCAGAACGTCCGTGATCGATGGGTTCACACGGTGAGCTGAAATCATTGACGCTGCGGTGCTCATATAGTCCTTGTTCATCTGGCCTCGGCAACTACTGGGCCAATGGCATCGGAATTCTTCACTGCTGGAGGGCCAGCGTGGGATCTCCCGCAGGCACCTCCAAGCCCTGTTCGAGGAGTTTCCGGAGGTGGCTTTCCACGCAGAGGTTCGCGGACATTCCAGCCAGCAGGATCTTGTTGATCTCACGTTTGCCCAGTTAAAGGATTAGGTCATTGGTCTGGGGGCCGTAGGGCCTGTACTGAGGCATCCAGTCGGCCCCGGGTCCTTGGAGTCCCTCCATGTTCAGGGGTCCGAGTCGGTCGAACATGCCGATCTCTTGCATCTACTGCTCAAGAGTGCCGCCGAAATCCTATTGGTGATCGCGAGGGTGGTAATAGTGCGGGGAGACGAAGACCTCGCAGTTGGCAGGTTTGGCTCCTGCGAGGAGGTGCTCGACGGTGTTGTTCTCCTCGACGTTGCGCCCCACCAGTTCCCAGGCGACACCGTAGGAGCTCGGGAAATCGATCTGTGCGCCGGTGACGACCAGGGCGGTGTATGTGGGGTCGAAATGCATATGTCCTCCGCAGTGTCCTGAGCCGCGGAGCTTATGGCGCTGACGTTGAATACGGTGTGTACCTGACCTTCGGAGACCGTGGGAGACCGAGGCGTGAGCACGTCGAATTGAGTGTGGCCGGGGATCAGGTCTCTACCTGCGTCGGTTCAGGACCGCGACGGCGGTCAAACCGAGGACCAGGCCGTAGATGAGGTGCCCCATCAAGCTCCACAGTCCCGCCGCGTCTACAACGAACACGGGCATCCCCATCATCAGGGGCATGATCAGCAAAGGGCCCAAGACCCACCAGAGACCACCGTAGAGCAGGCCGAGGATCGCGCCTCGACCGTAGCTCGAGAGCGCGCCGCTCAGCAGACTTGTCAGACCCAGGCCAATGAGGATGGAGATGACGAGGTGTACAACGAGGCCGACACCAGCAGAGGTACTTCCGACCATCATGGCGATCATCGGCAGCATGTCCATCATCGCCATGAACGCTCCGAAGACGAGTCCGCCGATTATTCCTCCTATGGCCCCAGCGGAGATCTTGTGCCTCATCGTTGTGGTGGGCGCAGTGGTTCGTGGTGTTCCGTGTGCTGTGGTGGGAACAGACATCGGACTGTCCTTTCTGGAGGTGAGAACCTGTGACTTAAATCTAGGGCGACCGTCACACTGGTTCTGCGACCCAGGACACACAACGAGAGATGATCTCCAGCGGTTGCAGGACGCTGAACGCGGCTCCAGGTCGTGCTGGCACGACGACTGAAGGCGTCTGGAGATTTACGAGGGAGGCGCCATGTCTACTCATGGCCCAAAGAGCTACGCTATTCGCCTTCCCACCGAGAGACTTACAGACGGTTCCGTCGCACGGATAGGTGAGAGCTTGACCTGAACTACTGAGGTGGCAGTTACCTGTGCCCCCGGGACAAAGTGATGGGGTTGCCTGGCCGTAGGGTAAGTTTCATGTCCACATCTTTTGTCGTGATGCTCATCGCGGTCGTTCTTGCCTTGCTGGTCTTCCGATGGGTGGCCCCAGGCTTACCCCTTGAGCGGGTGACCAGACGCCTGACGGTGCTGGACCTCTTGCTTATAGTCCTTGGAGTCCTGGGCCTGATCCTGCACTGTGCTGCGATGTTCTTCCGATCATGGGTCGCGGCAGTGCCCGGCACCGGCGGGGTGATCAACCAGATCAACTCGATGGGTGTTGCGAGCATGGTCTGGTACGCCGTTCCTGCGCTGCTGGTGATGATAGGCCTGCGCCGCCAGCACTGGATTGGACTCGTGCTTCTGGCCGCCTCGCTGCTGGCTGTGGGCGTGACCATGTATGACGGCAGCACTCTTTCAATTCACCTTGCCACGATCTTCATCGCTGGCGTGATGATCGCCGCAGTACTCTTACTCCTCAGCACACCACCCTGGGCCCGTCCCACATCCCCCACGCCCGCCGAGGCTTGTTAGCTAGCCGCATCCCGCTCTTCCGCGGTCAGGACCGTCGCCCAAGACGGGTCTGCCGCACCAATAGATGACAGTTTGACCTGACCTACAGGCTGGTTTCCCCGACACCTCGCTAGCCGATGGCCTCCATGGAAGGTTGTTCACCATGCCACGCCCCTATCCTCCGGGGTTCGAGGACAGCGGCGGCGCGCAGCCACAGCGGCACCGCCACACGCCCGTTCCCTGCGGAGCGGGAACGGGCGGCGGTGCGCGCTGGAGCTTTGGCCGGGGCGGTGATGGGTCAGCCCACCAGACCTGATTCGACGATCATCTCCACAGAGGTCTCCAGGTCATCGAGACGGTTGAGATCGATGTCCGGCGCGTCGAGCTCCTCGAGGCTCGGCATGCCCTCAGGTCCGTCCACGCCTTCGATCATCGGGTACT
>NZ_JAJOYW010000005.1:0-110278 GCF_022565835.1 Nesterenkonia sp. DZ6
GGCACGGCGAACCTGCGGGCCAGGGCGCGTGCTCGGGGTGGTGCCTTTGGGCTGACCCCGGGGGAGAACGGCGGGGTGCGGGCGCGCTGGCACGTCCCGGTCCATGGTCAGGACGTCCCATGATCAGGGTCTTCCTCGTCGATGATCATGAGATCGTCCGACGCGGCATTGCGCGGCTCGTCGACGTCGAACCAGAGCTGGAGGTCGTGGGGGAGTCGGCGACGGTGCGCGGGACGCTCGACCGGGTTCAGGTCACGCATCCTGATGTGGTCGTGCTGGACCTGCACCTGCCCGACGGGACCGGGATCGATCTGTGTCGCAGCATCCGTTCTGCGCACCCGGCGATCCGCTGCCTGATCCTGACCGCCGATGATGACGAGAGCGCCCGCGTCGCCGCGGTCATCGCCGGCGCCTCGGGACATGTGCTCAAGAGCATCCGCGGGGGACGTCTGGTCGAGGCCATCCTGCGGATCGCCCGGGGTGAGAGTCTGATCCCCGAGAATCTGGCGGAGCGAGTGCACAGAGACCTCTCTGCCCAGGCGCTCCACGCCCGGCGGCCGCGCGTGAGCCTCACGCTGCGCGAGCAGCAGGTGCTGAAGCTGATCACCGAGGGACTGACGAACCGGCAGATCGGGCAGCGGCTGGGTCTCGCGGAGAAGACCGTGAAGAACTACGTCTCCGGGCTGCTGGCCAAGCTCGGCATGGAGCGCAGGACTCAGGTAGCCGCCTACGGCGCCGCCACCCAAGACAGTGATATCCACAGCTGACGCACCTGTCTGGCGCCCACCCGACGCCTCTGGTAGGACCTATGGCCCTACATGGGCCCGACCCTGATGCGAGAGGCTGGACCCAGCTCGCAGGACTGCGGGCGGGGAGAAGGGAATCCACCTGTGATCATCGCGACAAGAACCCGATCAGACAACAAGATCCACTCTCTGGTTCTCGCCGAACTCGAGTGGACGCCGGAGATCGACGCCTCAGAGGTCGAGGTCGAGGTCGAAGCCGGAGTCGTCACCTTGTCGGGTGAAGTGGGGGACTATTTCGAATACCTCGCCGCCTCGCGTGCCATGCGACGCGTGCACGGCATCGCTGGGGTTCTGAATCGGCTGACCGTGCTTCCTCGCTCGGCGAGATGGGTCACCGACACGGACATCGGCCGCGTCGCTGAACGTGTCCTGACCTGGTCCGCGAACATCCCAGGGACGGTGCGGTCGCGGGTCGAGGGCGGGTGCGTGACGCTCACCGGGCAGGTCGACTGGCACTTTCAGCGGGAAGCGGCCGAGCGGGCGGTGGAGAACATCCGGGGAGTGCACACGGTGCGCAACGAGGTCACGCTGATCCCCCGCCCCGTCTCCGAGGAAGCCGCCGAACGGATCAGGAGTGCCCTGTTCCGCGATCCCCAGGTCGACGCCGGCCGCATCAGCGTCTCAGTCGTGGGCAACACGGCGGTCCTCACCGGATACGTGAAGTCGCTGATGGAGAAGACCCAGGCAGGTGAGGCTGCCTGGTCCTCACCTGACGTGACCACGCTCGACAATCGCCTCGACGTGCGCCCCTACTGAGGCGCACGCACTGATCGAAGCACACTTCCGGTCCCGTGATGCGCTGGGCCCAGCTCGACGTTGCTTCGAAGTCCACCCGACCTGAATCACCCGTCCCACGAGAGGAAGGGACCATGACAGATCATCTTTCTCGCTTCGATTCGCTGGCAGGGTTGGTGAGTCTTCGCCACAACTTGTTCGACGAAGGGATGCGCGGAACGCCGAGCACCGACGTCTACACCAGGGATGAGAAGGAACTGGTCGTGGAGGCGCATCTGTCGAATTTCGCGGACACCGACATCACCGTCAGCGTCGACGATCGAACGCTCGTGATCCAGGCGGAGCGGCGCGAACGCGAGGAGGACAAGGGCAAGCGGTACCTGCTCCGCGAGAGCACCAGCAGCTTTCGGCGCAGCGTCGATCTACCGGAGCAGGCGAAGGACCGGCAGATCAGGGCGGTCTTCGACCACGGGGTTCTGACGGTGTCCGTTCCGCTGGAGGAATCGACCACGCTCAAGTGGATACCGATCGACAACGGACACTCGAACAACTGACTCCGGCAAGACCGGAGTCTGCAAAGACTAAGGGGGCGTGATGTTCGACTGGCTCTATTTCTGGAACCTCATCTGGTCCTTCTTCACGCTGCTCTCGCTCGTCTTCGTTCCGGTCTTCATCGTGATGATCTACTTCGTCACGCGGACACCCAGGGCTCGGGCACCTGGAGCTCGTCCTGGGGCCTCGTCGAGGTTTGCCCGCTCGGACGGTGCGGTGCCCGGGCCCGTGGGTGAGAGTCACACGAAGAAGGCCGCGTGAGCTCCGGGTCGTCCCCCAGGGCCACCCGGCCCTCGCCGAATGGTGCGCACGGGTGTCATCCGCGGCTGGAGATCCAGGCGCTGACCTCGCGGGCCTGCAGATCCACGAACTTGCGCATATAGGGCTCGGCGGCCGCCTTGATCTTCTTGCCGATGATCGGAATGTTGACGTTGACGTCGCCCCGGACCGTGGAGAGCGTCTCGGTGGCCCCGCGCACGTGCAGGTTCTGCGCTGACTGCGCCGAGACCGGAGCCGAGGCGATCTTCACCGCGGTGTCCGCGCGGCGTGACCCGGCCCCGTCGGGTGCGCCCCAGGAATGGGTGACGTGCACGGTGACCTCACCCTTGATGACCTTCTTGGCGATCTCCGGCAGCTTGTCCGCGGGCATGGACTGCTCGGTGACGATCTCGAAGGGACCGTCCAGCGGGCCGAGGACCTCGAAGCTCAGCAGCTTCGCGCCGACCTTCTTGGACAGGTGCTCATTGAATTCTCGGTCCGCGTAGGCCTCGATGATGTCCTGCGCGCTGTGCGGGATCATGAGCTCTGTTTCAAGTGCCACTGATGGTCTCCTCGTTGACGTCTTGGTGAAGGCATTCTGCGACGGCGGTCACGGAACCTACCCATTGTAAAGTTGTCCCAGTGACCATCATGACTCTTCTCCTGCTCCTCGGCGGTTTCGTCCTGCTCGTCGGCGGCGGCGAGGCCCTGGTCCGAGGCGCCGCCTCCCTGGGTCGCACGGTGGGCCTGTCCTCGCTGATCATCGGACTCACCGTGGTGTCCTTCGCGACCTCAGCCCCGGAGCTGGCCGTCAGCACCGGCGCCGCGCTGAGCGGCTCACCCGGCCTGGCGGTGGGCAATGTGGTGGGCAGCAACATCGCCAACATCCTCTTCGTCATGGGCCTCACCGCGATCTTCGGCGCGCTGTTCGTGAAGATCCAGCTGATCAAGGCCGACATCCCGATCATGATCGGACTCTCGGGGCTCGCCCTGCTGATGGCGCTTGACGGCGGCTACAGCCTCCTCGACGGCATCGTGCTGCTGGGTCTGCTGCTGGCCTACCTGGTGGTCACCCTCGTGATGGCCCGTCGGCAGACGCGCCGGGAAGCCCGTGAGGAGGCGGAACGGCTCGATGTGGACACGGTTCTCGCCGGCGGCTCGGTGCGACTGACCAAGGGTCTGCGCACCTCGAAGCTGCGAGCCGTGCTGATCGACGTGCTCCTGGTGCTCGGCGGGGTGGCGCTGCTGGTCGTCGGTGCTCAGATGCTGGTCACCGCGTCCACCACCATTGCGATGGTGCTCGGGGTCAGTGATCTGATCATCGGTCTGACCATCGTGGCCATCGGCACCTCGCTGCCGGAACTCGCCACCAGCATCATCGCCGCCCTGCGCGGCGAGCGGGACATGGCGGTGGGCAACCTGGTGGGCAGCAACATCTTCAACATCGGCGCGGTCCTCGGGATCACCGCGATCATCGCCCCGGACGGCGTCGAGGTCGCCTCGGCCGCCGTCAACTTCGACCTGCCGGTGATGATCGCGGTCGCCCTGGTCCTGCTCCCGCTGGCGTTCACCGCCCAAGCAATCGGACGCTGGGAGGGACTGGTGCTGGTGGCGCTCTACAGCGCCTATGTCGTCTATCTGGTGCTCTACGCGGCTGGGCATTCAGCGCTGCAGCCCTTCAGCTCGGCGATGCTATGGTTCGTGCTGCCGATCACCGCGCTCTGGATCGCGGCTCTGGTCGGATACGAGGTCGGGGTGCTGCGCACCCGCCGGGCGGCCCGGGCCGGGGCGTCATAGCCGGATCAGCGAGTATCCTGTGTGAGGCCCGAAACTCACGATTCTCCCACCGCGCCGAAACACCACCGCGGATCTCCGGCATCGATCTGTATGCGAAACGAGGCGTCACTCTCCCATGGCTCTGTCAGGTCTGCGCACAGCGCTCACGGCGAACCCCTCCTATCGGCGCGTCGCCTCGGCCGCCGCCCATCCCGCGGGGGAACGCACCGACGAGCTGCAGATCTCCTCGACCACCGGACTTCGACCTGCGCTGATCGCCGAGATCGCGACCCAGCTGCGCGGCACGAGCCCCACCGGCACGCTGCTGGCGGTGACCGCCACCGACCGCGAGGCCGACGAGCTGGCCACCTCGCTCGCCGCATACGCCCCGGAGGCCGCGGTGGCGCACTTCCCCTCCTGGGAGACCCTGCCGCATGAGCGGCTCTCTCCACGCTCGGACACTGTGGGACGTCGGCTCGGGGTGCTGCGCCGACTCGCCCACCCGGACGAGGCCGGAGGCGTGCTCGACGTCGTCGTCGCTCCGGTCCGGGCCGTGGTGCAGCCGCTGGTCGCCGGGCTGGGGGATCTCGCACCGGTGCGGCTGAAGGTCGGCGAGTTCGCCGACTTCGACCAGACCGTCGCGCAGCTCGCCGATGCCGCCTATTCCCGGGTGGACATGGTCACCCGGCGCGGCGAGTTCGCCGTGCGCGGCGGCATCCTCGACATCTTCCCGCCCACCGAGCCGCACCCGGTGCGCATCGAGTTCTTCGGCGACGAGGTCGAGCAGATGCGCTGGTTCGCCGTGTCCGATCAGCGTTCGCTCGACACCGAGTCCACCGAACACCCGGAGGTGCTCGACGCCGCGCCCTGCCGCGAGCTGCTGATCACCGACGCCGTGATGGCCCGCGCCAAGGAGCTGATCATTCAGATGCCGCACGCGGCGGATCTGCTCACCAAGCTCGCCGAAGGCATCGCCGCCGAGGGCATGGAGTCCCTGGCCCCGGTCCTGGTGCCCGAGATGGTGCCCTTCGTGGACCAGCTGCCCACCGGCTCGCTCACCGTGGTGATCGAGCCGGAGAAGACCCGTGGGCGCGCCCACGACCTGGCCGCCACCAACGAGGAGTTCCTCGCCGCCGCCTGGTCCGCCGCCCCAGACGGCGCGGCCGCACCGCTGGACATCAGCGGAGCGCAGATCGGCAGCGAACAGCAGGGCCTGTCCGCAGGCGGCTTCGCCAGCCTCGCCGAGACCCGCGAAGCCTCCATCGCCCACGGCGCCGGCTGGTGGTCGATGACCTCCCTGGGCCTCGATGAGGAGCTGGAGCAGGACGCCGACATCGTCTCGATCGCCTCCCGTGAGCCGATCGGCTACCGCGGCAGCGTCGAAGACGTGATGACCTTCCTCGCCGAGCGCGCCAAGGCGAACTGGTCCGTGGTGGTCACCACCGCCGCCTCCGGCTCCGCCCAGCGGGTCCATGAGCTGCTCACCGAACACGACGTTCCCTGCGTCCGGGTGGACACCCTCGAGGAGACCCCTGCCCCGGGCACGATCACGATCTCCACCGCCAACGTCTCTGAGGGCTTCGCAGTGGACCCGCTGCAGCTGGCGCTGCTGACCGAGTCCGAGATGCTCGGCCGCGCCATCCGGCAGGACTCCGGCTCCGCACGGAAGGTGCCGGCCCGGCGTCGTCGCCATGTGGTGGACCCGCTGGCGCTGAAGCCGGGGGACTATGTGGTCCACGAGCAGCACGGCATCGGCCAGTTCGTGGAGCTGATCCAGCGCAAGGTCGGCTCCCCGCAGGCCATCAAGGCCGGCACCGCGGGCATCCGGGAGTACCTGGTCCTGGAGTACGCCGCCTCCAAGCGCGGCGGCGCGAAGGACCGGCTGATGGTCCCCACCGACCAGCTGGATCAGGTCTCCCAGTACGTGGGCGGCGAGGCGCCGTCGCTGTCGAAGATGGGCGGCAGTGACTGGTCCCAGACCAAGCGCAAGGCCAAGAAGGCGGTCAAGGAGATCGCCGGGGAGCTGATCAGGCTCTATGCGGCACGCATGGCTTCGCGCGGGTTCTCCTTCGGCCCCGACACTCCGTGGCAGGGGGAGCTCGAGGACGCCTTCCCCTACGCCGAGACCCCGGACCAGCTCACCGCCACCGATGAGGTCAAGGCGGACATGCAGCGCGAGATCCCGATGGACCGGCTGATCTCCGGAGACGTCGGCTACGGCAAGACCGAGATCGCCATCCGCGCCGCCTTCAAGGCCGTGCAGGACGGCAAGCAGGTCGCCGTGCTGGTGCCCACCACGCTGCTGGTCTCCCAGCACTATGAGACCTTCACCGAGCGCTACGCCGGGTTCCCGGTGCGGGTGGCGCCGCTCTCACGGTTCCAGACCGCCAAGGAGTCCAAGGAGACGATGGCCGGTCTGCGCGAGGGCAGTGTGGACATCGTCATCGGGACCCACCGGCTGCTGTCCAAGGAGGTCGACTTCCACGACCTGGGCCTGGTGATCATCGATGAGGAGCAGCGCTTCGGCGTCGAGCACAAGGAACAGCTCAAGAAGATGCGCACCAATGTGGACGTGCTCGCCATGTCCGCCACCCCCATCCCGCGCACCCTGGAGATGTCCATGGCCGGGATCCGGGAGACCTCCACGCTGGCCACACCGCCGGAGGAGCGGCACCCGGTGCTCACCTACGTGGGCCCCTACACCGATAAGCAGGTCTCCGCCGCGATCCGCCGCGAGCTGATGCGCGAGGGACAGGTGTTCTTCGTGCACAACCGGGTCTCCTCGATCGACGCGACCGCCGCCCGGATCCGGGAGCTGGTCCCCGAGGCGCGGGTGGAGGTCGCCCACGGGCAGATGAGCGAGACCCGGCTCGAGCAGATCATCCAGGACTTCTGGGAGAAGCGCTTCGACGTGCTGGTCTCCACCACGATCATCGAGACCGGGCTGGACATCTCCAACGCCAACACCCTGATCGTGGATCGGGCCTCGACCTACGGGCTCTCCCAGCTGCACCAGCTGCGCGGACGCGTGGGACGTTCCCGGGAGCGCGCCTACGCCTACTTCCTCTACCCGGCCGAGAAGCCGCTGGGCGAGGTCGCCCTGGAGCGGCTGCGCGCGGTGGCGGCGAACAACGAGCTCGGCGCCGGCCTGCAGCTGGCCATGAAGGATCTGGAGATCCGCGGCGCCGGCAACATGCTCGGCGGGGAGCAGTCCGGGCACATCGCAGGGGTCGGCTTCGACCTGTACCTGCGCCTGGTCGGCGAGGCTGTGGCCGATTACCGCGGGGACACCGAGGAGACCTTCACCGAGGTCAAGATCGAGCTGCCGATCAACGCCCACCTCCCGCATGACTACGTCCCGGGGGAGCGGCTGCGCCTGGAGGGCTACCGCAAGCTCGCCGCCGCGGACACCCAGGAGAAGATCGCCGAGGTCATCACCGAATGGCAGGACCGCTACGGGGACCTGCCCGACCCGGTGACCAACATCGTGGAGGTGGCCCGGTTCCGCAACCGCGCCCGGGCAGCGGGGATCCACGACGTCGGCACCCAGGGTCAGTTCATCAGGTTCGGCCCGGTGACCGAGCTGGCGGAGTCCAAGGCGATGCGCCTGGAACGGATGTACCCGGGCAGCCAGCACAAGGTCACCATGAAGCAGGTGCTGATCCCGAAGCCGAAGACCCGCGGCGTCACCGGGGTGGAGCTCACCGATTCAGAGCTGCTGGCCTGGCTCAATCAGGTGTTCGAGGCGATCTTCCCGCCGGTCTGATCCGCCGCCGGTCGGCGCAGCGCGGAACGGGGCAGCCCGTTCAGCGGCAGCGACAGCGGGCTGCGGTTCACGAGCATGCCCAGGCCCCAGCACAGCAGCAGTGCCGCCAGGGTGCGCAGCGGCGGGTTCTCCAGCGCGAAGAGGCGCAGCAACAGGTACAGGATGATCGCGTGGGCGAAGACCACGAAGGTCGCGGTCTGCACCAGTTCCGAGATGACGACGCCGAGGATCCGCCCGCGCCGCGGCTGGGTCAGCACGGTCGGATCGTCACCGTCCGCAGAGCTCGTGCTGGTCCGTTGCGGGCGCGGCCCGCCGAGCAGCGCGTTGACGGCGCTGGAGAAGACCAGCACCAGGCCGATGCTGATCAGCACCGAGACGGCCGGCGAGAGCAGGAACGTCCCGAAGCCTGAGTACTTGATGTTCATCGTCCGGACGCCAGCGGCCACGGCGCCGAAGCCGACACTCAAGCAGAGCAGCCCGAGCCACGGCCTGGCCGGCAGGCTCAGTCCGCGCGGGGAGCGCATGAAGCGGCCGAACCAGTGCCCGGCCAGCATGAACGCCATGCAGGCCGGTGCCAAACCGATCCCCAAGGGGGTATAGCCCATGACAGATCCTGGGATCTGCGCCACCGCGAGGCCGCCGACCGCCACCGCGACGCCGACCCACCAGGGCTGGCTGAGCACCGCGCGCAGCAGCAGCGCGGCGAAGAAGAGCACGGAGATGAACCAGAAGACCAGGAAGGGCATGTTCGTCATGGCGCCGCCGAAGAGCGCCTGGGGAACGGTCATCGGGTCGAACGGCCACGGGGTGGGGACCATCGCCAGCACCGCGACGCTGAGCAGCACGAACCAGACCAGATAGGGCAGGGCCAGGCTGCGGCTGCGGGCGAGGAACTCCTCACGCACGGTCCGCGAGGTGGAGAAGAAGAACCCGGCCAGGAAGAAGAACAGCGGCATCCGCCAGATCTGCAGGTACTCCGCCCCCGGCATGCCGGCCCAGGCGTGGCCGAGGACCACGGCGGCCACCGAGATGACCCGCAGCAGGTCGATGCCTAGATTCCGGGCGCGCACAGGTCGTGGCGCCGGAGCGGTCATGTCAGCTGAAGGTCGAAGCGAGGTCAGCGGACGTGTGGCTCCGCCGCCGACTCTCGCGAAGAGCTGGCGCGGGAGGCCATGGCGTCGAGCGGCTCACCGTGCTCACCGTGGAGGTCCTGCTGCTCCAGGGAGTCCGAGCGGCCGATGACCTCCTTGGCGACGAGGAACGAGCCGCAGTACAGGACGATGAAGATCATCCCGGGCAGCCAGACCTGATCCAGATCCCAGAAGTACAATGCGACGATCGAGCCGACGAGCATGAAGAAGACGAAGAGGAACGCGACGAAGTTCCCTACAAAATTGCCCTGGCCCGAATAGGCCTTGACCTTACCGTTGCTGATCATGTGCTCCCCTTAGGATGCGGTGCGGTCTGCTGGACGCCCATCTCAGTAGCTCCCGGCAGCACCCGATGTGCTGGAATCTCTAGGCTCCACGATATCAAGAGAGGAGCTCGCTCCGATGCGTGTGGCGCCGGCGGACACCATCGCGACGGCGTCGTCATAGCTGCGCACTCCGCCGGAGGCTTTGATGCCCAGCCGGCCACCGACCAGGGAGTGCATCAGGGTGATGTCGGCGAGGGTGGCTCCGCCGCCGGCGAACCCGGTGGAGGTCTTCACGAAGTCAGCCCCGGCCGCTTCCGCGGCCCGGCATACCAGCTCCTTCGCTGACTCGCCGAGCAGCACCGTCTCCAGGATCACCTTGAGGATCGCGCCGCCTGCGTGGGCGGCGTCGGCCAGCGCACGGATCTGCGCCTCGACGTAGCTGTGGTGACCGGCATTCGCGGCGGCGATGTCCACCACCATGTCCACCTCCTGGGCGCCGAGCTGAACCGCCTCCACGGTCTCCGCCAGCTTCGACGCGGTGGTCGAGGCTCCCAGCGGGAAGCCGACCACGGTGCAGGTCTTGACCTCGGTGCCGGTGAGCTCCGCGGCGACCAGCGGCACCCAGCGCGGGTTGATGCAGACCGCGGCGAAGGAATGGGTGCGCGCCTCGGTGACGATCCGCCGGATGGTGGCCTCATCGGTGTCAGGCTTCAGGGCGGTGTGATCGATCAGCGGTGCCATCTCGGCGGGGGTGGGGGTATGTGACATGGGCGTGCTCCTGGAGGGTCAGTGGGAGGGGCAGGTGGGGCTGGACGGCGGGCTGGTCAGCCCAGCAGGGACTCCATCGAGGTGCGCAGCTGTTCCAGGCGCTTGGCCGCCTGGGCGCGGGCCGCGCCGATGGCCTCGGGGTCGGCGTTGATTCCGGGGGTGTCCGCCACGGCTTCGAGGTAGCACTTGACCTTCGGCTCGGTGCCGGAGGGCCGGACGATCACCCGGTCCCCAGCCTCGGTGAGGTAGATCAGAGCATCGGTCTTGGTCGCCTCGCTCAGCTCCGTGCCGGGCAGCGGATCCCGGGTCAGGTCCAGGGACTCGACCACGGGGGAGCCGGCGATCTCCACTGGAGCCTGTGCGCGCAGCGCCGCGGTGACCTTGCCCAGCTCGGAGAGGTCGTTGACCCGGATGGTGACCTGGCCGGTGACGAAGACTCCGGCCTCGGCGGCGATCTCGTCCAGGGCGGCGATCAGGCTGGTGCCGCGGGCCTTCAGCGAAGCGGTCATCTCCGCGAAGATCAGCGCGGCAGAGACGCCGTCCTTGTCCTTGACGTGTTCGGGGTCCACGTTGAAGCCGATGGCCTCCTCGTAGCCGAAGCTCATGTGCTGGACCCGGGCCAGCCATTTGAACCCGGTCAGCGTCGCGGCATGTTCGACGCCGCGGACCTCGCACAGCCGCGCGAGCAGCCGGGAGGAGACGATCGAGTTCGCCAGCACCGGGGCGCTGCCGTCGGCCTGGGGGCGCAGCGGTCCGCGTTCGAGCAGGTGGCGGCCCAGCAGGGCCCCGATCTCATCACCGGAGAGCTGGCGCCAGGCGCCGGCCGACACGTCATAGACCGCCGCGGAGAGCCGATCAGCGTCGGGGTCATTGGCCAGCACCAGGTCTGCCTGCTCGGCCTCGGCGGCCTTCAGTGCGAGGTCCAGGGCGCCGGGCTCCTCAGGATTGGGGAAGTCGGCCGTGGGGAAGTCGGGATCCGGTTCGAACTGCTCGGCCACCGGGGTCACGGTGAACCCGCCGGCACGCAGCAGCGAGGTGACCATCTCCCCGCCGACGCCGTGCATCGCGGTGTAGACCACGTGCAGGTCGCGCTGCGGGTAGGTCTCCGGATCCAGCAGCTCCAGGGCCTCGCGCTCGTAGCTGCTGCGGGCCTCATCGGTGACGGGGTGCGGCTCAGCGTCGCCGGCGGAGGCGCCGGCGCCGTCAGCGGCCCCAGCGCCGACCTCCGCGGCGGGTGCGGGTGTGTCCGCCAGTTCGGCGATCCTTGCCGCGATGTCCTGATCCACCGGTGGCACGATCTGCGCACCGACCCCATGGCCGTGGGGTTCCAGGAAGCGGGAGAGCTCCCCGCCGAGGTAGACCTTGTACCCGTTGTCCTGGGGCGGATTGTGGCTCGCGGTGACCATCACACCGATCTCGGCGTCGAGCACCAGCACCTGGCGGGCCAGCAGCGGGGTGGGTCCCGGGCGGGTGAAGAGGTGGACCTCCCAGCCGGCGGCGGAGAAGATCTCGGCGGTGTCGGCGGCGAACTCGTCGGACTGGTGGCGGGCGTCGTAGCCGATCACGATCTTGCGCGCCCCGCTGCGCATCAGGTCCTGCGGGTTGTCCGCCTGCTGCTGGGCCTTGGCCAGCTGCTCCTCGGCGTAGCTGAGCATCCCCGCCGCCGTCTGGCGGACCACCAGGCGGTTCATCCGCAGCGGTCCCGGACCCAGCTCCGCGCGCAGCCCGGCGGTGCCGAAGGCGAGCCGACCGGCGAAGAGCCGTTGAAGCTCTGCGGTCGCCGAGGCGTCCGAGTCCTCGGCGCGCTGCAGCAGCTGCTGCAGCTTGGACCGGGTGCCGGCGTCCGGGTCCTGGTCGATCCAGCGGCGAACGGCAAAGATCAGCTTCTCGGTCATGGCGGTCTGCTCCCTCATCTCGGTCGGGGTATCGGGTCTGGGTCGGTCGGTCATCGGTGCAGGACAGAAGTGGAGAGCGACGGGCTCGGCGCGTGAGGCTCGTCAGAGGTCACGCTGATCAGGGCGCCAGGATGCGCCCGATGACCTCTGCCAGCAGGGCGGATATCCGCGGGGCGGCCTGGCGTCCGGCGTCGAGGACCTCGCTGTGGCTCAGCGGCTCCGGGGAGATGCCGGCGGCCTGGTTGGTGACCAGGGAGATGCCGAAGACCTCCATGCCGGCGGCGCGGGCGGCGATCGCCTCCAGCGCGGTGGACATCCCCACCAGATCGGCGCCCAGCGTTCCGGCCATCCTGACCTCGGCGGGAGTCTCGTAGTGCGGGCCGGGGAACTGCGCGTAGACACCCTCGGGCAGATCGGGATCGACTTCCCGAGCCGCTGCACGCAGCCGGCTGGAATAGAGGTCGGTCATGTCCACGAAGTGCGCGCCGCGCAGGGAGGAGGTGCCGGTGAGGTTGAGGTGATCGGAGATCAGCACCGGGGTGCCGGGCTTCCACTGCGGGTTCAGCCCGCCGCACCCGTTGGTCAGCACCATGGTCGCCGCACCCGCAGCGGCGGCGGTGCGCACCCCGTGGGCGACGGCGTCGACTCCGCGGCCCTCGTAGTAATGGGTGCGCGCGCCGATCACGAGCACATGCGCGCCCGAGGGGGTGCGCAGGACCTTCAGCGTGCCGCTGTGCCCGGAGACGCCCGAGGCATGGAAGCCGGGAACCTGTTCGGCGTCGACCTCCGCGATGAGCTCACCAAGCCTGGCGGCGGCCTCACCCCATCCGGAGCCCAGGGTGCAGGCCAGGTCGATCGAGTCGACGCCGGCCTGGTGCAGCAGCTCTCGCGCGGCCTCTTCGGCGCGCAGGTTCGCCGGGGCGGTCGGGTCATCGGTGGAGGTCAGCTCCGCAGGCGCGCCGAGTGGGTCGCCGAGCGGGGCGCTGGTGGGGGCACTGTGCTGGGTCTGGACTCTGTCGTGGCTCACATGGGTCAATCTACAGTCTGGGTGGGACACAGCGGCAGGCTGACGCGACGGATCTGGCTCCACCGGCGCGCCGCAGCGGCTCTCGAATCGCCGCGAGCTGACGGACCGGTCAGGTCGAGTCTTCGAGCTTGCGATGTCACATCCCTGTGTGGCGTATGACATTGCTGTCTCAACTGGGCAGAATGGGGCGGTGACTCCAACTAATATGCAACGACGCTTCGCCCCTGACCGCATCGCCATCCTCGGCGGAGGCCCGGGAGGCTATGAAGCCGCTATGGTCGCCGCCGACGCCGGCGCGGAGGTCACCATCATCGAGGAGAAGGGCCTCGGCGGCTCCGCGGTGCTCACCGACGTGGTTCCGTCCAAGACGCTGATCGCCACCGCCGACGCGATGCGCCGGGTCAACATCTCCACCGCCTTCGGCGTGCGCTTCGGTGAACATGCCAGCGGCACCGAGGGTGCGGCCGGCGACGAGGCCAAAGAGGCAGAGGCCTGGGCCGACTTCTCCAAGGTCAACGAGCGCCTGCTCAAGCTCGCGCACAGCCAGTCCCGCGACATCCACGCCACTCTGGAGTCCTATGGGGTGAGGGTGATCATCGGGCGCGGCAAGCTCGTGCCGCCGCACAGCATCGAGGTCACCTCTGGGGAACATGCCGGTGACGTGGTCGTCGCCGACGCGATCATCGTGGCGACCGGCGCTCACCCGCGCGAACTCGGCTCCGCAAAGCCGGACGGCGAACGGATCCTCAACTGGACCCAGGCCTACAACCTCACCGAGGTCCCGGAACACATGATCGTCGTCGGCTCCGGCGTCACCGGCGCCGAGTTCGCCTCGGCCTACCGTCGGCTCGGCGCCGAGGTCACGCTGGTCTCCTCCCGCGACCAGGTCCTGCCCGGGGAGGACGCCGACGCCGCCACGGTGCTGGAGAACTCCTTCAAACGCGTCGGAGTCCACGTCGCGTCACGGACCCGCGCCGAGTCCGTGGAGCGCACCGAGGACGGGGTCGATGTCCGGCTCACCAACGGTGAGGTGCTGCACGGCTCGCACTGCCTGATGGCGGTGGGCGGGATCCCGAACACCGCCGACCTCGGGCTCGAGGAGGCCGGGGTCGAGATCTCCGAATCCGGCCACGTCCAGGTGGACACCGTCTCGCGCACCACGGCCAACAACATCTACGCCGCAGGGGACTGCACCGGGGTGATGCCGCTGGCCTCCGTCGCGGCGATGCAGGGCCGTGTGGCCGTGGCCCATATGCAGGGCGAGAGCGTGAAGCCGCTGAAGCTCCACCAGGTCGCCTCAAACGTGTTCACCTCCCCGGAGATCGCCACGGTCGGGGTCACCCAGGAACAGGTCGACTCCGGAAAGTACCAGGCCGATGTGATCAAGCTCGACCTGGCCACCAACGCCCGGGCCAAGATGATGAACATCCGTGAAGGCTTCGTGAAGATCTTCTCGCGCAAGGGCTCCGGCACCGTGATCGGTGCCGTCGTCGTCGCCCCGCGCGCCTCCGAGCTGATCTTCCCGCTCGCGCTGGCCGTGACGCACAAGCTGCACGTCGACGACGTCGCCACCACCTTCACCGTCTACCCCTCGCTGACCGGCTCGATCTCCGAAGCCGCCCGCCGACTCCACCTTCACGTCACCGACCCGGAGGACTGACCCGCATGAGCAGCCCCACGCCCCCCGAACCGGTGAAGCCGGGAAGCGCGACGCCGCGCACCCCGACCGCGGTGGATGCCTTCGCCGAGGACTACTTCGAGCGGCTGCTCGCCCTGGACCCGGAGGAGGCCACGGTGCTGGGCCGCCCCGGCGTGGAGACCGAGTACGCCGACTACTCCCCGGCCGGACGCGAAGAAGTCGCGCAGCTGCAGCGCGAGACGCTGACCCGGCTGGCCGGGCTGACGCCAGCGGACCGCATCGACGAGGTGACCCTGCATGCGATGGCCGAGCGGATCGGGCTTGACGTCGCGCTGCACGATTCCGGGCGGACCGAGCTGAACAACCTGGCATCGGCACCGCAGGGAGTGCGGATGGTCCTTGAGCTGATGCCCGCGCAGACCGAGCAGGACTTCCTCCACATCGCCGGGCGGCTGCACAACCTGCCTGCCGCGCTCGAAGGCTACTGGGGCTCGCTCCAAGCCTCCGCCGAGCGAGGCCAGGTCCCCGCCGTACGCCAGGTCCAGGCGGTGGCGCAGCAGTGCCGCAGCTACGCCCGCGACGACGGCGCGCTCGCCGGCTACCTGCACAGCGGCCAGCAGGCCCAGGTCAGCGCGACCACGCAGGACGCCCTGGCCGCCGGCACCGCCGCCGCGCAGCAGGCCTACCGGCTGCTGGCGCGGCGCCTCGAGGAAAAGCTGCTGCCCCAGGCTCCGGCGGCCGACGCGGTGGGGATCGAGACGTACCGGCTGGCCAGCCGGTACTTCACCGGCACCGCGCTGGACCTCCAGGAGACCTACCGGTGGGGCCTGGAGGAGCTCGCCCGGCTCGTCGCCGCTCAGGAGGAGGTCGCCCAGCAGATCAGCCCCGGCGCCTCCGTGGAGGACGCCAAGGCGATCCTTGACGCGGATCCCACCCGACAGCTCTCCGGGACGGCTGCGCTGCAGGAATGGATGCAGCGGCTCTCGGACGAGGCGATGGCGGCCCTGAAGGACGTGCACTTCGACATTCCGTCCCCCATGGACGCCCTGGAATGCATGATCGCGCCGACCCAGGACGGCGGGGTCTACTACACCGGACCCAGTGACGACTTCTCCCGGCCGGGCCGGATGTGGTGGTCGGTGCCTGAAGCGGACGAGCGCTTCACCACCTGGGCGGAGACCACCACCGTCTACCACGAGGGGGTCCCGGGGCATCATCTGCAGATCGCCACCGCCACCCTGGTGAAGGACCGGCTGAACTCGTGGCGGCGCCACGGCAGCTTCGTCTCCGGCTTCGCCGAGGGGTGGGCGCTCTACGCAGAGCAGCTCATGGCCGAACTGGGATTCCTCGCAGACCCCGGAGACCTGATGGGGATGTATGACATGCAGCGGATGCGCGCGGCCCGCGTGGTCTTCGACATCGGGGTTCACTGCGGCTTCGACGCCCCAGCAGAATGGGGCGGGAAGCCCTGGACCCCTGAGCAGGGCAAGGAGTTTCTGCGCGCCCACCTTCCGATCTCGCCGGCGCAGCTGGACTTCGAGTTCACCCGCTATCTCGGCTGGCCCGGTCAGGCGCCGTCGTACAAGGTCGGACAGCGTGTCTTCGAGCAGATCCGCGCCGAGCGTGAGGCGGTCGCCCGGGCAGCCGAGGAGCCATTCGACCTGCGTGCCTTCCACACCGAGCTGCTGGGACTCGGCATGATCGGGCTGGACACGATGCGATTCGCGATGCGGCCATGAGACTGCGCCCCGGCCGGAACCGTGACTGGCCGGTGAGCCCTGCGGTGCAGACCTCCGCCGGGCGGGTGGAGCTGCGCCCCCTGCGGCCCGAGGACGAGCATCGCTTCATGGCGCTGCGCGTGCTCAACAGCGAGTGGCTGCAGCCCTGGGACGCCACCACCCCCGAGAATCCCGATCCCCGCGATTCCGCCGCCAGCTTCCGGCAGATGGCTCGCCACCTGACCCGCAGCGCCCGGACCGGCACGCACCTGCCCTGGCTGATCTGGTTCACCGCCGACGGCGGAGCGCCCCGGCTGGTCGGTCAGCTGACGGTGGGCCCGATCATCGCCGGCTCCGCGCAGACCACCTCCCTGGGCTACTGGCTCGACGAGGGACATGCCGGGCGGGGGATCACCCCGATGGCCGTGGCGCTCGCGGTCGACCACCTCTTCTTCGAACGCGGACTGCACCGGGTGGAGATCGCCGTTCGTCCGGAGAACGCAGCGAGTCTGCGGGTGGTGGAGAAGCTGGGATTCCGGGAGGAAGGAATGCGCCTGCGGTTCCTGCACATCCACGGGGCCTGGCGCGACCACAGGTGCTTCGCGCTGACCCGGGAAGAGATCGGCGACGGTCTTGTGGCGCGTTGCCGCGGATCACAATCCGGTGTCGGATAGGCTCACCCTGTACTTCATGAAGGGCAAGGGGGCCAGAGATGCTGGGCATGGAACACACCGAGAGCGGTTTCCTCTCCGCTGTGCAGGGCCTGCCCATCCCCTCCTCCGCGCTCATCGCCCTGATCGCCGTGCTCTTCCTGGGCGCCCTGGTCCTGCGCGGACGGCGCCAGGCCAGCAGCTTCACCGAGGCCGCGCCCACGGTTCAGGACGGCCCGACGATCACTCGGGAAACCTCCCTGCGGACGCTGCCGGCCTCCACCGAGCCGATGACCAGCACCACCGCCCACCCCGACACCCACCGAGGGGCGACAATGTCTTCCACCACTGAGTCCTCAGCCACCGCGTCTTCCACCACCGAGTCTTCCACCACCGAGTCTTCACGCTCGGCCTCCGGGTTCCAGCTGCACTGGGGTCGCACCCTGGTGGCGCTCCTCGGAGTGCTCGCTCTGCTCACCGCCGTCGTCACCGGGATCCTCGCGCCGCTCACCGCGGTGCCCGCAGCGCTGCCGCTCAGCGCCGCTGGCGTGTTCCTGCTCGCACTGGTGGCCATGAGGACCATGGCGGTGCTGCGCCGACGCAGCCGGCGTCGAGCGCGCGTGCAGTCCGCCATCGAAGAAGCGATGAATCCGCTGCAGTCCAGCCCCTGGGTGAATCCGGCCGACGCCGGGCTCTTCGACGCGCTGAGCGCCGACGACCGTGGCGCCGGGGGCCCGAACTCCTTGCAGCAGATCGACGAGGACGGACTTCCCGTGGGACTGGAACGCACCTTCGGGGCTGAGGTGCAGACCGCGGGCCCGGTCCTGGGCGATGCCGCTGAGCCGGTCGGCCCCTGGCAGCCGCGTTCCGTGCCGCGACCGAAATACCTGGACCTGGACAAGGCCGAGCGGATCGAGCCGGAGGCGCTCGCGGTGCAGACCCCCGTGCCGCGCAGCGACGTCAAGCTCACCCAGCGCCGCTTCCTGGACACGTCGGCCCCCGCTGAGCAGACCCCGGCGGCCCAGCAGAGCTCCACAGAGCAGAACCCCCCGGTGGACCAGATCAAGGCCCCGAAGCATGATTCGATGAACCTCGACGAAGTACTCAAGCGCCGGCGCGCCTGATGTCGCGAGGCATGACCCCAGCAGAGCTGGAGGCCAGGCAGCTGGCATTCATGGAGTCCTTCGACGCGCACCCGCCGATCGCGGAGGCGATTCAGCACACCGGCGTCTACGCCACCAGCGTGCACCTGGAATCGTTGCAGCACCGCCCGGGAGCGGGGGTGACCGGGGTCTACCGGGTGGCGACCGGACGCCCCGTGATGCCGCGCGGCGGACCTGCGGGGGCCTATACCGAGACCTCTGACCACGTGGACGAGCTCTATGTGGGCATGACCACCGAGCCGGTGCCCGCTGACGCTGACGGTGTCGTCCAGTCACACAGCCCCTATGGCCGGCTCTCGATCTGGCAGCACCCGCTGGACCCCTCGCTGCCAGGGCTGCGCATCGCGACCGACCCAGACTCGGTCCGCAATGTCTGGGGGGCAGGCCGGGACCTGGTCAGCCTGGAGACCATCAGCTATCGGCCGCTGCGTCGGGCCGTGATCGCCGCGGAGTTCGACGACGGCACCCGGCTGTTCCTGAAGGTCCTGCGTGAGCGTCGCGCCCATCATCTGCACACCCGGCACCAGCTGCTGCTCGACGCCGGGATCCCCGCCGCCGTGCCGGTGCGTGAGCCGGTGCTCGACGTCGTCGCCCTGCAGGAAGGCTCGGGGGAGTCCCTGGCAGAGTATTTCCTCGCCGACGGCGCCGCCGCCGCCGCGCCGGAGCAGTTCATCGATCTGCTCGAGAAGCTGCCCGCGGAGGTCATGACGCTTCCGGCACGAGAGGCCTGGACCGATCGGCTCTCGGCATACGCCTCGGCGGCCTCCTCGGCTCTGCCCGAGGCGGAGGACCGGATCCGCGCACTGGTGGAACACATCAGCGCTGCGCTCCCGCTGACCAATCGTGGCCCGGTGGTGCCCACCCACGGTGACTTCTATGAGGCCAATCTGCTGATGCGCGGCGGAGAGGTCTCGGCGCTGTTGGACGTGGATTCTCTGGGGCCGGGTCACCGGGTGGATGATCTCGCCTGTTTCCTGGGCCACCTTGCGGTGCTGCCCGCCGTGGACCCGCGCTATGTCCACGTCCCTGCCGCGTTCGAGCGCTTCGCTTCCGGATTCGCCGCCACCGTCGATGCGCAGGGGCTTCGGGTGCGCACCGCCTCCGTGGCGCTGTCCCTGGTGGCCGGTGCGCGCGACACCCGTCGGCGGCAGTGGCAGGCGCAGGCCGAGCATCGGCTCAGCTGTGCGGAGGCCGTGGTCGGTCTGCGCCCCGCGGGCCCGGCGCTGCCGGAGTGGCCGAGGCTCTAGAACTGAACGATCACGCCGTCGGCCAGCAGATCTGGGTGTGCCACTTCTCAGGATCAGGCTCGGCCCCTGGATCCGTGAGGTAGCTCTCCCACATCATGTCGCCGGGCGTGACGTCGGCGTCGACGAAGTAGCGTTCCAGCTCGGAGTACGTGCGCTCCAACGTGTCGTATGACCCGATGTGGATCGCTTCGACCACACGGCCACCGGGGAGACTGCCCGGAGCGACGGGTCCGTCCGGTGTGATGGGCGAGTCGACGGGAAATCCTGCCTCGACATCCACCGTGTCTCCCGGGCGACCGTGATATCTGCCGAACGGGGCACCCGTGGGGCTGACGCCCTGGGCTTGCAGCACTCGCATCGTCTCTTCAAACGCCCGAGAGAAGAAGTCGGTCAGTCCCGTCATCGGCACCCGCTCCCTGATGCCGGCGGTGTGCTTCTCGGAGAGCTGGGTGAGTCTGATGTCTGTCATAGGGTGATGCTCGTCGGGGAGACGCGCCACGGGTAGAGCCGAAAGTCCCTGCCGAGGATCCGACGGCCGAGCAGATCAGCTGCGCATCCTGCGCTTCAACCGGGTGAGCTTGCGGCGCAGGTCCGCCGCGGCCTCGGCCTTGCCCTGCCGCATCAGCGCCTCGATCTGACCCTCCAGGGCATCGGCCATCAGCGCAGGGCTGGCCTCGCGCTCGTCGGTGGACATCCGGAAGATCGTCTCGGCCTCATCGGCCCGCCCCATCTCCAGCAGCACCTTGGCCGCGAAGACCTCTGCGTCCCCGGCCGCATCCTCGTCTCCGGCCTCGGCGAACAGGTCAGCGGCTTCCAAGCCGGCGGCCACCGCCTTGGTTCCTTCACCCAGCGCCGTCCATCCGCGTGCCAGTGAATCGGTGATGTCCGCGCGCTGCCAGGTGGTCCCGTGTTCTCTCGCCAGAGCCAGCGCGCGATCCAGATGATCGATTCCAGTCTGGTCCTCGGCGCGGGTGAGCAGGTGCCCCAGAGAGTGGAGCGCCTGCAGCAGCACCAGCGGGTCCAGGTCCTCGCTGTGCTCGACCAGCTCGAGTCCACGTTCGTAGTGGCCGCGGGCCACCTCGAGGCGGTCCAGGGAGGCGGCCAGCGCCCCCGCGGCAAGATGGGCGCGCGCTGCCTCATCGGTCTCCTGGACCTCGCTGAAGAGCTCTGCGGCCTCGTTCCAATGCGACATCGCCTCCAGCGGCCGCTTCAGATGGGTCACCGCGTGGCCGAGCCCCATCAGCGCCCGGGCCCGGGTGGACCGGTCCTCCGCGGAGCCGCCCAGCCGCACGGAGAGGGCATCGAGCACCTTCTCCGCCTCGGGATAGTCGTCCAGTTCCAGGAGCTGCTGGCCCAGCGCCAGGCTCAGCAGTCGCGATTCACGGAACTCTCCGAGCTCGGCCTGCTGCACCGCGACCCGCCAGGCCAGGACCGAAGCCTCGCCGTCGTCTTCTTCTCCGGTGAGCCCAGCCAGCAGCGCGGCAGCTGAGGCGGCGCCCTTGCGCACCCTGGCCGCGGCGTAGAGCTCCACGGAGCGCAGCGCTGACTCGATGGCTTCGAGATTGCGGTCTTCGTGATGGTGGATCGTGGCCTGCAGCATCGCCATGGCGCCGTGCACTGCACGATTCGCCGGCGCGGCGAGGACCAGCCCAGCTGTGGTGAGCGCCTCGGCGATCTCACCGGAGAGCAGCAGGGTGTGCGCCAGGAACATTCTGGCGCCGGCCAGCGCCTCGGGCCGGTCGAGAGCGGTGAGGATCGCACAGGCCTCCTGCACCAGCGGCAGGGTGGGTTCGGGTCCTTCGTCCTGGAGCCTGCGCACGGCCAGGGAGGAGAGCACATCAGCGAGCTCCACGGTGACATTCCCGGACGCCTGGTCCTCCGCGCGCAGATCTTCGGCGACCCGGGACAGGATCTCACCCTCCACCCGGTCAGGTTCGCGCAGCAACATCGCGCCGAGGTCGTCTTCGACCCGGGCCTGCCGGAAGCGGCCCAGCTCGCGCAGCAGGCTCAGCCGCTGGGCGATGAAGGGAGCTGAAGCGGCGGAGTCCCCGCGCATCTCATGGACCCCGGCCAGGATGCGCAGCAGCATCAGCCGGTTCTCGGGATCCTCGCCGCCGGGAGAGCGCAGTCCGGCCTCAGCGGCCTCAGCGGCCGTGCGGAACCGCTCACCGTAGGCACCCTCGTATGCAAGGTCGAGCCAGCCCGCGGCGTCGTCGGCGGGCACAGTCGTCCCACCGGCGGCCTCGAGGAGTGCCGTCAGACGCGGAATCAGCGGACTCGTCATCTGCACCAGAGTAACGCCGATCGAGTGCCGTCGTAGAATGGCGCTCATGACTTCTTCCCCTCCGGCGCCTCGGCGTGTCCGCCGCGTCACGGGGTTCACCGCGATCACCGCCGCTGGGGTCATGGCTCTGACGAGCTGTTCGTCGCCGCCCCCCACGGAGGAGCCCACCGGCCGCGCCGCCGAGGGGGCCTGGACCATCGCAGTCGGGGATCACCCGCTGGATCAGACCATCGCCAATGTCTACGCTCTGGCGCTGAACTCCCGGGACACTCCCGCCGTGGTGGAGACCTCCGATCGCCGCCCCGCTGATGTGGTCGCCGAAGGTGAGACCGATCTGGTCCTCGGGCGATCCCTGACCTTAGCCCGGCAGCTCGATCCCGAGGCGTTCGCCGAGCTGGAGCAGCCGAGCTCGGCCGAGCTGCTCGGCGTGATCGAAGACAGCCTCGATGATCAGGCCCAGCTGCTGGACCCGATCGCTGCGGTGCTCGGCAGCTCCCTGGTGATCACCTCGATCACCGCCGAGCTCAATGACATCGCCACCGAGGGGGAGGTGGATGATCCCGCCTTCGCCGATGCCTGTGACGAGCTGCGCATCGGGGTGCGTCCGGACCTGCCCGCCCCGGAGCCTCTTCTGGCCGAGGTCTATGACTGCGATCCCGCCGAGATCGTCGTCGCGGGGGAGAACGAACTGCTCAACGCGGTGATCACCGCCGAGCTCGACGCCGCGATCGTCACGACCTCGCACCCCGACATCCAGGAGCAGGGGCTCATCGCGCTCACCGATGCTGAGCGCGCCTTCCCGCAGGAGCAGTACGTTCCGGTGGTCTCCGCGGAGATCGCCGAGGAGGTCCCCGGGGTGGCGGTGGAGCTGGCTCAGGCGTTGAACGAGGACGCCCTGGTCACGCTGCGCCGACTCATCGACGGGGATCAGGGGCTGACCCCGCAGGAGGCCGCGGAGTATTGGTTGGTCCAGGAGGGCTTCGTCGCGGAGCCCGAGGACTGGGGCTGACGAGGCTCGTAGCTGAGGGCAGACCGCTGGGTTCGCGCAGCTGTGCGCAACTCGCCGAACGGGTCGAGGCTTGTAACGTCCCGACGCGGACCGTGTCATAGGGCACAATCTGTTCATGGAGGAATTCGAGGACTTCACTCAGGCCCAGAAGCTCCGCAACGTGCGGTACGACGTGCGCGGACCCATCGCAGTGGAAGCCGCGCGACTAGAGCGCGCGGGCCACCGGATCACCAAGCTGAACATCGGCAATATGGCGCCCTTCGGCTTTGACGCGCCGGACTCGATCCTGGTGGACATGATCAAGAACCTTCCCAGCTCCCAGGGCTACTCCGAGTCCCAGGGCATCTACTCGGCCCGCACCGCGGTGGCCCAGTACTACCAGTCCCGCGGCATGCGCGATGCCGAGGTGTCGGACGTGATCCTGGGCAACGGGGTCTCCGAGCTGATCACGATGGTGCTGCAGGCGCTGCTCAACCCCGGCGACGAGGTCCTCATCCCAGCGCCGGACTACCCGCTGTGGACCGCGATCACCACCTTGTGCAGCGGACGCGCCGTCCACTACGTCTGCGACGAGGAGAACCACTGGTGGCCGGACCCGGAAGAGGTCGAGTCCAAGGTCACCGACCGGACCAAGGCCCTGGTGCTGATCAACCCGAACAATCCGACCGGGGCGGTCTACCCGCGCGAGATCCTCGAAGCCATGGTGGACATCGCCCGGCGGCACAATCTCCTGCTGCTCTCCGATGAGATCTACGAGAAGATCACCTTCGACGACGCGGAGATGATCAACGCCTGCACCCTGGCCGACGATGTCTTCACGATCACCTTCTCCGGGCTGTCCAAGACCTGGCGCGTGGCAGGATTCCGCTCGGGCTGGCTCTACATGTCGGGACCCAAGCACCGGGCCAAGAACTACATCGAGGGCCTGAACCTGATGTCGAACCTGCGCATGTGCCCCAACGTCCCGGCCCAGCACGCGATCCAGACCGCGCTCGGCGGCTACCAGTCCGTGGAGGAGTTCATCCGTCCCGGCGGCAGGCTCTACGAGCAGCGCAATGTCGCGCACAAGCTGCTCGCAGAGATCGAAGGCGTCGACGTCCACCAGGCCGACGGCGCGCTCTACCTCTTCCCGCGGCTGGACCCCGAGATCTATCCGATCCAGAACGATGAGACCTTCGTGATGGAGCTGCTGCGCCAGCAGAAGATCCTGGTCTCCCACGGTCGGGCGTTCAACTGGATCGATGACAACCACTTCAGGCTGGTGTCGCTGCCTCCGGTGGAGGAGCTGGAAGAGGCCATCGCCGGGATTGCGGACTTCCTGGCCTCCTACCGAGACGCGTTCGCCCGCACCTGAGCGGCCCGCCGCGAAGAATCGAGCAGGTGACGAGCTGAGCCGGTGACACGCTCAGCATGTGAAACAGGGGGGCTCTTTCGCCCCGGAAGGTGCAGGATAGGACAGTGCGCAACTCCAGGATGCAGGAATTCGAAGACTTCACCCAGTCGCCCAAGCTTCAGGACGTCCGGTACGACGTGCGCGGACCCATCGCGCAGGAGGCCGCCCGGCTGGAGCGCGAAGGGCATGCGATCACCCGGCTGAACATCGGCAACCCCGCGCCCTTCGGCTTCGAGGCGCCGGACTCGATCCGGATGGCGATGATCAGCAACCTCCACGACGCGCAGGGCTACTCCGACTCCCAGGGCATCTACTCGGCCCGGATCGCGGTGGCGCAGTACTACCAGGCGCGCGGGATGACCGAGGCCGATCCCTCAGACATCTACCTGGGCAACGGGGTCTCCGAGCTGATCTCGATGGTGCTCCAGGCGCTGCTCGCCCCCGGTGACGAGGTGCTCATCCCAGCTCCGGACTACCCGCTGTGGACCGGCGCCACGACGCTGGCCGGCGGCCGGGCTGTGCACTACATCTGCGACGAGGACAACAGCTGGTGGCCGGACCCGGAGGAGATCGAGTCCAAGGTCACCGCCCGCACCAAGGCCCTGGTCATCATCAACCCGAACAACCCGACCGGAGCGGTCTACCCGCGCGAGATCCTCGAAGCCATGGTGGACATCGCCCGGCGGCACAACCTGATGCTGCTCTCGGACGAGATCTACGAGAACATCACCTTCGACGACGCCGAGATGATCAACGCCTGCACGCTCTCCGACGACGTCTTCACGATCACCTTCTCCGGACTCTCGAAGACCTGGCGGGTCGCGGGCTTCCGCTCGGGCTGGATCTATGTCTCCGGCCCGACCCACCGTGCGAAGAACTACATGGAGGGGCTGACCCTCCTGATGAACATGCGCATGTGCGCCAATGTGCCGGCACAGCACGCGATCCAGGCGGCTCTGGGCGGGCATCAGTCCATCAAGGACCTGATCGACCCGGGCGGGCGGCTCTTCGAGCAGCGCGAGACCGCGTTCCGGCTGCTGCGTGAGATCGAGGGGGTGCAGGTGCACCAGGCCGACGGCGCGCTGTACCTCTTCCCGCGGCTGGACCCGGAGATCTATCCGATCGAGAACGACGAGAAGTTCGTCATCGAGCTGCTGCGTCAGCAGAAGATCCTGGTCTCCCACGGACGCGCCTTCAACTGGATCGATGACAACCACTTCCGACTGGTGACCCTGCCCGGGGTCGAAGACCTCGAGCACGCCATCGCCGGGATCGCGGAGTTCCTCGCGGACTACCGCGACGCCGCCGTCCGGGCCTGAGCAGTCGCCTCGGGCCGGCCTCGTTGGACGGTGAGACGGTGAGACGGTGAGACGGTGAGACGGTGCCGGCGGAGGCCTGCGCCGGCTGGGCTGCGGTCCATGGTGACCGGCCAGGCCCTCACCGGCCGCCCCGGAGCTCAGCTGTCCTCGGTCAGCTCCGCGCGGACTTCCTCCAGACGGGTCCTGGCGCCGTCGAGCCAGCGCTCGCACCGGTCGGCCAGGGCTTCACCGCGCTGCCACAGCGCCAGTGACTCCTCCAGCGGAGCGCCGCCGGTCTCGAGCTTGGTCACCACAGAGATGAGCTCCTCCCGGGCGCGCTCGTAGCTCATAGTCTCGATGTCCTCGGTCTGCGCGGTGCTGAACTCGGTGGACTTCGAGGTCGGTGCTCCTGTGGTGCTGCCGTCGTCGGTCATTGCGCTGCCTCTCGGTTCTGGATCTGTGCATCGTGTTCGGCCTGAGCGGCCCTGCGGTCTCTGGGGAAGATCTCCTCGGCGCGGGCGGTGAGTTCGCCGGAGGCGACCATGATGCTCAGCCGATCCCCGACGGCCACGGTGCCGGCGTCGCGCAGGACGTCCCAGCCTGCGCCGCCCTGGGTCTGCACCACGGCGTAGCCGCGGTCAAGGGTGGACTGCGGGGAGAGCGACCGGACCCGAGCCCGGGTCTGTGCGACCCAGTCGGTGTCGCGGCGCAACGCGGTCTCCATGCCGAAGAGCGAGCGACGCCGCAGCATCAGCAGCTCTTGGGCGCGCCCGGTGATCATGTCCTGGGGCTGGGCGAGCACCGGCCGGGATCGCAGCGCCTGAAGCCATTCGGTCTCGCGACCGATGAGCCGTTGGACGCCGGCTGACATGCGTTCGCGGGCGTGGGTGAGCTGATCGCGCTCCTGGGCCTCATCGACCACCAGCAGCTTCGCGGCGCCGGTGGGGGTGGAGGCGCGCATATCGGCGACCTCATCGAGCAGCGGGCGGTCCGCCTCGTGCCCGATGGCAGAGACGACCGGTGTGTGGGCCGCCGCCACGGCGCGGATCAGGCGTTCGTCGGAGAAGGGCAGCACCACCTCCTCCAGGGCGCCGCCGCCGCGGGCGATCACGATCACCTCCACCGCTGGGTCGGCGTCGAGTTCGGCCAGGGCCGCCGCGACCTCCTGGGGCGCGCCGGGTCCCTGGGTCGCGACCTCACGGATCTCGAACTGCGCGGCGGCCCAGCGGGCGTGGGTGTTGCGCAGGATGTCCTTCTTCGCGTCGGAGTTCCGGCCGGTGATCAGCCCGATCCGCAGCGGCAGCACCGGCAGCGGCTTCTTCCGATCCAACCGGAAGAGGCCCTCGGCGGCGAGGCGCTGCCTGAGCTGCTCGATCCGGGCCAGCAGGTCACCCAGTCCCACCGGCTTCATCTGCTGGGCCACCAGCGAGAGCCGCCCGGACTTCTCGTAGAGGTTCGGCTTGACCAGGGCCACCACCCGAGAGCCGGGCTGGACGGTCCCGCTGAGGCTGCCGGCGACGGTGCGCCAGGCCACCGTGGAGAACGAGACCTCCTGCTCCAGGTCCCGCAGGGTCATCCAGGCGTTGCCGTTGCGCAGGTTGAACTCCACCAGCTGGCCTTCGACCCAGGTCGGCGGTGCCGCCTCGATATGGGCCTTGAGCTTGCCGGAATAGGTGCTCAGCGCCCACGGCGTCTCCGCCGAGGTGTCCTGCGCCTGTGCCGGCTCGCTCATGTTCTGCCTTCGATCATCGACGGTCTCCCCGGAAGGTTCGCTATGGTGCTTACAGCCTATGCCACCCCCTTGACATGGTTGAAGGAGTTATCCACATGCGCCAGGTGCTCAGTGTCATCTCGCTGCTGCTGGCCGCGGTGCTGGCCGGCTCGGCGCTGGCGGGGTTCCAGGCCGACCAGCTCCTGCGCGAGGACGAGCCCATTCGGCAGATCGCCGGCGAGCTCCCGCAGCAGGAGGGGTTCAGCGAGCTGGTCTCCGAGACGCTGCTGGATCAGATGGAGTCTGAGCTGCCCGGAGGGCTGGCGAATCTGCTCGGTGACCGGGCAGACTCCGCCGTGGACTCCATCGTGGCCTCCATGTTGGAGAACGAGGAGATCGACGCCGCCTGGGACGAGACCCTGCAGGGCACCCGGGTGGACTACGCCGCGCAGCTGGAGACCATGTTCGATCAGGGCACCACAGGGCAGTCCAGCGACCTGGACCTCGCCGTGGATCTGAGCCCGATGGCGGAGGCCATGACCGGGCCGCTGCGCGAGGGTCTGGACTCGGCCCTGGGCTGGCTGCCCTTCCTGGACACCGCCAGCTTCGAGTTCCTCGCCCCCGAGGTGGTGGTGGACATCGAAGCCACCACCGGAGAGGGCGCCGATCCCTACACCTGGGCGCTGCTGGCCGAGGTCAGCAGACATTGGCTGGTGCTCGCGGTCCTGGCCGGGGTGATGGTCGCGGTGGGCCTTCTGCTGGGACCGGGCCGCAGCCGATGGGTGGCGCTGGCCCTCGGCGGCCTGCTCGGAGTGGGCCTGGGGCTCGGGATCGCGCTCACCGTCGCGGCAGCGGAGTTCGGCGCAATGACCGATGCGGCCACCCAGTCCCTGGTGGACCACCTCGAGGTGCAGATCACCGCATGGGCCCAGCCGGCCTGGTGGGTCTTCAGCGGCGCGGCGGGCGCCGCCGTCGTCGTCGGACTGCTCGGCAGTGTGGCCGCGCGGAGCAGCCGAAGGGTGACCTCGCCGCGAGGCCTCGATCGGTGACCTTGGCCGGCGGCTTGATCCGGTGACCCGAACTGGGGCTTCACCCGGTGACTTCAACCAGGGACACGGTGTGACGGCCCCAGCCACCCGCCGGTAGACTCAGCCCCATGACTTCCACCGCCACCGCTCCCGACGCTTCGGCCCGGCGACAGCACATCGCTGTCCCCATGCCGATGGTGCCCCGCCGGCGCCGCAGCCCCGAGGAAGTGGCCGCAGAGTCCACCTTCACCGGTCCGCGCAAGGTGCTGCTCGCGGCGCCGCGCGGCTATTGCGCCGGGGTTGACCGCGCCGTCGTCGCCGTGGAGAAGGCGCTGGAGACCTACGGTGCTCCGGTCTACGTGCGCAAAGAGATCGTGCACAACCGACACGTCGTGGAGACCCTGCAGGAGAAGGGCGTCATCTTCGTCGAGGAGGCCGATGAGGTCCCCGAGGGTGCGCTGCTCGTCTTCTCGGCCCACGGAGTCTCCCCGGCGGTCAAAGACCTGGCCGACAGTCGGAATCTGCAGACCATCGACGCGACCTGCCCGCTGGTCACCAAGGTTCACCGCGAGGCCGTGCGCTTCGCCAGGGACGACTACGAGATCCTGCTGATCGGCCACGAGGGCCACGAAGAGGTCGAGGGCACCTACGGCGAGGCGCCGGACAACACCACGATCGTCAACGGTCCCTGGGAGGTCGATGACCTCCAGGTGCGCAACCCTGATCAGCTGATCTGGCTCTCACAGACCACGCTCTCGGTGGACGAGACCATGGAGACCGTGCAGAAGCTGCGCGAGCGCTTCCCGAAGCTGCAGGATCCGCCCTCAGACGACATCTGCTACGCCACCTCCAACCGACAGGCCGCGATCAAGAAGGTCGCTCCGCAGTCGGATCTGGTGATCGTGGTGGGCTCCGAGAACTCCTCGAACTCCGTGCGGCTCAAAGAGGTCGCCAAGGAGTACGGCGCCGCCCGCGCCGAGCGCGTGGACTACGCCAACCAGGTCGATGAGGCCTGGTTCCAGGAGGCCGCGACGATCGGGGTGACCTCCGGAGCCTCGGTCCCCGAGGTCCTGGTCGACGACGTCCTCCGGCTGCTCGCCGACTACGGCTACGGCAAGGTCGAAGAGGTCATCACCGCCGAAGAGGACATCGTGTTCTCGCTGCCCAAGGAGATCCGCAAGGCGCTCACCCAGGCCGGCCACGACGACGTCGGCACCGGTGGCCGCAAGCGCAGCGCCTGCTCCACCTCCTGAGCCCCCAAGAGCCTCCGAGTTCCAGTTCTGGGCCCTGTTCGTGGGGGAGCGGTGCGCCCGGTCCGGGCATGACCTGGGCTGACATACGATGAGGAGATGACGGTGCTGGGCATGACTGCGGTGATCGCGGCCGCGGTGTTGATCGGCACCATCCTCCAACGGGTCTCCGGCACCGGTGTGGGCCTGGTGGTCGCCCCGGTGCTCTCCATCCTTCTCGGCCCCGCCTTCGGGGTGCTGGTGACCAATATGACCACCTTCGTCTCCGGCGGCCTGATCATGATCGCGGTCTGGTCCCATGTCAGCTGGCGGCGCTTCTGGCTGATCATGCCCGCCTCGGTGCTGGGCGCGATTCCCGGGGCCTGGGTCGTCGGGCAGCTCAGCGCAGGCTGGCTGTCGATCATCGTCGGCGCGATCGTGGTCTTCGCGCTGCTGGTGACCTTCGCGCTGCCGAAGCTGCCGCATCTGCCCGGCCGCGGCGCCGGACTCTTCGCAGGGCTGCTGGGCGGATTCTTCAACACCACCTCTGGCGTCGCCGGGCCGGTGATGGTCATCTACTCCCGGGTCTCGCGCTGGGACCATCGCAGCTTCGCGGCCACGCTGCAACCGATCTTCATGACCATGGGTGCGGTCTCGGTGATCACGAAGCTGCTGATGGGCTCGGTGGAGGTCAACGGTCAGGCCGGGCCTCCGCTGGGATGGCTGTTCCCGGTGATCGTGGTGACCGTGATTGTGGGAATCCTGCTCGGCACGCAGCTGGCCAAACGCGTGTCCATTCCCACCGCGCGGACGCTCGCGATGACGCTGGCCGGACTCGGAGGAGCGGGCGCGATCATCCGCGGCACCATGGACGTCCTGGCATGACTGGTGCGCACACCACAGGGGCGCTCCCATGACCGCGCAGAGCGCACACAGCCGCCGACTGCTCATCGCGCTGTTCTTCATCGGGGTGGCGACCTTCGCCCAGCTCTACTCGCCCCAGGGCCTGCTGCCGCTGATCGCGACGGAGCAGGAGGTCTCCGCCGACCGAGCGGCGCTGATGATCTCCACCGCCACCCTCGGGCTCGCCCTCGGCGTGATCCCCTGGTCCTATATCGGGGACGCCCACGGGCGGAAGAAGGCCATGATCTGGGCGATCAGCCTCGCCTGCTTCTTCGGGATCCTTGCGGTGCTCATGCCCGTCCTCTTCGTGAGCCAGGGCTTCGAGCTCACCCTGCTGATGCGCTTCATCGAGGGGTTCATGCTCGGCGGGGTGCCGGCACTGGCCGTGGCGTACCTCAACGAGGAGGTCAGTCCCAAGATCGCGGTGGCCGCGGCGGGCACGTATATCTCGGGGACCTCGCTGGGCGGCCTGACCGGGCGCATCGTGGCGGCCCCAGTGGGGGAGCAGCTCGGCTGGAAGATCGGGATGCTCACCGTGACGCTGATCGCCGTGGCCTGCGTGGTGGTGTTCCTGCGGCTGGCGCCCATCGCGCAGAACTTCACCCCGCGCCGGGTCCGGCTGCGCGAGATCGTGCCGGCGCTGACCGGGAACCTGCGCTCAGCCACCCTCTGGACCCTGTACCTGCAGGGCTTCCTCACCATGGGCGGCTTCGTGGCCATGTACAACTTCCTGGGCTTCCACCTCTCCGCTCCGCCGTATTCGATCCCGTTGTGGATCGTCTCCTTCGTCTTCCTCGCCTACCTGGCCGGCACCTGGTCCTCCCCGCGGGCCGGACGGCTGGCCGCGCGATACTCGCGCAAACCGGTGCTGATCGCAGGGAACCTGATCATGATCCTGGGCGTCGGACTGACCCTGGTGCCGCATCTGGCGGTGATCATCCTGGGCACCGTGGTGCTCACCGCAGGGTTCTTCGCCGCCCACGCCGTCGCCTCGGGCTGGGTCGGTGCGGCCGCCACGGCCGGTCGTGCCCAGTCGGCCTCGCTGTATAACCTGGGCTACTACGGAGGCTCCTCGATCTTCGGCTACCTCGGCGGAACCGCGCTGAACGCCGCGGGCTGGTCCGGGACGGTCCTGATGGTGCTCGGACTCGCCGGGCTCGCGACCGTGCTGGCCGTCGTCGTCCTGCCCAGGGACTGAGCGCCCCACACCTGAGCGCCCCACACCTGGGCGCCCAGGCACACCACGGCGCCCAGTTCGAGCAGGGTGACCACAGCTCGCTCGTCATCATTTCGGTTCAAGGTCGCAACTTATCCTGAGTCCCCGTAGACTCTGTGAGCCCTGTCACCAGATAGAGCGCACCCCAGCACCCCACCAGCAGGAGTACCGGCAATGACGACGCCTCCGCGTTCACGTGTCTCAGGCGACCACCTGAAGAAATACGACCCCCGCACGCAGTCGGAGGCCGAGTCCGAAGAGCTCTCAGTCGGTGCTCGCGCCGAGGGCCTCGAACGCCCGGCTCTGCTGCGCCGGATGATCGGCCTCATCGGCGGCGTCGTCCTGGCGCTCCTGGTCTACACCGTGATGCCCGGGGACATGGAGGTCTGGCCCCGGCTGACCGCCGCCACCGCGGTGCTGATGGCAGTGTGGTGGATGACCGAGGCCATCCCGATCCCGGCCACGGCGCTGCTGCCGCTGATCATCTTCCCGCTGCTGGTCCCCGCGGGGGACTTCGGCAGCGCCGAGGAGGCGGTGGGCGGGGTCTCCGTCGACGACGTGGGCGCCAGCTACGGAAACAACATCATCTTCCTGTTCATGGGCGGCTTCATGCTCGCCCTGGCCATGCAGCGCTGGAACCTGCACCGCAGGATCGCGCTGATGACCCTGCGCGCCATGGGCTCCAAGCCGGTGAACCTGATCGCCGGATTCATGATCGCCACCGGCTTCCTCTCCATGTGGGTCTCCAACACCGCCACCGCGGTGATGATGCTGCCCATCGGCGTCTCGGTGCTGATGCTGGTCAGCAAGATCATGAAGGGCGAGGACCCGGCCACGGCCAAGCACGCCGACGAGGAAGAGACGAACCAGGCGCTGAAGTCGAACTTCGGCACCGCCCTGATGCTCGGCATCGCCTACGCCGCATCCATCGGCTCCCTGGGCACCATCATCGGCACCCCGCCCAACGCGCTGCTGGCCGGTCACATGTCGGCCAACCACGACCTGACCATCGGCTTCGGTCAGTGGATGCTCGTGGGTGTGCCGATCTCGATCATCATGCTGGTCATCGCCTGGGTCCTGCTGACCCGGGTGCTCTTCCGCCCCGAGATCGACGACATCCCCGGCGGCGGTGACCTGATCCGTGACGAGCTGCGCAAGCTCGGTCCGATGTCCGCCGCCGAGGTGCGCGTGCTGGTCATCTTCGTGCTCGCCGCGGCCTCCTGGGTCTTCATCCCGCTGATCTCCACCAACCTCCTCGGCATGGAGGATCCGTTCATCTCCGATGCGGGCATCGCCATGGTCGTGGGTCTGCTGCTGTTCCTGCTCCCCGGCGGCGCCGCCAAGGGTGTGCGCCTGCTGGACTGGGAGTACGCCGCGAAGCTGCCCTGGGGCGTGCTGCTGCTCTTCGGCGGAGGCCTGGCCCTCTCGGCTCAGTTCGGCAACTCCGGGCTCTCCGTCTGGCTCGGCACGCAGGTCGAGGGCCTCGCCGGGATCCCGGTCTGGGTCCTGGTCCTGGTCGCGGCCTTGGGCATCCTGGTGCTCACCGAGATGACCTCGAACACGGCGACGGCGGCCACCTTCCTTCCGGTCGCCTCCGGCGTGGCGATGGGCACCGGCGTCGACCCGCTGATCCTCGCCGCCCCGGTGGCGCTGGCCGCGACCTGCGCCTTCATGCTGCCGGTGGCCACACCTCCGAACGCGATCGCCTACGGCTCCGGCTATGTGACCATCGGGCAGATGATCAAGGGCGGCGTCTGGCTCAACGTGGCCGGCGTCGTCATCATCACCGCGGTCTGCATGACCATCCTGGTCTGGGTCTTCGGCCTGACCCTGTAGCACCGAGGAGCTCCCACATGCCCGTCCTCTCGAGGAGCAGGGCACTTCACAACAGCGAAGTCAGGGGCAGTGAACCGCAGCGTCAGCGCGGATCGCTGCCCCTGACTCTTCACTGTCCTTGACTTTTCACTGCCCCTGACTGCGCTCAGACTCCAGCCGGGGACCCAGCGGGCTGACCTCGGTGCTCACCGTGGTGGTGCTCAGCGTCTCGCCGAGGTCCTCCAGCAGCCCCTCCGCAGAGGTGGCGGTGGGCTCACCGACCTCCAGCCGGCTCATCGCCTCCACCTTGGGCAGCACCTGACGCTCGATGTTGCCGATCAGCGAGTTGTACGCCGTCACCGCCTGGCGCAGCCGGTCCCCGGTGCGGGCCAGATGTTCGCTCATCTTGGCCAGCCGGCGGTAGAGGTCGCGGGAATGATCCACGACCTCGCGGATGTTCTGCGCCAGCCGCTCCTGCCGCCAGGCCGCGGAGACGGCCTTGAGCGAGGCCAGCAGCGAGGCAGGGGAGACCAGGGTGACGCCCTTGGAGAGCGCGTCATCGAGCAGCATCGGGTCCGCCTCCATCGCCGCCGAGAGCAGAGACTCGGCAGGGACGAAGCAGAAGACCACATCGGGGGAGAGGTCCACCGCCTCCCAGTATCGCTTCTTCGCCAGCTCATCCACCCGGGCACGCAGCGCCTTGGCCTGGGCCTTGGGGTCCGTGGCGTTCAAGGGGGCCTTCGCGTCCAGGACCAGCTGGCGTCCACCGGGCAGGTGCACCACCATGTCTGGGATCAGCAGCTGCCCGTCGATCCCGCGTCCGCTGTGCTGCTCGGTGAAGTCCACATGGGGGAGCATCCCGGCGGACTCCACCACCCGGCGCAGCTGCACCTCGCCCCAGTGTCCGCGCGCCGAGGTCGAATGCAGGCTCCCGAGCAGCGCCTGGGTGGATTCGATGATCCGCGCATCGGTCTCTGCGGCGGAGGTCAGCTGCTGGGAGAGTCGGGAGTGCTGGGCGGCCCGCTCGGTCTCGAGCTCCTGGACCCGGCGGTGCATCTCGGTGACGCCCTGACGCACCGGGTGCAGCATCTCCACCAGCGTCTCGCGCTCCCTGGCCGCCTCGGAATCCTCCTCGCGCCGCCGCTCGAGCTCCCAGAGCCGGCCTTCTGCGGTGGCCAGCTCCTGCTGCGCCGACACGAGCTGGGCCTGGGCGTCGACGAGGTCCGTCTGTGCGCCGTGCAGCTGACCGCGCAGCGCGGCGGCGTCCTCGGTGCCGCGGCGCAGCAGATAGAGCACCAGCCAGCTGCCCAGGACGCCGAGCAGAACACCGAGCAGGACAGCGGCGAAGAAGTACAGATTGGTCATGACACCCAGCATGTCACCGGGCACTGACATAGTGTGGCGCGAGAGAGCCTGAGGTTGAACCTCCCCCGAGAACCCGAACGCGATAACCCAGACGCGAGAAAGCCCGAGGAGATCCATGATTCGCATCCTGCTGGTCCGCCATGGCGAGACCGAGTGGAACAAGGCGCACCGGCTGCAGGGCCATTCGGACATCGAGCTGTCCGACTCCGGGGCGCTGCAGGCGCGCACCACCGGCGCCTTCATCCGCGCGCAGCACCCCGCACAGGCTCATGTCTCCAGCCTGGTCCGCACCCAGCAGACCTTCGCCGAGTTCGGCCTGGATCTGACCCCGCGCATCTGGGACGAGCTGCGCGAGCAGAACCTGGGCGAGTGGGAGGGCGCCTATGCCGCGCAGATCCGGGACGCCGAGCCGGAGAACTTCGAGGGCTGGCGCGCCGGCAGCTACACCCCCGCCGATGGGGAGACCCACCAGGCGCTGCAGACCCGGATGACCGGAGCGTTCGCGGACATCGTGCGCGCCACCGCGGAGACCGCACCCACTGCCTCGGCTGATCTGAGCTTTGAGGTGCGCACCGCCGTCCTCGTCTCCCATGGCGCTGCGCTGCGGGTGCTCTTCGAAGGCCTGGGGCTCATCGACCGGACCCAGTTCATCCCGCTGACCCCGGCCTCGGTCACGGTGCTCGACATCCCGCTCACCAAGGGCCCGGTCTCCTCCTCGCTGCCGAACTCGGGTCTCGACGAGGACCACGACGACGACGCCGAGGCCCGCGCGATCCGGGCGCTCACCGACGCCCAGATCGCCGATCACGCCAGGCTGCGGCTGATCAACCTCTCCCCGGAGCTGCTGAACCCGGGTGAGAAGACGACCGCGATCTGAGCGGCAACACCGCCTGACACAGACGAGTGGGCGATCTGAGGGATTCTTTCGCCCCTGAAGGCAGGAAGACTCACTCAGATCGCCCACTCGATGCGGGGTGTCCCGGGAGGCCGGGCCGGTGCAAGACCTAGACGTTGGCCGCCTTGATCAGGTCCGCGCAGCGCTCACCGATCATCATGGTGGTGATGTTCGGGTTCACCGTGGTCAGCTCCGGCATCACCGAGGCGTCGGCCACGCGCAGACCCTGCACGCCCTTGACCCGCAGCTGAGAGTCCACCGGTGACATCGCATCGTCATCGGCGCCCATCCGCACGGATCCCGCCGGATGATAGACGGTGTTGTGCGTGCGGGTCACATAGTCCGCCAGCTCCTCGTCGGTCTGCGTGTCAGGACCCGGGAAGAGCTCCTGCCCGGCCCAGTCCGCCATGGCGGGCTGCGCGGCGATCTGGCGGGCCAGCTTGATGCCCTCCACCGCCACGCGCATGTCATGGCCCTCGGCGTCGGTGAAGTAGCGCGGATCCACCTTGGGCTTGTCCCGATAGTCCTTGGAGCGCAGCCGCACCGTCCCGCGCGATTTCGCGTGGGTGACGTTCGGGGTCAGGCAGAAGGTGTTGTCCGCGGTCGGGTAGCCCTGGCGCAGAGTGTGCATGTCGAAGGGCACCGAGCCGTAGTGCATCATCAGGTCCGGGCGGTCCAGACCCTCACGGGTGGGCGCGAAGATCCCGATCTCCCACCACTGGTAGGAGTCCTCCACCATGGGCTGCCTGGCCTCCCAGGCGATGACCGCCTCGGGGTGGTCCTGCAGGTGCTCGCCCACGCCGGGGGAGTCCACGCGGGGGTTGATGCCGAACTCGGCCAGGTGCTGCGCCGGGCCGATCCCGGAGAGCATCAGCAGCTTCGGCGAGTCGATCGCGCCCGCGGAGAGCACGATCTCCTTGGTCGCGCTGATCCGGTGCGCCCGGCCGAACGCGTTGTTGACCGCGTCCACGCCGACCGCCCGGTCGCCCTCGAAGACGATCTCGCGCACCCAGGTGTCGGTCAGCACGCTCAAGTTCGCCCGCTCCAGGATCGGGTGCAGGTAGGAGACCGACGACGACGCCCGGGTCCCGTCCTGGCGTCGGTTCACCTGGAAGAAGTTCGCACCCTTGAGCACGGTCTCCCCGGAGTTGAACTGCACCCGCGGGATGCCCTGTTCCTCACAGGCGTCCAGCAGCGCCACGCCACAGGGGTCATTCGGCGGGATGGTCATCAGATTCACGGGGCCGCTGCGGCCGTGGTGGTCGCCGGGGGCGTCATTGGTCTCCAGCCGCTTGAACAGCGGGTAGGTGGACTCGGCGTTCCAGCCGGTGGCCCCCATCGCCTCCCATTCGTCCATGTCCTCGCGCAGCGCCCAGAAGGCGATGCAGGAGTTGTGCGAGGAGCAGCCGCCGAGCACCTTGGCGCGGGCGTGGCGCATGAAGGAGTTGCCGTTCTCCTGGGCCTCGATGGGGTAGTCCCAGTCGAAGCCTGATTCCAACAGCTCCATCCAGCGGTTGAGCTGCAGGATCTCTGGCTTGTCTGCATCGGTGGGGCCTGCCTCCAGCAGGGCCACCGTGACGTTCGGGTCCTCGGACAGGCGGGCGGCGACGGCGGCGCCGCCGGATCCGCCGCCGATCACGACGTAGTCGAAAGTGGTGTTCTCCACAGGGTCTCCTTAGTTCTCCGGCATGCTGAACCAGCCGGTGACGGCGGGCTCGGTGTTCTCGTAGATGTGCTTGGACTCGCGGTACTCGTCCAGGCCCATATGACCCAGCTCGCGGCCGACGCCGGACTGTTTGAAGCCGCCCCACTCCGCCTGCGGCAGGTAGGGGTGGTAGTCGTTGATCCAGATGGTGCCGTGGCGCAGCCGTGAGGACACCCGGTGGGCGGTGCCGCGGTCGGATGTCCAGACCGCTCCGGCGAGGCCGTAGATGGTGTCGTTGGCGGTCTCGATGGCCTCGGCCTCGGTGGTGAAGGTCTCCACGGTGATGACCGGGCCGAAGCCCTCCTCTTCCACGACGGACATGCCGCGCTTGACGTCGTCGAGCACGGTGGGGGCGTAGAAGTACCCGTTGCGGTGCTCCTCGCCGCCGAAGTGGTGTCCGGTGCGCAGCGTGGCGCCCTCTTCGATGCCGCGCTGGGTGTAGTCGTACACCTTCTGGCGGTGCTCGGCGGAGATCAGCGGTCCGGTCTCGGCGGTCTCTTCGAAGGGCCCGCCCATCCGGATGTTCTCGGCGCGGCGGACCAGCTCGGTGACGAACTTCTCCTTGATCGACTCCTCGATGATCAGCCGGGTGCCTGCGGAGCAGACCAGGCCGGAGTCCACGAAGCCGGCGTTGAGCGCGTTGTCCACCGCGGCGTCGAAGTCGGCGTCGGCGAAGACCACATTGGGGTTCTTCCCGCCCAGCTCCAGGGCGACCTTCTTCACCGTCTCCGCAGCAGTCGCGGCGATCTTGCGTCCGGTGACCACACCTCCGGTGAAGGAGACCATGTCCACATCAGGGTGGGAGGCCAGCGGCGCACCGGCGGTGGCGCCGGCCCCGGTGATCAGGTTCGCCACACCGGCGGGCAGACCGAGGGAGTCATAGACGTCCATGATCAGCATGCCGGTGTGCGGGGTCAGCTCCGCGGGCTTGAGGATGAAGCTGTTGCCCGCGGCCAGGGCGGGCGCCATCTTCCAGGCGGCCTGCAGCAGCGGGTAGTTCCACGGGGTGATCATCGCGCAGACCCCGACCGGCTCGTAGACGACCCGGGAGAGCACCGTCGGGTCCCCGGCGTCGACCAGGCGACCTGACTCGGCATCGGCGAGCTTCCCGAAGTGCCGGTAGCAGGCGATGATGTCGTCCATGTCGATCTGCGCCTCGACGAACCGCTTGCCGGTGTCCAGCGCCTCGGCGCGAGCGAACTCGTCCTTGCGCGCCTCGATGGCGTCTGCCACGGCCAGGACGAAGGCGCCGCGCTCGGCGGCGGGGGTGTCGGCCCAGACGTGGGAGTCGAAGGCCTTGCGGGCGGCGGCGATCGCGGCGAGGGTGTCGGCCTCACCAGCTTCGGAGACGACACCCACTTCGGAGCCGTCTGCGGGGCAGTGGATGGTGCGCGTCTCGCCGGACTGGGCCGGAACCCATTGCCCGTCGATGAACAACGTTGAGACCTGCTCTGCTCTACTCATATGTGTTCCTCAGCTTCCGGTGGTGCGGTCATGGTCCCAGTCATCTGGGATGTTGCTGCCGGTGTGCAGCGATGAGGACTGCCCGCCTTCTTCGCTCATGGTCAGGAAGGCGAGGTGGCGCTCGTAGGAGTCCAGGACATCGGCGATGACCTGGTCCCGGGTGTAGCCCATCAGGTCATGGCCTTCCGAGCCCGTGGCAGAGAACGTCTCCACGCGGTAGTAGGTCTCCTCGGTCGGGCGCACGCTGCGCGCGAAGCTCGGCACCGAGTAGGCGATCGGGTAGACCTGGTACTTGAACTCGGTCTGCTCGCCGAAGTAGACGTGCAGATCGATGTGCGGAATCTGGGTTTCCGGAACCAGGCCCCGTTCGCAGCTGATGTCTGCGCCCTGGTCGCGCAGCTCCTCGGCGACGTCTTCCACAGCCGGGGCGGCCACGGTGTCGATGAACTCGGTGGCCTGCTTCGCGGTGGGGAAGTGCATCCCCCGGGCGAGACGACGGCGCCAGCTCAGGCCGCTGCGCTCGCCGGCGTCCTGGCTGCGCTCCGAGACCATCCAGGGCAGGGTGGCCTCACGCGATTCACGGTTGTAGCGCTCCATCTGCAGCGCTCGCCAGATGCCCATCATCAGCACATACATGACGACCGAGAACGGCAGCCCGATGATCACCGTGGCCATCTGCAAGGTGTAGACCCCGTCGAGCATCAGCACCGCCAGCGTCAGGGCACCGGTGGCCAGAGCCCAGAACACGCGGAGCCACGGGGCGCCGTCGTCGGAGTGGCTCAGCGGTTTCGAGGTGAAGTTCGCCATCACCAGGGCGCCGGAGTCGGCGGAGGTGATGTAGAACAGCAGACCGGTGATCACCGAGAGACCGATGGTGAAGGTCGCGCCGGGGTACTGCTCCAGGAGCAGGTAGTAGCTGGACTCGGGGGCCTCGACGGCGGCGGTGATGAACTCGGTGTTGCCGCTGAGGAACTCCCAGATCGCGCCGTTGCCGAAGATCGAGATCCACAGCAGGATGAACCCGAACGGGATGATCAGGGTGCCGATGATGAACTGGCGCAGGGTGCGGCCGCGGGAGATGCGGGCCAGGAAGAGCCCGACGAAGGGGGCCCAGGCGATCCACCATGCCCAGAAGAACAGCGTCCACCATTCGAGCCACTCACCTTCCGGCGGGTCATAGGCGAAGGTGTTCAGCAGCATCGAGGGGAAGAATGCGGCGAAGTCGCCGATGTTCTTCACCAGGGCGTTGAGCAGGTAGGTGGTCTGACCCGCGATCAGCACGTAGATCAGCAGGATGACGGCGAAGATGACATTGAGCTCGGAGAGCCGGCGGATGCCGCGATCCACGCCGGAGACGCTGGAGAAGATCACGACGATGACCGAGAGGACGATCAACCCGATCTGCGCACCGGTGCCCTGCTCGATGCCGAACAGCCACTCGAGGCCGTAGTTCAAGAAGACCACGCCGATGCCGAGGCTGGTGGCGATGCCGAAGATGGTGCCCACGACGGCCGCGATCTCGATGCCGTCGCCGGTGACGCCCTGGGCGCGCTTGCCGATGATCGGGTAGAGCGCGCTGCGGATGCTCAGCGGCAGGTGGTAGCGGTAGGCGAAGAGACCGAAGGCCATGCCCATCAGCGCGTACATCGCCCAGCCGGGGATGCCGTAGTGGAACAGCGTCCACAGCACGGCCATCTCGGTGGCCGCGGAGGAGCCCACCTCCACGCCGGGGGCTGTGGTGAGGTTCGTGGCAGGTCCGGAGATCGCGAAGAACATCAGGTCCACGCCGATGCCGGCAGCGAAGAGCATCGCTGTCCAGGTGAAGAGGTTGTACTTCGGTGTGGAGTGGTCGGGTCCCATCTTCGTCCGGCCCACGCGGGAGAAGGCGACGATGAGGACGAAGACCACCACGATGCCTGCGGTGAGGATGTAATACCAGCCGAGGTTCGCGCCGATCCAGAGGAAGACGGATTCGAGCGTGGTGTAGGCGGCGCCTGGTGCGAGCCAGGCCCACAGGGTGAAGGCGATGATGATCGCCGCTGAGCCGAGGAAGACCGGCAGATTTACTTTCGAGTGTGCAGGAGCACCTTTCGAGCCGTCCCCCTGGACATCGCTCGGGACGTCACTCGGGACGTCTTGCGTGGCCGATGCCATGAAATTATGTTCCTTCCAGTGCTGAGTCAGTGCGCTTGTGTATCAGTAGGTTCGAGTGATTGAGCCTCAGGCATCTTAGACACGGGTGAGTCGCGTCCGGGGCACCAGGGGGCGGTGAATGTGACCCGAATCTCCTGAATCTGTCGAGACTCGGTCCACATAATGAACGGAGTCTCAGTCTATGGCGCGCTGGTCGGAGCCGGGAAGGCCCTGGAAGTCGCCGCAGGGGCCGTGCGGACGGTAGGTTAGGTGACCGTGGCTTTGACTATCGGAATCGTAGGACTACCCAATGTGGGCAAGTCGACCCTGTTCAACGCGCTGACTCGTCAGTCGATCTTGGCGGCGAACTATCCGTTCGCCACCATCGAGCCCAATGTGGGCATCGTGAATCTGCCTGACGAGCGGCTGGACGCGCTGGCGAAGATCTTCGGTTCGCAGAAGATCCTTCCCGCAACCGTCTCCTTCGTCGACATCGCCGGGATCGTCAAGGGCGCCTCCGAGGGGGAGGGACTGGGCAACCAGTTCCTCGCCACGATTCGTGAGGCCCATGCGATCGCCCAGGTGGTCCGGGTGTTCGAGGACGAGAACGTCATCCACGTGGACGGCAAGGTGGATCCCACCTCAGATATGGAGACGATCAACACCGAGCTGATCCTCGCAGATCTCCAGACCATGGAGAACGCGATCCCGAAGCTGGAGAAGCAGGTCAAGGGGCGCAAGGCCGAGCAGGCCACCCTGGATGCCTACCTGGTTGCGCAGAAGACCCTGGAGCGTGGAGACACCATCTTCAGCTCCATCACCAAGGACAAGCTGGAGATGGAGCACCTGGCCCAGCTGAACCTGCTCACCGCCAAGCCCTTCATCTACGTGTTCAACGCCGATGAAGGCGTGCTGAACTCCGCCGAGAAGCAGGCCGAGCTCGCCGCCCTGGTGGCCCCTGCCGATGCGGTGTTCCTCGATGCCAAGCTCGAGGCCGACCTCGTCGAGCTCTCCGAGGAGGAGGCCCGCGAGATGCTCGAGCTCAACGGCCAGGACGAGTCCGGCATGGACCAGCTGGCACGCGTCGGCTTCGCCACCCTCGGGCTGCAGACCTACCTCACCGCCGGTCCGAAAGAGACCCGCGCCTGGACGGTCAACAAGGGAGCGACGGCGCCCGAGGCGGCCGGCGTCATCCACACCGACTTCCAGCGCGGCTTCATCAAGGCCGAGATCGTGAACTTCGATGACCTGGTGGCTGCGGGGTCGATGGCGGAGGCCAAGTCCGCCGGCAAGGTCCGGATCGAAGGCAAGGAATACATCATGAAGGACGGCGACGTGGTGGAGTTCCGGTTCAATGTTTAGCATCAGCCCCTGACCACAGACTTCATCTCTTTCCGATCGTTCTCGTCGTGGTCAGGTTTGGCCACTGAATCCGCGCCGTTAGAGAGTTCATTCACGCCATCGAGCTGCGACTTGCCCGTGGAGGACAGCGGAAGGTTCCAGTAGGGGGCCGGTGACTGGTTTTACGGTCCACGCAAAACTCCTGCTTTTCGAGCTCATTCGCTTGTCTGCCTGAGGACACGGCTTGCTTTCCGTCCTGCTGAGCGGGCCTCCAACTTTTCTCTAGACGTTAAGCACGCCCAGTGCCTCACTTCCGGCGTTAGGTGAGGGACGTGATTTCGTAGGTATGGCCTGCCTCGCGCAGCCGCTCAACCAGAATGTTACCGAGGGCGGTCGCCGGGGTCAGCGATCCTGTGGCGGGCGGCAGACGGTCGCCGTCGAGGGCAAGTGAGAGCGCTGTCTCTCCGGCCATCACGGCGGTGGCGGCGTATCCCGGATCGCCGGGCCCGGCTGCGATGGCACGATAGCGCTGGCCGCTCTCCGTGGAAGCAGTCACCTGGGAACGGAACCAGCCTGAGCGCCGCGCGGCCTCGCTCGGGCCCGCACCGGGCGACGGAAGGACACGGTCCAGTAATTTCCTCGTCAAGGGTAGGGCCAGTGCGGCTCCGAACAGCCGCAGGCCAAGCGCCGTCGCCCCGGCGGTGACGGCGCCGACAGGCCCTCGCCCCATACCCATCACTTCGCCGTACCGCAGGGACCGACCGTAGGCCCAACCCTGGAGGGCATTGCTGCGACGTACGATCCGCGTATTCGCCGACGCCATGATGAAGGGCGCGGCCCACGGGCCGTCATCCGAACGGCTGATCCACCCCAGATCCGGAGGTTGCCGGGTCGCGGGCTCCGCCGTCCGGTCTGGACTGAGGGAGTAGGGATCGCCCGCGAGCGATCGCAGCACAGGGTCCGTCCTCATACCGTCGAGCTGACCACGCATGGACTCGATGGTGCCGCCGCTGAAACCGCCCTTCGCCCGGGCGACGAGCTGCACCTCGGTCAGTCCGCCCGCGCCATCAGCCTGCGCGGCCTGGTGCAGGAGGAGCCCCGCGAGGTCCGACGGGACGGAGTCATAGCCGCACGCATGGACGATCCGTGCACCTGTACTCCTCGCAAGGGCATCCCAACGGTCGATAGCTTCACGGACGAAGGACACCTCGCCCGTCAGGTCCCCGTAGTGGGTGCCGGCGCGGGCACACGCCTCGACAACCGACAGTCCATATTTCGCGTAGGGACCCACCGTGGTGAAGAGAACTCTGGTGCCCGTGGCCATGGCCGCGAGCGAGTCAGGGCGCCCCGTATCGGCCTCAATGATGGCCCAGTCATGAGCGGCGACGGGCAGTCTGGACCGTACGGCTTCGAGCTTTACCCTCGACCTCCCCGCGAGTCCCACTCGCAGGTCCGGTGGAGCGTGGTGCGCAAGGTATCCAGCAACCAGTTCCCCGACAAAGCCGGTCGCACCAAAGAGGACGAGGTCGTGGTCGCGCGTTGGGGACTCCATGCCGGCAGTCTTCCACAGCAGACCGGCACCGGCACCGAAAAGTGAATCCCTCTCCTAGCGCTGAAGCGCTCCGTCACCCCAGAACCAGATCACAGATCATCATTAGTTCGCGGGGCGTGGTGCCCTGCCCAGTCCTCTAACCGCAGAGGTGATCCGTGACGCGACGTGGTGGAGTTCAGGTTTAACGTGTAGCTCAATGAATTTCGAGACGGCCCAGCGAACCGACTAGGGCTGGGCTACCTGCCGCACGTGATCTAGGGTCTATCCATGACGAATCTTCAGGGTGCGGTTGTTCTGGTAGTCGGCGCCACCGGCGGGCTCGGCTCGCGGATCGCCGATCGGCTGGAGAGCAACGGCGCCATTGTTTCCCGGTCGTCGAAGTCTGCTGGGCACGATCTGCGTGAACTCTCGGTGATTCGGGAGGTGCTGGATGCCACGATTGCACAGCACGGGCGCCTCGACGGGCTGGTGGTTGCGTCCGGGGTCGTCGCCTTCGGCGCCGCTTCGGAGATTGAACCTGCCACGGTGGATGAGCTGTTCGCTGTGAACACGACCGGTGCGATCCAGCTCATCACCCAGAGCCAGTCCTACCTCGCGGCCTCGGCACAGGACGGCCGGGAGCCCTTCGTGGTGACACTGAGCGGCGTCGTCGCTGAGACACCGGTCGCAGGACTGGCAGCATATTCGGCGTCGAAAGCTGGGCTCGCGGCCTTCGTCGTCGCAGCGGCGCGCGAGTATCGTCGCGCGGGCATCCGACTCCTGGATGCCCGCCCTGGCCACACCGGCACCTCGCTGTCCGAGCACCCGATCGCCGGGTCAGCGCCGCGATTCGGAACGCCGCTGGATCCAGACCTCGTTGCAGCGCGGATCATCACTGCGATCGTCAATGGCGAGAAGGATCTGCCCAGCACCGCCTTCTAGGCGCGGCCGAGAGGATGAGACTGAGCTTCGTATGCGAAAGGCCCGACTCGAGAGTGCGAGCCTGGCCTTACGAATACAGCGCCAGAGATTCGGATGGACTCCGAAGTGGGTTCATTGCTGAGGGCCGGGCGACTTCCTCAGAACAGTGGCCAGGGAACCGCCGACATCTCACCGGCGGGAGCCGGAAACCGCCCCGTCAGGCGCAACCTGGAACAGCGCGCAGCGAGCGCTGCGACTTCTTCGGCACTGAGCAGGTCCGCCAGGTTTCGGCCCAGGTCACCGTGCAGTCCTTCGCTGACCCGATCGATGCCCTCGCGCTCCTCGGCGGTCAGAGCGTCTCCCAGCCATCCCCAGAGGACCGTGCGCAGCTTGTGGTCACGGTGGAAGGTGAGCCCATGGTCCACGCCGTGCCGGTGGCCGTCCGTCATCGCAAGAATGTGGTCGCCTTTGCGGTCGGCGTTGTTGACGACCAGGTCGAACACGGCCATGTGCCGCAGCGCTGGCGAGTCTTCGTGAATGAGCGTGATCATCCGCCCGTTTTCGTCTCGCCCCTCGAGAACGTGTTTCCAGCCCGCCTTCGGCACGTGGTCCGTCGCGACCAGATCGACGGCGCTGTGATCGGGGTCTTGCTCCTGCCAGAGCTGTACCATTCCTTCGCCCAAGGGACCATCGCGCAGCCAGGTGTGCGGGACCACGCCCCAGCCGAGGGCCTGCGAGACGAGGTAGGCGGCGATCTCCCGGTGCGCCAGGGTTCCGTCGGGAAAGTCCCACAGCGGGCTTTCGCCGGCTATCGGCTTATAGACCACGGTCACGTCGCCGATGCTGCCCAGGAACGTCGCATTGGAAGCCGTCCTGATGCGCCCGGTGAGCGTCAGCTCCGCAGTCACCAGGTCCGTCGCCGCCATCAGCCCTCGGCAACGGTGCAGGTATGTCCCTCGGCGTCCACGGGGTAACCACAGAGCGGGCACGCCGGGCGCCCGGCGCCCACGACCTCGAGGGTGCGCTTTGCGAATGCACGGGCGGTGCCGACCGGCAGTCGCACCAGCAGCATCTCGGTCACCTGAGCGTCGTCTTGGTCAGGCGAATCACCATATCCATCAACATCGGCGTCCGTGATGGGGTGGGCCTCGATCACGATCTGGGCCGTGGTCGGGTCCCAGCCCAGGCTCATGGCACCGGTGCGGAAATCCTCCTCAACAGCCTCGAGCTGGTCGTTGTCGACAAGTTCAACGGGAGTGCTCGTGGGAACGCTGTAGCGGTTGCCCTCGACGGTGATGAGCTGGTCGAGGATCTCATCGATCTTCTCCGCGAGCAGAGCCGACTGCTGCTTCTCGAGCGCGATGCTCACCAGCTGCTTCCCTGAGCGCACCTGCAGGTAAAACGTGCGCGCCCCCGGAGGGCCGATGGTGCCGACGACGGCCCGATCGGGCCAGTCGAACTCGTGAACACGTGTAGGCATGTCAGTATTCTAGGCGTTCTAGATTCACGGCGTCTTGTGCCCTGCGCCGCCGCCCACCGGCGCATCCCCAGAGTGGATGCCCTTCGACAGCCACGAAAGATCACCCGCGTCGGTGTTGGTCGCGTGGACGCTCGGTCGGCCAGCGCCGTAGCGCACGATCGACACGGATGCGGGGCCCACGTTGATGCGCTGGAACAGGTCAAGGTGCATGCCGAGCGCGTCGGCGAGGATCGACTTGATGATGTCACCGTGGCTGACCGCTGCCCACACGGCCTCGGGTCCATGCTCGGCTTCGAGGGCTGCATCGTGGCGGCGAATCGCTGCCACCGACCGAGCCTGCATCGCGGCCATCGATTCACCGTCGGGAAAGACGACGGCGGATGGCTGCGACTGCACCAGCGGCCACAGATCCTCGGTCGCGAGATCGGTGAGCATGCGGCCCTGCCACTGGCCGTAATCGCATTCGGTGAGATCGGGGTCGACCGGCGCGTATGGCGTGCCCGCCTGGCGATCGAGGATGTGCTGGGCGGTCTGTTGACAACGCTCAAGGGGGCTCGACACCACCGCGACCAGAGGAACGGCCGCGAGCCGGTCTCCGGTGTGAGCCGCTTGGTCGCGCCCGAACTGGTCCAGGCTGACGCCGACGGCCCTGCCGGCCAGCAGCCCAGTGGCATTTGCTATGGAGCGGCCGTGCCGCACGAGAATCACTGTCGCCATCCAGTCAGCCTAACCACCCGGGCGACGTAACGCGGTGGAGGTTCCAGTGCCGGTGGGGCCAAGTCAGACTTTCAGGACCACGAGATTGCGTGAGTGAGGCCCCGGCCTGCAATCACCCAAACCAGGGCGGGCACTCCATTCCGTCTAGCCCTCGCTCTCGCACTCCGGCACGCACGCACGATCCGGCCCATCAGATGTGCACTCTCGACGCCATACCGACCAGTCGGTACTGTCGCCTCATGGGTACTCTCCGCATACCCTCCTCGCTTCACGATGTCTTCGGCGCGCACCAGTCGGCCGCGTCAATCACGCTCGTGCTGCTCGCCGTGCCGATTGCCGTGCTCGCCGTGCTGCCGGCCTTGCTCACCGTCGAGCTCTGGCGAGCCGTGCTGGCCGCGCTGCTCGTCGCCGACATCGCGGCAGGAGTTGTCGCCAACTTCACGCGAGGCACGAACGACCACTATGCGGTGAGCGCCAAGCGCCGAGCGGTCTTCATCGCGGTGCATGTACACCTGCCCATCGTCGCCTTGCTTCTCGGGCTGCCCTTGTTCCCTGCGCTCATCGGGTGGGCACTCACGATCGCGGCAGGCACCGCCGTCGTGTTGCTGCAGGGCTCGCCCGTGCAGCGACCTGCGGCCGGGTTGGGCATAGTCATCGTGCTCGGCGCGACTGCCCTGGTTGCCGAGATGACGTCCGTGCTGCTGTTCATCACGGCGCTGTTCGCGATCAAGGTCGTGCTGTCGTTCGCCGTCGACCACAGCGGGGCGACGGGGCCGTGACCCTGGCAGACGTCACGCTGCGCCCCGCTGAATGCCGGGATCGCGATGGTGCGGCCCGCATGTTGGCGCAAGCCTTCGTGCACGATCCCCTCATCGCCGCCGCGACCAGCACCACGCAGCACCCGCAGGCCGCTCGCGAGGCAGTGTTCCGCGCCTCCATCGTCGGTACCCTGAACGCCGGCGGCGAGCTCGTTCTCGCCGAGCGCGCGGGCACCATCATCGGCGCGGCCCTCATCGCCGACCCGCAGAGCGGCACCCTGGCGAGAACACTGCGGGCCAGGGTCGCACGGATGATCTCGGGCGCACGCTTTCTCATGCTCGCCCGCCACCTCGCGCCGGGGGCCTTGACGCTCCTCAACGACGCCGACCTCGCCTCGCGCAGGCTGGCGCCTCCTCACCCCCACCACGTGCTCGTCGCCGTGGGAGTCACCGAATCCGCTCGAGGTCTCGGGGTCGGTCGACTACTGGTCGACCACACGCTGCAGCGTGCGCGCCAAGACTCCCGGTCGTGGGGGGTCAGGCTCGAGACTGAGAGCCCCGGCAACGCCGAACTCTATGCCCGCTGGGGCTTCACCCTGCTCGGCGTCGTTCCCGTTGCGCAGTGCGAGGTGCACGTCATGGCGCAGGCCGGCACTCCCGACGGGGAGAACGACGAGGTGCCGTGATGTCAGACGCCAGAGCGAGTATCGTCGACGCAGCGTTTCGGTTGTTTCTCGAGAACGGCTACGACGGCGCGAGCCTGGCGCGTATTCTCGCTGAGGTGCCCTACTCGAAGGGGGCCCTGTACCACCACTTCGAGAGCAAGGAGGCTCTGCTCGAGGCCGTGATCGAACGGTTCTTCACTGACCCGCTCACCGACCCGCAGCAGCCTCGACCCACGACCCCGGTCGCCCTCACTCACCGGCTCGTCGACGATTACGTCGACTCGATCGAGAGCATCGCGCAGTTCGCACCCCCACTCTCGTACTACGCCTTCCTCATCGCCGTTGCGCCTCGCGTGCAGCCTGCGCTAGAGGCCGCTGCCGACCACATCGAAGCCGAACTCACCGCATCTCTGGCGTCGGTCGTGCCCGGCGAGAACCCCGCCGCCGCCCGAACGCTGGCCGGCGACGTCATGGCGCTCGTCGAAGGCTCGGGCCTTCTCACGGTGCTGCAGCATCGCGTGCCCGACCGGGCCCAGTTGCACGCTCGCGTCGACCGTCTTCTGCGCGCCCACTTCGCTGCACGAGGCCTCGCTGTGGAGGTGATCTCATGAACTCATGACACCGAAGAAGCTCTCCCGTGTCGTCGCCATTTCCGAAGCGATCACCTGGACCCTGCTCTTCGCCGGCCTCATCATTCGCGCTACGACGGGTTTCGCACCGGTAGTGACGATCAGCGGCCGCATCCACGGCTTCGTCACTCTCGCCCACAGCGCCACTGCGGTGCTCACCGCCGTCAACCAGGCTCTTCGTACTTGACCGGGCAGCTCGCTTCTCCGGGCTGTCTCCCGGCGGTGTTGGCGGGTGCAGGCCAGGTCGTGGAGCTTGATGCCGGCGAGGCTGGCGTCGCGCAGCGTTTTGAAGACGCGCTGGAAGGTGGAGACCGCGAGGGCCGTTTCCCGTCCGAGATCGCCGACGAGATCCTCGCCCCGGACGTCGATGCCGGAGGGCGAGCGGTCCGCAGATAGTCACAAGAAGTCCGGCCGAGACCGACGATCGCCGATGACGCCCAACGGTGCCGAAAATGCGTTTCCGCAGGTTGGACCGCATTCCTCGGTGTCGGCCAACGGTGACCACCAACAGCCGAAACCCCGCCTGACCGTTCCGCTTCAACGTCTGTTCGTGTGACTTCCTGGTGGGGGAATCAGCGGCGATCGCCGCAGGCGGGACCGGGCTGGACGGTGAGGATCGCTGGCTCGGCGTCTCCAGCGACCGACGGGGCTGCCTTCCAGTCCCTGGACGGCCAACCTGGCCGCTCACTACTCTAGGAGGAAGAGTGAGCCGACGATCGGAGCGCCGTGACTACGACTGAGATCGACGCAGGCCGCTACACCGGCCTGCGCAGGTACAACATCATTGCCGCAGTCGTTCACGCGGCCCAAGCCGTGGCGGTGGTTCTGCTCGCCACCGACTTCACCCTTCCGGTCACGGGCAGCTACCCCGCCGGTCCACCCGGCACCCCTCCAGGTGAGGCGGTCACCCTGTGGGACCTGCCGATCCCCTTGGCGATTGCGGCGTTCTTGTTCCTGTCCGCTCTGTTCCACGCCATCGTGGCCTCGCCGCCGTTCTTCGGTCGCTACCGCGCGGGGCTGGCGAACGGGCACAACTACTTCCGCTGGGTGGAGTACTCACTGTCCAGCTCGCTGATGATCGTGATCATCGCCCAGCTGGTCGGCATCTTCGATGTTGTCGCGCTGCTGGCGCTGTTCGGCGTCAACGCCTCGATGATCCTCTTCGGCTGGCTCCAGGAGCGCTACCACGAGCCCGGCGACGGCGGATGGCTGCCGTTCGTCTTCGGGTGCATCGCCGGGATCGTGCCCTGGGTCGGCATCGTGATCTACACCCTGGCTCCTGGCTCCACCACAGGGGCCGAGCCGCCAGGATTCGTCTATGCGATCATCGTCTCGCTGTTCCTGTTCTTCAACGTGTTCGCCGTGGTGCAGTGGCTCCAGTACCGCCCGGTCGGACGGTTCCGCGACTACCTGCTGGGGGAGCGGCTCTACATCACGCTCAGCCTCACGGCCAAGTCCGCGCTGGCGTGGCAGATCTTCGCCGGCACCCTCGCCGCCTGAGCCCACTTGCTGGTCGTGGCGCCGCGCCGCGAGCACGCCGCTCCGCCGCAACCCTCCTGCTGTCACCCTGAGCCTGGCCGATGATGGGGGTATCAGATGACTGCTCGGGTCGAGTCCCTCAGGCGCAGCTGGGCAGAATTCGTCGGGCCAGAGGCCACCCGCGCAAACAACACGCTAGCGGTCAGTTCCGGGATCATCGGCCTCTTCTACTCCTACCGGTCAGCGAAGCGCGCTGGCGCGGGACGGTTCTCCCAGGCGGCATTGGGCGCCCTGGCTCTGGATCTGTTCGGCGGCGCCTACGTCAACAACACCCGGGCGTGCGTCCGCTGGTATGAACGCGCCGGGCAGGGGGCACGCGAGCACTGCGCGTTCGCTGCCCTTCATGTACACCCGTTGATCGTGGGCGCCGTGGATCAGCGCATCGGGGAGCGGAGCAACGGTGTGAGCTGGGCGTCTGCTCACTACGGCTACATGATGCTAGCCACAGCGATCACCCGCAGCTGTCCGTCTCGGCGACGGAGTCTCGGGGCGATCCTCACAGTGGGTGGTCTGCTTCTTGATCACGCGTTGCGAAGGTCGGCGGTCGCCCCGTGGTTCGCGTGGACCTACTATCCGAAGCTGCTCTTGGGACACGCCGCGGGTTCCCTCTGGCCCGACGAAGACCTCGGCGTCGAGCACTTCGACTCCTACGTCTAACCGGCTCCGTGGACCGACTGCCGCAGAGCGGGGGATTCAACCTGTGTCAGACCCGTTCCGCAGGCTCCCAGGTCCCCGTATCGGCGAATTCGCGAATGAGCCTGCTGAACAGATCCGGGTCCTCGATGTTCCAAGGGTGGTGCATCTTCGGAGCGATCCACGTCTGCAGCTGTGGAAGCGACTGACGCAGAACCGGGAAGCCATCGCGCACCGAACGCTGTTCCTTCTCTCCGGCAATCGCCAGGACTGGCCCTGAGTAATGGAACCGACTTGCGGGCATGCACCCTGCGGCGACTTCCCGGTAGGTCAGCCGGTTCGTCTCCGCGGAGACCCGCACGGCGGAATCCACGAACAACTCCCTGCTGTCGGGCGGGACCCCGAAGGCCATCGCCTGGGCGTTCCAGTACCAGCGTCTGCGCAGGAGCGGAATCTGCGGGGGGATCAGGAGGCGTTCGATCCTGGTCAGTCCGGCGACTGGAGCTCCGGTGACCACGGTGCTGCGTACAAGCTCCGGGTGGCGATGCAGCAGGCGCACGACCACGAGACCGCCGAGTGACAGTCCCACCACATGGGCGCGGCCATCAAGTGCGTGCGCGCGGATGACCCCGGCGACGTCGTCGGCGGCTCCGGCCAGCCCTGGCCACGGCTCCCGATAGCGCTCGCCGAGGCCTGGCAGGTCCGGGGTGAGGAGGTGGCGGTCGGGGAGACGCTCCACCTGGGGTGCCCACATCCAGCTCCCGGTGCTGTTTCCGGGGAGGAAGATGATGGTCTCACCATCCTGTGGCCCGTGCTCCAGCGGCCATTGATGGGAATCCGCTGTCAAGGCTCAGCTCTCCAGTGCCTCGTAAGGCGCCGAAAGCCTGGGGTAGTAGTCATTCCACTCCACACCCGCGGGATCCGCTCCACCCAGGACCGCCGAGAGTCGGTCGAGGTAGTACTCCCACCCGGGGCCGATGCTGCCCAGCGGGTCATCGCCGATCCGCTGGGCGAAGAGCAGGGTGGTGATGCCGTCCTGGTGGCTCAGCTCGAAGCGCAGGTGCCAGACAGCCGGTCCGACGCTGGTCTGCACGGTAAGGCTGCGCGGTGGGCTGCATTCCAGGATTTCGCACTCCTCCGGCGGAGCGTCCTCGCCCTCCGCGGTCATCAAGAAGGTGACCTTCCCGCTGGCGGGATCTCCCTCCCAGCGCCCGATCCAATTCACGAGCTGCGCGGAGTCCGTCATCGCCGCCCAGATGGTCTCGAGCGGCTCCGCGAAACGGCGCTGAAGCTGGAGCTCCCTGCCGTGAGGCCCGACGCCGAGGGTCCCCGTCGCTGCTGGTCCTGTGGTCATCTGAGGGTCACCTTCTCTAGGCGGTCCGGCCCTATGCAGTCCGCGTGTGCGGATATGCCGGCTCACGATGCTGGAAGCTCAGGATGTTCGGGTTCTGGATCACGCCCTCGTTGATCTCGATCGCGCGGGAGATGATCGGACTCGTCGCCCAGGTGGCCTGGCCTTCCATCACGGTGCGCAGGAACGGCAGGATCGCCGCGCTGACCTCCCAGGTGGCTGAGTTCCACAGGTATGACGGGCTGTGGTCGACGGCGTAGTAGTTGACCCCTCGTCCAACGGTGAACATCGGATCGTCGAACGTCGTGGTCTGCGCCCACTCGAAGCCCATCCCCGGGTCACACGACACGTCGATGATCAGGCTGCCTCCAGAGAAGAGCTCCAGGTCCTGGGTCCGCAGATACGTCAGCGGCGCGGTGACGTCTTGGAGCGTGCAGTTGACGACGATGTCATGCGATGCCAGGAACTCGGGCAGCGGAACATCCCCGGCTGAGGTGAGGACCTCGCTCAGAGGTGACGTGCCCGACGCCGTCTTGAGCTGGGTGATCTGGGCGGTGTGGATCGGCGAGCCGACCGCAGTCGCACCGCGCTGGGTCAGGACCTGGATGTCATGGATTCCCTGCGCCTTGAGCGCCGTCACCGCACCTCGGGCCGTGGCTCCGAAGCCGATCACCACCGCACTGAGCCGGGGACCGTAGTCCCCGGTCGAGCCGGTCAGGCTCAGTGCGTGAAGCACGGAGCAGTAGCCGGCAAGCTCGTTGTTCTTGTGGAACACGTGCAGATTGAAATCACCCCGAGGGGTCCAATGGTTCATCGCCTCGAAGGCGATCAGCGTGAGCCGGTTGTCGATCGCAGTCTGCGTCAATCCGGCATCCTGGACGCAGTGCGGCCAGCCCCACAGGATGCCGCCTTCGGGAACCGCCGCCACGTCTGCCGCCTGCGGTTTGGGCAGGAGCAGGACATCAGCAGATGCAATGACCTCCGCACGTTCAGCGACCCTGCCCACGCGGGACTCCACGTAATCGGGTGCCAACTGGAAGTCAGACCCGTAGCCCCGCTCGACGATCATCCGGGCGCGCAGGTCCGGGTCGATCTGGTCCAGGTGGTGGGGGTGAATCGGCAGGCGCCGTTCGTTCTCCATCGAAGAGTTCGCGAGCACCCCGAGACTCAGCAATTCGCGGCTCGGGGAGGACGCCTCCGAGGTCTCGGCGGAGGCAGCGGTGGAAGAGGAAGTGGTGCTTGACATCGGTATTCCCGTCTTGAGGGAGCCCTGGTCGGCTCCTTCCCCGACTGTACGCCGATCTCCCACAGCGGATCACGAGTTGCTGACCTCAGTCGCGACCAGGTCGGCGCCGGTTCGCCTTGATCTCTGAGCGTTCACGCTTGCCTGCGAGCCGACGCCGGTGCGACCCCCGCGTGCGCCGCGTGGGACGTCGGATGATCGGGGGAGCGATGGCCTCACGGAGCAGCTCGGAGAGGCGTTCACGTGCCGCGGTCCGATTGCGCCGCTGGGAGCGGTGCTCGGCGGCGCTGATGGTGAGCACCGTGCCGGCCAGCCGGGCAGCCAGCCGATCCAGGGCAAGTCTGCGCTGGACCTCGGTGAGCGACGTCGTCGTTGCCAGGTCGAGGCTGAGCTGGACGCGGGAGTCGGTGGTGTTGACGCCCTGACCGCCGGGCCCGGAGGCGTGGGAGAACTGCTCGTGCAGCTCACCTGCCGGGATGAGCAGGCCATGGGGTGCCCCGGGCCCCGGGGGTACGCGCAGATTCTCCACGCCTTCCAGTCTGCCGCACCGCGGCCGAGGGCCCACGCGCAGGTCGGCTCAGGCCAGTCCTTCGATGATCCGCAGCGCGCTGCCGGTGCCGTCCTCGTGCGCCATCGTGTCTGCGGCCGCGCGGACCCTAGGGCGGAAGTCTTCAGCGGCACCCAGTGCTGCGCTCAGTCGATCTGCGGTGAGCTTGCGCTGCGGGATCGGATCGGCTGCGAGACCCTTCTCACGCCGCCGCTCGGCCCAGAACGGCTGATCGGCGATGAACGGAACCAGCACCGACACAGCCCCGGCCGCCGTCGCCGCATGGACGGTGCCGATGCCGCCGTGATGCACCGCGGCCGCGGCTTCCGGCAGCACTGCGGCGTGGGCCACGGCATCGGTGACCAGGATGTCGTCGTCGCGCAGCTCAGAAGGTACCTCGAGGCCGCCGAGCCCGGTCGCCAACAGCCCACGGAATCCCGCGGCGCGGATCCCGCCGATGACCTCCCGTGCCCGAGCATGTGGGTTCCCGGCCGCCATCGAGCCGAATCCGGCGTAGACGAAGTTGCCCTCGGCCATGAACTCGGCCACCTCCGGAGACACGATCTCCGGACCATCCAGCTTCCACGGCCCGGTCATGTGCACCGTGTCGTCCCAGTTGGCGGGACGGTGGAGCAGCGCGGGACTGATCGGCATCAGCGTGGAGGCGGGCGGTGTGGGGCTCCTTGTGAAGCTGCCGACCATGCGCGACACGTCCTTCAGATCCCTGCGGAACATCGCCTCGCCTGCGCTGGCGAGACGGTAGGTGGAGCGGTTGAACCGGCCGAGATCTCGAGTGATGGTTCCAGCGGCGGGGAACGCGCTGGTGGGTGTCAACGCGGGCACTATCTCGACTCGAATGTGGGGGATCGAGAGTGCGTCCGCGACCAGCCCGGCAGAGAGGATCTTCGGGTGCGCCACGAGGACATCGGGCTCGAAGTCCAAGGCGGCCCTGGCGGACTCGATGATCACCGCCCGCATGAGCGGTTGGATGATCGAACGATAGGAGCGAAGCGCGGCGGCCGCTGAGACCCCCTGCTGGGTGATCATGGCCGTGTAGTCCACGCTCATGCTCACGACATCGAGCCCATTGAGGTCGACTCCTGAGTTATCGGGAACCACCAAACGCACCTCATGGCCCGCGCTCACGGCGCGCCTGGTCAGCGCCGCGAACGGTTCGACGTCGCCGCGCGAGCCAGCGGCAGCCAGAAGCAGTCGCATCGCATCCACCCACCCTTTGGTCTGGCCGATCTAGCCCAGCCGCTGACCCCGCTGCGGCGGAGCAAAGACCGTGGTCACCGCCGGGGCGTAGAGCACCGAATCGGGGGCCCGCGTGCTGAGCCCGGGGAAGCCCGCCGCGGCCAGCAGCCCGTCCTCGAGGTGGACCAGCTCCGCGTGCTGCAACGGCCACGGCTCATGGCTGTTCCTGCAATAGATGGTGCGCCCCAGATGCCGCTCATGGAAGCCCCAGCGGGCGGTCAGAAATTCCGCCACCGGGTCCTGAGCCAGCTCAGCGTCGGCCGCGGGGTCAGGAATCGGACGAACCCGCAGCGTGGAGGCGGCGTCGCGCTGGCCATGCCGGCGCGTCGTGTACTCGACCTCGCCGTCGGAGGCCTGGATCTTCATCGACGCCCACTGATACCGCAGCCCGAACGCCGCCCGCGCGACCAGCACCGGGATCAGGTGGGAGGCTTCCAGGCTGCGGAAGACCACTCCGCGGCGACCGTGCTCGTCGATGGAGTAGAGCCGCACATTGACCTCCGGAAAGTCACCGAGCCACGGAATGCTCGGCCCGCCGAAGAAGGAGCTCTTCGACATCTGGAACCCGATGAGCCCCACCCAGGAGCTGCCATCCAGCACGTCCGGGGAACAGCCTTCAGGCATATACGGCGCGACGGCGCCGGGGTCGACCCGCCAATGCACGAAGGACACCTCGCTCCACCGCTGCCTCAGCACGGCGGGGCCGCCCAGCGGTGGGGCCTCTCGGGAGAGTGTGTTGAAAGCCATCATGAAACCTCATCATCGGCGCAGGGAGGTCGATGCTCGAAAGAGCAGCGGCAGTTCATCAGCATCTTATCCAGCGTGGATCTGCTCAGGGCACGGTGCCGCGCGTCCGGGACTCATACGGCGTAGATTTATCCAGTAGTGCAGGAGTGAGATGTGCTGACTTCTCAAGACGGGCGGCGAGGGCTGCGATCAAGTAAGGGCCGGGGCCGATATGAGCATCAACGACGAGAATCTCGACGAGCGCGCAGCGCCGAACACCGCGCCGGTCACCGTGTCGGTGGTCATCCCGGTCAAGGACGACAGCGCAGAACTGACCGTCTGCCTCGCGGCGCTGGCGGCACAGACCCGGACCGCGGACGAGATCATCGTGGTCGACAACGCCTCTGTCGATGACTCCGCCGCGGCCGCCCGCGCTGCCGGCGCGACGGTGCTGAGCTGCCTGCAGCCGGGGATCCCCGCCGCGAGCGCCACCGGCTACGACGCCGCCACTTCTGACCTGATCCTCCGGCTCGATGCTGACTGTGTGCCGGAACCGCGATGGATCCAGGATGTGGTCACCGCCTTCGAGGAGCAGCCCCACGTCGCCGCCTTGACCGGTCCTGCCAAGTTCATCGACGGACCGGTGCTGCTGCGGCGTCCACTGGTGCATGCCTATCTCTTCGCCTACAGAAACTTCTCCAGGCCCGCGCTGGGGCATCGGCCGCTGTTCGGCTCCAACATGGCCATGCGGCGCGAAGCGTGGGAGCAGGTACGGCTCTCCGTGCACCGCGACGACCCCGAGATCCACGACGATCTGGACCTGGCCTTCCACCTCGGAGAGCGTCATCGTCTCGGCGCGATGGGCGGAGAGCCGATGGGCATCTCGATGCGCCCCTTCAGGGACGCCAGAGCCTTCCAGCGCCGGATCAAGCGCGGATTCCGGTCCGTGACGGTGCACTGGCCACACGACTTCCCGCCCTTCCGATGGCGCCGGGCGTCTCTGCGCAGACGCGGTCATGCTTCGGAATCGGGACGCGCACGCACATGAGTGCGCCTGACGCGCACGCGGATCCCCGCCCGACGGCCGTCCACCCAGCCGTCGCCCCTGAAGCTGCCCTGATCGGGCCCATGCCGGCCCCAAGGCTCCACGTCATGAGCTGGAACATCCGGCGGCGCACCTTCGCCTTCCATCCGCGCCGAGCCGATCGATGGGAGCGCCGGGCCCCCGGACTGCGCAGCCTGCTGCAGACCGAACGTCCGACTCTGCTCGGCGTCCAGGAAGCCCTCGCCGATCAGGTGAGGTTCGTCGCCGACGCGCTGGGCGGCTCCTACCGATCCGTCGGGCACGGGCGGGGGCCTCAAGGGGGAGGGGAGGCCTCGCCGCTCTACTACGACACAGACCGCCTCGAACTCCTGGACTGGGAGCAGAGCGCCCTCTCGGACACCCCGCACCACCCGGGTTCTCGAACCTGGGGAAATCTCATCCCGCGCAGCCTGGTCTCGGCGAGATTCCGGGACCGTGCCACATCCACGGCCTTCCTCGCGATGAACACCCACCTCGACCACCTCTCCCACCGCTCCCGGCTTCGTGCCGCGCAGAGCATCCGGCACCGGGTGACCACCAGTACGCTGCCGGTGGTGCTCACGGCGGATATGAACGCTCAGCCCAGCAGCGCACCGATTGCGGAGCTTCTCCGCGGCGAGGCGCTCGCCGACACCTGGGCCGCGGCTGCGCAACGCGACAGCGAGGAATGGGGGACCTTCGCCAACTACCGTGAACCGCGCCTCGACCGCCGCAGGATCGACTGGATCATGGCCTCACCGGAGTTGGGCGTGGCCCGCGCGGCGATCAATCCGGTGCGCCATCGCAGCGGGTGGGCCTCGGATCACCTGCCGGTCCAGGCGGTGCTGCACCTTCCCCGCCCCGGCAGACATCACCATCTCGGTGATTCTGCTGATCGCGGCCTGGAGCAACGTCTTTGACCTCTACACGCGCATCCCGAACTGGGATCTGCTGGTGCACTACTTCTACACACGTGTCCTGGCCGTTCCTCCTGTCGAACCGACGCGTGTCAGACGTTCGGCCTAGACTGACCACCACGCGACGGGATGGGGACTCATGGACACCGACGTCATAGTCATCGGCGCAGGACTCGCCGGGCTGCAGTGCGCCCGCCGCCTGCAGCGCAACGGACACCGGGTCACAGTGCTCGAAGCCGGGGACGCCGTCGGAGGACGGGTGCGCACCGACCTGATCGAGGGCTTTCGCTGCGACCGCGGGTTCCAGGTGCTGAACCCGGCCTACCCTGCCGTGCAGGATTGGATCGACATCGGTTCGCTCGGCCTTCAAGCATTCGGGGTCGGCGCCGTGATCCGCACCTCCACGACCACCACCACGCTGGCCCATCCGCTGCGGCACCCGCAGCATGCTCTGTCCACGCTGCGGAGCAGGCACACCCCGCCCTCAGACCTGCTCGCCTTCGCGCGCTGGATCGCCCCGACCCTGCGACAGTCCGCCACCGGGCCGCGTCCCGCGCAGGATCAGACGCTGCACGACTCCTTCGAGGAGGCCGGCCTCACCGGACGGCTGCGACGGGACGTGCTCGACACGTTCCTGGCCGGCGTCCTCGCCGACAGCACCGGGGAGAGCTCGGCGAACTATGTTCGCCTGCTGGTCCGCTACTTCGCCCTCGGCGCCCCCGGGCTGCCCCGCGGAGGGATGCAGGCGCTCCCCGAACAGATGGAGACCTGGCTTCACGAACCGGTGCGGCTGAACACGTCCGCCCGGGACCTGCGGCACAGCGGCGACGGCGTCCAGGTCAGCACCGACGCCGGGCCGCTGCGCGCCCGGGCCGCCGTCGTCGCCGTCGGACCGCAGGACATCCACGAGCTCACCGGCCAGCCGGCGCTGCCCACCCATGGTCTGACCACCTGGTGGTTCCGCGCCCCGGAGCTGCCCCAGCCCGGACCCTTCCTGATGCTCGACGCCAGCCGGCGCGGCGGAGGCCCCGCCGGTCCGATCTGGAACACCGCTGTGGTCTCGCAGGCCGCTCCTTCCTACGCCCCGGAGGGTCAGCACCTGATCCAGGCGACCACGCTGCTGGACCGTCCCGACGGCCTCGCCGAGGAGGCCGCCGTGCGCCGGGATCTGGAGCGGCTCTACCAGGGATCCACCGCAGACTGGGAGCTGCTCACCCATCACCTCGTGGAGCACACGCTCCCGGTCCAACACCCGCCCCTGCTTCAGGCCCGTCCCCAGCAGCTGGGGGATCGCGTGCTCATCGCCGGTGATCACCGCGACCATGGCTCGATCCAGGGGGCGCTGGTCTCCGGCGACCAGGCCGCGCAGTCGCTGACCAGACTGCTCGCCGGCTGAGCCCATGACGAGTCCTCCCGTGCTTCGTCTGGTGCTGCCCCACCAGCTCTTCAAGGAGCACCTCGACGTCGACCCTGACACGGTGTTCGTGCTGATCGAACATGACCTGCTGTTCCGGCAGTACTCCTTCCACGCTCAGAAGCTGGTCCTGCACCGCGCCTCGATGGACCAGTTCGCGCGGCGCCTGCGGGCCCGCGGTCACCAGGTGTCGGTGCTGCGCAGCCAGGCCGACCGCAGCTCCCACGCACAGCTGGTGGAGCTGATCCAGAAACTGGCCCCGGCACGGGTGACCGTCTACGACGTGGTCGATGACTGGCTGGAGCAGGATCTGCGCGCCGCGCTCGATGAGGGCGGATGCTGGCTGCGTGAGCAGGATGTGCTGGAGACGCCGAACTTCCTGACCAGCCGCGCGCAGGTCGATGACTGGTTCGGGTCCCACGGTGCCCGGATGCACGAGTTCTACGTCTGGCAGCGCCGCCGGTTCAAGCTCCTGCTCGACGCCGACGGGGAACCTGTCGGTGGGAAATGGTCCTTCGATGCGGAGAACCGCAAGAAGCTGCCGCGCGGGTACACGCCGCCCACGGTGGGGCGCTTCGCGAGTCATCCGATCCTGCAGCGGGACGGAATGTTCGATCTCGACGCGCTCAGGCGCGATGATGACAGCGGCAAAAGTTCTGAAAGTACTGAACGTACAGTCAGTGCCGAAACAGTCCAAGGGTCTGGCACTTCAGCCGATGACGACGGCGCGGCCGACGACGTCCAGCGGGCCATCGCCTGGGTGCGCGACGAGTTCCCCGACGCCCCGGGGGATCCCGCGCTGTTCGCCTGGCCCGTCAGCGCGGAGGAGGCGCGCGAGCATCTCCGCGAGTTCGTCCGGGAGCGTCTGAACGACTTCGGCCCCTATGAGGATGCGATCTCAGCGGAGCACCCATTCATCGCTCATGGGCTGCTGACCCCGGCGCTGAACATCGGACTGTTGGATCCCCGTGAGGTGGTGCAGACGGTTCTCGAGGCTGCCGACGAGTCCACCCCGCTGGCCTCCGTGGAGGGATTCATCCGTCAGGTCATCGGCTGGCGGGAGTACATGCGCGCCACCTATCGCACCCGGGGGCGTCAGCTGCGCAGCGCCAATCGGCTGGAGCACCACAACACATTGGGAACGGGCTGGTGGGATGCCAGCACCGGCCTGGCCCCGGTGGACCTGGTGATCTCCCGCGTCCTGGCGACCGGGTATGCCCACCACATCGAACGCCTGATGGTGCTGGGCAATGCCATGTCGCTGCTGCGGATCCACCCGGACGCGGTCTACGAGTGGTTCATGGAGCTCTTCATCGACGCCTACGACTGGGTGATGGTGCCCAACGTCTATGCCATGAGCCAGTTCGCGGCGGGAGAGGCGATCACCACCAAGCCCTATGTCTCTGGCAGCAACTACCTGCGCAAGATGTCGGACCTGCCCAAGGGGGACTGGGCACAGGAGTGGGACGGGCTCTACTGGACGTTCATCAGGGATCATCGCGAGATCTTCGAAGCTAACCCGCGCGCCCGCATGGTGGTCTCGCTGCTGGACAAGATGGACCAGGAGAAGCGACGCGCCCATCACGAGCGTGCTCAGCACCTGCTGGAACCCGGGCAGCCCAGCAGGCTGCTCCAACAGCCAGGGTGATGCCGATTCAGCTGCCGTCTGGAGCGGCCCCGCCGCGCTGCGTCCCTTCACGCTTCAGGGCTGCACTCCAGCTGCCGTAGGTGTTGCGGATGCTCGGGCCAGAGGGAAGATCGGTGCGCCCACGCTGCTGCTGGGCCTTCCGCCAGTCCACGTAGCTCTGATAGCTGGTGGTGAAACCTTCCCTGGCCCCGTGGCCGGTGAAGTCCCGCAGCGCCGCGCCGAACTGAGCTGGAGTGAACCGGGCCGTGCCGAAACCGGAGGGCCGCGCTCGGCTCGAAGGGGCCAGCCCGACATTTTGCAGCGCCGCGCTCCAGGACCCGTCGGCACGCTTGAGGATCGTGCTCGCGCCGATGGGCCAGACGTTCCAGCCCCTGTTCGGCGCTGCCGACTGGGCGGCGAGGAGATGACTGCGCAGCTCCTCGTACTTCTTCGCCGAAAGGCTCAGCGACGGGTCGCCGGCCACTGCGTCGCGACCTGCCCGCACGGCGTCGAGCACCTCATTGACGCTGTCCCCCGCACCCTGGTCCTGCAACATGCGAGTGACGGTGTCACGCAGATCATCGGCGAGTGCGGGGGACTGGCTGCTCGGAATGCGCCCCACCCCGATCGCATAGAACAGGCTGGCCGTGATGGCGCTCTGGCTCACTGGTGATGCGGCCATACGGTTCACCCTCCACGTTGCTGTTGATCTGCGGACTCCGGACGCTGCGGGATCAGGCGCAGCTGCCATGCGCGGAGTCTATAGGCTGGCCCGATGGTCGAATCAGAGGCGCTCAGCTGGGGCTGCTCGGGTCGGGCGCGGTGCTGCTGATCATGCAGATCCTCAGCATCGTGCTGGCGCTGGTGTCATTGGGCCCCGTGAACCTGCTGCTGTGAAGCGAATCGGTGCCGCACCCTGAACACGCCCTGGAAGGTTCACTTTGTGGACCCCCTGAGCGCCCGGTAGGTTGCGAGAATGCATCTTTCCCGTCGCACTTTGATAACAGCCGCCGCCGCTGGGGCCACTGCCGCCGGAGTCACGGTCGCCTCGGCACTGCCCGCCTCGGCGGCTCCGGGACAGTTCCGCACTCGGCCGCGCCCGCGCATGCGGCGCCAGCCCACCGACTATGACCGCACGCGGAAGCGGCAGAACCCTTCGAACAACCTCGGCTGCCCGCTGGGGAGGGGATTCTGATCGCCTCCCCGCAGGTCGGCTCCAGGAGCGCTCTGGGAAGCACTGACACCGCGGACCGCTGCTGGGCCTGGGTCGAGGGAAACAGCGGCGAGTCTGTGACGATCCTCGGCGAATGGTTCTCCGCCAGCGCCCGCACCACCGAACAGCTTCCGGCCCTGCTCGCCGGAGCGCAGCTCGAGCTCTCCGCGCAGGACGCGGACACGCTCACCGCCGTCTCACACGATATGGAGAACTGACCCGTGAAACAGAACGTGATCTGGAAGACCTCCCCGAACTCCACCGTGGGTCGCGGCGGGACCGCCGTGGACCGCATCGTCATCCACTACATCGTGGGAAACCTGGCTGCCTGTGACGCCACCTTCCTGAACCCCAACTCCCAGGTCAGTGCGCACTACGGGATCGGCGAGGGGCGCATCCACCAGTACGTCAGCGTGCACAACACCGCCTGGCACTCCGGGAACTGGGCCTTCAATCAGCGCAGCATCGGGATCGAGCACTCCGCGGACCCCGAGCGCGCGCCCACCACGCAGACGCTGAACATGTCGATCCAACGCTGTGTGACGCTGTGCCGGCAGTTCAACCTGAATCCGCGCACCGCCATCGTCCCGCACGAGTCTGTGGTCCCCACCGCCTGCCCGGGCACCGTGGACTGGGAGTACATCCGGGACCGCACCGCCGCCCTGATCTGAGCGGTGCGGGTGGGCTACAGCCAGTCCTCCCCGGCGTTCACCGACTCCCGATTCAGCAAGGCCAGATTCGCTGACTCTCGAGCCGACGCATCCCGATTCAGAGCTCCTGGATCGGACGCACCCTGGTCGAAGGGTCCCTCACTGACGGCGCCCGGATGGCTGACATTGTGGGTGGCGTGCAGCGCGGCGGCGATCACGTCGCGGGGGTCACCGGCGTGACGGAAGGCCTCCCTCTGGTGGTACGCACCGGTCCCATTGCGCAGAATCTCGCTGATCAGCGCATCCACCTGGCGGTCCTCTCCGTACTCCGAGAGCACCGGTGCGACGGTGTCGAGCAGGTGGGTCACCACTTCCCCGGCCGGAGCTGGCATCGCGGTGAAGGGATCCACCAGCAGAGACTCGATTCCGCAGCGACTGGCCCGCCAGGTCCACGCCCGCAGCACTGCGGTATCCACCGGCAGCGGGGGAACACCGGCGCGCCAATCTCGCGCAGCAGTCTCCACCAGGGCGCGAGTCAGGGTGGCGATCACCGCGGCGTGGCTGGCGAACAGGCAGACATCGGGGACCCGCACCTCCACCGTGGAATGACGTTCGCAGATTCGGGCGTCGAAATAGATCATGCCGTCATCCAGCGGCACCCGGGAGCGCAGCAGGGATTCGCGCTGCCGGTCGTAGGCGTCGATGGACTCGAAGAGATCGGGTGGCCCGGTGTTCGGCCAGCGGCCCCAGGTCTGATAGCGGTAGCTATGGAACGCGGTGTCGCTGTCGTCCCAGAAAGGGGAGTTGCTGCTGAGCGCCAGCAGCGTGGGCAGCCAGACCCGGATCCGGTCCAGCACCGCCACAGCCTCCGCCCGGGAGTGCACCTGCACATGGACGTGCATCCCACCGGTCAGTTGCTGCAGTGCCGTGATGCCCGCCCATCCAGCCATCTGCTGAAACCTCTGGTGCGGGACCAGGTGTGGAGTCACTGCCCCGGGAGCGGTGGCCAGGGCCACCACACGGCCTCCGACGTCGGCGGCACAGGAGTCCGCCCAGGCGCGGCCCGAGCGGATCGTCGCCAGCTGTTGACTCAACGTGGTCTGCGGCGGGTGGACCACCTCAAGCTGTTCCTGCTGCAGCTCTGAGGCCAGTTCATGCCCGGTCTCGGTCCGGACGCCGTGCCGCTCCGCGACCTGCCACCCCAGCGGCAGCAGCTCCAGCTCAGAGTCGTCCACCAGCAGCAGCTCTTCTTCAACGCCAAAGGTTCGCACGGACAGGTCCCTCACCCTCGAGAGTCATTCGGGTACGGCGACGAAACCGGCGGACAGTCACACCCCCGTGCTGACCGCGCCGGTCTTCGCCCCCGCTGATGAGGCGAGCGTACCTGCGAACCTCAACTCGCAGAAGAGTCGAAAGTACTATGGGAAGGTGGTCCTCGCTAAGGCGCAGGTCAGACCCATTCAGCGGCAGAAACCTGCCACTTTTCATGCGTCAGTCTCGGCGTGCGCACCTTGCCGCATGCCCGCCAGGAGGGGCGAGGATCATCCGGTGAAGGTATCCGGGTGACCGCCGCGGCGGCCGTCCTCGCCCTTGTCCAGCGTTGCGATGGCGGTCATGTCCTGATCGCTGAGCTCAAAGCTGTGGATGTCCATGTTCGTCGCGATCCGCTCTGCGGAATTGCTCTTCGGGATCGCGACGACGCCGCGCTGCAGGTGCCAGCGCAGCATCACCTGGGCCGCAGTGACCCCGAGCCGCTGCGCGATCTGGGTGAGCACCGGATCACCGAACTGATCCGTGCGGGCCAACGGGCTCCAGGCCTGCACCACGATTCCGCGCTCCTGGCAGAAGCGGCGGGCGTCGTCGTTGGGGAAGTAGGGGTGCATCTCGATCTGGTTCACCGCCGGGGCCACACCGGAGGCTTCGATGAGGCGCTCCAGCTGGGCGGGCTGGAAGTTCGAGACGCCGACGGCGCGGGCTCGGCCGTCCTCGGCGAGCTCTAACATGGCCTTCCATGTGTCCACATAGTCGATGTCCAGCATCGGCATCGGCCAGTGCATGAGGAACAGGTCCACATAGTCGAAGCCCAGCGTCACCAGCGACTCCGTGAACGTCTCCCGGACGGCGGTGGGCGCGTGATTCCCGTTGTTCAGCTTCGTGGTGAGAAAGACCGCGGCTCGGTCGACCCCGGAGCGCCTGACCGCCTCGCCGACCTCCGCCTCATTGCCATACATCTGCGCCGTGTCCAACAGCCGGTAGCCGGCATGCAGGGCGGACACCATCGCTTCGGTGGTGGCCTTGCCGGTGCCGAAGCCGATCTCTGGCATCTGAGTTCCTGAGTTGAGCTCGATCATGCGGCGATCCTACGCTCTCAACACGCTGCGGAGGTGGCGCTGGCCTGCACCGAGCCGGGTGAGATGAAGCCCAGAACCGCGGCGAAGCCGGTGAGCACTGCCAGCTGCCCGGGGTCGGATTCCGACTCTGGGACACCCGGCGCAGTGCGTGAACGACTTCTCCTGGAGAGTTCACGGTGACCCGCTCAGCCGAGGCCGTCCCGGAGCGGCTGGTGGCATCGCTGAGGTCGGTCGTGGCCTCGCCCGCGCCCTCGCCCGCGCCCTCGGACTGGAGCTGAGCGTGGCCGGCAGGGATCTGCAGCGGCGCGGAATAGAAACCGCTCACCGGGGGGTTGCCATGACCATGCGTGCAATGAGCTATTCCAAATACGGCGACCCCCAGACCCTCGAACTGACCGAACTCCCGCTGCCCAAGGTGGCGCCCGGAGCCGTCCTGATCAAGATCGAACGCGCCTCGGTGAACCCGGTGGACTGGAAGCTCATGTCCGGCGGGCTGGATCAGCTCATCGACGTCGTCTTCCCGGTGATCCCCGGCTGGGACGTCTCCGGGGTCATCGAGACCACCGGCCCCGACGTGCCGGAGTTCACCGCCGGTGACCGAGTCGCCGCCTACGCCCGCAAGGACTTCACCCACGGGGGGACCTACGCCGAGTACGTCTCGGTGCCTGCCGCCTCCGTGGCACGGGTCCCCGACGGGGTGGACTTCGACTCCGCCGCCGGACTGCCGCTCGCCGGCCTCACCGCGCTGCGCTCGCTGGAGACCCTCGAGATCACCGCCGAGGACACGCTGCTGATCCATGCCGCCTCCGGCGGGGTGGGCCACCTGGCCGCTCAGCTTGCAGTCGAGCGCGGGGCCACCGTGCTGGGCACCGCGTCGGAGCACAACCACGCGAAGCTGCGCGAACTCGGCGTGACACCGCTGACCTATGGCGAAGGCCTGGCCGACCGGGTCCGCGAAGCCGCGCCCCAGGGCGTCACCGCTGTGGCGGACTTCGTCGGGGAGGTCCTTGACGACACGCTGGCAGTGCTGGCCGACGGTGGCCGGCACATCTCCGTGGCCGACCCCTCCGTCGAGGAGCACGGCGGCCACTGGATCTGGGTCCGCCCTGATGGAGACCGGCTGCGCTCGCTGCTGGAGAAGGTCGCGGCAGACAACCTGCGCGTGGCCGTGGATCGCGTCTTCCCGCTGGCAGAATCCGCCGCGGCCATGGAGGCCAACCAGTCGGGGTCCAACGGCAAGATCCTCATCGATACCACCCGTTGAAGCGCCGACGGTCGGCACCGCGCCTCACGCGTCGTGCCGACCACCAGCCAGCGGGTCTAGCCTGACCACGCGAGGTCTCATCCCAGGGGGAGAGGGCCAACCGGTTCTTCTGTGAGACCAGCTCTGGTCGAAAACCACAGAGAAGAGTTGCGATGAATGACATCCATATTCCAGGCGCGCCACAGGCCGACCCTCCCACGGAGGGCCAGCCGGTCGAGCCGCGCGAGCCGCTTCCGCCCAAGCAGGACCAGCGCGCGGCAGCACCGGTCAGCCCCACGGGCGCCGAAGTGCCGGGCAGTGACACGGGACGCGTGCAGCAGGGCAGGTACCTGACCACCGCGCAGGGAGCCCGCGTCCGCGACACCGACCACTCATTGAAGGCCGGCAGCCGGGGACCGACTCTGTTGCAGGACCACCACCTGCGCGAGAAGATCATGCACTTCGATCACGAGCGGATCCCGGAGCGCGTGGTCCACGCCCGCGGCGCCGCCGCGCACGGCGTCTTCGAGTCCTACGGCACCGCCGGTCACCTGACCTCAGCGAAGTTTCTGGCGGAGAAGGCCACGACCGAAGTGTTCACCCGCTTCTCCACCGTGCTGGGCAGCCGAGGCTCCGCTGACACGGTGCGTGACACCCGTGGCTTCTCCACGAAGTTCTACACCGACGAGGGCAACTATGACCTCGTGGGCAACAACATTCCGGTGTTCTTCATCCAGGACGGGATCAAGTTCCCGGACATCATCCACGCCGGCAAGCCCCACCCGGACCGGGAGATCCCACAGGCGCAGAGCGCGCACGACACCTTCTGGGACTTCGTCTCGCTGCACACCGAGGCGCAGCACCACACCATCTGGAACATGTCCGACCGCGGCATTCCGCGCTCGCTGCGCATGATGGAAGGCTTCGGCGTCCACACCTTCCGGCTGATCAACGCCGCGGGCGAATCTTCGCTGGTGAAGTTCCACTGGAAGCCCAAGCTGGGCGTGCACTCCATCACCTGGGAGGAAGCGCTGATGACCAACGGTGTGGACCCGGACTTCCACCGCCGGGACCTCGCCGACGCCATCGAGGCCGGCGCCTTCCCGGAATGGGAGCTCGGCGTGCAGGTCTTCCCCGACACCGAGGATCAGATGTTCGAAGGCATCGACCTGTTGGACCCCACCAAGTTCATCCCCGAGGAGCTCGCCGAGGTGCAGATGCTCGGCAAGATGACCCTGAACAAGAACCCGCAGAACTACTTCGCGGAGACCGAACAGGTGGCCTTCCACCCGGGACACCTGGTCCCCGGCATCGAGGTCACCAATGACCCGCTGCTGCAGGCCCGGCTGTTCTCCTACCTGGACACCCAGATCACCCGCCTGGGCGGCCCGAACTTCGCGCAGATTCCGATCAACCGGCCCCGCGCGGCGGTCAATGACATGCTCCGCGACGGCTTCCACCAGAGCGCCGACCACGCCGGAGTGGCCCCATACCACCCGAACTCCTTCGACGGCGGCAATCCATACCCGGTCAAGGACATCTCGGCCGAGTCCGGCGTGCCCAGCGCGCTGATCGACTTCCCGGAACCCGTGGCGGCCAGCGTGAAGGTGCGGGAGAACCCGCAGAGCTTCGATGACCACTACACCCAGGTCACGATGTTCTACCGCAGCCTCACCCGCACCGAGCAGCTGCACGTGATCCAGGCGTACACCTTCGAGCTGGCCAAGTGCTACGAGCCTAGGATCAAGGAGCGCCAGCTGCAGCAGCTGACCCACATCGACGCGGACCTCGCCGCCGGAGTGGCCGAGGGCCTCGGCCTTCCGGTGCCCGAGCCGCTCCAGACTCCGGTCGAGCCAGAGGTGCTCAGCCCCACGCTGTCCCAGATCGGCGGCACCTGGCCGATCGAAGGTCGGCTGGTCGGCGTGGTGGTCGATGAGTCCAGCGACATCGACGCGATCCAGAAGATCCGCAGGGCCATCGATGCCCAGGACATGGTCCCGCTGGTGGTCGCCCCCACCGGTGCGCCGCTGTCCGACGGCACCCCGGCCCAGCGGACCTACCTCACCGCACGGTCCATCGAGTTCGATGCGATCGTCTTCCTCACCGCGACCGCCGCCGGCGCCGCCGGGGCCAGCCCGGACACCGACCACAAGCTCGGTGACCCCACCGGTGACCCGCAGGTCGATCCGCGGCTGACGCTGATGGCCGCCGAGGCCTATCGCCACGGCAAGGCAGTGGTGTTCCCCGCGGGCACCCCGTTGCTGGCCGCCAGCGGCGTCTCCCCCACGGCGCCCGGCGTCCTGGTGGGCACACCCGAGAAGCTCACGGACGAGCTCTTCACGCTCATGGGCGCCCACCGCGCCTGGGAGCGCTTCGCCTGAACCCAGCGGGACCAGCTGGGACCAGCTGGTCCCAGCTGGTCGTCCTCAGCGACGGCTGCGCTGCATCAGCCTTTCGGCCCCTCCGGGAGACGTCACCGACCTCTCGCGAAGGGGCCGATCTGTTGTGCCCACCACTGGTGGAACTCCGCGATGTGGTGCTCGCTGGGGACCAGCGCCCCGCCGTCGTCGTAGGCCTTCGAGGACATCGACGGCTGGGTCTGCTCGCAGGCCTCGAAGTCCTGGAGGTTGACCCGGTGGAAGAGCTCCACCGACCGGGAGACGTCCAGCTGCTTCTCCACGACCTCGGGCAGGAACAGCCAGTCGCATTCCACGATGGTCTTCGCCGCTGACACCGGGTACATCCGGTGGAAGATCACGTGATCGGGCACGGTGTTGATGAACACCTGCGGGCGCACGGTGATCGCATAGTACTTGCGGTCCTGGGCTTCTGCGATGGCCGGCAGCGCCGCGACGCCGGCGGAGCCGTCCACGGTGAAGCCCTCGACCTGCGCGCCGAAGGAGGCGCCGTGGATCTCGTCCTGCGCCTGGGAGGCCCAGCCCTGCGCGAACTCCGGGATGACCTCGGTGAGCTCGGGGTGGATGGTGGCGCAGTGGTAGCACTCCATGAAGTTCTCGATGATCAGCTTCCAGTTCGCCGCGACCTCGTAGCGCCGGGTCTGCCCGACCCGAAGCTTCTCGATGCCGTAGTTCTCCAAGCTCTGGACCTCTCCGAAGCGCGTGGAGACCTCCGTCATCACGGTCTCCTCGAACGACGGCGGGGCTGAGCTCCCCGCCGCAGGGCTCACACAGAGCCAGATGTAGCCCAGCCATTCGCGCACGTGGACGGTCTTGAGCCCATGTTCTCCGCGATCGACATCGGGCATCGAGGTCAGGTTCGGGGCGGCGACGAGTTCGCCCTCCAGGGCATAGGTCCAGGCGTGATAGCCGCACTGCAGGGTCTTGGACCTGCCCTCCGCGGTGGTGCAGACCCGCATGCCGCGGTGTCGGCAGACGTTCAGATACGCCTTGATCCCGGCCTTGCGGGTGCGCACCACGATGATCTCCTCCCGGCCCACCGTGACCGTGCGCCACTGTCCGGGGCTTGCCAGGCTGTCTGCGCGGAGCACGGCGTTCCACATCTTCTCGAAGATCTCGGCCTGCTCACGAATGAAGATCTCCGGGTCGGTATAGGCGACCCCGGCGGGGGTCGGTTTCAACGAGGTGCCGGTCAGCGGGGTGTCGAGCTGGTCGATGATCATCGGTTCGTCCTTCGTGAGGGGCTCAGCAGGTCGGGGGTCCACCAGGTCAGGAGGGCCCAGCGGATTCAAGAAGATGCGGGAAGGCTCAGGCAGCCAGGACGGCCGGGCGGATGCGGCGGGACTTGCGCCAGCGCACCACCTCGCGCAGCCGGTTCATGCCCAGGATCCCGATCTCGGTGCCTCCGCGCAGGTAGCTCACCAGCAGGTCGTTTCCTTCGATGCTTCCAGCCAGCACCTGGACCTCGTCGGCGAGCGCGAGCATGCCGGCGGCCTGGATGGTCACGTGATGCTGGTCTGACCAGAGGTAGGGCTCCTGCATGGGGGAGGGGGACCCGCCGAGCAGCGCGGCGGCCAGCGCCTGAGCCTGATCCACGGTCTCCTGCCAGTGCCCCACTGGACGCAGCCCGGTGCGTTGGGCCGACCACAGTGCGCAGTCTCCTGCGGTCCAGACCCCCGGGATCCCGGTGAATCCGGTGTCGTCGGCGAGCACCGCCTGAGTGCCGGGATCCAGGGCGAGGGCGCTGCGACTCAGCCACTCGGTGGCTGGACTCGCGCCGATCGCGCTGATCACGACGTCGGCCGGGATCCCTCGGCCGTCACTGAGCGTGACCACCTGATCCGCCTGCGGATCACCGGGTGCCCGAGTCACGCCCAGCGCGCGGGCAGCGCCGGTGAAGCGCACGCCGTGCTGCTCATGCAGACTGTGCAGCGCGCGCGCCACCGGCCGACCCAGTCGGCGCAGCCCGGGCAGATCCTCACCGGCGATGACCGTCACGCTGCCGGCCCCGCGGGTGGTGCACGTCGCGGCGGTCTCCAGCGCCAGGAAGCCTCCTCCGATCACCGCAACCCGGGCGCCGGCCAGTGGAGCTGCGCGCAGTGCGGCGGCGTCCTCCACGCTGCGGATCGCATGACCGCTCAGGCGCCGCGCCTCGGCGCCGGTGGCGATCACCACCGCGTCGCCGAGGTAGAAGGTGCCCGAGGCGGTCTGCACCCCCAGCGGCTCCGTGGAGAGCGCGGTCACCGCATCGGATCTGACCCAGCGCGCATCCAGCGGATCGGAGGGGTCATCGAGGTAGAGATCGCACAGATCCGTGGTTCCGCACAGAAAGGCCTTGCTCAGTGCCGGGCGGTCATAGGCCGGATGGGCCTCCGCGCCGAGGATCGTGATCGGACCGGCGTGACCCTGGGCGCGCACCTGGCGCGCCGTGTGATAGCCGGCGAGGCCGGCGCCGATGATGAGCAGGTGACCTTCTTCAGCGAGACTCATGCGACCTCCACCCCCGGAGGCAGCTTCGGCGCCGCCGTGGAGAGCTCCACCAGGACCTCCCCGTCACGGACGGTGACCTGATGGGCCCGCACTCCACGCTTGGCGGGCGGCTGGTCCACCTCTCCGGTGGTCAGCGAGAAGGTGCTCTCATGCAGCGGGCACTCCACGCGGCAGTCCTCCACCCAGCCCGCCGCCAGCGAGGCGTCCTGATGGGTGCAGGTGTCATCCAGGGCGTGGACGGTGCCCTCCTCGGTGAGGAACACGGCGATCGGTGGACTCACGCTGGTGACTCGCAGGCCTTCGCCGGGAACCAGGTCATCGATGGAACAGGCTCGGAAACTCAATTGCCTTCACCGCCACTCAAGGATACTGTTGCATATAGTGCAACAACGTTCGTGATGCACAACAAAAGTATGCAAGGCCGCCCCGAGGGTGCGTCAAGGGTTTGGCCGAAATTGAAGACGAATTCATCGGAGCGAAACGAAGTCCGAACCACACGACATCAGGCCGACAGGAGTCAGGGGTGCTCACATGAGTGAAGTTCAGTCCGTGGATCGCGCGGCGCAGATCCTGCAGCTGCTCAGTGTCGAATCCCCGCTCAGCGTCAGTGAGATCTCCCGGCGCCTGCAGGTCCACCGGTCCACCGCCTCCCGGCTGATGGCGACGCTGGAGTCCCATGACCTGGTCGAGCAGGAGGGTCAGCGCGGAGCGTACCGGCTCGGGTTCGGGCTGCTCCGCCTGGCCAGCGCGGTGAGCGCCCGGGTGGACCTCTCCCGCGATGCCCAGGTGTGCTGCGACGCCGCTGCGGCTTCGCTGAACGAGACGGTCAACGTTGCGATCCTCGACGCCGGGTATGCGGTGACCATCACGCAGACGGTGGGGCAGCGGATGGTCGGCGTGGCCCGGCAGTACGTGGGTCAGCGCGCTCCGCTGCATGCCACCTCCACCGGCAAGGTGCTGCTGGCGCATTCCCCGGCCAGCGAGCAGGACCGGGTCCTCGGCGGAGCGTTGGAGGCATTCACCGCCTCCACCATCACTGCGACCGAGGTGCTGGCCGCCGAGCTGACCGCGGTGCGCCAGCGGGGCTGGGCCTCTGCGGTGGCGGAGTGGGAAGAGGGCATCAACGCCTTGGCGGTGCCGGTCCGCGGACCGCAGGGTGGAGTGGTGGCGGCGTTCTCCACCACGGCACCGGCGTTCAGGCTGCCGGAGTCTGCCTTCGTCGAGCATGTGGCGATGCTGCGCGATGCCGCCGGGGAGCTCGAGCATCGACTGGGCTTCCTTCCTCATCCGAACCACCCCTGACGGCACTGCTCCGTTGCGGGGGACGCGTCCCCGGCGGATCAATTCTGACCGACCCCTTGTCCGGGCCTCGAGGTATCCCTAGGCTGGTGCGTAATACACCATAGTGTTGCGAACTAAGCAACAGTAGGTGGCGGCTGAGGGAGCAGGGACATGGCGCAGCACTCCAGGGGTCCGCGCGTGGTGATCGTGGGCCTCGGCGTCGTCGGCGCGGCGGTGGCTGATGAACTGGTGCTGCGCGGCTGGACCGACGTCACCGTGGTGGAGCAGGGGCCCCTGTTCGAGACCGGCGGCTCGAGTTCACATGCTCCTGGCTTCGTCTTCCAGACCTCCCCGAACCGCGCGATGACGCAGCTGGCTCAGCGCACGCTGAGGAAGCTCGACGGCTTGAGCGTGAACGGGGAGTGGGTCTCCAAGCGGGTGGGCGGCATCGAGCTCGCCACCACCGAGGAGCGGCTGCGCGAGCTGCGCCGCCGACAGGGCTTCGCGCAGTCCTGGGGCGTGCCGGCCCAGCTGATCCCACCGGAGCAGATCGCCGCGCTCTGGCCCGGGCTGGACACCACCGGACTGCTCGGCGGGCTGCACACCCCGACCGACGCCGTGGTGAAGGGTGTGCGCGCGGTGGAGTTCCAGGCCCGGCGAGCCGAGACCGGGGGAGCCACGCTGCTGCCCTGGACCCGGGTCTCTGCGGTGAACACCTCAGGCTCACAGGTGACCGGAGTCCAGATCTGTCCCGTCGATGTCGAGGGATCCGGCGTCGACACGAGCGAGACCCTGCCCGCCGACGTCGTCCTGCTCTGCGCCGGACTCTGGGGACCGGGGATGGCGCGCGATCAGCTGGGGCTGGAGCTGCCGATGCTGCCTGTGGAGCACGGATTCGGGTTCAGCCTGCCCGTCTCCACCGGGGTCGACGCGGCCACCGAGGTCGTGAAGCCGATGCTGCGGCATCAGGACTGCGCGATGTACCTGCGCGAGTGGGGGGATCGGATCGCCGTGGGCGCCTATGAGCATCGACCGCTGCCGGTGGCCCCGGATCAGATCGCCGCCGCGGAGGACTTCGCCCGCACCGGGATCCACCCGGCCGTGCACCCCTTCACCGCCGAGGACTTCGCCCCCACCTGGGCCGAGGCGCAGCGCCTGCTGCCCCAGCTGGCCAGGGGCGGGGAGGGTGCGGCGGGACTGGACGCCGCGCGCAGCTTCAACGGGATCTTCTCCTTCACCCCCGACGGCGGTCCCCTGCTGGGGCCCGTGCCGGGCACCGCCGGGCTGTGGATGGCCCAATCGGTCTGGGTCACCCAGTCGGCCGGCGTCGGTGAGGTGATGGCGGACTGGATGACCACCGGAGACCCCGGCATCGACACCCACGGTCTGGACCTGGGTCGCTTCGACCCCGCGGTGGTCTCCTCCCGCTGGGCCCAGGAGCAGGGCGAGGAGTCCTACGACGAGGTCTACGACATCATCCACCCCAAGGCCACCACCCTGCGGATGCGCGGGCTGCGCACCTCGGCCTTCCACCCGCGGCAGCAGGAGCTCGGCGCGGTCTTCGAATCCGCCGCCGGCTGGGAGCGGCCGCTGTGGTTCGAGTCCAACCAGGGACTGGGCGAGGCGCGGCTCGGCGACCAGCCGCTCCCGGATCGAGACGCCTGGTCGGGCAGGCACTGGAGCCCGATCGCGGCCCGCGAGGCCCGGCACCTGCGCGAACACGTGGGGCTGGTGGACATGTCCTCGCTGTCGCGACTGCAGCTGCACAGCACAGGCCACAGCACCACCGACGGCGCTCCACCCAGCACCACCGACGGCACTCAACCCTGCACCGCCGTCGATGCCGACGCTGATCCAGAAGGGCACGGCGCCACCGCCTTCCTGCTGGACCTGCACGCCCGCGGGCTGCTCAGCCGGCGCCCGAGCAGGACCGTGGGCGGCATCGTCTATGCGTTGCTGCTCGATGAGCGAGGACGTGTGCTCTCCGACATCACCCTGGCCCGGACCGGGCCGCAGAGCTATCACCTGGGCATCAACGGCCCCCTGGACACCGCCTGGCTCCGCGCCCGGATCGCGGAGCATCAGCCGGCCGCAGGGGAGACCCTGCAGCTCACCGATGCCGGCACCGGCGCCTGCGGCCTGGGCCTGTGGGGACCACAGGCGCGCACCGTGCTGCAGAAGCTCGTCGCGGAGGACCTCTCCGATGAGCACTTCAAGTTCTACCGTGCCCGGCAGCTGCGGGTGGCAGGGGTTCCGGTGCTCGCCCTGCGGCTGAGCTACGTCGGGGAGCTCGGCTGGGAGCTCTACGCCCCGGCGGAGTTCGGCAGGTTCCTCTGGGACGCGCTGATGGACGCCGGCCAGGCGCAGCAGATCCGCCCCGTGGGGCGGCGCGCGTTCGAGAGCCTGCGGCTGGAGAAGGGCTTCCGACTCTGGGGAACCGACATGACCCGGGAGCACACCCCCGTCGAGGCCGGGGTGGACTTCGCCGTCACCGGGGAGGCGGCGAAGAAGCTCGCCGCGCTCGGGGCTGATGTGCCGCGGCGCCGTCTGCAGTGTCTGGTGCTGGAAGACCCGGCGCAGGTGCTCCTCGGGCACGAACCGGTCTTCGCCCCCGGCGGGACCGACCCGCTGGGCTATGTCACCAGCGCGGATCAGGGCTATACGGTGGGAGAGTCCATCGCCTACGCCTGGCTGGAGGGTTCGGCCCAGGGTGCGGCACGCAGCATCGGAGATCCGGTGGAGATCGCCTGTTTCGGGGAACGGCTGCCGGCCGTCGTCGCCGCGGAGCCGCGCTTCGATCCGGGCAGCACCAGGATGAGGGGATGAGCATGCAGGGTTCAGCCGACTATGACGTGATCGTGATCGGACTGGGATCCATGGGCGGTGCCGCGGCGAACGCGCTCGCCGAACGGGGCGCCCGGGTGCTGGGACTGGAGACCTACCAGCCGGGGCACGACCAGGGGTCCGCCCACGGCGGGACTCGGATCATCCGACAGTCCTATTTCGAGGACTCCGCCTATGTGCCGCTGCTCTTCAGCTCCTATGCCGGATTCCGCAAGCTGGAAGAGGAGTCTGGACGCGAGCTGATGCAGCTCTGCGGGGGCATCTACATCGGGCACCCGGAATCCAAGACCTTCGCCGGCTCGCATGCGGCAGCCCTGGAACACGGGCTCGACCATGAGGTGCTCACCGCCGCCCAGATCCGCGAACGCTTCCCGACCATGGACCCCCACGACGAGGCCATGGGCCTCTATGAGGCCAACGCCGGCTATGTGCGACCAGAAGAGACGGTCCGCGCCAACGCCGAGGTCGCCGCACGCAAGGGCGCCGAGCTGCACTTCGAAGAACCGGTCCGCTGGTGGTCCGCCGACGGAGAGGGCGTCACCGTGCGCACCAGCGCGGGCAGCTACCGGGCCGCGCGGCTGGTGATCACCCCCGGCGCCTGGGCGCCAGAGCTGCTCGCCGGGATGCGGCTTCCGCTGAGCGTGGAGCGGATGGTCTTCCACTGGTTCGCCCCCGACTTCGACGCCGTCCCCTACCCCGCCTGGAGCGAGGAACAGCATCCGGTCTACGTGGAGCAGACGTGTGAGAACCTGCAGATCTACGGGTTCCCGATGACCGACGGACCCGACGGGGGCTTCAAGCTCGGCTTCTTCCGTGAAGGCATCCCCACCACTGCGAACACCATCGATCGCAGCATCTACCCGGCCGAGAACGTGCGCATGCAGGCCCGCGCGCGGGAGCTGTTCCCACACCTGAGCGGGGATGTGGTCCAGGCCAAGACCTGTCTGTACACGGTGACCCCGGACGAGCACTTCGTCATCGGCCTGCATCCTGAGCATCCCCAGGTCTCGGTGGCCTGCGGCTTCTCCGGCCACGGCTTCAAATTCGTGCCGGTGGTCGGAGAGATCCTGGCCGATCTGGCGCTGGACGGGCACACCGCGCACCCCATCGGGCTCTTCGACCCGCAGCGCAGTAGTCTGCAGGGATGAGGACCATCGAACTGCCCGCCGCCGGACGCTCCACCTCCCAGCTGGTGCTGGGACTGATGCGGATCGCGGACAAGACCGACCAACAGGTCCGGGAGCTCTATGACCGTGCCCGAGCGGCCGGGGTGGACTTCCTCGATCATGCCGACATCTATGGGGAGACCCCGCACCAGTGCGAACGCCGTTTCGCCGAGGCGGTCAAGCTCACCAGCGCCGAACGCGACGAGGTGCTGATCCAGTCCAAGGTCGGCATCGTCAAGGACGGCCCCTTCTACGACTTCTCCTATGAGCACATCATCACCGAGGTGGAGGAATCGCTGCGGTCGCTGCAGACCGATCACCTCGACCTCCTGCTCCTGCACCGGCCCGACCCCCTGGTCGAGCCCGCCGAGGTGGCCCGGGCCTTCGACGAGCTCCAGTCCGCCGGGAAGGTGCGCCACTTCGGAGTCTCCAACCACACGGTGGGACAGATCGAGCTGCTCCGCACCGCGGTGACCCAGCCGCTGGTGGTCAACCAGATCCAGCTCTCCCTGGTCCACGCCCCGATCCTCACCGAGGGCGCCCAGGCCAACACCCTGGGCCAGACCGGCGCGGTCACCCCGGCCGGGGCCGACATCGTCGAGTACTGCCGCCGGCACGCGATCACGCTCCAGGCATGGTCGCCGTTTCAGTCACCCAGCGGGGTGTTCCTGGACAACCCGGACTACCCCGAGCTCAACGCGGTGCTGGGGCGGCTGGCGCAGCAGCACGGGGTCACTCCGACCGGGATCGCCACAGCCTGGCTGACCCGGCACCCCGCCGACATCCAGGTGGTGCTCGGCACCACCCAGGGCAGCCGGGTGGAAGAGGCCGCCGCCGGGTCCGAGATCAGGCTTTCGCGCCGGGAGTGGTACGAGCTGCTGGTCGCGGCCGGGCACCGGCTTCCCTGAGGGCTGGAACCTCTGAGCTTCATCAGCTTCTGAGGACACCGTGTCTCTGCCCGACGCGGGGCGCAGCTCAGGCGCGGTAGCGTCCGGGGCGATGGTTCAGCGCCAGCACCAGGTTCAGCAGCACCGCGCCCAGCGCCGAGTAGAGCACATTCAGCGGGGCGACGACGGTCAGCGCCAGCAGGATGACCACCACGTCCAGGCTCATCTGCACATATCCGGCGCGCAGACCCAGCCGCTCCTGCGCCACGAGGGCCACGATGTTGAACCCGCCCAGGCTCGCCCCGTGGCGGAAGATCGCGAGCAGCCCCATGCCGATCACGATATTGCCCGCCGGCACCCCGTAGAGCGGGTTGAGCTCGGGCAGGGCCAGCATCGGTCCGTGCAGCAGCGCGTAGCCCGAGACGATCGCGACGGCGGCAACGGTCTTGAGCGTGAAGGTCCAGCCCTTCTTCCAGATGGCCAGCGCGAAGAAGGGCACATTCACCAGCAGGAAGAGCCAGGAGAAGTTCAACGGGGTCGCGTAGGTCAGCAGCAGCGCAAGCCCTGCGGTGCCCCCGGTGACCGCCTCGGACTGCTGGAGCACATAGAGGCCCAGGGACGCGAGGAAGGTGCCGATCAGCACGCCGAAGACGTCTTCGGCGGGTGAATGCGGGATGGTTCTCTCCTCTGGCCAGGGAGGAACGTTCTGGGATCCGGACATGAGCGTCAGCCTATAGCGGGTCAACCCCGGTTCAGCGCGGAACAACGGGCTAAGTGAGCACCGTCACGGCGGCCGGGTGGTTGCGTATGGCATTCATCTGTAGGCGCCGCGCAGCATCGGCGGCGTAAGCTGGAGCTCCAAGACTTCAACGGCGAATCGAGGACACCCCCATGGATCCTGTGACACCTGCGCATGCGGCCCAGTACGGCGAGAACGGCGCAGAGGATCTCTCTTATGATCCCGAGTTCTGCGGACGTGTGGTCTGCGCGCGCGACGTCATCCGCGCGCTGCCCATGGTGGTCTTCGAGTTCCTCGCGGACCCCGCGCTGCAGGTCGAGTTCGACGGCAATGACAACCTCGCGAAGGCCGAGGCCGGCCAGCGGGTGCGCGGCGTCGGCGATGTCTTCCGCATGGAGCTCACCAACGGCAAGGTGCGGGAGAACCACGTGGTGGAGTTCCTCGAAGGGCAGCTCATCGCCTGGAAGCCCTCCACCCTGGGTGAGGCGCCAGCCGGTCATCTCTGGCGCTGGTCGCTGGCGGCCACCGAGGACGGTGGCACCGAGGTCACCCACACCTATGACTGGTCCCAGCTGCATGACGAGCAGCGGCTTGCCCGTGCCAGGTCCACGAGCTCCGCGACTCTGGCCCGATCTGTTGCGCGCCTGAAGACCGTGGTGGAGACCTCCGCCTAAGCTTGGGCTCCATGGAGAGCCAGACCGTCACGCAGTTCACCGAGACCGCCACGCAGTTCAGCAAGACCGTGGTCGCCGCCGCCCTGATGCGTCAGCGGCCCGGTCACGACGTCGAGCTCTTCATCGCCCGCAGAACCGCCCCGGAGCCCGTGGCGGGCATGTGGGAGTTTCCCGGCGGCAAGCTCGAGCCCGGTGAGACGCTGCACCAGGGACTGCACCGCGAGCTGAGCGAGGAGCTCGGCGTCGCCGTGGCTCTGCATGCGGAAGTCATCGGCAATGGGCACGGCGCCTACTTCGCCGAGGCCGGCTGGTGGCTGAAGGATACGACGGCGATGCGGCTCTTCCGCGGGGAGGTCCTCGCCGGTGAGCCGTTCCCACTTCAAGACCATGACCGTGTGGACTGGGTCCCGGTCACCGCGCGGCTGCTGGACTACCCGTGGATTCCGGCGGACCGACCGATCGTGGAACAGATCATCAGGGACCGAGACTCCTGAGCAAAAACGTATGACGGGCGTCTGAGCAGGACCTTCGCCGCATCTCGCGTGGGGAGATGCGCGCAGAGGCAGTGAGGAGGGCCCCTGCGCGCATCGCGCTTCCCATCGCGCAAGGCCATTAGAACACCTATTCTACGGCCCGGCAAGCGTCCAGGTTGAAACGTCGAAGTTCTGTTCTATCGACGCTTTCTGTGAGAAATCTGTCAGAACGCAGGTTCGATGCGAACGCGCTGTCCCGAGTTCCGGCCGGCACCCCGACCGGTGTCTCGGGCGCCGTTCCAGACGGTGTTCCAACCGGATCTCCAGCCGGTCCCTGAGCCGGTCCTTCAGGCGGAGCCTCGACCCTCGCGCCGGTCCCTGACCCGCCGGGCCCGCTCCAGCCGGGGGAGCACGCGCAGGGCCAGGATGATCGCCCCGGGCAGGGTGGAGGCCAGCGCCAGCAGGCCATAGCTGATCGAAGCCGTCACACCGAGGTGCGGGGCGAATCCGGCGAGCGAGAATGCCCATGCGGCCGCGGCTTCACGGGGTCCCCAGCCGCCGAATCCCAGCGGGACCGACATTCCGGCGATCGCGACTGCCGCCAGTCCGGGGGCCCAGGCCAGCGGAATCGTGGGGGTCACCACGAGAATCGTCAGCGCGAACAGTGCGGCGAAGGCCGCCCATCCGGTGGCGGAGAGCAGCACCACCTGAATGAGGTCACCACGAGAGAGCGGCTTCAGCCAGCGCCAGGCCACGACGACGGCGGCGGTCGCGACGCCCAACGAGGCGAGCCCCGCGAGCGGCGCCAGCACCAGGAGGGTCAGTCCAGCAGCGATGAACGCCACCGCGGTGCCCATCAGCCGCTCAGCGGCCATGGCCGCGAACGCCCGGCGCAGCGCGCTGCCGCCAGCCTCGACCTCGGCGTCGCTGCTGTCGTCGGCCGCCCGCAGCGCGTCCCCTGCCAGCCCCCCGGGGAGCACCCCGTTGAGGAAGGCCGCCTGCCAGCAGCGTGCGATCGCGGGGCCGACGCCGATGCTGATCCGGTGGTGGCGGGCGATCACGCGCCAGCGCAGGGCCTGGGTGAGCACACCGATCCCGCCGAGCAGCGCCGCGGCGGGGAAGATCCACACCGGGAGCAGCCTGAACGCGTCCATGAACGGGGTCATGCCCCACTGGGCGGCGAGGAAGCCGAAGATGCCCAGCGTGATCGCGACCTGCAGCCCGGCGAAGAGGAAGGTGTGTCCCCTGCGGACGGTCTGGCTGCGCTGGTCGAGGCTCATCGCGTCACCGGGTGGAGGTGCCTGGCAGACTCAACAGGTCGAGATGTCCCACGCTGACCCGCAGCTCGCCCTGGGACAGCTGCGACTCGCGCGCCGAGAGCCAGTCCTGAGCGACGCCTGCCAGCGACGGGTCATGTTCCACAGCCACAGCGGCGCGATCGCGGAGATACCGCTGGATCAGCGCCGCCTCCGTGGAGTCCAGCGCCCAGTCGGTCGCGATCAGTGTGACCTCTGCGCCGCGATCGCGCAGCAGCTGCGCCACGGTGTGGGCGGCGTCGGGCCCCAGCAGGCCGTCTCGGCGCTGGTGGGCGTCGAAGGCGTCGGTGATGACCGCGTCGCTGGGGTGGCCGGGCTGGATCTCCACGTTCCCGGTCACGGTGAGGCTCAGCAGCGCCGAGACGTGAGCCCCGGCCGCGGGGCCGGCGATCGCGTCGGCGAGCACCTCGGCCTCGCTGGGGCTGAGCAGGTCCAGCAGTGCCGAGCAGGTCACCAGCTGGACCTGCTCGCCACGGGTCAGGCGCGGGAGGTCCTCGATGGTGCCCAGCACCCGGGTGGTCTCACCGGGACCGGCGGCGGAGGGGTCCTCCGCGGCGACCTCGAGGAGATCCGCGTCATGGTCGAGCAGCGTCCAGTGCTGCGCGACGGACAGTCGTGGGGCCAGCCAGGCCTGGTTGGACCCGGTGCCGGCCCCGACGTCGATGACGTGCACGGAGGAGGGTGGCGGCACGGGTGCCGGGGCGGGCACGGAGCCGGCGTCGTCGGTATCTGAACCGGCGGTGTCCGAGCCGGTCGCAGCTGAGCCGGTGGGGATGGGCAGCAGCTCGTCCAGCCGTGCGATCAGCGTCTCGATCAGCGGGGCGGCCTTCTCGCGGGCCTGGTGATCGGCGCGGCGGCGCTGACCCAGCCAATCGGCGGGCACCGGCCGCGTCACCATTCGATCGCCGTTCTGAGATCCTGCGCTGCGTGTGACCATGTCCGAAGTCTAGCCCGGTGCGCCTGCGCGGCGCGGCGCCATTGCTGGCGCAGATGCACATCGCTCGACCAGGCGCGCAGCAGGTCTGACCAGGCGCTGGGGTCGTATGGATCCAGCGCGGCCCCGGGGGTCGGGAGCTCGGACCGAGGCCCCGACGGGTCACCGCACAGGGCGTCCTGCGCACCGGTCCCGGCTCCCACCAGTGCGGGGATCCCGCGGGCGAGCGCCTCGGTGACCACCATCCCGTAGGTCTCGGCCAGGGAGGGAAGCACCAGGAGGTCCGTCTCACCCCACAGGGTCTCCAGCTGCTGCCCGGACACGGGGCCGATCACCGCGGCACGTCCGTCGGGCAGCGCGTCGGCGGCGGCGCGGACCCGCCCCGCATAGCCGGGATCCTGACCTTCCGGCCCGGCGATCACCACGCTCCAGGGCAGTGCGGTGAGCTCTCCGAGGGCCTGCAGCAGACCCAGCGGGTTCTTCCGCGGGGTCACCGCTCCGAGGAAGAGCAGCCGCGCCGGCAGGCTGCCCGCCGCCAGCGCAGCAGGGTCGACCCCGGGCTCCGCCACCGAGACCTGTCCCAGTCCGTAACGAGACTGCAGGTCATCGTGCGCCCACCCGCTGGTGCACACGACGACGTGCGCGGCGCTCACCGCTGCGGCCTCGCCGGCGGCAAGCCGCTGCTGCTCGCCGGGGGTCAGCCCCGACTCGGCCGGCAGCGGCAGATGCACCAGCATCGCGACCCGCGTGCCCGCAGCGGCGGCGACGCGGAGCTCCTCCGGGGCGGCGGAGGCGATGATCCCGTCGATCAGCACCCGCCGGTGCTGCCGCAGGCGCTGCGCCAGGATTCGACGGTCCGCGGGGGCGGGTCGGGGCCAGGCTCCGGGGACTGGGACCTCTTCGACGTCGAGGCCCATAGTCCGCCATTGTGCGAGCACCCGCTGGTTATAGGCCAGCCCGCCGCTGGGTCCGGGAAGGTCGGCGGGCACGATGAACGCGTATCGCGCCATCAGCGCGTCTTCCCGGTGCGGGCGAAGCGTTCCAGGCCGATGGCGTCCCGGGCGAAGGAGAGGACCAGCAGGGTCAGCGCGATCGCGGTCACGGCCGCGGCGAAGGGGACAGGGGTGATCGGCAGCAGCGCGACCCACAGCACCGAGGCCTGGATCGCGGCCACGGTCCGGCGGAACAGGCTGTAGCGCAGCTCCCCGCGCAGCGCCGGGCGGATTCGGGCAGCGGCTGCGAAGAGGTAGCGCATCGCGCCGATCGCCACCGCCCACCAGCCCACGGTGGCCGCCGCGATGAGCGACACCACCAGGAGCGCGGCCGCATCGGCCTCCATGTCCAACCGCGCACCCGAGGCGCTGGAGCTGCGCGTGTGCCGGGCCACCCAGCCATCGACGGCGTCGAGCAGCAGTGCGACACCGATGACCACCGCCAGGACCCAGCTGCGGGCGGGGATCGCCTCGGCGAATATCAGCACCGCCGCGGCGGTGAGCACCCCGATCAGTCCCACGCGGAGCAGGGTCACCCGGTCAGCGGTGGTCACCGCGCGGGGCCGGCGCCGCAGCAATGAGACGGCCGCGACGGCCGGGGCGATGAGCGCGACGGCCATGATCACCACGGCGGTCCCCGCATTCGGAGCGAGAGTCAGGGCCAGCACCAGCGCGACGGCACCGGGGGCGAGGATCAGGACGACGGCGTCCCACGCCACCCGGCCGCGACCGGTGCCTCCCGCAGATGCGCCCGCATCAGGTCCTCCGGCGGCTGAGGACCCAGCTCCAGGCGTCCGGCCCCCGTGTCGATCGGGGCCGCGCCCTGTCTTCTCCATGTCAGATAACCTAGCCGGGATTCGCACCACCGGCAGGGACTCTGCGCTCAATGCCCAGGTCCGCTGTTCAGCGCCTGGTCCTGTATCCGGTCCACCGCGAGCCGGATCGCTCCACGCCGGACCGCGTCGGCCCCGAGCGTCGAAGCTTCGATCTGCAGCCACGGCGCATAGAGGTACTGGGCGAGCTTCTGCTTCGCGAGCGCGGCCACGTCGGTCAGCGCCGGAGCGATGGCTCCGGAGACCAGGATCCGATCCAGATCGAGCAGGCCGGAGAGCACCACGCAGATCCGCGCCAGCCGGTCCGCGAGCTGGTCGATGATCTCCCGCGCGAGCGGATCCCCCTGCGCCGCCGCAGCGAAGACATGTTCCGAGGTCACCGCCTCGGCAGTCACCTCACCCAGCGGACCGGCAAGCTCTGGGGTCTTCTGCAGGGCCTCTCGGGCGAGGTGGCGGGCCCACCAGCCCAGCCCGTTCGCGGACTCGACGCCGTGCACCAGATCGAGCATGCCGAGCTCGCCGATGCCGCCGCGCGGCTGGTGCAGCAGACGCCCCTCCATCACGATTCCGGCGCCGAGGCGCTCCCCGGAGAGGATCACGGCGAAGGAGTCGTGCAAGGAGCTGGACTGCAGGTCCAGCTCCGCCAGGGCGGCGAGATTGGCGTCATTGTCCACCGCGCAGTCCCAGCCGTGCTCGGCCCCCAGGGAGATCAGCTCGGGGTTCATCAGGCTCCAGAAGGGATTCAGCCCCCTGGGGGAGTGCCCTGACGAGTCCACCGGCGCGGGCACTGCGATGACCAGGCACGCGACGTCGGCGTGGGCGAGCCCGGCCTGCGCCAGGGCCGCGTCGACCGTGTCCAGGATCGTGCGTCGTCGCTCCTGGGCCGGCTGCGGCGGGGCGTCGGATCCCTGTGGATTCGACTCTCGGGTGGCGCAGCCGACCTCGACGCCGCGCAGGTTCGCCACCGCCGCGGTGACCTGGTGCAGGCCGGCGTCGACGCCGATCACATGGCAGGCATCTTCACGGAAGGCGTACCGCAGGGCCGGGCGGCCCTTGGTGTACTGACCGGCCTGGCGGGAGTTCTCGGACACCTCCAGCCAGCCCTGCTCGGTGAGCTCTCGGCACAGCGTCAGGATCGTGGCCCGGGTGAGTCCGGTCGCGTGCATCAGCTCCGTGGCGGTGCTGGGCTCGCGGCCCCACATGCAGCTCAGCACGCGCTGCGCATTGAGCTGGCGGATCAGCTGGGAAGAACCAGCCGGCGCAGGAGGACGCGTCTGACTCATGGGTGGCCTGCTTCCGAACTGTCTTGTCGAGGAGGAATCCTCCGCACATTATTGCATCGCTTATATTAAGTCTTTATATTAAAGCGGGATTGGAGTTGCCAGGGTTCGACAGCACATGGCTGCGCGCTCTCCGGGCTCACCCAGGGCGCCGTCCAACGATCTCCTCGCAACCTGGATCCAGGTTGCGAGACCCACCCGAAACAACGAGAGGACGAGAACCCCTTGTCATTCGCCTCCACCGCAGAATCGCCGACAGCAGCCGCCGGACTCGGCAGCGACCCCCAGTGGTGGCGCCAGGCCGCGGTCTACCAGATCTACCCGCGCTCCTTCGCCGATGCCGACGGCAACGGCATCGGAGACCTGCGCGGCATCACCTCGCGGGTGGGGTATCTGCAGGACCTCGGGATCGACGCCGTCTGGCTCAGCCCCTTCTACCCCTCGGCGCTGGCCGACGGCGGCTACGACGTGGACGACTACCGTGACGTCGACCCCAAGATCGGCACGCTGGAAGACTTCGACACCATGATCGACGCGCTGCACCGCGCGGGGATCCGACTGATCGTGGACATCGTGCCCAACCACACCTCGGACCGCCACGAATGGTTCCTCGAGGCGCTGAAGTCGCCGAAGGGATCGGCCGCCCGGGAGCGCTACATCTTCCGCGACGGCACCGGCGCAGCGGGAGAGCAGCCGCCGTCGGACTGGACCTCGATCTTCGGCGGGCCCGCCTGGACCAGGATCACCGAACCCGATGGCTCTCCAGGTCAGTGGTTCCTGCACAGCTTCGCGAAGGAACAGCCGGACCTGAACTGGCACAACCGCGAGGTCCACGAGGACTTCCTGCAGACTCTGCGCTTCTGGTCCGACCGCGGCGTGGACGGATTCCGGGTCGACGTCGCACACGGATTGTCCAAGGACCTGCCGGCGAACCTGCCCAGCCAGGCCGAGCTGGACGCCACGCCGAAGGACGGTGCCCACCCCATCTGGGACCGGGACGAGGTCCACGAGATCTACCGCGAATGGCGCGGAGTCTTCAACGAGTACGACCCGCCGAAGATCGGCGTGGCAGAGGCCTGGGTGGATTCGGCCCGCCGGCCGAAGTACGCCTCCGCCGAGGGGCTGGGCCAGGCATTCAACTTCGACCTGCTCGAGGCCAGCTTCGACGCTGCGCAGTTCCGCGAGACGGTGACCTTCAACCTGGAGCTGGCGGCCAAGTCCGGGTCCTCCAGCACCTGGGTGCTCTCGAACCACGACGTGGTGCGCCACGCAACCCGCTACGGACTCCCGCCCAAGGCGCCGCAGGAGGACAAGGCCGGCACTCACTGGCTGCTCACCGCCGGCACCTCTCCGGAGCTGGAAGCCGAGGCCGGGCTGCGTCGGGCCCGGGCCGCCTCGCTGTTCGAGCTTGCGCTGCCCGGCAGCGCCTACCTCTACCAGGGGGAGGAGCTGGGGCTGCACGAGGTCGCCGAGATCCCTGACACCGACCGACAGGACCCGACGTTCTTCCGCAGCCCCGGGTTCAGCGTCGGCCGCGATGGCTGCCGGGTCCCGATGCCCTGGTCCAGTGCAGGGGGGAGCTTAGGGTTCGGTGAGGGCGATGCCCATCTGCCCCAGCCAGAGTGGTTCGCCCGCTACAGCGTGCAGGCTCAGGACACGGTCGAGGACTCGACCCTGAACCTCTACCGGCGTGCGCTGCAGCTGCGCCGCGAGCTGCAGGGCGAGGACGCGCTGGAGTGGATTGAGCTGCCCGGTTCTGAGGTGCTGGCCTTCCGGCGCCCCGGGGGATGGCTCTGTGTGACCAACTTCGGCGACGAGGCGGTCCCGCTGCCCGACGGGGAGGTGCTGGTGAGCTCCCAGCCGCTCGCTGTGGACGTGCTGCCGGGGGAGACCACGGTCTGGCTGCGTGAGCACTGACCTCTCCGGGCATCCCTCGATCGCTGTGCGACAGACGCGTGGGCCCTGAGTCTGCGTGCTGTGCGGCGGTTCCGCTGCGCAGCCCCGATGCGAGGGCCGCAGCCCTTCACCGGTAGCGTGAAAGTCATGGACGCCACCGCCTGGACCTCCCAGACCCGGCGCCCGGGCCTCATGCTCGGTGCCATGCTGCTGGCCGTGACACTCCCGGCCTGTGGCTCGAGTGCCGGGGCGCCGGAAGACGCCTCCTCCGAGCAGTCTGATGTCGCTCCCGAGGGGGATGACGCCGGAGATGCCGCCGAGGCAGCTGACGCGGATGCGGAAGGCGGGGCGGATGAAGACTCGACCGGCGCTGCAGACCCAGCGGACGGGGAAGACTCAGCCGACCAGGAAGACTCAGCAGCAGCCGACGCACAGGCCGACGCACAGGCCGAGGCCGAGCCGGCCGAGCTCCCCGGTGGGGGCGACACGCTCTTCCCCGACCGGCGCTTCCTCGCCGCCTATGGCGCCCCCGGGATCCCCGCGCTCGGGGTCCTGGGTGAGGGCGAGCCGGAGGACGCCGCCGAGCGGGTGAAGTTCTACGCCGAGCAGTACCAGGAGCACTCCGAGGAGCCGGTCCAGCCGGCCTTCGAGATCATCACCTCCATCGCCACCAACGAGCCCGGGCTGGACGGCAACTACAGCAACGCCCTGGATCCCGAGGTCATCGAGCCCTGGGTGGACCTGGCCGCCGAGGAGGACATCTACGTGGTCCTCGACCTGCAGCCCGGCCACGCCAGCTTCCTGGACCAGGCCCAGAGATATGAGGAGTTCCTGGCCCAGCCCCACGTGGGCCTCGCCCTGGACCCCGAATGGCGGCTCAGCGAGGGACAGCGGCACATGGAGCAGATCGGTTCGGTCAGCGCCGAGGAGATCAACGAGGTCGCCGACTGGCTGGCCGGACTGACCGCGGAGCATGAGCTTCCGCAGAAGCTGCTGGTGCTGCACCAGTTCAATCACGCCATGATCTCCAGCCGCGAGGAGATCGACACCTCCCACGAAGAGCTGGCCATCCTGCTCCACGCCGACGGCCACGGCACCCCTCAGATGAAGACCGAGACCTACGAGACCCTGCAGCAGGGTCTCAGCGAAGACATCTGGCTCGGCTGGAAGAACTTCTACGACGAGGACTCACCGACCTTCACCTCGGAGCAGACCTTTGACGTCGACCCCAAACCGTGGTTCGTCTCCTACCAGTGACCCGCATAAACTGACCGGGATTGTTTCCACCCACCTGACCCGGGAGCAGAATGTCCACGCCCGAAACACCGCATCCGCTGGATGAATCCGCCATCGACCATGCTGTGCAGCAGGCCGTCGACGCCTTCGCCGCAGCCCGCGACCTCGACGAGCTCAAGGCCGCTCGGCTCGCGCACACCGGAGACAAGGCACCCCTGGTGCTGGCCAACCGGGCGATCGGATCGCTGGAGAAGACCGAGAAGGCAGCCGCGGGCAAGCTGCTCGGCGGCGCTCGCGGGACGATGCAGAAGGCCCTCGCCGCGCGCACCGAGGTGCTCGAGGTCGAGCACGCGGAGCGGATCCTGGTGGAGGAGACCGTCGACGTCACCGCAGCTCACCGTCGTCGTCCCCTGGGTGCCCGGCACCCGCTCTCGGTGCTGCAGGAGCGGGTCTCGGACGTCTTCATCGCCATGGGCTGGGAGATCGCCGAGGGCCCCGAGGTGGAATCCGAGTGGTTCAACTTCGATGCGCTGAACATCGCGCCGGACCACCCATCCAGAGAGATGCAGGACACCTTCTTCGTGGAGCCCCCCGAGGCCCACCTGGTGCTGCGCACCCACACCTCCCCGGTGCAGATCCGGTCGCTGCTGAGCCGCGAGCTGCCGGTCTACGTGCTCTGCCCCGGCAAGACCTTCCGCACCGACGAGCTCGATGCCACCCACACCCCGGTGTTCCACCAGTTCGAGGGCCTCGCCGTGGACAAGGGCCTCACCATGGCCGATCTCAAAGGCACCCTGGAGCACTTCGCCCGGCAGATGTTCGGCCCCGACGCCGCCATCCGGCTGCGCCCGAGCTACTTCCCCTTCACCGAACCCTCCGCGGAGCTCGACGTCTGGCACGCGCAGGCCAAGGGCGGCCCGCGCTGGGTCGAATGGGGCGGCTGCGGCATGATGAACCCCGCCGTGCTGCGCGCCGCCGGGGTGGACCCGGAGGAGTACACCGGCTTCGCCTTCGGCATGGGCATCGAGCGCACCCTGATGTTCCGCAACGGCGTCCCCGACATGCGCGACATGATCGAAGGCGACATCCGCTTCAGCCAGCACTTCGGAATGGAGGTCTGAGACATGCGCATTCCGCTTTCTTGGATACGTGAATACACCCGGTTCCCCGCGTCGGGCACCGCCGAGGACCTGATGGCCGAGCTGGTCAAGGTCGGGCTCGAGGAGGAGGACGTACACCGTCCCACCGATGAGCTGAGCGGCCCGATAGTCGTCGGCGAGGTGCTGGAGAAGATCCCCGAACCCCAGTCCAACGGCAAGACCATCAACTGGTGCCAGGTTCGCGTGGTCCCCGAGGGGGCCGCCCAGACCCTGACCCACGAGGGCATCGACCCCTCGGGCGTCCAGGGCGTCGTCTGCGGCGCGCACAACTTCGAGGTCGGCGACAAGGTCGTGGTGACCCTCCCCGGAGCGGTGCTCCCCGGCGATTTCCGGATCGCCGCGCGCAAGACCTACGGCCACGTCTCCGCCGGCATGATCGCCTCGGTGCGCGAACTCGGCATCGGCGAGGACCACGACGGGATCCTGGTGCTCTCCACCCTCGGGCTCGACCCGGAGCCGGGCACCGACGCCATGGAGCTGCTGGGCCTCTACGACTCCGCCGCGGAGATCAACGTGACCCCCGACCGGGGCTACGCCTTCTCGCTGCGCGGGATCGCCCGCGAGTACTCCCACGCCACCGGCTCGCCGTTCATCGACCCCGCTGCCCAGATCAGCACGGGGAAGATCAACACCGACGACGACGACGCCGCCGCCCGTCCCGGTCACGAGGTCACGCTCACCGATCACACCCCCATCTACGGGGTGGACGGCTGCAGCCGCTTCGTCACGCACAAGGTCACCGGGATCAACCCGGAGGCTCCCACCCCGCCGTGGATGGCCTCCCGGCTGCGCCTGGCCGGAATGCGGTCGATCAGCATCGCCGTGGACGTCTCCAACTACGTGATGCTCGAACTGGGACAGCCCAACCACTGCTACGACGCGGCCAAGCTCGACGGCGGCATCGAGGTCCGCCGCGCCGCGCCCGGCGAGAAGCTCACCACCCTGGACGAGAAGGTCCGCACCCTCAACGCCGAGGACCTGGTGATCACGGATCAGTCCGGCCCCATCGGGATCGCCGGCGTGATGGGCGGAGCCCGCACCGAAGTGGACGCCACCACCTCCACCGTCATCGTCGAAGCCGCGCACTTCGACCCGATCAGCATCAGCCGCAGCAAGCGCCGGCACAAGCTGCCCTCGGAGGCGTCGAAGCGCTTCGAACGCGGCGTGGACCCGCTGCTGCCCCCGCTCGCCGCGCAGCGCGTGGTGGACCTGCTGGTGCAGCTCGCCGGCGGCACCGACACCCGTGAGGTCACCGATGCGGGCGCCCCCGAGCTGCCGCAGCCCATCCGCCTGGACCCGGCCCTGCCGGAGAGGCTGACCGGGGTGCCCTACACCCAGGAGCAGATCAGCTCCACCCTCGGCGCCATCGGCGCCGAGCTCCGCCAGGAGGGGGAGCACCTGCTGGTGACCCCGCCGAGCTGGCGACCAGACCTGACCATCCCCGCCGCCCTGGTGGAGGAGATCGCCAGGCTCGTCGGCTATGACCAGATCCCCTCCCGGCTTCCGGTGCCGCCGGCCGGCCGCGGACTCACCACCTCCCAGCAGCGCCGACGCGGCGTCTACGCCGGGATGGCCGCCGCAGGGTTCACCGAGGTGCTCAGCTACCCCTTCTACTCCGAGGCCGCCAACACCCGCTTCGGGCAGGCCGAGGACACCGGGAAGCCGATGCCCATGCTGCGCCTGGCGAACCCGATCGCCAGCCAGCACCCGGCGCTGCGCACCACCGTGCTTCCCGGGCTGCTCGAGGCGCTGCGCCGCAACGTCTCCCGCGGCTTCACCGACGTCGCCCTCTTCGAAGCCGGAGCGGTCTTCCACCCGAAGTCCCAGCTCGGCTCCGCCGCCACCCCTGACCTGGGGGTCTACCCGGGCGAAGAGGTGCTGGCAGAGCTCGACGCCGGCATCCCCGATCAGCCGCTGCACATCGCGGCCGCGCTCAGCGGCGCCGAGGCGGCCGAGCTGCCTGGTGTGCCGGGGCGCCGTCGTGATTGGGCAGACGCGGTGGACGCCGCGCAGAAGGTCGCTGACCTGCTGCGCGTGCAGCTCGAGGTGGTGCAGGGCCAGCATCAGGCCTTCCACCCCGGCCGCACCGCCGAGATCCGGTTCAACGGAGAGCGCGTCGGCCATGCCGGTGAGCTGCACCCGAAGGTCATCGAGGAGCTGGACCTGCCCGCCCGCACCTCGGTGATGGAGCTCGACCTCTCCGCGCTGATCAACGGCTCCCCGGCACAGATCAGCGCCGAGCCGATCTCCACCTTCCCGCCCACCACCCAGGACGTGTCGCTGATCGTGGCTCACGCGCTTCCGGCCGCCGAGCTCGAGGCCACCCTGACCGAGGGTGCAGGCGAGCTGCTGGAGAACATCGAGCTCTTCGACGTGTACTCCGGTGAGCACATCGAGGCTGGACACAAGTCGCTGGCCTTCGCACTGCGCTTCCGCGCCGAGGACCGCACGCTCACCGCCGAGGAGGCCTCCGAGGCTCGCGCCGGCGCCGTCGCACTGGCGCAGCAGCGCCACAGTGCTGTTCAGAGATAGCAGCGCCGTCCAGCGGCAGCCACAGGCGGTTCGTTCCTGATGGCGCAGATGGTCCGGCAGGCGCTCAGTCTGCCGGGCCATCTCGCTGTGGAGCACCCGAGCCTGGTCCGTCGAGCCACTGGCCGCGGTGCATCACCTCGCGCACCGTCCACGCCTGATCCAGCAGCACCAGGTCCGCACGTCCACCGGGGAGCAGCCTGCCGACGTCGTCGATCCCGATCATCTCTGCGGGGTTGGCGGTGGCGGCCATCAGCGCCTGGGCCGAGGTGATCCCGGCGTTCAGGATGCTGCGGCGCACCGCCTCGGCGAGTGTCACGGCCGAACCCGCGATCGCGCCCAGCGTCCCGTCGGGCTCCACGAGCCGGGCGACGCCGCGCGCGACGTCCACAATCGCAGCGCCCAGGGCGTAGCGGCCCTCCGGTGCGGCAGCGCCGGCCATCGCGTCGGACACCAGGACCAGCCGCCGGGACCCGCCGTTGCGGGCCGCCGAGTGCCAGACATAGCGGACCATCTCCGGGTCCAGGTGCACCCCATCGTGGATCAGCTCCAAGAAGGCCGTGGGGTCTTCGAGCAGCGCCAGCGCCGGGCCGGGGTCGCGGTGATGCAGCCCCGACATCGCGTTGAACAGATGAGTCGCGGCGCTCGCCCCGGCGGTCAGGGCGGCCCGGGTCTGCGCGCCGTCGGCTCCGGTGTGCCCGATTCCCACGGTCCACCCTGCGGCCCGCAGTCGGGCAGCGGCCCCGGTGGCGCCGGGCAGCTCGGGCGCGAGGGTCACGTATCTGATCAGATCCGCCGCAGCGTGCTCAAGCACCGCCGAGACGGCCGCGGGCGTCGGATCGCTGAGCATGGACGCCTCATGGGCGCCACGGTGGGCGATGCTCAGCCACGGCCCCTCCAGATGGACCCCGGCCAGCTCGTCAGCCTCCACCAGAGGGCGCAGCTGCTCCGCCTGGTCCAGCAGCGTCGGGATCGGCGCACTGACCAGGGAGGCGAGCATGGTGGTGGAGCCCCGCCGGCGGTGCGCCGCCAGGACCGTCCGCGCAGCCCCAGCGCCCTCGGTGAAGGCCGAGCCGCCGCCGCCGTGGGCGTGGACGTCGACGAACCCGGGTGCCAGCACCTGGTCGGTGAGGTGCAGATCCGGGCGCGCAGGAGGGTGGCCGTGGCCGGCGTCGAGGATTCTCCCCTCGGCCAGGCGCAGCCAGTACGGCCCGATGGACCCCTCCGGGGTCAGCGCCGCCTCGGCGAAGAGCAGCCGGGTCACCGAAGGATTCCCGGGATCAGCACGGTGAGCGCCGCTTATGGCTTCAGCAGCAGCTTGCCGGTGGTCCGGCGGTTCTCCAGGTCATCGTGCGCCCGGCCCGCCTCGGCGAGCGGGTAGCTGGCGCCGATGCTGAGCTTCAGATCGCCGCTGGTCAGTGCGCGGAAGAGTTCTGCGTAGCGCCAGGTGCGCTCCTCGGCGTTGCGCAGGTACCAGTGCGTGGCCGGACGGGTGACGTAGAGCCCGCCGCGGCGGTTGAGCTCCTGCGGATCCAGCGGGGGCACCTGGCCGGAGGCGCCGCCGTAGAGCACGAACATCCCGCGGATCGCCAGGGAGTCCAAGGACCCGAGGTAGGTGTCCTTGCCGACGCCGTCGAAGACGGCGGCCACACCCTCGCCCTTGGTGATCTCGCGAACCCGCTCGGCGAAGTTCTCATAGCCCATCACGTAGTCCGCTCCGGCGGCCTGAGCGATCTGGGCCTTCTCCTCGGTCGAGCAGGTGGTGATCACCCGTGCGCCCTTGGCCTTGAGCAGCTGGGTCAGGATCTGGCCCACCCCTCCGGCACCGGCGTGGGTCAGCACGGTCTCCCCGGGGGAGACCCGGTAGGTGGAGTTGACCAGGTAGTGGGCGGTGATGCCCTGCAGCGGCAGAGCCGCCGCCTGCTCATCGGTGACCTCATCCGGGACGCGCACGGCCTTGCCTGCATCGACCAAGAAGTGCGAGGCGTAGGTGCCGGTGGAGGCCTCCAGGGTGGTGATCCGCTGCCCGACGGAGAGTGACTCCACGCCCTCGCCGACGGCGAGGACACGGCCGGCGCCTTCGGTGCCAGGGGTGAAGGGATACTCCACCGGATACACACCGCTGCGCTGGTAGGTCTCGATGAAGTTGACCCCTGCTGCGGCAGTCTCCACCAGCACCTGGTTCGGTCCAGGCTCAGGCAGCGGCACCTGAGCCTCGACGAGCACCTCGGGGCCCCCTGCCTGCTCGGCATGCACCACTCGTGCTCTGTCGGGCAGATCTTCTGGGAAAACGCTCTGTTCATTCATGGCGGCAAGCGTACCCAACGCAGGCCCGGAGCGGCGAAGTCGGCGGGCCCGACTTATGCATAAATATTGGAGATGACGCATATATCTGCCTAGACTGCTGGGCATGACCTATTCGATCGCTGTCTCCGGAGCCTCAGGCTACGCCGGGGGAGAAGTCCTGCGGCTGCTGGCCGGCCACCCCGAGGTGGAGATCGGCGCAGTCACCGCACACTCGAGTGCGGGGGAGCGGCTGGGAGCGGTGCAGCCGCACCTGGTCACGCTGGCGGACCGGGTGCTCATCGACACCACCGCGGAGAATCTCGCCGGACACGACGTCGTCTTCCTGGCCCTGCCGCACGGCGCCTCGGCGGAGATCGCCGCCCAGCTCGGCGAGGACACCATCGTGATCGACGCCGCCGCTGACCACCGGCTGGAATCGGCTGCCGCCTGGGAGAAGTTCTACGGCTCCGCCCATCAGGGGACCTGGCCCTACGGGCTGCCCGAGCTGCCCGGACAGCGGGCCAAGCTCGCCGGCGCCCGGCGCATCGCGGTGCCCGGCTGCTACCCCACCACCATCATGCTCGGCCTCGCCCCGGCCCTGGCCGCCGGACTTCTCCAGCCCGATGACATCGTGATCGTCGCGGCCACCGGCAGCTCCGGTGCAGGCAAGGCGCTCAAACTACACCTGCTCAGCGCCGAGGTCATCGGCGGGATGAGCCCCTACGGTGTCGGCGGGGTGCACCGGCACACCCCGGAGATCGAGCAGGGCCTCGGCCACGCGGCCGGTGTTGAAGTCCAGGTCTCCTTCACCCCCACCCTGGCCCCGATGGCCCGCGGCATCCTGGCCACCTCCACCGCGAAGCTCGCCCCCGGCACCACCGAGGCCGCGCTGCGCGCGGCCTACCGCGAGCACTACGACGGCGAGGCCTTCGTCCACCTGCTGCCCGAGGGCCAGTGGCCAGCCACCAAACAGGTGGTGGGCTCCAACCACGTGACGCTGCAGCTGGCGGTGGACGAACACGCCGGGCGCGCCGTCGTCGTCTCGGCCGCGGACAACCTGACCAAGGGCACCGCCGGCGGCGCCGTGCAGTCCATGAACATCGCCCTGGGTCTCCCCGAGACCACCGGGCTCAACCTGCTGGGAGTCTCCCCATGAGTGTCACCGCCGCGACAGGATTCAGCGCCGCAGGCGTCGCCGCCGGGCTGAAGTCCGTCGATGCCCAGGGCGACCCGCCGCGCGACGTCGCGCTGGTGCTCAACCACGGGCCGGACAAGCACGCCGCGGCGGTGTTCACCACCAACCGGGTGGCCGCCGCACCGGTGCTCTGGTCCCAGCAGGCCATCGCCGACGGTCGCGCCGACGCCGTGGTGCTGAACTCCGGCGGCGCCAATGCCTGTACCGGGGCACCGGGCTTCGCCGACACCCACCAGACCGCCGAGGTGGTGGCCGAGAAGCTCCAGGCCACCGGGGCGGACATCTCCGCCGGAGACGTGTTGGTCTGCTCCACCGGACTCATCGGGGTGCGCCTGGACATGCCCGCACTGCTGGGCGGGATCGACGCCGCGGTGGCCCAGCTCGAAACCGCCGACGCCGCCGGGCAGCGGGCGGCGCAGGCGATCATGACCACCGACTCGGTCATGAAGATCTCCACGGCTTCCGCCGCGGACTTCACCGTGGGCGGGATGGCCAAGGGTGCTGGCATGCTCGCCCCCGGAATGGCCACCATGCTCTCGGTGGTCACCACCGACGCCGTCATCGCCCAGCCGGACCTCGACGCGGCGCTGCGCGAAGCGGTCCGGCTCAGCTTCAACCGTGCGGACTCCGATGGCTGCATGTCCACCAATGACACGGTGATCGCCATGGCCTCCGGCGCGCACCCGCAGGCAGACCCCTCCGGGGTGGACCTGGCAGAGTTCCAGGCCGCGCTGAACCAGGTGTGCCAGGACCTCGCGACCCAGCTCATCGCCGACGCCGAGGGCGCCCACCACGAGATCGCGATCACCACGATCAACGCCGCCACCGAGGAGCAGGCCGAGACCGCCGGGCGCTCCGTGGCCCGCTCCAACCTCTTCAAGACCGCGATCTTCGGACAGGACCCCAACTGGGGCCGGATCCTCTCCGCGGTCGGCACCACCGACGTGGACTTCGACCCCTCCACCATCGACGTCAGCGTCAACGGCGTGTGGATCTGCCGCGCCGGCGGGATCGGCGACGACCGGGAGCTGGTGGACCTGAGCGGCCGCCACGTGAAGGTGGTCATCGATCTGAAGGCCGGTCCGGCCGAGGCGACGATCCTCACCAACGACCTGACCCATGACTATGTGCATGAGAACTCTGCCTACTCCAGCTGAAGAAGGACCCCGATGACCTCCAGCATGAAACCGCGCGACGCCGGGAGCCTGAGCTCCGCCGGTGAGAAGGCCTCCGTCCTGGTCGAGGCGCTGCCCTGGATCCAGAAGTTCGCCGGAGAGACCATCGTGATCAAGTACGGCGGCAACGCCATGATCAACGACGAGCTCCGCCGCGCCTTCGCCGAGGACGTGGTCTTCCTGCGCCACGTCGGGGTCAACCCGGTGGTGGTGCACGGGGGAGGCCCGCAGATCAACGCGATGCTGGAGACCCTCGGCATCGAGTCCGAGTTCCGCGCCGGGCAGCGGGTCACCACCCCCGAAGCCATGGACGTGGTCCGGATGGTGCTCACCGGGCAGGTCGGGCGCGAGCTCATCGGACTGATCAACAGCCACGGCCCCTACGCGGTGGGCCTCTCCGGCGAGGACGCCGCGCTGCTGCGCGCCACCCGCACCACCGTGGAGATCGACGGCGAGACCGTGGACCTCGGCCTCGTCGGCGAGGTCAGCGGGGTCAACCCCGATGCGATCACCGACCTGCTCGCCGCCGGGCGGATCCCGGTGATCTCGACCATCGCCCCTGAGTTCGACTCCACCGCCGCCGACGCCGCTCCCACCGGCGAGGTGCTCAACGTCAACGCCGATCTCGCGGCGGCCGCCGTCGCCTCGGCGCTCGGTGCGGCCAAGCTGGTGATGCTCACCGATGTGGAGGGCCTCTACGCCAACTGGCCGGACAAGTCCTCGCTGATCTCCTCACTCAGCGCCACCGACCTGCGTGCCATGCTGCCCAGCCTGGAATCGGGGATGATCCCGAAGATGACAGCGGCGCTGAAGGCCGTGGAGGCCGGCGTCCCACGTGCCCACGTGGTCGATGGCCGGGCGCCGCATTCGATGCTCCTGGAGATCGTCACCACCGAGGGCGTCGGCACCCAGATCGTTCCCGACGGGGAGGCCCTATGAGCCAGCAGAACACGCCCGAGCCGAACACCGCTGACCTCAGCACCGCCGATCTCAGCAGCGCCGACCTCAACAGCGCCGCGCTCGCCGTCGAGGACGGTGATCAGCTGCTGGCCCGGTACACCGAGTCGCTGCTCGGGGTCTTCGGGACCCCGCAGCGGGTGCTGGTCCGCGGCTCAGGCGCCACCGTCTTCGACGCCGACGGCCGGGAGTACCTCGACCTGCTCGGCGGCATCGCGGTCAACGCCCTGGGCCACGCCCACCCGCTGATCACCAGCGTGGTCTCCGCCCAGCTGAGCACCCTGGGGCACATCTCGAACTTCTTCACCAGCCCCACCCAGATCGCGCTCGCCGAGAAGCTGCGGCACCTCGCCCAGGCACCCGCCGGCTCCAAGGCGTTCTTCACCAACTCCGGCGCCGAGGCCAACGAGGCCGCGTTCAAACTGGCACGCCGCCATGGCGGCAGCGAACGGCCCCGGATCATCGCCCTGGAGCACGGCTTCCACGGACGCACCATGGGTGCGCTGGCGATGACCCACAAGCCCAGCTATCGCGAACCCTTCGAGCCCCTGCCCGGCGGAGTCGAATGGGTCCCGGCCGGAGACGCCGAGGCGCTTCGCGCGGCGGTGGATGAGACCGTGGCCGCCGTGATCATCGAACCCGTCCAGGGCGAGGCCGGAGTCCACGGCCACCCGGCCGGATACCTGGAGGCGGCACGCGAGATCACCCGCGCCGCCGGGGCGCTGCTGATCTTCGACGAGGTGCAGACCGGCATCGGCCGCACCGGCTCCTGGTTCGCCTCCGCACCGGCAGATTCGACCCCGGTGCTCCCGGACGCGATGACCCTGGCCAAGGGCCTCGGCGGCGGGTTCCCGATCGGGGCGATGCTCACCTTCGGGGAACACCCCAGCTCGCTGCTGAACCCCGGCCAGCACGGCACCACCTTCGGCGGAAACCCCGCCGCCACCGCGGCCGCCCTGGCCACCCTGCACGTCATCGAGTCCACCGACCTGCTCCGCCATGTCCGGGAGGTCAGCGCCTACACGGCCAGCCGGCTCGCCGCGCTGGACTTCGTCACCGAAGTGCGCGCACACGGGCTGCTGATCGGATTCGACCTCGCGGCCGCACCGGGTGAGACGCTGGCCCCCGCGATGGTCGCCGCGGCCCTGGAGGCCGGGTTCATCATCAACGCCACCGGCCCTTCGACGCTGCGCCTGGCCCCGCCGCTGATCATCACCGCGGAGCAGATCCAGCTGTTCATCGACGCCCTTCCCGAGATCCACCGCAGGAGCACCTCATGACCGTCCGTCACTTCCTCACCGACCTGGACCTCAGCCCCGTCGAGCTGGACCAGGTGCTGACCCTCGCCGGACATATGAAGGCCAACCCCTATGCGATCAAGGCACTGGCCGGCCCGCAGACGGCCGCGGTGTTCTTCGACAAGACCTCCACCCGGACCCGCTTCTCCTTCGTCGCCGGGATCTCCGCGCTCGGCGGCGCCCCGCTGGTGGTGAACCCCGGCGAGTCCCAGCTCGGGCACAAGGAGACCATCGCCGACACCGCCCGGGTGCTCGACCGCATGGTCAGCCTGATCATCTGGCGCACCTACGCCCAGTCAGGCCTGGAGGAGATGGCCCAGCACAGCGCGGTCCCGGTCATCAACGCGCTCTCCGACGACTACCATCCCTGCCAGCTGCTCGCCGATCTGCTGACCCTGCGCGAACACCTCGGCACCACCCAGGGCCGCTCCCTGGCCTACCTGGGAGACGCGGCGAACAACATGGCGAACTCCTACCTGCTCGCCGGGGTCAACGCCGGCATGGACGTGCGAATCGCCGGCCCCGAAGGCTTCCTGCCCGAGCAGCACATCATCGACGCCGCACAGGCCCGCGCCGCGCAGACCGGCGGCAAGGTGCTGATCACCACCGATCCGGTCCAGGCGCTGGACGGCGCCGACGCGGTGGCCACCGACACCTGGGTCTCCATGGGGCAGGAGGAGGAGAAGCAGCAGCGGCTCCAGCTCTTCGGGGACTACCGGGTCGACGCCGCCGCCATGGCCCACGCCGCGCCGGGCGCCGTCGTCCTGCACTGTCTCCCGGCCTACCGCGGGGTGGAGATCAGCGCCGAGGTCATCGACGGGCCGCAATCGGTGGTCTGGGACGAGGCGGAGAACCGGCTGCACGCGCAGAAGGCGCTGATGGCCTGGCTGCTGGTGCGCTCCGGGCTGGCCGACGAACAGACCGCGGAACTGGTCCGCGCGGGGGAGCGCTGAGATGTCGCCGACCACCAAGACCGCCCGGCACGCGAAGATCCGCGAGCTGATCTCGCGCTCCCAGGTCCGCTCTCAGGCCGAGCTCGCCGAACGCCTCGCTGACGCCGGCGTCACGGTCACGCAGGGGACGCTCTCGCGTGACCTGGTCGAGATCGGAGCCGCCCGGGTGCGCGGAGTCCAGGGCGGGCTGATCTACGCGGTGCCCTCCGACGGCCACGACCGTGAGCTGCAGGCCGACCAGACCGAGGCGACGACGACGGCGCGGCTGATCGCGCTGTGCAAGGACCTCTTGGTCTCTGCCGAGCCCAGCGCGAACCTGGTCATCCTGCGCACCCCTCCCGGAGCGGCGCAGTTCCTGGCCAGCGCGGTGGACCACGCCGGGATCCCGGAGGTCCTGGGGTGCATCGCCGGAGACGACACGATCATGGTGGTCACCACCGAGCCGGACGGGGGAGCGGCGGTCGCGCGGCGCTTCACCGGCTTCGCCGAGGGCCGCAGCTGAGGCAGCCTCGGGCGGAGGCGCAGCGCCGGTCGGCGGCACAGGGGCCCCTCGGCTGCTCGGCCTGAGAGGGGCGACTCAGCGCTGGTGGCTGTCCAGGATGGCGCGCATCGAGTCCAGGCCGAAGATCTCGGCCACCGCGTAGGCGCTCTGCCGCCCCAGGCGGGGGTCTGAGCCGGCGTCGAGCAGCGCCTTCGTGGCCGGTACGTTCTGTCGGAACACCGCGCAGCCCAGAGCGGTCTGACCTTGATCGTTGATCCGGTCCACATCTGCGCCGCGGGCCAGGAGGCCTTCGGCCTGCTCGGTGTGGTCGTTGTAGACGGAGAGGATGAGCAGCGTGTCACCCTTCTCGTTGCTCAGGTTCACCGGCAGGCCGCGATCCACGAGGTCAAGCAGCTCCTCGGTCTTGCCCGCCCGGGCGACGCCGAACATCGAGGCCAGGAACTCCATCTGCTCCTCGGTCAGCTCAGGCGCCCCGCCGGTGGAAGGCTGCTGGTTCGCCGGGAGATCGGCCGAGTGCTGGGAGTCCTGTGACATGGCCGCAAGTCTATCTGAGACAGGGCCGGCGACCTGATCCGCTGGGGGCGCGGAGAGGATAACCTGACGGGGACCCCGAACCTCACCGACACGTTTATGCAGACCTGCGAATAATTATGTAGGCTGTCGTCGAGCCAAAGTTCCGTTCCCCAAGGAGATTCGTTGTGACTGATCGTATTGTTCTCGCCTATTCCGGCGGCCTCGACACCTCTGTGGCCATCGGCTGGATCGCCGAAGCCACAGGCCAGGAGGTCGTCGCCGTCGCCGTCGACGTCGGCCAGGGCGGTGAATCACTGGAGACGGTGCGTCAGCGCGCCCTGGACTGCGGCGCCGTGGAGGCCTATGTCGCCGACGCCCGTGACGAGTTCGCCGATCAGTACTGCATGCCCACGCTGAAGGCCAACGGCCTCTACATGGACTCCTACCCGCTGGTCTCCGCGATCTCTCGTCCGGTGATCACCAAGCACCTGGTCGCCGCCGCCCAGCAGTTCGGCGCCACCACGGTGGCCCACGGCTGCACCGGCAAGGGCAACGACCAGGTCCGCTTCGAGGTCGGCATCCAGACCCTGGGCCCGGAGCTCAAGTGCATCGCCCCGGTCCGCGACCTCGCCCTGACCCGCGAGCTGGCCATCGAATACGCCGAGAAGCACAACCTGCCGATCGAGACCACCAAGAAGAACCCCTTCTCGATCGACCAGAACGTCTGGGGCCGCGCCGTGGAGACCGGCTTCCTGGAAGACATCTGGAACGGACCCACCAAGGACGTCTACGAGTACACCGAGGACCCCTCCTTCCCGCCCTCAGCCGACGTCGTCACCATCACCTTCGACCAGGGCGTCCCGGTGGCCCTCGACGGACAGACCGTGACCGCGCTCGAGGCCATCGAGCAGCTCAACCGCCGCGCCGGTGCGCAGGGCGTGGGCCGGATCGACATCGTCGAGGACCGCCTGGTGGGGATCAAGTCCCGCGAGATCTACGAGGCCCCCGGCGCGATGGCGCTGATCGCCGCGCACCGCGAGCTCGAGAACATCACCCTGGAGCGCGAGCAGGCCCGGTTCAAGAAGACGGTGGACCAGCGCTGGACCGAGCTGGTCTATGACGGCCAGTGGTTCTCCCCGCTCAAGCGCAACCTCGACGCCTTCATCGACGAGACCCAGAAGTACGTCTCCGGCGAGATCCGGCTCGAGCTGCACGGCGGCCGCGCCACCGTGCAGGGCCGCCGCTCCGAGACCAGCCTGTATGACTTCAACCTGGCCACCTACGACGCCGGCGACGCCTTCGATCAGTCCAGCGCCCGCGGATTCATCGACATCTTCGGCCTGTCCTCCAAGGTGGCCTCCCAGCGCGAGCAGCGCATCCACGGCAAGCCGGACTTCTCCGGCCTCGGCAACCTGGACCGCTGAGCATGAACCCGGAGAGCACCAAGCACGGCACCAACGAGGGCGCGCTCTGGGGCGGAAGGTTCGCCTCAGGGCCGGCAGATGCGCTGGCCGCGCTGAGCAAGTCCACGCACTTCGACTTCCGGCTGGCCCGCTATGACATCGCCGGATCCCGCGCGCACGCCAGGGTGCTGCACCGCACCGGTCTGCTTGATGACGTCGAGCTGCACGGGATGCTTTCTGCCCTCGACCAGCTCGAGGCCGACGTGCTCTCCGGGGACTTCACTCCGGCGCAGAGCGACGAAGACGTGCACGGGGCGCTGGAGCGCGGACTGCTTGCCCGCGCCGGCGAGGACCTGGGCGGGAAGCTGCGCGCCGGACGCTCGCGCAACGACCAGATCGCCACCATGGGGCGGATGTTCCTGCGTGATCATGCCCGGGTCATCGGCGCCGGGGTGCTCGGCACCATCGAGGCGCTGATCACTCAGGCCGAGGCCCACCCGAATGCGCCGATGCCGGGCCGGACGCATCTGCAGCATGCGCAGCCGGTGCTGCTGAGTCACCACCTGTTGGCCCACGCCTGGGCGCTGCTGCGTGATCTGCAGCGGATCGTGGACTGGGACCGGCGGGCGGCCACCTCGCCCTACGGCTCCGGCGCCCTGGCCGGATCCTCGCTGGGTCTGGACCCGCAGCGCGTGGCCGAGGAGCTCGGCTTCGGCCAGGCGGCCTGGAACTCCATCGACGGCACCGCGGCGCGCGATGTCTACGCGGAGTTCTCCTGGGTCAGCGCCATGATCGGCGTGGATCTCTCCCGGATCAGCGAGGAGATCATCTTCTGGGCCACCAAGGAGGCCGGCTTCGTCACCCTCGATGATGCCTTCTCCACCGGCAGCTCGATCATGCCGCAGAAGAAGAACCCCGACGTGGCCGAGCTCGCCCGCGGCAAGTCCGGTCGCCTCATCGGTGACCTGACCGGGCTGCTGGCCACGCTCAAGGGCCTGCCGCTGGCCTATAACCGGGACCTGCAGGAGGACAAGGAGCCGCTCTTCGACGCGGTGGACACCCTGGAGCTGCTGCTTCCGGCGGTCTCCGGGATGATCGCCACCCTGGTCTTCCACACCGACCGGATGGCCGAGCTGGCCCCGCGCGGCTTCGCACTCGCCACCGACATCGCCGAATGGCTGGTCCGCCAGGGCGTGCCCTTCCGAGTGGCACATGAGCTCTCCGGCGAAGCCGTCCGGGTGGCTGAAGCGCGCGACGTCGAACTCTGGGACCTCACCGACGAAGAGCTCAGCGGCATCTCTGTCCAGCTGACTCCGGCGGTGCGTGAGGTGCTGACCACCTTCGGATCGCTGAACTCACGATCCTCCCGCGGCGGCACGGCGCCGTCAGCGGTGGCCGAGCAGCTCGAGGAGCTCACGCTGCAGCTGAGCCCGATCAAGGAGTTCATCCGCTCCGCGGGCAGCAATGTCGGTCCAGACAGCGTCAGCTGAGCTGTTCGCTGAACCGGGCGCTGGAGTGAACCCCACATGACCCAGGCCGCTTCGAGGCGGCGCAGAGCCGTCCCGGCCGTCCTGGCCGGGGCGGCTCTGCTTGCGCTCACCGGATGCGCCGAGCCTCGGCAGGCCCCGGGCCTGGAGTACCCCAGCGCCCCCGCTCAGCGGCTCCCCGAAGCGGCCGCGCCCGCCGAGGCCCCCGCGCCCGGGCAGCCATGGGCCCCCATCGCCGGGCTCGCCGACGAGCAGTGGCTCGAGGCGGTGGCGGACCGCACCGGCATCCCGCAGCGCGCCCTCGCCGCCTACACCGGAGCGGCCCTGCTGGTGGAGCAGACCCGACCCGAATGCGGACTGGGCTGGAACACCCTGGCCGGCATCGGGCAGGTCGAATCCCAGCACGGCACCTACGCGGACGCCCAGGTTCAGCCAGACGGTCAGGTCGCCCCCGCCATCATCGGCATCCCGCTGGACGGATCCCCGGGCCTGGCCGAGATCCCCGACACCGACGGCGGCGCACTGGACGGGGACGCCGAGTGGGACCGGGCGGTGGGGCCGATGCAGTTCATCCCGGCCACCTGGGAGCTCTACGCCCAGGACGGCTCACGCAGCGGAGCCTCAGATCCGCATCAGTTCGACGACGCCGCGCTCACCGCCGCCGTCTACCTGTGCGAGAGCGGGGAAGACCTGACCAGTGACGAGGGCTGGGTGGACGCCGTCGTCGCCTATAACCAGTCGATGGAGTACGTCAACGACGTCGCCGCCCACGCCCAGGACTATGTCAGCCCTGACGGGCCTTCAGCCGCGGATTCTTCTTATTGATCACGTAGGTGCGCCCCCGGCGTCGCACCACCTGTGATCCCGGCTTGTTCTTCAATGCACGCAGTGAATTGCGGACCTTCATTATGACCTCCTAGTGAGAATGAGTAGCATTAGCGTTAACAATACTCGAAGGGAGTCGGCGATGACGATGTCAGGCGAGGTGCCAGCTGTGCAGGTGGTCGCGGTGATGGGGGCCTGCGGTCCTGAGCGGAAGGACTTCGCCGCAGCACTGGCCCAGCGGCGCGGCGCCGTGCTGCTGCAGGCTGATCGCCTCGCGACGGATGAGACGGCGCTGGATTCTGCGCTGCGGCTGCTGCGGCTCGTGCCCGACAGGCCCGAGCTGGTGGTCGAGTATCCACTGGCCAGCGCCATCACCGAGGTCATCGGCTCGCTGACGGCGTCAGACGGGCTGAGCGGTCTGGACCGTGACCACAGGCCGCAGCCCCAGCTCACCGAGGTCATCTGTGTCGTGGATGCCGCTCACCTGCTCGACGACCTCGCATCCGATGACTACGTGGTGCTCGAGGCTGACCAGCACGGGAGGCACCCGGGGGAGCTGGCCTACGTCTGCCGCGCCGAAGTCATCGTCAAGCAGATCGAATATGCCTCCACGGTCATGATGGTGAACTGGCGCCTGATCGACCCGGGTGAGCTGGCCATTCTGGTGGCGCTGGTGGCCCACCTGAGTCCGCACGCGCAGGTGCGGTTCAGCGGAGATCCTGGGGCTCGGACTCTGCGTTCGAAGGTGCCCGGCTATTCGGGGGAGGAGTCCCGTGCCGGTTGGACCTGCCTCTTGAACGGCGACTTCCAGCCACGCCATCGGCACGCCCGCGTCTCGGCCTTCCGCTACGAACAGCTCCGCCCCTTCCACCCCGGCCGCCTCAAACAGCTGTTGGATCTGCGCGTCGAGGTCGAGGAGTTCGGCCGCGTGATCCGCTCCGCAGGATTCGCCCGGCTCGCCACCCGAGGCCACATCACCGCGCAGTGGGAGCACATCGGGCAGATCATCTCGCTGGCTCCGCTGGCCTTCGATCATCAGCTCGAGGACCCCGAGGAGATGCTCGCCTTCGGTCAGGACATCGCCTTCATCGGGATGGACCTCGACGCCGAAGGACTCACAGCGGCCTTGGACGAGGCCACGCTCACCGATGTCGAGCTCACCGACGGTCCGCAGCTCTGGCGCACCTTCAGCGACCCCTTCCCGGTCTGGGAGTCGGTCACCGAGGCCGAAGACTGAGCCGAGCACCAGCCCGGGACCAGGTCTGCCATCATGGGCAGATGGACTCTGCGCGACTGAACGCCCTCTTCGACGCCCACGCCACCGAGCTGGCTCCGGCGCTGCTGGGCTGTGAGCTCACCGTGCTGACGGAGGGCGGGTCCGTGCGGGTGCGGCTGACGGAGGTCGAGGCCTACGGGGACCAGGGCGAGGATCCTGGCGCGCACAGCTACAACGGCAAGACCGCTCGCAATGCGGCGCTCTTCGGACCTCCCCGGCACACCTACGTCTACCTCAACTACGGGATCCACCGCTGCCTGAACTTCGCCTGCGCCGACGAGGGCACCGCGGGAGGCGTGCTGCTGCGCGCCGGCGAGGTCCTTGCCGGCCGTGAGCTGGCGATCGAGCGCCGCGGCGGCCGCGACACCGGAGCGAAGCTGCTCTCAGGGCCCGGCCGGCTGGGCCAGGGACTGGGCATCACCCTGCCGATGGACGCGCTGCCCGTGCACCTGAGGAACTCCGCCGCCAGCGCTGACCCCGCACGGTTCACCCTGACCCCGCCCGCCGAGCCGGTGAACCCCGAGCAGATCCGCAGCGGCGCGCGCGTCGGAGTCTCCGGAGCCGGCGGCAGCATCGGCTATCCCTGGCGCTACTGGCTCGACGCCGACCCCACGGTCTCGGCCTACCGCCCCGGACGCAATGTTCCTGCGGAGGTCAGCCCCTGACCCGGCTGGAATCTCGACAGATTCGGTTCAGCGGAATAGAGGTATGCTTGGTGGTCAGCAAATTCGCGACGGAGAGCTGCGCTGCTTGATGAGTGATTCACAGTCCTCGGCCACGGCCGAGATCATGCCTGAAGACAACGACGTTCCGGTGCCCGGCCTCGAAGCCGGAGTGGAGGAGGAGCGCGAGTACGTCGGCGTGCTCTACTCCCGGCTCGATGAGCTCCGCGCGGAGAAAGAGGTCCAGCTCGCCAAGGTGCGCCGGGTCGGCTCCAGCGGCACCATGCAGAACGCCTCCGAGCGCGACGCCTTCGCCGCGATGTACGAGGACCGGCTCGCGCAGCTCAATGCGGTCGACGATCGGCTGGTCTTCGGCCGCCTCGATCACGACTCGGGAGAGTGCCGCTATATCGGGCGCATCGGACTGACCTCCGCGAGTCACCAGCGGCTGATGCTGGACTGGCGCGCCCCCGAGGCCGGCGTCTTCTACCAGGCGACCGCCTTCGAACGCCAAGGCGTGCGCCGTCGTCGACATCTGATGCTCAAGCGCCGTGAGGTGCACGGGGTGGAGGACGACATCCTCGACGCGACCATGTTGGAGGAGGCCAGCCACAACCATGGCGACGGCGCCCTGCTGGCCGCGCTGACCGCACGACGCACCGGGCAGATGGGCGACATCGTCGCGACCATCCAGTCCGAGCAGGACCGCATCATCCGCGCCGAGCTGCCCGGCGTCATGGTGGTCCAGGGCGGACCCGGCACCGGCAAGACCGCCGTGGCGCTGCACCGTGCGGCCTACCTGCTCTACAGCCACCGCGACCGGCTGAAGTCCGCCGGCGTGCTGATCGTGGGCCCGAACTCCACCTTCATGTCCTATATCGACCGGGTGCTGCCCTCCCTGGGTGAGACCGGTGTGGTGCTGTCCTCCCTCTCAGAGCTCTTCCCCGGGGTGCGCGGCACCGAGGAGAGGGACTCGCGGGTCGAAGAGATCAAGGGACGCCTGGACTGGGTCCAGATCATCGACGCCGCCGTCACCCACCGCCAGCGCACCCTCCCGGATGTCCGCGACGTCACCGTCGACGGCACCCGCGTCGGGGTCACCCCGAAGATGGTCAATCGGGCCCTCGAGCGGGCCCGCGCCACCGGCAAGCCTTATAACGAGGCGCGCACCACCTTCGTCAAGGTTCTGGTCAAGGAGATCGCCGAGAAGCTCGAACGGATCATCGAGAAGCGCTCCGAGGGCAATGACGCCGACCGGTCCTACCTGCTCGAAGACGTCCGCAGCGCTCGCGACGTCCGGGTGCTGCTGAACCTGTGCTGGATGCCGCGCAGCCCGCAGGGACTGCTCGAAGATCTCTACGCCAAGCCGAAGTACCTGGCCGACGTCGCGCCCGAGCTCACCGCTGCGGAGCGGGACCTGCTGCAGCGCCAGCCCGGCAGCCCGTTCACGAGTGCAGATGTTCCGCTGCTGGATGAGGCCGCAGAGCTGCTGGGCACCCTGGATGAATCGGCCGGGCGCGAGGCCGCACGACAGAAGGCCGCTGCGGCGCGCTCGTTGGACAACGCCCAGCGCGCAGTGGAGAACGCCACCCCGCAGCTCGAGGAGATGGGCATCGAAGGGTTCCTCGACGCCCAGGCAGTGGTGGACATGAACGCCGAGTCCGGCCCCCGGCTGACCGCGGCCGAACGCGCCCAGGTGGACCGCAGCTGGACCTACGGCCACGTGGTGGTCGATGAGGCGCAGGAGCTCTCGCCGATGCAGTGGCACGTGCTGATGCGCCGCTGCCCGCTGAAGTCCTTCACCATCGTCGGTGACATCGCCCAGGGCTCCTCGCCGTCGGCCGCGTCGAGCTGGCAGGAGGCCATGGCGCCCTTCGTTGGAAAGCGGATGCGCGTGGAGGAGCTCACGGTCAACTACCGCACTCCCGGCACCATCGTGGAACTCGCCGAGCGGGTCGCCCAGGCCAATGGGCTCCAGACCACCTCGCTGCGCACCGTGCGCGAAGGTGACTACCCGCCGGTGATCGAGAAGGTCCAGGCCGATCAGCTCATCACCGCCGCCACCGCCGCGGTGCGCGCAGAACATGAGCGAGTGGGGGAGGGGCTCGTCGCGGCGATCGTGCCGCAGCGGCTGCTCGCCGCCGCCCGCCGCGCACTGGTGACCGAGTTCGGTCCACGCGTGGGTAGGGGTGCCGGTTCATTGACCGAGGACATCCTGGCACTCTCCGCCGACGAGGCCAAGGGCCTGGAGTTCGACGCCGTGGTGCTGATCGAGCCGGCAGAGATCCTTGAGGAGACCGCCGGACGGGTGGGCAGCCTCTACGTCGCCCTCACCCGACCCACCCATGCGCTGCACGTCCTGGCCGCCCGGGAACTCCCGGCCGGGTTCTGACCGATTCTGCCGGGTTCTGACGGACCAGGCCCGAGATGATTGGTAACGTACCTGCTGTGACCCAGATGAGCCTCGAATCCACGAACCCGGCGCTGGCCGCTCAGCGCAACGACGACAGCTTCGAGTCGCTCTGGCAGGAGCTGAACTGGCGGGGACTCGTCCATGTCTCCACCGATGCAGACGCGCTGGAGCAGGCGCTCTCGGGTGAGCCCATCGTCTATTACTGCGGCTTCGACCCCACGGCGGCCTCCCTGCACCTGGGCCACCTGGTGCAGCTTCTGACCATGCGCCGCATCCAGCTGGCAGGGCACAAGCCGCTGGCGCTGGTGGGCGGTTCCACCGGTCTGATCGGAGATCCGAGGCCGTCGAGCGAACGCACGCTGAACACCCCAGAGGTCGTCTCCGGCTGGGTGGATTCCCTGCAGCAGCAGATCAAGCACTACATCTCCTTCGACGGGGAGAGTGCGGCCACCATGGTGAACAACCTGGACTGGACCGAAGGTGTGAGCGCGATCGAGTTCCTGCGTGACATCGGGAAGTACTTCCGTGTGGGCACGATGATCAAGAAGGACATCGTGGCCAAGCGGCTGAACTCCGATGAGGGCATCTCCTACACCGAGTTCAGCTACCAGATCCTGCAGGGTTTCGACTACCTGCAGCTCTTCCGCCAGTACCACTGCACGCTGCAGTTCGGCGGCTCGGATCAGTGGGGCAACCTGACCTCCGGCACCGAGCTGGTCCGCCGCGCCGAAGGTGCCCAGGTGCACGCACTGGGCACACCTCTGATCACCAACTCCGACGGCACCAAGTTCGGCAAGTCCGAGGGCAACGCCATCTGGCTCGAGCCGCAGCTGTGCTCGCCCTATGCCTTCTACCAGTTCTGGCTCAACCAGTCCGACGCCGATGTGATCGACAGGCTCAAGGTCTTCACCTTCCGGACCCGGGAAGAGATCGCCGAGCTTGAGCGCTCGGTGCAGGATGCACCCTTCAAGCGAGAGGCCCAGCGAGCACTCGCCTGGGACGTGACCTCCCTGGTGCATGGCGAAGATGCCACAAGGAAGGTGATCGACGCTTCCGGTGCGATCTTCGGCAAGGGGGAGCTGACCCTGATCGATGAGCCCACCCTGCAGGCGGTGGCCTCCGAGCTTCCCCATGCACACGTGCCTGCCGGGGAAGCGACTGCAGTCCGACTGCTGGTGGACACCGGCCTGGTCAAGTCCAATGGAGAGGCACGTCGGGCGATCAGCGACGGCGGCGCCTACGTCAACAACGAGAAGATCACCGATGCCGATGCGCCGGTGGACGCCTCGATGTGGCTGCACGAGAAGTTCCTGCTGGTCCGGCGCGGCAAGAAGAACCTCGCGCTGGTCCATCGGGGATGAGTCCGGGTTCGATGTGAAAACCGCCAGGTCACGGGGATCCAGGGGTGTGATGCAGGTCGCACTGGTTTTGGTTTGCGGACTCGGCGGGGCGTGTGTAAAGTTCTATCTCGTGCTCAAGGGGGCACGGCGGGAAGCTGAGGCGGA
>NZ_JAJOYW010000006.1:0-82653 GCF_022565835.1 Nesterenkonia sp. DZ6
TCCGCCTCAGCTTCCCGCCGTGCCCCCTTGAGCACGAGATAGAACTTTACACACGCCCCGCCGAGTCCGCAAACCAAAACCAGTGCGACCTGCATCACACCCCTGGATCCCCGTGACCTGGCGGTTTCCACATCGAACCCGGACTCATCCCCGACGGACCAGCGCGGTCACAGGCTCAGGTCCTGCTTGGCCGCAACATGGATGGCTGGAAGACCCAGCGGGCGGCCGAGCGGTGGAACAGCTCGAGTGCTTCGGTGAGCATCGCGGCGCGGAAGGCGTCCGATTCGATTCCGGCACGTGATGCATCGCTGCTCCGGTACCCCTCCAGCACTGCGTCGGTGACTTGTTCGTACCAGAGGCCAAGGTCGAGCTTGGCTGTGTCGGCTGGGGCTGCCGCTGGGCGAGCATCCTCCTGAGAGGTCTCCATCACCAGCTCCGCCAAGGAGATGAGCACGGAGACCACGTCGCGCAGAGGCAGGGCGTGATCGACCATGCCGCCGTCCTCGTCGATGATCCACCCTGCATCGTGGTCTGCCTGTCGGATTCGATCCACGCTCAGAGCACCGTGGATCTTCTGCAGGCTCATCACCTGCTCGGCATCTCGGAGCTCTCGGGTCAGGAGCTCCACAACCTCGGCAAGGTCCGTCGCCTCGGACTCCTCGAAGTCTTCGCGCACCTGCCCCCACGCCTGGTCCAGCGCGTCGGCGGCGCGGCCATTCATGATCTCCAGCTGCAGGGACGTCTGCGGGTATGCCCCGAAGTTTCCGGCCAGATCAGCGTGGAAGTCACCCAGACTACGACCCAGCCGAGTGGCCTCGGTGAGGAAGTCTGATTCATCGTGCAGGGCGGTGCGGACCAGCGCCGAGGCCGGTGCGGCTGCGATTGAGGCTTCGCGGATGATACCCAGATCCCCGGTGACCCACCGGTTCTCCCCGGTGGTCGGGTTCGACTCTGGCCAGCTTCCGGTGACCACGCCCAGGACCCCTGCCATGGTGCGGCTGCCGCTCCTGGTCATCCGAAGCACCGTGTCCAGCGGTGCTGAGCGCTGCGGGTCAGGTCGGCGGATGAAGTCCACGACAGTCCTGCCTGTCTCGCCGACTTCACCCTCGATGGTGACCGCGGTGCGGACCACGGCAGGCGTCGGCGCGTCCAACGGCGTGCGCTGCAGCTTGGCAGTGAAGGCTGGCCAGGTGTCGAACTCGGCGAAGGCCTCGCCTCGCGAACGGCCGTTGCGGCTGCCCTGCTGGCGGCGGGCCATCTCGTGCCAGGCGGCGAGGAAGGCCCGATCCCTGGCCCCGTCGTAGACCCAGAGGTCACCTGCGGGGGTGGCGAGTCGTCCGATGAAGGCGGTCTTGCCGGCCAGCGCCGATGGTCTGGTGCGCAGCGCCATCGGCACCGCCACGCGTGCCTGCCCTGCGGAATGGTCGACGGTCAAGATGTGCAGTTCAAGGTGCAGGCCCTGGTCGGGGTCGCCATGCGAGGCGGGCAGCCGCAGACCACCGACACGGGTGATCACACGGCGACCTGGTGCGGCCTGGAACCACGACTGCTGGGACAGCCACGTTCCGACCAGATCCAGGAATCCTGACTGTTCCTCACCTCGGAAGCTCACCATTTACTGACGTGCCCCCTGGCGCCGCATCGCGATCTCGTAGAGGCTGATGCCCACGGCCATGGAGGCGTTGAGGGATTCGGTCGCGGAGGTGATCGGGATCGAGACGATCTGGTCGCAGGTCTCCCGGACCAGCCGGGACAGCCCCTTGCCCTCGGAGCCGACCACGATGATCACCGGTTCCTGGGCGAGTTCGATGTTCTGCAGGGAGATGTCTCCGTCTCCGTCGAGTCCGAGCACGAAGAAGCCCAGCTGCTTCGCCTCCTTGAGCGCCTGGGTGAGGTTCTTCGCCCGTGCCACCGGGATCCTCGCCGCGGCCCCGGCCGAGGTCTTCCACGTGGTGGCGGTGACGCCGGCGCTGCGCCGTTCGGGGATCAGCACGCCGTGGGCGCCGAAGGCCGAGGCAGCACGCAGCATCGCGCCGAGGTTGCGCGGATCGGTGATCGAGTCGCAGGCCAGGAACAGCGGCTGGTGCGGGATGTGGCCCTTGGCCGCGCGCTCCAGCTCGTTCTCTGCCAGGTCCAGCACGTCGACGTAGTCGTAGGGCTCCAGCAGCAGGGCCAGCCCCTGGTGGACCGCGCCGCCGGTGGAGTTGTCCAGGTGCCGGCGGGTGACCTCCCGGACCCGGACCCCGGCTTCGGCGGCGAACTGCAGCGCCTCGCGGACGCGGCCGTCGGATTCCACATCGGTGGCGACGTGCAGCTCTTTGGCGGGAACTCGTTCGCGCAGCGCCTCGAGCACGGAGTTCCGTCCGGCGACCATGTCTTCGGCCCCGAAGCCGGAGCCGCGCTGGCGCGGCTGGCTGCTGCTGGTCTTGGTGGCAGCCCGATCGGCGAGCATCTTCTGCCGGTGTGCCTTGTGATAGACCCGGTCCTCCGCCTTCGGCGTCGGTCCCTTGCCGCGCAGCGCGCGTCGTCCCTGACCCCCGGAACCAGTCTGGGGGCCCTTCTTCTCTCTGCGGATCGCGGCCGATTTCGGCCGTGAGTCTTTCGCCATGTTCAGCCTTTCCTGGCCCCGGTGGCGGGGCTGGTGGTCGAACTCGACCGGGCAAGCGCCCAACGAGTTCCATCTTTGGAGTCTTCCAGTGCGATCCCGGCTGCGCTGAGCCGGTCGCGGACAGCATCGGCGCGGGCGTAGTCCTTGGCGGACTTCGCCTCTACGCGGTCGTGGAGCAGGGCTTCGATCAGCTCACTCAGGGCGGTCTCCGCGTGGGAGCCGCCAGCGTCTCCTGATTCGGGGACATCGCTGAGACCGAGCACCGCCACCATGGTGGTCACGGCCCCGGCGCTGCGGGCGAGGAGCGCGGCGTCTTCGGCGTCGAGCGCGATATTGCCCGCGCGCACGGTCTCATGCAGCACCGCCAGCGCCTGCGGGACGTTGAGGTCATCGTTCATCGCCGCCCTGAACGCCTCGGGAACACCATGGTCGGCGCTCAGCTGCTGGCCGGAGAGGCTCTCGGCTGCGCGGGCCAGGAAGGTCTCGATGCGTTCGACGGCGGCCTGCGCCTCGTCCAACGAGGTCGGGCGGTAGTCCAGCTGGGAACGGTAGTGCGCCTGTCCCAGGAAGTAGCGCACAGCGCGGGGTCTGGCTGCGGCGAGCATCTCCTCCGGGGCGATGGTGTTGCCCACGGATTTGGACATCTTCTCCCCGGCGTAGGTGACCATCCCGTTGTGCAGCCAGAAGCGCGCGAAGCCGTCACCGGCGGCGGCCGACTGGGCCAGCTCGTTCTCGTGGTGGGGGAAGCGAAGGTCCAGCCCCCCTCCGTGGATGTCGAAGGTGCTGCCCAGGTACTTGGTGGCCATCGCCGAGCACTCGACGTGCCAGCCCGGCCGTCCGGCGCCCCAGGGGGCGTTCCAGCGGGCGGTCTCCGGGTCGGTCTCCTTGTGGCCCTTCCACAGCGCGAAGTCGCGCGGGTCGCGTTTGCCGCGGGCGTCTGCGTCAGCGGCGTCCTGCATGTCTTCGGCCCGCTGGTGGGTGAGTTCCCCGTACCGGGGCCAGGAGCGGACGTCGAAGTAGACGTCGCCGGAGCCGTCCTGGGCGGGGTAGGCGTGGTCGGCGTCGATGAGTCGTTGGATCAGCGCGAACATCTCGGTCATATGCCCGGTGGCGCGCGGCTCGTAGCGCGGGCGCTTCACCCCGAGGGCGTCATAGGCCTGATGGAAGGCCTGCTCGAAGCGGTAGGCGAGGGCGAACCAGGGCTCCTGCGCCGGGTACTCCGCGCTGGGAGTGTGCTCGGGCTGGTAGGAGAGCGTCGACTTCTCCAGGATCTTGTCGTCGATGTCGGTGACGTTGCGGACGCTGAGCACGTCGAGGCCGCTGTGCTCGAGCCAGCGGATCAGGATGTCGAAGGCCACGGCCGATCGCACATGGCCCACATGGGGGCGCCCCTGCACGGTGGCGCCGCAGTAGTACAGAGACACCCGGCCCGGCTCAAGGGGCTCGAAATCTCGCACGGTCGCCGTCTTGGTGTCATAAAGTCGCAGTGCCACGCGGTCAGCCTATCCGGTCCTCGGTTCAGAGCGTGTAGATCACCGCGGTGGCAGTGGCCAGGATTCCTTCGCCGCGGCCGGTGAAGCCCAGTCCGTCGGAGGTCGTGGCGCTGATCGCGACCGGCGCTCCGGCTGCCGCGCTGAGCACCTGTTGGGCCTCCTCGCGGCGTGGACCGAACTTGGGTCGCTTGCCCACGAACTGCACGGCGATGGAGCCGATCCCGAAGCCTTCCCCCGCCAGGATCCGCGCAGCCTCGGCCAGCAGCTGTGCCCCGGAGGCTCCCTCGAGCTCAGGTCGGGCCGTGCCGATGGTGTCGGCGCCGAAGTGCACCCCCAGATCTCCAAGCCCTGCGGCGCTGAACAGCGCGTCGCAGCAGGCGTGTGCCACTGCGTCGCCGTCGGAGTGTCCGGTCAGGCCCTGCTGGCCGGGCCAGAACAGTCCGGCCAGCCAGAGGTCACGTGGTTCCTCGGCGGGGGCGAAGGCGTGGACATCGTGGCCGATTCCCACCCGCGGCAGCACAGGCTTCATCTGCTCGGGGGTGTGGATGCTCGCCAGCAGAGCCTGCGCCGCAGCGAGATCGGCTTGAGTAGTGATCTTCAGGGCGCTCTCCGAGCCAGGCACGACGGCGACCGCGATGCCCATCGCTTCGGCGATCATGGCCTCATCGGTCAGCCCCTCCGCCTCCGCGTCGGGGAGATCTCCGATGAACTCGAAAGCCTGCTGGAGCAGCGCGAGCGTGAAGCCCTGCGGGGTCTGCACCGCGCGCAGCGAAGACCGCGGCACGGTCTCGGCCACCCGTTCGGCGCCGCTGTCCGCGGCCGGCTCCGGATGCACGCGCTTGATGGTGTCGGTCACCGGCAGGGCAGGGACGACGGCGGCGGCGCCGGCCTCCACCGCTGCGAAGACCCGGGCGTAGACCTGCTCCGGGGTCATGGCGCGGGCGGCGTCCTGGATCAGCACCGTGGTGGTGGCGGGGTCCCAGTCCGCCGCCGCGGCGCTGAGCAGATGGTTCACCCCGGCGCGCACCGAGGAGGACCTGCTGCCTCCCCCGCGGGTGGAGAACACCGGGACTCCCGCAGCGGCGCTGAACTGCTCGCCCACTGCGGCCAGCTGGTCATAGCTGGCCCGGTCCGGTGGAAGCACCAGCACCACGGCGTCCAACCCGTGGCTCAGCCGGCCCGGCGTCAGCCCACCGCTGCTCAGCCCGTGGAGGCGCTGCAGCACCTGGGCAAGGATCGGTCGACCACCCAGATCCACGCAGGCCTTGGGTATTCCGTGTCCGAGCCGCTCTCCGCTGCCGGCGGCCACAACGATGAGCGCCCGGCGCGCTGTGACAGGTTTCCCCGTCCCGGCGTCCGGGCGACTCATCGATGGCGCTCCTGCGGGAGCGACCGTGGCTGCCGGTGCGACCTGTGGTCCCACCTGGCTCATCTCTACTCTGCGACCTTCTCTGGCTCTGCCGGAGTCGGGGCCTGATCGAGGATCTCGTCGAGAAGCTTCGCAGCCTCTTCCTCGTCGAGCTTCTTCGCAAGAGCCAGCTCCGAGACCAGAATCTGCCGGGCCTTGGCGAGCATGCGCTTCTCGCCCGCGGAGAGACCGCGGTCGTTCTCGCGCCGCCACAGGTCACGTACGACCTCGGCGACCTTGTTCACGTCGCCGGAGGCGAGCTTCTCAAGGTTCGCCTTGTACCGGCGTGACCAGTTGGTGGGCTCTTCGGTGTACTCGGCACGGAGCACGTCGAAGACATGCTCCAGGCCCTCCGCACCGACGACATCACGCACGCCGACCAGGTCGACGTTGTCTGCTGGCACCTCGATGGTCAGGTCTCCCTGAGACACCCGGAGCTTCAGGTACATCTTCTCTTCGCCGCGAATGGTGCGGGTCTTCACTTCTTCGATCGTCGCCGCACCGTGGTGCGGATATACGACCGTCTCGCCGACCTCAAAATTCATGTAATGATTCCCCTTTCCCGGACTCAAGTTTATCACGCGTCACAATTGGCTCCGCGTGTCGCTCCGGATTCCCTCCCGCGTCACCACATAGGGTTCGCCGCCGAATGATTTCGACATCCTGTAGAATTGGGCCAGACCAGACCATCACGTGGGCAGAGGATTCTCCGCTGACGTGGACGACATCTGCGCCGCACGCCAATCTCCGGGGTCCAAGACCGCGTACCCTGGAGCTGATCTGTATCGCTCCAAGCCCGTGAGGAGACTCTCCACGTGAAGTTCTCAGCTGATAAGACCCGCCGCATGGCAGCGGTCTCCGTGGCCGCCGCCGCACTTCTGGGCGCCAGCGGCTGCAGCGCCGTCAACTACCAGGCCACCACACAGCAGTACGCCGCCTCCGACGGCACCCGCGCCGACGTCGAGGACGTGAAGTTCCGGCACATGGCGTTCATCACCGACGAGGCCGGCAACCCCGCTCGGGCCATGGGTTCGATCATCAACACCGGCACCGAGGACGCCGAGGTGGAGGTCACCGCCGACGGCGAGACCTTCTCCACCACGGTCCCGGCTGGGGAGAAGATCTCGCTGGAGCTCGACGAGGAGCTCGTCGTGGAGTCCTTCCAGGGCGAGCCCGGCGCGATGCACGAGATCACCGTCAGCGTCGACGGCGAGTCCAAGCAGATCCTCGCCTCGGTCTTCGACGGCGTTCTGCCGGAGTACCGCCACCTGCTCCCCGACGGCTTCGACGAGTCCATGGCCGAGCACCTCGTGCACGGTCCTGACACCTGGGGCAGCGGCGCGGCCCACCACGACGAAGACGACGCCGGCCACTAGAGACCACTTGCCGCCGCGGCCCCGGGCCGCAGCGAGCACTGGAGCTTCCCGAACAGAGAGGGCCCGCTTCTTCTGAAGCGGGCCCTCTCTGTTCATCCAGGCCCGTTCCTCGGATCTGGGCGCGGAAGTCCCGCTAGGATTCTGCGGTCGCTTCCCGCAGCAGTCGGCGCAGGCGCTGCGGATCGATGCGCCAGAAGTCCTTGACCTGACCGTTGATGCGCAGCACCGGGATCTCCTCGGCGAAGCTGGCGAGCAGCTCCTTCTCGGTGGTGATGTCACGTTCGATGAGCTCCACGGAGAACTCCGCGCAAGCCTCGCGGGCGACTGCCACCGCGTCCTTGCACAGATGGCATCCCTGCTTGGTGAGCACCTCGACCTCGACTGATCGGCTCACGAACCCCCCTCTCCTCTCAGGACTTCCTGGTGGGACGAAGAAACCCCGGCCGCCTGCTGGCTGCCGGGGTTTCTTCGCGCTTCCAAGAAGTCTTATTTCTTGTTGCGGCGCTGATGACGAGTCTTCCGCAGACGTTTACGGTGCTTCTTCTTCGCCATGCGCTTGCGGCGCTTCTTGATCACTGAGCCCATGGGGTGCAGTCCTTGTCTGTAGGTAAACAACGAGAAAAAGGTCTCGGAACAGTGTAGCCGCAACGCAGTGCTGGCACAGAATCGACGCCCCCTCCGGGTCGCGATCGGACCACAGGGTCCCAGTCACTCCAGACCTCAGTCGAACCAGGGGTCCAGTCCGTAGAGCGGGAAGATCTCTTTGCGGGTCTGCATCACCGCGCGATCCACTGCGTCCGAAGGGTCGTAGCCGAGCTCCCAGGAGCGCCACCACAGCTCCGCGTCATCACCCATGGTCTCGGGTGCGCAGACCTGGTACCGCTCGCGCACATGGTCCCGCCAGGAGCGGGGCACCACGGTCTTGAGCGACAGCGGGGCCCCGACGATGACGCCGGTCAGGTGCGTCCAGCTGCGCGGGACCACGGTGTGCACCGCGTAGCCGCCTCCCCCGGTGGCGATCCAGCGTCCTTCACAGTGCTCGTCGGCGAGGTGGGCGATGTCCAGGGCACTCTGCCGCTGCGCGTCCACGCTGAGCTGCAGGTCCGAGAGCGGGTCGTCCCGGTGCGAGTCACAGCCGTGCTGGGAGACGATGACCTCGGGTTCGAAGGCGGCCACCAGCTGAGGTATGACGGCGTGGAAGGCACGCAGCCAGCCGGCGTCGCCGGTGGTCTCGGGCAGCGCGATGTTCACCGCCGAACCCTCGGCCCCCGGACCGCCGGCCTCGTTGGGGAATCCGGTGCCCGGGTAGAGCGCGACCCCGGTCTGGTGGATCGAGATGGTCATCACCCGCGGGTCGTCGTAGAAGATGTCCTGGGTGCCGTCCCCGTGGTGGGCGTCCACGTCGATGTAGACCACTCGACGGGTGCCCTGATCCAGCAGCAGCTGGATGGCGACCGCGGAGTCGTTGTAGACGCAGAAGCCGCCCGCGCGGGATCTCGCGGCATGGTGCATCCCGCCGGAGAAGTTCAGCGCCCGGACCGCGGTGCCGTCGAGCAGCGCCTGGGCGCACTGGCGGGTGCCGTCGACGATCCGGGCGGCGCCGAGGTGGATCTCGCTGAACACCGGGGTGTCCTCGGTGCCGAGCCCGTGGTCACCGGAGGCGTGTCCATGCTCGGCGGCGTTCTTCACAGCGGTGATGTAGTCGGCGGAGTGGACCGTGCCCAGCACGGTGTCCGAGGCGATCCCGGTCTTCAGCTGCCGCACATGTGAGCCGCTGAACAGTCCGAACTCGTCGCAGAGCTTCGCGGTGAGCTCCAGCCGCACGGGATCCATGGGGTGGTTGGAGTTGAAGCGGTATTCGAGCAGCGCCTCGTCCCAGACGACGGCGGCGGGAAGTTCTCCCACGGTGGCCTCCTCAGGCGTGGTCGGCGAAGTACTCCAGCTGGGAGACGTCCCCGGAGACGATGATGGTGTCTCCGGCGGAGACGAGGGTGTCTGGCTGGGCATAGACGAAGTCCTTGCCCGGCGATTTCACGCCCACCACGTTGACCTTGTGCCGGCTGCGCGGCTGGCACTGGTCGATGGTCTTGCCGTGCAGCTCGCGCGGCGGGCGCATCTTCACGATCGCGAAGTCGTCGTCGAACTTGATGAAGTCCAGCATCTGACCCGAGACCAGATGCGCGGCCCGGACGCCGGCGTCGTGCTCGGGGTAGATCACGTGGTGACACCCGATCCTGGTCAGGATCTTGCCGTGGGTCGGGTTGATGGCCTTGGCCCAGACCTGGTGGACCCCGAGGTCCACCAGGTTCGCGGCGATCAGCACGGAGGACTCGATGGAGGTGCCGACTCCGACGACGGCGGCGTCGAACTCCTGGGCGCCGACCTGTCGCAGCGCCTCGATGTCGGTGGCGTCGGCCTCCACCACATGGGTGAGCATATCGGCGTACTTCTGGACCAGGCCGCGGTTCTGCTCCACCGCGAGAACCTCTTTGTTCTGGCTGACCAGCTGGTTGCTCAGCGCGATGCCGAAGCGTCCCAGTCCCACGACGAGGACCGGTTTGTTGCTCTGGGGGTTCAGCTTGGGCACGAATGCGTCCTTTTCCGCGAAGAAACGTGCTCGGCCAGGAAGTGCCGAGTCGTGAAGTGCTGACTCCAGGGTAGACCCCTTCTGGTCAGCGGGTCAGCCGGCGAGCGGGTCAGCCGATCATCGGACGGCCCTCGGGGTAGCGGTAGCGGACCCGGCTGCGCTGACGCACGGTCAGCGAGGCGGCGAAGGTGATGATCCCGACCCGACCGGCGAACATCAGCGCTGCGAGCACATAGAGCCCTTCCGGCGGCAGGTCCTCGGTGAGACCGCTGGTGAGCCCGACGGTCGCGAAGGCGGAGATGGACTCATACAGCGGACGGCCCATGTCCAGGCCGGTGATGTACATCAGCCAGACGGTGGAGATGAGCACCAGCGTCGCGCCCATGGCGACCACCGAGACCGCCACCCGCACGGCGGACGGCGGGATGGTACGGCCGTGGGCAGTGGACTCGGCGTCGCCGCGGGCCTCGGCGAGGAAGGCCAGCCAGATCACCGCGATGGTGGTGACCTTGATGCCTCCGGCGGTGGAGGCTGAACCGCCGCCGGCGAACATCAGCGCATCGGAGACGAGCATGGTCTCGGCGTTCTGCAGATTCGACTCCACCACCGAGAAGCCGCCGGAGCGCATGTTCACCGAGGCGAAGAGCGAGTTCTGCAGCTTCTCCCCGATGCTCATGTCGCCGATGGTGGAGCTGTTGGACCACTCCATGATCCCGTAGAGCACCGCACCGATGACCATGAGCAGCAGCGTCACCTCCAGGGTGAGCTTGGTGTGCAGGCTCCAGCGACGCACGTGCCAACGGTTGCGCCAGAGCATGAAAAGCACCGGGAAGCCCAGGCTGCCCAGGAAGACCCCGACCATGATGGTCCAGATGACCACCGGGTCGTTGTCGAATCCGGCGAGACCTTCGGAGTGCGCCACGAAGCCGGCGTTGTTGAACGCCGAGATGGCATAGAACGTGCCGTCCCAGAGACCGCTGGCGACGTCGCCGTTGAGATGGATGAAGCGCGGGATCAGCACCATCGCCAGCAGCGCCTCCACCACCGCGGAGACGATCACCACGGTCCGGATCACCTGGCCGGTCTCGCCCATCGAACCGGTGGAGATTCCGCCCTCCTGCGCGACCAGCCGGGTGCGCACCCCGAGGTTGCGGGTCACCGAGATGGCCAGCAGCGCAGCGATCGTGATGATGCCCAGTCCACCGACCTGGATGCCGATCAGGATCACCACTTCACCGGCGAAGGACCAGTGGTCAGCGGTGTTCACCGGGGTCAGGCCGGTGACGGTGACCGCAGAGGTGGCGACGAAGAGCGCCTCGTGGAAGGCGGCGGAGGAGCCGGAGGCGGTGGCCCAGGGCATGTTCAGCAGTGAGGCGAACACCGCGATGGTCACCCCGAATATCAGCATCGCCGCACGTGCCGGCGAGGTGCGGGTCAGCCGCCCCATCCACCGCTTCAGGTGGAGCCGAGGTCCGGTCCGGCGGCCCCTGCCGTGTTCAGTCTGCGCTGCGGAGCTCATCGGTGATCTCCGCTGACCGGTGCGCGCTGGCGTTGACGGCGGCGCGCACGGCGGCGGGCAGGTCGTGTTCGTCGAAGGCGTTGATGGCACGCTCGGTGGTGCCGTTGGGCGAGCAGACCGCGCGGCGCAGTCCGGCGGCGTCGGCGGTGCCCGCAGCCTGGTGCTCGACCAGCATCTTGCCGGCGCCATAGATGGTCTGCGCCGCCAGATCAGCCGCCAGCGCCCGGTCCAGGCCCAGCTCCACGCCGGCCTCTGCCATCGCCTCGGCGAGATAGAAGGCGTAGGCGGGACCGGAGCCGGAGATCCCGGTGAGGGCGTCGATCTGGGACTCATCGATCACGTGGACGGCGCCGCTGGCGCCCAGCAGCTGGGCCACGGTCTCGGTGTCCTGCGGGCTCACGTGGGTGCCCGGGACCAGCCCGACCACGCCGAGGCCCACCGAGAGCGGGGTGTTCGGCATGGACCGGATGACAGGTTGGCCCTGGGGCAGGGCCGCCTCGATCATGTCCACGCTGATCGCGGCCGCCACGGAGACCACCACGGCCCCTGGCTTCACGGTGCTCGCGATCTCTGCGGCCAGAGCGACGATGCCATGGGGCTTGACCCCGAGGAAGATGATGTCGGCCTTCCCGGCGGCGCTGCGGTTGGCCTCGGCGTCGTCCTGCTCGGCGAGCACGCTGATCCCGAACTGCGTCGCGCGCTGTTCGGCGGTGGCGGCGCTGCGTGTGGTGGCCTGGACCTGCTCCGGGGCCACCGAGGAGTCCAGCAGACCCGCGAGGATCGCGCCGTTCATCGAGCCGAGGCCGAGCATCGCTATCCGCGGCGCGGTGGGAGTGCTGGTGCTGGTGCTGGTGCTGGTGGACATCGTCACTCCTGACCGAGGTGTCTGCGGGCGAAGGCCAGGGACTCGGCGAGCCAGCGCTCCCGGTCTCCGACGTTGCGGGCGGTGCGGGTGGCGACCTCGACAGCGACGACGCCGTTGAACCCGGTCTCGGCGAAATCGGTCCGGCCGAGCATCTCCATCGCCTCGGCCACGCGCTGCTCCCCCTGACCGGGGATGAGGTGATCGTCTTTGAACCCGTTGGACCAGCCGTCGGTCAGGTGCACGTGGCGCAGGCGCTGTCCCAGTGCCTCGACGGCCTCGAGCGAGTCGGCCTCTGCCGTGGCGGCATGGGAGAAGTCCCAGGTGACGTGCGGGTAGGGCTGATCCACCGGGTCCCAGTGCGGCAGGTACATGGTGGCCTCGCGACCACCGGCCCGCCAGGGGTACATGTTCTCGACGGCGAAGAGCACTCCGGTCTCCTCCTCCAGATCCTTGATCCCCTCGGCGAAGCCTTCGGCGTAGCCGACCTGCCAGCGGAAGGGCGGGTGCGCGACGACCACGCCGGCGCCCACCTCGTGGGCGAGGGCGGCGCTGCGCTTGAGCTTGTCCCAGGCGGAGCCCCAGACCTGCTGGGTGAGCAGCAGAGTGGGGGCGTGGATGGCCATGACCGGCAGGCCGAAGCGCCAGGAGAGCTCGTTCAGCGTGGAGGCCTGCTGGGACTCCCCGCGGTGGGTGACCATGACCTCCATGCCGTCATAGCCGAGGTCCTCAGCGATGGAGAAGCCTTCGGCGACCCCCATCGGGTAGACCGAAGAGGTGGAGAGCGCCACGGGGATCCGCGGAAGCTTATGAGGCGGGCGCGGCTGGACTTCCTCAGTGGGCATGTTCAACCGCCGCCGTCGCCAGGGTGCGACCGCCGGGGATCTCACCGCGGGAGGGCTTGCGCAGCTCGCGGCCGAGGTTGACGTGTCCGACGCCGGGAGCGGCGGGCACGGCCACCGCGCCGTCGCGGACCAGGGAGTCCAGCCGGCGCAGGATCAGGCCCTCACGCAGCGCCCAGGGGCAGATCTGCAGCGTCTCGATGCCGAAGACCTTCATCGCCTGCTCAGCGACCAGTGCGCCGGCGAAGACCTGCCGGGCACGCAGGGTGGAGACGCCGGGCAGCTCGGCCCGCTCGGCCGCGGTCATCGTGGCCAGGTTCTTCACCAGCGGCTTCAGCTCGGCATGGGCCAGGCTGCGCGGAACATAGGGACCCTCTGCGGAGGGCGCGGCGCCGGTCATGCGCGCCAGCGAGCGGAAGGTCTTGGACGTGGCGAGCACCTCGATGTGTCCGCTCAGGACCGGGAACTCGCGGCGCGCCGCCTCCAGCTCCTCACGCACATAGCTCTTGAGCGCCTTCACCTGGTCCTTGCTGGGCGGGTCCTCGCCCAGCCAGTCGCGGGTGAGCCGGCCGGCGCCGAGCGGAAGCGAGACCGCGGTGGCGGGCAGCTCGTCGCGCCCATAGGCGATCTCGAAGGAGCCGCCGCCGATGTCGAAGTTCAAGATGTCCCCGGCGCTCCAGCCGCGCCAGCGCCGGGCGGCGAAGAAGGTCATCGCCGATTCCTGGGCGCCGGTGAGCTCGGTGAGCTCCACCCCGGTCTCGGCGACGACCCGTTGCAGGACCGCCGCTCCGTTGGCGGCCTCGCGCAGCGCTGAGGTGCAGAAGGAGAGCAGATCCTCGGCCCGGTGCCGCGCGGCGAACCGGGCGGCCTCGGCGATGAAGCCGATCAGCTCGAGCTGACCGTCCTCGGTGATGGCCCCGTGCTCATCGAGGTGTCTGACCAGGGACAGCGGTCGCTTATGGGAGGCGAACGCCTCGGGTTTGGCCCCGAGATGAGCATCCACCAATAACAGGTGCACGGTGTTCGAACCGATATCCAGCACGCCCAGACGCATCAGGTGACTCCTTGACTAGGATCCGGTCTTCGCGGTGGTCTTCTTGGCTGGAGCCTTCTTCGCGGCGGGCTTCTTGGCCGGAGCCTTCTTCGCCGTGCTCTTGGCGGCCCGCTTGGGCGCACCGGGCTTCTTCGGTCCGGCGGCGCGCTTCTCCGCCAGCAGCGAGTATGCGTGCTCCTTGGTCAGCGTCTCCAGCGAGACGCTGCGGGGCACTGTCACATTGGTCTCACCATCGGTGACGTAGGGGCCGAAGCGGCCGTCCTTGACCACCACCTGCTTCTCCGAGGTGGGATCGGCGCCGAACTCGGCCAGCGGGGGAACCGCTGCCCGGCGTCCACGCTGCTTGGGCTGGGCGTAGATCGCCTTCGCCTCGTCCAGGGTGATGGTGAACATCTGCTCCTCGGTCTCCAGCGAGCGGGAGTCCGAGCCCTTCTTCAGATACGGGCCGAAGCGGCCGTTCTGGGCGGTGATCTCTTCGCCGTCTGCATCGGCGCCGACCACGCGCGGCAGCGAGAGCAGCCGCAGCGCCTGCTCCAGCGTCACCGTCTCCAGGGTCATGTCGGAGAGCAGCGAGCCGGTGCGGGGCTTCTCCTTGGCCGGCTTCTTCTTCGGCTTGGGCTTGCCGTTCTTGTAGTACTCGGTCGGCAGCGACTTCATATGCTCTTCGAGCTGCGCCTCGGTCATCTCTTCGATGAGCTCGGTGACGTAGGGGCCGTAGCGACCGTCCTTGGCGACGATCTCGCGACCGGTCTCGGGGTCGGTGCCGAGCACCCGGCCTGAATACTGGGCCTGTTCGAAGAGCTCCTCGGCCTTGGCGACGGTGAGCTCGTCCGGAGCCAGGTCCTGGGGCAGGTTGGCGCGCTGGGGCTCCAGCTCACCCTCGGCGTTGACGACGCCGTCGGGGTTCGGCCGCTCCAGATAGGGGCCGTAGCGCCCCACCCGCAGGTTCACGCCGGGGGCGATCTCGATGGAGTTGATCGCCCGGGCGTCGATCTCGCCGAGGTTCTCCACCACGTGCTTGAGCCCGTCGACGCCGTCCTTGGCGCCGAAGTAGAAGCCCTGCAGCCAGGCCTCGCGCTGGAGCTCGCCGCGCGCGATCTGGTCCAGGTCCTCTTCCATGCGGGCGGTGAAGTCGTAGTTCACGTATTTGCCGAAGTGCTCCTCCAGCAGCCGGATCACGCTGAAAGCGGTCCAGGAGGGGATCAGCGCGGAGCCGCGCTTGGTGACGTAGCCGCGGTCCATGATGGTCGAGATGGTCGGCGCGTAGGTGGAGGGGCGACCGATCTCGCGCTTCTCCAGCTCCGCGACGATCGTGGCCTCGGTGTAGCGGGCCGGCGGGGTCGTCTCATGGCCCTTGGCCTGGACGTCGCGGCCGATCAGGCTCTCGCCGGTCTCGATCTTCGGCAGTCGCTTATCGGCCTTGCCGGCCTTGGCCTCGTCGTCCTCCGAGGTGCTCTCGCGGATCTCCTCGTAGGCGGCCAGGAAGCCGGGGAAGGTGATGACGGTGCCGGAGGCGCCGAAGGTGGCGGTGGTGCCGGCCTTGGGTCCGCCGGAGACGGAGGCGCTGAGCCGCACGGAGGCGGTGAAGCCTTTGGCGTCCTCCATCTGGGAGGCGACGGTGCGCTTCCAGATCAGCTCGTAGAGCTTGAACTCATCCTTGGAGAGCTCCTTGGCCACCTGGCCGGGGGTGCGGAAGTGGTCGCCGGAAGGCCGGATCGCCTCGTGGGCCTCCTGCGCGGTCTCGCTCTTCTTGGAGTACAGGCGCGGGCTGGCGGGCACATGGTCGGCCCCGTAGAGCTCGGTGATCTGCCGACGCGCCGCGGTGATCGCCTCGTTGGAGAGCGTCACCGAGTCGGTACGCATATAGGTGATGTAGCCGTTCTCATACAGCCGCTGCGCCACCTGCATGGTCGCCCGGGAGGAGAAGCGCAGCCTGCGGGAGGCTTCCTGCTGCAGCGTCGAGGTGATGAAGGGAGGCTGGGGACGGCGCGAGTACGGCTTGTCCTCCACCGAATCCACGGTGAACTCCGCCTTGGTCAGACCCTCGGCCAGGGCCTCGGCCGCTTCGCGGTCCAGGACGCTGACCTCTGTCTTGGAACGGGTGGACTTCAGCTCGCCGCGGTCGTTGAAGTCCGCGCCGGTGGCCACGCGGGCCCCGTCGACGGCGTTGAGCTTGGCGGTGAACTCCTCACCGGCGGCGGTGGCGAAGCTCCCGGAGAGGTCCCAGTAGCCGGCCGGGATGAAGGCCATGCGTTCACGCTCACGCTCGACCACCAGTCGGGTGGCCACTGACTGGACGCGTCCTGCGGAGAGGCCCTTGCCGACCTTGCGCCAGAGCACCGGGGAGATCTCGTAGCCGTAGAGCCGGTCCAGGATGCGCCGGGTCTCCTGCGCGTCGACGAGGTCGTCATCGATCTGACGCACGTTCTGCAGGGCTCGAGTGATGCCCTCATTGGTGATCTCGGTGAAGGTCATCCGGTAGACCGGGACCTTGGGCTTGAGCACCTGCAGCAGGTGCCAGGCGATGGCTTCGCCTTCGCGGTCGGCGTCAGTGGCGAGATAGAGCTCCGAGGCGTCTTTCAGGGCCCGCTTGAGCTCTGTGACCTTCTTCTTCTTGGAGTCGGAGATCACGTAGTAGGGCGCGAAGCCGTCGTCGGGGTTCACCGCGAACCGGCTGAAGGGGCCCTTCTTCATATCAGTGGGCAGCTCTGAGGGCTGTGGCAGGTCACGGATATGCCCGGCGGAAGCGTCCACGATGAAATCATCGCCAAGGTACTTGGCGATGGACTTGGACTTCGCCGGGGACTCGACGATGACGAGTTTCTTGCCTTCGGGCACTGATCTCCTTGAGGGAATTCTTGCGGTGCAGTCTCGGGCGCTCAGCAGTGGGCTGGCCGTCGAGTGCTCAATATATCAGCGAGCAGAACACGTCGAGGCCGGTGGAATCAAGACTCCCTGAGGTAGCCCTCGACGTAGAGGTCGAGGATTTCGCTGCGCAGCTCCTGTTGAAGCTGGCCTTGATCGGTGGACTCATCCGCCATCAGAGCGGCGACGGCGGTGACGAGCGCGGCGGCCTGATACTCCCCGTCGGCGGCTCCCAGCAGGCCCGCCGCGGCGCTGGAGACGGCCCGACTGCGGCGCAGCCCAGCGCCCTGACGTGCGAGGATCACCTCCGGGTGGACGGCGCCGAAGCGCTGATGGCGTTCTTCGGTGACATCTGCGGCGACGGCGAGGACCGCATCGAGCACCGCCTGCGGGTCCCGGGCGACGGCTTCTGCCCGGGCCGCGGTGGCCCCGATCACCGGTCCCAGCGGCCGCTCCACCGCGCCGGTGAGCTCCTCGAATCTCCGCCAGGGCGTGATCGCGCCCGCATCTGCCGGGCGGCGTCGGATGAAGATCATCCCGAATCCCACCGCGAGCACCGCGCGGGAGTCGAAATCATCCAGGTATTCGGCGTAGCGGCGGCGGTAGTTCTCCGGCTCACGCTGGGTGGAGGCGTCGCGCAGCCAGGTCTCGGCGTATGCGGAGCTTTCCTGCCGGTCGCGCTGGATGAACCAGGCATCGACCTCCGCGCCGAACGTCTCGCACCACAGGCGCGGTCGGGCGTCCCAGGCGGCGTGGTCCTGGATCTCCCAGTTGCCCAGCAGCTGCGCGGTCCCGGACTCGGCGAGGTGCTGGGGCAGCGAGGCGATCAGCTCTGCCATGAGCAGATCGCCGGCCCGGCCGCCGTCTCGGTAGGTATAGCGCCCGTCGATCTGCTCATCCTGCGGACGCGGGGTGATGACGAAGGGCGGATTGGAGATGATCAGGTCGAATGTCCGCCCGGCCACCGGTTCCAGCAGGCTGCCCTGCACCAGCTCCACCCGAGCACCGAGGTCTCTGGGGTCCAGCCGCAGCGCGGGGGCGTTGAGAGCCAGGTTGAACTCGGTGAAGTCCAGTGCCCGTTGACTGAGATCGGTGGCCACGACATGCTCGGCGTGGTCCAACAGGTGCAGCAGCTGGATTCCGCAGCCGGTGCCGATCTCCAGGGCGCGCTTGACCGGAGTGCGGTGGATGCTCGCCGCCAGGGTCAGACTCGCGCCGCCGATCCCGAGCACATGCTCGGGATGCAGCGGACCCTGCACCTGTGCGGCGGGAAGGTCGCTGGCCACCCAGAGGTCGGCCAGGCCCCGAGCCTGCTCGGCCTGGTAGGGCCGCAGGTCCACGCTGGGACGGTAGAGCGCGGCGTCGTGCCCTTCCCCGGGCGCCGGGGGCCCCGGTGCCACGGGGGCTGCTCGGTGCACCAGGTTCAGGCGGCGCAGACCGTCGACGCCGACCTGAGGCAGGGCGGCATGCAGCTGCGCGGCGGTGGTCTCGAGCCCGAGCAGCCAGAGCCCGGTGAGCACGGCGCAGGGGTCCGGCGCGGGTTCGGCGGCCAGCAGCTCCGAGACCCGCAGCGCTGCGGGCACGGGCTGATCGCGTTCCAGCGCGGCGAGCGCGACGGGGCCCAGCAGCTGCGTGACACGTTCGTTGGTGAACTGCGCGGAGACCAGGTCCGTGCGCAGGGCGGCCAGCAGCTCGGAGTCAGCGACCGGGGCCGGCAGGATGACATGCTGCTGCTCGAGATGGCTCATCAGCGACGCACCTTCTGCAGGGGACCGGCATTGGGATCGGAGGGGTCCTGCTCCAGCCGCGCCTGACAGTTCTCGCAGCGGGTGGTCTCCGGTATGTCGCGGTGGTCATCGCAGTAGAGCTGCAGCGTGGAGCATCCGCGGTCCATACAGTTATAGAAGGAGCTGGTCGGGCTGGCGCAGCGGCTGCATTCACCGATGGTCTTGGCCTCGGAGGAGAAGCGGGTGTTCATCCGGGAGTCGAAGACGTAGAGCTCGCCCTCCCAGAGTCCCTGATCACCGAAGGTCTCTCCGTAGCGGACGATCCCGCCGTCGATCTGGTAGACCTCTTCGAAGCCGCGCCGGCGCATCAGCGCCGAGAGGACCTCGCAGCGGATCCCGCCGGTGCAGTACGTCACCACCGGCTGGTCCTTGAGGTGGTCGTATCTGCCGGAGTCCAGCTCTGCGATGAAGTCCCGGGTGGTCTCGGTCTCCGGGACCACAGCGTTCTTGAACTTTCCGATCTGCGCCTCCATGGCGTTGCGGCCGTCGAAGAAGGCGACCTCCACGCCTTGCGCCTGCTTCGCCTCGACGAGCTCATGGACCTGCTGCGGCTGCAGATGCTCACCCCCGCCGACGACGCCGTGCTCATCGACCTCGATCTCCTCGGGCACGCCGAAGGCCACCAGCTCGGGGCGGACCTTGACCGAGAGTCGAGGGAAGTCCTCCGCCCCGCCGTCAGACCATTTGAAGGCCATCTCACGGAACGGGGCGTACGCCCGGGTCTGCTTCACGTACTGCTTGACCGCCTTGACCTCACCGCCGACGGTGCCGTTGATCCCCTGCGGGGAGATCAGGATCCGGCCCTTGACTCCGAGTTCCCGACAGAGGGTGTGCTGCCAAAGCCTCACCGCCTCGGGATCCGAGAGGGGGGTGAAGGCGTAATAGAGGACGATCCGGGACATGCTCACCTCTCAAGGGTAGTTCTGAACAACATCTTTATGAACTCGTTGTCCTGCCCTCTCACGGTGCGCTGCTTTTTCTTTGTATGGTCGGACTATGACTTCTGAGCTGAGCGATGACCTTGTCCGCCACTGGGTAACCGGATGGGCGCGAACTCACGACTATGACGTCCACCATGAAGGCAATGTTCATTCCGCTCTGCGCTCCGGAGATTCAGACGAGTGGGAGTACGTACTCTATTCCCCTCAGGACACCGACCTGCGCAAGATCGCCTCCGCCGTCTCCAAGGATTCCGCCCGGCTGCTGACCGTGATCGCCGAGCCCGGCGCCGAGTCGCTGAGCCAGAGTCCGATCGAAGGCCTCCAGCTCATCAGCGATGAGGAGAGGCTCATGGTGGTGGACATGGACACCCAGGACGTCGAGGATCCGATCACCCCGGAGGGGTACACCACCACTCGCGAAGACCATGACGGCTGGACGCTCTTTACCGTGCGCGACGGGGACAAGGTCGCCGCCCGCGGCCGGGTCGCCACCGTGGGCCATTACGCGATCCTCGACCGGATCTATACCAACGACGACTATCGCCGCCAGGGCCTGGGCACCTATGTGACCCGCGCACTGATCGCCATCGCCCATGAGCACGACGTCGAAGAAGGCCTGCTCGTGGCCACCGGTGATGGCCGTGAGCTCTACGAGTACCTGGGCTGGACCCTGCTCGGCGACGTCCACGTCTACGGCGCCACCTCGGGTGGACGGCTGCGCCCGAGCCACTCCCAGTTCGACGACCTCAACGACTAGGCTCCGCGCGGCACCTGTTGTATGATCGGCGAATTGGTTGCATTAAGTTCAATTGTTCATAAATCATTGAAGGAAGATGCAGCTCCGCACCGTCGCTGAAGGAGCACCCCATGGCCGCCAACCCGTTGACCGACCGCCTCGATGCAGGCCCCGTCATCTGCGCCGAAGGATTCCTCTTCGAACTTGAGCGGCGCGGCTACCTCACGGCAGGAGAATTCGTGCCCGAGGTGGCGCTCGAGCACCCTGATGCGCTGCGCGCGCTGCACCGGGACTTTCAGCGCGCCGGCTCGGACATCGTCGAGGCGTTCACCTATAACGGGCACCGGGAGAAGATGCGGGTCATCGGCAAGGAGGACCTGCTCGAACCGTTGAACCGCTCGGCCCTGCGCATCGCCCGTGAGGTCGCCGATGCCCGACCCGGGGACCTGGTGGCCGGCAACATCTCCAACACCAACATCTGGGACCCCGCGGACGTGCAGCGCCAGAACGAGGTGCGCGGCATGTTCGAGGAGATGGTGGGCTGGGCGGCGGAGGAGGGCGCAGACCTCATCGTCGGCGAGACGTTCTACTATGCCGGGGAGGCGCTCGCGGCCCTGGACGTGGCCCGGTCCTCAGGGCTTCCCGTGGTGCTCACGCTCGCGCCGATGGCCTTCGAAGAGATGGCCGACGGGCTCGGCGTGGTCGAGACGTGTCAGCGCCTGGAGCAGGCGGGCGCCGACGTCGTCGGGCTCAACTGCTTCCGCGGCCCGGACACCATGATGCCGTGGCTGCGCCAGATCCGGGAGGCAGTCTCCTGCCACGTGGCCGGGCTGCCCGTGCCCTACCGCACCACGCAGAGCGAACCCACCTTCTTCAACCTCACTGATGTGCGCGCCAGCGTGCCGTCCCCGCATGGACGGACCTTCCCCACCGCGCTGGATCCGCTGTACACCAATCGCTATGAGATCGGCGCGTTCGCGAAGGAGGCCTACGACCTGGGGGTCAACTACCTGGGGGTCTGCTGCGGCGCCTCGCCGATGCACATCCGCGAGACTGCCGAGGCCGTGGGGCGCAGCACCGAGGCCAGTAGGTACTCCGAGCGCATGGAGAACCATTTCATGTACGGGTCCCATGATCGGCTGCCCGACCACATCCGGTCCCTGGGGGATCGCGCCTGAGCAGCACCGGCGCATCAAGCGCTGTTCAGTGCTGCCAGCGCAGCGGGGGTGAGAGCAGGATGCTGACGTAGCCTGAGGGTGATGCCCGATCAGGAATCCTTTGAGCTGCTGCGCCGTGCGGGTCTGCCGGCTGAGATCGGCGACGCCGGTCCGCTGCGCCACGTCCGCACGCTGCCGGCTCGGCAGGCGCAGACCGCCGCCTGGCCTGAGTGGGTGCCCGCTGAGCTGCGCGCGGGCTACCGGCAGCTGGGGGTCTCCGGGCTCTACACCCACCAGGTGCTCGCCGCCGAGGCCCTGCACGCCGGGCGCCACACGATCCTGGCCACCGGCACCGCATCGGGGAAGTCCCTGGGCACCCAGCTGCCCGGACTGGCGGAGATCTGCGGAGGCCCGCGCGGGGCGCTGCCATCGGCAGGCCACGGCGGTGCTTCCGGGAGCCTGGGCCCTCCGCCCAGCGTGGGCACGACCATGCTCTACCTCTCCCCCACCAAGGCGCTGGCCGCCGATCAGCTGGATGCGCTGGGCCAGCTGGCCGAGGCCACCGGGCCCGCCGGCACCCAGGGCGGCATCCGCCCGGCCTCATACGACGGGGACACCGACCCTGCTGAGCGCCGCTGGGTCCGCCAGCACGCCAATGTGGTGCTGACCAATCCCGACATGCTCAACGTCGGGATCCTGCCCAACCATCGGGCCTGGGCCAGGTTCTTCGCCCGGCTGCGCTATGTGATCATCGATGAGGCGCACAGCTGCCGCGGGATCTTCGGCTCACATATCGCGCTGCTGCTGCGCCGGCTGCGGCGGATCTGCGCCCACTACGGGGCCTACCCGGTCTTCACCGGGGCCTCCGCGACGAGCGGTGACCCCGCCACGTCGTTCTCCCGGCTGATCGGGCACCCCGACACCGCGGTCCGAGCCATCACCGAGGACGGCTCACCCCACGGTGCCGTGGACGTCTACCTCTGGGCGGCCTCGAACTCCGCGCTGACCGGAGACAACGCGGCACCGCTGAAACGCAGCCTCACCGTGGAGGCCGCAGACGTCCTCACCGACCTGGTGGTCGCCGGGCACCGGACGCTGGCCTTCATCAAGTCCCGGCGCGGGGCCGAGACCATCGCACAGATCGCCGCCGATTCGCTCGCCGAGGTGGACCGTGACCTGCGCGGACGGGTGGCAGCCTACCGGTCCGGCTACCTCAAGGAGGAACGCCGCGAGCTCGAGGACGCGCTGCGCGAAGGGCGGCTGCTGGGCGTCGCCTCCACCCCTGCGCTGGAGCTGGGAATCGACATATCCGGACTGGACGCGGTGATCATCGCCGGCTGGCCCGGCACCCGAGCCTCGTTCTTCCAGCAGCTGGGCCGGGCTGGACGCTCGGGCCAGCGCGGTGCCGCGTTCTTCATCGCCGGCGACGATCCGCTGGACTCTTATCTGCTGGACCACCCCGAGGCGATCTTCGACACCGCTGTCGAGGATGCGGTGACCGATCCTTCCAACCCGCATGTGGCCGCGCCGCACATCCTCGCCGCCGCCCAGGAGCTGCCGCTGACCCATCCTGACCTGGAGCTGTTCGAGGCCTGGCTGATCGGGTCGCTCACCGAGCAGGGGCACCTGAGACGCCGGCCGCGGGGCTGGTTCTTCGCCCACGACGACGTCTCCGCCGCGGCCTGGGTCAAGCTGCGCTCCGACGGCGGCGGGCCCTACACGATCGTGAACGCGCAGGACGGCACCGTCGTCGGTGACATGGGCTCCGCCCAGGCGCAGCCGCAGGCCCACCCGGGGGCGGTCTATGTGCACCAGGGGCGCAGCTACATCGTCGAAGAGCTGGATCGGGAGAACAGCGCGGTGCTGGTGTTTCCAGCGAGCCCGCCGTATTACACCCAGGCCCGGGAGACCACCTCGATCGAGGTGGTGCAGATCGAGGAGTCCATGGACTGGGGCCGTTACCGGCTGCACTCCGGGATGGTCGAGGTGACCAGCACCGTGGTGGGCTTCCAGCGCAAGGCGCTGGGCTCCTCCGAGGTGCTCTCGGACGAGCCGCTGGACCTTCCACCCTCCACGCTGCGCACCCAGGCGATGTGGATCACCGCCCCGGAGACCGAGCTCGCAGAGGCGGGCGTGATCCCGGAGCATGTGCCCGGAGCGCTGCATGCCGCCGAGCACGCGATGATCGGGCTGCTGCCGCTGCTGACCTCTGGTGACCGCTGGGACATCGGCGGCGTCTCCACCGCGCTGCACCGCGACACCGAGCTGCCCACGATCTTCGTCTACGACGGGCACCCCGGCGGAGCCGGGTTCGCGCGGCGCGGCTTCGAGCTGGCCGCCGATTGGATCGGCGCCACCGCCGAGACCATCGCCGGCTGCGGCTGCGCCACCGGTTGTCCCTCCTGCGTACAGTCCCCCAAATGCGGCAACAGGAACAACCCGCTGGCGAAGCAGCCGGCGCTGGACCTGCTGCGCGCGATCCTCGCTGCCCGCCCAGAGGAATCAACCCATGACGGAGACCCCGCAGCGCCGGACGGCTGAACACATCTGACTGCGTGACGCAATATGAACACGTCCGACAAACGTGTTGGACGTGGGCTACGATTGAACCTGCTTCAAGAGAAGTGACCTGGAGAACCGCCCTCGGGCGGTGATCCGACGATCCGTTCACGGTCACTCACCAACCCCATGTTCAAGGGTGGTCCCGGATCACGAAGCGGCTTGTTCTCACCTCAGACGGAGCTCCGAAGCTCCCTGTGGTGCTGATTGGGACAGGCAAGAGCAGCGTCGAAAGGAACCCCACCGCACCGTGCACCGAGTTGTGCACCCTCTGCTCGTGCGTGAACATTAGCGAGCCCCCAGCGACATATTCCTGGGACACCCCTGTCACTTTTCCGGGCGAAGATCCGCCCGTACAGACCGAAGGATCACCTCATGACGACCCATCAGCAGACCCCCGCTGCACCCGCCGTTCGCCTCCGTCATCGCGGGCTGAGCGCGCTGGCCGCCAGCGCCGTCCTGGCCCTGGCCCTGAGCAGCTGCAGCGCCTTCGACCGCGGCGGCGACGAGGCCGAGGCTGCTCCCGCCGACCAGCAGGAGTTCACCATCGGCGTGGTCGGCGCCAACGAGAGCCACCGCGAAGTCGAGCGCATTGCGGAGGAGGAGCTGGGCTACGAGATCGAACTCGTCGAGTTCACGGAGTACACCCAGCCCAATCCGGCACTGACCAGCGGCGACATCGACGCGAACTGGTTCCAGCACACTGCTTACCTCGCGGACTACAACGTCAGCTCCGGGGAGGATCTGCAGCCCATCGGCTCCACCGCCGCGGTGCCGCTGACCCTGTACTCCAACGAGTACACCGACGTCAGCGAGTTCTCCGAAGGGGACACCATCGCGATCCCCAATGACGCGGTCAATCAGGGGCGCGCCATCAACACCCTGGTGGCCGCCGGGCTGCTGGAGCTCTCCGAGGAGACCCGCCAGCCCGAGCCGCGCCACATCGACGAAGCAGCCTCCACCGTGGCGGTGCAGCCGGTCGCCGCCCAGCAGACCGTCAACGCGCTGGAGTCGGTGGAGGGTTCTGTCATCAACAACAACTTCGCCCAGGACGCCGAGCTCGACCCCGACGCTGACGGCATCTTCGCCGATGACCCCACCGACGCCGCGGCATTCCCCTACATCAACGCCTTCGTCACCCGCGCGGAGGACAGCGACAATGAGGCGCTGCGCGAGATCGCAGCGGTCTACCACGACGAGCGGGTGCTCGAGATCGAAGCCGAGCTCTCGGCCGGAACCTCGGTTCCCGCCTCGGATGTGACGCCCGAGCAGCTCCAGGAGGCGCTGGTCGACTATGAGGACTCGCTGCGCGATGCAGCTGGCGAGACGAGCGAGGATGGCGAGTCCGGGGCTGAAGAGGACGACGACGCGTGAGCACAGCCCCGCTCATCGAGTTCAACCGCGTCTCCCGCACCTACGGCACGGGAGACAAGACCGTCACCGCGGTCGACGACGTGAGCCTGCGCGTCGACCGCGGTGAGGTCTATGGCGTCATCGGGTTCTCCGGGGCAGGGAAATCCACCCTGATCCGGCTCGTCAACGGGCTCGAGCGACCGACCGCAGGGTCCGTCCATGTGCTGGGGCAGGAGATCTCCGCCATGCGCGAAGGGCAGCTGACCAAGGTGCGCTCACGGATCGGCATGGTGTTCCAGCAGTTCAACCTGTTCCACTCCCGCGATGTCGCCGGCAATGTCGCATACCCGTTGAAGGTCGCCGGGTGGAAGAAGGCTGAGCGCCAGGCCCGGGTGGAGGAGCTGCTGGATTTCGTCGGACTGACCGACAAGGCCTCGCAGCACCCCGAGCAGCTCTCCGGCGGGCAGAAGCAGCGGGTCGGCATTGCTCGCGCCCTGGCAGCCAAGCCGGACATCCTCTTGGCCGATGAGTCCACCTCGGCGCTGGACCCCAACACCACCGGTGAGGTGTTGAGGCTGCTGCGCCGCGCCAACGAGGAGCTGGGCATCACCATCGTGGCGATCACCCATGAGATGGAGGTCATCCGTTCCATCGCGGACCGGGTCGCGGTGATGGACCAGGGTCGGATCGTGGAGACCGGACTGGTCTATGACGTGTTCTCCAGCCCGCGGGAGACCAAGGACGCGAGCTTCGTCGGGGCAGCCCTGAAAGACCGGCCCACCGCGGAGGATGTGCAGAGGATCCGCGGTCACGCCACGGGGCGGCTCATAGTCGTCTCGCTGCAGAACGCGGCGGCGGTCAGCGCCGTGCTGGGCGAGGCGGCCTCCCACGGGGTGGCCTTCGAGATCGTTCACGGCGGCGTGAGCACCACCAAGAACGCCTCCTATGGTCTGCTCACTCTTGCATTGGAGGGTGACACCAGTGCGGTGGAGACCTTCGTCATGGCGCTCAACGCGGCCGGAGAGGTGCAGGAGGTGCACGAATGATCGACACGTATCGAGCTCTGGACTGGAGCTACTACGGGCCTGAGCTGCTCGAGGCCATTTTCGACACCATCTACATGGTCGCCTGGGCATTCCTGCTGGGCGGCTTCATCGGGCTGGCCATCGGCCTGACGCTCTACACCACACGTGAGGGCGGGCTGCTCTCGAACAAACCCGCATATGTGGCGATGAACTTCGTCGTGAACCTCATCAGGCCGATTCCCTTCGTGATCCTGATCGCGGCCCTGCAGCCCGTGACCATCTACGTGATCGGGTCCGGGATCGGCAACGATGCGGTGATCTTCGTGATGATCTGGGCCTCCACCTTCGCGATCGCGAGGATCGTGGAGCAGAACCTGGTCTCCATCGACCCCGGGGTGATCGAAGCTGCCCGCGCCATGGGCGCGTCCCGGCTGCGCATCATTCTCACGGTGCTGCTGCCGGAGGCGCTGGGCCCGCTGATCCTGGGGTATACCTTTGTGATCATCGCGCTGACCGACATGTCCGCCCTGGCGGGCATCATCGGCGGTGGCGGCATCGGAAACTTCGCCATCGTCGAGGGGTACAACCGCTTCAACCCCGAAGTGACCTGGCTGGCGGTGATCGTGGTGATCATCTTCGTCCAGTCGCTGCAGCTGGTGGGCAACTGGGCGGCACGGAAGGTCATGCGGCGCTGAGCCCCCTGCAGGAAGCCTCTGCCGACCCGCCGTCGTCCCTGCTCTCTGCCCATGAACCACGGAAGGACTCACCCATGACTCTGCGCTCCATCACCTTGGGAACCGACGAGCATCGTCTCGAGACATCAGCACTGGGCTACGGTGCGATGTCGTTGGCGGGGGCCTACGGTGCGATCGGTGAGGCCGATGCACTCGCGCTCCTGGACCACGTGGCGCAGCGCGAGGTCACGTTCCTGGACACCGCGAACATCTACGGCGACGGTGAGAGCGAACGGGTGCTGGGGGTGTTTCTGAAGCACCGGCGCAGGCAGTTCGTCCTGGCGACCAAGGTCGGCATCGAGAAGGGCGCGGGGGTCGGGCAACGCCGCGCGCGAGGGGACGCGGCGTATATCAGGGAGCAGATCGATCTGAGCCTGCGCCGTCTGGGGACAGACCATGTGGACCTCTACTATCTGCACCGGGTGGATCCTGACACTCCGATCGAGGAGAGCGTCGGAGCCCTGGGCGAGCTGGTCACGGCCGGCAAGGTGCGCGCCATCGGCCTCTCCGAGGCCACGGGAGAGGAGATCACCCGCGCCGATGCGGTGCATCCGATCACGGCGGTGCAGAGCGAATGGAGCATCTTCGCCCGGGATGTGGAGACCCATGTGCTCCCGACCTGCGCGCGGCTGGGCATCGGCTTCGTCCCGTATTCCCCGGTGGGCCGGGGCCTGCTCACCGACTCCTTCGATCCGAAGAGTCTCCCGGCTGACGACATCCGGCAGAACTTCCCGTGGTTCACGCGTGAGAACATCACGCACAATGCCGCTCTCACCGCACAGGTGCGCGATGTCGCCGCGCGTCTCGAGATGCCTGCGGCAGGACTGGCGCTCGCCTGGCTCTATCAGCAGGCCGCCGCCCTGGGGGTGCAGATCTCGCCGATCCCCGGAACGCGGACTGCGGGTCACTGGGATGAGCTGCAGCGCGGGGTGGATGTCTCGCTCCCCGGTGACGCAATGGCAGAGCTCGACGCCCTGGCGGGGCAGGTTCGCGGGGATCGCAGCTTCGATCCGCGCTGGGTCTCCGGCGGGCGCGAAGGACTGCTTCCACGCGGCTGAGCACCACGCCAGTCTCATCCATTGTGCAATTCGATCGGGTTTTCGGGCGAAATGCACGGAGGAACCTGCACAGATTGCACACTCGATGCTGAGATGCCGATTCCTCGCCGACCCTCCCCTGATGTTTGCCCCCAGCACGGACGGTTCGGAGCCCTGCGTCGTTCTTCTCCACAGCATCGCGCTGTCCTGAAGGATCGCCGATCATGCGTCTCAGACTGGGAACACCTGCAGCCAGCAGGGTTCACCAGTCGTCACCTCCACGGGTCCGCGAGTGTCGGATGAGCGAGTCTCCCTTCTGAGACCTGCAGGTCCCGGGCGCCGGGCGACCGTCACGGAAGGCCTGTCATGAGAAGCATTCTGATGGAGAAGACTCCGGCGCGCACCGGTCCGCAGGAATCCAGGAGCTGGGTGCAGCAGCTCCATCGTGAGGAAGAAGGGCTCGCGACGGCCGAATACGGCATCGTCATGCTCGCCGCGGTCGGGTTCGCGGGGCTGCTGGTGGCGGTGCTGAGCTCCGGCACGGCACGAGGACTGCTGAGCGGCGTCGTGGAACGTGCGCTCTCGTTCTGAGCGCGGCTCGATCAGCGCGGAATTCGCGGTGGCGCTGCCCGGGGTGGTGCTCGTGCTGCTGCTGGTGCTCGCCCTCAGTCTCCATGGCGCCGCCCAGGTCACTCTGGAGACGGGAGCTCGGGCCGCGGCTCGGGAGCTGGCCCGCGGGGAGGACCCCGCCGCGGCGGAGGCGGCCGCCCGGCGGGTCACCGGTGAGGAGGTGTCCTTCCAGCTCAGCCACGATCAGGACTACGTCACCGTGGCGCTTGCCCGCCCGGTCCGGGTGCTCGGGTGGGTCGAGGTCGGGATGACCCAGGATGCCCGCGCCACGGCCCGGGTGGAGAACCTGCCATGAGGCCCCGGGTGTCGCTCTCGGAAGAGCGCGGTTCGGGCACCGTCCTGGCTCTGGGGCTGATCATGGTGCTGCTCATCCTGCTCGCCGCGGCGCAGACCCTGAGCATGGTCGCGGCGTCCTCCGCGCAGGCTGCCCGGGGAGCGGATCTGGCGGCGCTCGCGGGAGCCGATGCGGCCCGCGGCCTGAGCACCGGGAGCCCGTGCACCGTGGCGGAGGCGGTGGCCGCCCGCAATGCAGTTGAGCTCACCAGCTGCACCGTGACCGGCGAATACCGCACCGAGGTGCTGGTGAGCACCGTTGTGCCGATCCTGCCGGAGCGGCTGCTGGACGCCGGCGGTGTGGATCTCTCCGGACTGCTCAGTCGCGGGGCTGCGCGCGCCGGGCCTCCCCCGTGATCGGCAGGCTGGACCGAGATCCGCGCGAGGACCGCGCGAGCAGAGGCTGCCGCCCACCGGGGGCCGGTCTGGCTCAGAGACGGGCGAGCAGCGCCGCCAGCAGAGCGATCCGCTCTGGGATCGATTCCAGCCGGACCTGTTCATGATCGGCGTGGGCACCGGCGCCATCGGGACCCAGACCGTCGAGGGTCGGCAGGCCCAGCGAGCCGAGGAAGTTGGTGTCTCCTGCTCCTGCCGCGGGCCGACCGCCGACGGTGGGAAGTCTAGCGTCCGCAGCGGCGGCCTCCACCGCGGCGAGCAGCTCCTCATCGGCCGCGTCGGCCTGCCAGGCGGGGCGCTGGGACAGGGTCTGCACCTGCAGCTGGGCGTCCCGACGGACCGGGACGAGATCACTGATGGACGCCAGCACCTGGTTCTCCACCTCGGGGGTGCGGAACCGCAGTCCCACCTCCACCGATGCCGCCGCAGGCACCACATTGGTCTTGCCGCCGCCGGCGATGGTCCCGACATTGCACAGCACATCTCCCGGAGCGGCGTCCTGGGCCGATCCGATGATCTCGCGCAGGGCGAGGATCTGATCCACCAGCTCCTCGATGGCGTTGACTCCGCCCTCGGGGTCCAACGCCGCGTGCGAGGCGCGCCCGGTGACCTGAAGCCGGAGCCTGGTGCTGCCGAGCCGACCGACCTTCAGCGCTCCGCCGGGGTGGGGGGACTCGAAGCCCAGCACGGCGCTGACTCCCTCGGCGCTGGCCAGCAGCAGCTCCCGCGAGCTCGGGGACCCGATCTCCTCGTCACCGACCACGATCACCCGCACCGGCGGCCGGCTGAGGCCCAGCTCTGTGCTGACGCTGAGCCCCTGGTGCATGATCAGCAGCCCGGACTTCATGTCGAAGATCCCGGGCCCGTGGGCGATGCCTGCTTCGATGCGGAACGGCATCTTCTCCAGCGTGCCGGTGGGCCAGACCGTGTCGGAATGTCCGATGAAGAGCACCGGAGCGGCCTCACTGCGCTCACCGGCTCCCGGGACGTCCATCACCAGGTGCGTCCCCCACTCCCCCTCGTGGACGGCGACCTCGGCATCGTGCTCGGTGAAGAGCACGCGCACCTGATCAGCCACTGAGGTGACCCCCTCGGCGTCTCCGGTGGGCGACTCGGTCACTACCATCCGTTCCAGAAGCTCGAGGGTGCGGTCATAGCGATTCCTTGCCAGGTCAAGCAGGGCAGTGGGAGAAGAGTTGTCCATGGGGCTATGATACGCAACGTAAGAACATAGACCAGGCTTCGAGAGGACCGCATGACAAATCAGGATGCAGCCGCACCCGCTTCCCCCGCCATGCCGGAGACGATCAGCCTGGATGATGGGGTCACAGTGCGGGGTCTCACCGAGGTCGCCGAGCTGGAGGCCGCATGCCGGCTCTACCGCGAGGTCTTCTCCTACAGCGGGGAGGACCAGGGGATCAACGCCCGCCTGTTGAAGAACCTGCTCACCTATGGCGGCACAGTCATCGGTGCGCTCGACGCCGCCGGTGCCTTGCGCGGCATGGCCTTCGGCTGGACCGCGGTGGAGACCGATCAGGATGATCCGCACATCTACCACTTCTCCCAGGCCGCAGTGGTCTCCCAGGACCTTCAGGGCCAGGGCGTCGGCCGCGCGCTGAAGAACGTCCAGGCCGCCGTCGCCCACCGGCAGGGATCAAGCCGCATGCGCTGGACCTACAACCCGATGATCAGCCGCAACGCCCACTTCAACCTCGACGTGCTCGGCGCGCAGGGCCGCTGGTTCACCCGCGACGCCCTCGCCGGGCCCGGCACCGATCGCATCACGGTGGAATGGCGACTCGATGAGTCGCACGAGGGACACCGGGTGGCGACTGACAGCAGGTTTGAGGCCGAGCTCGCGGCACACCCGCTCACCACCCCCGGGGAGATCCGGGCCGGCGGCGAATCCACCGCGCTCGCCGTCCCCGCCCAGCAGCCCACCGATCCGGCAGTCATCGAGCTGCTCCGATCGCGCTTCCAGGAGATCTTCGACCAAGGGTTCGTCGCGGTGTCCTGTCGCCGCATGGACGAGGACCTGGCTGTCTACAGCTTCACCCGACCGGCATGAACCGGATGAACAGCATGGTCACCGAAGATTTCACAGACCAGCATGCGAGTGGCGGAGCAGAGGACGCGGGGTCCGATGATCAGCGCGGTCCGGACAATCCAGCTGCGCGCTTCGGAGCCAGCATGTCCCCGCGGGCCTCGGCCAAGACCCTGCAGGCGCGACTGATCCGCAAGGAGCGCGAGAACCTGGAGCGGGTCTTCGCCAGCTTCGAGACCGAGGACTCGGTGGCCCGGGCCGCGGCGCTCATCGCCGGGGCGCGCCGTCGCTTCATCGTGGGCCACGGCAGGTCTGCGGCCTTCGCGCACCTGCTGGACCTGGACCTCTCCCATGGGGTCTCGCAGGTCTCGCTCATCGACGGCCAGAGCACTCGCAGCATCGATGTGCTCACCGATGTGCGCAGCACCGACGTCCTGGTCGCGTTCTCGATGCGCCGCTACCGCCGGGAGACCGCCGACCTGGTCCATGCCTTCGCCCAGCGCGGCGGCACTGTGGTCGCGGTGACGGACTCGGTCGATTCCCCGCTGGTCGCGCCGGCCAGCGAGGTCGTGATCGTGCCCACCTGTTCCGCCTCGGTCACCGACTCCGCCACCGGCATCGCCGCGGTGATCCACCTGCTCACCGCGCTGACCACCGCAAGTGCCAAGGGAAGCCGCCGTCGGCTGACCGAGAGAGAATCACTGATCCAAGAGATGGGACTGTATATCTGATGCGCGCCACAGAGATCGTGCTCCACGACGTCGAGCTGCCCCTGCGGCACGCCTTCGAGACCAGCTCACACCGGAAATCCTCGCTGCGCCACCTGTTGGTGGAGATGATCGCCGAGGACGGCACCGTCGGCTGGGGCGAGATCGCCTCCCCCGCCGGCCCCTTCTACGCCCCGGAGACGACGACGACGGCGTGGCAGACCGCGGTCGAACATCTGATCCCCGCCGTGCTCGGCGCAGACTGGGAGCACCCAGACGAGGTCGCGGGACTCTACGCGAAGGTGCGCGGAAACTATTTCGCCAAGGCCGGGATCGAGATGGCCGCATGGACCCTGTGGACCGCGGCCCGGTCGGTGCCGCTGGCACAGGCTCTCGGCGGGGAACGCGACTCCGTCATCGCCGGCGTCTCCTTGGGCATCGAGCCCAGCATCGACGCGCTGCTCACCGAGGTGACCCGCCACGTGGAATCGGGCTATCCCCGGGTGAAGCTGAAGATCGCACCGGGATGGGATGTCGAACCCGTGCGCGCGGTGCGTGCGGCCTTCCCGGACCTCGATGTCCATGTCGACGCCAACGGCGCCTACCCAGGGTCTGCCGAACCGGGCGGCGAGGAGGCCTTTGAGGTGCTGCGCGCCCTGGATCCCTTCCGGCTGACCATGATCGAGCAGCCCTTCGCGCCGAAGAACTTCTTGGACCACGCCCGTCTGACGGCGGCGCTGGAGACCCCGGTCTGCCTGGACGAGTCGGTGGAGACCCTCGATGACCTGCGGACCGCGCTGGCCCTGAAGGCCGGGAATGTGCTCAACATCAAGGTCTCCCGCATGGGAGGGCTCAGCGCGGCGCGCGACGCCCACGCCATCACCTCCGCCGCGGGCTGGCCGGTCTGGTGCGGCGGGATGCACGAGTTCGGGGTGGGCCGGCTCGCCAATGTGGCGCTCTCCTCGCTGCCCGGGTTCACGCTGCCCTCCGACGTCTCCGCCTCGGGCAAGTACTACGCGGAAGACATCATCGATCCACCGGTCACCGCCGAGCAGGGCGTGGTGCAGGTCCCGACCACCCCGGGGCTGGGCGCCGGCGTGCGCACCGACGTCATCGCCGCGCACGCGACCAGACAGCAGCGCTTCCAGGCCTGAACCCACCCCGCAGCGCGATAATCTGACGGCAGTACTCTGACACCAGCATCCTGACATCCCAGCGGTGCTCAAAGAGTCTCCCCGGCTGAGAGGCAGCGATAACATGGTCACCGCATTCGTGATGATGAAGACCGACCCCCACCGCATCCCCGAGTCCGCGCAGGACATCGCCAATATCGAAGAGGTCCAGGCCGTCTATTCGGTCACCGGCAAGTGGGACCTGGTGGCCATGGTGAAGACTCCGAACCTGGAGGATCTCAGCGATCTGGTCCCGGCGAAGATCTCCAAGGTGGCCACGGTCCATGACACCGAGACGATGGTCGCGTTCCGCACATACTCGGACCAGGAGCTCGAGGCCAGCTTCAGCCTCGGCGGAGAGTAGCCCCGCGGGGGTACGCGCCAGGCCCCCCGCCATGTCCGAACACTGAGGGCCCGACCGGATTCCGGTCGGGCCCTCAGTGTTCATTCATCCACGGTGCTTCGGGTTCCAGCGTCTTGAGCCCGGGCGGGTCGGCTCAGGCCATCCCGGGTGCTGGGTTCTCCACCGAGCCGCCGCCGCGGGCGGTCACATGGGGGCCGTCCTCCTCGGACGTGGCCTCCTCGGCAGACCCATCCCCGCGGCCGCGGCGGATGAACTGCAGCGCCACAGCAAGTGCCAGGGCCACCATTCCGCCGACCGAGAACGTCAGATCCGGGTAGATCAGCAGCAGACCACCGACGATCAGCAACGTCCGTTCGATGACCGAGGCGCGCAGGAAGAGATATCCGGCAAGGCCCGAGGACAGCGCGATCAGCCCCACGATCACGGTGAGCAGGGAGACCGCCAGCTCGTCCCAGGTGCCTTGCAGCAGCAGCGCCGGCTGAAGGATGAAGACATACGGGATCAGGAATCCGGCCAGCGCGATCTTCACCGCCGCCACACCAGCAGCCATCGGATTGGCCCCGGCGATGCCCGCACCGGCGTAGGCCGCGAGACAGACCGGTGGCGTGATGTCCGCGAGGATGCCGAAGAAGAACACGAACATGTGCGCCGCGATCAGCGGGACGTCGAAGTTGTTGTACAAGATCGGCGCCGCCACCGAGGCGGTGACCACATAGTTCGCGGTGGTCGGCAGGCCCATGCCGAGGATGATGCAGGCGATCATCACGAAGAAGAGCACCAGCAGGAAGCTGCCGCCGGCCAGCGACACCAGCCCGCGGCCGAGCTGGCCGCCCAGGCCCGTGGCGGTCACGGTGCCGGCCACGATGCCTGCTGTGGCACAGGCGGCGATCACTGGCAGAGCGGTCCGCGCAGCGGCGATGAACAGTTCCACGAATCCGCGCACGTTGAGCCGGGTGGAGGAGCGGAAGAAGCTCAGGACGATCGCGGTCGCGATGCCCAGCAGTGCCGCCCGGGTGGGGGTCAGGCCGGCGATGAGCGTGCTGATGATCACGACCAGCGGCAGCAGCAGGTCGGCGCGGGTGACCAGCGACCGGATGCTGGGCAGCTCCTCGACCGGCAGACCTTTGATCTCCCGGCGCTTCGCCTCGAAGTGCACCGAGAGGAAGGCGCCCAGGAAGTAGAGCAGCGCCGGGATGATCGCGATGACGATCAGCTCGTTGTACTCCAGGTTGGGCACGTTCTGCGCCATGATGAACGCCGCGGCACCCATGATCGGGGGCATCAGCTGACCACCGGTGGAGGCCGTGGCCTCGGTGGCGGCCGCGAAGTGTGGCTTGAACCCGGCCTTCTTCATGATCGGGATCGTGAAGGAGCCCGAGGCCACGGTGTTGGCCACCGAGGATCCGGAGACCATGCCCTGCAGGCCCGAGGCGGCGACGGCGGCCTTGGCCGGGCCGCCGGTGTACTTGCCTGCCGCGCGGAAGGCCAGGTCGTTGAAGAACTGGCCGATGTTGGTCCGGAGCAGGACCACCGCGAAGAGCAGGAAGAGGAAGATGAAGTTCGCCGAGACCTGCAGCGGAGTGCCGAAGATCGATCGCGTGGAGAGGAAGGTCTCCGTGGCGAAGGCGTCCCAGGAGCGTCCGCGGTGCGGGAAGATCGGGCTCATGTTGCCGAAGATCGCGTAGGCGATGGCGGCGGCGGCGATGATCACGATGGGCAGTCCCACGCAGCGACGCGTGGCTTCCAGGACCAGCAGGGTGCCCGCCACTGCCACGGTGTAGTCCAGCGCGCTGAAGCCGAGGATCTGAACGGCGTTGCCGACCAGGTACTCATAGCGGAAGACGATGTAGAGGTTGACCGCCATGCCTGCGGCGGCGAGCAGCGCGTCATACCAGGGCACTCCCCTGCCACGGCCGAGCAGCAGGTCTTTCCAGAGGACCCCGCTGGGCTTCGTGTTGAGCAGCTTCTTGCTCGCCGGGTAGAGCAGGAAGATCAGGGAGGTGGCGCCCGCGAGGTGCAGCGCGCCGTGGATCCAGCCGGTGAAGGGCCGCTCAAGCGCGTAGTAGAGGTGGTACAGCGTGAAGGCTACGGAGAGCCCGCCCACGATCCATGTCCACCAGCCCAGATCCGTCCGGAAGCGGCTCGAGGTGTCGTGCTTCCGAAGAATCTCGGCTGCGCGCTCCTCACCACCGACCCCCGGCTCCTGCAGATCAGCAGAAGCCGGGGAGCGATTCTCAGCAGTGCTGCGTGTCACGGCAGGTCAATGCCCTGCTCTTCGAAGTAACGCTCTGCGCCGGGGTGCAGCGGGATATCGCCGATCCCGGTCAGGGCGTTCTCTTCGCTGATGTTCTCACCGATCTCGAGCGTGACGTCTCCGGCGTTCTCCAGAGTGGCGGCGGTGATCTCGTAGCCGAGGTCCTCGCTGACCTGGGTGGTGGAGGCGACCAGGGCCGCGAACACCGAGACCGTGGTGACGTCCTCGTCGAGGAAGTCATAGGCGTCGGCGGAGATGTCGTAGGACTCGGCGCCGGACTCACCCGAGATGGACTCGGTCATGTCGTCCTCGATGCCCAGCAGCGCGACATCGGTGGAGGCGGCCAGCTGGGTCAGACCTGCCACCGGGACGCCGACCACGAAGATCGACGCGTCGATCTGGCCGTCAGCAAGCATCTCCGTGGAGGTGCCGAAGTCGGCGATCTCTGCGGTGTAGTCACCCTCCTCGATGCCGTGCGCGGCGAGGATCGCGTCGGAGATCGCGCGGGTGCCGGAGCCGACGTCGCCCACGGCGATGGTCTGTCCCTCGAGATCCTCGATGGACTCGATGCCGGAGTCTTCGCGGACGATGATGTGCGCGGCCTCGGGGTAGAGGTTGGCGATCCAGCCGAAGTTGTCCAGCGCCATGCCGTCGAGGTCATCGATCTCACCGTTGACGCCCATCTCCGCCGTGTCGTTCTGGGTCAGGCCGAGCTGCATCTCTTCCTGGAAGATGCCGCCCAGGTTGTCTGCGGAGCCGCCGGTCTCGATCGCGGTGACCGAGACGTCTTCGATGTTGTCTTCGAAGATCGAGGCCAGCTCGTCTCCCAGCGGGAAGTAGGTGCCGGCGACGCCGCCGGTGCCGAAGGTCAGCTCATTGGTGTAGCTGTCCTCGTCCCCGGTCTGGACGTCTTCGTCCCCACCGTTGTCATCTCCGCCGCAGGCGGACAGGGCTAGAGCGGCTGCAGCGGTGACTGCAATAGTTGTACGACGCATTTTCATGAGTCTTCTCCTCAGTCGAGTGATTCAAGGTGCGTTGAGTAGTCAGAGGTGCGTGGAGTAACCAGCGGGTTGAGTACACGGTGCGATGTGTAGTCAGTCACTTTACCGTGGTGTACGACACTTTACTGGCTCCGCGGATACCCTTTTTATACTGCCCTAGATGGATGAGCAGGGTGTTTCGTGATTTGCACAGCATGGAACCCGGTGCCAGGGCCGCGAGAGAGGGAGGGTCCGAGATGACGATCTACATCGACCCGCCGAGCTGGCCGGCCCACGACACCGTGTTCTCGCACCTGATCTCGGACCACTCCCTGCAGGAGCTGCACCAGATCGCAGCGGCCGCAGGAGTCAGCATCCGCGCCTTCGACCGGGATCACTACGATGTCCCGGCCCACCTCTTCGATGACCTCACCGCCCTGGGGGCAGTGCCGGTCTCGGGGGGTGAGCTGACCCGGATTCTGCTCGGCTGTGGGCTGCGCATCCCTGCGGCGCAGCGGCCCGAGAAGCTGCGCCGGAATCTGCAGCGTGCCTGGCTGCGGCTGGGCACACGCTGGGAAGCCCTCGACGGCCCGTGGACGACCCTGGGCGAGGAGCTGCTCACCCGCTGGTCAGAGCCGCACCGGAACTACCATTCGCTGACCCACCTGAACGCGGTTCTGCGTGGGGTGAGCACGCTGGAGCGTGCCGGGGAGCTGTCCCCGGAGCAGCGTCCCGTGGTGAGCCTGGCCGCATGGTTCCATGACGCGGTCTACGTCGGGGTCGCAGAAGAAGATGAAGAAGCCTCGGCATCTCTGGCCGAGAGCAGGCTCGGGGCGCTGCTCCCCACTCATGTGGTGGGAGAGACGGCACGGCTGGTGCGGCTCACCACGCATCACGACCCGCCGACCGGGGATCGCAACGGAGCGGTGCTGGTCGACGCCGACCTCGAGGTGCTCGCCCAGACTCCGGGGGGCTATGCGCGCTACGTCGCGGCGGTGCGTCGGGACTACCACCACGTAGCCGAGGACGATTTCCGCCGCGGCCGGGCACGGGTGCTTCAGCGGCTGCTCGCCGCGCCATCGCTGTTCCACACAGCCACCGGCGTGCAGCGCTGGGAGCCGCAGGCACGGGTCAACCTGACTCGCGAGCTCGAGCTGCTCAGTCGCCGCTGAGGCGCTCTTCGAGGCGGGTGACCTTCTCGGTGAGCTGCCCGGTGAATCCGGGGCGGATGTCGGCCTTGACCACGAGGCTGACTCGAGGGCTCACTGCGGCCACAGCATCGGTGGCCCGGCGGATGACGTCGAAGACCTCATCCCACTCACCTTCGATCGTGGTGAACATCGAGGTCGTCTCGTGCGGAAGCCCGGAATCACGGACCACCCGGACGGCTTCGGCCACGGCCGCGCTGAGCGAACCATCGGGGGTGTCTGCGGCGACGGGAGCGACGGAGAAGGCTGCCAACATGGTCACAGATTACGCCAGTTCCTCCACCAGGCCCAGCACCACCGGAATCACCCCGAGCAGGATGAACCCCGGCAGGAAACAGAGTCCCAGAGGCAGCACCATCTGCACCGCCAGGCGGGCGGCCTGCTCCTCGACCGCCTGGCGGCGTCGTCTGCGCGCCTGGACCGCAGTCAGTTCCAGCAGCTGGACCGTGGGGGCGCCGGTGGCGTGTGCGAAGGCCAGCTCCGCACCGAATTCGTGAAGCTGCACCTGGGAGTCCACACCGGACCAGGCGTCCTGCCATCGTCGCCCGGCAGCGAGTCCACGGTGCACGCGGGCCAGCGGCGCGCATCCCGGGACGTCCTGGGAGAGCCGCTGCACAGCGGTTTCGATGCCCGCACCGGCCCGCAGCATCGCTGCGGTGAGGTCGAGCAGCGTCGCGGCGTCGGGGGTGCGATCCGCGGGAGCCTCTGCCGGCGTCGAAGCCCTCGACGCCGGTGCACCCCGCCTTCGCCGCCGCGGCGACGCGGGCGCCGGCAGGGGCGCAGGTGCGGGCGCATGCACCAACGCGATCAGAAGCCCCACCAGAAGGGCACAGAGAAGTGCCGGCAGCACCTGCCCCTCAGCCATGCTTCCCCACCGCTCGGATCATCCTGGTGCTCCAGCGCCAGCCGAGCAGGAGACTCCCCAGCCCGACGACCAGGCATCCCCACCCCAGCGCCGAGCCGAGCAGCACAGCGAAGGGATCAGCCCCCATCAGTGCGCCCATGGCCAATCCACCCAGCGGGAGCGCAGCCAGGATGAACTGGGTCAGGCGGGGACCGGCGGCCGCGGTGCGAACGGCGGCCTCCAGGGCGGCCGAGTCCTCCAGTGCATCGGCGGCCTTGCGGCACAGCGCCGAGAGGGGTGCACCGGTGGACTGGGAGAGCGCGTGGATGCTGATCAGCCGCTCCAGCACCTCGGTGAGGACCACCGTGGTGGTGGCGCTGGACCGGGCCGGCGCGAAGTTCCCCATAGTGCGTCCGGCTCTGCGGCGTTGGCTGGCCGTGACGGACGCCAGGCTGCGCCGGAGCCCGACCACGGCCCCGAGGCCTGCCTGCTCTGCCGCTGCCGCGAGTTCACAGACCTGTGTCAAGGGGTGCGTGGTCTCCCGCGAGCGCCAATGGGTCCCAAGGTCGGCCCATGCCTGGGCCTGGGAGCGTCCCGACTGCAGCAGTGCCGCATATTGGTGCAGCAGAGAGCAGGCGCTGCTGCCCAGATCGTCAGCGGAGCGCTCTGCCCTGAATCTCCCGCCCCGCAGCGACGCCGTGCGCAGGACTTCCCTGGGCAGCACCTCTATGAGCAGCGCCTTCGGAGGTCGCAGCGCACGACGAGGCCATCCCCCACGTGGGGGAACTCCGAGAAGCGCCGCGCTGGCCGCCGCGGCGGCCACGCAGAGCAGGAGAAGAAGCGGCACCGGTGTGGTCATCGCAGACCGATCCGCTTCGTCAGTTCATCCCAGCCGCTCTGGATCTGCACGCTCGGCTGGACTGGCACCCCGAGGGCGTTCGGGTCGATGAACCTGGCCAGCAGTGCTGGCACCATCTGAAGCGTCCGCTCACGGCAATGGACGAGTGAGATCGCCACGGGCATCCGCCGACCTCGACGCCGCTCCATGTGGATGACCGCGTCCAGGGCGGCGCCGGCCTGCAGCGCCACCGACTCCGGGGGCAGCTCGGCGAGAGCGCCCATCGCGATGAGTCTGGCCGGGACCGCGTCCGGTGAATTGGCGTGGACCGTCCCGACCGCGCCCTGATGCCCGGTGTTCATCGCGGTGAGGAAGTCCTTGAGCTCACTGCCCCGGCACTCCCCGACGATGAGCCGGTCCGGGCGCATCCGCAGCGTCTCCCGGACGAGTCGGCCCATCCCGAGCTCGCCGGCTCCTTCCACATTGCCGCGGCGCTGCTGCAGGTGCAGCACATGCGGGTGATCTGGCCGAAGCTCTGTGGTGTCCTCGACGATGATGATCCGCTCCTGGTGCGGGCACTCGGCGAGCATGGCCCCGAGCAGGCTGGTCTTGCCAGAACCCGTGGCGCCGGAGATCAGACAGTTCAGCCGGGCGTCCACGATGCCGCGGATCACCGGGAGCCACACTTCTGGTGCGTCCCATTGCTCGGCAAGCTGATCCAAGGTTGCCGCCGAGCCGCGGGAGATGCGCACCGAGATCATCGTGCCCTCCACCGCCACCGGAGGAATCACGGCGTGGATGCGACACTCACCGATCCGTCCCTCGGCACACGGCTGACCCTCATCGAGCCTGCCTCCGGACAGGGCGATGAGTCGCCTGGCCAGGCCACGGACCTGCTCCTCCCCGGCGAACTTCACCTCGGTCTTGCTCAGACCTGCGGCGCCGTCGATCCACACCTGACGGCGACCATCGATGAGCACGTCGGTGACGCCGGGCCGCTCGACCAGCGGCTGCAGCGGGCCGAGCCCGACGAGCTCGTCGCGCAGCGTCCTGACCAGCTCCCCGGTGGTTCGAGACCCCAGCGCCAGCCCTGATGCGCGCACGGCCTCCGCGATGCGGGCCGCGGTCACCGGCTCGGCGGAGCTGGTGAGCTTCTCCCGCAGCGCGTGAAGCTGCTGGTCACTCATGGCGGAGGCCCCGCTCGAGGTCCAGGGCCTCGAGCAGCGCCCCGATGTAGGCCGCGCCTCGCCGTGAGCGAAGCAGCTCGTAGGCGGCACCGAGTTCATCCTCTCGGCGGAGCCATCTCTGCTCGGGGAGATCTCCGGCCAGGGGGATCTCTGTGGCTGCCGCCAGCTCCTGCGGACTCCACCCGAGATGCCCTGCACCGTTGGCGACGAGCATCGGCGGCACCCCTGTGAGCGCGCGTGCCAGCTGCCGCGCGGCCGCGGCGCCCCGGGCACTGCAGGGTGTGACGAGCAGCAGCTGATGCAGGTGCTCGCGCACCAGCGCCACCGCGTCTGCATCACGACCGACATCGATCACCACGGTGTCGAAGACCCTCAGGGCCGAGCGCACGACGGGGTCCAGCATCCGCCGTCGCGCGTCAAAGCCTGGTGCGCCGCTGAGCATGTGGACCCCGTCGCGGAGCGGCAGCGCGGCGGCCAGCTGCGGGGAGGCGATCTCCCCCTGCAGACCGGCCAGCTCCTCCCACCCGAATTCTTCGCCGCGCTCTGCGGCCGCTGGACCGCGTCGGTCTTCCCTTCCACGCCCGTTCAGGGCACCGCACGAGACCTCCGCCACCCCCATCAGCCCCGCGATTCCTGACCCCGGGGCGGGATCCGCATCGACCAGCAGCGCCGAGGCACCTCTCACCGCCTGCTCTGCGGCGAGCAGATATGCCACGGTGCTGGCCCCCACGCCTCCCAGGACCCCGGCGACAGCCACCACCCGACCTGGGCCCCGATCCAGCACCCGCTCGCCCAGATGACCGGCCAGCCACGCCTGTGCCGCCGGCAGCGGCACAGGCTGCAGCCCCGGATGCTCCGCCGCGATCCTCCACAGCTGCTGATCCTGCCGCTGTCGCGCTCCCGAGCTGCTCAGCAGCAACGCACCCCGCGCCAGCTGCGGAAGCGAGGGCAGCCGGTCGGTCCCACACATCAGGACCGCCCATTCCTGCGGAACCACCGCCTCCCAGCTGGAACGAGACTCCAGCGCAGCGCCCACGGTGGCGGCGATCAGCGCGACGTCGTCGCGCAGCACTCGATCCTCGGTGATCAGCAGCAGGCGAGGTTCAGCGTCCATGACCCCACCCTGCCGGTGTCGGCGGCTGCGGTCCGTGGAAGCGGAGGAGCTGTGGGCAGCGGCTTCGCGGCGGGAGGTTATTCCCAAGCTGGGGAAAACTCTGGGGAAAACCGGGGGAACAGTAGGGCGAACCATGCGGATCATCACGGACGCTGTTCGGAGACCCTGCCCGGCACCACACCCTGCGCCTCGCCGCTCGTCGCCTCCTAGACTGGGCCGATGAGCACCGATTCAGCCGCCCTGCCCGCATACCCCGACGCTGAGCTGCGCCGGGTGCTGTGCGTGGTGGCCCATCCGGATGACATGGAGTACGGCGGTTCGGCCGCCGTCGCCCGCTGGACCGCGCAGGGGGCTGAGGTTTCCTATCTGCTGCTCACCGCGGGAGAGGCCGGGATGCGCAGCCGCGACCCCGAGGAGGCCGCAGAGATCCGCGCCGAGGAGCAGCGCAGGGCCTGTGAGCTGGTCGGCGTCACAGACCTGGTGATCCTGGATCTGCCCGATGGCACGCTGGAGGCCTCGCTGGACACCCGCCGACAGATTGCTCGACGCATCCGCCAGCTGCGTCCCGAGGTGGTGCTGACCCAGACCTGGGATCTCGAGGTCGGCTGGGGGCTCAACCATGCGGACCACCGCGCAGCCGGGCTGGCCACCCTGGACGCGGTCCGCGACGCCGACAACCCCTGGGTCTTCCGTGAACTCATGGACCAGGAACGGCTCGAGCCCTGGGCGGTGCGGGAGCTGCTGGTCTTCGGGGCGGCACCGACCCATCTGATCGACATCAGCCGGGAGCCGCTGCAGCTGGGCCTCGCCTCGCTGGAGGCCCATGAGCAGTACCTGGCCGAGCTCGGCGGCGCCGCCGAGACCCGGCAGATGCTGGAGTCCATGGCCGCGCAGCAGGCCGAGGACCTGCCTGGGGTGGATCATGCCCTGGGTGTGGCCGTGCACCGCATGGGCTGACCCGCAGGACCTAGAGACCCGGCAGGTAGTCCTGCGGGTCCACGCTGCGCCCGGCGTCCCAGGGCTCTTCCCAGCCGAGCCGGTTGAGCACCCGGTCCACCAGGATCCCGGTGAACCCCCAGATCAGCGTGCCATCGACGAGGAACGCCGGGGCCTTGAACACGGTGCCAGAGCGATGCAGGACCGTGGTGAGGCGGTTCTCCGGGCGGATCAGCGCATCCAGCCGGACGGGCAGCACCCGTTCCACCTCCCCGGACTGCGGGCGGAGCAGACCGGTGTGTCCGGCAATGCCGATCACCGGTGTCACCATGAAGCCGCTGATCGGCACCGGGGCCGGAGGCAGGGAGCCGAGCACCCGGACGCGGGCGGGGTCCAGCCCCACCTCCTCCTGGGCCTCACGCAGCGCCGCGGCCGTCGGGTCGCGATCGAACTTCTCCTGGGCGCCACCGGGGAAGGAGATCTGTCCTGGGTGTTTCTTCAGTCCCGGGGAGCGCTCGGTCAGGAGCAGGTGTGCGTCGTCGTCGTCGGGGGTGGGGGCGCAGAAGAGCATCAGCACCGCCGCCCGCCGGGCGTTCTCCATCCCTGCCGGGGTCATCCGGGGAGGCATCGTGGTCGGGCGCTGGTTCCACCAGCCCCCGGACCCTGCGGATTCCGGATGCGTGCACGCGTAGTCGCGCCCCTGCTGCAACAGCGCCTCGAGTCGGGTCGGGACCGCCGTGCCGGTCAGCGAGAACCCAGCGGGCACTCCCCCGCCGAGAAGGTCGGGCCGGGCGATGTCTGGACGAGCTGCGTCTGGGCGAGCGGCGTCTGGGCCCTGAGATGCGGTGTCGGCGTCACGCACTGAGCGGGTACCCCTGCGCGCGCAGCTCCCGGCGGGTGTGCCCGGCCTGCATCTTGGCCAGCAGCTCCTCGCGCCCCGGCGCCAGCTCGTACTTCAGCAGCGTGGCGGCCAGCTCCGGGTTGACCTCCCCGGCACCGAAGGCCGGGCACATGGAGGCGATCGGGCAGGCGCCGCAGGCCGGTCGACGGGCGTGACAGATGCGCCGGCCGTGGAAGACCAGCCGGTGGGACAGGTCGGTCCAGTCGCGCCGCTCGAAGAGCTCCGCGACCTCCTGCTCGACCTTCACCGGGTCCTGCTGCTGCGTCATGCCCAGCCGGCGGGCCAGCCGACCGAAGTGCGTGTCCACGGTGAGTCCGGGCTTGCCGAAGGCATCGCCGAGCACCACGAAGGCGGTCTTGCGGCCGACCCCGGGCAGCTTGACCAGCTCCTCGAGAGAGTCCGGCACCTCGCCGTCATGCTCGCTGACCAGCGCGCGCGAGAGCCCCAGCAGCGAGCGGGTCTTCGCGCGGTAGAAGCCGGTGGACCGGATCACCTCTGCCAGCTCGTCCTCCTCGGCGTGAGCCATGGCGCCGGCGTCGGGCCAGCGCCGGAACAGCTCGGGCGTGACCGCGTTGACCCGCACATCGGTGGTCTGCGCGGAGAGCACCGTGGCGATCAGCAGCTCGAAGGCATTGTTGAAGTCCAGCTCGGCCACTGCGTAGGAGTAGACCTCCCCCAGGACACGATTGATCCGGCGCACGCGGCGCTTCTTCCCCAGCAGGGTCTCATCGGGCATCGAGACCATTCTACGAAAGCCCCGAGGGTGCGTCCGCTATGTGATATCCGCCTCAGGCGCCCGGCGGCAAAGGATGTATTGTGAGCGGCAACACAGGAGTATCCAAGGAGGAGCCGCATGACCCAGAATGCCAAGCAAGAGAACAAACTGGACTCGATGCAGAAATCGGGTCAGGTCTTCCCCCCGAGCGAGACGTTCGCGAAGAACGCCGTGGCCACCCAGGAGCGGTATGACAAGGCCGCCGAGGATCGCCTCGGCTACTGGGCCGATCAGGCCCGCTCCGTGCTGAGCTGGGACAAAGACTTCACCGAGGTGCTCGACTGGTCCGAGGCCCCAGTGGCGAAATGGTTCGTCGGCGGCGAGGTGAACGCGGCCTACAACGCAGTGGACCGCCACGTCGAGGCCGGTCACGGCAGCCGCGTCGCCCTTCACTTCGAGGGCGAGCCCGGCGACTCGCGCAGCATCACCTACCAGGAGCTGGCCGACGACGTCGCCCGCGCCTCCAACGCCTTCGAGTCCCTCGGCCTCACCAAGGGTGACCGGGTGGCCATCTACATGCCGATGATCCCCGAGGCGGTGGTGACCATGCTGGCCTGCGCCCGCATCGGCGCCATCCACTCGGTCGTCTTCGGCGGCTTCTCCGCCGACGCGCTGCGCTCCCGCGTGGACGACGCCGAGGCGAAGCTCGTGGTCACCGCCGACGGCTCCTACCGCCGCGGCAAGCCCTCCACGCTGAAGCCGGCCGTCGACGACGCGCTCGCGGCGCCCGGGCACACCGTGGAACACGTGGTCGTGGTCAAGCGCAACGGCGAAGAGGTCGCCTTCAACGACGATCTCGACGTCTGGTGGCACGACATCGTGCCGCAGCAGTCCGCCGAGCACGCCTACGTCGCACACGACTCCGAGCACCCGCTGTTCATCCTCTACACCTCCGGGACCACCGGGAACCCCAAGGGCATCCTGCACACCACCGGCGGCTACCTGACCCAGACCGCGGTGACCCATCGCGACACCTTCGACCTGCGACCGGAGACCGATGTCTACTGGTGCACCGCCGACGTCGGCTGGGTCACCGGGCACTCCTACATCGTCTACGGCCCGCTGGTCAACGGCAGCACCCAGGTCATCTACGAAGGCACCCCGGACTCACCGCACAAGGGCCGGCTCTGGGAGATCGTTCAGAAGTACGGCGTCACGCAGTTCTACACCGCGCCGACGCTGATCCGGACCTGCATGAAGTGGGGCCGGGAGATCCCGGACCAGTTCGACCTCTCCACCCTGCGCGTGCTGGGCACCGTGGGCGAGGCGATCAACCCCGAGGCGTGGCTGTGGTTCCGCGACGTCATCGGCGCCAACAACGGCGTCGGCAAGGCTCCCAAGGAGGAGCCTGCTCCGATCGTGGACACCTGGTGGCAGACCGAGACCGGCGCGCACATGATCGCCCCGCTGCCCGGGGTGACCGCGACCAAGCCGGGCTCCGCCCAGACCGCGGTGCCCGGCATCTCCATCGGCATCGTCGATGAGATGGGCACACCCCTGGAGAAGGGTGAGGCCGGCCTGCTCGTCATCAAGGAGCCCTGGCCCGCCATGCTGCGCGGCATCTGGAAGAACCCGGAGCGCTACCAGGAGACCTACTGGTCACGCTTCGGTGACGTCTACTTCGCCGGCGACGGCGCTCGCACCGACGAGGACGGCGACGTCTGGCTCATGGGACGCGTGGACGACGTCATGAACGTCTCCGGGCACCGGCTCTCCACCACGGAGATCGAATCGGCCCTGGTCTCGCACCCGTCGGTCGCCGAGGCCGCCGTCGTCGGGGCCAAGGACGCGACCACCGGCGAGGCTGTCGTGGCATTCGTGATCCTGCGCGGCGACTCCGAGGGTGGGGACAAGGAGCAGATGGAGCAGGATCTGCGCGCCCATGTGGGCAAGGAGATCGGCCCGATCGCCAAGCCGCGCAACGTGCTGGTGGTCCCTGAGCTGCCGAAGACCCGCTCGGGCAAGATCATGCGGCGTCTGCTCAAGGACGTGGCCGAGGGCCGTGAGGCCGGAGACGCCTCCACCCTGGCCGATCCCACGGTGATGCTGCAGATCGCGGAGGACATGCGCGCCAAGCATGGCGCGTCCTGACCTCCCACGGCTGAACACCGCTGAACAACCCGAAGACGCCTGAGTGGCGGATTCTCCGGGCATGTTCTCCCCTCAGAGGGGCGAACTGCACGGAGAATCCGCCATTCGGCGTTGGGGGGACAGTAGGGTGTGACCATGCCCTCTGAGACTCCCCGCCTGCTGATCATCAACGGTCCCAACCTGAACATGCTGGGCACTCGTGAGCCCGGGATCTACGGGGCCGCCACGCTGGCCGACATCGAGCAGCTGTGCCGCGAGTCCGCCGCCGCGCTCGGCTTCGCCGCGGAGCTGCTGCAGTCCAACCATGAGGGCACCATCATCGACGCGATCCAGGCCGCGAAGGGCAGCGCCTCCGGGATCGTCATCAACCCCGCGGCCTATACCCACACGTCGGTGGCGATCGCGGATGCCCTGCGCGCAGTGGACCTTCCGGTGGTGGAGGTCCATATCTCCAACGTCCACGCCCGCGAGGAGTTCCGCCGGCATTCCTATGTGTCCCCCGCCGCGGCGGCGGTGATCGCCGGTGCCGGACTCAACGGATACCGCTACGCGATCGATCACCTGGCGTCGCTGCTGCGCGAGCGCTGAGCCGCTCAGGCTCCCATGGAGCTCTGCCACGCCGCGTCCAGCTTGGCGTAGTAGCCGCCCTGGGCCGCCAGCTCGGCAGGAGCTCCGTCCTCCACCACCCGGCCGTCGTCGATCACCAGGACCCGGTCCGCGATGGCCACGGTGGAGAGCCGGTGAGCGATGATCAGCGCGGTGCGGTTGCCCAGCAGCCGCTCGAGCCCCTGCTGCACCAGCGCCTCGCTGGGCAGGTCCAGCGAAGAGGTCGCCTCATCGAGGATCAGCACCGCAGGGTCCGCCAGGAACGCGCGTGCGAAGGAGATCAGCTGACGCTGTCCGGCCGAGAGCCTGCCGCCCCGCTTGTTCACATCGGTGGCGTAGCCCTCGGGCAGCTCCATGATCAGGTCGTGACAGCCCACCGCCTTGGCCGCGGCGATGATCTCCTGCTCGGAGGCCTCCGGGCGGCCCAGCGCGATGTTGCCGCGGATGGTCCCGGAGAACAGGAACGCCTCCTGGGTCACCATGGCCACGTGGCGGTGATGATCGGTCACGGCCAGGTCCCGCAGGTCCACCCCGTCCAGGCTCACCGCGCCGCTGCTCACGTCATAGAACCGCGCCAGCAGCTTCGCCAGCGTGGACTTGCCCGCTCCGGTGCGTCCCACCACTGCCACGGTCTGGCCTGCGGGGATGTGCAGGTCAAGGGCGTGGAGCACCACCGGGCCGTCCTCGTCGTAGCGGAACGAGGCCTGGGTGAACTCCAGCTCTCCACGGGCCTCGGGCAGGTGCCGCGGGTGGTGGGCCTCGGTGACCGTGGGGCTCTCCTGCAGCAGCCCGGAGACCTTCTCCAGCGCCGCGGTGGCTGACTGCAGCGAGTTGTAGAACATCGCGATCATGTCCAGCGGCTGGAAGACCCGTTTGGTCGCCAGCACCAGGGCGACCAGCACCCCGATGCCGAGATCACCCTCGAGCACCCGGTATCCGCCCCAGAGCAGGACCACGGTGACCGTGATGTTGCCGATGAGCATCAGGGAGGGCTGCAGCACCCCGAACAGCGAGATCGAGCGCACCATGTCCTCGCGGTAGCGGGCCGCCAGACGCCGGTACTGCCTGGACCGGGAGTCTTCCCGGCGGAATGCCTGCACGGCGCGGATGCCGGTCATGGACTCCACGAAGTGCACGATCATCTTGGCCGAGGAGACCCGGGTGCGCCGATACGCCACCTCGGAGTTGCGCTGGTACCAGCGGCCGAGCATCGCGATGGGAATCAGCGCCGCGACCAGGACCAGGCCCGAGCGAAAGTCCATGATCCAGATGGTCACCCCGGTGAAGAACATGAACATCACGCCCTGGACCAGCGAGTTGATCCCGCCGTCGAGCAGCTCGCGCAGAGACTCCAGGTCGGAGGTCTGCCGAGAGATCACCTTGCCCGAGGTGTAGTCCTCGTGGAAGTCCAGGCTCAGCGCCTGGGTCTTGCGGAAGACCTCCCCGCGCAGGGTGAACAGCATCTGCTGCGAGGCCTCAGCGGTCATCCGGGTGTAGTGGAAGATCAGGATCCCAGCGGTCACCGCGCAGGCGATGTAGGACAGACCGGGCAGCCACATGCCGGAGCTCTGCCCCTCGATCATCCGAGGCAGCCCCCAGTCGATGGCCCAGGCGACGATCAGCGGGATGGAGGCCTGGGCGGCCTGTGCGATCACCACGAAGAGCGCGGTGATCAGCAGCTTGCGCCGGACCCCGACGGAGAGCTGGACCAGCAGCTTCCAGGAGCGACGCCGGATGAACCCGCGCTCCTCCTTGTCGAGCTCGATCTGCTCCTCGCCCGCGGTCCCGCGCAGGTGCGCGAAGCGGTCGCTCCTGGCGTCGTCCGTGGCAACGTTGGCGGCGACGCCGCCGGCTCTGCTGGTGGCTTCACTCACGGCCGAGCACCTCCTCGGCACTGACGGGACGAACGCTGGCGCTCATGACCTCGCGATAGGCCCGGCTGCGCTCCAGCAGCTCCGAGTGGGTGCCGACGTCGCTGATCCGCCCGTGCTCGAGCAGCGCCACCCGGTCCGCCATAGCGACGGTGGAGGGGCGGTGCGCGACGATCAGCGTGGTGGTCCGGTTCAGCACCTCGCGCAGCCGGTGCGTCACGGCCTCCTCGGTGCGGACATCGAGGGCGGAGAGCGGATCATCGAGCAGCAGCACAGAAGGCGCGGAGGCGATCGCGCGGGCCAGCGCCAGGCGCTGGCGCTGGCCGCCGGAGAGGCTGAGCCCCTCCTCACCGACCGGGGTGTCCACACCCTGGGGCAGGGTCTCCACAAATTCTGCGTCGGCCGTGATCAACGTCCGGCGCAGCACCTCGTCGAGCTGATCTGGCGCAGGTGCGGCGTCACGGTGCGGGTGCTGCGGGTCGTCGACGTCGCGCAGGTGTGAGGTGCCCAGCAGCACATTGGACTTCACCGAGGTGGAGAACAGGATCGGGTCCTCGAAGGCGACGCCGATCCGTGAGCGCAGGTCTGCGAGGCTGTAGTCCTTCACGTCCACCCCGTCGATCCGGATGGCGCCGCCGGTGGTCTCGTAGAGCCTGGGGATCAGGTTCAGCAGCGTGGAGGTGCCCCCGCCGGTGGCGGAGACCAGCGCCATGGTCTCTCCGGGCCGGACCTGCAGGGTGACCCCGTCGATCAGGTCACGGTCCCCGGCCTTGGTGTCGGGGTAGCGGAAGTGCACTTCGTCGAACTCCAGCACGCCGCGCTCCGGGGCCACCACAGGCGCGTGGGGTGAGGTGATCTCGGTGGCGGTGTCCATCACGTCGGCGTGCCGGTCGATCGCGGTCTTCGCGGTGAAGGTCATCCCCAGCATCATGCCCACGCCTTCGATCGGACCCTTGAGCACCGCGGCGGTGGCGAAGAACGCGGCCAGGGCACCGATGGTCACACCGGTGGTCTCCTGGTTCGCGACCTGCCAGAGCCCGATCAGCAGGCACAGTCCGAGGATGCCCTCGGGCAGGATCACCATGGCCATCAGGAACTTCGCCAGCGTGCGGGCCTTGGAGACCTCGAGGTCGCGCAGCTCGTCGGCCTCCTCGGTGAAGCCCTCCTGGGCATAGTCTCCGCGGCCGAAAGCCTTCAGCACGCGGATCCCGTGGACCGATTCTTCGACCTTGGTGGCCACATCTCCGGCCTGGTCCTGCGAGGCGCGCGAGTAGTGCACGAACTTCTTCCGGAACCGCGGTCCGATGATCATGATCGGCAGCGCGGCGCCGAGGAAGACCACCGCCAGCAGCGGGGAGAGCGTGGCCATCAGGGTGAAGCCCACCAGCAGGCTGACCACCGAGGTGATGAGCATCAGCGAGCCGAACGCGAACCAGCGGCGCAGCAGGTTCAGGTCGGCGATCGCGCGGGACTGGAGCTGTCCGGCACCCCATGCCGAATGGAAGGACGCGGAGAGGTCCTGGAGCTTGTCGAAGAGCCGCGTCCGCATGGAGGTCTCGGCGTCCGAGGCCGGCGGGATCACGAAGAATCGGCGCAGGTAGACCAGCCCTGCCTCCAGCACGCCCAGCCCGAGGATCACCGCACCCGCGGTCCAGACGGCGCTGACCTCTGCGTTGTCATCCAGTAGGGAGTTCACCAGGACCTGAAGCACCTGCGGGATGGACAGTGCGACGACGCCGGCGCCGATCGCCGCGATCAGACCCAGGGTCCAGCGCAGCTTGAGGCCTTCGAGGTAGGGCCCGAGCCGGGCCAGGGCCTGCCAGAGCGTACGACTGCGCCCGGGGGACTCAGTCATCTCAACTCCTGCAGCTCGTTGCATCAAGCAACTAATCTATGTCGTTTCGTGCTGAACTTCAATGAGCGTGGCCTCGGGCGGGCAGAACAGCCGCACCGGGGCTGTGCGGGAGGTTCCGATGCCCGCTGAGACGTGGAGCGGGACCTGCCGGGCAGGCTCCCCCGGCTGGCCCGGCACCGACTGCGCCGGCACCTGAACCGAGCTCAGACCCTTGGCCTGGGGCCGCGGCAGGTCGCAGTTGGTCACCAGCGCGCGCCCGCCGGGCAGGCAGACCTGTCCGCCGTGGGTGTGGCCGGCGAGGATCAGCTCGGCTCCGCTGCCGGCCAGTGTGGCCAGCGCCGCGGAGACCGGGGCGTGGGCCAGACCGATGCGCAGCGGATCGGGGATCGAGCCCTGCTCCTGGACCGACTCCCCGGGCGCGGGCCAGCCCTGGAACTCGTCCCGGCCGATATGCGGATCATCCACTCCGGAGAAGGCCAGGGGCCGTCCGGCCACGGTCAGCTGGGCGGTCTGGTTGTTCAGGTTCTTCCAGCCGCTGGATTCGAAGCCGCCGAAGAGGCGCTGCCAGTCCAGCTCCTTGGGGTGCGCATCCAGACTGGAGGGGCCGCGGAAGTAACGCAGCGGGTTCTTCCAGGTGGGCGCGTAGTAGTCGTTGGATCCCCCCACGAAGACTCCGGGGAACTGGCGCAGCGGCTCCAGCGCCTGGAGGACCTCGCCCACGGCGTCCGGATGGGAGAGGTTGTCACCGGTGTTGATGACCAGGTCGGGCTTCAGGTCCGCCAGCGACTGCAGCCAGGCGAACTTCTTGCGCTGGCCCGGGACGTAGTGGATGTCTGAGATGTGCAGGATGCGAAGCCCTGCCCCGGCGCGCAGCGGCACGGTCACGTGGCGGGTCCGGAAGTCATTGACGCCCAGGCCCACCACCTTCAGGGATGCGGTGGCGCTCAGTTGTCGTCTCCGCCGCCGTTGTTGGAGCCGCCGTTGTTGCTGTCGTTGTTCCTGTCGTTGTTGTCGGAGTCTCCGCCGTCGGAATCGTCGTCGAGGTCAACGGCGGAACCGTCGGTGCCGGGGTCTCCACCCTCGGACACGGTGCCGCCGTCGCGATACCGGGCGCGGTCGCGCCGGTCCTCGAACGGGGAGTCATCGGCCTCGCGGAAGTCGGAGGTGTCATAGTCGTCCCCGACCTGCTCCATGTACTCCAGCCACATCGGGGCCGCCAGGGTGGAGCCGAAGAACTCTTCGTAGAACTCACCGGCGACGGTGCGCCCACGGTAGCCCTGGTTGCTCTCGGGGTTGCCGATCCAGCTTGCGGTGGACACACCCGAGGAGTAGCCGACGAACCAGGTGTGGGCCGCCTCATCGGTGGTGCCGGTCTTGCCAGCCATCGGGAACGGCGGGTCGCCTGCGGCGATGGTGCCCTCGGCGATGTTGATGGTGATGTCGTTGACCTGCGCGACGATGTCCTCGTCGACGACCTGCTCACAGTTGGCCTCGGGGACGTCGTACTCGTTGCCATGGGTGTCGGTGACCTCGAGGATCGCGCGGGGCTCGCAGAAGGTCCCGTCGGCGGCGAAGGCGGCATAGGCGGCGGCCTGAGTCAGGGGAGCGATCTCGTCGGTGCCCAGCACGAACGAGGGGTTCTGCGGAGAGAGCCCCTGGCTGGTATCGGTCGCCCGGTGGACGCCCAAGCGGTCGGTGAGATCGGTGATGGCGCAGAGGTCCATGTCCGCCGCGGTGGCCAGGGTCGCAGTGTTCACCGAGAAGTAGACGCCATAGTCGATGGTCATCCGGCGATTGGAGTCTTCCTCGACGTTGCCGACGCTCCAGTCCTGATCCGAAGTGGTGTAGCCGCGCTCGAGGCAGCTGGCCTCCCAGCGCGCAGTGTCACCCCATTCATCGACGGAGGCATCGACGACGTCGTCGGTCTCGCCGCCTTCTTCGAGGTATGCCGCGACGACGAAGGGCTTCAGCGAGGATCCGGGCTGGAAGCCGTTTCCACCGCCGTCCTCGGCGTCGACGTTGTAGTTCAGCGTGGTGTTGCCGTCACCCTGTTCAGGAGTGAAGTTGCGGTTCTGCGCCATGGCGAGGATGTTGCCGGTGCCTGGCTCCACCGAAGAGATCGCGGCACCGGCACCGGAGCTGTCATCCGCGGGAACGGTCTCCATGACGCCCTCCTCTGCGGCGGTCTGGGCGTCCGGGTCCAGCGTGGTGGTGATCCGGAGTCCACCGCGGTCGAGCAGCTCTTCGCGGGCAGCCTCATCGGGGCCGAAGGTGTCGCTGGCCAGGATCTCGCGACGCACGTAGTCACAGAAGTAGGCAGCCATGCTGGCGGAGACGCAGCCGACCTCTTCGCGGTTGACATCCAGGCCGAGCCCGGAGCCGAGGGCCTCGTCGTATTCCTCCTGGGTGATGAGTTCCTCGTCGAGCATCGAGCCGAGCACGATGTCCCGGCGGGCCTGGGAGGCTTCGGGGAAGACCTCGGGGTTGTAGCCGTTCGGTGACTGCACCATGCCGGCCAGGACTGCGGACTGGGCCACGTCGAGCTCGGAGGCCGGGATGCCCCAGTAGTACTGGGCGGCGGCCTCGACGCCGTAGGTGCGGCCACCGAGGAGCACGATGTTCAGGTAGCCCTCGAGGATCTCGTCCTTGGTCATCTCCTGCTCGACCGCGACGGCGAGCTTCATCTCGCGCAGCTTGTCGGCGTAGGTCTTCTCGCCGGTGCCGGAGATGGTCAGGCGGCCCTCGCCGCTGATCACCACCGCGTTGATCAGCATGTTGTTCACGTACTGCTGGGTGATCGTCGAGGCGCCCTGCTGGGTATCAGAAGTGGCGTTGTGCACCAGCGCACGGGACAAGCCGCGGGGGTCGACGCCGCCGTGCTCATAGAAGCGCTCGTCCTCGATCGCGATGATGGCGTCGATCATCTCCTGGGAGATGTCCTCCAGCGCGACCGGCTGCCGGTTCTCCGCATAGAAGGTCGCCAGCTCTGTGCCGTCGGAGGCATAGATGTAGGAGGGCACGCTGAGCGGCTCCTCCGCCAGCTCGGCGGGGATGTCTTCGAGGATGTCTGTGCCGGCGGCCGCGGCGGCGCCGCCGGAGGCCGCCAGCGGGAAGATCAGCCCTGCTGCCAGCAGGCCGCAGAGAGCACTCACGCCCAGGAAGGACATGATCTTGCCGACCGTGGTGGCAGTATCAAACAGGGGGGATTTACGTGACGCCATGGGCTTCATCTTAGCGGCACGCTCTGTGCGCCTGCGCGAGGTGACGTCACGCGGATCTGGGCGGGCTCTTCTTGGTCCCGGCGGGCGTCCGTTAGTCTGAGAATATGAGTGCATCTGAGACCCAATGGGAATACGCGACGATTCCGCTGATCATCCACAACACCAAGGGCATCCTGGACCAGTGGGGCGAGGACGGCTGGGAGCTGGTCACCGTGCTTCCCGGCCCGGAGGGCAACGCCCCCGTGGCCTACCTCAAGCGGCCGCGGAACTGAGTCACACACCATGGCTGAGCAGATCTCTGCAGTTGAAGCGCGCCTGGCCGAACTCGGCCTGAGCGTTCCCGAGGTGGTCCCCCCGGTCGCCTCCTATCAGCCGGCGGTCATCGCCGACGGCGTGGTCTACGTCTCCGGGCAGCTGCCCTTCGTCGACGGCGCGCTGCCGTTGACCGGCAAGGTCGGCGCCGAGGTCTCCGAAGACCAGGCCTACGAGCTCGCCCGGCAGTGTGCGCTGAACTGCATCGGCGCGCTGAAGGCGGCCGTGGGTGATCTCGACCGGATCACCCGGATCGCCAAGGTGGGCGGCTTCGTCGCCTCGGTTCCGAGCTTCACCGGTCAGCCCAAGGTGCTCAACGGCGCCTCGGAGCTGCTCGGTGCGGCCTTCGGCGACGCCGGGCAGCATGCCCGCAGCGCCGTGGGCGTGTCGGTGCTGCCGCTGGACACCCCGGTGGAAGTCGACCTCATCGCCCATGTCCGCTGAGGCCTCCCCGGTCTTCACCCAGGACAGACGCTGGCAGGACCAGGAGCGCCGCTGGGCCGCCGTCGGCTTCGCCCCGGTGATCATCGGCGGCGACGCCGGAGCCTATGGCGCAGCACGGGCCTTCCATGAGGCCTACGGCATCACGTCGCTGGTGCTCTCGAAGCACCAGATGTGGATGATCGCGCATTCGAAGATCATCACCCACCTGGAGATCGAGAACGGCACGGTGATGGAGCATGTGCGCACCGGGCTGAACCTCGCACCGATCCGGCGGCTGCGCGATCAGGGGATCCCGATCCTGCTGCTGGGCGCGATCGACTCCACCGTGCAGGCGATCATCGAGCTGCGCGAGGCGCACCCTGAGGACCTGGGCGACGACGTCGTCGTGCCCTATGTGGACCGGGCCCGTTTCGACGCGGCCACCGTCAAGGACAACTTCACCGCGCTGGCCGAGAGGCTCGGCGTGGATCACCCGGTCACCCGGGTGGTGGACTTCGGCGCCGCTCTGGACACCCAGCTCCCGCTGGATCTCAGCTTTCCGGTATGGGCGAAGCCTGCTGATGTCACGGCCTGGTATTGGACCGAGTTCGAGGGCAAGCACAAGGTGCACCGGGTGGAGACTTCCGAGGATCTGGCCGATCTCTTCGCCAAGGTCCACGCGGCCGGGTACCGGGCGAGCTTCGTGGTGCAGGAGGAGGTCCCGGGCGATGACCAGAACATGCGGGTGCTGACCTGCTACGCCGATCAGAACTCGGTGATCCGCTTCGCCTCCTGGGGCGAGACCGTGGTGGAGGATCACTCCCCCGCCGCGCTGGGCAACCCTTCGGTGATCCTCACCACGAAGAACTCCGAAGCGGTGGATCAGGCGCAGAAGCTGCTCACCGAGCTGGGTTGGGTGGGTTACGCGAACTTCGACCTGAAATTCGATCCGCGCGACGGAAAGACGAAGTTCTTCGAGCTCAATCCCCGGCTGGGTCGCTCCAGCTACTACATCACCGGGGCGGGCAACAATCCGGTGGAGTACTACGTGCGGGACTTCATCCGCGGCGAGCTCTCAGCCGATGGCGACACATCCCGCGTGGAGGATCAGCAGGAGACGGTCTACACCGTGCTGCCGGGCTGGCTGGCCGGCCGGTATGTCTCTGACCCGCAGCGACGACGCCGGGTCGCAGGGATCCTGCGCTCGGGCGGTGCGCGGAACCCGTTCTTCTACGCGGCTGATCGCAGCCCGCGCCGGGTGGCGCTCCTGCTGGCCGCGCAGGCCTCCCTGGTGCGCAAGTTCCTCCGCTTCTATCCGCCCTCACGGGTCACCGGGGAGTAGCCTCCGAGCGTCACCCGCAGATCAGGCGCAGATCAGGCCTAGATCAGGCGCAGACATAGAAGGAGCGCCCGGCGATTCGCCGGGCGCTCCTTCTATGTCTGCGATCAGTGCTGGTGGAGACCAGCGGGTTCGGCTCAGCGGGAGCGCTGGCGGATCCGCTGGATGTCCAGGATCACCACGGCGCGCGCCTCCAGGCGCAGCCAGCCGCGCTGGACGAACTCAGCCAGCGCCTTGTTCACGGTCTCGCGGGAGGCGCCGACCAGCTGGGCCAGCTCCTCCTGGGTGAGCTCGTGCGCCACCAGCACGCCGTCCGGAGCCGGGCGGCCGAAGCGGTCAGCCAGGTCCAGCAGCGCCTTGGCGACGCGTCCGGGGACGTCGGAGAAGACGAGGTCCGCGAGGGACTCGTTGGTCCGGGTCAGCCGCTTGGCCAGGGCCTGGAGCAGCTGCACCGAGACCTCTGGGTTGGTGGTGATGACGTTGCGCAGGCTGTCATGGCGCAGGCCGGCCAGTCGCGTCTCGGACACGGCAGTCGCCGTGGCGGTGCGTGGCGCGGGATTGAACAGCGCCATCTCGCCGAAGATCTCGCCCGGGCCGAGGACTGCAAGCAGGTTCTCACGGCCGTCCGGGGTGGTGCGTCCCAGCTTGATCTTGCCGGAGATGATGAAGTACAGCTGATCACCCTGGTCACCCTCGTGGAAGACGGATGACCCGCGGGACAGGTCGACCTCGTTGAGCTCTTTGATGAGGGCGCTGAAGACGTCGTCGTCGAGCGTGGCGAACAGCGGTGCGCGGCGCAGTACTTCAAGGTCCATGGGCGATCCGTTCTTCCTGGATGTGTGAGATAAACAGAGTCTCGTTGCTTAGAAGTTACCAGTTCGCCTCGACGTGCGGAAACGTTCAGCAAGCGGCCAGGGATTCTATGTCATTCTTTGGGGACCGATTCCGTCGGCCGACAGCCAGGCCCAGCGGTCCCAGAGCAGCAGTCCCGAACCGCAGAGCCACGATCCCCCTGAACCATAAGGAGCCCGCCACCGATGGGAATCACCATACTCGACGTGATCTTGGTGGTGGTGCTTCTGGGCTTCCTCATCGCAGGCCTGCGCAGGGGCGTCTGGGCCACCCTCGGCGGTGTCTTCGGATTCCTCATCGGCGCGACCGCGGCGTTCTTCGCGATCCCGCTGGTCGCATCCTGGGTCCCTGATCCGCTCTGGCGGGTGATCGCGGTGCTCGCCGCCGCCATCGTGCTGGTGGCCGCCGGGCACGGGCTGGGATCCGCCGCCGGGGCCGAGATCCAGAGGATGTTCAAGTCCCGCGCGGTGCGCGGCCTGAGCTCGCTGGTCGGCGGTGTGGTCAACGTGGTGGTCGCCGTGTTCGTGATCGCGCTGCTCTCCTTCTCGATCTCCGCCATGGGCTTCCCCGCAGTGAACCAGGCGATGAAGCAGTCCACCGTGCTGAGCACCGTCGACTCCGCGGTGCCCGATCAGGCAGAGTCCTGGTTCGCCCAGGTCCGCTCCGCGGTGCTGGACTCCGACATCCCGGAGCTCGCACAGCTGGTGCCCGAGCCTGCGGAGCTGCCGGAGAACCAGGACCTCAATGACGCCGGCGTCGCCTCCGCCGCCTCGGTGGGGAGGATCACCGGGGTCGCGGAGCAGTGTGGGCAGTCCCAGTCGGGGTCCGGCTTCGCCGTCTCCCCCACCCGGGTGGTGACCAACGCCCATGTCATCGCCGGTGTGGCCGAGCCTGCGGTGGAGATGCCGGACGGCGAGGTGCTCACCGGCCGCGCGGTGCACTTCGATCCCGCCTCCGACCTGGCCCTGATCGCAGTGGACGGCCTCGATGTGGCGCCGCTTCAGATGAGCGAGGGGGTCGACGTCGGAGATTCGGGCTACGTGATGGGATACCCCGCGGGCGGGCCGTTCTCCGCGGGCAGTGCGGTGATCCAGGCGCGCGACGTCTCCCAGGTGAACAACATCTACGGCAGCTCGCCGAGCACCCTGGAGATCTTCCAGCTCAGCGCCGATGTCCGGCAGGGCAACTCGGGCGGGCCGTTGATCGATCGGGCCGGGGACGTGGCCGGCGTCGTGTTCGCCCGCGCCGTGGAGGGCAGCAACGTCGGCTTCGCGATCACCGCGGACCAGGCCGGGGATGTGCTGACCGATCCGGATCGCTACTCCGAGACCGTCTCCACCGGGCAGTGCACCGACCGCTGAACACAGCTCCCTGAGGTGCGCAGCCCCAGGAGCGGAATCCCAGGGTCGATGCCCCCGAGTCGGGCAGCCCCAGGGGTCAGAAGACCAGTTCGGTCCCGGTGAGGCGCTGGTAGGCGTCCAGGTAGCGCTGTCGTGTGGCGCCGATGACCTCCTGCGGAAGCGCCGGCGGTGCCTGCCCGGCGCTGCGGTCCCATCCGGACGCGGCCGAGGTCAGCCAGTCGCGGACGAACTGCTTGTCGAAGGAGGGCTGTGCCGCCCCGGGCTCCCAGCTCTCGGCGGGCCAGAAGCGTGATGAGTCAGGGGTCAGGACCTCATCGGCCACGGTGAGCGCGCCGCCGGGGTCGAAGCCGAACTCGAGCTTGGTGTCCGCCAGGATCACCCCGGCCTCGCGGCAGATCTCCTCGGCCAAGACGTAGATCCGCAGCGTCGCGTCGCGCAGCTGCGTCGCCACCTGCACGCCCACGGTCTCGGTGAGCGTCTCGAAGCTGATGTTCTCGTCGTGATCACCCTGGGCGGCCTTCGAGGACGGGGTGAAGATCGGCTCGGGCAGCGCGGAGCCGTCGGTGAGGCCCTCCGGCAGCACCAGCCCGGTCACGCCGCCGGTCTCCCGGTAATCGGCGAGCCCGGACCCGGTGAGGTAGCCGCGGGCGATGCATTCGGCCTGGATCATCTGCAGGTTCCGGCAGATCATCGCGCGCCCGGCGACAGCTTCGGGCACCTCGACCGAGACCACGTGATGCGAGATCCCGGCGGCCTCGAGCTGATCGAACCACCACAGGCTGAGCTGGGTGAGGATGATGCCCTTGTCGGGGATGGGGCTGGAGAGCACGTGGTCGTAGGCGCTGATCCGGTCGCTGGCGACCATCAGGATCACGTCCTGACCGTCCCAGGGGGATCCGGGGGCGGGCCGGTAGAGCTCGCGGACCTTCCCGGAGGACACGTGCACCCAGCCGGGCAGGTCTTCGGCTGACTGGTCGGCTGTTTCGCCGGCGGGGTGCACCGGGAGGCGCGCGGCCGACTCGCTCGGTCCCGCGTCCAGCTGGACGTCACTGCGGAGCTGGACGTCACTGCGGAGCTGGATCTCTCCGGCGAGCGCCTTCGCGGCGATGTCGGTGCGGTGCTGCTCGCCCTCCCAGGAGATCTCCTGCACCCCGGCGTAGGCGCGCTGCACGGCCTCAGCCAGCGAGTCACCGGTGCCGACGACGGCGAGCACCCGCCCGCCGTTGGTGGTCAGCCGGCCCTGGTCGTCTGCGGCGGTGCCGGCGTGCAGCACTGCCACGCCGTCGAGGTTCTCGGCCTGCGCGGTGCCGGTGATCACGTCACCCCTGCGCGGGGTCTCCGGGTAGTTCTCCGCGGCCATCACAACGTCGGCGGCGTAGCCCTGCGCCCAGTCAAGGGTGCGGGCGCGGCCGAGCGAGCCGGTGGCGCAGTCCAGCAGCAGCTGACCCAGCGGTGTGGCCAGGCGTTCGAGCACCGCCTGGGTCTCGGGGTCGCCGAAGCGGGCGTTGAACTCGATGACCCGGACCCCGCGGGAGGTGACGGCCAGCCCGCAGTAGAGCACCCCGACGAAGGGGGTGCCGCGGCGGGACATCTCGGCCAGGGTCGGGGCGGCGACGGTGTCCACCACGATCTGCACGAAGTCGCGCTGGGCGCCGGCGGCGTCGGTCTCGGTGTACCCGGTCAACCAGTCCAGCGGGGTGTAGGCGCCCATGCCGCCGGTGTTGGGGCCGGCGTCGTCGTTGAAGATGCGTTTGAAGTCCTGCGCCGGGGACAGCGGCACCAGGTTCACCCCGTCGGAGAGGACGAAGAGCGAGACCTCGGGTCCGTCGAGGAACTCCTCGATGACCACCGAGCCGCCGGCGGCGAAACAGGCCTGGGCGTGGGCCAGCGCCTCGGCGCGGTCGTCGGTGACCACCACACCCTTGCCGGCGGCGAGCCCGTCGTCCTTGACGACATAGGGCGCGCCGAACCGGTCGACGGCGTCTTGCGCCGCGGCGAGGTCGCTGACGTGCACCGCTCCGGCGGTGGGCACCTCGGCGGCGGCCATGATCTCCTTGGCGAAGGCCTTGGAGGCTTCCAGCCGCGCGGCGGAAGCGGAGGGCCCGAAGGCCGGGATCCCGGCCTCGCGGACGGCGTCGGCCACTCCTGCGGCCAGCGGCGCCTCGGGACCGATGACCACCAGGTCGAAGCCGCCGGCGACGGCGAGCGCTGCCACCGGGGCCCCGTCCTGGGCGTCGACGCTGTGGCAGCGGACCTGCGCTGCGATGCCGGCGTTGCCCGGCGCGGCCTCCACGGTGGTGACTGCTTCATCGCGCAGCAGTGCTCGGACGATGGCGTGCTCGCGGCCTCCGGGGCCGACTACAAGTACCTTCACGCCGCTCAGCCTATCGAACGGCGGACTCCCGCGGGTCCGCCTCGGCCGCGCGCGGCCCTCACTCCGTAGACTGAGCCCATGACTGATGCGCGCCTCTCTGCCGAAGCACCCTCGGTGCCGCCCCTCCCCGGATCCGCCGAACAGCAGGACCTGCACGCGGCCTCGGTGGCGGAATCGGCCGAACTGGCAGTGGTGACCCGCGCCGGCGTCGTCGAGTCCCGGCACATCGGCTCCGCCGTGGTGGTGGGACCTGACGGTGCGGTGCTGGAGTCCATCGGCGCTCCCGAGCGGCTGATGTTCCCGCGCTCCACGCTGAAGCCCTTCCAGGCCATCGCCTCGCTGCGCTCCGGCGCGCTGATCTCACCGGAGGCGGTCGCCCTGGCCTGCGGCTCCCATGTGGGCTCGCGCAAGCACCAGGAGCTCGCCGCGAGCATCCTCGCCGCCGAGGGCCTGGACGAGTCGGCGCTGAAATGCCCGTCGGCCTGGCCCTCCCGCAACCATGACCTGCGCGTGCATCTGGAGGCCGGCAAGACCGAGACGCCGCTGGCCTTCAACTGCTCCGGCAAGCATGTCGCGTTCCTCGCCGCCACCCGGACCAACGGCTGGCGGCTCAACACCTACCTCGAGCGTTCCCACCCGCTGCAGCGGGTGATCATGGACGTGATCACCGAATACTGCGGCGAGGAGCCGACCGTGGTCGGGATCGACGGCTGCGGAGCCCCCGCCCCGGCGCTCTCACTCACCGGACTGGCCCGCGGATTCTCCAAGCTGGCCGCCTCCACCTCGCGCCGCGACGCCGAGGTCCACGCGTTCACCGTGAACCAGGCGATGCTCGACTACCCCTGGGCGGTGCACGGCCGCGGCGAGGCCAACACCGTGGTGCTCGAAGAGCTGGGCCTGACCGCGAAGCTCGGCGCCGAGGGCGTCCTGGTGGTCGCGGCCCCGGACGGCACCGCCGCCGCGGTCAAGGTCCTCGACGGATCCTCCCGCGCCACGAACCTTGTCGCGCTGAGCCTGCTGGCCGCCCGCGGGGTGATCGAGCTCGACGCTCTGGGCCCGGTGCTGCGCAAGATCGTCAAGCCGATCACCGGAGGACTCGCCGCGGAGCAGGTGGGCAGCATCCGCCTGGCCCCCGCGCTGCTCGAACGCCTCTGAGGCCTCCCGTCGACTGAAGCGCACGGGTGCCAGCACCAACCGGGTTTTTATTCCACGCATCGTCCCGGTTTCGCGTATTGGTGAACTACCCGGCCCAGCGCCTGATCAGCTTGTGCCGCACCGCGCAGGGTCATAGCGTCGAGGAGTCCGCCGCTTCGGCGGGCAGGTCACCGATCGACCACTGACAAGCGAGGCACAGATTTCCATGGCCGACTACAAAGTCACCAACCCTGCCACCGGTGAGGTCGAGGCGGAGTTCGCCACCCTCACCGACGATCAGCTGAGCGCGACACTCGATCACGCCGCCGAGACCTTCACCAGCTGGTCGAAGACCGAGCTCTCCGAGCGCGCCGACCTGCTGCGCCGCGCGGCGGCGATCTATGAAGAGCGCAAGGACGAGCTGGCCACGATCATCACCCGCGAGATGGGCAAGCCGATGACCCAGGCCCGCTCCGAGCTGGACATCGTGATCTCGATCTTCCATTACTACGCCGATCACGGTGCCGAGTTCCTCGCCGATGAGCCGATCACCGACTCCCCAGACGGAAGCGCCGTCATGCAGAGCCGGCCCGTCGGCGTGCTGCTGGGCATCATGCCCTGGAACTTCCCGTACTACCAGGTGGCCCGCTTCGCGGTGCCGAACCTGATGATCGGCAACACGATCATGCTCAAGCACGCCTCGCAGTGCCCCGAATCCGCGGCGGCGATGGAACAGATCTTCCGCGATGCCGGCTTCCCGCAGCACGCCTACACCAACGTGTATGCCTCCAGCGCGCAGATCGCAGACATCGTGATCCCGGACCCCCGCGTGGCGGGCATCTCGCTGACCGGCTCCGAGCGGGCCGGCACCAAGGTCGCAGCCGTCGCCGGTGAGAACCTCAAGAAGGTCGTCCTTGAGCTGGGCGGCAATGATCCGCTGCTGGTCCTGGATCGCGAGATCCTGCCCGCAGCGGTCAAGGGCGCCGTGCAGGGCCGGATGGCCAACGCCGGACAGGCCTGCAACGCCGCCAAGCGCGTCATCGTCCCGGCAGAGTTCTACGACGATTTCCTCGAGCAGTTCCAGCAGGCGCTGTCCGAGATCAAGCTGCTCGACCCGCTCTCCGAGGAGGCCTTCATCGGCCCGATGTCCTCGGCCCAGGCCGCCGAGGATCTGCACGAGCAGGTCCAGGACGCCGTGGAGAAGGGCGCCACCCTGCACCTGGGCGGCGACTTCGACCAGCGCCGGGGCGCCTGGTACCAGCCCACCCTGCTGACCGGTATCACCCGTGAGATGCGCGCCTACGGCGAAGAGCTCTTCGGGCCGGTGGCGATGGTCTACAAGGTCGCCGATGAGGAAGAGGCCGTGAAGCTGGCCAACGACACCCAGTACGGTCTCTCCGCCTCGGTGTTCGCCACCGACGTCGAGCACGCTCAGCGGATCGGCGAGCAGATCCACACCGGCATGGTCTTCGTCAACGAGCCCGCCGGCACCTCCGCCGAGCTGCCCTTCGGCGGCGTGAAGCGCTCCGGCGTGGGCCGCGAGCTCGGCCCCTACGGCATGGCGGAGTTCGTCAACAAGCGCCTGGTCAAGATCGCCGGAAGATGAGCGGCTGAGCATGGCACGACGTCGCATCACCGCCGTCGACGGCATGGCCGCGGTCCGCGCGTGGGAGTCAGGAGACTCCGACCGCCGGACCGTGGCCACCGCTGTGCGGTATTGCCTCGAGGAGCTCGCCGAGGTGGCTCCGGGGAACTCCGTGGAGGTCCGGGTCCCGCCCTTCGGGGTGACCCAGTGCGTCGAAGGCCCCTCCCATTCCCGGGGCACTCCCCCGAACGTGGTCGAGCTCGCCCCGCAGGACTGGTTGGAGCTCGCCACCGGGGTCACCGGATGGGAGACGGCACGCGCCGCCGGGCGGATCTCCGCATCGGGCACCCGCGCCGACCTCTCGGCGCTGCTGCCACTTCGCCGGTGAACCGCGGGGCACCAGCTCCCACGTGCCCGGCACCCAGGCTGGGCCGGTAGCATGGTGGTATGTCTTCACGCGAGCAGACGGGCGAGTCGGAGCGTCGGCAGGTGACCGTTCGTCCTACCCCCAGGCTGAGCCCCTTCCTCATCGCAGGAGTGTTGGCGGCAGTTGTGGCCGCCGTCGTCGTGGTGCTGGTCACCGGCCCCGCGGACGACTATTCGCTCCGCGGTTCGCTGGGATATCTCACCGTCGCCTTCGCGATGCCAGGGTTGGCCCTGGGCGCCGTGACCTGGCTCTTCATCGACTGGCGCTCACGGAAGCGCACCCGCACTTATGACCTGCAGAAGATCGACTCTGCAGAGAGGACTTCTGCGAATGGCCCACAATGATGGTCAGCTGAACTTCAATCTCCTCGACGAGGACCCGCTGCCGCAGGACGAATGCGGAGTCTTCGGCGTCTGGGCCCCCGGGGAGGAAGTCTCCAAACTGGCCTATTACGGGCTCTACGCGCTGCAGCACCGCGGCCAGGAGTCCGCCGGGATCGCTGCCTCCGACGGCAAGAGCATCCGGGTCTATAAGGACCTCGGCCTGGTCTCCCAGGTCTTCGACGAGTCCACGCTCAACTCGCTGACCGGGCACATCGCCGTCGGACACTGCCGATACTCCACCACCGGAGCCAGCCAGTGGTCCAACGCCCAGCCGACCCTCGGGGACACCCCGCACGGGACCGTCGCGCTGGGGCACAACGGCAACCTCACGAACTCCGCGGACCTGCGCGACCGCATCATCGAACGCCACGGACGAGCCGACTTCGGCGAGCTCAACCAGGGCAACACCACCGACACCGCGCTGGTCACCGCGCTGTTGAAGGAACAGCCCGGGGAGAGTCTCGAAGATCAGGCGATGGCCCTGCTGCCCACCCTGGAGGGCGCGTTCTGCCTGGTGTTCATGAATGAGAACACGCTCTATGCCGCCCGGGACCCGCATGGCGTGCGCCCGCTGGTGCTGGGCCGTCTGGCCCGCGGCTGGGTGGTCGCCTCCGAGCAGTCGGCGCTGGCCACCGTGGGGGCCTCGGTGATCCGCGAGATCGAGCCCGGGGAGCTGATCGCCATCGATTCCGACGGCGTGCGCTCCCACCGCTTCGCCGCCGCGACCCCTTCGCGCTGCGTCTTCGAATATGTCTACCTGGCCCGCCCGGATGCGAACATCAACGGCCGCTCGGTCTATGAGTCGCGGGTCGAGATGGGCCGTCAGCTGGCCCGCGAGGACACCCACGACGCCGATATCGTGATCCCGGTCCCAGAATCCGGGACCCCGGCGGCGGTGGGCTACGCCGAGGCCTCCGGGCTTCCCTTCGCGCTGGGCTTCATCAAGAACGCCTATGTGGGCCGGACCTTCATCGAGCCCTCGCAGACGCTGCGCCAGCTCGGCATCCGGCTCAAGCTCAACGTCCAGGACCACGTGGTCCGCGGCAAGCGCGTGGTGGTCGTCGATGACTCGATCGTGCGCGGCAACACCCAGCGCGCCATCGTGCGGATGCTCAAGGAGGCCGGCGCCGCCGAGATCCACGTGAAGATCTCCTCCCCGCCGGTGAAGTGGCCCTGCTTCTACGGCATCGACTTCGCCTCCCGCGCCGAGCTGATCGCCAACGGGGCCACCATGGACGAGATCACCCAGGCGGTGGGGGCAGATTCGCTGGCCTACATCTCCGAGGACGGGATGATCGCCGCCACCCAGCAGCCGCGCTCCACGCTGTGCACCGCCTGCTTCTCCGGGGTCTACCCGATCAAGCTGCCGCCGGAGAGCCGACGCGGGAAGATGCTGCTGGAACAGCCCGCCGATTCCACCCTGACTCCGGCCGGTGGCTGCGAGCCAGGACCCGATGCCGAATTCGAACTCGACGAGATCCCCCTCGCGGAGGCCAAGAAGTGACTTCTGAACACACCAGCGCGGATTCCCACTCCGGCGCTCCGATCACCTATGCCTCCGCCGGCGTCGACGTGGAGGCCGGCGACCGCGCCGTGGAGCTGATGAAGGCCCACATCGAGGCTACGCACACGCCACAGGTCATCGGCGGGGTCGGCGGGTTCGCCGGGCTCTACGACGCCAGCGAGCTCAAGCGGCTTCCCCGGCCGCTGCTGGCCACCTCCACCGACGGGGTCGGCACCAAGGTCGCCATCGCCCAGGCGATGGACATCCACGACACCATCGGCTTCGACCTGGTCGGCATGGTCGTCGACGACATCGTGGTCATGGGCGCGAAGCCGCTGTTCATGACCGACTACATCGCCACAGGCAAGGTGGAGCCCACCCGGATCGCTGCGGTGGTCTCCGGCATCGCCAAGGCCGCCGCCGAGACCGGCACCGCTCTGATCGGCGGCGAGACCGCCGAGCACCCCGGACTGCTGGCAGCCGATGAGTACGACGTCGCGGGCGCGGCCACCGGCGTCGTCGACGCCTCCGCCGTGCTGGGCCCAGAGCGGGTCCGTGCTGGTGACGTGATCATCGGCATGGCCTCCTCCGGCATCCACTCGAACGGCTACTCGCTGGTCCGCCGCGTGGTCTCTTCCGCCGGCTGGGGCTATGAGCGCGAGGTCGAGGAGTTCGGCCGCACCCTGGGCCAGGAGCTGCTGGAACCGACCCGGCTCTACACCACGCCCTGTCTGGACCTGGTCACCGCACTCAACGGCGACCCCGCCGAGGCTGAGATCTCGCCCGAGGCCCCGGTGCGCGGGTTCAGCCATGTCACCGGCGGTGGTCTCGCGGCGAACCTGGCGCGTGTGCTCCCCACCGGGCTGATGGCGACCGTGGACCGCTCGACCTGGTCCTGGCCCGCGGTGTTCTCGCTGATTGCGCGGCTTGGCTCGGTCCCGCAGGCCGACCTGGAGCGCACGCTGAACCTGGGCGTGGGCATGATCGCTGTGGTCTCCGCCGAGAAGGCCGACGACGCCCTGGCTCACCTGACCGCCTCGGGCCAGACCGCCTGGGTGATGGGTGAGGTCAGCGCCTACCGCCCCGAGGAGGCCCGGGTGGCCGGTGCCGGTCTGGACTTCGTCCAGGGCGCCAAGGGAGTCGACGGCGGCGGCGTGCTGCTGACCGGCCGCTACGGCTCCTGAACCGTTGACCCTCTGACCTCGGCAGCCCGCCGGGACGAATGACTGGGGGCCCCGGGAGCGATCTCCCGGGGCTGTTCGTCATCTTCGGGCAGGTGCACATCGGCCACGCTGATGTTGACCTCCACGACCTCCAGCCCTGTGCCGTGCTCGACGGCGCGGATGACGTTGCGCCGGACGTTCTCGGTGACCTCCACGATGGATGCGCCGTACTCGACGATCACGGTCAGGTCGATGGCGGTCTGACGGTCACCCTTCTCCACCGAGACGCCGCCGCTGACCTGGGTGCGCGCGCCGGGGATGCGCTCGGAGATCGCGTCGAGGGTGCGCCGGGCGATGTTGCCCACCGCGCACACGCCGGGGACCTCGCGGGCGGCGATCGCGGAGAGTTTCTGCACCACGGTCTCTTCCACCGTGGTGGCGCCGAACGCGGTCAACAGCGGGCTCTGGGCTGCGGAGTTCTGGCCCCCGGGGGCAGGTTCTGCCTGGTCCGTGCCATGCGTGATGGCGGAGGTGTTCTCGGTCATTGCGCTCTCCTTCAGATCGCTGAGCGCTCAGGGAGCGCTCGGTGCAGTCAAGGATCTCGACCCTGCCGGTCGGACCTAGGCGGGGACGCACAGGCCCGAGGATCCTCACGCGGATTCTCAGATCTTTTTCGAGACATCGTGGGACGCCGCGTCGGTGGGGCCGAGCTGTCCGCCGCGGGCCGCCTCCAGCTCCCGCGCCACCTGCGCAGCCTCCGCCCGCTCCCTCCGGCTCGGACGCATGGCCCGCAGCGCCCACAGGATGGAGGCGAGATCGTCCACCTCCTGCAGCCAGGCGCCGACGATGGCAGGCAGCATGCCCGCCGCGGCGATGAGCATCAGGACCACCGACATGCCGACACCGATCCAGATCGCCTGCCAGGCGACCCGCATGGTGCGGCGCCCGATGTGCACGGCCCGAGCACTGCGTCCGAGGTCATCGACGGTGATCACGATGTCGGCGGACTCACTGGCAGCACTGGAACCGCGCGCGCCCATGGCCACTCCCACGTCAGCGACCGCCAGCACCGGCGCATCGTTGACGCCGTCGCCGACCATCATCACCGGGCGCGGGTGCGCCGCCTGCACTGCGGATACCTTGTCCTCGGGGAGCAGGTCTGCGCGCACGTCGTCGATGCCTGCCTGCTGCGCGATGTGGCGGGCCACGTGTTCACCGTCGCCGGTGAGCATCATCGTGGTACTGACCCCGGCCCGGTGAAGCGAGGCCATCGTGGCCCGGGTCTCGACGCGCAGCTCATCGGCGAGGGCGATGTACCCCGCGTAGGTGCCGTCCACGGCCACGTGCACACCACTGTGACCCACCGGCGGAGTGTCCGGCGTCGTGGAGGTCTCCCGGCCGATGAAGCGGACGCTGCCGACGACGACGGCGCGCCCCTCGACCCTCCCGCGCACCCCGTTGGCGGGCACCTCGATCACGTCCTCGGCGCTCGGCACGCCCTGCGAGTTCGCGCTGGCAGCTTCGACCACGGCGGCTGCCAGCGGATGTGAGGAGTACTGCTCGACTGCCGCGGCGAGCGCGAGCATCCGTTCTGGTTCGAGTCCGACGGCATGGACGTGTGTCACCTCAGGCTTGCCGTGGGTGAGGGTTCCGGTCTTGTCGAAGGCGGCGGTCCTCACCCGCGCCAGCTGTTCCAGCGTGCCGCTGCTCTTGACGATGATGCCGTTGCTGGCCGCGCGGGACATTCCGGCCATGAATGCCACCGGCGCCGCGATGATCAGCGGGCAGGGAGTCGCGACGACGAGCACCTCTGCCGCGCGCGTGGGGTCGCCGGAGAACGCCCAGGCCCCCACGGCGAGTCCGAGCGCTCCCAGGGTGAAGGGCACCGCGACCCGGTCGGCGAGCCGGACGAAGGGAGCCTTCGACTCCTGTGCCTCGCGGACCAGCTCGATGATCCGCTGGTACTGGGACTCGGAGGCGTTGGCGGTGGCGCGGATCTCGATGGCCTCGCCACCGTTCACGGCCCCGGAGAGCAGCTCCTCGCCCTGAGCGCGTTCCACCGGCAGGGATTCTCCGGTGAGCGAGGACTCGTCGAATGTCGCCGAGGCGGACTCGAGCATACTGTCCACCGGCACCACCTCGAAGGGCCGCACCAGCAGCCGGTCACCGACGCTGACCTCTTCCACCGGCACATCTGTGGGGCCGCTGTCCCCGCGCAACAGGTGCGCGGTGTGCGGGGCATTCTCCAGCAGCCCGGTCAGCTCCCGCCGAGCTCGACCGGCGGCGTAGTTCTCCAGGGCTTCACCGCCGGAGAGCATCAGGCACACGACAAGCGCAGCCCAGTATTCTCCCACCGCCACGGTGGAACCGATGGCGGTGACCGCCAGCAGGTCGATGCCGTAGGTTCCGGCGCGCAGATCCGTGATCATCCGACGGGCCTGCAGCAGCGCGACGACCACGGCGAATCCGGAGATCACCCAGCGCGCCGCAGGTCCCTGGCCGCTGAGCTCCAGGGCTCCGCCGAGCACCCCGATGGCGAGGGTCGCGATGACCACCGGGTAGCGCGCCAAGCCGAGGACGGTCTTCCACATGCCTCATTGATACTCCGGAATCATCCGGCTGTATAGAGAGGTCCTGCTGGGCCCATTACGGTCGTCGCTCAGGAACTGATCCGCGCGGCACCCCGGGGTCCAGGTCGGGGGCTCCCCGATGCCGCGTTGCCGCATCGCGCCGTAATCTTCAGACAGCGCTCCAGGGGTTCTCCACACCGATGTACTGGGTGCTGGTGTACTCCGCAATGCCTTCGGCTCCTCCCTCGCGACCCAGCCCAGACTGCTTCACCCCGCCGAAAGGGGCGGCCGCGTTGGAGATCACTCCGACGTTGAGACCCATCAGCCCGAACTCGATCCGGTCTCCGATGCGCAGCCCACGCGAGATGTCTTCGGTGAACACATACGAGGCCAGGCCGTATTCGGTGTCGTTGGCCAGAGCGACCGCTTCGGCTTCATCGCGGAACGTGATCACCGGGGCGACTGGACCAAAGATCTCCTCCCGCAGCACTCGAGCATCGGGGGCGATGTTGCGCAGCACTGTCGGTTCGAAGAAGTACCCGGCGCCTTCAGTGCGCTTGCCTCCGGTGACCACCTGCGCCCCACCGGCCACAGCATCAGCCACGAGTGCCTCCATCGAGTCGCGGGCCTTGGCATCGATCAGCGGCCCGACGTCGACGCCGTCCTCGACTCCGGAACCCAGCCTCAGCGCAGACATCTTCTCCGCGAGCCGAGCAGTGAAATCCTCCGCCACCGATTCATGGACCAACAGGCGGTTCGCGGCCGTGCAGGCCTCCCCCATGTTGCGCATCTTCGCGGCCATCGCTCCGGCCACGGCCTTGTCCAGATCGGCATCTTCAAACACGATCAGCGGTCCGTTGCCGCCGAGCTCCATAGAGGTGCGCAACACGTTCTCGGCAGCCATCTTCATCAGGTGCTTGCCCACCGGTGTCGAACCGGTGAAGGATACCTTCCGCAGCCGGCGATCACCCATGATCGGCTCGGAGATCGCTGACGCAGAGCTGGTCGAGACGACGTTGAGCACTCCGTCGGGGAGCCCCGCATCGAGCATGATCTGCGCAAAATAGTGCGCGGTCAGCGGCGTCAACGCTGCAGGTTTGAGGATCATCGTGCACCCTGCCGCGAGGGCCGGCGCGACCTTGCGGGTGGCCATGGCCAGCGGGAAGTTCCACGGAGTGATCAGCAGGCAGGGGCCGACTGGTTTGCGGGTGACCAGCATCCGCAGATTACCCTCGGGGGTGGCCGCATAGCGGCCATAGTCTCGGACGGCCTCCTCGGAGAACCAGCGCAGGAACTCCCCGCCGTAGGCGACCTCTCCCCGGGACTGGGCGAGTGGTTTGCCCATCTCCAGGGTCATCAGCAGCGCCAGCTCCTCGGCCCGGTCCTGGACCAGGTCGAAGGCCCGGCGGAGGATCTCGGCCCGCTCACGTGAGGGAGTTCGCGCCCATGATTCCTGAGCATCGGCGGCGGCGTCCATGGCCGCGCGGGCATCGTGTGAGGTGGCCGAGGACATCTTCGCGATGACTTCCTGGGTGGCCGGGTTCTCCACCTCGAAGGTGGCACCGTCGGAGGACTCCCTCCATGCACCGTCGATCAGCAGCCCCTTGGGGGTCGCGGCGAGCAATGCCTGGATGCGGTCCTGCGTGACAAGGGTCTGGTCTGGGGTGTTCATCTGTGAGACTTTCTGATCGGCACCGCGGCGCATCCGAACGGGATGGCGATCCGCGGCGCTGGACTGGAGGTGTGACCGGCAGCTTCAGGCTGCGGCCAGCGCGTCGGTGATGATGCTCAGGCCTTCTTCGAGGAGCGCATCGCTGATGGTCAGAGGTGGGAGCAGTCGAACCACGTTGCCATAGGTCCCACAGGTCAGGGCGATGACCCCGGCTTGGCGCGCTGCGGTCGCGACAGCAGAGGTCAGCCCCGCGTCTGGAGCCTTCGTCTCAGGGTCCACCAGTTCGAAGGCCAGCATCGCACCGCGACCGCGGATATCCCCGATGCGGGGGTCTCGGCGCTGGACCTCCTCCAGATGGGCGCGCACCAGTTTCTCGATCCGCAGCGCCTCCTGATCCAGATGCCCCTCTTCAATGGTCTCGATGGCAGCCAAGGCGGCAGCACATGCGACGGGGTTACCGCCGTAGGTCCCCCCGAGGCCGCCAGGGTGAGCAGCGTCCATGATCTCTGCTCGCCCGGTGACCGCCGAGAGCGGCATTCCGCCTGCGATGCCCTTGGCGGTGGTGATGATGTCTGGCTGCACGTCCTCGTATTCTGAGGCGAACCAACGACCGGTGCGGGCAAAACCAGTCTGGATCTCATCGGCGATGAACACGACATCGTTCGCATTGCACCATTGAACGATCTTCTTGAGGAACCCAGGCGCTGGAACGATGAATCCACCCTCACCCTGGATCGGTTCCATGATGACCGCCGCGAGGTTCTCGGCGCGGATCTGTGTCTCCAGCTGTTCGATGGCACGGGCCGCGGCGGTATGGCCATCGAGCTGGTCGCGGTAGGGGTACGAGCCCGATACCCGATACACCTCCGGGGCGAAGGGTCCGAAGCTGTGCTTATAGGGCATGGACTTCGCGGTCAGCGCCATCGTGAGCGTGGTGCGGCCGTGGTACGCATGATCGAAGGCAGCCACGGCCTGTTTTCCGGTGTACGCCCTGGCGATCTTGACCGCGTTCTCCACTGCCTCGGCTCCGGAGTTGAACAGAGCGGTGCGTGCCGGACCTGAGACGGGGGTGATCTCCGCGAGCTTCTCGGCCACGGCCACGTAGCCCTCATAGGGGGTCACCATGAAGCAGGTGTGGGTGAACTCAGCGACCTGCCGCTGCACCGCTTCGACCACCTTGGGTGCACTGGCGCCGACGCTGGTCACAGCGATGCCTGCTCCGAGGTCGATGAGCCTGTTCCCGTCGACATCCTCGAGGATTCCATCCTGGGCGCGGACGGCAAAGGTGGGCATCAAGGTCGAGACCCCACGGGCCACTGCGGCGTGCTGACGCTCCATGAGTGCCTGGGCCTTCGGGCCGGGCAGTTCAGTCGCGAGGTGTCGGGTCTGTTCCATGCAGGGCTCCTTGAGGCGACGCAATCAAATGATCTATGACTCTGATACTCGTCCACCCGGAACCATACTGTCTAATGCCCGCTGCGGATACAAGGCATGCCTACAGAGCATGCCACACTGTCAGTTGTGGACCATCGACTTCTCAGGTACTTCGCCGCTGTCGCTGATGAAGGGACTGTCTCAGCGGCCGCGGAATCCCTGCACATCACGCAGCCAGCGCTCTCGCGACAGATCCGGGAGCTCGAGAGCAAGCTCCGACTCCAGCTGTTCCGCCGCACGGGCAACCGACTGATTCTCACATCAGAGGGCACAGAGTTCCTCTCGGTCACCCGCGAGGTGCTGCGCGTGCACAGCCATGCCGAGCTGATCGCCGAGACGCTCGCCTCAGGCAGCATGCGCAATGTCTCCATCGGCGCGCCGCAGACCACCTTGATCGACATCGTCGCCCCCTTCGTCGCGACCTTCTCCCAGCACGATCCAACCCCGCACGTCTCCGAGATTTCACTCAGCCCGGAACCCACGCAGAACAGCTCCGACTACGATCTGATCGTCACGCCGCAGAGACCGGCAGACGATCATGAAACGCTGTCGCTTGCCGCTCTTCCCGTCTGGGCCTACGTTCCCCAGACCCACGCATGGGCGCAGCGAGAGGCGATCGACCTGGCCTCCCTGTGTGAACACGCATTGATCCTCGTGCCAGCAGCGCAGAAGTCTCGACAGATCCTCGACGCCGCGCTGAGCCTCGCCGACCTCGCACCGCGCGGCACGATCGAAGTCTCACAGGGGCGGCTGGCGCAGGCCCTCGCCGCGGCCGGACGGGGCGTCGCCGTTCTCTCGGACGACGCCCACTTCGCATTGCACCCCTTGAGGATTCTTGACCCACGGGGTTACGCTCTCCAATTTCACCTTCATGCAGCCTGGCGTCGGGATCATCACGGAAGCGCGGAGCTGTTCAGCATGGCGCAGCGGCTGCGCGAGTTCTGTCAGCTCCGATACGGCCCGACCCTGGCCTCAGCACCGGACGACGATGCGCAGCCAGAGAGTTCCACTGCTCACAGACCTGGTCATTGAAGAATCCGCCGAGCATCAGGGACCGTGGTCAGTGGCGCTCAGTCCGCGATGTAGAGAAGTCGTCTGTTGACGAACTCATCCATGCCGAGCGGCCCAAGCTCGCGGCCATAGCCCGAGTTCTTCACGCCCCCGAACGGCATCTCCGGACCCTCCGCAGCGGGCGTGTTGACACTGGCCATCCCGACCTCGAGCTGAGCGGCGACTGCCGCTGCGCGTTCGGCATCCACGGAGAAGACCGCACCGCCGAGGCCATACTGGCTCTCGTTGGCGAGTCGGATCGCCTCCTCGTCGCTCTCACACCGATAGACCACGGCGACTGGGCCGAAGAGCTCTTCGCTGTAGGCTCGCATCTCCGGCGTGACCCCAGTCAGCACTGCTGGAGAATAGTAGAATCCCGAGGAGTCGGGGATCTCTCCGCCCGCATGCAGCCGCGCACCCTTCGACACAGCATCGTCGACCTGCTCCTTGAGCAGATGCACAGCACCCTCCGAGGACATCGGCGAATACGTTCCGGGAGTCGGGTCTGAGGGATCTCCAGGCCGCAGGCCCGCAGCTCGAGCAGTCAGTTGATCGACGAATGCCTCGTAGATGTCTTCGTGGACGATGATCCGCTTATTCGAGTTGCACACCTGGCCCATGTTGTAGACGCGCGTCTCCCACGCGGTGTCCGCTGCACCGGCTACATCCTCGGAATCCAGCACGATGTAGGGGTCCGATCCGCCGAGTTCCAGCACCACCTTCTTGAGGTGCGCCCCCGCCTGCCGCGCGACTGCGGATCCCGCGCGCTCAGATCCGGTGAGCGAGACGCCGCGCAGTCGTGGATCAGCGATCATCGTCGCGACCTGCTCGTGAGTGGCGAAGACATTGGCATACACGCCAACTGGCACCCCAGCGTCGTGCAGCAGCTGCTCGATAGCGAGAGCTGATCTTGGGCATGACTCCGCGTGCTTCAGAATTATCGGGTTGCCCAGAATCAGGTTGGGCGCAACGAAGCGGGCGACCTGGTAATACGGAAAGTTCCAGGGCATAATCCCCAGCAACGGACCGATCGGCAGGTGCTCGATGACGGCTCGTCCGCCGGAGTAGCTTTCGATCTCCCGATCCGCGGTGAGCTCGGCCGCCTTCTCCGCGTAGTAGGCGAAGATGGCGGAGGCGAACTCGACTTCTTCTTCGCCCTCGCTCAGCGGCTTCCCCATCTCGATGCTGATCATCCTCGCCAGCTCATCGATTCGTTCGGCGAAGAGCTCTGAGACGCGCAGGGCTGTCCTTGCTCGACTCTCCAAAGAGGTCCTTCTCCACGTGGCGAAGGCCTCTGTGGCCTTGGCCAAGGCCACCTCCACCTCCTCCGGGGTCGCAGCTGGAAAGTCTTCCAGCGTCTCCCCTGTCGCAGGATTCGTGACGTGGTAGGCGTGCGATCGTGTCATGGCTCATCTCCTAGTTTGCAGCTCGCGAAGCGGGGTATCCGTCTGTCGTGTCAGTCCGGACCGGACGCCGGTCGGACCGAGGCTCGACGCATCAGGGACGCGCCGCCATGGCAGAGATCACCTCGTAGGCGACATGCGAGCCCGCGACAGCCGTGAGCTGAGCGTGGTCATAGGGGGGCGAGACCTCGACGACGTCGGCACCCACGATCGACGTGTTCGAGAAGGCGCGCAGCATCCGCAGCAGTTCTCGACTCGTCATACCGCCGGCCTCCGGCGTGCCGGTGCCCGGAGCGTGTGCAGGATCAAGGACGTCTATGTCGATCGATAGATATACCGGCCGGTCACCGATGCGACGGTGCATCCGTTCGATGGCCATCTCGACGCCCTCGACCTCGATGTCGTGGGTCGAGATGATGGCGAATCCCAGACGCTCATCATCTCGAAGGTCCTCCTTGCCGTACAACGGACCGCGGATGCCGACATGCAGACTGGCCTCCATGTCGATGAGGCCCTCCTCCGATGCCCTCCGGAACGGAGTGCCGTGGGTGACGGGCGCACCGAAGTAGGTGTCCCAGGTGTCGAGGTGCGCGTCAAAGTGAACGACGGCGACAGGGCCGTGCGTCTTTGCCACTGAACGAAGCATCGGAAGAGCGAGTGTGTGGTCACCGCCGATCGCAAGGAGCCGCGTGCCTCCAGCCCGGAGTTCGTCAGCGGCGCGTTCTATATCGAGGACAGCCTCGTCGAGGCTGAACGGATTCACCGAGATGTCACCCGCATCGGCCACCTGCACCTGGGCGAAGGGGGAGATATCGGCGGCGGGATTGTATGGACGCAGAAGCCGGGACGCTTCGCGCACGTGCGCCGGACCGAACCGTGCGCCCGGGCGGTAACTCACCCCAGAGTCGAAGGGCACCCCCACCACCGCGATATCGACATGGTCGACCTCCTCTGCCCTGGGGAGCCGTGCGAACGTCGCGATTCCCGCGAATCTGGGCGACTTGCTCGCATCTGCGGGGCCGATGTTCCCCGAATCGAACTGCACATATTCCGTTGCTGACATGGGTACATCCGATCTCTCGCCACTTTCGGGCCAGGAATAGTTATAGAGAATATTTGTACTCTATTAGACACCTTGTATGGAAGAACCGACAGTCTCAGCGGTGATCGATCAGACGAGCCCGCTCCACGGCGCAGGCACGAGCACCCAGAGCGCCGCGCTCTCCACCGGCGCCCACCAGCTATGCGGCTCATTGCCTGGAAACGTGATGGTATCCCCGGCGTAGAGCACCTCGCTCGACGCTGCGAAGCGAATGTGCAGCTCGCCGCGGATGATGTGAAGAGACTCGACTTTGCAGTTGATCGTGTAGAGATTCTCTCCACCGTGGGCGCCGCTGGCGATCTCCGAGTGGATCACCTGCACCTGGGACTGGCCGCGCGGCGTGACCATGTGCTCCACCGCTCCAGTTCCCCCCAGGTTGATCAAGGGCGCATCGTCGAAACGCACGATTGCACTGTCCGGCTCCTCGAACAGCTGACCCAGCGACAGCCCCAGCACCTGGCAGATAGACATCAGCGACGCGACGCTCGGCGATGTGTCGTCACGCTCCACACGCGAGATGTAACCCTTGGTGAGATTTGCCTGCTTCGCCACGACGTCGAGCGTGAGGTGTTGAGCCTGTCGAGCGGCACGAAGCTTCGCACCAATAGGGGGTGGCGAGTCGCTCGCGGCGGGATTGACGTTTCGCATTCATCCTCTTTTTCGTCGAGCCGAGACTCCAGCGTATCGCGCAGCGGAACAATGTTGACTCATGTACAACTCTTGTTGCATGCTGACCTCTGTATCGAGCGTCACATCAATCGACCCACAGCGGAGTCGGGTGCCGCACTGAAGGGGTAGATCCAATGACTGAATTACTTCCACAGCACATCTCGTCGGCTGCAGAAGCGATAGTGCGGGCGTTTGAGAACAATGATGAAAATGATTACTTCAGCCGATTCTCTCCTACATGTACCTTCATATTTGCTCCCGACAATACCGTTCACGCTGACCGTGCGAGCTGGCACGCCGCGTGGGGCAAGCTCCAGGAAGCCGGCTGGCGCGTCATCGCGTGCCGCACGCTCGAATCAGGAGTCCGAGTACTCGCCGGCGGCGGCGTCTTCTGGCACGTGCTGGAGACGACCGCGCTCGTCGAGGGCGTGACCCAGACGTACCGCGAACGCGAAACCATAGTCTTTGAAAATACCCAGGAGGGGCTGCTCGCGGTCCATGAACACCTTTCCTCGGTGACCGAGGAAGGTACTTCCCTGTGAAAAACTCCCAGCAGAGCGCAACCTTGACCGCAGACCCAGACGAAGAACAGGTGCCGCTTCGAGGCACCCTCGGGGGCGGCCGAATCATGCTGATCTGGCTGGCGGCGAACCTGGTCGTCACGACGCTGCTGACCGGCACCCTGTTTGTTCCAGGCATCTCATTCGGCGACTCGCTCCTCTGGATCGTATGCGGCACCGTTCTGGGCGCTGGCGTCCTGACCCTTGTCGCTGTCATGGGTGTTCGCACCGGCCTTTCGACCATGGCACTTACAAAGGGATCCTTCGGGCTGCGCGGTTCGATCGTTCCCTCTCTGTCGAACTTGATCATTCTGATGGGCTGGTCGTGGGTGCAGGCCATGCTCGCCGGCATCTCGGTCGACTACCTCGTTCACGCGTGGACCGGGTACTCCAACCCGATCCTGTTCGCCGCGCTGTGTCAGGCGTTCGTCGTGTTCCTGGCGATCTTTGGCCACGTCGGAATCGCGCGCATCGAACCGCTCTTCGGGCTCGTCATTGTGAGCATCATCATCTACGTCTTTGCCGTCGCCTTCTCGACCCATCCCCCTGCCGAGTACCTCGCCATCGCGATTGACCCTGCACTGGGAATGGACGGCGCGCTCGTATTCGACATCGTGTTCGCCACCGCGATCTCCTGGACGGTGCTCAGCGCCGACCTCACCCGCACGGCGCGCAGCGTCCGCGCCGGAGCAGCAGGCGCAGCCATTGGTTACACCACGTCGACGATTCTCACGATGGCACTCGGCGCCACTGCGATCTCCTACGTCCTGCTCGAGGGCAACGAGGCTGTTGCATTCGATCCGACCGTGATCATCACTGCGTTCGGAGCGCCCCTGGCCGCCGTGATGTTCCTGTCTGTCATGGCGACGAACACAATGGTCATGTACGGCATGACGCTCTCGCTTCAGCACGCGTTTCCCCGTCGCCGGCCGCTGCCGTTCCTTCCCACTGCGCTCGGGCTCGGCGTCGTGGCTGTGATCGGCTCTACCTGGCTCGGGCTGCTCGAGCAGTTCACGAACTTCCTGGCAACGATCGGCGCCCTGTTCATCCCCGTCTTCGCCGTGATGATCGTGGACTACTACTTGGCTCGTCGGCGCAGCTACAACCGCGAGATTCTGAACTATAAAGGTGGGAAGTACTGGTTCACCGGTGGGTGGAACATCGGCGCGATCGTTGTCTGGGCGACTGGCGCCGGTCTGTACACGCTCTTGACGACCGTGTGGTTCTCTCCCGTTGGAGCGGCCCTCCCGACGGTGTTGTTCTCGGGCTTGATGTACTGGCTGTGGACGAGGATCGCGAGAATCTCTGAACCCCGGGGCGTCGAATCTCGACACCTCGCGGACCAGCTCGAACTCGCGACTGAGAAGTAGGAGGCTGGAGATGTCGCGGTGGGCTGATCTGTCTCACGACCTGAGTTCTGGGATGCCGGTGTTCCCCGGCGACCCGCAGGTGTCGATCCAGCCTGCCGCGACAGTCGCCGTAGACGGATTCGAAGTGCACGCGTTGCATCTGGGAACGCATTCCGGCACCCATGTGGACGCACCAGCCCATGTCATTCCCGGCGGTCACACCGTCGACGCTATCGACGTGGAGGACCTCATCGGCGAAGCGATGGTGCTTCGCGCCGGAGAGCTGAGCGCAGGGGCCACCGTGACTCTTGAGAGTGTCGCAGATCAGCTCGCCGGCGGTCTGGGAGATGCCCGCATCGTATTGGTGGCAACTGGTTGGGACCGACACTGGAGTTCCGAACGGTATCTCGATCACCCGGTCCTCGAGCCCACCCTCGCCGAGCATCTGCTGGAGCTCGGCGCCAGGGTCATCGGCGTGGACACGCTGAATCCCGATTCCACCCGTGCGGCCGACCAAGGCCTGCCTGTGCACGACATCGTGCTCGGCAAGGGGCGGCTGATCATCGAAAACCTGAGGCAACTCACACAGCTGCCAGCCCGCGTCGAGTTCGTAGGGCTCCCGCTGCGACTGCCAGGCATGGACGGGTCACCCATCCGAGCTGTGGCGCGGCCTTTGTGAGCACTGCCGGGCGAACAGTCAGGGGACCCGTTCGGCAGGATGTGCCTGCTCCTCTGGCCCGCTGCGCGGGTCAGAGGAAGCTGGGCATCAGCGTCGCACCCCGTCTCTCGATGCTGACACGTGCGGGCCTCGCCGAGCAGGCATGGCACTCGGTGAAGGCCGGGTAGAAGACGCCCGCACCCTGGACTGCGAGGTGGACCTGTGTGCCAGGCGTCAGGGGCACCGCGTTGAGCTGGCGCAGCCGCAGCGGGGACTCCACGCCCTCGAGCTGGACCAGCGCAGTGGTGTCATGACCGAAGTACTGGGAGCTGAGCACGGTTCCTGCCACACCCTCCTCGCTGAGTGTGATCTGTTCAGGGCGCAGCATCACCTGCCCCGTTGATCCGCTCGCCGTCCGATGAGCGATGGCCAGGTTCGGGCAGACCAGCTCCACGTTCACGCTGCCCAGCGGAGTCGACGAATCCCACACCGCCCCAGCCTGTCCGGAGAGCGGCTCTGGAAGCTGGCCGGTCAGCTGGCCGGGCAGCAGCACGGCGTCGCCGAGGAACTGGGCGGTCTCCACGTCGCAGGGCCTGGTGTAGACCTCTTCGGGGGCACCGATCTGGCGCAGCCGCCCATCCTTGAGCACCGCGACCTGATCGGCGAAGGACAGCGCCTCGTCCTGGTCGTGGGTGACCAGGATCGTCGTGGTCCCGGTGATCCGCAGGATCTCCCGGATCGCCTGCCGGGTGCTCTCGCGCAGCCCAGCGTCCAGGGCGGAGAACGGCTCGTCGAGCAGGATCATCTCCGGCTGGCGGGCCAGCGCCCGGGCCAGCGCCACCCGCTGGCGCTGACCACCCGAGAGCTGGTCCGGACGCCGGGAGGCGTGATCACCGGTGAGGCTGACCAGCTCGAGAAGCTCAGCGACCCTGCGGCGCCGCTCGCGCCGGGGAGTTCCGCGCGGCAGGCCGAACGCGATGTTGCCGGCGACGTCGAGATGCGGGAACAGCGCTCCGTCCTGGGCGACCAGTCCGATGCTGCGCCGATGGGCGGGAACCTCTGTCACATCCGCGCCGTGGAGCCGGACCTCCCCGTGTTCGGGGGCCAGGAACCCCGCGATGACGCGCAGCAGCGAGGTCTTGCCCGAGCCGGAGGGGCCGACGATCGCCGTGGTCGTCCCAGCCTTCACGCGCAGATCGATGTCGTGGAGGACCGGCTGATCGCCGAATCGCACCTCGACCCCGGAGACCTGGAGCATCGTGGTGTCAGTGTCCGTGATGCCAGTGTCCGTGGCGTCAATGTCCGTTGCAGTCATCGGACCTCCTTGAGTAGTCGCGAAATCATCATCCAGGCGGGGACTGCGGCGACGAGCACCAGCAGCGCGGCGAAGGGCGCGGCGGCCGCATAGGACTCTCCGCCGGTGTAGGTCCAGAGCCGCGTGGCGAGGGTGTCGAACCCTGTGGGTCGCAGCATCAGCGTGGCCGGAAGCTCCTTGATCGTGGTCAGGAGCACCAGCAGCGCCCCGGAGAGAATCCCGGGAAGCATCAGCGGCAGCGTCACGCGCAGGTAGCCCACGCCGGGGCTGCTGCCCAGGGACTGGGCGGCCTCCTCCAGCTCCGGGGGCGCCGAGAGCGCGGAGGCGAGCACCGGGCCCAGGGCCAGCGGCAGCATCAGCGCGCAGTAGGCCAGGGTCAGCATCCACATGGTCTGGTACAGCGCCGGCAGCACCGCGATCCCGAGCATCACCACCGAGAGTCCGATGACGACGCCGGGCAGCGAGTGCGCCAGGTAGGCGGTGCGTTCCAGCAGCCGAGCGAGCTTCGAGGGTCGCCGCGCCAGCCACAGGGCCAGCGGGATCGCGATCGCCGTGGTGGCCAGCGCCGCGAGCCCGGCGGCCCAGAGCGAGTTCAGCAGCGCCGACCCGATCTCCGCCAGTGAACCCGGGCGAGAGACCCCGCGCAGGCTCCAGACCAGCAGTGCCGAGAGCGGGACCATCAGTGCGATGAGCACCGGGGTCCAGGCCAGCGCGAGGATCGGCAGCGTCCAGCGTCCTATCTGGAAGCGGGCGGGGCGGGCTCGCCCCTCACCGGACATGGTGGAGTAGCGGGTGCCGGTGCGGCGGACCCGGCCTTCGAGGATGAGCAGGCACAGCGTGAAGACCAGCAGGATCGAGGACAGCGCGACTCCTCCGAGCCGGTCGAAGCCCATCGAGAAGCTGGTGAACACGGCGCGGGTGAAGGTGTCCACGCGCAGGATCGAGACGGCGCCGAAGTCGGCGATGACGTAGATGGCGCAGAGCAGGGTGCCGGCGGTGATCGCAGGGGCGGCCTGCCGAACGGTGACGCTGAAGAAGGTGTCGATGGGGCCGCGGCCCAGCGCCCGGGCGGCCTCTTCCTGGGCGGGATCCACCGAGACCAGCGCGGCGACCACCGGCAGGTAGATGTAGGGGTAGGTCACCGAGGTGATCACGATCGCCGCGGCCAGGAACCCCTCGAAGCTGGTGCCCGGGTTGATCAGGGCGTTCATCGACTGCCAGCCGAACGCGGCGACATAGCTTGGGACCGCCAGGGGCAGTGCCGCGGCGACGCCGAGGATCAGTCGTCCCGGAAGCTGTGTGCGGGTGACCAGGAACGCCAGGCCCACGCCGAGGACCAGGCACAGCACGGTGACCGTAAAGGTCAGCGTCAGCGAGGTGTAGGCCAGCCGGGCGCTGCGCGCGCTGAACACGGTGTCCAGGAAGTCCGGAAGCGGGAACTGGGCCAGCCGGATGACGAGGTAGAACAGCGGCAGCAGCGCCACCAGCGTGGCGATGACCGCGGCGGCGCGCAGCCACAGCGGCACCGCCACACGCCCGTTCCCTGCGGAGCGGGAACGGGCGGCGGTGCGCGCTGGAGCTTTGGCCGGGGCGGTGATGGGTCAGCCCACCAGACCCGATTCGACGATCATCTCCACAGAGGTCTCCAGGTCATCGAGACGGTTGAGATCGATGTCCGGCGCGTCGAGCTCCTCGAGGCTCGGCATGCCCTCAGGTCCGTCCACGCCTTCGATCATCGGGTACT
>NZ_JAJOYW010000007.1:0-51657 GCF_022565835.1 Nesterenkonia sp. DZ6
GTGGTGAGGTCGGTGAGTCGGATCGGGTTGCTGCTCTGGTTCACCGCGCCCAGGACCCCGTGCCCGGCGGGCAGGTCTCCGATCTTCTCGGCCACGTGCTGCGCCATTCCGACGTGGATGAACCGCTCGAGGGAGCCATCAGCGGCGATGACGCCCAGTGCGGCGTACTCGGCGTCCGCGACGGTCCTGGCCTCCTCGGCGATGCGCCGCAGAACATGTTCCAGGTCCAGATCGCTGGCCACGACGTTGCTGGCGTCGAGCAGGGTCTGCAGTCTGCGCTGGGAGCTGAGGACCCGGATAGTGCGCGCGATGGAATCCCCCACCGCACCATTGACTTCAAGCTTCGGAAGGTAGGTCACCCGAAGTTCATCGGCATCCATAACCCTCCTTACATCAAGAACTAAATTCCATTCTATGTCTTTCCTCGGGAAAGAGAACCCCGTTCAGCTCCGCAGCGCTGCGACGGTGGACCGGCGCGGCCAGCAGTCGCCGAGGCGGCGGACGTGAGCGGCATCGCCTTCGCTTCAGACTCTGGCTTCCGCGGTGGAGCCGGAGTAGGCTCGCCGCCATGCAGAAGACACCCTCGACACCCAGGACAGAGGTCCTCGAGAGCCGCGAGTGCTGGGAGCTGCTGCGCAGCGTCTCGCTCGGCAGACTCGCCGTCTGGACCGGTGATCATCCAGAGCTGTTCCCGGTCACCTACCTGGTGGATCAGCGGACCATAGTCTTCCGCACCGGGCCCGGCACGAAACGGACGGCCGCGCTGGGCTCCAGTCCCGTGGCCTTCGAGACGGACGGTGTGGATCCGCGCACCAATGTCGCCTGGAGTGTGATCGTCAAGGGCACGGCGGCGGAGGTCGAGCAGACGGACGACTCTCTCAGCAGCTCTTCGCGCCGACTGTTCCCCTGGGAATCGGGGGAGAAAGACCATTTCGTCCGGATCACGCCGGAGGTCGTCACGGGTCGACGCTTCATCGTCGCCCACCCCCAGGCCTGGGACATCTCCTTGAACGACGCCACCCGATCAGGCCTCGACTGAAGGACCGGCTATGACGATCGTGGACCAGGCACCGGTTCGCTCAGGTGCACGGTAGGGCGGCCAACCCATGACCGGCGCCGTCGGAGCACCCGTGCCGGTGTTCTTCATCTCTGACAACACCGGCGTCACCGCCGAGACCCTCGGCAACGCGCTCCTGGCGCACTTCCCCGGCATCCGATTCGTCCGCAGAACCTTCCCCTTCGTCGATTCCCCGCCGATCGCACAACAGGTGCTGAGTGCGGCGCGCACCGCGGGACCTGCCACCCTGCTGCTCGTGACCGTTCGCGCCGCGGAGGTCAGCGCCGAACTGAGCGCAGGCCCGTTCGCCGTGGTGGATCTCATCAAGGGACATCTCACCGCGCTCGAGAAGCTCCTGGGCGTCAAGGGCGCTGCTGAGGTGGCCCCGCATCACAGCATCGGGAACCTGGACCAGTACAGCTCCCGCATGCGCGCGGTGGAGTACACATTGACGCACGACGATGCAGCGGGCGCGAGCTCTCTGGTCGGCGCCGATCTCATCATCATCGCTCCATCTCGCTGCGGGAAGACTCCCACCGCGCTGTACCTGGCCCTCCAGCACGGTCTGCGGGTCGCCAACTACCCCTTGACGGAGGAGGACTACCCGGCACTGGAGCTGCCCCGGGCGGTGGAGCCGTATCGGGTTCGGTGTTTCGGGCTGACCAGCACTGCGCAGCGGCTGAGCCAGATACGCCAGGAACGCCTTCCAGGCGGGGCCTATGCAAGCCTGTTCCGCTGCCGCCAAGAGCTGCGTTGGGCGGAATCCCTGTACCGACGGCACTCGATCCCGAGCCTGAACACGGCGGCCAGAAGCGTGGAAGAGATTGCGGCAGCGATCCTGCAGACGATGCATCTTCGTCCCGCCGCAGCGCCAAGCAGTCCCTGAGGAGACACTGATGAGCAACATCTTGTGGTTCGACGACATCTCACTTGCCGATATCGCAGCCGTGGGCGGGAAGAACGCCTCGCTGGGCGAGATGGTGGCCCGCCTCTCCGAGGCAGGAGTGCGTGTACCGGGCGGTTTCGCGACGACTGCGGATGCCTACCGCGTGTTCCTCGCTGCGAACGGACTCGACCACAGGATCCGGGCGGCCCTCGAGCCACTGGACATCGACGATGTCGTGGAGCTCTCCCGGGTCGGCGCGCAGATCCGTTCATGGATCCAGGATCAGCCCCTGGCCGAGGAGCTCACACGAGACCTGCGCGAAGCGCACGCGAGGCTGATCGCAGAGGACCCAGACCCTGAGGCGGTGACGTGGGCGATCCGTTCCAGCGCAACGGCCGAGGACCTGCCGGACGCCTCGTTCGCAGGCCAGCAGGAGACGTTCCTGAACATCGGCGGGGTCGAGAACGTGCTCGCTGCAGTGCACAGCGTCTTTGCCTCGCTCTACAACGACCGGGCGATCGCCTACCGCGTGCACCATGGTTTCGCCCACCACAAGGTCGCGCTCTCGGCGGGCGTGCAGCGCATGGTCCGTTCCGACATCGGAGCATCCGGCGTGATGTTCACGGTGGACACGGAGACGGGCTTCGATCGGGCGGTGTTCATCACGAGCGCCTACGGTCTGGGTGAAGCCGTGGTCCAGGGGGCGGTGAACCCTGATGAGTTCTACGTCCATAAGCCCGCGCTGCAGCAGGGACATGAAGCCATCTTGAGCAGGGCGCTCGGCGAGAAGGCCACCGCGATGCGGTACGCCGCGGGCCGCGGACTTCACAGCAGCACCATCTTCGAGGACGTATCACCTGCCGAGCGGGCACGATTCTCGATCACCGATGCGCAGGTCACCGAGCTGGGCCGCTGTGCTGTAGCGATCGAGGACCACTACGGCCGACCGATGGACATCGAGTGGGCGCTCGATGGAATCGACGGACGGCTCTACATCCTGCAGGCCCGCCCGGAGACGGTGGTGTCCCACCGGGAGCTGCGACAGGTGAGACGCTTCGTGCTCCGCGAGCGCGGTGACGTGCTGACTGTGGGAAGAGCGATCGGGCAGCGGATCGGGACCGGCCCGGTGAGGGTCCTTCGCTCGCCGGCGGACATGGATCGGCTGCAGCCCGGCGACGTGCTGGTGGCTGAGATCACGGACCCGGACTGGGAGCCGATCATGAAGCGTGCCTCGGCGATCGTCACCGAACGTGGGGGTCGCACCTGTCACGCGGCGATCCTCGCCAGGGAGCTGGGTGTGCCCGCCGTGGTGGGAACGGGGGACGCCACAGAGGCCCTGGCCGACGGCGAGGCGGTGACGATCTCCTGCGCCGAGGGCGACAACGGGATGGTCTATGCCGGCACGCTGAGGTTCGAGGAGGAGGTGACCGATCTGGATGAGATGCCGGACGTCCCGGTGAAGATCATGATGAATGTGGCCTCCCCGGATCAGGCATTCTCGTTCTCCCAGCTGCCGCACCACGGGGTGGGGCTCGCCCGCCTGGAGTTCATCATCAACCACCAGGTCGGCATCCATCCGCGTGCGCTCCTGGAGCGTGACAGCCTGCCGCACGAAGTGCGGAGCGCAGTGGACCAGCGGATCAGCGCCTACGGGTCGCCCAGGGAGTACTTCGTGCGGCGGGTGGCCGAGGGCGTGTCGACCATCGCGGCCAGCTTCGCCCCGGAGCAGGTCATTGTGCGGTTCAGCGATTTCAAGACTAATGAATACGCCAACCTCCTGGGCGGGGAGCTCTTCGAGCCGCAGGAGGAGAATCCGATGCTGGGCTATCGAGGTGCCTCGCGGTACATCTCCGCGGACTTCCGGGAGTGCTTCGCCATGGAGTGTGAGGCCCTGCGGTTCGTTCGCGAAGAGATGGGTCTGGAGAACCTGGCGATCATGGTGCCCTTCGTGAGGACGGTGGAGGAGGCCCAGACCGTCGTCGACCTCATGGCGAGTCATGGGCTCCGCCGCGGGGCACGAGGCCTGAAGGTGATGATGATGTGCGAACTGCCCAGCAATGTCCTTCTCGCCGATGCGTTCCTGGAACATTTCGACGGGTTCTCCATCGGGTCCAATGATCTGACCCAGCTGGTGCTCGGTGTTGATCGGGACTCGGACCTGGTGGCTCATCTCTTCGACGAGCGAGACCCCGCCGTGCTCTCGATGCTGGCCACGGTCATCGACAGGTGCCGGACGCAGAACAAGTACATCGGGATCTGCGGTCAGGGACCCTCAGATCATCCGGAGCTCGCCCGCTGGCTGGTTGATCAGGGCATCGAATCGATTTCTCTGACACCTGACACCGTGGTGCAGACCTGGCTCAGCTTGGCGGGTGCGGCAGAGTCTCGGTAGCGCTGCCCGAGCACGGGCGGGCCGCCGTCGTCGGCGACGGACGGTGTCTGCGTTCAGGGCACAGCGTTCAGTACACAGGGTTCAGTGCACGGGGTTCAGTGCACAGCATTCTGGGCAGCTGGCAGCCCGTCGGAGATCAGCAGCTCCACCGCATCGGCCAGCCGGGAGATGAAGATGCCCAGCTCCTTCTGCTCGGCGGCGCTGAACTTCTGCAACACGTAGTCCGCGCTGTCCATGCGGCCGGGGGGCCTGCCCACGCCGGCGCGCACACGCAGATAGTCACGATTCCCGCCCAGGTGGGTGGTGATGGATTTCAGCCCGTTGTGCCCGCCTTCGGACCCCCCGCGCTTGAGCTTGGCACGACCGAAGTCCAGGTCGAGCTCATCGTGGACCACGATCAGGTTTTCGGCGGGGACCGAGAAATAGTCCATCAGCCCTCGCACGGGCTTGCCGGAGAGGTTCATGTAGCCCTCCGAGATCGCGAAGACCACCTTCGGCCCTCTCGGGCCCAGCCGGGCCGCGACGGCCTTGGCCCCGACCTTGGTGCGCGTGTACTTCGCATCCATGCGGTCGAGGAGCTCGTCGAGCACCATGTGCCCGATGTTGTGCCGGGTATGACGATAGCGGGACCCGGGGTTGCCGAGTCCCGCTATCAACCACGTCTCTGAAGCCATGCCTCGAGCCTAGTGGAGTCGCAGCGTCAGAGCGTTCAGCTCTCTTCGCCCTCTGCGTTCCCCTCGGACTCACCCTCGGCGGTCTCGCCCTCGGCAGCTTCACCCTCGGTGGTCTCTGCCTCGTCGCCCAGGTCCTGCTCGGTGGGCTCGTGGATGGAGACGATCGGGGACTCCATGTCGGAGAGCGCCAGCGTCACGCCCTTGGGCAGCTGGATGTGCTCCGGCAGGGCGTTCTCGTTGCGGTCGGTGATGTCGATGGTCACGTGCTCGGGGAGGTGGGTGGCCTCGGCCTCGATGGACACGGTGGCCTGGTCCAGGATCCATTCGAAGCCGACGGCGGGCTCGCCGGTGACCTCGACGTAGACGTCGACGACGACCTTCTCGCCGCGACGCACGGTCAGCAGATCCATGTGGTCGATCGAGCGCTTGATGATGTCGCGCTGGATGGCCTTGGGGATCACCAGCTGCTCGGTGCCTTCGATGTCCAGTGTGATCAGTGCGTTGGGGTTACGCACTGCCAGGTGGGTCTGGTGACCGGGAAGCACCACGTGGATGGGGTCTTCGCCGTGGCCGTAGACCACTGCCGGGATCTGGTCGTCGCGGCGGGCCTTGCGGGCTGCGCCCTTGCCGAACTCGGTGCGCTTGGTAGCGGGAATGACGATCTTGTCAGCCATGGTGTTGTCCTTCGTTGGTTGGATTCGAATTGATCCAGGCACCAACGACAAGTGAATTCCAGGCTCTCCGCGCTGTGAGCGGCGGTGATGTTCTCCTGCAAGTTCGCCTCGTCGATCACGGGGCTGACGTCTCACGGATCGGATCCGGAGATGTCGCCCCCTCGCCTGGGCACAGCTGAGAACTATACCAGCTGTCACCACCGGTCTCACGGTCCCGGGCGCGCGGCGACTCATCCGACCGCCGCCGCGCACCCAGCCCAGCCTTGAGCGGACAGGACCAGCTCTCAGACCATGGAGCTCAAGCCGACGGAGCTCAGGCGACGGGAGCGGCCGCTGCCGCCCCCGTGTCAGCATCGCGTTCCGCGATGACCAGGCTCGGCACCTCGGTGGGCGCCGGGGTGGACAGGTAGCGCTCCAGGGAGTCGTCGAGCTCCTGCAACCATGTGGTGTGGTGCTGTGACCCCTTGGTTCCGGTCATCACCGAGCGGTAGTTCTTGTCCCGGTAGGTCAGGATGTTGGCCTTCTTGTCGGTCTTCCAGTCCAGGAAGACCTGGACCACCTCGTCCAGCGCGAACATCGGGTAGTCGGTGGCCCCGATGAGGTCGCGGATGTAGTCGGCCTGGAACTGCACCTCGTCGGCGTCCCCCTCCAGGGACTGGAAGCGGTGGCGCCACTGCTTCAGGTGGGCGGCCCGCTCCTCCGCCGGGGGCAGCTTCGTCCGGCCCATGATGAGGTCGCGGACATACCAGGCCTGCGCGTCGAACATGTTGAAGGTGAACCATTGGTCCTGGGCGCCCAGGTAGTACATCTTCGGGTTCCGCTGCCACACGACTCCGCGGTACAGCCCGCCCGGGTAGACGTTGTTCTGGGACCGCAGGGCCAGTTCGGTGGACAGGAAGGGGTACTTGTGCAGGTAGCCGGTGCACAGGATCACGGCATCAAATTCGCGGGACTCGCCGTTGGAGAAGTAGGCAGTCTCCCCCTCGAACCGGTCGATGAGCGGAAGTTCCTCCATGCCTTCGGGCCAGTCATGGCCCATGGCCCGGGTGCGGTAGCTCATGGTGACCGAACGGGCACCCATCTTGAAGGCCTGCACGCCGATGTCCTCGGCGGAGTAGGAGGCCCCGATGAGCAGCACGCGCTTGTCGGCCAGCTTCTCTGCCCCGCGGAAGTCATGCGCGTGGTGCAGGGTGCCGGTGAAGGTCTCGATCCCCTTGAAGTCCGGGACGTTGGGGAAGGAGAAGTGCCCGGTGGACACGATGACCCGGTCGAATTCGGAGGACGAGGTGGTGCCGGACTTCAGGTTCTCCACGGTGACCGTGAAGGTGTCCTCCTCGCGGTGGTATTCCACCCAGCGAACGGCGGTGGAGAGCTGGACCTTGTCCTTGACGTCGGACATGCGAGCCCGCCCGTCGATGTAGTCCCACAGAGCCGCCCGCGGCGGGTAGGAGGAGACCGGTCGGCCGAAGTGCTCGTCGAAGGTGTATTCAGCGAACTCGAGCGCCTCCTTGGGCGCGTTCGACCACAGGTTGCGATACATCGAGGAATGGACCGGCTCCCCGTACTTGTCGATCCCGCTGCGCCAGTTGTAGTTCCACTGCCCGCCCCAGTCGTCCTGCTTCTCGTAGCAGATCACCTCGGGGATCTGGGCACCGGACCGCTGTGCCGTGTCGAAGGCCCGAAGGGCGGCCATGCCGCTAGGTCCCGCTCCGATGATTGCAATTCGCTGTTTGGACATAGTTACCTCATCCGGCCCGCTACGGCCTCATGGTCAGTCGTCGACGGGTTCCGTGGAGGCGCGACTGTCAGGCGCTCAGCGCCACGGCCTCAACACAGGAAGTTCACGTCCACCCGGGATAGAAAACCCGCGCTCCATCGTTCTGCGCGTGTCCCTGGGTGCGGCACCCCGGCGGGGCGCCTGATATACCCTCAGTCTAGCGCAGACGCCGGCCCGGGCCGGCGTCGTACCCGAGAACGCAAGGGCCCCCGGAACCTGACGGTTCCGGGGGCCCTCTCCGCGACGGGGCGGGGTCAGAGCGTCTCGAACTCCACGCCCGGGTGCCTGTCCCGCAGGTCCTCGAAGGAGATGCCGTGCAGCTCGCGGACCTTGACGATGCCCGAACCGTCCAGCAGGAACACGCCCATGTCTGCGTAGATGCGGGAGACGCAGCCGACCCCGGTGAGCGGGAATGTGCATTCGGGCAGCAGCTTCCGATCACCCTTCTTGGTGAACAGGTCCATCATCACGTAGGTGTCCTTGGCTCCGATGGCCAGGTCCATCGCGCCGCCCACGGCGGGGATGGCTCCCGGCTTGCCGGTGGACCAGTTCGCCAGGTCGCCGGAGGCGGAGACCTGGTAGGCGCCGAGCACGCAGACGTCCAGGTGGCCGCCGCGCATCATGGCGAAGGAATCGGCGTGGTGGAAGTATGCCGCCCCGGGCAGCTCGGTGACCGGGATCTTGCCGGCGTTGATGAGGTCCTCATCGACCTGCTCGCCGAGGGCCTTCGGGCCGAAGCCCAGCATGCCGTTCTCGGTGTGCAGGGTGACCTGCTTCTCCGGGGAGAGGTAGTTGGACACCGTCGTCGGCTGGCCGATGCCCAGGTTCACGAAGGACCCGGGGGCGATGTCCTCGGCGATGGCGTGGGCGAGCTCGTCCTGGGTCAGCGGGGTCTCGGTGGTGCGGAACGTCTCGGTGCTCATGCTCGTCCTCACTTCTCGGCGGCCAGCTCGGCCGCGGTCTTGGTGGCCAGGCAGGGCTTGCGACGTCCGGCGGCGAGAGCCTCGCGCTCCTCGCGCTGCTTCGTGCCGGAGCCGGTGGGGATCCCGACGATGGTGTCCGTGTAGATGCTCGGAGTGATGATCGCCTCCGGATCCAGGGCCTCTTCGAGGACCTCGTCGACCTGCACGATGGTGTGCGTGGCCGCCGTGGCCATGACCGGGCCGAAGTTCCGGGCGGTCTTGCGATACACCAGGTTGCCGTACGGATCGGCGGCGTACGCCTTGATCAGGGCGAAGTCGCCGCGGATCGGCGCCTCCAGCACGTAGTGCCGGCCCTCGATCTCCCGGGTCTCCTTGCCTGCGGCCAGTTCGGTGCCGTAGCCGGTGGGGGTGAAGAACCCGCCGATGCCCGCACCCCCGGCGCGCAGGCGCTCGGCGAGGTTGCCCTGTGGGACCAGTTCCAGCTCGATCTCCCCGGCGCGATAGGCCTCGTCGAAATGCCAGGAGTCGGACTGGCGCGGGAACGAGCAGATGATCTTGGCCACCCGGCGTTCCTTGATGAGCAGGGCCAACCCGGCATCAGCCTGTCCGGCGTTGTTGTTGACCACGGTCAGGTCGGTCGCACCGGACTCCATCAGCGCGTCGATCAGTTCCATGGGCTGGCCGGCATTGCCGAAGCCTCCCAGCAGCACCGTGGCGCCGTTGCTCACACTGGCCACCGCCTCCGCGGCGGTGTCTACAAATTCAGTCATCGGTTCTTCTCTCAGTTCTGTGTGGTTGCGTTTTCCAGGACGACGGCGATGCCCTGCCCGACGCCGATGCACAGCGTGGCCACGCCCCAGCGTTCGCCGCTGAGCTCCATGCGCTTGGCCAGCGTGGCCAGCACCCGGGTGCCGGAGGCGCCCAGCGGATGGCCGATGGCGATCGCCCCGCCCCACGCGTTGAGGATCTCCGGGTCGATGTCCCAGGCGTCCAGGCAGGCCAGGGACTGGGCGGCGAAGGCCTCATTGAGCTCCACCGCACCGACGTCGCCCCAGCCGATTCCGGCACGCTTGAGCGCCTTGTTGCTGGCTTCCACCGGGGCGTAGCCGAAGTACTGCGGCTCATTCGCCGCAGCGGCCCAGCCAGCGATCCTCACCTGCGGGGCAAGACCCAGCTGCTCCCCACCCGCGGCGGAGCCGAGCCAGACGGCGGAGGCGCCGTCGTTCATCGGAGAGGCGTTGCCCGCAGTGACAGTGCCGTTCTCGGAGCGGAAGACGGTGCGCAGCCCGGCGAGCTTCTCCGTGGTGACACCTGCGCGGATAGTCTCGTCGGTCTGAAGATCCACTCCCGGAACGCTGACGATGAGGTCGGCGAATCGCCCCTCGTTCCAGGCGCGGGCGGCGAGCTCATGGGAGCGGGCGGCGAATTCGTCCTGCCGTTCGCGGCCGATGCCGTGCTTCTCGCGCAGCTGCTCGGTGGCCTCACCGAGCGAGACGGTCCATTCCTCGGGCATGCGCTCGTTGATCAGTCGCCAGCCCAGCGTGGAGTTGGCCAGTTCGAGGTTGGCCATCGGGAAGGGCCGCTCGGTCTTGGGAAGCACCCAGGGAGCCCGCGACATGGATTCCACGCCGCCGGCGAGGATCACATCGGTCTCCCCCAGCGCGATCTGCCGCGCGCCGGAGATCGCGGCATCCAGCGAGGATCCGCAGAGCCGGTTGATCGTGGTGGCGGGAACGGTGACGGGCAGCTTCGCCAGCAGCCAGGCCATCCGGGCGACATTGCGGTTCTCCTCGCCAGCGCCGTTGGCGTTGCCGAAGATCACCTCTCCGACGATCTCACCGGCATTCTCCGGGTTCAGCCCGGGGGCCTGCTCCACGAGGGCTGAGATGACCAGTTCGGCGAGGTCATCGGGTCGCTGACCGGAGAGGGCGCCGCCGATCTTGCCGAAGGGGGTGCGCAGACCCTGGTAGACGAAGACGTCCTGCATATGAGCTCCCTGCCTGTGATCGCGTGAGCACCACCAAATGTTCGCTATGCAAACAAGCGTGCGCTATGTGTGACGATCATAGTCTTGCCGGCAGGGTTTCGCCAGAGGTGACGAGAGTTCTCTACAGGCCCTGGGGCACGGTGAGCCGACCGACATCCTCACCCAGGGACCGGATCAGATCCTCCACCGCGGCCGCGCTGTGCAGCAGATGTGGCAGTGTGCGATCCAGGGACTCCTGCGCAGACTCCTTGCCGGCGGAGATCGAGGTGTTCAGCGAGAGCACGATCCTTCCGCTGCCGTCCCGGGCCGGGACGGCCACCGAGCGCAGCCCTTCTTCGAGCTCTTCGTCCACCAATGCGTAACCGTCCGTGCGGACCGCAGTGATGATCTCGAGCAGCCGGTGGGGGTCGGTGACGGTGCGTGCGGTGAAGGCCCGCCGCTCAGTGGTGCGCAGACGCTCCTCGAGCGTCTCGTCGTCGAGGCCGGAGAGCAGCACCCGCCCCATCGACGTGGCGAAGGCGGGCAGCTTGGTGCCCAGCGCGAGGTCGATCCGCATGATGCGGCGGGTGTGCACACGGCAGACGTACATCACCTCGTCTCCGACCAGCAGTGCGGCCGAACAGGATTCGGCCAGCTGCCCGGAGAGCTCACCCAGTGATGGCTGCAGCAGCTCATGCCAGCCGCGGCCTGACCAGTAGCCCTGTCCAAGGCCGAGCACCCTCGGGGTCAGCTCGAAGAACCGACCGTCGGTATAGGCGTAACCCTCATGGACCAGCGTGAGCAGCATCCGGCGGGCGGTCGCGCGGCTGACATCGGCGCGCCGCGCAACGTCGGAGAGCGTCAGCTTCGGCTCCACGGCGGAGAAGGACTCGAGGACCCGCAGGCCGGTGGAGAGCGAACGGACGAACTCATTGCGATTGACGGCGGGCTGAGATGGGCTCTCCTGATCCATGCAGTGATCCTATCCACCCGCCGAGCCTCTCCTCCTGCACCCCCACGCGATGCGGAGACGATTCCCCGACCATCTGAGGCGACTCTCGGGTCCAGCTGCCACAGGGATTCCCTTCGCTCCAACACTGACCAATTAATGTAATGTTTGGTACATTGCCGATATGCGCACCTCAATCGCCACCGTCTGCCTCTCCGGGAGCCTCACCGACAAACTGCAGGCATGTGCCGATGCCGGGTTCGACGGCGTCGAGATCATGGACACGGACCTCACGGTCTCCTATGAATCCCCCGAAGAGATCCGCGCGCTGTGCCAGCGCCTGGGCCTGAGCATCGATCTCTTCCAGCCCTTCCGAGACTTCGAAGGGGTCTCCGAGGAGCTCCTGGCGGATAATCTGCACCGTGCCGAGGCGAAGTTCCAACTGATGAGCCGCCTGGGGGCCGAGACCATCCTGGTCTGCAGCAACGCCGGCACGGCCACCGTCGATGACGACGACGTGGTCGCCGCTCAGCTGGCAGCGCTGGCCGATCTCGCGGCCGGCTACGGCATCCGGATCGCCTATGAGGCGCTGGCCTGGGGTCGGTACGTCAACGATTACCGCCATGCCTGGCGGCTGGTGAAGCTCGCAGACCGCCCCAATCTGGGCACCTGCCTGGACAGCTTCCACATCCTCGCCCGCGGGCATGATCCCGCTGGGATCGAGGCCATCGACGGGGAGAAGATCTTCTTCATCCAGCTCGCGGATGCTCCGCAGCTGGACATGGACGTGCTCTCCTGGAGCCGGCATCACCGACTGTTTCCCGGCGAGGGCTCCTTCGACCTGAGCCGCTTCCTGACCCACGTGCTCAAGGCCGGGTACACCGGTCCGCTCTCGCTGGAGGTCTTCAACGACACCTTCCGGCAGACCGATGCCACCAGCACCGCAGCGCATGCGCGCCGCTCGCTGACCTGGCTGGCCGACCGCGTCTCGGCGTCGAACGGGTGGAGCGCCGACCGGCTTCCGGCCGCACAGAGCCCGCGCAGCGTGGACTTCGTGGAGATCACCGGCTCCGATCTCGGAGCGGCGGATGAGACGCTGAATCAGCTCGGGTTCACCTTCAGAGGCAAGCACCGGACCAAGCAGGTGCGGCTGTGGACCCTGGGCTCCACCCGGATCATCCTCAACGAGCAGAGCCAGCAGCCGGCGCCCCACCTCTCCGCGATCGGCCTGCTGGTCGACGACGCCGGGCAGGCCCTCTCCCGGGGATCCGCGCTGGGCGCCCCGGTGGTCTTCCGCCGCACCTACGCCGGAGACCACGAGCTGCGCGCGCTGGGTGCCCCCGATGGCACGGTCATCTACTGGAACGACGCTCCCGCCGAGGAAACCTGGGTCACCGAGTTCGAGGGCGGGCAGCCGGCGCAGAAGTCCACCCACGCGGTGGATCACATCAACCTCTCCTACCGCTGGCACGAGTTTGAGGAGACGGTGCTGTTCTTCCACAGCGTGCTCGGCCTCGAGGCCCAGATCCCGGAGAACGTACCCAGCCCGCAGGGCCTGGTGCGCAGCCAGGTGATGCGCACCGAGGACGCCACCGTGCGGCTGCCGCTGAACCTGGCTCCACCCACTGCCCCGCTGCCCCCGCGCCATATCGCAGTGACGTGCTCGAACATCGTAGAACTGGCCAGCCGGGCGCAGGAGCGCGGACTGTGCTTCTTGTCCATTCCGGACAACTACTACGCGGATCTTGAGGCGCGTTTCGGACTGGCTCCGGAGTATCTGGCTCAGCTGAAGACGCTGAACCTGCTCTACGACCGCGATGACGACGGCGAGTTCATCCACTTCTACACCCCGACCATCGGCGGACTGTTCCTGGAGATGGTCCAGCGTGTGGGGACATACGACGGCTACGGCGCCGCGAACGCACCGGTCCGCCTGGCGGCCCAGCGGCGCCAGCCCCAGGCTTCCCGCTGAGGCGCCCGTCCCCGAACCCCACTCCGCGCCGAGGGGCGGATCCACGTGGGCAGATAGGGTGACTCAACCCTCGCAACAATCACCTGAAGTGTGATGTGATTCTCCTCACACGCACGGCTGCCGAGGGCGGCCCTTTTCGGAAAGCGGGCATCCGATGAGTCCAGATGTAGTGGGTTTCGCGATCGTGCTGTTGGCATCAGTGATGCTGCTCGGCAAGTACGTCCGAGTCAAGGTGCCGTTCATCCAGAAGCTTCTGCTGCCCAGCGCCATCATTGCCGGGTTCATCGGACTCATCATCGGACCACAGGTCATCGGCCGACTCGCCGAACCACTCGGCTGGGCGTGGTTGGAGGACGGCGGACTGCTCACCTCCGGGATATTCGACGTCTGGGCGACGCTGCCGGGCCTGCTGATCTCGGTGGTCTTCGCCACCCTGTTCCTGGGATCACGGATCCCGTCCCCGGTCAGAGTGGCCAAGCTGGTCGGCCCTCAACTCGCGATGGGGGTCGCCTACGGCTCCGGCCAGTACGTGGTCGGCATTCTGCTGGGCCTTCTGGTGCTGTCCCCGCTGCTCGGGGTCGATCCCGTCTTCGGGGCGCTGCTTGAGATCGCCTTCGAGGGCGGCCACGGCACGGCGGCCGGCATGCGACCGGCCTTTGAGGACATGGGCATCCCCGAGGCCACCGACCTTGCCCTGGCCATTGCCACCGTGGGTCTGGTCTTCGGCATCCTGATCGGCATCTCCGTCATCAACTGGGGAGTGCGCACCGGACGGACCCGCGTGATCAAGAACGTCTCCCAGCAGTCGAAGGCCGAGCTGCGCGGGCTCTACAGCGACAACGAGAGGGTCTCCACCGGCCGGATGACATCCCGCCCAAGCTCGATCGAACCGCTGACCCTGCACGTCGCCGTCGTCGGGCTGGCCATCATCCTCGGCTGGCTCATCCTGGAGGGCCTCGTCTGGGTCGAGGATCAACTGTGGGGGCAGCCCGGCTCGCCCTGGTCCGAGGAAGGGCTCACCCTGCTGGGCTACGTGCCGCTCTTCCCGCTGGCGATGATCGGCGGAGTGATCATCCAGGTCGTCCTTGACCGCACTGGCAACACCAGCCTCTTGGACCACGAGACCATGAAGCGCATCCAGGGCCTCTCCCTGGACATCCTGATCGTGGCCGCACTGGCGACGATTTCGCTGCAGGCCATCGCGACCTACTGGGAGACCTTCCTGATCCTCTCGGTCGCCGGGATCCTGTTCTGCACCACAGTCCTGCTTGTGTTCACGCCGCGCATCATCCCGGAGTTCTGGCTGGAACGCGGCATCGCTGACTTCGGCCAGTCGATGGGCGTGACGGCCACCGGCCTGGTCCTGCTGCGGGTGGCAGACCCGAATGACGAATCCCCGGCCCTGGAGGCCTTCGGCTATAAGCAGCTGTTCTTCGAGCCGTTCTTCGGGGGCGGTCTGATCACCGCTCTGTCTATCCCGATCATGATCGCTACCGGCAATGTCTACATCGTCCTGATACCGATGATCGTGCTGTTCGTGGGATCCCTGGTTCTGGGCAGGGTCTATTACAAAGGGGTGCGCTCCGGACGCTGGGCCGGTCCCCCAGCGAAGGTCGGCGAGGATCCATAGGAGGGCGTCTGTATGACGGGCGGAGAATCCCCCAGCCCAGATGATCAGGCGCCGGGGCGGCCGTAGGTCTCGAGAAGGCGCAGCCAGATCTCGCTGATCGTGGGAAAGGCCGGGACTGCGTGCCATAGCCGCTCGATGGGCACCTCTGCGGTGACCGCGATCGTCGCCGCGTGCAGCAGCTCACTGACATCGGGGCCGACGAAGGTCATGCCCAGAATCACCCGCCGCTGCTCATCGACCACCATCCGCGCGGTGCCCGAGTATCCCTCGGCATGCAGGGCCGACCCCGCGACGTCGCCCAGCTGATAGTCCACCACCCGGACCCTGTGCCCGGCCTCACGAGCCGCCGCTGCCGTGAGCCCGACTGAGGCGACCTCCGGGTCGGTGAACGTGACCTGCGGGACGGCAGCGTGGTCAGCAGTGGCGACATGCGCACCCCATGGCTGATCCTGCGCCGGAGCACCCTTGGCGCGGGCGACGATCACGTCCCCCGCCGCGCGAGCCTGGTACTTGCCCTGATGGGTAAGCAGGGCGCGATGCGTCACATCACCGACCGCGTAGAGCCAGTCGAAGCCGGGAACCTGCATCGTGTCATCGGTGTCGATCCAGGCCCCGGCGTTCAGCCCGATGCTCTCCAGGCCCAGGTCCTCGGTGCGTGGTGAACGACCAGTCGCCGCCAGCACCTCCTGTGTGCGGGTCACATCACCGGTTGAGGTTTCGATTCGCACGCCCTCAGCCGTGCGCGAGACCCGTTCCGGAGCAGTGTTCAGCCGCAGGGTGACGCCCTGGGCACGCAGCGCCTTCCCGACCAGTTCGCCGGCGAAGGGCTCCATTCCACCCAGCAGACCGCTGCGTGCCAGCAGCGTCACCTCGGCGCCAAGCGCGGCGTATGCGCTCGCCATCTCCGTGGCCACAACCCCACCACCGATGATCGCAAGGCTCTTCGGAACAGCGCGCGCGCTGGTGGCTTCACGGCTTGTCCAGGGCTGGGCCTCGCGCAGTCCCTCGATAGGAGCGATCGAGGCGGCGGAGCCGGTGGCGATGGTCACCGCATGACGAGCAGTCAGCGTGGTCTGCTCCCCCTCCGCGGAGGTGACGGTGACCTGCCTGGGGCCGGCGATCCGGCCATGGCCGCGGATCAGGGCGATCCCGGCGCCGTCGAGCCAGTCGGCCTGACCGTCGTCCCTCCATCCGCTCGTGAAGGAATCCCTGCGGGCCAGGACGGCATCGACGTCGAGTGCTCCGGTCGCGGCCTGGGCCGCTCCGGGCACCTGTCGAGCGGAGCGCAGCGCCTGCGGTGACCGCAGCAGCACCTTCGAAGGGATGCAGGCCCAGTAGGAGCATTCGCCGCCCACAAGTTCCGCCTCCACGACGACGACGTTGAGACCGCCCTGTCTGGCGCGGTCCGCGGCGTTCTCACCCACGGCTCCCCCACCGATCACGATGACGTCGAACTCTGCGATCGCTGGGCCCCCGCGATCGCGTGTTTCGGTCTGAGATTCCATGGCTGCTCCTTGTGAGTCGGTCGAGCTGGTCGAGCTGGTCGAGCTGGTCGAGGTGGTCGAGCTGGTCGAGCTGGTCGAGTCGATGATGCGTGACCGGTACAACATGGGCGCCCGCACAGATGTTTCCCTGCAGCCAGCTGTGAGTGGCCGCTCCCCAGGCCAGATGGTGATCTTTGACACCTAATGTACGAACCGGTACGTTTATTCCAGGCATGTGACACACGCCACTAGTCTTGATCAAAGGAACCCCGTGACCGACACCAGGAAACCCCTGAGCCGCCGAGTTGTGGACACGCTCACGCGCATCGAGCTCGGCTTCGCGGGCGTGATGCTCCTCGTGATCCTCGTGCTCGTCTTCACCCAGGCCGCCCAGCGCTACACCCCCTTCGAGGGCATCGCCTGGACCGGTGAGATCTCCCGCTTCGGCCTCGCCTGGATGACGTTCTCCGTCGCCGGAGTCCTGATCACCCTGCGCGGGCACATCGCCCTCGAAGTAGTGGACACCTTGCCGGCACCGCGGCTGATCCGCACCGTCCAGGTCCTCTCGCTGCTCATCGTCGCGGTCATCGCCATCGGTCTGACGATGGAGGCCTGGGGCCTGGTCCAGACCCAGGGGGCGCTGCGCTCCCCCGTGCTGGGCATGTCTATGGCGCTGGTCTATCTCCCGGTTCTCTCCGGGATGGTCAGCACCGTCATCCGATCCCTGGTCGCCGCGTGGATGATCGCCAAGCACGGCCCGATCATGCCCACCGTCGACCAGACGCCCGCCATCGTGAAGGACCCCTCGTGACACTTCTTCTGCTGGGCGTGGCCATCGCCGTGCTGTTGCTCATCCGCGTACCTGTTGCCTTCGCCTTCCTCGGTCCTTCTCTGGTCTACATGCTGATGGATGGGCAGTCCTCAGGCACCAGCCTGCGACAGGTCACCAACGCCGTGCAGAGCTTCCCGCTGCTGGCCGTTCCGCTCTTCGTCTTCCTGGGCACCCTTGCAAACCATGCCGGACTGGCTGACCGGCTCTTCCGATTCGCCATGGCGGCCCTGGCCAAGATTCGAGGCAACCTCGGCTACGTGACCGTGGGCGCCAGCGTCGGCTTCTCCTGGATGAGCGGCTCGGCCGTGGCCGACGCCGCAGCGCTGGGCAAGGTTCAGATCCCAGCCATGCTGCGCAACGGCTACACCCGCCGCTTCGCCACCGGGCTCTCCGCCGCCTCCTCGCTGATCGCCCCGGTGATGCCGCCCAGCATCCCCGCGGTCATCTACGCCGGCCTGGCCGCAGCCTCCACCGGCGCGCTCTTCGCCGCCTCGGTGGTCCCCGCGCTGGTGATGGCCCTCGGGCTCTGCGTGGTGGTCTGGATCCTGGTCCGCCGCAACCCGAATCTCACCGCCGGCCGTTTCGACGGGCAGGAGCTGCTCGCCTCCACCAGGGGCGTCCTGCTGCCGGCCGTGACGCCGGTGATCATCCTGGGCGGCATCCTCGGCGGCGTGTTCACCCCCACCGAGGCGGCTGCCGTCGCGGTCTTCTGGGTGCTGCTGATCTCATTGATCCAGCGCTCGCTCTCCTGGAAGGGCTTCATCGCCGCGGTCCGCGAGACCGCGATCACCACCGGTGCGATCATGCTGATCGTGGCCTCGGCCGCCCTGCTGGGCCACATCATGGCGCTGGAACGGCTGCCGCAGCTGCTGACCGAGACGCTGCTCGGCATCACCGAGAGCCCGATGGTGTTCCTGCTGCTGGTCGCGCTGCTGATGCTGATCCTGGGCACGGTCATCGATGCCACCGCCATCCTGGTGCTCGTGGTGCCGATCCTGCTGCCCATCGCCCTGCAGTACCAGATCGATCCGATCGTGCTCGGCGTCGTGCTGATCCTCTCGCTGATGATAGGCCTGCTCACCCCACCGGTGGGCACCGCGCTGTTCGTGACCGCCTCGGTCTCCGACACCCGGGTCGGTGAGGTCTTCAAGGGCGCGCTGCCCTTCGCTATGCCGGCGGTGATCGTGCTGCTGCTGGTGATCATCTTCCCCGACGCGCTGATGTTCTTCCCGGAGGTGCTTGGACTGTGAGCGCGCCAGACACCGGACGCAGCATCCTGGCCGGGCTGATCGGCCACGGCGTGGGCCCCTCGATGACCCCGCCGATGCACGAGCTGGAAGGCTCCCGGCACGGGATGCGCTACATCTACCGCACCATCGAGTTCGCCGGCGGAGAGCACTCTCTTGCAGAGCTGGAACAGCTGCTCGAGATGGCGCAGCGGCTGGGCTTCAACGGGCTCAACATCACCTTCCCGGCGAAGCAGAACATCATGCCGCTGCTCGACGATCTGGGTCCCTCGGCTGCCATGATCGGCGCAGTGAACACCGTGGTCTTCGACGACGACGGCGCCGCCACCGGCCACAACACCGACGTCACCGGCTTCAAGGCCTCCATCGATGGTGCGCTCGCGCAGACCCCGTGCGGCCAGGTGGTGCTCGTCGGGGCCGGAGGCGCCGGATCCGCCGTCGCCCACGCCCTTGTCATGCGCGGGGTCGAGAGCTTGCATGTGGTGGACGTGGATGCGCAGAAGTGCGCCACGCTCGCGGCCAGCGTGCATGCCGCCCACGGATTCAGCGTCAGCCAGGCCACACCGGAGCAGCTGCCCGACCTGCTGGCCCAGGCCGACGGGGTGGTCAATGCGACCCCCTTCGGCATGGCCCACCACCCGGGCGCACCCTTCAACCCCGACCTGCTGCAGCCCCGTCACTGGGTCGCCGACGTCGTCTACCGGCCGGTGAACACCGCGCTGCTCCTCGCGGCACAGACGCGCGGCTGCCTCACCATCTCAGGGCTCGGCATGGCCATGCATCAGGCCGCCGACGCCTTCGAGATCTTCACCGGCGAGACCGCGGATCGCCCCGCGATGCTTCAAGACCTCAATGCCCTGATCGAAGCTGAATCACTCCCCCCTCGTGCAGCGCTGCACCGATGAAAGGAACACCCAACATGTTCAAGCGACAGAACACCCTCAGCAAGGCAGCCGTGCTCGCCGCCGTCCCGATCCTGGCCCTCACGGCCTGCGGCGGCAACGGCGACGGCGGAGACGCTGGCGGCGACGGAGAGGCCACCGAGCTGACCCTCGCGCACAGCTACAATGATGACCAGCCCCAGGCCCGCTGCGGCGCGGACGTGATCAAGGAAGAGGTCGAGGCTGCCGACGTCGGACTCACCATCGAGATCTACGGCTCCAGCCAGCTCGGCGGCGACGCCGACCGCATCGCCTCGGTGGCCTCGGGTGACGTGGACATCGACATCCAGGGCGCCTCAGCTCTGGGCGCCGTCTATGAGCCGATCAGCGTGCTCGACGCCGCCTACGCCTTCGACGACGCCGATCACCTTGCCCGCTTCATGGAGAGCGAGGAGGGCACGGCGCTCACCGATTCCTTCGCCGAGGAAGCCGGCATCCAGACCCTGGGCGCCTGGTCAGCCGGCGCACGCCACTTCACCTCGAATGAGCCGATCCGCTCCCCCGAGGACCTCTCCGGCATGCAGATCCGTTTCCCCGGTTCACCGCAGTTCCTGATGAACGCCCAGGCGATGGGCGCCAATGCGGTGGAGGTCGCCTATGAGGAGCTCTACCTCTCGCTGCAGCAGGGCGCAGTGGACGGCCAGGAGAACCCGATCACCAACATTCAGTCGGAGAACCTCGCCGAGGTCCAGGACTACCTGAACCTCTCCTCCCACCAGCTGAACACCAACCTGGTCATCATGTCCGACGAGTGGAACAACCTCGACGAGGAACAGCAGGACGCGCTGAGCTCCGCCGTGGGGTCGGCGGTCACCCAGGTGACCGACTGCGTGGTCGAGGATGAAGAGGCCACGCTGGAGGAATGGCGCTCCGGTGACGACTGGGAGATCATCGAGGACGTGGACGTGGACGCGTTCCAGGAGCAGACCGTGAGCAACCTCGAGGAGACCCTCGAGGGCGAGTCCCTGGAGGCCTTCGAGTCGATCCGCTCCACCAGCGAGTGACACCACCTCTATGTCCAGCATGATCCCGACGCTGACCGGAGAGGTGCCCGGCGCTGAGCTGGGCACCACTCTGGTGCACGAGCACCTGATCGTCAGCGATCCCCAGTTGGACCGGGACCTGCCGCATGCCGAATGGGACGAGGCCGCCGTGATGACCGAGGCCGAGCGGCAGCTGCAGGCGCTGGCGGAGCTGGGCGTAGAGACGATCGTGGACCTGACGGTCCCCGGTCTTGGACGAGACGTGCGGCGGGTCGCTGAACTGGCCCGCCGCACCTCGGTCCGCATTCTGGCGGCCACAGGCTGGTACACCAGCGATGTGCTGCCGCACTTCTTCAAGCTCAATGGTCCGGGCCGGCTGGTCGAGGGCCCTGACCCGCTGCTGCAGCTGTTCCTGGGGGACATCCAAGAAGGCATCGCGGGCACCGATCTGCGCGCCGCGATCATCAAGGTCTGCTCCGACCGTGCCGGGATCACCGACGACGTGGCTCAGGTCTTCACGGCGGCGGCGCAGGCACATCGGATCACCGGCGCGCCGATCACCACCCACTCGGATCCCTCTTCCCGGGGAGGCTTCGATCAGCAGAAGCTGCTGGGGCGCCTGGGCGTGGACCTTGCGCGAGTCGTCATCGGGCACAGCGGCGATTCCACTGACCTCGGATATCTGCGGGAGCTCGCCGCGGCCGGGTCCTTCCTGGGCTTCGACCGCTTCGGGATGATCCATGCCGGGTCCGATGAGAATCGGATCCGGATGCTGCTGGCACTGCTGGATCTCGGCCTTCAGGACCAGCTTCTGCTCTCCCACGACGCGGCGATCTTCAGCCGGATCACCCCGCCGTCCTGGCGCGCGGCGCACGCGCCGCACTGGCGGATGGACCACCTGCACCGACGCATTCTGCCGCGCCTGCGCACCGAGGGCCTCGACCCTGCACTTGAGCGTCGGCTGATGGTGGACAACCCGCGCCGGATGCTGACAGGAGCATGAAAGATCACGGTCCTGACCGCGAGGCATCTGATACTGTCACGGCTGAGCCAGAGGAGAATACTGTGACGCAGACGCCCGCCCGACAGCGAGACGCCGTGCGCACTCGCGCCGAGGTCCTCGCGGTGGCCACCGAGGCCTTCGCCGATGATGGATATTCCGGCGCCCGGATAGACGAGATCGCCCGCCGAACCCGCACCACCAAGAGGATGATCTACTACTACTTCGGCGGCAAGGAGCAGCTGTACCTTGCCGTGCTGGAGAACGCCTACCGCGGGATCCGCGAGGCCGAACAATCCCTGCATGTCGATGAGATGCAGCCGATCGATGCGCTGCGCCAGCTCGCAGAGCTGACCTACGAGCATCACCTGCGCAACACCGCCTTCATCAGGCTGGTCTCGATCGAGAACATCCACCGTGGCAAGTACATCCGAAAGCTGGAGTCCCTCGGCGACATCGGGCAGCCTGCCGTGACGATCCTCGATCGCATCATCGCCGAGGGCAAGAAGCAGGATGCCTTCCGCGAGGAGGTCAACGCGCTCGACCTGCATCTCTTGATCAGCTCCTACTGCGTGTTCCAGGTCGCGAACCGCTACACCTTCAGCTATCTCTTCGACGCAGACTTCACCACCGAGGCCCGGCAGGAGCACATGCGGCGGTTCATCGGCGACGTCGTCGTCGCCTGGGCCACACAGCCGCAGGGCTGAACTCCCCCACACGCCTTGAGGGGCGGATTCTCCGGGCATCTGACCCCTTCCAGGGCCTCAGACAGTCGGAGAATCCGCCCCTCAACGGGATGGTGGGGTGCAGCTGGTGCTTATGCGTGGCCGTCGAAGAGGGAGGTCACCGAACCGTCGGTGAAGACCTCCTTGATCGCCCGGGCCAGGATCGGCGCGATGGAGAGCACGGTGAGCGTCTCGAAGCGCTTGTCCTCGGGGATCGGCAGGGTGTTGGTCACCACGATCTCACGGGCCCCGCAGTTGGCCAGCCGCTCGGCGGCCGGATCCGAGAACACCGCGTGGGTCGCCGCGATGATGACATCCTTGGCGCCGGCGTCCTTGAGGACCTGCACGGCACCGGAGATGGTGCCGCCGGTGTCGATCATGTCGTCGATGAGCACGCAGGTGCGGCCCTCGACCTGACCCACGACCTGCTTCGACACTGCCTTGTTCGGCTGGGTGACGTCGCGGGTCTTGTGCACGAAGGCCAGCGGTGCTCCGCCGAGGCGCTCGGCCCACTGCTCAGCCACGCGGACCCGGCCGGTGTCCGGGGAGACCACGGTGACATCGTCATCGGCGACCCGGCCACGGATGTGCTCGGCCAGCAGCGGGACCGCGAAGAGGTGGTCCACCGGGCCGTTGAAGAAGCCCTGGATCTGGGCGGTGTGCAGGTCCACGCTCATGATCCGGTCGGCGCCGGCGGCCTTATAGAGGTCCGCGACCAGGCGCGCCGAGATCGGCTCGCGGCCGCGCCCCTTCTTGTCCTGACGGGCATAGGGGTAGAAGGGCGAGACCACGGTGATCCGCTTGGCCGAAGCCCGCTTCATGGAGTCGACCATGATGAGCTGTTCCATCAGCCAGTTGTTCATCGGAGCCGGGTGGGACTGCAGCAGGAAGATGTCCTTGCCGCGCACCGACTCGGAGGACCGGACATAGATCTCTCCATTGGCGAAGTCATAGGCGCTGATCGGCAGCAGCTCGGTGCCGAGCTCCTTCGCGATCTCTTCGGCAAGCTCCGGATGTGCGCGCCCGGAAGCCAGCACAAGGGTCTTCTCCCCGTTCAGCCTGATTTCGTCCATGAGTGTTGTTGCCTCTCGCCGGCGTTGCTGGTGGGTGGTTGGTTCAGGTGGTCGTCAGACGGCGTCAGGCCGGACGGCCTGGGCGGCGTCGGCCGCCGCGGATCCGGGCCGCTTGGCCTGGACCCAGCCCTCGGCGTTGCGCTGCGGGGCGATGGAGAGCGCCAGCGCTCCGGCGGGGACGTCCTTGCGCACCACGGCGCCAGCGCCGGTGTAGGCGCCGTCGCCCACCGAGACCGGGGCGACGAAGACGGTGTTGGAACTGGTGCGCACGTGGGAGCCGATCTGCGTGCGGTGCTTGTTCTCGCCGTCGTAGTTCGCGGTGATGTTGCCGCAGCCGATGTTGGTGAACTCGCCGATGGTGGCGTCTCCGGCGTAGCCCAGGTGGGACAGCTTGCTGCCGCGCCCGATGCTCACGTTCTTGGTCTCGTAGAAGGCGCCGATCTTGCCGTCCTGGCCCAGCACGGTGCCCGGCCGCAGATAGGTGAACGGCCCGACGCTGGCGCCGGCCCCGATCTGGGCTCCGGAGCCGTGGACTCGGGTCAGCGTCGCGGCCTCTCCGACGATCACATCGGTGAGCGTGGTGTCCGGGCCGACGACGGCGTGGCGGCCGATGTGCGTGGCGCCGTGGAGCTGGGTGCCGGGGAGGATCGTGGTGTCCTGCTCCAAGGTGACGGTGGCGTCGATCCAGGTGCTGGCCGGGTCGACCACCGTGGTCCCGGCGCGCATGGCGCGCTCCACGATGCGCCGGTTCATCTCGGCGCCGAGGGCCTGCAGCTGGACCCGATCATTGGCACCCTCGACCTGCCAACGGTCCTCGGTGACCACGGCGGAGACTCTGCCGCCCTCGGCGCGGGCAATGGAGAGCACGTCGGTGAGGTACATCTCACCCTGGGCGTTGTCGGTGGTGACCTGGGCCAGCGCGCGGGTCAGCACGGCGGCGTCGAAGGCGTAGATCCCGGAGTTGATCTCGGTGATGCTGCGCTGCTCTGCGGTGGCGTCCTTGTGCTCCACGATCCCGAGCACGTCCTGCGGGTCTTCCTGGCTGCGCAGGATCCGGCCGTAGCCCGCGGCGTCGTCGAGCACGGCAGAGAGCACGGTGACGGCATTGCCGTCGCGCTCATGGGTCTCGACGAGCTCGGCGAGCATCTGCGTCTGCAGCAGCGGCACATCGCCGTAGGTGACCACCACGGTGCCGGTCTCGGCAGGCGCTCCTGCGGCGGTGAGCGCGTCCAGGCCGCAGGCCACGGCGCGTCCGGTGCCGGGGACCTCGTCCTGGTCGGCGATGACGGCGCGCGGCTCGAGGTGAGCGATGTGCTCGGCCACCTTCTCGCGCTGGTGCCGCACCACAGCGACCAGCTGGTGCGGGGCCAGACCCATCGCCGCGGTCAGCGCGTGACCGATCATCGAGACGCCGCCGATCGGGTGCATGATCTTCGGGGTGCTGGACTTCATCCGGGTCCCGGCTCCTGCCGCGAGCACGATCACTGCGGTGGGCTGGGTGGACTGGGCGTTGGTCACGAAGGCTGCTCCTCGGCGCGTTTCGATGGGACTCCTCAGTGTAGAGAGGTCCGGCGATCTAGATTGCCGTTCCGCCTCTAGGATTCGAACCTAGACTGCACAGCTCCAAAGGCTGGCGTGCTGCCATTACACCAAGGCGGAGTGCGACGGCGGTCCGACGGTGCTCGGCGCTGCGAACACCCTCATCTCCGGCCAAGCGCTGGTCCATCTTCGCATGCGCGGACTCGCGAGATGAAACCGCGGACTGACGGTGGCATTACCCTGGATAGGTGGCACATCTTCTCGGGGCCGAAGCCCTACACCTGGAATTCCCTACTCGCACCGTGTTCGACTCGGTGACGATCGGCATCAACGAGGGCGACCGCGTCGGCGTCGTCGGTCGCAACGGCGACGGCAAGTCTTCGCTGCTGGCCATGCTCACCGGTCGGCTTGAACCCGACTCGGGGCAGGTCACCCGGCGCAAGGGCGTGCAGTTCGGCGTGCTGGATCAGTCGGACGACCTCGATGACGAGCACACCGTGGGCTATTCGGTCGTCGGGGACGCCGATGACCACGAGTGGGCCTCGGATGCGAAGATCCGCGACGTGATCGCCGGGCTGGTGACCGACATCCCCTGGGAGTCGAAGATCTCCGAGCTCTCCGGCGGGCAGCGCCGCCGCGTGGCGCTGGCGAAGCTGCTGGTGGGCGAATGGGACATCATCGCTCTGGATGAGCCCACGAACCACCTCGACGTGGAGGGGATCTCCTGGCTGGCGAACCACTTGAACCGGCGCTGGCCGCGCAGCTCGGGCGGGCTGCTGGTGGTCACTCACGATCGCTGGTTCCTCGATGAGATCAGCACCACCACTTGGGAGGTCCACGACGGCATGGTCGAGCCGTTCGACGGCGGCTACGCGGCGTATGTGCTCCAGCGCGTGGAACGTGACCGGCAGGCGGCCACCGTGGAGGCCAAGCGGCAGAACTTGATGAAGAAGGAGCTCGCCTGGCTGCGCCGCGGCGCCCCGGCGCGCAGCACCAAGCCGAAGTTCCGCATCGAGGCGGCCAACGAGCTCATCGCCGACGTGCCTCCCCCGCGCAACCCGCTGGAGCTGAAGAAGATGGCCACCGCCCGGCTGGGCAAGGACGTGGTCGACGTCCTCGACGTCTCCATCGGCTTCGGCGACAAGCCGATCCTCAACGAGGTCACCTGGCGGATCGGTCCGGGTGAGCGCACCGGCATCCTCGGAGCCAACGGCGCCGGCAAGTCCACGCTGCTCAACCTGATCGCCGGCAAGCTCGAGCCCGACACGGGCCGGGTCAAGCGCGGCAAGACCGTGCGCCTGGCCACCCTGGATCAGCAGTTCTCCCAGCTGGCCGACATCGAGGGCGATCGGGTCCGCGAGGTGCTGGCCCGCGAGAAGACCCAGGTGGTCATCGACGGCAAGGAACACACCCCGGCGCAGCTGTTGGAACGCCTCGGCTTCTCCACCGCACATCTCTCCGCACGAGTCGGCGAGCTCTCCGGCGGGCAACGACGACGCCTGCAGCTGCTGCTCGTGCTCCTGTCTGAGCCCAACGTGATGATCCTCGACGAGCCCACCAACGATCTCGACATCGACATGCTCGCCGCCATGGAGGACCTGCTGGACTCTTGGCCCGGCACGCTGATCGTGGTCTCCCACGACCGGTACCTGCTCGAGCGGGTGACCGATCAGCAGTACGCGATCTTCGACGGCCGGATGCGCCACGTGCCGGGAGGCGTGGAGGAATACCTGCGGCTCAAGGCCGCCAGGGCCAATGGCGCCTCCGCGGAGTCGGCGGGATCTGGCACGCCTGGTTCAGGCGGTGGAGCTGCTGGCGCCGGGGTCGGTTCCGGGAAGGCCGCGGCTGCGGCCCGTCGGGAGGCGATGAAGACCTCCTCGGCCTCATCGGCAGGTGCCCCGGCGCTGAGCAGCGCAGAGGAGCGCGAAGTGCGCAAGGAGGTCGGCGCGCTCGAGCGGAAGATGCAGAAGCTGATCACCCAGATGGAGAAGAAGCAGCGCCAGATGGCCGATCACGATCCGAGCGACTTCGAAGGTCTGGGCAAGCTCACCGCCGATGTGAGCCGGCTGCAGGGCGAGAATGAGAAGCTCGAGGAACGCTGGCTGGAGCTCTCCGAAAAGGTGGGCTGAGGCGCCGCGGTGTTCCGCTGTCCGCGCTCTGCGGGCAGCGCAGGACTGCGGTGCGCCCCGTCAGCTGGGGCGAATCGTGCCCCTGATGACTCTCGGGTCAGATCTCGCGGCCGTTGATCAGTCGTGCCCCGGCGGCCGGACCGGTGACCGGGATGGCCCAGACCTCGGTCCGCTCCTCCAGGCTGGTGCAGAGCTGATGGGCTGACTCAGCATCCCGGGCGAGGAACACCAGGGTGGGGCCTGAGCCGGAGACCATTCCCTGCAGCGCTCCTTCGATCATGCCGATGTCCATCATGTCCTCCAGGGAGGGCAGACTGGCCACGGCGGGGGCCTGCAGGTCATTGGCCATCAGCGAGGCCACGAGCTCGGCGTCGGCGGTGCAGACCGCCCGGACCAGGTCCGGATCCAGGCCCGGCGCCTCAGCCTCCACTCCGGCTTCGGCGCGCATCTCGTCGAGCTTGGCATAGACGCTGGGCGTGGACAGGCCCGTGTTGGCCGGGACGATGACCAGATGCAGCTCCCCGCGGGTCAGCAGCGGAGAGAGCTCATCGCCCACACCCTGACCCACGGCTGCTCCGCCGAGGATCGCAAACGGCACGTCGGCCCCGAGCTCGGCGCCGATCTCCGCCAGCTGTTCCTTGGAGAGCCCCGCTTCCCAGAGGGCCGAACAGGCCACCAGTGCGGCGGCGGCGTCGGCAGAGCCTCCTCCCATCCCGCCGGCCACCGGGACGTTCTTGGTGATGGTCAGGTCCACTCCGTCGGTGATGCCGAGTCGGTCGCGCAGCTTCGAGGCGGCCTGATGCACCAGGTTGCGCTCATCGAGCGGGATCGCCGCAGCCACCATCTCTCGGGTCTCCGGATCCCGGGTCTGGACCTCGGTGAAGGTAGAACGTTCGGAGAGGCTCACGGTGATCGCCCCGTCCTCGCGCCGGGCCGCGCTGACCTCTTCGTAGAGGGAGACCGCCAGGTAGAGCGTGGCGACCTCGTGATAGCCGTCCTCGCGCAGCGGACCGACGCGCAGGCTCACATTGATCTTGCCCGGAGCCACGGCGGTGACATGTCCGAAGAATTCACTATCGCGCATGCTTCGACCCTACTTCTCGTCACTGACATGCGGGACCGCGCCGGCTGGACCCGAGCTGGCCGCGTCGCGCAGGGCGGCGGCGATCGCGGTGAACCCACTGATGCCCAGGGTCTCGCCGCGGGCGGACGGATCCACCCCGGCGGCCCGCAGCACCGCCTCGGCACGGGTCGGGGATCCCGCGATCCCGGCCAGGCAGGCGCGCAGGGTCTTGCGTCGGGTGGCGAAGGCGGCGTCGATCACCGCGAAGACCTCTTCGCGGCTGAGCTCGGCCGAGGCCTCGGCGCGCCGGTCGAAGCGAACCAGCCCCGAGGAGATCCGCGGCTCGGGCCAGAAGACTCGCTTGCCGACCACGCCGGCCTTGCGCATGTTCGTGTCCCAGGCCGCCTTCACACTGGGGACGCCGTAGATCTTGGAGCCGGGCCCGGCGCAGAGCCGGTCGGCGACCTCGTCCTGGACCATGACCAGGCCCTTGCGCAGCGAAGGCAGGATCTGGAGCAGGTGCAGCACCACCGGGACCGCCACGTTGTAGGGCAGGTTCGCGACCAGCACCTCCGGGCCCGCGCCGTCTCCGAACTCGGCGAAGGACTCCGGGGTGAGCTTCAGCGCGTCCTGCTCCATCACGCGCAGGTTCGCCGCGCGCTCGGGACGGAACCTCTGCACCGTCTCGGCCAGCTGACCGGCCAGCTTGGGATCGATCTCGACGGCGCTGACCAGCGCTGATTCATCTAACAGGCCCAGGGTCAGGGACCCGAGCCCAGGGCCGACCTCGAGCACATGCTCGCTGCCGTCGAGATCTGCGAGGCTGACGATCCGGCGGATCGTATTCGGGTCGATGACGAAGTTCTGTCCCCACTGTTTAGTGGGGCGCACCCCGAGCTGGTCGGCCAGCGCCCTGACATGCGCGGCGGAGAGCAGCTGCGGAGGGCTCTGCTGCGGTCGTCCCTGCGGTGAGTGCTGATCGCTCATGTCCAGCTCCCGTAGGCCTGGGTGGTGTTGAACATGACCTGCTGACACATCGCTTCCACGTTGGTGTTGCGCACCTGGGCCATCAGCCGCATGGTCTGCGGGATCAGATAAGGCGCGTTGGGCTGCCCCCGGTAAGGATGTGGGGTCAGGAAAGGCGTGTCGGTCTCCACCAGGATCAGCTGCGGATCAGCGACCGCCAGCGCCTCACGCAGGGCGTGGGCGTTCTTGAAGGTGACCGTGCCGGCGAAGGACATGTACCAGCCGTTGGCGTTGCAGAGGCGGGCCAGGTCCGCATCGCCGGAGAAGCAGTGGAAGACCACGGCGCTGGGCAGGGTGGGCGCGGCGTTGAGCACGCTGACCACCTCCACATGGGCGTCACGGTCGTGGATCTGCATCGCGAGTCCACGCTCGACGGCGAGCGCGATGTGATCTTCGAAGCTGCGTCTCTGCGCAGCGACCCCTTCTTCGCCGGTGCGGTAGAAGTCCAGACCGGTCTCCCCGATCGCCACCACCTGTTCGTGGCGGGCAAGTTCGGTGATCCTGGCGAACGCAGTCTCGTAGTCGCCCTTCGCTGCCAGCACCGGCGCATCGTTGGGGTGCAGCGCGACGGCGGCCTTGAGCTGGGGGTGCTCTGCGGCGGCCTTCACGGAGAACTCCGAGGAGGCCACGTCATAGCCCACGCACAGCGCGCCGACCACGCCGACGGCCTTGGCGACCTCCAGGGCCTGCTGGACCGAGACGGAGATCGCACCGTCGCGGAAGTCCAGGTGCGCGTGATTGTCGATCACCGGCACCGTCAGCGGTTGGGGTGCCGGGGGGTATCGCAGGCGACGCTTCTTCCCGGACTGCTCCTCCGCCTGATCTCGCACGGGACCGGCGGCCGCGCCGTCGTCGTCGGGCTGTTCAGGACGGTAGGCGGCAGGGGTCTCGCCCGGCACCACGGCGGGGCTCGACTCGGCGTCTGGAAGGATTCGCTGCTGTTGGCTCACGGTGATCAACTCTATCGCCCACCCCCCGCGCGGCCTTCCACACCCCGCCCTCCGCTGGCTCCTGCGCAGACTGGGCGTGAGAAGTGCTGCAGAGACGAGCCGCGATGCAGGCGGACGTGAAGGCGGCGGCGTCAGTTCGCGTAGACCGAATCGATGACGCCCTCGAAGTCGACCAGGACCCGGTGGCGCATCAGCTTCATCGAGGCGGTCATGTGCCCAGACTCTTCGGAGAGTTCGACGTCGAGCAGCTCGAACTTCCGGATGGACTCCGCGCGCGAGACCCTTCGGTTCGCCGCCTCCACCGAGAGGCCGATCTCCTGGCGCACCCTGGGGTGCTTGGCGGCGTCGATCAACGACAGCGACCGGTACCCGTTGGCCCGGCACCAGTCCGCCACGGCGTCGGCGTCCAGCGTGATCAGCGCCGCGACGTAGGGCCTGTCGTCTCCGACCACGATGACCTCGGCCACCAGCGGGTGTGCGCGGATGACCTCTTCCATCGGCATGGGGTAGACGTTCTTGCCGCCGGCGGTCACGATGAGGTCCTTCTTGCGCCCCGTCAGCGTGAGGAAGCCGTCCTCGTCCAGGGAGCCGAGGTCACCGGTGCGGAAGAAGCCCTCCGCGTCAAAGGCCTCTGCCGAGGCCTCGGGCTTCTCGTGGTAGCCGTCGAAGATCACCGGGCCCTTGAGCAGCACCTCTGAATCGGCGGCGATCCTCACGGTGTTGCCGGGGACCGGGATGCCCACCGTCCCGATGCGGGTGGCTCCGGGGATGTTCAGCGTGATCGGAGCGGTGGACTCGGTGAGGCCGTAGCCCTCCTGGACCGGCAGTCCGATGCCGGTGAAGAAGTGGGCGATCTCGGGGTTCAGCGCGGAGGCGCCGGAGATCATGTAGCGGACGCTGCCACCGAGGCGGGCGTGGAGCTTGGAGTAGACCAGCTTGGCGAACATCGCTCGGCGTGCGCGCAGCCGCACAGAGGGCCCGGGACCCTCGCCCATCGCCTCGGCCTGCAGGGCCTTCGAGTACAGGATCGCGGTATCTTTGGCGGTCTCGAAGATCTTTCCCCTGCCCTCGGCGCGGGCCTTGGCGGAAGCACCGTGGTAGACCTTCTCGAAGACCCGTGGCACGGCGAGCAGCCAGGTGGGGCGGAAGCTGGCGAGATCTTCGAGCAGCTTCGCGGAGCTGGCCGAATGGGCCACCTGCACTCCGCGGTACAGACACATCAGCTGCACCGCGCGGGCCAGGACGTGGGCCAGCGGCAGGAAGATCAGCGTGCGGGATTCGTTCTCGCCGAGGATCTGATCGGCGAAGGGCAGAATGTTCGCCGCACCCTCGGCCAGGTTGCGGTGGGTGATGCGCACCCCCTTGGCGCGGCCGGTGGTGCCGGAGGTGTAGACCAGCGTGGCGACGTCGTCCAGGTTGGCCCGTGAGCGGGCCGCCTCGAGCTGCTCATCCGAGATGTGCTCCCCGGAGGCGGCCAGGTCATCGAGCTGGCGCACCTCTTCGATGGGCAGCACCGCAGGGCGGTTCCCGTTGAACTTCACCACGGCGGCGCGCAGGCAGTCCTGGAGCTCGACGCTTCCGGCGAGCGCAAGCGTCGCCCCGGAATCCTCGAGCACGGCGCTGACCTGGTGCACGGAGCTGGTCTCGTAGATCGGCACCGAGATCGCGCCGGCGAACCAGATGGCCTGATCCACCACGGCCCAGCTGTAGCTGGTCGGCGCCATCACCGCGACCCGGTCCTCCGGCTCGACGCCGAGTGCGATCAGCCCCTTGGAGACGCCACGAACCTGGTCCAGGAAACTGGTGATGGAGACGTCCACCCACCCGCCGGTCCCGTTGGGCACGGCGTAGACCGGCTGATGCGGGCGAGCGGCCCAGAGGTCGAGGACCCCGTCAGTGGCGTTGGTGTGCGGTTCCAGCCACGCCACCTGCGCGGTGGCGGCTTCGCGGATCTGATTGCTGCTCGTCTGGGCAACGTGTTCGCTGCCCGTATGCTCCTCGGTCATGGCCCCGCCTGCTCATCGATTACCCTGCGGTGGAGTGCCTCTCCGCTCTGGACGCCATTCTACTGTTCAACCGGACTTTTCGGCGCGCCTCAGGGCCAGGGCGGCATCATAGATCTCGCTGGCCGGGACAGAGTGTGCGGCCCCGATCTCCTTGGCCGCCGTCTTGAGCTTGGTCCCCTCAGCAACCCGCGTCAGCACGACGCCGGCCAGCTCCTCCAAGCTCATCGGCTCGCCCCCCGCTCCGGCGGGTGACCCCCCGCCGAGCACCAGGACCATCTCCCCGCGCAGGTGACGTTCAGCAGCCACGGCGGCGAGCTCGCCCAGGCCTCCGCGCAGCACCTCTTCGTAGCGTTTCGTCAACTCCCGGGCCAGCGCGGCAGGTCGGTCCTCCCCCAGCGCCGCGGCGAACTCGCGGAGCGTGGCGGCGACCCGGTGCGGGGATTCGAAGAGCACCGTGGTCCACTCCTCGGTGGCCAGCCGGTCGAGCAGCTTCTTGCGCTCCCCCGCCTTGCGCGGGACGAACCCGGCGAAGGTGAATCGGTCGGTGGGCAGCCCGGAGAGTGCCAGCGCGGTGGTGACCGCCGAGGCGCCCGGCGCCACGGTGACCCCGACGCCGGCAGCGATGGCGGTCTCGACGAGTCGGAACCCCGGATCGGAGACCGCGGGCATGCCGGCGTCGGAGATCACCAGGATCCGGGTTCCCTTCCGGGCCTGTTCCACGAGCTCCTCGGAGCGGGACGCCTCGTTGTGCTCGTGCAGGCTGAGAAGGCGGGCATGGAAGGTGACCTGCAGCGCTCGGGCCAGGTGGCGCGCGGTGCGGGTGTCCTCGGCGGCGATGACCTCGGCGGTGGCCAGGAGCCGCTTGAGCCGGTCGGTCGCGTCACCGAGATTGCCGATGGGGGTCGCGGCGAGCACGATCGGGGTGTCCCAGAGGCTGGTATCAGCTGGCTCCAAGGGGTTCTCGACCTGTTCTGCCTCGCCTGACTCCATGACACGCCCGCTTCTGATCGGTGACCGGCTTGCGCCAAGTAGCATACCCATAGTGAACCCTGCCGAGCCCGCCCGCAGCACTCCGGCCCCTGCCGGGGCGCCCGGGAGCGTCGCCGAGCCGGAAGCCGCAAGGCTGTCCCGGATGGAGCGCCGGCTCCACGCAGAACCGTACCGTCCAGGTCGCTGGGGATGGATTCTGCCCGGGCTGATCACGCTCTTAGCCGGAATCCTGCGGGTGAGAGATCTCGGCACCCCGCACCTGTTGATGTTCGACGAGACCTACTACGTCAAGGACGCCTACGCGCTGCTGCTCACCGGCTATGAGCTGGTCTGGCCGGAGGATGCCGATGACTCCTGGCTGGCTGGTGAGGCACAGCCCACCGGCGACGGCGCCTACGTGGTGCACCCGCCGCTGGGAAAGTGGCTGATCGCGCTGGGGCTGCGGGGCTTCGGCCAGGACAGCGCCTTCGGCTGGAGGATCTCGGCGGCGCTGGCAGGCACCCTGGCCGTGCTGCTGATCGCGCTCATCGCGCAGCGGATGTTCCGCTCGGTCTTCCTCGGGGCGTTCGCCGGGATGCTCACCGCGATCGAAGGCCACCACCTGGTGATGAGCCGCGTGGGCCTGCTGGACATCTTCATGATGTTCTTCGTCCTCGCCGCCTTCGGCGCCCTGCTGGCTGATCGATACAGCGGACGACGGCGGCTGGCCGCCTGGGCGGTGCGCCGCAGGTCTGGTGACCGGCAGGCCAGCGGACCGTGGCTGGGGGTCCGCCCGTGGCGGCTGCTCGCCGGGGTGCTGCTCGGAGCGGCGGTGGCGGTCAAGCTCTCGGCGCTGGCCTTCCTCGCGGTCTTCGGCATCATGGTCATCCTCTGGGACCTGCAGGCCAGGCGACTGGCCGGCGTCGAGCGATGGGCGCGGTCCGGGCTGCTGAAGGATGCGCTTCCGGCGCTGGTCACGGTGCTGCCCGTTGCCGCCGGCACCTATCTGGCCAGCTGGACCGGCTGGCTGAGCACGCAGGCCGGCTGGGGTCGGCAGTGGCACCTCGAGCATCCTGCCGAGGGGCTGGCCCGACTGGTGCCGGATCCGCTCCGCTCGCTGTGGAACTACCATGTCTCCGCCGCTGACTTCCATCAGGGGCTCAGCAGCGGACACGACTACGCGTCCTCGCCGTGGACCTGGCCGTTCATGGGCCGACCGGTCTCGATGCACTACGATTCGGTCTCCGCCGGCGAGATCTATGCACAGACCGGTGAGACCTGCGCCGCGGAGACCTGTTCCTCCGCGGTCCTGGACCTGGCGAATCCGCTGATCTGGTGGAGCGGGATGATCGCCCTGGTACTGGTGGGGCTGCTCTGGGCCGGTCGCCGGGACTGGCGCTGCGGCGCGATCCTCTCCGGCTTCGTGGCCGGGCATCTGGTCTGGCTGCTCTTCCCGGACCGGACCACCTTCTTCTTCTACACGATCAGCTATCACCCCTTCCTGATTCTGGCGCTCACCGCGATCGCCGCCCTGGTGCTGCGCATCGGGACCGCTGGTCACCGCCCCGACGGAACGGCCCGCGGGGAGGAGACGATCCTGGCGGCGCGCCAGCGAAACACCGTGATCGTGCTGTGCTTCGTGATGCTGTGCGTGGCCGTCTCGGTGTTCTTCCTCCCGCTCTGGACTGCGGAGATGATTCCCTACGAGCAATGGCGGATGAGGATCTGGATCGATTCCTGGCTCTGAAACTGCGCGCGCACCCTGCGCACCCCGCGATCACCTCAGAGTCCCGGGCCTAAGCTGGAGGGAGCCGAACCGGTCGAAAGGAACGTCTCGAACATGCTTGACCCCGCCGCATCACTGCCTTCGCGCATCCTCTCCGCCGAAGAGACCCGCTGGTCAGTGGAACGCGCCTGGCCGGTGCCGGGGAAGCCGACGATGCTGGCGGTGGAGGTCACCGCCTTCGAGGCTCCCGAGGACGCCGGCACGTCGACCTCCTCTGCCGCTGGCGCTGCGCCCCGTGCCGCCGCGTCGCGGCGCGCCCGAAGAGCAGGCTGCTTCCGCGTCGAGCACCACCGCGGTGCCGCCCGACCCAGCGAGCACCTCGACCTGTTCCCGCCCGATACGGATCCCGAGCTGCCCGCCCTGCGGCAGGCCGCCCAGGGCGGCCTCGTGATCGCCCATGAACCAGGGCTGCGGGCAGTGGTGCGGCATCGAGACGGTTCGGACGAGACCTACACCGTGGTGCTGCCGGCAGGCCGCGCGACCGAGCTGCTCGACGGCATGAGACGCGCACAGGCCTTCTCCGGGCCCTTCAGGCTCCCTCGATTGATCAGCCATGATGACTCCACCGCGACGTTCCAGGCGCTGACCGGCGCCTCTCTGCACAGGCCCCAGCGGATCGGCGCGCAGGCATGGGAGACCGCCTGGGACCAGTCCCTGGATGCGTGGTCCACCGCGATCCAGCATCCGGGGGAGCTGCCCGCGAGCGCCCCGGTGCACGGGGCCGCCACGGAGATCCGGCGCCTGCAGCGCTGGGAAGCGCTGGTCAGGCCCTATCTCGTCGGGGCGGAGCTGTTCCACGCGAGCGTCATGGCCGCCTGTGACGCGTTGGCCTCGATCCCTGAGCGTCGGATGGTGCCTGCCCACCGGCAGCTCCGGGATGAAGACCTGCTGTACTCCCCCGAGCTGGGACCGGCGCTGGTGAAGGTCTCCAACGCGGGGTGGGCCCACCCCGCGCTCGACCTGGGCGGGCTGCTCGCCTGCGCCAAGTGGAACGAGCTGCGCGGCCTGTGGGACGCGCCGCGTCGCGCAGTGGTCTTCGGACTGATCAACGACGCCGCCTACCGGAACGGGGTCGCCGGCGACGCATTGGAGGCCTATGAGAGGGCCGCGCTGCTGCGCCTGAGCGCTCAGTTCACCTTCTCGCCCGGCCTGGCCGACGCCGCAGAGGCCCTGCGCGCCAGCCTCATCCAGTCCGAATCCTGGCGCTGAGCCGCATGCCGACACACGCAGACGAGCCCGCGTCCGCCGCGGCAGCGAAGGCGGCCGCGCGATCCCGGCTCCGGTCGGCGCGCCGGGAGCTGACAGCTGACCAGATCGCGATCCGCGGCCAGGCCCTGGCCCGGGTCCTGCCGTCCGTGGTGCCCGCAGGCTCAGCGGTGGCGGGGTATGTGCCGATGCCCGGCGAGCCGGACGTGCGGCCGTTCCTCAGCGGTCACGCCGCGGGCGGGGGTGCCGTGTACGTTCCCGTGATCGCCAGCACCCGGGACCGGGTCCTCGAGTGGGTGTCCTGGGCGCCTGAGGCGGAGCTGCGGCGCAGCGCGTTCGCGGCCGTCGACGAGCCGCTGGGAGACCGCCTCGGCACCGTCGCGCTGCGTGAACGCCACCCGGAGGGGCTCACCGTCCTGGTGCCCGGCCTGGCCGTGGACCAGCACGGAGCGCGCATGGGTCAGGGCGGCGGCTTCTACGACACCGCCTTCGGAAACGACGCCGCCTTCGGAAACGACGCCGACCACCAGTCCTCCACGCCCGTGGAGTCCGCCGCGGACAGTCCGACCGACCTCGCGCCGCTGCGCTTCATCGCGGTGGTCCATGCCGCGGAGGTCCTCAGCCCCGGCGCCTTCCCAGTGGAGCCCCATGACCTGCGGGTGCACATCATCGTGACCGAACGCGAAGCCACGACGCTGAGGCCCGTATAATCGGTTGGCAGTATTGCCGCAGGCTGGCCGGTTGCACCTGACCTCCCAGCGCCCTTCACCTCTGAGGAATCCGATGCCCACTTACGCCTATGCCTGCAAGGATTGCAGCCATGCCTTCGACATCGCACAGAAGTTCAGCGATGACTCGCTGACCGTCTGCCCCGAATGTCAGGGCACACTGCGCAAGAAGTTCGGCTCGGTCGGAGTCTCTTTCAAGGGCTCCGGCTTCTACCGGACGGACTCCCGCGCTGCGGCCAGCTCAGGCACCGACGCCTCAAAGCGCTCCGGTTCCGACGGGGCACCTTCGAGCGCCAGCGGGAACGGCTCCTCCGACTCCTCCTCGAGTCCGGCCAAGGCTGCCTCCGGCGCGGGGTCCTCGAGCGCAGGGTCCGCGGGATCGGGTTCATCGAGCTCCTCCGACTGACCCCTCGGAGGAGGTCTCCGGCTGGTCCGAAGATGGCGGCGGCCCCGTACCGCGCAGACTCAGATGCAGCCGTCCCTCCTGGGTGGCCTGGGCGATGGACTCCGCAGTGGCGGGATCCACCGCAAGGATCACGACGCCGCCCGCCTCAGTCCCGCTGGGCAGCCAGTTCTCCGAATCATCCTGCGGGGACCACAGCACCGGCGCGGCGGTCGCCACCAGCTGTGCGGACGTGCCACGCTCGGGGATGTCGCTCGAGGCCAGCACATCCACTCGCTGCCCCGGCGTGAGCAGTGCGACCATCGCCGGATCGGCCGGGCGCACCGGCACAGCCACCGTGCCGGGGTCCTGTCCGGCGAGCAGCCCGGGCCCCACCAGCTGATCCGGGTGGATCAGCGCCCCTGCCGGGAGCGGCACGGCGACCTGTCGTCCGAGCACCTGCTCCGCCTCCACGGCGTAGTCCCGTGGAACCGCCGCGACATCCACCTGGACCTCTTCCATCACGGCGGCGCTCAGCCGCTCCCCCGCGCCGATATCGGCGCTTGCCCGCAGCGCCGGCGTGGTCTCCACCTGCCCTTGAACTCCGGTGAGCACCGCTGCGCCGGCGGCGCCCAGTCCCAGCAACAGGGCGAGGGGGATGCGGAACCGCTGGATCAGCCGGGGCAGCCCGGCACCGCGCAGTCGGCGGCTGATCCGCGGCGGCCTGACCCTCTGCCCCTGGGCCACGCTGCTCCGATCGGTTGGCATCCGCGGCGCCGATGGGTGAGCAGCCGGTATCCGCCGGGCGCGTCTCCGCGGAGATCGTTCCCGGGTCGGCGCCGGCGGCTGAGAGCGGCGCCGACGCGGTCGCTGCGGAATGAACGGACCCGTCGATTCGGTGGCCGGTTCACCACGGCGGGCGCGGGGGCGGGCCTCGTCAGCGCCGCGGGTGCCTGGACGGGTGCGTTGATCGGAACTGATGCTCTGCATGGCCACCAGCGTCCACGAGGAGCGCGGCGCAGGTGCCGCAGCTCCTTGCGCTGTGGAGTCGGGCGACTGACGGCCCTCTCCCCGCGGCCTGGGGAAGATGACCCCGGACCAGCGTGGGGTCCCGGGCTAACCCCAGTGCGGGGGACGCTGACTCAGAATCCACTGCTCATGGGCGGTCAGTGGCACACTGGGCGCGGAGCCCTCGGTCTTCTGCGTCCTGCCGGGGGTCTCCTCTTCTGCGGCGCTGGGATTCTGTGCGGCAGCCCCCGCCCCGCGGCCGGGGACGGAGTCTGCAGCGCCGAAGGGCTCGGTGCTGAATGGGTCGGTGAAGTCAGACTCCACCTCATGGGACTGGCCCGAGGTCGGTGGGGCCACCACGCGCCGTCGTCCTCTCCGCCCGGCGCGTCCGGCGCCACCAGACCCCGCGCCACCGGGCCCAGGCCCTACTGCTTCCATGCCCCGCGCTCCCGCGGCGGCAGCCACTTCTTGGACTTCCGGTGTGAATCCTCGTCCTCGAGGTCCGCCGCGCCGCCGAAGCGGATGCCCTCGCTGCGGGCAACCTGCTCCCGGCCCTTGCGACTGCGGGGGGCCGCCCCCGCAGTGTGCACGGTGATCCGGCCTGACTCTGCGAACTCCGGTCCCGAGGCCAGCCCGACCTGTTCGGCGACGACTTCGGTGCAGCGCACCGGGTTGGAGAAGACCTCGATGGTCCAGAGCGCCATGTAGGTCCAGCCCAGCGCCTCAAACGCGGCGGGGCGCTGCCTCGAGCGTTCGCGCACAGACATCGCGCCATAGCTCCTGGTCCCGTCGGAGACCATCGCCACCGGCACCATCGGCTGGTCCGGAGTGAACCTGCGCGAGCAGGCGGCGAGGTCCAGGGTCCCGCGGAACCCGTCCTCCACCCGCCCGCCGCGGGCCCGGATCCGGTCCACCAGGTCCAGCACCAGCGGATCGGTCAGCTGCGCCGACGCGGTGGGGTTGTCCGACCCTTCGAGACCCAGCCTGATCAGGTCGTAGATCTCCCGAGCGCCGTTGGTCAGCGAGGCGGGGTTCATGTCGGCGTTGGAGAGCGAGGTGACCACGCGCAGGTGGTCACGAGCTCGGGTCAGCGCGATCGCGAAGTGTTCGCGGCCGCGCGCCTCGGAGAGCTCCCCGAAGCGGGTCGCGGCATCTCCCTTCACCGAGCGGCCGAATCCGAGGCTGAAGATCACGTCGTCGCGGACCAGGCCGGCGGCACGCTCCACCGGGGTCACCACGAAGCCCTCGCCGTGGGCGCCATCGGTGAAGAACTCCTTGGCCCAGCCATGGTTGGCGAGGTTCAGCCGGATCGCGTCGGCCAGCCGGCGGGCGTGCCAAGCCGAGCCGGTGATCACGGCCAGCGAGTGCCCGCGTCGTGAGCGCACATGCTCGAAGACCATGTCCACCACCCGGTTGACCTCCCCGGTGGGTGACTCCACGGCGTCGCGGTATCCGGCCTGGATGCCCGCGACCAGCTCCACGGTGAAGCGACGATCCTGGCCGGTCAGCTGGGCGGCGTCGGGGAGTCGCGTGAGCTCGCCGTCGTAGAGCGCGGACGAGAGCAGCCCGGTGAGCTCCTGATCGACCCCGCGGTGGACCTGACGCAGCGCATAGTGCGGGAGCACGGCGGCCAGCTCGGTGTAGATCGAGGCGGGGCGGGGCTGCTCGGCCTCGCGCGCGACCGGATCGGCGGAGACGTGGAAGGGGGTGGGCGAACCGGCCACCGGGTCACCGAACGCCACCACCTGGGCGGCACGGGTCACCGCGTTCAGCGCCGTGGGCACGGCGAGCGATTCGGCATCGAGCAGGATGACGACGTCGGCGCGGTATTCAGGCGGGAACTGCTCTCCCAGCCCCAGCGGCGAGGTGGTCCAGATCGGGACCAGCGGCTGGGTCACCTTGGAGTTGATCGCCTCCAGGGCCTCGATGGTGGGGGTGGAATCGCGCAGCAGGGCGCGCAGGTTCGCGGCGGCCTGCGGGTGGGCCTCCACGGCGGACTTCCAGCGCACCGCAAGGGCGTGGCCCAGTCGCTGGGCGCTGGACTCGATGTGCCCGGCGTCGGACTCGCGGAAGGTCTCCTCGATGCTGCGCAGGTTCTCGCCGGTGGTCATCGCCAGGTAGTCGTCACCGGAGATCATCGCCTCCAGCGCGGACTGCCACCAGGCGAGCTCCAGCTCCTCGCCGACGACGTTCGCGCTGATCCCACGCTCGGAGAAGTCCTCCATCAGGTCCCGGAAGCCCTGCTCGCGCAGCTGTTCGCCGAGCAGCGTGCGCTCGGGCAGGGTCTCCAGCGGCTTCTCATCCGCGGCCAGGGTCTCCACCGTCTGCAGCAGCTCTTCAATGGGCATCTCGGTCAGTGATCCCGTCTCCAGGACCTCATCGAGACGCTGCAGCCGGGCCTGGACCTTCCCGAAGCTGTCACAGAGCGTGTCCAGCCGGGGTGGGACCTTCGGCGCGGAGTCGGAGATGGACCACTGGTTCCACTCCTCCCGCTCGGACTGCACATCGATCAGCGAGGAGTGCAGGTCTCCGATGGCGACGCCGGGGCGCACGTATTCCTTGGCGACCCGGCGCAGCCGCGAGCGGGTCACGGAGGTCATCTCCACGTTGTTCTGTCGGCGCCACCAGCCCGGGGCCGTGGCGGCGATGAGGTCGTCCACCGCGCGGGCATAGACGTCGTGGCTGAACCTGCCCAGCGATTCCTGCACCCGCTGGAAGAGCAGCACCTGGCTGTTCCACTGGCTGAAGGTCGCACCCGCGGTGATCCCGGCGGCCTGGCATGCCGAGACCATCATCTGCTGCAGCTCCGGCAGCTCCTCACGCAGCTGGACGACCAGGGCCATAGCGTCCCGGGTCTCCTGCCGGTTGGACAGGCGCGCGTTGAACCAGGGGCTGTCGCGGGTCTCGGCGGAGAAGGCGCCCAGCTCGGCGGCGCGCTTGAGCTTCACGGTGATCTGGCTTCGGTCCACGGTGTGGTCCAGCACCGAGCGTTTGAGCCGGACAGAGGTCGACGGCGCGGGCGTCAGGCTGGTCAGCGCGGCCAGGGCCTGCATGGCCTGGTAGGGCGAGCAGTCCCAGCGGCGGCGCACATTGTGAAGCGACTTCACGTGGTCCACCAGCTGGTGGCGCGACTTCTTCAGCCTCGAATGCACGGTTCCCAGTCGGGGCGGCTCGGCCCGCTCATTGCGCCGGATGGCGCGGATGAGCTGGTCGCGGATGTCTTCGGAGGTCGCGGCGGCGGAGATGTTGCCCGCCAGCGTGCCCAGGTGGACCTGCGCGAGCCGGTCCTTGAACTGTTCCAGGGTGGCGGTGCGCTCGGCGAGGACCAGCACCCGCCTGCCCTGCCAGGCGAGGCCGGCCGCGGCGTTGATCGCGGTCTGGGTCTGACCGGTGCCGGCGGGCGCGGAGACCACGACGGACTGCCCGGCGAGCACCGCGTCCAGGGCGGCCTGCTGGTGCGGATCGGCGTCGGCGACCAGGCGCTCGTCGCGGGGTTCCCGATCATCCACCGAGGGCAGGTCTTTCAGCGTGCGATCGGCCCGGGTCTGCCCCAGCGGCTCACCGGTGGCCATGGCGTGGATGACGGGGTGATCGAGCTCCAGCCCCGTGGGATCGCCCAGGAAGGTCAGGTCCGCAAAGGTCGAGACGTGGAGCTGGCGCCACACCTGCACCGAGTGCAGGGTGTCCACGCCGGCGGCGATGCGCGCGAGCGTGTCCGCGGGACGGTTCGGGTCGAAGCGGGCTGTCACATAGCCGGTGTTGTGGAACTCCACCGGGTCCAGTCGGGTGCCGTGCCGGGCGGCCAGGTGACGGATCAGCGCGGGGTTGAGCCGGGCGGCTGCGCTGAACTGGATCTCGAAGTCACCGCTGCCGTCCTCACGCGGGCGCAGGGTGATCGGCACCAGCATGATCGGAGCTGTGAAGTCTTCGGTGAACTGCTCGCCGGAGGAGGCCTGGCCAGCGTCCTCGGTCCAGCTGACCACCCCGGCGGCGAGGAACCCGACGTCGATCCCGCGCTCCTCGGACATCTCCCGGGTCTTGGCCCGGATGCCCTGGGCGGCGTGCTTGCCGATGGTGAACGCGTTCTGATCGTTGAGCAGCGTGGAGAGCCGGGTCTTGCGACCCGCCATGAGCTGCATCATGCCCGAGGAGTTGGCGTCGGTGAGGTCGATGGCGTTGTGCTGGTTCGGGGAGAAGCGAAGCATCGTGTCGTTCTCGGTGCCGGACCCCATTGATTCCAGCCAGGCGGCCACCGGGTCTCGACCATCGGGGCGGGAGCCGACGGAGGCTGGGGAGTCCGCGGAGGCTGCGGAGTCGGGTGAGGCTGGGGACTGCGGCGAAGCCGGGGACCCGGGCGAAGCAGGCGAGTCTGGGGACTGGGGCGAGTTCGGGGAGCTCGGCGAGCCGGGAGACCCTGCCGAGGCAGCCGAATCAGCGGAGCCTGCCGAACCTGCAGACTCCGCGGTCGACGCCGATGCCGCCGAGCTCGCGGTGGCGCGGGCGGCGTCGTCGGAGGTGTCACGGCGCTGATGCTCCGTCACAGGTTCTGCCGGCCCATTCTCGGACGACAGGTCCCACTCCTCAGCGGCTGGTTCTTTGCTCACAGACGACCTTCCACAATCCCCACCGGGGTGGGCTCACGCCCACTCCGGCACCCCCGTCTCCGTCAGGAATGACGAGGATCGCCGATAATTACATGCATTGAAGTCTAATGATCCCGACGGCACAACCTGCAATCGGTCTCAGCCTGACCTTGAAGCCGCTGGCCCGTCCCGGATCAGGAGACGAAGTTGATCAGCGAGCCGATCAGGAACGCCGAGATCGCCAGTCCGGCGAGCAGGAATTCGAGCAGGATCCCAAGTCCGACGGCGCGCAGCGCGTGCAGGCTCGCTGTCCCGGCGGCGAGCCAATCGCGCTCTCGACGGACGAACTCCGCGCCGAAGAGCCCCGCGGCGAAACCGATGAAGAGCCCCAGCGGCGGGAATACGATCAGCCCGACGAGCGCCGTGACGACGGCGATCATGATCGGTCCGCGCGGGATCTGTTGCCGGTGCAGCGATCGACCGGTGAGCAACGTGGAGCTTCCCCAGCCGATCACGGCCAGAACGACGCCGATGATCGCCGTGGTCCAGACGACCGGTCCGCCGAGCAGCAGCGCCCAGACGATCAGGGTGATGATGATCAGCAGCGAGCCGGGCAGGATCGGGAGCACGACGCCGAGCGCGCCGACGACCAGCAGCAGCCCGGCGATGACGGTGGTGATCGCCTCAGCGGCGGAGGAGTCGAGCATGAGTCTTCCGACTCACTCCCATTCGATGGTGCCTGGCGGTTTGGAGGTGACGTCCAGGGTGACCCGGTTGACCTCTTCGACCTCGTTGGTGATCCGGTTGGAGATCTTGGCGAGCAGCTCATAGGGCAGCCGGGACCAGTCGGCGGTCATCGCGTCCTCGGAGGAGACCGGGCGCAGCACGATCGGGTGACCGTAGGTGCGGCCGTCGCCCTGGACGCCGACCGAGCGGACGTCGGCGAGCAGCACGACCGGCATCTGCCAGACCTCCTGGTCCAGCCCCGAGGCGGTGAGCTCCTCGCGGGCGATGGCGTCGGCCTTGCGCAGGATCCGCAGCCGGTCCTCGGAGACCGAGCCGATGATCCGGATGCCCAGGCCGGGGCCCGGGAAGGGCTGGCGCTGGACGATCTCGGCGGGCAGGCCGAGCTCGGCCCCGACGGCGCGGACCTCGTCCTTGAACAGCGCGCGCAGCGGCTCGACGAGCTTGAAGACCATGTCCTCGGGCAGGCCGCCGACGTTGTGATGGGACTTGATGTTCGCCGCGCCCTCACCGCCGCCGGATTCCACCACATCGGGGTAGAGGGTGCCCTGGACCAGGAACTCGACCTTGGCACCGTCAGCGGCCGCCTCGGCGAGCACGGCCTTCTCGGCGCCCTCGAAGGCCCGGATGAACTCGCGGCCGATGATCTTGCGCTTGGTCTCTGGGTCGGTGATGCCCTCGAGCGCGGCGAGGAAGCGTTCGCGCTCGTCGGCCACATAGAGCCTGGCGCCGGTGGCCGCGACGAAATCGCGCTCCACCTGTTCGGCCTCACCTTCGCGCAGCAGCCCGTGGTCGACGAACACGCAGGTCAGCTGGTCTCCGATGGCCTTCTGCACGAGGGCGGCGGCCACAGCGGAGTCCACACCGCCGGAGAGTCCGCAGATCACACGGGAGTCTCCGACCTGGGCGCGGATCGCGGTGACCTGTTCTTCGACGATGTTGCCGGTGGTCCACTCCGGGGTCAGGCCGGCCCCGATGTAGAGGAAGTTCTCGATGACCTGCTGGCCCTGGGGCGAGTGGCGCACCTCGGGGTGCCACTGCACGCCGTAGAGCCTGCGCTGCTCATCGGCGAAGGCTGCGACGGGGGCGCCTTCTGAGGAGGCGAGGACTTCGAAGCCCTCGGGGGCCTTCTGCACGGAGTCGCTGTGCGACATCCAGGTGGACTGGACCGCGTCGGTGCCGGTGAGCAGCGAGTGCGGGGCGTTGACGCTGCGCACCGCGGTCTTGCCGTATTCGCGGTCGCCGGTGCGGGCCACCTCGCCGCCGAGGCTGTGCGCCATGGCCTGGAAGCCGTAGCAGATGCCCATCACCGGGATGCCGGCCTCGAACAGCTCGGTCTCCACCTCTGGGGCACCCTCGGCGTAGACCGAGGAGGGTCCGCCCGAGAGGATCACAGCGGAGGGGTTGCGCGAGATGATCTCGGCAGCGGCGAGGGTGTGCGGGACGACCTCGGAGTAGACCCGGGCCTCGCGGACGCGGCGGGCGATGAGCTGGGCGTACTGCGCGCCGTAGTCCACCACCAGCACGGTCTGGGCCGCGGAGTTGGAACGCTCCACGGCGGGGACAGCAGAGTCTGCGGAATCGGGCTGAGAAGTCACCGCTCCATCCTAGCGGTCCGGGTGTTGTCGCCTGTCCCCGGGCCCTCCACCCACCTCCCTGGGACGCAGCCGGGCGGGATATCGAGTCGTCCGGCGCTCATGACGCCCGTTCGTGCCCCAGCGATGGGAGCCCCGCCAAAGATTCTGGCGCGCCGCACCAGGTCTGCGCTGACAATGAGCAGATAGGTCTGCCGCGCGCCTGCAATGGGTGAGCGCCCCCACTTGCTCATCGAAGAGCTCCTTGTCCTGGATGAGGGCGCTCACCACTTCACTCTGCGCGCGGGCTATTTCTGATTGGCTGCGCGGGGCGCACCGATCCCTGGATCGATCTGCACGGGACCCGACGCGGAGGGGCGAACGTCAAAGTCGAAGATCGCGGTCGGCAGGTAGACCGTGGAACACGAGTTCGGAATGTCTACGACGCCCGACAACCGCCCTTCGATCGGCGCTGCGCCGAGCAGCAGATACGCCTGTTCGGGGCTGTAGCCGAACTTCGTGAGGTAGTCGATGGCATGCAGGCATGCCCGCTGATATGACAGATGGGAGTCAAGGTATCGCTGCTCGCCATCGAGAGTCACCGAGGTACCTGAGAACGCGAGCCACTCGCTGTACTGCGGATCGACGTTGCCCGGCATGAAGATCGCGTTCTCCGAGACGCCGTAGGTCTCCATGCCACCCTTGATGACATCGACCCGGAGATCGATGAACCCGCCCATCTCAATGGCACCGCAGAACGTGATCTCGCCGTCTCCCTGTGAGAAGTGCAGGTCGCCGAGAGAGAGGTTGGCGCCGTCGACGAACACGGGATAGAAGACACGACTCCCCTTGGTGAAGTTCTTGATGTCCTGGTTTCCCCCGTTCTCGCGCGGCGGAGCAGTGCGGGCCGCCTCGGATCCGACTCTGTTCCATTCCGCCTGATCAAGCCCCCCGAGCACGGCATGCTCCGACTCAGGAGGGAGCGCGAGCGGAGGCACACGGTCTGGATCCGTCGCGATCAGGGCACCCTCACGGGCATTCCATTTCGCCAGCAGCTCCGCCGAGGGCGCGGTACCCATAAGGCCCGGATGGACGATGCCGGTGAAAGAGACTCCAGGTACATGGCGTGAGGTGGCAGTCTGCCCCGAGAAATCCCACACCGCCTTGTAGGCGTCTGGGAACTGCTCGGTGAGGAAACCACCACCATTGTTCCTCGAGAAGATGCCTGTATATCCCCAGCCCTGTCCGGCGAGCGGGCCGTCGTCTTCCTGTGGAATAGGGCCGACGTCCAGAATGTCCACGATGAGCAGGTCTCCGGGTTTGACCCCCTCCACGTGGAACGGGCCGCTCAACGCGTGGACCGTGAGCAACGGCGCATTGAGGATGTCCTCTGCGGAATCATTGTTCTCGATGGCCCCGTCGAACCATTCTCGGCAGTCGACGCGGAAACTTTCTCCCGGCTTCACGGTCGCTACGGATGGAATCTCAGGATGCCAGCGATTGTGTCCCAGCTTTTCCTGGTCACCGAACTTTTTCGAGGAATCTAACTTGAATATTGTCTTCGGCATTTTGGTTTCTCCTTATGAATTCAACATCGCCTGTGGTCATGTCAAATATCTGGCAGGAAAACCTCCGTTCAGGTCCGCGGGAGAGTCGCGTGAAGAGGATTAGTGGTAATCGGAGTCGACCGCCCTGCCTGGTGCGGCAACTTGGAGACAACGTCGGGCTCGTGAGCGCTTCGCAGGGAACTCTCCACGGCTCGGAACGCCGCAGTACCTGCTCGAGACAGGTTCACTGAGGTGATAATCCGCACCGCTGATGCATCGCATTGCTGGCACGCCCGCTTTCGCGGCACTTCATCCATTGTGTAGGAGGCATCGAAACTGCAACCTTCATCGCACCGGAAGCTGTAGAGCGGCATATGACCTCACCATCCTGTTGATATCGGACACCCAAGCGGAACCTTTCGACTCTCAGGCCGACGCATTCAACGGGTCTTTGTCGCGAGAGACGCTCACCCTGTTTGGAGCTCCGAGAAGCCAGGCCAGGAGAAACAGCCCCACTGCAAGCGCCGCCCCGATCAGCGCTGCTCCATCTCCGGTCGGGTAGTTCTGGGTGAGCAGCAGGAACGAGGTGACGGCTCCGGTGAAGATCCCGAGGAACAGCGTGAACCAGCCAGTACGCCGCTGGATGCTGACCTTGCCGAGTCCCAGCAGCACGAAGAACATGAACCAGAGCACTGCCCAGGAGAACCAGATGACACCGAACAATGGGTCGTCTACCAGCGTGAAATTCAGCGTTCCGTAGACAACGGCGCAGGCCGCAACAAAGAGAGAAAACCAACCCAGACCCTCACCTGGAGCATCGGTCAGGACATTCCATGCGACATACAGGTAAGTGAAGCCGAAGAGAAAGAGTCCTGACGCACCGAGTATGATCTCGGGATCACCTTCAGACTGGGCAAGAATAATGGTCGGGAAAACCACCTGCATGGCTCCGACGAACAAGTTCATTGCGGCGGCGGCTTTACCGGGAACCACATCCAACAACATCAAGCCATTGATGATCAGAACCGCACCAACATAGAGCAAACCCACACTACCCATGACCGCCTCCTTGCGATGCCGAGTAAAGGTCGCGAAGAATATCAGTCTCTCCCCTGAGTGAGCAAATGTCCAGGACTTTTCAGGCCCAGACGGAAATCGAGGGTCAGCGATGTGCGGACGCATGCTCTGATTGCCGCCGTCTCGACCTGGTGTCTCGGTGTGGACCAAGCGGACCCCGCCCTGCCGGGCGTCGGTGATCAACGTCCGGGGGCTGGTCGGGACCAGGACGACTACGAGGGCTTGCCTGCCCTGCGCCCGGTGTAGGTTATCGACCATGTATTCAGGGGGCGACCAGCAGCGGGACAAGGTGCGACGAATCGACGTCCAGCGGCGCACGCTCACCGTCGTCGTCTTCAGCCAGATCCTCGGCGGCGCCGGCCTGGCCGCCGGGGTCACCGTGGGCGCCCTGTTGGCCCAGGAGATGCTCGACTCTGCGAGTCTGGCCGGGCTGCCCATCGCCCTGTTCACGCTGGGCTCCGCGCTGGCGGCGTTCTCCGTGGGGCGGGTCAGTCAGCGCTGGGGCCGCAGGGTCGGACTGGGCATCGGCTTCACCGCCGGCGGGCTCGGAGCGATCGGGGTGGTGGCTGCCGCGGTGGAGGATCATGTCCCGCTGCTCTTCTTCGCGCTGTTCATCTACGGCGCCGGGACCGCGACGAACCTGCAGGCCCGCTACGCCGGGACAGACCTCGCACCTGAATCACGCCGCGGCACCGCGATCAGCATCGCGATGGTCTCCACAACCCTCGGTGCGGTGGCCGGACCGAACCTGGTGGAACCACTCGGGGATCTGGCGAGGAGCCTAGGAATCCCACCACTGGCGGGCCCCTTCCTCCTCGCCGCAGCGGCATACCTCGCCGCCGGAGCGATCCTGTTCATCTTTCTGCGGCCGGATCCGTTCTTGCTGGCGCGTGAACTTGCGGAGATCGAAGCGGCCGACGCCGCCGCAGAGCAGTCCGCAGAGCAGTCCGCGGAGCAGGCCGCCGCAGAACCTGCCGCCGCCACAGGGCCCTCCCCTGCCCCGAAGCCTGAGACCGGGGCGTATATCGGCGCCACGGTGATGGTGCTCACCCAGGTCGCGATGGTCGCGATCATGACCATGACCCCGATCCATATGCTCACCCATGGCCACGGTCTGAGCTCGGTGGGGCTGGTGATCGGGCTGCATGTGGGCGCCATGTGGCTGCCCTCGCTCGTCACCGGGATCCTGGTGGACCGTTTCGGTCGGATCCCGATGAGCGTCGTGGCGGCGGTGATCCTGCTCAGCGCAGGCCTGGTGGGGGCGGTCGCCCCCGGGGATTCGCTGGAGCTGCTGGTTCTGGCGCTGATCCTGCTGGGGGTGGGCTGGAACGTGGGTCTGATCGCGGGCACGGCGCTGGTCGTGGATGCGACCATCCCGGAGAATCGCCCGCGCACCCAGGGCGGCATAGATGTGCTGATCGCCCTCGCCGGAGCCGGCGGCGGGGCGATGTCGGGGATGGTGATGTCCGCGACGAGCTTCGAGCATCTCTCGCTCGGCGGCGGCCTGCTCGCACTGCTGCTGATCCCGGTGCTCTTCTGGGCCCGCCGGACGCGCGCCCGGCCGATACCAGCTCACCGCTAGATCCGGTGCCGAGAGCCACCTCGTGCCAGCGGCCCGAGACCGCGCTCAGTAGCGGCGCACGGCCTCCGGGTTGGACTCCATGTCCACCCTGACCTCGCGGGCGATCTTGCGCTCCACCACGAAGCTCAGGAACGGCACGACGCCGCCCAGCACGATGGTGACCAGCCGGCCGACCTTCCAGTTCATCAGGTACCAGAGCCGGAATCCCGCGATGATGTAGATGACGTAGATCCAACCGTGGATCACTGCGATCCAGTAGGAGATTCCGGTGCCGTCCATCACCGAGTCCTTCGGGTGGAAGCCCAACGTGTTCTCCGCCCCTTCGGCGGTGGTGCCGCCGGCGTAGAGCTCGTAGCCGAATCCGTAGTCCATGATCATCTTGGCGACCAGGATCAGCAGCATGATGCCGGTGATGAAGGCGAAGACCTTGTAGAAGGTCAGCGAACCCTGGATCTGCGCGGCGGTGCCGCCGAAACGGCGCTGCTTGGGCCGCGGCGGCGCCGGAGGGATGTCATCGGCGATCTGGGGATCGGTCACGGGGGAATCGCCCGTACGGGAATCACTCATGAGTCTCTAGTCTTTCGCTTGGGTCTGCTGCCGCAGGGCGAGCTGCTCGGCGCGCCACTGCTCCTGCCATTCGCGGTCCAGCCGCTCTTCCTCCAGCTGCTTCTCGTGGGCGTCCTTGACCAGCCGCCACCAGAGATAGAAGGCGAACCCGGCGAAGACCGTCCATTCCACCCCGTAGAAGAGGTTCAGCCAGTTGATGTCCGACGTCTCGGGCTGCGGGTCGACCTGCACCGGTTCCATGCCGGAGGACGACGACGCCGCACCCACCTCCGCGCCGCTGGCGTCTGAGCTCTCGAAGGCTACGACGAAGCCGGAGTAGCCCGGCTCGTCCCACACGTTGATGAGCTCTGCCGGGGAGAGGGTGGGGAAGATCTGCGTCCCATCGGCGGACATCCCGCGCTGACCCGGTCCGGGAGCCTCGGGAGGAAGAAGCCGCCCTTGGATCTCGAGCGGCTCGCCGGAGGGAAGCTCATCGGCGTCAGCCGGATCCGTGACCCAGCCGCGCACCACCGGGATGATGTTGTCATCCGGCGCATCGTCGGGTCGGAAGGCCGCGACCACCCAATAACCGGATGTTCCGTTCTGCAGGCGTTCATCGATGATCACCTGGGTGTCTTCGAGGAACTCACCGCTGACGTCCACGATCCGGTCGGCTTCGGCCACCGTCATCGGCTGCTGCGGCTGGTGGGCCTCGGTGAGCGGGACCGGGGTCTCGGTGACCTCTTCGGTCGGGGGCGGTTCAGAGCTCGATTCGCTGAACTGCCAGGCGCTCAGCACCACGAAGACTGTGGCCAGGACCAGCGCCAGGGCGAGGGTCCCGATCCATTTGGGCTGCAGAGCGGTCTTGAGCACTTATCAAGGATACGCGCCATGCGGGGGCTGGGGGCGCCGTCGTCGTGATGTTTCTACAATCAGTAGAAAAACGCCGGATAAGTATGAATATTCAACCCGATTTATATCTCTGCGCCCAGTGGTGTCATGATGGCAACATGATGCGCCTCGATCACGTCTCGTATGCAGTCGGTCCCGATGGAATGAAAGCCACGGTGGAACGAATCACCGATGCGCTGGGCGTGGAACGCGTCCGCGGCGGCATTCACCCACGTTTCGGCACTCGCAATGCGATCATTCCGCTGGAGAACCGGCAGTACCTCGAGATCGTCGAGGTGCTGGACCACCCCAGCGCCGACAAGGCCCCCTTCGGCCAGGCCGTGCGCAACCGTTCCCTGGTGGGCGGCGGCTGGATGGGCTGGTGCGTGAGCGTCGATGACCTCTCCCCCTTCGAGGAGCGGCTGGGACGCAAGGCCGTCCCGGGCAACCGCAAGTTCCCCGACGGTCAGGAGCTGACGTGGCAGCAGATCGGGATCAAGGGACTCATCGCAGATCCTCAGGTGCCCTACCTGCTGCGCTGGAACGAAGGCACCTACGGACTGCACCCCTCCCAGGCCTATCCGCCTGAGGCGGCGCTGACGAAGCTGAGCATCGCAGGCTCCCCAGACCGGGTCACCCAGTGGCTGGCCTGCCCGAACGTAGACCCCTTCGAGGACGTGGACGTGGAGTGGATCGCACCCTCCGGAACGCCGGGCATCATGTCGGTGACCTTCCGCAGCCCCAAGGGCGACGTCACCATCTGAGCCGCCTCCGGCGGGTCCGTATACTCCCTCTCACCACATGCGAAGGCGGGGCCCACCATCGGTGGAGCCCCGCCTTCGCATGTGAGCGTCCGATCACTCGGTCTTCAGCTCGACCATACGGAGACCCTCGGGGATCTCGGTCTCAGCTGCCGCGGACCTCCTCTGCCGAGGACCTGGCCGAATCCGTGACGGTGCTCTTCTGCTCCTGACCCTCAGACCTCACGTTCTGAGCGCTCTCCGCCGCAGAATCACGAACCCGCTGCACAGATTCCTGCGCAGGCTCCTTGAGCTCCTCAGCCATCGACTGGACCTGACCCTTCGCGTCATCGACCAGCGGCTGAGCCTGATCCTCAAGCTTCGCCGCCGCCTTCT
>NZ_JAJOYW010000008.1:0-6298 GCF_022565835.1 Nesterenkonia sp. DZ6
AAACCGCCAGGTCACGGGGATCCAGGGGTGTGATGCAGGTCGCACTGGTTTTGGTTTGCGGACTCGGCGGGGCGTGTGTAAAGTTCTATCTCGTGCTCAAGGGGGCACGGCGGGAAGCTGAGGCGGACCGCGAAGATCCCCGGATTTGATAACCACATAGCTTCTCCCCACACAGGATCTGTTCCTTGTTGCGGTGCGCTGGCCCTCTGGGCTGGTCATCGGCTCAAGCGAGGTGTTCCCGGGGGGTTCGAGACCACGGTTTGTGTGGTGTTCATGCAGAGTTGACCTCGAGTTGACGAAGGCGAACACCGCGACGTAGAGTTGAGAACCGCGCAGACGACGAGTTCGAGTCGTTCGCAGCGAGTATTCGCTGGGAAAGATTCATTCGAAGTCGGGTCAGGACGGCGGAAACGCTGAATTGACGAAGCGGGAGCTTGTTGGTAAGCTTACAAAGTTGCTTCGGAGCGATTCAGAGAAAAACTTCTGATGGTGCCGGTAGCGGTTGTTGTTTGAGAACTCAATAGTGTGCCAAGTTTGTTGATACCAAATTATTTATTTGGTTATAACAGCGACATTATCACCCCCGTGATAGTGATCGCAAATTTAGCCAAGGATTCATTAACTGGTGTCCGTGGTTGATGATGGATGGATCGTGAGGGCCTTGTTTTTCTGGCAGGGTCTGGTCTGTTTGTTGTTGATTGTGGATGCTTTCTCTTATTAATTTTTTAATGGAGAGTTTGATCCTGGCTCAGGATGAACGCTGGCGGCGTGCTTAACACATGCAAGTCGAACGATGAAGACCGTGCTTGCACGGTTGGATTAGTGGCGAACGGGTGAGTATCACGTGAGTAACCTTCCCTTGACTCTGGGATAAGCCCGGGAAACTGGGTCTAATACCGGATACGACCAGTCCTCGCATGGGGTGCTGGTGGAAAGATTTATCGGTCTTGGATGGACTCGCGGCCTATCAGCTTGTTGGTGAGGTAATAGCTCACCAAGGCGATGACGGGTAGCCGGCCTGAGAGGGTGACCGGCCACACTGGGACTGAGACACGGCCCAGACTCCTACGGGAGGCAGCAGTGGGGAATATTGCACAATGGGCGAAAGCCTGATGCAGCGACGCCGCGTGCGGGATGACGGCCTTCGGGTTGTAAACCGCTTTCAGCAGGGAAGAAGCGCAAGTGACGGTACCTGCAGAAGAAGCGCCGGCTAACTACGTGCCAGCAGCCGCGGTAATACGTAGGGCGCGAGCGTTATCCGGAATTATTGGGCGTAAAGAGCTCGTAGGCGGTTTGTCACGTCTGCTGTGAAAGCCCGGGGCTCAACCCCGGGTGTGCAGTGGGTACGGGCAGACTAGAGTGCAGTAGGGGAGACTGGAATTCCTGGTGTAGCGGTGAAATGCGCAGATATCAGGAGGAACACCGATGGCGAAGGCAGGTCTCTGGGCTGTTACTGACGCTGAGGAGCGAAAGCATGGGGAGCGAACAGGATTAGATACCCTGGTAGTCCATGCCGTAAACGTTGGGCACTAGGTGTGGGGGACATTCCACGTTTTCCGCGCCGTAGCTAACGCATTAAGTGCCCCGCCTGGGGAGTACGGCCGCAAGGCTAAAACTCAAAGGAATTGACGGGGGCCCGCACAAGCGGCGGAGCATGCGGATTAATTCGATGCAACGCGAAGAACCTTACCAAGGCTTGACATGGACCGGACCGCTGCAGAGATGCAGCTTCCCTTCGGGGTCGGTTCACAGGTGGTGCATGGTTGTCGTCAGCTCGTGTCGTGAGATGTTGGGTTAAGTCCCGCAACGAGCGCAACCCCTATCCTATGTTGCCAGCACGTAATGGTGGGGACTCATGGGAGACTGCCGGGGTCAACTCGGAGGAAGGTGGGGACGACGTCAAATCATCATGCCCCTTATGTCTTGGGCTTCACGCATGCTACAATGGCCGGTACAATGGGTTGCGATACTGTGAGGTGGAGCTAATCCCTAAAAGCCGGTCTCAGTTCGGATCGAAGTCTGCAACTCGACTTCGTGAAGTTGGAGTCGCTAGTAATCGCAGATCAGCAACGCTGCGGTGAATACGTTCCCGGGCCTTGTACACACCGCCCGTCAAGTCACGAAAGTGGGTAACACCCGAAGCCGGTGGCCTAACCCTTGTGGGGGGAGCCGTCGAAGGTGGGACTCGCGATTGGGACTAAGTCGTAACAAGGTAGCCGTACCGGAAGGTGCGGCTGGATCACCTCCTTTCTAAGGAGCAGGACCCGAGTCGGGTCCGCCACTTCATGTCGCCGTTCGTGTGACTGGTGGTTTGCTCAAGGGTGGAATATCAACGAATCGTCATCATGGTCTTGGCACTGGTTTCTCCGGTACGCCCGTCTTGGTCAGCTTTATTGCTGTACTGAGGTTCACGGGTCGGAAAGAGGACTGGTGTCATATGTCTGTGGTGCTTGGCACACTGTTGGGTCCTGAGACAACAATGGTTGTTTCAAGATCTGGCCCTCGGCTTCAGGTAGCCGACCTCGTTTACGGGGTTGGTGATGGTGGTGGGGGTTGTTGTTTGGGAACTGCATAGTGGACGCGAGCATCTTTGTTCTTTTGAACAAAATACTCGAATCATGCTGGTCACGCCTTTGGTGTGGCTGGTGTTTTTTGTGTCAATTTTTAGTCGAGCACTTAATTGTTGAGTGTCATTGCAGCTACTGTGATGATGTTTGTAAGTGTTTTAGGGCGCATGGTGAATGCCTTGGTAGTAGGAGCCGATGAAGGACGTGGGAATCTGCGATAAGCCTGGTGGAGTTGATAACCGAGCGTTGATACCAGGATTTCCGAATGGGGAAACCCCGCATGCCGTGATGGTGTGTGACCACCGGTTGAATGTATAGACCGGTTGGAGGGAACGTCGGGAAGTGAAACATCTCAGTACCGACAGGAAGAGAAAACAATGTAGTGATTCTGTGAGTAGTGGCGAGCGAAAGCGGATGGGGCTAAACCGGTTGCGTGTGATACCTGGTAGGGGTTGCGTGATCGGGGTTGTGGGACATTTCGTTGGGGATCTACCAGTCCTCAGGGTTGAGGTGCGGGCGTATAGACGAAGAAGGTTGAGTCCTTCGCCGTAGAGGGTGTGAGTCCCGTAGTCGTAATGCGTTCCGCCGGCCTGTAAGTGTATCCCGAGTAGCACGAGGCTCGAGGAATCTTGTGTGAATCAGCCAGGACCACCTGGTAAGCCTAAATACTACCTACTAACCGATAGTGAATCAGTACCGTGAGGGAATGGTGAAAAGTACCCCGGGAGGGGAGTGAAATAGTACCTGAAACCATGTGCCTACAATCCGTCAAAGCATCCTATAGGGGTGTGATGGCGTGCCTTTTGAAGAATGAGCCTGCGAGTTAGTGCTCAGTGGCGAGGTTAACCCGTGTGGGGAAGCCGTAGCGAAAGCGAGTCTGAATAGGGCGTTTGAGTCGCTGGGTCTAGACCCGAAGCGGAGTGATCTACCCATGGCCAGGTTGAAGCGCGTGTAAGAGCGCGTGGAGGACCGAACCCACCTAGGTTGAAAACTGGGGGGATGAGCTGTGGGTAGGGGTGAAAGGCCAATCAAACTCCGTGATAGCTGGTTCTCCCCGAAATGCATTTAGGTGCAGCGTTGCGTGTTTCTTGCCGGAGGTAGAGCTACTGGATGGCCGATGGGCCCTACAAGGTTACTGACGTCAGCTAAACTCCGAATGCCGGTCAAGTGAGAGCGCAGCAGTGAGACTGTGGGGGATAAGCTTCATGGTCGAGAGGGAAACAGCCCAGACCACCAGTTAAGGTCCCTAAGCGTGTGCTAAGTGGGAAAGGATGTGGAGTTGCTTAGACAACCAGGAGGTTGGCTTAGAAGCAGCCACCCTTGAAAGAGTGCGTAATAGCTCACTGGTCAAGTGATTCCGCGCCGACAATTTAGCGGGGCTCAAGCACACCACCGAAACTGTGGCATTTAGTCCCTTGCGGACTGGATGGGTAGGGGAGCGTCGAACACTGCGGTGAAGCAGCAGCGTAAGCTCGTCTGTGGAGTGTGTTCGAGTGAGAATGCAGGCATGAGTAGCGAAAGACACGTGAGAAACGTGTCCGCCGAATGACTAAGGGTTCCAGGGTCAAGCTAATCTGCCCTGGGTTAGTCGGGACCTAAGGCGAGGCCGACAGGCGTAGTCGATGGACAACGGGTTGATATTCCCGTACCGGTATAAGACCGCCCATGGTGAACTGGTGATACTAACTGCCCGAATCGTGCTAGAGCGGTCCCTTTGGGATCGACGTGTACGAGGAGCGCAGGACCTGAACCGGGGAGCCAAGCGTATTAACAGGTGTGACGCAGGAAGGTAGCTGAGCCCAGCGATGGTTGTCTGGGTCTAAGAGTGTAGCCCGAGTCCTAGGCAAATCCGGGACTCGTTATACGGGTGAGACTTGATGGGACTCCACTTTGTGGGGGATTCAGTGATCCTATGCTGCCAAGAAAAGCATCGACGCGAGGGCTTGTACCGCCCGTACCCATAACCGACACAGGTGGTCAGGTAGAGAATACTAAGGCGATCGAGAGAACCACGGTTAAGGAACTCGGCAAAATACCCCCGTAACTTCGGGAGAAGGGGGACCACCCTGGTGATCCAGGCTTGCTTTGGTGAGCTGGTGGTGGTCGCAGAGACCAGGGGGAAGCGACTGTTTACTAAAAACACAGGTCCGTGCGAAGTCGTAAGACGATGTATACGGACTGACTCCTGCCCGGTGCTGGAAGGTTAAGAGGAAGGGTTAGTCACTTGTGGCGAAGCTCTGAATTTAAGCCCCAGTAAACGGCGGTGGTAACTATAACCATCCTAAGGTAGCGAAATTCCTTGTCGGGTAAGTTCCGACCTGCACGAATGGAGTAACGACTTCCCCGCTGTCTCAACCGTGGACTCGGCGAAATTGCACTACGAGTAAAGATGCTCGTTACGCGCAGCAGGACGGAAAGACCCCGAGACCTTTACTATAGCTTGGTATTGGTGTTTGACATCACTTGTGTAGGATAGGTGGGAGACTGTGAAGCGGCCACGCTAGTGGTTGTGGAGTCATCGTTGAAATACCACTCTGGTGTTGTTAGGCATCTAACTTCGGGCCCTGATCGGGTCCAGGGACAGTGCCTGGTGGGTAGTTTAACTGGGGCGGTTGCCTCCTAAAGAGTAACGGAGGCGCCCAAAGGTTCCCTCAGCCTGGTTGGCAATCAGGTGTCGAGTGTAAGTGCACAAGGGAGCTTGACTGTGAGAGCGGCAGCTCGAGCAGGAACGAAAGTTGGGACTAGTGATCCGGCGGCACCGTGTGGAAGGGCCGTCGCTCAACGGATAAAAGGTACCTCGGGGATAACAGGCTGATCCTGCCCAAGAGTCCATATCGACGGCATGGTTTGGCACCTCGATGTCGGCTCGTCGCATCCTGGGGCTGGAGTTGGTCCCAAGGGTTGGGCTGTTCGCCCATTAAAGCGGTACGCGAGCTGGGTTTAGAACGTCGTGAGACAGTTCGGTCCCTATCCGCTGCGCGCGCAGGAGATTTGAGAAGGTCTGTCCTTAGTACGAGAGGACCGGGACGGACGAACCTCTGGTGTGTCAGTTGTACTGCCAAGTGCACCGCTGATTAGCTACGTTCGGGATGGATAACCGCTGAAAGCATCTAAGTGGGAAGCCGGCTTCAAGATAAGATCTCCGTCACCTTTAAGGTGTGAAGGCTCCCAGCCAGACTACTGGGTTGATAGGCCAGATGTGGAAGCGCAGCAATGCGTGAAGCTGACTGGTACTAATAAGCCGACCACTTACACCACACTCAATGTGTGCTCGGTGAAGTTTTAATTGAACACTGCGTGTTCGCGTCCACTAGGCGGTTCTCTGCCAACAACCCCGCATTACCCATGGTGTCTCTTGTTTGAGGCGTGTGGGTGTGTGGGTCAGAGTCAGACCTCCCCTGCGTGTCATCACTGTGTGATGGTGTGGCAGGTGTGTGTAGTTTAATAGTGTTGTTGTGAGTTTAGGTTTACAGCATCTTCAGTACCCCTGTTGCGGGTGTCAGGTCTTGGTGATCTGGTGCGTGTGGTGGTGTGGGAAGTGGTGTTGTTCTAGAGTTACGGCGGTCATAGCGTGGGGGAAACGCCCGGTCCCATCCCGAACCCGGAAGCTAAGGCCCACTGCGCCGATGGTACTGCACACTGGAGTGTGTGGGAGAGTAGGTCGCCGCCGGACACTATTTGGTAGAGAGGGTTCAAGCCCGGTCCCCTTCGGGGGACCGGGCTTGACCTGT
>NZ_JAJOYW010000009.1:0-1652 GCF_022565835.1 Nesterenkonia sp. DZ6
CTGATCATGGGACGTCCTGACCATGGACCGGGACGTGCCAGCGCGCCCGCACCCCGCCGTTCTCCCCCGGGGTCAGCCCAAAGGCACCACCCCGAGCACGCGCCCTGGCCCGCAGGTTCGCCGTGCCGCTCGCGGTCTTGTCACCGGCAGCCAGGCCGACCCCGTCGTCACCGACCGTGACCGTGACTCCGGCGGAGTCTGCCTGGACCTCGATCGAGACCGCAGTCGCCCTGGCATGGCGGGTCACGTTGGTGACCGTCTCACGCAGGACCGCGACGACATCATCTGCGAGCTCACCCTTGATGAACGCATCGATCTGACCCGTGAAGGTCACCTTCGGAGCCATGCCAAGCCCGGCCGAGAGCTCGGTGACGACATCGAGCAGCCGATGACGCATGGTCCTGGTGGTCTTACGGGTGCGCAGAGTGAATATCGCGTTGCGGATGTCTTCGATGGCCGCGTCGATCTCCGCCACATGCCTGTCGATCCTCCCGCAATGTCGGGGGTGGGCCGAGGCGAAGGCCTGCAGTCCCAGGCCCGTGGCGAAGAGCCGCTGGATGACATGGTCATGGAGATCCCGAGCAGTGCGCGCCCGGTCTTCGATCACGCCGAGCCGCTGCCGATCCGCTCGCGCCCAGGACAGCGCCACAGCCAGACCCGCCTGGGTCGCGAAGTCCGAGAGCAGCTCCAGGTCACCGGAGTCAAAGGCCGGCCGGGACTCGGCCCGGGTCGCGCAGACCGCACCGATGCGGTCCCCGGAGACGATCAGCGGAACAGCGATCACCGAGGAGCTCGGGACCCGCTCACAGAACGGTGGGACATCTGTTCCCTCGGGAGCCGAGATGCTCGCCGTCCCCTCCATGGCCCGCGACACCGCGCCTTCGACCCAGGGCAGCACCTCGCCCTCGATCAGCGAGGCGCCCTGTCCGCGGGCGGTGTCGATGAAGAGCTCTTCGCCCACCGCGTCGGAGGTCACGATGGCGGCGAAGTCCGCTTCGGTGAGGGTCGCGACCCCGTGAGCCAGGACGCCGAAGACATCGATGGTCTCCGAGGCCAGCAGAGCTGAGGTGACGTCGCCCAGGACGGCGCTGAGCTGCTGCGCTCGGCGGGCCTCTTCGTAGAGTCGGGCGTTGTTGATCGCGGTCGCAGCCGTGGCGGCCAGCGCCGTGACGAGTTCTTCGTCCTCGTCGGTGAAGGGCCCATCGGCCCGGTTGGTGAGGTAGAGGTTGCCGTAGGTCTCGCCGCGGATCTTGATCGGGACCCCGAGGAAGCTGTTCATCGGCGGGTGGTGGGCGGGAAAGCCGACCGCCCGGGGATCCGTGGTGAGGTCGGTGAGTCGGATCGGGTTGCTGCTCTGGTTCACCGCGCCCAGGACCCCGTGCCCGGCGGGCAGGTCTCCGATCTTCTCGGCCACGTGCTGCGCCATTCCGACGTGGATGAACCGCTCGAGGGAGCCATCAGCGGCGATGACGCCCAGTGCGGCGTACTCGGCGTCCGCGACGGTCCTGGCCTCCTCGGCGATGCGCCGCAGAACATGTTCCAGGTCCAGATCGCTGGCCACGACGTTGCTGGCGTCGAGCAGGGTCTGCAGTCTGCGCTGGGAGCTGAGGACCCGGATAGTGCGCGCGATGGAATCCCCCACCGCACCATTG